>NZ_JAFMPP010000003.1 GCF_017349315.1 Jiella flava | reverse complement strand
TGCGGGAGATATTCAACTCCCGGCAGATCGCCTTGATCGACTTTCCCTGGACCCGCGACAGCCGGCGTATCTTTGCAATCGTCTCCACAATCAACATCCAAAACACAAATGCCTCCGATCAAACCGGAGGCATCTTGATGACCCCACGTTAAGGGGTCCCGTTTGGACGAAAATTACCCCTCAAACAGGGGCCCTATTCCATGAAAAATCACACCTCGGCCTCTTCGAGCGGGATCGCCTCGAATTCAATGTCGAACGACTGCTCGATCGTCTGACCCGGCCGGTCCGGATTGGGAATAAGGACCGTGACCGGCCAGAAATAGCGATAGCTGTCGGTGAGAACGAACATCTTGGCGATCCTTCGAAGCCGTTTTGGAAAGGGCCGTCTCGCCCCGCCCAACAGGGAGAGGGCGGCAGGGGCGAGACGGCGGCCTTGAACGCGGGTTCCGATCGAAGGGATCGAGCGTCAAGGCCTGAGGGCGCGGGCGAAAAGGGTTCGGCGCGCACCCGATCGGCGGCAGGTCAGGCCGCCGATCATCGGGGTGACGATCAGCGGACGGTGATCGTCAGATCGTCGTTGCCGGCGTTGGCGCACAGCATCAGCGGCAGCGAGTAGTTCAAGATGTCTTGGGTCTTACCCTGGGTCGGCCGGCCGATCTCCACCTGCTTGGCGGCAAATTCGACGATGTTGCCGGCAGTGGTGCCATGGACCACCGAGAGCGCGCCTCGAGTCCGCTTTTCAGCGATGTCGAACCAGTTGATCACCGACAGCGGCTGCGCCTCGACGACGGCCGTTCCGACCGCATTGCGCTCGGTGATCTGCATCGATTCTTCGCCGATCAGGAAGCGCGCCTCGACCTTGTTGCCGAGATCGATCTCCAGGCTCTCGGCGATCGCCGACCAGCCGTGCAGCGAGACCGTGGTGTTGGCCGTGTCGACGATCAGTGGCCGGATAAAAGCCGACTGGTCAACAGTCGGCAGCGCGGTATCGGAGACGGTGCCGTAAAGGCCCATCAGGTCGAAGTGAAATTTCGGGATTTTCTTCGGCGCAAGATCGGCCTTGAAGCTGCCGCGCACGCCGAGCAGCACGTGGTTTACGCCGTCGGCGTTGAAGTAGGTCGTGGCGGCCTCGAAGTTCGACGAGACCGGGGCATAGGCCGCCGAGGTGTCGGCGGTCAGCGTCTCGGCAAGACCGCAGGCGCGCGGCAGCGGGCCATAGGCCGGCGCTTTTCCGGCGGTGCCGACGCCGGCGATTTCGATCGAGCCGGTCAGCTTGGCATAGACGCCGGCGAGTTCGACGCCCTGGTGGCCGAGATAGGGCAGAAGCAGGTCACGGCTGACCTCTTCGCCCTGCATCGGCGTGAACTGGACGTCGCTCATCAGCATGGCGTTGGCCTTGCCGGTTGGGCTGGCGTCCTGGCCGTAGGTCGACTCGATCTTCGACAGGACAGCGAGTTTACGATAATGGCGTTTCATGGCCTAAAAGGCTCCTCATTAGTCTCATGGGGTCGGCTGGAGCGCATCGCGCCGTCTGTTGGTGCTGTCGCCCGCAACGGGGCTTGGGAGTCGGCGCGGCGTTGACGCCGCGGCCGGACGAAGGCGAGTGACGGTGCGGCGAAATCAGGTGGCCGGGCCGAGCAGATAGGCGGTGGCGAAGACCTCCTCCCACCACACCGTGCCGTCGCGACCCTGGG
Organism: Jiella flava; assembly: GCF_017349315.1. Classification (GTDB taxonomy): domain Bacteria; phylum Pseudomonadota; class Alphaproteobacteria; order Rhizobiales; family Rhizobiaceae; genus Jiella; species Jiella flava. The sequence continues at coordinate 332,264 of NZ_JAFMPP010000003.1, read as the reverse complement.
TCAGCTCACCGGAGACATGGGTGATCGCGACCTCGGCGCTGGCCGGCTGCCAGCCGATCAGCGCATCACGCACCGCCGCCTTCAGCGCGTCGAGATCGGGGCTGGCGGAGGTCGAGGATGAAGAGGAGGAGGCGGACTCGTCGAGGACGATGATCACCCCGATATCGCTCTCACAGCGCTGCAACACGTCGGTCATGCGGTCGTTGGCAGCGCTTGCCTCGCGCAGCGGCACCACATAGGCGGCGGGCGAGGTGCCGGGATTGTCGGCGACATTGGCGAGGTCGTGGGTGGTGGCAATGGTGGCAAAGACGTCGCCGCATCGCGCCCTCAGCCGGTCCAAAATCTCGGCGGTGATCATCCGGCCGCTCCCTTCGTGGCTTGGTCGGAAAGAATGGTGAGAAGTGCCGACCGCTCGGCGGCGGAGAGGCGCAGATAGGGCCGCCCCGGCCGCGTCAGGGTTTTTGGGTGGCGGCTGTCGCCGCTGGCGAATCGAGGCTTGTCCGGATGAGCAAAGCGCGCCCGCACCGTACCGCTCGGCGCGTCGAAACGGTGAAACACGCTCTGCCGCCCAGCGTCTTGTTGGAGGCCAGCGGCGGTGCCGTCGCGAGCCGGGCCGGCCAAGCGGAACGGTTCGGCTCTGGGGCCGCAACGCGGGGCGCTTGTCCCGCCCTCGCCGCCCCGGGCCGCCTCGCGAAACGAAGTCGTGTGCTGGCGCGATCCGCCGGCCGCGGCGTCCTCTTTGGCGCCATCGTCCCACCAACCGCCGGCGCCCGATTCCGCCGCGCCGGCAAGCGCGCGGCGCGCGGCGCCAAACACGCGCGGATCGTCAAGCGCGAGGGCGGCCGGATCAAAGCGCGGATCGAGCGCCGGCTGAACCCCTTTCACCGGATCGAGCCGGAGCCTGCGCCCGGCGCTCGGCCGACGGGCCGTGCACGCCTCAGACAGGGCCGTGGCGCGAAGATCGGCGGTCAGCGGCTTTTGGCGCGGGATCCGGCCGGGGCCAGCGGCGGCCTTGAGCCGACGGCGAGTCTCAGCGCCGAGATGGGCGTCGACGGCCGTCATCGCAGCCGACCGGTCCGCCGGCGCAAGGGCTCGGATCGCGGAAAAAACCGCACCGTCGTCGACGGTGATGCGAAGAGCTGCGACCATGGCTCAACTCCGCCGCGCCAAGCGCCTGGAAAGAGCGCCGGTCAATGTACAGGTGAGGGTCGCCGTCGAGGCAACGCGCTCGGCCGGTTCCTCTGCCGCCCCCTGCGCCATCGGCAACAAGGCAGGTCGGCTGCGCTGCGCGCTCGAACACGTCGTGGAGCAAGGAAAGGAAGTGGTGCGTTTCATGGTCCGCACCATCGCAGACCCGGCTGCGGCGCTTCAGCCGGGACATGTCCTCCCCGCCGCATTTTTTGAAGAAAATCGCCGCTTGCGACGAAGGCGTAGCCGGGCATCGCCAGCCCGATCTGATTTCGCGTCAGCACCCGCTCGAAGGCGACGGCGAGCGACCCGACGCCGCTACGGCCATGGATCGTGACGGATGATCACCCAGCGGACGAAATGGACGAGCGACCTGAAGGGCGGGCCCCGCAGACCGTCTGCCGTTGCACGGGCAGAGCCGTCCGGGCCCCGTCCGGCGACCCCGTCACCAAACCGCTCACGGTTTATCCGACGACGATCCGGTTTCGGCCTGTGGCCTTGGCCTGATAGAGGCGGGCGTCGGCCATAGCGAGGACGTCGTTGGCCTTGGCGCGGTCGGTGCTTTGGGCGATGCCGGCGCTGAACGTCGTGGAAAACGCCTCACCGGCGCCGTTCAGGATGATTTCGCCGAAGCGCTCGCGAATGCGGTTCATCACCACCGCGGCGCCGGCGACATCGGTATCGAGGAGGATGATCGCGAATTCCTCGCCGCCATAGCGCGCCACAACGTCGGTGCGCCGCAAACCGCCGGTCAACGCCTGCGACAACGTCTGGATCACCTTGTCGCCGACCTGATGACCGTAGCGATCGTTGACGCTCTTGAATTTGTCGATGTCGAGGATGCAGACGCTGAGGGGCGAACCGGTGCGCGCCGAGCGCTCCATCTCCAACGCGAGACGCTCTTTGAAGCGCGCATGGTTCAACAGCCCCGTCAGACTGTCAGACTCGATGATTTGCTTCAGCGCGATCGCCCGATCAGCGCGCATGCGCACGACAGCCGCCAACCGATCGAGATCGACCGGCTTGCTGATGAAGTCGTCGCCGCCGATGTTGCGGGCGGCCTGCTGTTTGTCTTCGTCCCGCTCGGCCGACAAGAACACGATCGGTGTCGAGAGATTGCGCCGGGACTGCCGCAGGACGGAGGCCAGCTCCAGCCCGTTGACATTCGGCATCTCGATGTCGAGCAGGACGAGATCGGGCCGGATCATGTTGATCGCATCCAACGCCTGGCGTGGATCGTTGACGATATGTGCATACATGCCGGCGGCTTCCAGCACCGCGGCATAAAGCTCGGACAAGATGACGTCGTCATCGACGATGACGATCGAGGGCGCCGGCTTGCGGGTCTCGTCGAAGCCGTTCAGCCAAGAGCCAAGCTCGGTGATGTCGATCGGATCGATCAACACCGCCGTCACGCCGGCGCGCGTCGCCTTCAGGCGGCTTTCGAAGCCGCCGTCCTCGGCAATGAAGATCACCGGCCAATGCTGCGCCGCCAGCGTGGCCTTTTGCAGCTCAGGATCGGCCCGCCAGGAAATGAGCACCGCCAGAACCGTCTCCGGGTCGAAATCGGTGCCGCCGTCGACCGCGCCAAGGCCGAGATCGCAGACACTGCGCATCAGCGGCAGGAGATGATCCGCATCCTCAAAAACAACGACCGACTGAGCCGACGCGGCGCTTTCACCCAAAGCTCCACCATCGCCCATCGAAATCTCGATGCCGGCCTTTGGCCCAGCAGATCCCTTGTCGTTCGCACCACGGAACATCGGATGACCTCTTCGCATCGCTGGACGGGGCGACTATCCGCCTGTGGTGACGGTTTCGGTCGTCAATTCGCTTTCGACCGCCGCGGTCAGCCGCTGCAGCAGTCCTTCGAGGTCCTCCTGCCCCGCAACGATCGCGTCTTCGAGTTCGGCCGCCGCTGCGGTGATCTTCGGAAAGCCAAAGGTGCCTGCGCGACCGGCGAGCGAATGGGCGATCCGCCGCATCCCGTCGCGTCGCGGCCCAACCTCGCTGTCGGTATCCCGGACGATCTCATGGAGACGCTCGATATCGCCCAGGGTGCTGGTCCGAAACTTTTCCGTGAGCGTCCGCAGCTTGGCGTCGATGAGGTCGGTTTTTGAGGGCTGGGCCGTCATGTCGTCAATTCCGTTCAAGTCACATAGAGAGATTGATGCGCCGGGGTCATCCGGACGAACTGCTCCGCCCTCGCCACCGACCGCCCGAGGCGTATTGCTCCGTAAACGCTTCGACGACTCACGGCGAACCTCGTTAATGGTTGCAATATGCAACACTAAAATAGTTAACTCATCGTGATAAGCGATTTCGAAAAATATATTTATATTAAAGTCATTCGCACATAAAATATAAATATTATTCATTTTTTTACAATTGACTGCGCGTATCATCTTGTTGATTCATAATCTTTCGGGACTCTTGGCAGATATAATGATGCAAGACAAACGAAGATCTCCCCGGCGCAAAGTTCGCTTCCGACAGGCCATCCTCGCGACGTCATCACGCGACTATCTAGATGGCGGCGCCTTCGTCGACATTTCGAAATCCGGCGCCCGCATCCGCCGGCAATCGTCGGGCGAGTTGCCCAAGCTCGTCACGGTGATTGATGTCTCCGCTTGCTGCTATCGAATCGCCAAGGTGGTTTGGGTCGGCGAAAACGATTTCGGCGTCAATTTCAGCAGCGCTGAATTTGAGATTTCTCCGGCCGAAATGGCCGCCTTACTCGCCCTCGACCGGAAGCCCAAAGCCGACCACCCTCGCAAACCGAAAGCCTTGGAAAAGCGGCGCTGGCCGCGCATGCGAACCCGGCTGCGACCGGTGGTGCTGGCAACGATCGATCAGCGGTTTCTCGCCGACAGCCAGATGGTCGACGTGTCTGCCGGCGGCGCCCGTCTGCGATGCGGTGATCTTCAAGCCATTCCCAAAAGCATCATCGTCTATGATGTCGCCGAACGATGCGCGCGCCGGGGCGAGATCGTCTGGAAAGGCGGCAGCGACCTTGGCATCAGCTTTACCAGTGACGCCTTCAAGGCCAGCCCCGCGACATTGAAACGCAGACACAGCGCCATCGGCTGAGCTTTGGCCGAATCATCGCGACCGGCCGAAGGTTTGCGTCCCTTCCGCTCGCGGCAGTCTCAGCGACTGAGACAGCGGCCTTCGACGACGCGTGCCATCGAAGCACGCGCCATGATTCTCAACCATCGCGCTTGGCGAAATCGCGCCGCCAATCTTCGGACCGGTCCGTCAGTCCCGTGCCGTGGCATTTTTCAGCAGCGCTTCGACCTGGCCGGCAAGCGACATCGGCTCGAAGGGTTTGCCGATCACCCCGATGGCGCCGATCGACATGAACTGCTCGACCTCCTGGCGCTGGGTGCGCGCGGTGATGAAAATGATCGGTGTCTTGGCCGTTTCCGGGATCTTGCTCAACCGCACCAAGGTTTCCGGCCCGTCGATGCCGGGCATCATGACATCGAGCAAAATCAGGTCAGGTCGCCATTGGGGCGCAAATTGCAGGGCATCATTTCCCGAAGAACAGATCTCGACGCTGAAATCCGGATTGAGCTCAAGCGACATTTTGGCGATCTCGCGAATGTCCTCCTCATCGTCCACGTAAAGCACCTTCATCGTCGCCTTTCTCCTCATTCTGGCGTCGTAGACAGCCTTGCCGCGACACTCACACGCGCAAGTCGACGATCGATCGCGATCCAGAGCGCCATGGCATCGATCCGACTGCAAATGGCGCTCTCATATTTTACTTAGGAGCATCGAGCTGTGCAAAAGCGCGATGTCAATCGTGAAGAGCGGTCTTGAAACCGACATATTAGACAAGACGCCGAGAGCGCATCATCTCCTGCATCCGCATATCCTTGAATGACTCGTCGCCGGGCCCCTGATTCGCCAGCGCTTTGTGAATAAACTCTTTCAGATGCGGCAGGGGGATCGATGATTTGCGACCGATGGTGATTGGACGGTTGAAGGTCTCTTCGTCGAGCGGGCAGTCCGAGAATGTCATGATCGGCGTGCGGTAGGGCACATGCTCGATCAGATCCAAGCCCGACCCGTCGGGCAGAAAGACATCGAGCATGACCAGGTCGTAGACCGTCCGGGAGAGAAGCCGACGGGCCGCCTCCAAGCTGCAGACGGAGGTTAGGTCGAAGTTGACTTTCAGGATTTCGGCCACCCCTTCCCGGGCGCTGTCGTCGTCTTCGACATGCAGGATACGCGGCTTGTGGCTTTCCTGCGAACCATCCGCTTTGGCCATCCTCGCACTGTCCGCCGGCACCAGATCGACGAAGAAAGTCGTGCCGGGGCGATCTTCGTGACAGTTGAAGCCGATTTGCCCGCCCATTTTTTCGGTGATCGACTTGGCGATGTTGAGCCCCAAACCAGTTCCGCCAACCGAGCGATTGTCGGCATTGTTCGAGCGCTCAAACTTTTGGAAGATGCGGTTGCGGAACTGCGGCGGAATGCCGAACCCTTCGTCGATGATCGCAACCCGCACACCCCCGGTATGCGTGGAAATCCGGATCGTCACGGTGGATTTGTCGGGTGAAAATTTCACCGCGTTCGACAAGAGGTTTACGCAGATTTGCTGAAAGCGCTGGACGTCGATCATCGCCGCCGCATTCGGCGCGTCGTCTTCGACCACGACCTTGATCTGCTTGTTCGGCATAATGGACGCGTTGGCCTCGATGACCTCGTCGATCGCCGGCCGTAGCGTCACCGGCGCGATGTGAAATTCCATCTTGCCCGATTCGATCTTTTCCATGTCGAGAATATCGTTGACGAGAAAGATCAGCCGCTCGCTGTTGCTATGGGCAATCTTGATGAGATTTTGGATTTTAACAGGGAAGTTTCCGGCCATCCCATTGGCCAGAAGACTGAGCGCGCCCCGGATTGAGGTCAGCGGCGTGCGCAATTCGTGGCTCACCAGCGAGATGAACTCGCTCTTCGTCTCCGCCATGCGAGTTTCATCGGTCACGTCGCGAATGTAGGTGATGATGCCGAGAACTTCGCCGCGTGTCCCGCGCACGGCCGCCTTCACCGTCAACAGCCATTGCTTGCCGCCGTCGGAGGCGGCAACCGACTGGAGCAATCGCACGGGCTCGCCCGCCTTCAGCACCGAAAGGTCGATTTCCCAATAGCCGTCCGCGACTTCCTTGGGAAAGAAGTCGGCATAGGTGCGGCCGATGATGTCGGCTTCCGAGGCCGCACCGATCAGCTTTCCCGCCGCCGCGTTGGCCGCGACAAAACGGCCGTCAATGTCCTTGAAGCTCAAAGAATCGGGCAGTTGCTCGACCATCTTGCGGAAAATCCTGTTGTCCAGTGTCGCCTTGCGACGCTTTTCCGAACGATCGAGAAGCCATCCCGTCGCCACACATGCCATGAACACGGTGACTGCAAGCGGCGGTGCAGCCTCGATTAGCAGCGGAGCGATGAGCGGCGATGGGAGCGCCAAGAAGCTGACGGTATTGCCGACCACAACCATCAGCGCGAAGATTAGGAAGTCGCCAATTCGGCGCTCACGCCGTCCGATCCAGTAACGCATCAATGCACCGGACAATGTCGCGATAGCGATGGCGATGGTCCCTGCAAAGGCCCCGGCCCCGCCCAGATAGACCCGAAAGAGCCCCCCCATCGTGCCGGCAAGGATCCCGGCCGGCACCCCCCCGAACAAACCGGCTGTCGAAATCAGTGAGCTACGAAGATCGACGCGAATACCCGGCACGACCGACGGCACGATGGTCATCGACATCATCGCCAATCCCCCCATCACGAGGCCAAAGATCAAGGATCGCGTTATCTTGGAATGCCGCTCGAGATAGTCCTCAGCCATGTCCCAGGCGACGATTGCAACCGAAATCAACGCCAAATTCGCAATTAAAGGATGCCAAATCAGATCCATCATGCCGTACCCAGAGGAATCGCTCTTAAAAATGACTATTAGTCAAAATTCTTAATACGAAATGTATTGTGATTTATAACTTTCTTATGAAATATAATTCAGACTTATTATTTTTTTGTTCGCACAGTCTCATCGAGTACAATTAACCATTTTTTGCTTAAATACACGGCCGATTCCCGGAAAATTATTGATCTAAGTGGATTTCTTGAAAGAGCAATTGGGTAAGAATTTTCTGCTTCGATGCGCCGGGCGTCACCACGCCGCACAACTTCGCCGAATGAAGCCGAGCCGGAAATGTCCGTTCGAGACACCTCTCTCAAAGTCGTCGCTTCTCTGGCGGCGCTCTATGTGATTTTCGGCTGGCTGGGACTCGCGCTGGCCGTTCCCCCAGGTTACGCCACGATCGTCTGGCCCGCCTCGGGCATCGCCGTCGCAGGTCTTCTGTTCTCCGGGCCCGCCCAGTGGCCAGCGATCTTCATCGGCTCGTTTATGGTCAATTTCAGCGCCGGCGCAGCGGCGACTGGGACGATCTTCGAGATGCCCACCTTCGTCAGCGCGATCTGCATCGCCGTCGGCTCAACCCTGCAATCGGTCGCCGCGTTCACTCTTATCAAAAAAGCCTACCGCATCCCGATCGCCCTGCGCGGCTTACACGACATCGTCGGCATGATCGTCGTCGGCGCGGTACTGCCATGTTTGCTGTCAGCGACGATCGGCGTTGCGGCGCTCGTCTTGGCAGGCATCATGCCCCATGACAGCCTCATCGAGAATTGGGCCATTTGGTATACCGGCGACATGGTCGGCATCCTCGCAGTCGTTCCAGTCGCCCTGCTCAACCCTTGGCGGCCTTGGGATCCACTCTGGAAACAGACGCCGATCACGCGCTTCACCTTGGCGGCTTATATCGTTCTCGCCCTGCCGATCATCGCGACCTTCTACGCCTGGAAGATCACCAGCGTGATCACCTACCAGCGCAACGCCGAATCGTTTCACGTCCTGGCAGAGGACAATATCCAGGCGCTGAAGCACCGCATCGAGTCCTACAAACAGAGCCTCAATGCCGGTGTCGGCCTGCTCCAAACCACCAGCACTGTGACGCTCGACCAGTGGCGCCGCTTCGTCGAAACAATCGAAATCGATAAAAATCTAAGAGGAATCAGTGGGATCGGCGTCATTCGCGCGGTCAAGCGCAGCAATTTGCCGTTCTTTCTTGCCAATGCCGAAGTCAATGGCGTCGCGGGCATTCGGGTTCACCCGGAAACCACGGGCGACGAACTCTTCATCATAGAATATATTGAGCCGCTGAAACTCAACGCTCAAGCCGTGGGGCTCGATATCGCCTTCGAGGCGAACCGCCTCGATGCCGCCGTCGCCTCCCGCGACAGCGGCCAGGCCACGATTACCGGCCGCATTCTCCTGGTGCAGGACCATACCCAAAGCCCGGGCTTCCTGCTGCTCCGCCCGTTCTACGATCGCAGCAAGTCGCTCGAAACGGTCGAAGAGCGCCGGGCCGCCTTCCGCGGATGGGTCTATGCGCCCTTCGTCGGCCTGCATTTTCTCGATGGGCTGACCAGCTCCCAGGGCACGAAGCTCCGCCTGCGAGTCTATGACGGTGCCACGGAAAATCCCGAGACGGCGATCTTCGACAGCAATCCCGACTTGAGAAGCGATCACGCCCCCCACTTCACCATGACCCGGCGCATCGACGTCATGCATCGGCATTGGACGCTGGTCTGGGAAAGCTTGCCGCCCTTCGAAGAATCCTTGGGCACCAGTGAACCCAAACTGGTCCTCCTCGGCGGCGCCATCGGGACAATCCTGTTGGCGGTGCTGCTGTATTCTCTAGCGCGACGTGAGGACGACGTTCAAAAGCTGGTGCACCTGAAGACCCGCGAACTTGCGGCCCGCGCCAGCGAAAATCGCGCCATCGTCGACAATGCCGCGATTGGCTTTATCGTTCTTGATGACAGCTTGACCATCGTCGCGGCCAACGGGGCAACCCGTGGTATGCTCGGCTTCAGCAGCGAAGACATGGTCGGCTGGCCCGTCAGCGCCTTCTTGAACTTCGATTTGGAAGGCGACAGCGCTCAAAGCCGCGGCTTCGACGATCATTTCCCCACAAGCGGCGAAACCTCTGACTCCTGCCCGGCCATCGTCAGCGCGACGACGAAGGATGGGGCGGTCATTCTGCTCGACATGCAGCGCAGCCAATGGCGGGCGGAAGCCGGCGATCTGCGCTGGACGCTGATCCTGCGCGACGTAACCGAAGAGTGGCGGATCTCATCCGCCCTCGAGACCAGCGAGAAACGCTGGAGCCACGCCCTGCAGGGCGCCAATCTCGGCGTCTTCGACATTAATCTGGTGACGGGGCGATCCTTCGTCTCCGAAACCTGGAAGACGATGCTGGGCTTTTCACCCGATGCCCGGATCGAGCCGCAGACGGAGTGGCTCACCCGCGTTCATCCCGACGACCTGCCGTATGTTCAGGCCGCCGACATCGAATGCCTTGATGGTCGCCGCGATCGGTCAATCGCGGAATATCGGCTTCAACGGGCCGACGATCAGTGGATCTGGCTGCGGTCCGATGCCACCGTGATCGAGCGCGACGCCAGCGGCAAGGCGACCCGGCTGATTGGCGTTCAGATGGATGTGACCCAGCTGCGCGACGCCGAAGCCGCTTTGCAAGCCAGCCGCAAACGCTTCGAATCCGCCATCGAGAACGCCCCGGTGGGCATGGCCCTGCTGAACCTGAAGGGCGACTGGATGCAGCTCAACGGCTCGCTTTGCGAGCTCATGGGCTTGAGGGAAGAGGAGATCAAGGCCAGCCCGATCGAGGACATTTTCCACCCAGACGACAGCGGCGAGATTCAGGCGCTGTTCGACCGTCTGAGGAACAGTCCGGGATCGCGGGTGATGTCCGAACATCGGCTGATCACCTCCGACGATCGGATCATCTGGTGTCTGGTCGGCGCCAGCCTGGTGCGGGACGACGTCAAGGACCACGTCGGCAACTACATCATCCTCCAGTTCCAGGACATCACCCATCGCAAGGAAGTGGAGCGGCTGAAAACCGAATTCGTGTCGATGGTCAGTCACGAACTGCGAACGCCCCTGACCTCGATCCGCGGTTCGCTCGGCCTGGTGGTCGGCACCCAGGCCAACAAGCTGCCGGAAACGGTCGTCAACCTCTTGCGCATCGCCCACAACAACTGCGAACGGCTGATCTCGCTCATCAACGACATTCTCGATATGGAGAAGATCGCGTCTCGCGGCATGGCCTTCGATTTCGAAAACTATGACCTTGGCCTCGCAGTCGAGAGCGCGATCGAGGCCACCCAGGCGATCTTCGACAAGGGTCAAATCACCGTCGAGACGATCAAACCCGACGCGGCCACCCCGATCTACGTGGATGCCGACCGGCTGCATCAGGTGCTGGTGAACCTGTTGTCCAACGCCGCGAAATTCTCGCCGAAAGGCGGTGTGATTACCGTCACCATCACCCAAAACGGCGAGAGCACCCATGTCAGCGTCGCCGACCAGGGGCCCGGCATTCCGGACACCTTCAAGGACAAGATCTTTTCGCGTTTCTCCCAGGCCGATTCCTCCTCCACCCGCGCCAAAGGCGGCACCGGCCTCGGCCTTCACATCTCCAAAATGATCGTCGAGCGGATGGATGGCGAGATCGGCTTCTATAACGCCGCGACCGGCGGCGCCGTCTTCACCGTCACACTGCCCCTCGCAGCAACACGCGACGAAAAGACCATTGTCGCGCCGGCCGAGCGGCAGATCGCCAGCGGCGCGGAGCTGCCGAAAGGGCTGCATATCGAAGCGGATTCGGACTTTGCCGAAATCGTCCAGACGATGCTTCACGGACGGCTGGTTCTCGATCACGTTGCAACGATCAAGGAGTTCCGAGCAGCGGTGGCGCGCGAAGCTTACGACTTTTACGTCAGCGACGGCCTGCTGCCCGATGGTTCCATCGACGACGTTCTCGCCGAAATCTCGCAGTCAGCGACGGCACGGCCCGTCGTGGCTTTGACGACCAAAGAGGTCGACAGCGATGCCACGATTCTCATCGACGTGATCATCAAATCGCGCGCCAGCGAAAAGGAAATCGTCGCCGCGATCATAGAAGCGTCCAACGCCGCCTTGCGGGCCGCCTGACACGCCTTTCCAGATACCGAAGCGGCATCACGGCCCCGCGACCTTCGAGCATGATGCCGAAACGTTGCATGACGTTTCGGCATCCCATCATGCGGCAAAACAACGGCCGGGAGCGGAATGGCGGGTCCGGTTGATCGCAATCCGCGCGCTGATCGCAATCCGCGCGCAAGGAAAGACCCGCACCATCGCGTGCGCACCGTCGGACAGGCTGCGGCGCCCGACTTTTCGCTCGAGCATTGGCCCGGAAATCGCAAACGATTTTCGGCAAAGCACGGTGCGTCGATTCAAGGGGTGAGAGCGACCTTTCTGCGTCCGATCGGACGCAAGGCGCTCGAAATCACCATCGACACTATGACGTGAAAACAACTCTCGATTTTACACTCTGGAGGGAATGTCATTGATAACGATGATTACAATCAGCTGACGGAAGGATTTTACATTATATTTCCGCAACGTCGTTGGAGTTTTATTCACGAATGGTGAGTCAAAATTAATCCTAGAAATTGACAAACCGGCGATCTGCCCCAGTGACCGTGATGCGTTTCATGCGTAAGATAATCTCCTCCATGGTGCCAGTCGCCTGGCTGCTCAGCCTCCTGGGGCTCGGCATCGCCGTCGCGCAGCCGGTGGGAACCAACAGCCAGGTGCTGATCGCGGCGACGTTGGTCGCGGGAATGCTGGTGCTTTGGATGTCCGGGCCGCGATCGAACGAGCGCCGGTTGCTGTTGATGGCACTCGCTCTCGCGGCCATCGGCCGATACGCCTATTGGCGGACCGTCTCGACTCTGCCCGACAGTTCGGATCTTGCAAATTTCATTCCCGGCGTCGCGCTTTACGCCGTCGAGATGTTCGCCATGGTGATCCTGCTGCTCAGCCTGTTCGTGGTGCTGAAGCCGAAAAGCCGCCCGGCGCGGGCAACGATGGCGGGCCCCGCGTCAGATGCCGCCCTGCCGACGGTCGACGTCTTCGTGCCGACCTACAATGAATCGGCCGAGCTTCTGACGGTGACCCTGGCGGCCGCCATCTCGATGGACTATCCGGCCGACAAGCTGACCGTCTATCTCCTCGACGATGGCGGCACCGATGAAAAGCGATTGTCGGCCGATCCCGTCGTCGCCCACGAGGCGAACCTGCGCCAGCGGATGCTGACGAAACTGTGCGACGAACTCGGCGCAGTCTATCTTGCCCGCGAGAAAAACGTCTCGGCCAAGGCCGGCAACCTCAACGCCGCGCTGCCGCGCACCAGCGGCGACCTCATCGCCGTCTTCGACGCCGATCACGCCCCGGTCCGCGACTTCCTGCGCAAAACGGTTCACCATTTCGCCGAGGACGCCAAACTCTTCCTCGTCCAGACCCCGCATTTCTTCCTCAATCCGGATCCGATCGAGAAGAATCTCGGCCTGTTCAAGCGTATGCCGTCGGAGAACGAGATGTTCTACGGCGTCGTCCAGCGCGGCTTGGATTCCTGGGGCGCGGCCTATTTCTGCGGCTCGGCGGCGGTTCTGCGCCGCACGGCGCTGGAGACCGTTGGCGGCTTTTCCGGCACGTCGATCACCGAGGATTGCGAGACCGCGCTCACCCTACACGGGCGTGGCTGGCGAAGCCGCTATGTCGACCAGCCGCTGATCGCCGGACTGCAGCCGGAAACCTTCGGCTCCTTCATCGGTCAGCGCTCGCGCTGGTGCCAGGGCATGCTGCAGATCATGCTGTTGAAGAATCCGCTCTTCGTGCGCGGCCTCACCATGGCGCAGCGGATTTGCTACCTGTCCTCCGGACTGTTCTGGCTGTTCCCGTTCATGCGCTTGACCTTCATGGTCGCGCCGCTGCTGTTCATCTTTTTCGATCTCAGAATCTATCAGGCCAGCCTGCAGGAATTCCTGGCCTATACGTGCACCTACATGCTCGCCAACGTCATGCTGCAGAATTATCTCTATGGCGACGTCCGTTGGCCGTGGATTTCCGAACTCTACGAATACGTCCAGTCGATCTATCTCATCCGCGCCATCGCCGCGGTGATCCGCAATCCGCGCTCGCCGATCTTCGCGGTCACCGCCAAGGGCGCCCTGATCGAACAGGATCGGCTCTCCACCCTCGCCCGACCCTATCTCATGTTCTTCTGCGTGCTGCTCGTCGCCACCCTATGGTGCGCCGCGCGCTGGTATCTCGAACCGACCTCCCGCGACCTATTGCTGGCGCTCGGCGGCTGGAACGTTCTCAACCTCGTGGTCGCCGGCCTGGCCCTCGGCGTCGTCACCGAGCGCGCCGAGCGGCGGCGCAATCAGCGGCTGTCGATCTCGCGCAAGGGTGCGCTAAACATCGGTGAAACCGCGATCGACGTCGTCGTCGAAGACGTCTCGTCGAGTGGCGTCAGGATCCGCCCGCTCGGCCTCGAAACAGCCAAACTGCCCAAGGCGGCGAGCATCGGCACCCTGACGCTGGACGGCTCGCGCCAAGCGGGTCTGGCGGTCGTCGTGCGTCGCCGCATTCCCGATGCGAGAGGCATCTGCCTCGGGCTTGAATTCATGGCCCTTGCGCCCTCCCAGATGCGCACCGTCGCCGACCTGATGTATGCCGACGCATCGGCCCTCTCAAGCTTCCGCGAAAGCCGCCGCAAATCGGTCGGCGTCGTCGGCGGAAGCCTCAACGTCATCCGGTGGAGCATTGAAAGCAGCGTGCGGGCGCTCGGCCATGCCGCCCGGCGTCCGGAACCGGCGACCCCCATCACCGCGGCCAATGACGCCGGTACCGCCGGCAACGCGCCATCCTCGATCGACTCGCCGCCACGCGATGCGATCTCCGCCGCCTGACCCGAGAACGATCCCGATGAGAATTGACTGGACTCGCCGTTCGCAAATGGCGGCGCTGGCAAGCGCGGCCCTGTTCGTGTCCGCCGTTGCGCCTCACGCCGCGCCGCAAACCGCCGTCGCCGACACCTCGACGCCCTGGCTGCTGGCGGGTCCGGCCGGAACCGGCTCGGCCTATGGCACCAGCCCGGCGCTGGCCAAGGAGGATCGGCAAACCGCGCCGCTCATCGTGGCCATACCGAGCGACGACCCGGGATCGGCTCAAAGCGACCCCGTCCCGAGCGCAGCGGCGCCGAACGCTGCGGCCATGGCTGCATCCGCTGCAACGCAACCGACGCCGACGGACCGCGTGGCGGCGGCGCCGTTGTCTGCGGCGCCCTTGTCTGCGGCGCCGCGCCGGCCCTTACCCGCGTCGATCACCGGGTTCACCCTGCGCGGCGAGGAGAGCCACGCCGATTTTCCGATCTTCCTGTCTCGCGAAGACGCCCAGCAAGGCGGTCTGCTCTGGCTCGGTCTGGAGAGCGACGTCTCGGTGATGCCGGAAGCCTCCGACATGGCGGTGTTGGTCAATGGAAAGCTGGTCGACCGTTTCAGCACCGGCGGCCTGCAGCCAAGGCCCCGCCGCATCGCCCTTCGCCGCTCAGTCTTGCATCCCGGCTGGAATCTTCTCACGCTCAAAGCCCATCACCGCCACCGGGTGGATTGCAGCCCGCTCAGCACCTACGAACTCTGGACGCGGATCGACAATTCGGTGTCCGGCGTCCAGTTCGCCGCCGCAGCACCGGCGACGCTGGCAACCCTGCCGCTCGTGCCGCTCGATGCCTCCGGCAGCTTCATCATCCGGGTGCATAGCGAGCGCCGCGATCCCGCGACGCTGGCCGCGATCTACGATCTGTCGGCCCGACTGGCCCGCGCGAGCGGCGCCTCGCATGCCCGTTTAACCTTCGATCCGCCCGCCGCGGCGACGGAGGCGGCCCCTCAGCGCACCACCGCGGGAATAGCGCTCTATGTCGGCAACGCCGCCGAGCGCGCGCGACTCGGCTGGCCGGGCGCCACCGCAGCCAACGACGGCGATCTCGCGACCATTGCCGGGGCCGCACCGGCCTTGGCGGTCGACCCCAACGATCGCGCGGCGATGAGTCGGCTGATCGAGACGCTCCGTATCGCCGATGCCGATCTGGCCCGCCAGCCAATGCCGGAGGCGGTCGTCACCCATATGCTCGACAACCGCACCGTAAGCTTTCACGATCTCGGCGCGGCCTCCAGCGATTTCACCGGGCGCCTGTTCCGGGAAGGCGTGCACTTCAACCTGCCGCCGGACACGCTGATTGCCGATTACGATTCCGTCAAGCTGAACCTCGATCTTGGCTACCGAGCAGCCCTGTCCCCCGACAGCGAGCTGCGCGTGCGGGTCAATGATCGCACCGTCGCGCGCCTGCCGCTCGGCCGACAGTCCGGTGACACGCTGCGCAACAGCCCGATCGCCATTCCGCTGACGGCCTTCCATGCCGGAGCGAACCACCTGGAGCTCGAGGCGACCGTGACCGACGCGGCGGATCGGACCTGCGACCCATCGATCCAGATTTCCGGCAAGCCGCGGCTGTTGTTCCTCGACAGCTCGACGGTGACGATCCCCAAACTCGCCCGGATGGCTCAGCTTCCCAATCTGGCCACGACCTTCGGGCCCGGCGGCCTGTCTTCGGGCCCGAACGGTACGGTGCACCTGGCGCTCGGCTCACCGGAAGATGCGGTGATCTCGGCGGCCGGTACCTTCTTCCTGCGCTTGGCGCGGGATGCCGGCCGGCCGCTGCGCCCGGTGGTCACGTCGTTAGCCGAACCGGTCAAGGGCGCCGCGACGATCGCCTTCGCCCTCGCCGGCCATGTCCCAGCAGAGCTGAGCAGGGCCGCCAATGTCGACCCGTCGGTTCTTGACGCCCTGCAGCGCATCGCTTCGGCCGAGGGAACGCGGGACAGCGCCGACAATATCGATCCGTTCGTCACCCATTCGATTGGCGCCATTGCCGCCGATGCGACAGCGGAATCGGTGAATTCACTCGACATCTGGCAACAGAAATTCACCTCCGAGGCCCGCAAGAGCGCCTTCAGCGCCTGGCTGAACGACGCCACCCAAGCGCTATCACGGATCGGACTCAACGGACGCGACACCCCGATCAAAGTCGATCGCGACACCAGCCTGCTCGTCGCCCAGGCGGTTCCGCGCGACGACGATGAGCCGACGACGCTGATCTCCGCCGGATCGGCCGCCTCCCTCGAGGCCGAAACCGCGCGGCTGACGACCCCCGCCATCTGGTCCAATCTCGATGGGCGCGCGGGAATCTTGAAGACCGACGGCATCGAAAGCGTGGCGGCCAAAACCAGCTATTTTCGCACCACCCGGCCGGCCGATCTCGGCAATCTGCGCCGCGTCGCCGCCGCTTGGCTGTCGATGCATCCGGCCGTCCACGCCCTGATCATTCTCGGTCTTGCGCTGGCCTTCGGCACCTTCACCGCCCTGTGGATCCGGTACGAGAAAAGCAGCGCGATGCACGATGAGGAGAGCGTTTGGTGAACCGGCGGGCCTTCATCATGGCCCTGGCGGCCGGAGCGCTGGGCCCGTCGGACCTCGGCGGCCCTGCACGCGCTGCGAGCCATGCCAAGGCGCTCGACACGATGGCGCACTGGCAGCAATGGCGAACAAGCTTCGTCACGCGGTCCGGCCGCGTCCGCGATGCGTTGAACGGCGGCATCAGCCACAGCGAGGGCCAGGGCTACGGCATGTTGCTCGCCGCCTTCCACGACGATCGCGTAAGCTTCGATCAGCTGTGGCGCTGGACCCGCAGCGAACTTGCCCGCAAAGAGGATGGGCTCCTGTCCTGGCGCTGGGATCCGAAGACGACACCGCATGTCACCGATCGCAACAATGCGACCGATGGCGACATCCTCGTCGCCTGGGCTCTGGCGGAGGCCGCGACACGATGGCCGGCGGGCGATTATCGCGCTGCGGCCGTCCGCCTGGCCGACGCCATCATGAAGCACGCCGTCATTGAGGCGGGCGGGCGCATGCTGATCCTGCCCGGCGTCGACGGGTTTTCCGCCGCAGCCCGCAAGGACGGCCCGGTGATCAATCTGTCCTATTGGGTGTTTCCCGCCTTCGAGGCGCTGGCCAAGGTCGCGCCGGACCACGATTGGCGCCGGCTGGCCGATTGCGGGCTCGATCTTGTCGAGACGCTCCGCTTCGGCCCCCATGATCTGCCGCCGGATTGGGCCTCGCTCGCGGTCCCCAAGCCGCGTCTGGCCGAGGGCTTCGATCCGGTCTTCGGCTGGAACGCCCTGCGGGTGCCCTTCTACATCGCCGCTTCGGCGCCCGACTGGCGCGGACAGCGCGTCCTCTTGGCGCCCTTCGCCGCGCTCTGGGCGGATCTGCCGCCGGCCGGTACACCGGCGCCGATCAGCCTCACCAGCAAGCCGGCGCCGCCAAGTTTCGGATCGGCCGGTTACGGCGCCGTCCCTGCCATCGTCGCCTGTGCCGCCTTCGGCACGCCCTATCCCGCCGCGCTGAAGCACTTTGTGGACGAGCCCTATTATCCAGCGACCCTTCGCCTGCTCACCCTGATCGCGGTTCGAAAATGGTATCCCGAATGTCTCGTCTGACGGTCATCACACCCTTCGCCCGGTCCCTCGCCCTCACCGCCGCCCTCGCTGTGCCGCTCGCCCTCACCGCCGTTGGTGCGGCCGCCGCCAAACTCGGCCGGCAGGTCGACGAGAGCGCCCTGCGCTACTACGCCGCCACCAACCAGATCGAGCGCTATCAGGCCGAGATGAACCGGCTGAAGACGCTGTATCCGGACTTTGTGCCAACCCCGGACATGGGCGCGGTGGCGCAAAATCCGGAAGCCGATCTGTGGAAATTCTTCGCCGCCGACAAGCTCGACGCCTTGCAGGCCGAGATCGCACGTCGCAAGCAGATCGATCCCGGCTTCACAATTTCCGACGATCTCGCCGGCAAGCTGGCCCACAAGCTCGCCCGCCGCGATCTGATAAAGGCCGCGACCTCCGGCAACTCTGCGAAGGTCCTGTCAATCGCCGCCGCCCATCCCGATCTCGGCGGCTGCACCGACCTGGAAGTCGCTTGGCAGATTGCCGCCGCGCGGCGCAAGACCCAAGACACCGACGGCGCGATCGCCAGCTATCGCACCCTTCTTCGCGATTGCACGGCTCCCGCCGATCGCCGCGCCACCTTGCAAAAGGCGATCGCCCAGCTCGGGTCGAAGGCTGAGCCGCTGGTCGCCCAATCCGGCCTCGATGGTAACGCCACGAACGACGCCGAGATCGCTCTCACCCGCCAGCAGATCGTCGGGCAGCTCGCCGATCAGAACGCAGCGCCGGTTGATGCCGAGCGCCTCGCCCGCTTTACAGCTCGCGCCCAGGCGAAAGCCGATGCCGGCGACCTTGCCCTCATCGGCTGGCTGCAGCGGGCAAAGGGCAATCACGCCGACGCCTTGGCGAGCTTCGAGCGCGCCGCACAGGCGGTGTCAGGCCAGAGCGATGCGCCAGCGCTCGTGACGAAGATCGATGAAGGCACTGTTCTGTCGCTGATCGCGCTCGATCGCCGCAAGGAGGCTTTCGCGCGGGTCGAGCCGATCCGGGATCGCTCACCGGCCCTTGGCGCGTTGTTTCTGGATCTCGGCGCCGACCGGTTCCAAGGCACCCCCCGTCCGCGCCTTCCCGATGCAGAGATCGCGGCCTACGCCGCCGTCGCCGGCAAGCTGCATTCGGCGCTCGGCGCAGAAACGCTCGGCTGGTACGCGTATGACTTTGGCGAAAGCGATGTTGCCGAGCGCTGGTTCGACATGTCGATGACGGCCAAGCCGAGCCAAGGCGCGGCCCGCGGCTTGGTGCTGGCGGCGATGCGGCGCGGCGATCGCAGCTTAGCCCGCCAACGCGTCGAAAAATGGCGCCCGACCTATGCCGACCTCGGCCTGATCGACCTTGCGCCCAACCGGCAGCGGCCGGCCAACGCCAAGCCGGTCAGCGATCCGATCATCGTCGCGTTTCAGAGCGCACAGTATCGCCGATGCGTCGATCTTGCGCAAAACCGCCGGCCACTCAGCACCGATCAGTCGCTGATTCTCGGCTGGTGCCTGTTGAAGCTCGAACGACCGAACGAAGCGCTGACGGCCTTCAACCAGGCGAGCGCCGGACCGATTTCCGTTCGGCGCGATGCCGAATATGGCCGCTCCCTGGCGCTGTTGGCGGCCGGCGACCTGCAGGCCGCCGGCGCGGCGGCGAACGCGCCGCTGATGACCGGCGCACGGCGCAACGAGATCGGCGTCGCGCTCCTCGCCGACCAGGCGATCGCCGCCTTCGACAACAAACGCTATGTCGAGGCACTGGCGATCCTGACGCGGCGGGCACGCTTTTCGCCGGAAAGCCGCCGCCTGACGATGATCCGCGGCTGGTCGCTCTGGCATCTGGGTCGCCCCTCGGCGGCCGAACGGGTCTTCACCGACGCCGATCGATCGCTGTCGACGAGCGAGACCCGCCGGGCGCTAGCGATCGTTCGCAATGCCCGCAACCCTTCCTGACGAATCTAAACCGAGAGGACGAGACGGGTAATGAGGACGACCGGTTTGAAAGGCGGACTGTCGGTACTGCTGGCGGCTTTCCTGGCGGCCTGCAGCCAAACGACTTGGTATGAAGGGCTCGAGCCCCAAAAAAACGCGATCTTTGGCTATGCTGGTCCGGCCCAAGGTGGGCTCGAGACCACGCAACGCGCGGTCGCGACCGAAGACGCCTGGGCACGGCTGCCGACCGCCGCCGGCCGCGTGATCGCCGTCACCGAACGACGCCGGCCGCAGGCGGTCACCCAGCGCATCGTCCTGTCGGGGTCGGGCGACCATCGCGGCGAAAACGTCATCGACGTGTCGGTCGCCGGACCCGAGGGCGCCGACACCGCCCTCTTGCGACCCCCGTCTCTGGAAACCATTCAAGCCGAAATCGGTGGCTTTGCCGATGGCCGCGCGTTTCAGATCGTCGATGCCGAGACACGCAACGCCTATGGCCCCTTCGGCTATGCGGTGGCGCGCTCGGGCAACACCAATTGCGTCTATGCCTGGCAATGGCTCGACACCCGCACCCTTGCGGAAACGCCGCGCGCGTTCGATCCGAGAATCCGGCCTTTGAGCTTGCGGATTCGCCTCTGCGACGAGCAGCCGACGGCCCGGCTCGTCGCGGTTCTGCGCAGCCTTGATCTGCCCTTCGCCGATCGACGCGACGGCTCGCCCGACGATGCCGCAGGCGGCCGCTTCGCCTCCGGTGCCGACGCGCTGGCAATCGCCAACGCCCGCCTCGGCGTCGCGACGACACCAGCCTCACCGCAGCCGGTCACACCGCCGACTGGCGCCCCACCGCAGCCCAAACCGATCCAGACGGCCAAAGCCCGTCGCACCGCCACGATCGTCCCCAGTCCCGAGGAAAGCCTCAACGGCCGCGTAAGCGCGGAAAGCTCGATAAACAGCGCCACACCCCGCATCCCGATGCCGGCACTGCCGTCTGCGGGCAATTAATCCGTCCAAAAGCGAGGGCGCGCGCTCGAGGCGCGATCACACTCCTCCATCTCCGCCAAGATGGGGCGCTCCACATTGGGCGCCGCAATCTGGTGAAGAGCGCTTGCGTCATTTCGAACGCTCCACGCGCCCACAGCATCGGCGAGAAAATCGGAATCGATTTTCGGCAAAGCACGATGCGTCGATTCAAAGGGTGAGAGCGACCTTTTTTCTGCGTCCGATCGGACGCAGGGCGCTCTAAACAGGAACGCCTTACCGCCCGCGCAATATCTTTCGACATCCAAGCACGAATCGGCGGGTTGGCGCGATCATCTTCCAGGTCAAACCATTCTTGATCAGAAATAGCTGATGAACTGCCTCATCACGCTCCCGATGCACTTTCTTGGCAAGGCTTTTCAAAGTACGGATTTCATCCGTCCGCAATTCAAGCTTTTTGGCCAAGGCGTCCGCCTCGACATCACGCTGGCGCTTCAATTGCTCGGCTTTTGCAAGACGCCTCTTAAGATCAGCGAGCTCGTCCGCTTTTTTCTGAAGAATGTCCGGTTTCACATCAGGCTGAATCACCGCAGGCTTCTTCGCCTGACTGGTCAATTTTGCGATCTCGATCCTTTGCGCATCCGCCTTCCGGGTCGCTTGATCCAAGGCGCGCTCAAGCGTCATCCGGTCTCGTTCCGAGCGAGCCGCGTTCTCGATGAGAAGCCTTTGAAGGCCTTCGCGCTCGGACGATGCCTCGAGCTTCTGCTGCGCCAGGAGCTTGTCGTTGTCTTGAAGACGCGCTTCGAGAACCGCAAATTGCCGCTCGCTGCGAGCCTCCTGCTCCTGCAGCTGCCGGGCCAAGGCACTCTCTCGCTTTAAGGTCTCCTTGACCTGCGCTTCCAGCGCGACGATGCGATGAGCGGCGAGCTGATTGTCGTGGGTCTTGGCCTGGACCTGCTCGGCAAAATCCACCCGCAGCGTTTCAAACTCGGCGCGTTCCTTCAGCAATTTTTCCGTGACAGCACGGCGCCCGTCTTCCGCGGCCCGCGTCTTGTCCTCTGCCGCGGCCGTGAGACTGTCGCGCTCCTTCGTCAGGCTTTCGACTTTCGCGCGGATTGTGACGGTCTGATCCCGCTCTGCACGCGACAAACGCGAGAATGCCCGAGACGCAATATCGAATTCGGCTTTGATGCGATCGAGAACCGGATAGTCGTCCGGGTCTTCACCAGCCTCGGCCCAACGGCTGAGAACATGATAAAATTCACGCACCCACTCGGTCAAAAGCGGATTGCCAAGAACCTGTGCATCTCCGGCAGGGTGATGCCGATGGTCGGTGGAGAGGAAATGCGCGACATCGAATTCGACCGCTTCGATCGAACGCGGCCAAATGATATCCAGCTGCCGGCGCGCCCGTTCGGCAACGATCTCCCATCCCTGCATGAGCTGATCGAAATTCGTCGTCAGGCGCTTGGGAGCGAAACCGCGCGTGGCCGCCTCAGCGTCGAGACCATGACGCAGCCAGATCATCTGCGAGAGCGCTTCCGAGAACTGATGGCGCTGCCGCATGGAATGTCCGACATCCAAAGGACTGCGGATCATCAAGATCGGCCTGATCTCGCAGCCGATACGACCAAGGGCGTCAATCCAGAAGGGCGCGAAGCGGCAGATGCGGGGGTCCTTGATCACGAACAGCCTGGACTGGCCAAATTCGCGGCCCAAGAGGTCCACCGCGCGATCGAGGAAATCCTGTCCGTGGGCCGACGCCCGCCATTCCGGACTGAAGGCTTGGAATTCGTCCCATGATGACCCCGCCGACGCGAGGATTTCCTCATTGAATTGCCGGATGACGGAAGAATCGAAAAAGCCGGCCCCATTCGACGAATTGGCGTCGAGACGATGGGCCGCGAGATCACATCCTAAATGGTGCAGCACACCTGACAACGCCGAGGTGCCGGAGCGGTGCATGCCAAGAATGAGAACGCAGATTCGGTGAATGTCGGGGCGCGTGTCGGTCGTGGTGCTCATTCTGCTCCGCTTTACGGCTAACTTTGTGTCCGGCATGATCTCTCCCGGCATTGCCCTTCGTCCGAGCGGCGAAACACGTCGAACGGCGCTTTCGTCCGCCTCTTTTTGCTACAGCGTGCTCGCGTTTCCTAGAGCTTCCTCTTTGGCCTCTCGGCATTTTTGGGGGGATTGCGCGAAGAATTTTCAGTCCGTCGAGATTTCAGCAGGACGCGCCGTCTCAACGAGGCACAAACGACGTCGCCATTGGATAACCGACTTCTCAACGGAAGCGGACCAAATTGTGGTGGCTGGGCCGACTTCGCGAAGGGCCGCCTCAAGCCTGCAGATCATCATGACATTATGGTTTGAACAGATTTTGCACCGTTTCCGCTTTTGAGCGTGCTCTGAACCGGGCGACTTTCGTGGCGGTCATTGTGCGCGTCCGGAGATCGAGGCTTGCCAATCGCGCAGGAATTTTTCCTGCTTTCGGGCGTCGAGCCAGGTTAACAGACTCGGCCGCAGGCGGATGGGAAGGAGTGCGGTATTGGCGTCGAAGCGCGATTCGAAGGCCCACGGTGTGGCGTGTGCGTTTCGCACCAGCGGCAACAGGGCGGAGCGCTCGTCGATCAGCCTCTGTCCTGCCGGCGACAGGAGAAAGCGCACGAACGACCCGGCCGCGGTCTTGGCGGCGGACGCTTTCGTCACCAAAACCGACCGCGTAAAGACCAGCGCGTAATCGCTGAGCAGCAAGATGCCGAGACGCGGATCGGCCTCGACCTTTTTGAGGGCATAGGAGCCGATGACGTTGTAGGCGAGCACCAGCCTGCTGTCGGCAACGTCGCGCACCATGTCGAGCGTGCAGCAATAGGTCTTTACCTTGGCCCGGCCGAGGGATTCGACCAGGCGGGACGCTTGGAAACCACGTTGCGCGTCCTGGGTCGCGAACATGTAGCCGACGCCGGACAGGGCAACGTCATAAGTGCCGACCCGTCCGTCGAAAAACGCCGGATCGTCGCGGATCATGCCGGCGAGGTCCGAGCGCGTCTCGGGCAGCCGGCGGTGGGCGAAGGCCGCGCGATTATAAACCAGCGCCACCGGTTCCTTGGTGAAGCCGAAGAGTTCCCCGCGCCAGCGCGACCAGTCCGGCGTTTGCGGAACGTCCGCCACCGGGCTCGCCAAGCCCCGATTGACGAGTTGCACCTGCAGATCCATGGCCGGAGAAATGATGAGATCAGGCTTGGTCTTTGCGGCGAAAACCGCCTTCTGCAACTCGGAGGTATTGAACTCGGTGTAGTGGACCGTAACGCCGGGATGCGAGGCTTCGAAGCCGGCCACGATGGCCGCCATGGCGGAGGTGTCGGTGGCACTCCACAGTTCGAGCTTGACGGGCCGCGTCCCTGTCGAACGCGGCCACCCCTCATGCAGCAGGACGAACGCTGTCGCCACGAGGACGCCGAGCGCCGTGAGGATCCAGCCTGCGCGCATCACGCCCCGCCTCCTACAATCTCAGCCTGGCGTCGTGGCAACGTGATCGTGACGCACAAGCCGCAAGGCATCCGATCGGATAGGCGAAACGCGCCCTTGTGGCTCTCGGCGACCGCCGCGACGATCGCCAGCCCCACCCCCGAACCGCCGCCCGGACCGCTCGAATAGAACCGCTCGGTCACCCGCGGCTTGTCGGCGTCGCAAATGCCCGGCCCGGCATCCTCGACGCTGATCGCATAAGCAGGGTGGCTCCTCAGATCGGTGGCTTCGACCCGCAAGGTGATCTGATTGTCCAAAGGGCCGTGGCGCACAGCATTATCGACCAGATTGCGCAGCGCCTCGCGCAGCGCGATCGGATCGCCGTCGACCGTCGGCACGCCGCCCTCCTGCGGCAGCTCCACGGCAAATTCGATGGCGCCGGCTTTGTCGTCGCGGATAATCTCCTCCAAAAGCCGGCAGACCAACGCCGCCAGATCGACCGGCTGGAACATCTGCTTGTCGGCGCGATGGATCACCATCGCGTGGCTGAGGAGCTGGTTGGTCAACCGGACGGTGCGCTGGGCCTGATCGCGCGCTTTGACGACCGCAAGCGCGCCATCCTTGCCACTGTTGTCCGCGCGTTCGAGATGGCCATAGAGCGTCGCCAGCGACGTGCGCATCTGATGGGCGACGTCGGCAATGAAGGATTCGGCCTGACCGCGCGAAATGTCGAGCCGCCGCATGAAACCGTTGATGGCGGTGATCAGACTCTCGATTTCGCGCGGCGGCGCGGTGCTGAGCGGCTGCAGATCATTGGGCTGGCGGCTGCGAATGTCGCGCTCGATGCCGGAGAGCGGGCGCATGGCCAAGCCGATGCCGGCGCGCGCCAAGAGCACGCCCGTGAGCGCCAGAGCGCCCAGTGGAATCAGACCTTTGAGGATCAGATCCCATTGCATGGCGTTGCGGGCGATGCGGGTCTGGCCGATCTGCACACCGATCCATTGTGGCTTGTCGGCGCTCAGGAGTGTGCGACCATTGACAACGAAGCGAACCCTCTCGCCGCTGTAGACGCTGTCGAAGAACACCGGCTCCTGTCGCGGCAGCGGCCGGGTGAAAAGGCCGTCCGTTGGCAGATCCGGCGTCCCGGTCAGCGTCGTGCCGTGCTCGTCGACGATCCGGTAAAAAACCCGGTCGTCCTGATCGAGCGTTAGGATTTCGAGGGCCGATGGCGGCAGGTCGATATCGATTCCTTCGGGCGTCACCGTGACGCGTTCGAGGATCGCGATCGCCGCGCCGCGCAACAACAGGTCATAGGT
This sequence comes from Jiella flava, assembly GCF_017349315.1. GTDB lineage: Bacteria > Pseudomonadota > Alphaproteobacteria > Rhizobiales > Rhizobiaceae > Jiella > Jiella flava. The sequence goes on along the minus strand of NZ_JAFMPP010000003.1, from coordinate 306,862 downwards.
CTGGTCTGCGGCGCTGCCGGCATAGGTCCACAGGCCCACCGACAAAATTGCGATCAGGCTCGCAAACACCGCCATCGAGGCGATCATCAGCCGCCGGCGCAGGGAGTATGGCCGAATTTGCGGCGCGTGATCCGTCGCCGTCATGACGCATCGTTGATGCTGGCGATATAGCCGAGCCCGCGAATCGTCCGGATCTGCACAGGCGAACCCTCGAGCTTCTTGCGCAACCGCGTCATCGTCTGCTCGATGGCGTTGAGGCTTGGCGCCTCGTCGAACGTGTAGATCCGATCGACGACCTCGTCCTTGGTGAGGACACGGCCGAGCTGGCCGAGAAACAGCTCCAACACTTGCAGCTCGCGCTGGCGCAGTTCCAGATCGACGCCGCCGAGCAAGGCTCGCCGCGCCCCGCGATCGAACTCGAAAGCGCCGTGGACGAAGACGTTGCTGGCCTCGCCCGTACGCCTGCGAACCAGCGCCCGGCAGCGTGCCGAAAGCTCACGAAAATCGAACGGCTTGATCATGTAGTCGTCAGCCCCGACATCGAGACCAACGATCCGGTCGTCGATTTCAGAGCGCGCCGTCAGCACCAGCACCGGCGTGCGGTCGCCCCGCGCCCGCATCGCCCGCAGCACCTCATAGCCGTTCATCGAAGGCAGGTTGATGTCGAGGATGACGACGTCGAAGCTCGCGTGCCGTAACAACGCCTCCGCCTCGGCCCCATCGGTCTCGAGGTCGATCGCATGGCCCTCACCGCGAAACCGTTCGAGAATGGCTTCGGAGAGGTCACCGCTGTCTTCGACAAGCAAAATTCGCATGATTGATCAGGCTTAGCGGTCCGCCGAGGGTTTGAGAAGCGACCAAATGTGCCGCGTTGCAATACAAAGCGCCACATCGGCAGTGTCAGCGTCCCGTCAGTTTCGCGTCAAGCGGCGGTCAGCAAAACCCTCTAAAGCCCAAGCTTGGGAGAGAGGAACCAGTGCAATGGCTTCTGGAGGAGTTGCACCGGAAACGGTATCGGCAGCAGTGTCAAGGACTCACCGTCCGACAGGTCGGCCGGCCTCTCTCACCGGTACAAGCCCGATGGGAGGACCCACTATGAAATTGCTCAACATCGCATCCGTTCTGCTTCTGGCCAGCGTCATTGCCGTTCCGGCACTCGCCCAGGACATCAGCCGACCCGAATGCGTCGCGCCGGCCAAACCCGGCGGCGGCTTCGATCTGACCTGCCGCATCGCGCAGCAGGGTCTGGAGAAGCAGCTCAAGACGCCGATGGAAGTGACCTTCATGCCCGGCGGCATCGGCGCCGTCGCGATCAACCTGTTCAACACGACCCGCACCGACGATCCGAACGCGATCGTCGCATTTTCCTCCGGCTCGCTGCTCAATATGGCGATCGGCAAATACGGCCAGTGGGGCGCCAAGGACGTTCGCTTCCTGGCGACGGCCGGCACCGATTACGGCGCCGTCATCGTTAAGGCCGACAGCCCCTACAAGACTCTCGACGACCTGATGGCCGTGGTCGAGAAGGATCCCGGCTCTGTGGTCGTTGGCGCCGGCGGCTCGGTCGGCTCGCAGGACTGGATGAAGGCCGCGATCCTGTTGAAGTCGAAGAATGTCGACCCTCGCAAGATGCGCTATGTCGCCTTCGATGGCGGCGGCGACGCGATCGCCGGGCTGCTCGGCGGCTCGATCAAGGTCTATTTCGGCGATATCGGCGAAATGGTCTCGCATCTGGGCACCGGCGAAATGCGCATTTTGGCGGTGTTGAGCGACAAGCGCCTGCCGGCGCCCTTCGCCGAGGTGCCGACCGCCAAGGAACTCGGTTACGATGCCGAATGGCCGATCGTGCGCGGCTACTACATGGGCAAGAACGTCTCGGACGAAGCCTACAACAAGTGGGTCGAGGCCTTCAAAGCGGCCTACGCCACGGACGCCTGGGCCAAGCTCGTCAAGGACAAGGGGCTCCTGCCGATGGACCTCTCCGGCAAGGAGATGGACGCCGACATGAAGAAGCGCGTCGAGCGGATGACCGGCATCGCCAAGGACGCCGGCCTGATCCAATAGTCCTTCCGGACTGACAATCGGGCTGCGGAGCATTGCCTCACGGGATGCACCGCAGCCCTGAAGGCTCGCTAGAGCATGGTGCCGAAACGTTGCATGACGTTTCGGCACCATCATGCGGCAAAACAAAGGCTGGGAGCAAAATGGCGATTCCGGTTCATCGCATTCCGCTCGAATGGCGGGCCTTCGAGCTGTAAAAACCCGGCGATCGATCGACGCGCTTCTCGCCGAGATTCGACCGACGGCATGGCAAACACTGAGATTGAGGGCGCGCGCTGCCTGCGTTGGTTCGCATGCGCGGTGCATCCTCGGGCCGCGAAGGGCGCGGCCGCTTGTTCTTGGCGAAGATTGGAGCAGTCCATGGCCGACCGGCTTTTTGCCGGCGTGCTTCTCCTGGTGGTGATCGGCTATACCGTCATCGCCTTCACGGTGATCCACGCCCCTTTCCAATATGATCCGCTGGGCCCTGAAAGCTGGCCGCGCCTGCTCGGCGTCGTGGGGATCCCGTGCGTTCTCTACGTCCTCGCCAAGCCTGACGTTGCGTCCTTCGGCCTGCCGCTGCGAACCTGGGGGCGCCTTGCCGCCCTCGTCGCGATGCTGCTCGGCTACGGCTATCTGTTCCAGCCGCTGGGCTTCATCATCGCCACCGTCGCCTTCTGCATGGCGCTATCGATGATGCTCGGCGCAAAGCTCCTGCCGGCGCTGGCCTTCAGTCTCGGCATCGGGGTCGTCGGCTATTTCGTCTGCACCGAACTGCTCGACCTCAACCTGCCTGCGGGCGTTCTCACGTTTTTGAGGTGACGTAGATCATGGATGCCGTCTTTTCCGGATTGGCCTCGGGCTTTGCCGTTGCCCTCGACCCGTTCAACCTGTTTCTCGTCCTCGCCGGCTGCTTTGCCGGCACGCTGATCGGCGCGCTGCCGGGCATCGGCCCGATCAATGGCGTCGCGATCCTGCTGCCGATCGCCTATGGCCTCGGCTTCAAACCGGAATCGGCGATCATTCTCCTCGCCGGGATCTATTACGGCGCCGAATATGGCGGCCGGATTTCGTCGATCCTGCTCAACGTTCCCGGCGACGCCGGCGCGGTGATGACCACCCTCGACGGCAACCCGATGGCTAAGAACGGCGAAGCCGGCAAAGCGCTGTCGCTGTCGGCCGTCGCCTCCTTCATCGGCGGGACCTTCTCCGTCATTTTGATGAGCTTCTTCGGCCCGGCGCTCGCCTCCTACGCGATCTCCTTCTCACCGTCCGACTATGTCGCGCTGATGGTCTTCGCCTTCGCCTCGCTGGCATCGCTGGTCGGCGCGAACCCGGTGAAGACGCTGCTCGGCGCGGTGATCGGGCTGATGCTCGCCTCGGTCGGCATCGACGCCAACACCGGCGTCGCCCGCTTCACCTTCGGAATTCCTGACATCCTCGCCGGCATCGACTTCCTGGTCGTCGTCATCGGCCTGTTTGGCATGGCCGAGTTGATCCATCTCGTCGAACAGCAGGCCGCCGGCACGTTGAAGACGCTGAAGATCGACAAGACCTTCGTCACCTGGAAGGATCTCGCCTTCGTCAAATGGACGATCCTGCGCGGCTCGATCATTGGCTTCTTCATCGGCATTTTGCCGGGCACCGGCGCCTCGGTCGCCTCGGCCGTCGCCTATGGCACCGAAAAGCGCGCGGCCCGCGATTCCTCCAAGTTCGGCCATGGCGACATGCGCGGGCTGGCGGCGCCGGAGGCGGCGAACAACGCCTCGGCCGGCGGCGCCATGGTGCCGATGCTGACACTTGGCATCCCGGGCTCGGGCACCACGGCGATCCTGCTCGGCGCCCTGCTGCTCTTCAACGTCACGCCCGGCCCGCTGATGTTCTCGCAGCGTCCGGAAATCGCCTGGGGCCTGATCGCCTCGATGTATATCGGCAATGTCGCGCTGCTGGTCATCAACCTGCCGTTGGTGGGCCTTTTTGCGCGGATGCTGACGATCCCGCAGCAGTTCCTGACGCCGCTGATCGCCGTCCTCGCCTTCATCGGCGTCTATTCGGTGGTCTCCAACCCGCACGATCTCTACATGATCACGGCGCTCGGCGTCTTCGGCTGGTTCCTGCGCAAGCTGCAGTTCTCGCTCGCGCCGGTGATCCTCGGCTTCGTGCTCGGCGGGCTGTTCGAGGACAATCTGCGCCGCGCTCTGTCGATTTCGGCCGGCGACTGGACGATCCTCGTCAATTCGACCAACAGCATCGCTCTGTACATCTTGGCCCTCCTCGTCGTCGTCGTGCCGATCATCGTCGGCCGCCGGCGGCGGCGCCAGGCGTAAACGGAATCGCCGAAGGCGCCTGCATGAACCAAGGCCTACGGCCGGTTCTTCTGGCCCTTTCCAGTGCTCTGATCGGCGCGGCGGCGTTTCAGGCGATCGGCGTGCCGGCAGGGCCGCTCGTCGGCTCGACCGTCGCGGTCACGGCGCTCGCCGCGCTGGGGCTCGGCCCGAAAGTGCCGCCTCTGCTGCGCAATCTCGGCTTCACCACGATCGGAGTGACGCTCGGCGCCGGCGTCACCACGCATTTCCTCTCGGACGTGCTGCGCTTTCCGGCCAGCCTTCTGGCTCTGACGGCGACGATGCTCGCGGTGATGCTCGTCTCGTCCTCGGTGCTGCGGCGATTCTTCGGCACGACCAGAGGGACGGCGGTGCTCGCGACCTCGCCGGGCGCGCTGTCCTACAGCCTGTCGCTCGCGGCCGATCGGCCGGGAAGGACCATCGATACGCCCTTCGTCATGGTGATCCAGAGCCTCAGGCTGCTGATCATCACCATCGCCTTGCCGCCGCTGGTCGCGCTGGTTGAAGGCAGCCCCAATGGTGGGCTTGCCGGCATTGCTCGACACACCCTCGATCTGCCGCAAAGCCTCGTCCTGATCGCAATCGCCACGATCGCCGGCCTGCTGATGGACAAGCTGCGGATCCCGGCGGCCTTCCTGCTTGCCGGCGTCATCCTCAGCGGTCTCGGACATGGCGTCGGATGGCTGGAAGGGCGCCCTTCGACGGCCCTGACCTTCATCGGATTTTCGCTTGCCGGCGCGGTGATCGGCGCGCGTTTTTCCGCCATCACCGGCGCGCAGATGCGGGCGCTGTTCGTTGCCGGCCTCGCCGTCACCACCGTCGCGGTCGTGCTGTCGGGCCTCGTCAGCTATGCCGTCGCCCGCGGCCTCGACCTTCCCTTCGGCCAGGTCTGGGTGTCGTTCGCGCCAGGCGGCGTCGAGGGAATGAGCGCGATGGCCCTGTCGCTCGGCTACGACCCGGCCTATGTCGCCACCCACCACATCTTCCGCCTGCTGCTCCTCCTGGCCATCCTGCCCTTGTTCATCCGCGATCGCAAAACCGATCCGGCGCCGTCCGCAAAGCAGGACTCATCCTCGGCCGAACGCTGACGCGTCGCTTCCATGAGTTAGAACCCTTTGAATCGACGCATCGTGCTTTGCCGAAAATCGATTCCGCTTTTCGGGACGATGCTGTAGGGCGCTCAGGCCGGGCGTTTGGGCAAGGACCGCCCGAGCCGGCGCATTTGCACCATCGCCATCGGATGCTTCAGGCTGTCGAGATCGGTTTCGAGCGTCAGTTCGTCGGCACCGCGTTTGGTGGTGCGGGCCAACAGCTCGAACACCGTCGCCGTCGTCGACTGCAGCGCCTTTTCCTGCGACACGCCGGACAACAGCCGCGCCAGGAACACCGCGGCGGTCAGATCGCCGACGCCCTTCGGAGCGTCTTCAATCAACCGATGCTCGGCGAGAATCGTCTGGCGATCGTCGACAAGCAGGTTGCCGGTGCCGCCCTTCAGCATCGGAAAGGCCGAGGTCACCACCACCATATGCGGCCCGAGCGCGATCGCCGCTTCGATCAGGTCGTCGTTGCTCGACAGCTCGAGACCGCTCAAAAATTCCAGCTCGAAGCGATTGGGCGTCGCGATGTCGGCGAGTGGTATCAGCCGATCGCGGATGGCATCGAGAATCGCCGCCGGTTGATAGAGGCGGCCGCTGTCGCCGGTTGCCGGATCGCATAAGATGAGAGCGCTGGGATTCTCCGCCCGAACCGCCTCGATCAGCCGCGCCGCCGCCTCGACCTGACCGGCGGCGCCGAAATAGCCGGTCAGCACCGCGCCGACCTCGCCGAGCCAGCGCGCCCCGGCCAAATCCGCCATCATCGCGTCGAAGCATTCCGGCGGCGGCACGATGCGCGTCGCCGCGCCATGCCCGGGATGCCAAGGCAATGTCACGGTCGGCACCGACCATACCGGAAAGCCGAGGGACTCAAGTGCAAAGGCCGCCGCGCGATTGCCCACGGAGCCCCGCACGACATGGCTGGAAATCGCAATCACCGCTGGTCGGTCGCCGGTCCGCGAGGTCTGGTCGATCATGCTGGTTCAGCCCGAGAGGAGTTGGCTGGCAAGAAGCACGGCGAGAATGACGAAGGCAAGCACGCTGGCGATTCGGCCGATGCGGGTGCCGATCACCTCGAATCGATCCTCCGCGTCGGCGTCTCGGCCCATGAAGTGGTCGCGGGTCCGCGTCACGATCGCCTCGGTGTGCGCACCGATCTGCGGCTCCGTTTCACGCCGGATACGTTCGAGGATAGCCCTCGCCTCACGCTGCCGTTCGTCTTCGGGCGGTTGACTGCTCATGCGATTCGTTCTGTCCGAAATGAACGCGAAGGGCAACAGCTGCACCCGTCATCTGGCCTTCGAACAATCGAAGCATAGGTCGACATGCCAATCGAAATTGAGCCGCCGAAAGAAATGTCCATGTCTGAGTCTCACCATCGCCGCTCGTTGCCGTTCGGACTGATTGCAAGTGCCATTCTCGTGCTCCTTGCCAGCGCCATTCTCGTCATCGCCGGCTCCAATGCCATTCCGATGAAGGAAAAGGACGCCAAAGCGGCCTGGACCCAAATTGAAAATCAATATCAGCGCCGCAATGATCTGATTCCCGACCTCGTAGAGACCGTCAAAGGCTACGCCAGCCAGGAAACGGACGTCCTCACGGCGGTGGTCGAGGCACGGGCGAAGGCGACGCAGCTCAAAATCAGCGCCGACCAGTTGACCGATCAGGTCGCGGTTCAAAAGTTTCAGGCGGCGCAAGATCAGCTTTCAGGCTCGCTGTCGCGGCTGCTCGCCACCGTCGAGGCCTATCCGGTGTTAAAGTCGAGCCATCATTTTCTCAGCCTTGAAAGCGAGCTGGAAGGCAGCGAAAATCGCATCTCCGTGGCCAGGAGCGACTACATTGATGCAGTCCGCGATTACAATACCGAGTTGGAGCGCATCCCCGGCCGCTGGTACGCTGACGTTTTTTATCCGAACGCCAAGCCGATGCAGTCCTTCACCGCAACCCCGGGCGCAAAGGAGCCGCCGAGGGTGGACGTCGGCCAATGATCGCTGCCGCCCGCCCTTACGCCATGAGCGTTCCCCCGACGAATGCCGCGCCTCAGCGGCGCTTCAATCCGCCCGCCCCTCGCCAAGCCACGCCCGTGTCGAAATCAGCCGTGGTGCGTTCCCACCGTGGGTCGACAAGGCCGAGATCAAGTGCCGTCACCGATTCGTCGCGATCGCGAGTCATTTGCAACCTCCCGTGACCAGCCGAACGCCTCGCAGTTCCGGCCCTCTCCACTATGATTGATGCCATAAGCTGGGGCGTGCGAGGAGGGACCGCGATGATCGAAGACGTGAATGGGCAAAAAGCCAAAGTCGTAGAAGCCGTCACCGCGGCGCTTGGCGAATGCAGCGCCGGCGCGAAACTCGCCCCCCTGCTTTTCGCCCGCCCCCCCGGAGAGGATCTTGCGACCTTCGAAACAGTGGCGCTCGCCGCGGCGGCGAGGACCGGCGCCGAAGCGCTGGCGACACACCGGCGCGGCAAAGCGCTGGTCTGGATCGACCGTCCGGACGAGTTTCGCCATCGCGGCGAATTGCAGGATCTCGTCACCATCGTCAGCGACGACATGGCCTTTCTGTTCGGTTCGCTGACCGCCGAGATCGCCGACCGCGCGAACGAAATCCACTACATCTCCCACCCGATCCTCGACGTGACACGCGACGAGAGCGGGACGATCGTCGACTTCTCCGCCTCGCGCCCGGGCGAGGAGACGCCGGCCGGCACCACGCGCACCAGCCTCATCCAATTCGCGGTCGATCCGATGACCGGCGCTGAGCCGGGGTCCGATCTCTCCAAAGCGCTGGAAACGATCCTCGCCCAGGTCGGGCACGCCAACCGCGATTTTCAGGCGATGCGCGAAAGGGTGAGCCAAGCGGTCGACGATCTCGACCGACGGGGGCAAACCCTCACCGATGACGAACAGAAGAACCGGGTCAGCGAGGCCGCGCGGCTTTTGGAATGGCTGCGCGACGACAACTTCATCTTCCTCGGCACCTGCGAATACGACTATAATGGCGAGAGCGGCGGCGAGGTCTTGCAGCGGCGCCAGAGCGACGCTCTCGGCATTCTTTCCGATCCCGATGTGCGCATTCTCGGCCGCCCCGGCCGCCCAATGATCACGACACCGGAGATCCGAGCCTTTCTGAAAGCCGCGAGCCCCTTGATCGTCACCAAGGCGAATGCCCGCTCACGGGTCCATCGCCGGGCCTATATGGATTACATCGGCGTCAAGCTCTACGACACCGAAGGCCAACTGACCGGCGAATTGCGGATCATCGGCCTTTTCACCTCCACCGCCTATACCCGCTCGATCCTGACCATCCCCTATGTGCGGCTGAAGGCGCAGACGGTGATCGCCCATTCCGGCTTTCACCCGCAATCCCATTCCGGCAAGGCGCTGCTCAATGCGCTGGAATCCTATCCCCGCGACGAGGTCTTCCAGATCGATGTGGAGCGGCTCGAGCGCTATGCGGCGATCGTCGTCGAACTTGGCGAGCGGCCGCGCGTGCGGGTGCTGCCACGGGTCGACAAGTTCGACCGCTTCGCCTCGATCATCGTCTATGTGCCGCGCGATCGCTACGATTCGCGCCTGCGCGAACGGATCGGCCATCTGCTCGCCGACGCTTATGACGGCCACGTCTCGGCCTATTATCCGGCCTTCCCGGAAGGCCTGCTCGCCCGTGTTCACATCATCATCGGCCGAGCCGGCGATCCGACGCCCGAGGTCGACGTCGAGCGATTGGAAGCGCGCATCGCCGAAATGGCGAAGAACTGGGAAGACGAGTTCATCGCCGCCCTCGGCCATGCCGGCGCGCCGGCCCATCATCAGCGTTTTGCCAGCGGCCTGCCGGGCAGCTACCGCGACAGCATTTCGCCGGCCGAAGCGGTGCACGACGTCGCGGTGGTCCAGAAGCTCTCCGACGACGAGCCGCTCGTCACCGACTTTTATCGCCGCGACGGCGACACCGACGAGATCGTGCGGCTGAAGATCTATCACCTCGGCAAAGCCGTCGCGCTGTCGACCCGGGTGCCGATCCTGGAGAACATGGGCTTCGGCGTCGTCTCCGAGCGCACCTTCCGGATCGCGCTGCCGAGCGGCGAGAGCGTCCATCTGCACGATATGGATCTGGTGCGCCGGCGTGGCGGTGCGATCGGCCTCGACGATGGCGGCGAAGCGCTGCAAGCGGCTTTCGGCGCGGTCTGGCATGGCCGGATCGAAAATGACGGGTTCAACGCCCTGGTCCTCGAGGCCGGCCTCAACTTCCGCAAGGCGAACGTGCTGCGCGCCTATGCGCGCTATCTGCGCCAGGCGGGGCTTGGCTATTCGCCGGACTATCTGTCGGACGCTCTCGTCCGGCAGCCGGCGATCACCACCGCCCTGTGGCGCCTGTTCGAAACCTCGCTCGATCCCGCCGAGGGAGGACACGCCACGGGCGAGGCGGCAAACCGCGAGAGCGAACCGGAAAACCGTCAGGCCAAGCGAGCTATGGCGCGCGGTGCGGCAGCGATCCACGACGCAATCACCACGGCGCTCGACGCGGTGGATTCAATCGACGACGACCGCATCTTGCGGCGCTTCCTGAACGTGATTTTGGCGACGCTGCGGACCAATTACTTCGCCGTCGACGGGATGTCGGCCGACGCCGCTTCCGAACCCGGCAAGGTCGCGCCGGCGCTGGCCTTTAAACTCGACTCCGCTTCGGTCGAAGGGCTGCCGGCCCCCGTCCCCTATCGCGAGATCTTCGTCTTCGACGCCCGGGTCGAGGGCGTCCATCTGCGCTTCGGCCAGGTGGCGCGTGGCGGTCTGCGCTGGTCGGATCGGGCCCAGGACTACCGCACCGAGGTGCTCGGCCTGGTCAAGGCGCAACAGGTGAAGAACGCGGTGATCGTGCCGGTCGGCGCCAAGGGCGGCTTTTATCCCAAGCGCCTGCCGGACGCGGCCCAGCGCGACGCCTGGTTCAAGGCGGGGCGCGCCGCCTATGTCGTCTTCGTCGCCTCGCTCCTTTCGGTGACCGACAACATCGTCGGCGAGGCCGTGTTGCCGCCCGATAAAGTTCGCCGCCATGACGGTGACGATCCCTATTTCGTCGTCGCCGCCGACAAGGGCACCGCGACCTTCTCCGATACCGCCAACGCGATTGCCCGATCGGAAGACTTCTGGCTCGACGACGCCTTCGCATCAGGCGGCTCGGCCGGCTACGATCACAAGGCCATGGGCATCACCGCCCGCGGTGCCTGGGAGGCGGTCAAGCGCCATTTCCGCGAGGTCGAGCGGGAGGAAAGCGGTGCCTGGGACATCCAGTCCGAACCGTTCACCGCAGTCGGCTGCGGCGATATGTCGGGCGACGTTTTCGGCAACGGCATGCTGTTGTCGCAAAAGACGCGCCTGGTCGCCGCCTTCGATCACCGCGACATCTTCATCGATCCCGATCCCGATGCCGCGGCCTCCTTCGAAGAGCGCAAGCGCCTCTTCGAGCTCCCCCGCTCGTCCTGGCAGGACTACGACACGGCCAAGATTTCTCATGGGGGCGGCGTGTTCTCCCGCAAGGAGAAGCTGATTCATCTGTCCGACGAAGCGATGGCGGCGATCGGCTACGATCGCAACGAGGGCACGCCGTCGGAGATCATCGCCGCGATCCTCAAGGCGCCGGTCGATCTGCTCTGGTTCGGCGGCATCGGCACCTATGTGCGCGCCACCAGCGAGACCAATGTCGATGTCGGCGACCGCGCGAACGACGCGGTGCGCGTGACGGCCGCCGAGGTCAGAGCCAAGGTGATCGGCGAAGGCGCCAATCTCGGCGTCACCCAACGGGGCCGGATCGAATTTGCCCGGAAAGGCGGGCGGATCAATTCCGATGCGATCGACAACTCCGCCGGCGTCAACACCTCCGACGTCGAGGTCAACATCAAGATCGCGCTGAAGGCGGCGATGAGCGACGGGCGCCTGAATCGCAAGGTTCGCAACGCCCTTTTGGCCGCGATGACCCGTGAAGTGGCCGAGCTCGTGCTGGCCAACAATTACGAACAGACCCTGGCGATCTCGCTCGAACAGCGCGAGGGCGTGGCGGCACTGGCGCTTCAGTCGCGCTTCATGAGCGTCCTCGAAGGCGCCGGCCATCTCGACCGAAGCGTCGAGACGCTGCCTTCCGACGGTGCCATCGCCGATCTGCGCAGCACCGGCCAGGGTCTGACGCGGCCGGAAATCGGAGTCATTCTCGCTTACGCCAAGATCACGCTGTTCGACGACCTCGTCGCCGGCGATCTGCCGGACGATCCCTATCTCGAAGACCGGCTGCACGATTACTTCCCAATGCCGATGCGGCGGGATTTTTCCCGCGACATCAAGGGCCATCGCCTGGCCCGCGAGATCATCGCGACGGTGCTGGCCAACGAGATGGTCAACCGCACCGGACCGACCTTCGTCACCACCATGGAGGAATCCACCGGCGCATCGCCCTCCGCCGTCGTCCAGGCTTTCGTCGCGGCCAAGGACGGCTTCGACATCCGCGCCCTCTACGAGCGGATCGACGCCCTCGACACGACGCTCGCGGGCACGGTCCAGAACGGTCTCTACCGCGAGCTCGGCCGGTTCCTGCATCGGCTGACGCTCTGGTACGTCCTCAATGAGAGCTTCCAGTCGGGACTGACCAGTGTCGTCATCGAAAGCCGCGACGCCCTCGGCCAACTCGGCGGCAAGCTGACGGACCTTGCCTCCGCGGCCGCGCGCGACGACGCCGAGCAACGGGCCGCCGACTGGGCACGGCAAGGCGTGCCGGATGAACTCGCAAAGGACATCGCCCGGCTGCCATTGTTCGCGCTCATCCCGGACATCGCAGCCGTCTCGCGCGAAACCGGCCAGTCGCTGGAGGAAACGGTCGCGGCCTATTTCGACGTCACCCACCTCTTCGAGATCGGCCGGCTGGAAGGCGCCCTGTTCCGCTACGATGCCAACGATTATTTCGAGACGCTGGCCCTGCAGCGCGCCGAAAGCCAGATCGCCAAGGCGCGGCGCCAGCTGACGGCGGCGGTGCTGACGAGCGGCGAAGCGGTCGACGCCTGGGCCGAGGCCCGCCACGGCACCCTTGACCGGGTCCGCAATCAGCTCGTCTCGCTCGCCGGCAGCGGCGAGACGTCGGTCTCGCGGCTCACAGTCGCCGCCGGCCTTTTATCGGATCTCGCCGGGCAGGTCTGACCGGCGCTTAGCGCTCGCAGCGCCGAAAGCTTTGAGGGCCGAGATCGCTTGGACATCTGTCAACAAAATGCTGACAGATGTCCAAGTGACTCATATCTTGAAACAGAATATGGGCACGACTTTTCGATCGATTGAGTCCGGATTTCACGGCAGCATCTTTACGATCTTCTCAACGAAGCCAAACCCGTCACACCTCAAGTCGCGGCGAAACGTGGCGCCGTCTTCGGCGACGGCGCCGAGGTGTGGCTTCGGATGCAGGCATCATACGATGCTTGGCGTGCCGAGCGAAACGTCAACGTCAGCCGTGTGACGAAGCTGGACATCGCTTGACCGATCAGCGGCGACGCCTTTACCTCTGACCCAGCAATCAATGCAGCAGACCCGATCGCTGCGCCGGACGAAGGGGATCGCCCAAACGTGACATCGGATCGTCTGACGGCGGACCCGCGCCCGGCGCTGAGGCGTCCGGGCGTCTGGGGGTGGATGGCCTTCGATTTTGCCGCCCAGCCGTTTTTCACGGTGGTGATCACCTTCGTCTTCGGCCCCTATTTCGTCTCGCAGCTCGCGCCCGATCCGGCGACGGGGCAAAAATGGTGGGCCCTGGCCGCGACGCTCGCCGGTATTTTCGTCGCCCTCGGCTCGCCCTTTCTCGGCACCGTCGCCGACCGGGCGGGGCCGCGCAAGCCCTGGATCGCCGCCTTCGCGGTGGTCAAAATCAGCGCCTTGTGTCTGTTGTGGTTCGCCGCTCCGCGCTCGTCGCTTCTTTTGGCGGCGCTGCTCATTGTTCTCGCCACCGTCGCGGCGGAGTTTTCCATCGTCTTCAACGACGCGATGATGCCGCGGCTGTTGAAGAACGACGAGATCGGCCGGGTCTCCAACGTTGCCTGGGGCCTTGGCTATGCCGGCGGCATCGTCTTTCTGATCGCCGCCCTCGCCTGTCTGGCCGGATCGAAAGAGACCGGCCTTACGCTGCTCGGCCTGACGCCAGCCTTCGGTCTCGATCCGGCGCTCGGCGAAGGCTCGCGAGCGACCGCGCCGCTCGCCGCCCTGTGGTACGTCGTGTTCATCCTGCCGATGTTCGTCGTCACCCCCGACCGGCCGCGCGGCGAATCTGTCGTCGCCGCGATGCGGCAAGGGCTCGGCGATCTGGCGGCAACCTTTCGCGAGATCCGCCAGCGCCGGGCGCTGTTTCACTTTCTGATCGCACGGATGATCTATCAGGACGGGGTCAACGCCCTGCTGGTCCTCGGCGGCGCCTTCGCGGCGGGCATGTTCGGCTGGTCGATCACCGAAAGCGGGCTGTTCGGGATCATCCTCAACGTCGTCGCCATTCCCGGCTGCTTCCTCGCCGGCATGCTCGACGCCCGTCTCGGCTCCAAGGCCGTGGTGATCATGGCAATCGGCTGCCTGTGTCTAGCGACGATCGGCATCGTCTCGACCAGCCCCGACTCCACCTTGTTCGGCCTGTTGACCTTCGCGCCGCCGGCCGATGGCACCGGCCTGTTCGAGAGCGGGGCGGAAAAGAGCTACATCGTCTTCGGCCTGTTGATCGGCGTGGCCTTCGGCCCGATCCAGGCCTCCTCGCGCTCGTGGATGGCGAAATCCGTCAGCGCCGCCGAGGCCGGCCGCTATTTCGGCTTTTATGCCTTCATTGGCCGGGCCACCTCGTTTCTGGCGCCGGCGGCCGTCAGCGCGGCGACAGCTTTTGCCGCGCAACGCTTCGACCCCGTTGCCGCCTCGCGCATCGGCATGGCAAGCTTGATCGTGTTCTTTCTCGTCGGACTTGCTCTGGCCGTGCGCGCCGCAGGGCCTCGCGAAGACCCACTGGCCAGCTGAGCGCCTCCAGGATCGGACAGGTCAGTCCGACGCGGCTGCCGCCGTTGCAAGCCGCTCCAAGACCTCGTGACCCGTCTTGTGATGGGCTTCGAGATGGTGGGTGATCGCCCGTTTGGCCTCGTCTTTCAGGCCCTCGGTGGCGCTGAGGATCTCGCTCGAGCGCAAAAAGTCGAGCACCCCGTAGAGCGACACCGGCGGACGGAACAGAAGATCCGGCGGGGCCATCTTCAGCTTCGTGTCGATGATCGACTGCATGGTGAGCTGCGAGGCCCCGATCATCGCCTGAACCGGCGTCGGCAACCGGCTGCCGTCGCCCTCCGGCCCGCCATTGACGTCGACGGCGATGGTGAAGTCGGCGACGCTCTTCAGCCGGTCGAAGGGGAGCGGATTATAGATGCCGCCATCGACCAGCACCCGCCCGTCCCGCCGCACCGGCCGAAACACCGCCGGGATCGCCGCCGAAGCCGCGATGGCGCTGCGCAGATCGCCGGTCTCGATCTCGCATTCGGAGCGGGCGAAGAAATCCGTCGCCATCACGCCGAGCGGAATCTGCAGCTCCTCGAAGGTCAGCGGCACATCCGGCGGCATGAAGGCCATGATCACCCGCCGGGCATTGAGCTGACCGACGCGAAACCCGCCGTCGTTCAAAAACTCCTGCAACGACACCGGCCGCGTCTGCCACAGCCGACCGATGACGATGCGCGGGCTGGTGAAGCAATCGAGCATATAGGCGCGGATGTCCCGCGCCGGCATGCCCGCTGCGTAGCCGGCGCCGATGATTGCACCGATCGACGAACCGATGATCCGCACCGGCCGGATGCCGAGCTCATCCAGCGCCTCAAGGACGTGGATGTGGGCGAGCCCCCGTGCGCCGCCACCGCCAAGCGCGATTCCGAGCCGCATCGCCACGCCGCCGTTACGAAGCCGCCGGGCCGACCGTGACCACCGTCGGCTGGACACTGAGGAGCCTCTTCGCCACCGCCTTGACGTCGTCGAGGCTGACCGCGTCGATCAGCGCCTGGCGCTTGTCGATATAGTCCTTGCCGAGATCGTCGAGCTGGATGCCGACCAGGGTGGAGGCGACGGCCAGCGAGGAGTCCAGATTGCGCACGGCGTAGGAGCCCTTCACATAGGCCTTGGCCTTGGCGAGTTCCGCCGTCGTCGGCCCGTCTTTGGCCATCCGGGTCAGCTGCTTGCGGATGATATCCACGGTCTGCGGCGCGGCATCGGCCCGGGTCGCCGTGGCGATCGCGATGATGCCGGCATGGTCATAGGTGGCCAGATAGGACGAGGCGCCATAGGCCAAACCCCGCTTCTCGCGAATTTCATCATAGAGCCAGGAGGTGAAGGAGCCGCCGCCGAGAATATGGTTCATCAGATAGGCAGCGAAGAAATCCTTATCGGGCCGCAAGACGCCCGGCATCGCGACCCGGATGTTGGTCTGCGGCACCGCGAGGTCGACCTGCACGTCCTTGCCCATCACCGGCTTGGCGAGCGGCACCGGCGTCAGCTTGGCCTTGGCCGCCAGATCGCCAAAAATCTGGTCGAGCCGCGTCTTCAATCTGTCCGGGGTGATGTCGCCGACGACGCCGATGACGAGATCGTCCTTGGCGAACACGTCACGGCGAAAGGTCTTGAGGTCGTCGGCAGTGATCGTCGCCAGGGTCTCGGGCGTGCCTTCGGTCGGGCGCGCATAGGGATGGCCGGCAAACACCGTCTCGCGAAACGCCTTGGAGGCCACCTCGCCCGGATCGTTGCGATCGGCGAGGAGGCCGGTGACGATCTGGCCGCGGATCCGGTTGACCGGCTCGGTGTCGAAGCGGGGATTGGTCAGCGCCAGATGCAAGAGACCGAAGGCCTGATCCTCGAAATCAGTGATGGTGCGGAACGAGCCGGTAAAATTGTCATAGCCGGCATCGAAGCTCATCGACACGCCGAGGTCATCGAGCTTCGACTGGAATTCGGCGCTCTTGATATCGCCCGCGCCCTCGTCGAGCAGCCCGGACATCAGATTGGCCAGTCCCTCCTTGCCCTTCGGATCCTGGGTCGAGCCCCCGCCCTTGAAGGCGAAGTTGACGGCGATCAGCGGGTTGGAATGATCCTCGACCAGATAGGCCTTGATCCCTCCCGGGCTCGTCACCTCCTGGATGTCGACCGCGGCCGCCGGAGCGGCGCTGAAGGCAAGAAGGCCGAAGGAGGCGGCGGTGAGGAGGCTTTTGAGGCCAGCTTTCATGGCAGGGACGATCATAAAACTCTCAACGTGTCGCAAACGGCTCAGGAGCGGGTGTCGGTGGGCTTTTGCCCGGCGCTTTCAGTCTTGACCGCATCGGCTGCGGCCACCGGCTTGGGCTTCAGATAGCCGGTCACCGAGCGCTCGGGCTGCAGATATTTCTTCGCCACCGCGTCGACGTCGGCGACAGTAACCGCCTCGATGCGATCGGGCCAGGTTTCGACATCCTTCAAGGTGCGGCCGGTCGACAGCGCCGCCGCCACCCGCTGAGCCATCGCCGTCTGGCTGTCGCGCAGATAGATGACGTCCTTGCGCACGCGGTTCTTTGCGCGCTCGAGTTCCTCTTTGGTGATGCCCTCGGCCTTGATCTTCTCGATCTCCGCATCGATCGCCTGTTCGACCTCGGCGAGCGTCGCCTTGCCGCGCGGCATGCCATAGACGAGGAAACGCGTCGCCTGCAGCGCCGTGCCGTCATAATATGCCCCGGCACCGGCGGCGATGCCCTTATCGACGACCAGCGAACGATAGAGCCGGCTGGTGGTGCCACCCCCGAGAATATCGGCGAGAACGTCGAGGGCCTCGGCCTCGCCAGGCTTCGCCGTGGTATCAGATGGCACCAGCCAGACCCGCTGCATCGACGGCTGCGTCACCTTCGGATCGGTCAGCGTCACCGTTCGGGCCGCCAGCGGCTCGGGCTCCATCGGACGGGTGCGCGGCCCCGGATCGGATCGGCGCTTGATCTTGCCGTAGGTCTCTATGGCGAGCGTTTTCACCTGATCGACGGTGACATCGCCGGCGACCAGCAGCGTCGCGTTGTTAGGGGTGTAATATTTGTCGTAAAAGGCGATCGCATCGGCGCGCGAGAGCTTTTCCATCTCGCCGCGCCAGCCGATCACCGGAATCCCGTAGGGGCTGTTCTGAAACAGCGCCGCCTGCACCGCTTCCTGCAACTGAGCGCCGGGATCGTTGTCGATACGCATGCGCCGTTCTTCGAGGATGACGTCGCGCTCGGGTTTCACCACCGCGTCGGTGAGGACGAGATTGGCCATGCGGTCGGCCTCAAAGCCCATCACCATCTTCAGCGCCGAGGCCGGCACCTGCTGATAATAGCCGGTGTAGTCATCGGTGGTGAAGGCGTTTTCCTGGCCACCGATATCGGCGACAGCCCGCGAAAACTCGCCTTCGGGATGATTCTTGGTGCCCTTGAACATCAGATGTTCGAGAAAATGGGCAATGCCGCTCGTGCCCCAGGGCTCGTCGGCCGCACCCACATGATAATAGACCATCTGGGTGACGACCGGCGCGCGATGATCCGGCAGAACCACGACCTGCAGGCCGTTGGACAAGGTGAACTCGCTGATGCGTCCTTCAGCGGATGCCGCCCCCTTGGTGGCCTCGGCGCTGGGATCGGACGGCGCGGCTGTCGACGCCTTGCCGGTCGAACCATTCGCCTTGGCGGATGGGCTTTCGGCATTGGCCCCGACGACCGGAGCAAAGGCAAAAGCCCCCGCAAGGGCGGTGGCCGCCAGGGCCCGCATCAATTGCATCATGACGGTCAGATATCCTCGTCGTTCCGGCAAATCACCCGCGATAATGCGCATCCCGCCGCTCGCGAACCAGTGACGCTTTCGTGTGGATCAAGCATGCGGGTGCTTCGCCGTCCACCCTGATGCGTGAGCATGGCGAGTTTATGGGCGTTTTACGCTGCAAAAGCGCAGGATCGTCGCACCCATGGGGCGCTCTTCGATGAGGTCGAAGCCGTCCGGCAGGGCGAAGGGCGCATCCGTGGCTTCTTCGAGAACCGCGACGGCATTCGGCTTCAACCAGCCACCCTCGCATGCCGAAGCCAGCGCCCGCTCGCCCAGCCCCTTGGCATAGGGCGGGTCGGCAAAGACCATGTCGAAGGGCTCCATCGTGCCCGGCACGCCGAGCTTGGTCGCGTCGCGGCGGAAGATTTTGGCCCGCCCGTTCAGCCCGAAGGCTTCCATGTTGGAGCGGATGAGCCCCCGCGCCTCGACATCTTCTTCGACGAACAGGCAGAAGCGGGCGCCGCGTGACAAGGCTTCGAAGCCAAGCGCGCCGGTGCCGGAAAACAGATCGAGGATCCGGGCATCGACGAGATCGAATTCCCGGCGATGGGCGAGAATGTTGAACAGCGTCTCGCGATTGCGGTCGGTGGTCGGACGAATGCGATCGCTCTTCGGCTCCGCCAGCTTGCGGCCGCGAAACTCGCCGGCGACGATCCGCATCGATCAGCCTTTCTTCGGCCGCTTGGGACCGGAAGCCCCGCCCTTGCGCTTCTGGCCCATTCGCTTGGTCGGATCGAGCGCGCGCGGCTTTTCCGGCTGATCGGCCTTGGCCAGCTCCTCGCTCTTCTTCGGCCCGAGCGGACGCCCGCCGGGCGCGATCCAGACATTCGAAAGCCGGCGCGGGCCGCTTTGGGCCGGGCGCTGTGGCCGCTCGTCACCGGCAAAGTCACGCTTGTTTTCGCCGAAGCGCCTGTCGCCGCCCTTCTTATCGCCCCCTCTGTCGTCCCCCCTTTCACCAAAGCGCGGCCGATCGCCACCTTCGCCGCCGAAGCGCTTGGCATCACGGCCGCCACCCTTGCGTTCGCCGTCTGGCTTGGCGCGCAAGCCCTCGCCCGCGTCGCGCGCCCGGCCACGCCAGCGCGACGGCGCAGCCTCGCCTGATTTGCCGGGACGATCGATCCGGCTCTCCCGCGGCTGACGGTCGCTGCGCGTCTCGAGCCGGTTAAGAGCATCCGCGCGCCGCTCCTCGCGCTGACGCTTCTTGTTCGGCGCGGTCTCGGCACGGCTCTTCCTGGCGCCGGCGTCCTTCGGCGCGCTCTCCGCCTTCACCGGCTTGTTGGAGAACGGATTGACGATCGGCGCGTCGAAATCGGCGCCCGCCTCTTCGATCAGCCGCGGCCCCAGCTGATCGCGCAGCGTCTTGCCGTGAATCTCGCGCACCGCGCCCTCAGCCAGGTCGGCCAACTGGAACGGGCCGTAGGACAGGCGGATCAGCCGGTTCACGTCGAGGCCGAGATGGCCGAGCACGCGCTTGACCTCGCGGTTCTTGCCCTCGCGCAACCCGAGGGTCAGCCAGACATTGGCGCCCTGCACCCGGTCGAGGCTCGCCTCGATCGCGCCGTAGAAGACGCCGTCGATGGCAATGCCCTCGCGCAGTTCGTCGAGCTTGGCCTGATCGATCGCACCGTGGGCCCGCACCCGATAGCGGCGCAGCCAGCCCGTCGCAGGCAATTCCAGCACCCGCGCCAGCCCGCCGTCGTTGGTCAGGAGCAGCAGGCCTTCGGTGTTGATGTCGAGGCGGCCGATGGTCAGCACCCGCGGCATGTCGGTGGGAAGCTTTTGGAAGACGGTCTGCCGGCCTTCCGGATCCCGGTTTGTGGTGACGAGACCGGCCGGCTTGTGAAACAGCCACAGACGGGTGCGCTCGATCGCCGGCAGCGGCTCGCCGTCGACGGTGATGCGATCCTTCGGCCCGACATCGAGCGCCGGCGTCTCCAGCACCTGACCGTTTACCGCGACGCGGCCCTCGGCGATCATCGCCTCGGCGTCACGCCGCGAGGCGACGCCCGCCCGGGCCAGGCGGCGGGCAATGCGCATGGTCAGCGCGGCGTCCGTCGCCTCGCTCGTATCCGCCTCGATCCGGCGGTCTGGTCTCGCCTGCCGCTCGCCGCGTTCCAGCCGCGGCTTGCGCTCAGCCCGGTCGAACGGCCGTCCGGCCTTGGCATCGCGGCGCGGACCCTTCGACCGGTCGAAATCGCGCGCCCGGGCGCCATCGCCATCGCCATCGGCGCGGGGTTTGCGGTCGGCGCGGAAACCACGCTTGGCTGACAGGCGACCATCGCCATCGCTTTGAGCCCCCGCCTTGCTGCGATCGAAGGTCAGCGGCCGGGCGGTCTTCGCTCTTGTGGCTTCATTTCCCTCGCCAGCGTCGTCATGGCTCCGGCGACCGTAGCTCTTCGGCTTGCCGCCCCCCGCAGCATCGCCCCCCGCAGCATCGCCCTTGGCGCCGCCGTGCGACAGCATGCCCCGGCTCTTCGGGGTAAACGGTTTGCCGGGCTTGGCGGATTTGCCGCGCCCAGGGCCCGCGCCGCGCGGGCGATCGCCGCCCTTTGCCGCGCCGCCCTTGCGGCCCTTGCCGCCGTCACCGCTGTTGTCGTCGCTCATCGTCATGCTTTCAAAAGTGGCGTCAAGGCGGCCGAGCCAGGGCCGGGCCACGAAATCCCTTGGGTCGAATATCCGGTTCCTCGCCCGCTGGCCCAAACGACCACGCGGCAGAGGTTGCGGCCAGGCGCTGCGGCGATAGTCCAGACCGGCGAATAAGCCGCAAAGCGGCTTTCGTCATCGCGAGGCGGTGCTATAGCAAGGCTTTGACCGCCAAGCGAGAGCGATTGAGCGATGCCGCGCCCGAATTTCATGGAGATGGCCCTTGCCCAGGCCGAATTGGCGGCCGCGCGGGGCGAAGTTCCGGTGGGCGCGGTGATCAGCAAGGACGACCAAATGCTGGCGGTCGCCGGCAATGAGACGATCCTGCGCTCCGATCCGACCGCCCATGCGGAGATCGTCGCCATTCGCCTCGCCTGCGAAGCGCTCGGCTCGCAGCGGCTGACCGGCTGCGACCTCTATGTGACGCTGGAGCCCTGCGCCATGTGCGCGGCGGCGATTTCCTTCGCCAGAATCCGCCGCCTTTATTACGGCGCTTCAGACGAAAAAGGCGGCGCCGTCGAAAACGGGCCGCGCTTTTACACGCAACCGACCTGCCACTCGGCGCCGGACGTCTATTCCGGTATCGCCGAAAGCGTCAGCGCCACGCTGATGAAGCGGTTTTTCGGCGACCGGCGCTGAGCCTTGGCTGCAACGACCGGTCAAGACCACACATACACATCCGACAAGCCGGTGCAGGCCGCGTCAGAACGGCAACAGATTGGCGAGCTTGTCGAGAAAGCCGGATCCGCTGCCGCGCAGCCGGCGCGCCTTGACCTCTTCGTCGACGCCCGGATCGCCGACCGGCGCCGTCTTAGCCGGCTCGCGATATTTCAGTGGCGGCTCGCTGAGATAGCGGCGCTGGGTATCGCTGCCCTGCCGCTGCTCGGCGAGGCGCTTCTTGACCAGTTCACCGCGGCTACGCAGCTCCTGCGGCGAAAGCTCCGTCGAGCCATGCGAGGAGTTCTTCTTGAAATCGTAGCCGCTGCCGCTGGTGCGGTCGAGATAGGCCTGGGTGACGCCTTCCTTGCGCTTGGTGGCGAAATCGGCCGGCAGCGGTCCGTCGCCCTGATAGGCGGCGGCCTGGAGGCGCTTGGCACGCTCTTCCGGCGATTCAGGCCAGTTCGGATCGCCGGTGGTGTTGCGGGCGGTCTCAGGCGGCGGCAGCACGGAGGTATTTTCCGGCTTCACCAGCTTCTGGCGCGGCGTATAGGCAATCTGCTGCCCGTCGTTCGAGCTACCGAGCGAGACGAAATTGTTCAAGTCGTCGAACAGCGTCTCGCCCTGCGACTTGCCCGTGCCATAAGTCGGGCCCAGGCAACCCGCCAGCGACAGGCAACCGGTAACCAGAACGGCGGCGACGACCCCCTTGCGGGCGGTGTTCGGCGTCATGTCGATACGTCCCCCTCATCCCGACGGCCCTGCCTCTTTGCAGGGTCGCGACGAAGCCTTCAAAACTCGTTTGCCGAGATTATCCCGGCAAAATGACGGGCAAGCTCCAGCTTTCGGCGCGGCATGCGGTCTGAACGACCGCTTGAAGCCGCGAGCGGCCGGACACGCCCCCTTCGACTGTGTCCTGCCTTCATGGCATAGGCGCAACCTGACCAAAGGCCAAGCACGATTCTGCAACATCAGGCCGAATGGCATGGGAATCCGGCAAATTCCGGGCATGCCACAGTGCAATCAGTCATCCGGCATCGGCCGCGTTTGGGCCGGTGCATTTGCCCGAACGGGCTCTACGCCGGCCGGCCGACTCAGGCCGGAAGCCGTCCCGCATCCTGCAGCTCGCGCAGCGCCTGCGCGTCACGGGCCGAGACCTCAGGAAATGCGGGATCCGATCCGACGTCGCCGGTGATCTTCCAGGATCGGGCGCAT
Source organism: Jiella flava (assembly GCF_017349315.1). Lineage (GTDB taxonomy): Bacteria > Pseudomonadota > Alphaproteobacteria > Rhizobiales > Rhizobiaceae > Jiella > Jiella flava. The sequence goes on along the minus strand of NZ_JAFMPP010000003.1, from coordinate 284,036 downwards.
TTTTCACCCTCCGCCTTGGCGAAGACGACGGCGACACCCGCCGTATCGGCCAAAACGAACGCATCCGCCGGTGCGTCGGCTCCGCTGATCTTGATCCCCGAGGTGATGCAGATCTCGGCAAAGTCCGCGGCCTCGACCAAGGCGCGCGTCTCAGCGTCGGCGATATAAACGCTCGGCCAGGCCTCCAGCGATGAACCGATCACCTTGTCGCGGCGCTTGTCCTCCAGAGCACCCGTCACCACCCGGCGCACCTTGCGGATCGTCTGCCAGCGGGCGGCCAGCGCGTCGTTGCGCCAGGCCGGATCAACCGTGCGGAACTGCTCGAAATGGACCGAATCGGCATCCGGATAGCGCGACAACCAAGCCTCTTCCATGGTGAAGGGCAGCATCGGCGCAAGCCAGGTGACGAGGTGATCGAACAGCGTGCGCACCACCTCAAGCGCCGCCTTGCGCTTCACCGACGACAAGGGATCGCAATAGAGCGCGTCCTTGCGCACGTCGAAATAGAAGGCCGACAGCTCGACCACGACAAAATCGACCAGCGCCCGCGCGATGCGCTTGAAGTCGAAGGCGTCGTAGCCCTTGCGCACGACCTCATCCAATTCCGCGATCCGGTGCAGCATCAGCCGCTCCAGCTCCGGCATCTCGGCGAGCGGGACGCTCTCGCCGGTGTCGTGGGCAAGGGTGCCGAGCATCCAGCGGATGGTATTACGCAGCTTGCGATAGGAATCGACATTGGTCTGCAGGATCGTCTTGCCGAGCCTCAAATCCTCCGAATAATCCGACGAGACCACCCACAGCCGCAGGATGTCGGCGCCGGACTGCTTGATCACCTCCTGAGGGGTGACGACGTTGCCGAGCGACTTCGACATCTTGCGCCCCTCCTCGTCCATGACGAAGCCATGGGTGAGAACCGCGTCGTAGGGCGCCCGGCCACGGGTGCCGCAGCTTTCCAGAAGTGAGGAGTGGAACCAGCCGCGATGCTGGTCGGAACCTTCGAGATACAGATCCGCCGGCCATTTGAGATCCGGGCGCTTTTCCAGGCAGAAGGCGTGGGTCGAACCGGAATCGAACCAGACGTCGAGAATGTCGCGGACCATCGTCCACTTCGCGGCGTCGTGCTCGTTGCCGAGGAACCGCTCCTTGGCCCCTTCGGCGAACCAGGCATCGGCGCCCTCCTCGCGGAAGGCTTCGAGGATGCGGGCATTGACCTGCTCGTCCTTGAGAACATTGCCGTCGGCATCGGCAAAGACGCAGATCGGCACGCCCCAGGCCCGCTGGCGAGACAACACCCAGTCCGGCCGGTCGGCGATCATGCCGCGCAGCCGGTTCTGGCCCGAAGCCGGCACGAAGCGGGTGGCGTCGGTGGCGCGCAAAGCGCGGGCGCGCAGGGTCTCTTCGGCGTGATGCTGCGAGCCACCCTCCAGCCCATATCCTCCGAGATCCTTGTCCATATGGACAAACCACTGGGGCGTATTGCGAAAGATCACCGGCTTCTTGGAGCGCCAGGAATGCGGATAGGAGTGCTTCAGCCGGCCGCGGGCGAGGAGATTGCCGGCCGCAATCAGCGCGGCGATGACGCGGGCGTTGGCGTCGCCCTTCTTGCCCTTGTCGTCGATGACCCGCGCCGGTCCACCCTCGGCATCCGGCCCGAAGCCCGGCGCATCCTTGGTGTAGAAGCCGTCGTCGTCGACGGTGAAGGGGATCGCCGTGTCGATGCCGCGGCGTTCCAGATCGCGGCGGACAGTCATCCAGGCGTCGAAATCCTCGCGGCCGTGACCGGGCGCGGTGTGGACGAAGCCGGTGCCGGCATCGTCGGTGACGTGGTCGCCGGAGAGCAGCGGCACGGGGAAGCCATAGCCGAGGTCCTTGAGAGGATGATCGCAGAGCAGATCGCGAAGATCGGAGGACGAAACATCGCCGACCCGCCGAAAGCCGCCCTCCGGCACCCGCGCCTTGGCGAAGACGTCGGCGGCCAGCGCGTCCGCTAGGATCAGCTTTTCGCCTTGCTTTGCCCAGCGCGGATTGTCCGCGTCCTCGGGAGCGGTCACCTCATAGAGGCCGTAGGCGATCCGCGGCGAGAAAGCGATCGCGCGGTTGCCGGGCATGGTCCATGGGGTGGTCGTCCAGATGACGACAGACGTTCCGGCGAGCGCCCCCGCGCCGCGCACCGGAAACTTCACCCACACCGTATCGGATTCGTGGTCGTGATATTCGACCTCGGCCTCGGCGAGCGCCGTGCGCTCCACCACCGACCACATCACCGGCTTCGAGCCGCGATAGAGCTGGCCGCTCATGGCGAACTTCAACAGCTCGCCGGCGATCACCGACTCCGCCTCGAAATTCATCGTCAGATACGGGTCGGAAAAATCGCCCTCGACGCCGAGCCGGCGGAATTCCGCGCTCTGCACGCCCACCCAATGGGCGGCGAAGTCGCGGCATTCCTTGCGGAACTCGTTGACCTCGATCTCGTCCTTGTTCTTGCCCTTGGCGCGGTACTGCTCCTCGATCTTCCACTCGATCGGCAGGCCGTGGCAGTCCCAGCCGGGCACATAGTTGGCGTCATAGCCACGCATCTGGAAGGAGCGGGTGATGACGTCTTTCAGGATCTTGTTGAGCGCGTGGCCGATATGGAGATTGCCGTTGGCATAAGGCGGGCCGTCGTGGAGGACGTATTTCGGCCGGCCTTTGGACGCTTGGCGGAGCTTGCCATAAAGGTTCATCGCGTCCCATTTGGCGATCCATTCGGGCTCGACCTTGGGCAGTCCGGCACGCATCGGAAACGCGGTTTCGGGCAAAAAGAGGGTCTTGGCGTAATCGACGGAGCCGTCCGTCGTCGTCTGATCGGTCATAATGCGGGTCAACCCTTGAGCGGCCGCGAAAACAAAAGGCGGCGGCGGGAGAGAATTCAGCGTGAAAAGCGACGCGTCCCGGTCCCTCCGCGCCCGTCAGGGCCGCCGGAAGGCCGGGCGACTAATTCGAATGCCGGTCGAAAAGAAGCGTCGTGCCACCATGGCGGCAGGCTTTAGCAACTTCAGCCAGCGAAGAAAAGAACGCCGGCAAGAGCAAAGGCGAGGCTAGGCGCATCAAGCCTCACCGAACTCAGAACGCAATCGTGCGATCCAGCGCCGACAGCGGTTGCGCGCCGGCGAGGACGGCGCGGGCGTTGTCGCAGTCGCGGTCCATCTGGGCGATCAGCGCTTCGGCGCCGTCGAACTTTTCCTCGCCGCGCAGATAATCGAACAGCGAGATCGCAACGGTTTCGCCATAAAGATCGCCGGAAAAGTCGAAGAGAAAGGTCTCGAAAAGCGCGACGCCGTTGTCGAAGGTCGGTCGGCGGCCGAAGCTCGCCACGCCGTCGATCAGCGTGCCGTCGGCGCGGCGCAGGCGAACGGCGTAGATGCCGAATTTCAGCATCGTATCCGGCACCAGCAGGATGTTGGCGGTCGGATAGCCAAGGGTGCGGCCAAGCCGCTGCCCCTCCTGCACCGAGCCGCCGATCGTCCAGCGATAGCCGAGAAGCGCGGCCGCCGGCGCCACCGCGCCATCGGCAAGCAGCTCGCGGATGCGGCTCGAGGAAATGGTCTCGCCATCGCCATCCTTCATCGCCGGCACCAGCGTCGCGCCGAAACCATGGCGCTCGCCGGCGACGATCAGGGTCTGCGGTGTGCCGGCCCGTCTGCGGCCATAGTGGAAGTCGAAACCGGCGACGACATGCGCCGCCCCCAGCCGCTCGACGAGCACGGTGTTGACGAAGTCCTCCGGCTCGACCCCGGCGAATGTCTTGTCGAAGGCCTGCTCGACGACCGCATCGAAGCCGAGCGCGGCCAGAAGCTTGGCGCGGATCGGCGCGGGGGTGAGCCGCGGCACCGGGTTCTCCGGATGAAAGACGGTGCGCGGATGCGGCTCGAAGGTCAGACAGATCAGCGGTTTGCCTTCCGCCTTGGCGATCTCCCGGGCGGTGCCGAGCACGCTTTGATGGCCGCGATGGACGCCATCGAAATTGCCGATCGCAACGACGCCATTGCGCAAGGCAAGGTCGAGCGGCGCCTCGCCGCTCAGCCGGGCGATCGACGCGCCCCTCATCCGAGCGCCGCCATGAAGAACCGCGCCTTCAGCCCGCGCTCCGCCAGCACCGTGGCGATCGTCGCGGGATCGTCCGGCGTCTCGCCGAATTCCGAGCCGTGAATGCCGCCCGTAATCAGCAGGACGTCGAGATCGACGCCGTTGGCGCCCTTGATATCGGTGTTGAGGCCATCGCCGATGGCCAGGATCCGGGTCGATGCCGATGCGCCGCTGATCCGCCGCGCCTCGGCATAGATCGGCGCATAGGGCTTGCCGGCCATCAGCACCGTGCCGCCAGCCGCTTCATAGGCCTTGGCAAGGGCGCCGGCGCAATAGATCAGCGTCTCGCCGCGATGCACGACGATGTCCGGATTGGCGCAGATCATCGGCAAGGCGCGGGCGCGAAAACCCGCCAAGAGGTCGCGGTAGTCGTCCGGGGTCTCGACCGTGTCGTCGAACAAGCCGGTGGCGATCACCGCCGTCGCCGCCTCGGCGTCATCGGTGCGCGTCACATCGAGCCCCTCGAACAGATCGACGTCGCGGGCGGGACCGATATGGAAGACGGGACCACCAGCCTTGGCGATCAGCGCCCGGGTCACGTCGCCCGAGGTAACGACCGCGTCATAGGCATCGCGGGCGAAGCTGAGACCATCGAGTTGGGCGATCACGCCCTTGGCCTGGCGCGGTGCGTTGGTGACCAGCACGACCTTCGCCCCTGCCGCGCGCGCCGCCGAAAGTGCGGCTTCGGCCGCCGCATGCCGGACGACGCCGTTATGGACGACCCCCCAGATATCACAAAAGATCACCTCGTAACCGCGCGACACGTCGGACAAATGCCCGATGCGGCTCGGCAGTTGGAAAGACTGATCCTGCATGCTTCAAGGTCTCGGCAATTGAGGGAACGGGGGTTGAATCTCGCCCTGAGGCGATAGAGATGAGGGGGGAGTTGGTCAAGCCGATCAGCTAGCGCCGCCGTCTCATCCGCCCATCCGGCGCGCCGGGCCGGCACCCCGATCGGCCTGCAAATCGCCGTATGCGATCGTCGGATCGCCGACGCCTGCAGAAACCGGCGCGCATTCGCGGATGCCGCTTCGGACGCGCAAAATTTTTTGCACCCTTAGTTCTTGACTCCCGTCCACCCCGGTCACTATCTGGCTGGCGTTAGCACTCACCCAAGGCGAGTGCTAACATAGTTTCCTCTGGGCCCGGGAAGGGCCCGGTATCACCGTCCAAAAAAGGGTTCATACGAACATGGCAGCTGTGAACTTCCGTCCCCTGCATGACCGCGTTGTGGTTCGCCGGGTGGAGTCCGAGGAGAAGACCGCTGGCGGTATCATCATCCCGGACACGGCCAAGGAAAAGCCCCAGGAAGGCGAAGTCATCGCCGTCGGCTCCGGGGCCCGCGATGAAAGCGGCAAGGTCGTTCCGCTCGACGTCAAGGCTGGCGACCGCGTGCTGTTCGGCAAGTGGTCCGGCACCGAGGTCAAGCTCAACGGTGAGGATCTCCTGATCATGAAGGAGTCCGACATCATGGGCGTCGTCGCCTAAGGCAGACCGCCGGAATTTTCCCAACGGAATTTTCTGTAGTCCCGACTGAAGTCAGAATCAAAAGGCGCCGCTTGCAAGACAGCGCGCCAAGGAGAAATCGGATATGGCAGCCAAAGAGGTAAAGTTCGGCCGCGACGCGCGTGAGCGGATGCTCCGGGGCGTCGACATTCTCGCCGATGCCGTGAAGGTCACCCTCGGCCCCAAGGGCCGCAACGTCGTCATCGACAAGTCGTTCGGCGCGCCGCGCATCACCAAGGACGGCGTCTCCGTCGCCAAGGAGATCGAGCTCGAGGACAAGTTCGAGAACATGGGCGCCCAGATGGTGCGCGAAGTGGCCTCGAAGACCAACGACAAGGCCGGTGACGGCACCACGACCGCGACGGTTCTCGCCCAGGCGATCGTCAAGGAAGGTGCCAAGGCCGTTGCCGCCGGCATGAACCCGATGGACGTCAAGCGCGGCATCGACGCCGCCGTCGCCAAGGTCGTCGACGCGCTCGGCACCGCCGCCCGCTCGATCGACACCTCGGACGAAGTCGCCCAGGTCGGCACCATCTCGGCCAATGGCGAGAAGGAAATCGGCGAGATGATCGCCGCCGCCATGCAGAAGGTCGGCAATGAGGGCGTGATCACGGTCGAGGAAGCCAAGACCGCCGAGACCGAGCTCGAAGTCGTCGAAGGCATGCAGTTCGACCGCGGCTACCTGTCGCCTTACTTCGTGACCAACCCGGAGAAGATGGTCGCCGAGCTCGACGACGCCTACATTCTCCTGCACGAGAAGAAGCTGTCCAACCTCCAGGCGATGCTGCCGGTTCTCGAGGCTGTGGTTCAGTCGTCGAAGCCGCTGATCATCATCGCCGAGGACGTCGAGGGCGAGGCGCTCGCCACGCTCGTCGTCAACAAGCTGCGGGGCGGCCTGAAGATCGCCGCCGTCAAGGCGCCGGGCTTCGGTGATCGCCGCAAGGCGATGCTCGAGGACATCGCGATCCTCACCGGCGGCACGGTGATCTCCGAGGACGTCGGCATCAAGCTTGAGAACGTCACCCTCGACATGCTCGGCCGCGCCAAGAAGGTCTCCATCACCAAGGAGAACACCACCATCGTCGATGGTGCTGGCGAGAGCGAGCAGATCAAGGCCCGCGTCGGTCAGATCAAGGCGCAGATCGAGGAGACCACCTCGGACTACGACCGTGAGAAGCTCCAGGAGCGCCTGGCCAAGCTCGCCGGCGGCGTCGCGGTGATCCGCGTCGGCGGTGCGACCGAAGTCGAGGTGAAGGAAAAGAAGGACCGCGTCGACGACGCCCTCAACGCGACCCGCGCGGCCGTCGAGGAAGGCATCGTGGCCGGTGGTGGCGTCGCGCTGCTGCGCGCCTCGAACGCCGTCGACCTGAAGGGCGTCAACGCCGATCAGGACGCGGGCATCAACATCGTCCGTAAGGCGCTGCAGGCTCCGATCCGTCAGATCGTCACCAATGCCGGCGCCGAGGGCTCGATCGTGGTCGGCAAGATCCTCGAGAACGAGTCGCTCTCCTTCGGCTACAACGCCCAGACCGGCGAATATGGCGACATGATCCAGATGGGCATCGTCGATCCGGTCAAGGTCGTTCGCTCGGCCCTGCAGGACGCCGCGTCGGTCGCGGGTCTCCTGGTCACCACCGAGGCGATGATCTCCGAGGCTCCGAAGAAGGAGTCGGCCGGTGGTGGTATGCCCGCCGGTGGTATGGGCGGCATGGGTGGCATGGGCGGCATGGACTTCTAAGAAGCCGCAAGGCTTCGCGAAGGCCATCAAGCCGCCCATCTCCAAGGTTGCTGAAACCGGGCTTGCCCGGTTTCAGGTGGCGGCATGGACTTCTAAGAAGCCGCAAGGCTTCGCGAAGGCCATTAAGCCGCCCATCTCCAAGGTTGCTGAAGCCGGGCAAGCCCGGTTTCAGGTGGCGGCATGGACGTCTTAGTCCGGCCGATGCGTTCCCATAATATCAGTCGACCATGGGGCAGTCCTTCGGGACTGCCCCTTTTGCTTTTAAAATCAAGGGCCAACTTGCGTCCGACAACAGTCGGCTGCGGCAAGATTTCTCGATTCGCTCAGGGAACACCCGGTCGCGTCCGACGTTTTGGATCTCACAAGCCGCGGCAATGGGCGGCGGCGACAACGGAGCAAACGTCGATGGTCGATAAGAACGAAATCAAGGGAGCGGCCAAGGAAGCCGGCGGCAAAATCAAGGAAGTCGCCGGGCGCGCCATGGGCAACCACGAGATGGAAGCCGAGGGCCGAGCCGACCAGGTCGAAGGCAAGACCCAGAAGAACTACGGCAAGGTCAAGGATGCCGTGAAGGACCAGGTGCGCTCGCACTGACCGGCCTTCAACACTGATAATGGCGCCGATCGTGCGAACACACGCACAACAGACGGCCCTCCATAACGACAACGGCCGCTTCCCATGGAGCGGCCGTTTTCTTGTCGGCGGGGCTGACCCGGCACGCGGCGCGTCTTATCCCGGCAACATATCTTAAAGCCCATCGCCCAGCGGCCAGCCTGCTCAAAAGGGGCTCCCCCGCGCATCGGCCGGACCAAAGGAGGGCTGAACGCCAAGCCCCGCGCGGTCTGTAACGGTCCCGGTCGCCCGCTGGCTCTACTGTTGTCGAAAGGCCAGATGCCGCAACGCCAAGGGCGCCGCTTGTCTGCTCCCAACGCTACCTCCCGGCCCAGGACCTGCTGGCCGACAAGGGTAAGATGATACCGACTGAGTGCGGGAATTTCTGACCAAGCGGAGCATCCGCGTCGGCCGTCTTTCACGCGCCACGCGCAAGAAACCGGTCCCGCAAGATGCCTCCTCTCCACGCAGCGCCACAAGATCGCGGCAGAGGCGCTTCCATCGCCGTCTTCGCCATCTGCATCGCCGCAGCCGCAACTTTCTGGCGCTGATCCATCAGTTCTCAGCCTAAAGCGCCCTGCGTCCGATCGGATGCACGTCGCCTCAAGACGATGCGTCCGCTGGAATCTTCCACCGCGCATTGTCGGGGATCGAGCGCTGAGACACGACGACGTGAATGACGGATGGGCCGTCCGAAACGGCCTTGGCGGCATCGATGGCGGCGCCCAGCTCGGCGTAGTTCTCCGCCTTCCACCCATGACAGCCGAAGACCGTTGCGAGCGCGCGATAATCCCATCGGTGAAGCACACAGGAATCGAGGAATGGCGCGGTGCTGTCGAAGACCGCGGCATCGGCGAGCCATTGCTCCACCGCATAGACGCCGTTGTCCATGATGAAGATGATCGGGTCGAGCTTGAAGCGGGTTTGCGTTGAAAGGCATTGCGCGGTCATTTGAAATCCACCGTCGCCGGTGAAGATCATCAGTCTTTGATTGGGCGCCTTTGCCAGCGATGCCCCTGTCGCCGCAGCCCCGATATACCCGATGGCCGAATAGGACGACTGGCTGATGAAGCCGCGGGGCGCGCCGACCTTCAAAAGCATGCTGCCGAAATAATTCAAACTCGCATCAGCCCCGACGATCGTGTTGTCATCGACATGGCCGGCGACGACGTCGTAAAAGCCCTGATAGGTGATTGCGCTTGTCGAAGACGCGTCGGGAGCGGCCGGGCGGACCTGTGCTGGCAGGGCCGGCGCCACGCGCGTGATGGACTGGGACATCAAACCCGCGACGACATCTGCGATCGACACTTGCGGAATAAAAAGGGTGCCGAATTTCATCGTGTATAACGACACGAAAGCCGTTTTATTCAGGTCGAGCGGCCAGCCGAGATCGTTCAGGTCCGTCAGCCACACCCCCAACGCCAAGACAAAATCAGCGTCGCTCATCAAGGATTGCACCTCGGCGGACGATGATTTGCCGTCGAAGACTCCGACGAAGAGAGGATTGTCCTCGGAGAGGATCGCCTTGCTCATCAGTTCGGTGGTGAAGGGCACGTTGAGCTGTTGAAGGAGTTGCGCGGCCTGCTCACACAGTCCGGAGCGATCGATTTCAACGCCGAGCCAGATCACCGGCTTGGTGGCGTTGCGGAGCTTTTCGGCGATGAACGTGATTGCCTGCGCAAGGCCATCTTCGTCGGAGAGTTCCGGCGCCGCGGTCAACACCCCTTCCGGCTTGACGCAGGGCAAGTCGACGACGTCTTCCAGCAGCTCGATATAGACCGGCCTTCGTTCCGTAATGCACGCGGTGAGCGCTGAATCGATCAGCATCGGCGCAAGATGCGGCTTTTCAATGCGCACCGTCGCCACCGTGATATATTCAAAAACTTGGCGATCCGTTTGCCGACCGCTGATGAAGTGGTGTGAGCTGTAACCGGTTTGCTCGAATTTCAGGGTCCTTTGAATACTGGGCGTGCCGTTGATCAGCACCACCGGCACTTTCTCGACATAGGCGCCAGCGATCGCATTGACGGCGCAAAGCGCCCCCGCAGAATACGTCACGCACAATGCGCCGATGCCGTTGAGGCGCGCATACCCATCGGCCGCATATCCGGCATTGAGCTCATTGACCTCTTCAATCACCTGAATAGGGCTCGCCTCGACATAACGGGTGACCCATTCGACGGAATAATCGCCCGCAATCGAGAACAAATGTCGCAATCCGAGCTCCGCCAGCCGATCGACCAGATATTGTCCGACAGAATAGATTTCGCTCATTTCACAATCTCCGTCTCACTGTATCCGCTATTAAAATTCACTGGCATTATCAAATAATCTTGGAATATAGATATTGAATATTGATGGGCATTTTTTTTCTGGAAATTGACCTATCATAAATTTTTTGAATTCTTCATTGGAAAATCCACGGCCAACCGCTTCCATAGCAACGGTTATATACTGAATGTTGTCCGCAACTCCATTCTTGTCAGTCGGAAATCCGTGACCCGGCAAAAATATTTCGTAATCTGAATGCAGAATATCCTGAAGAACGCCGATCCAGTTATTCATATATTTTGTCAAATATAGATGATTACCGCTATAAATAAGATCTTGCGCAATATATACAAGATAATCAGGAAGCGCCAATGTCAGTAAAAAGTCGATTTCGGTATTTGTGACTTTATGCAAGACGTATCGCACGCCGTCGATATCGACATCGCCCGCGTTGGCGACGTGCTGTGGAATGATGATGTCGTCCGGCGCGAGCGTGCCCATCGTCCAATGATCCTGGAGCGATGTGCTGCCATCTGCCGTCAGAAAATCGATTGTTTCCTGAAGGGCATAGATGGGAACATCCCGGAAGGCCGATGCCAGTCCGAACCAGTGATCGGGATGGCGATGTGACAGATAGATGCGGTCGATGGGTTTACCGAGACGGTCGGCATATTGTCGGAACTGGCGGGCATAAGGCGCCAGAAACTGGCCGTCGACCAGAACCAGTGCGTTTTCGCTTTCGACGATGTGCGTTGCGTTGGCGATATTGCCTTGCGTGAATGCCGAAATGAATGTGTGAAGACGAATATCGCCCACGCGCCTGACGATCGTGATCGGATCTGGAAGTGCTGCCACCATCGATCTCTCCTTTTCGGCTGATCGCCTCACCGGGATTGCGGCACCGCTGGGCGAATGGCGTTCGATCAGCAGACTCGCCATTGCCAGCGCCGAGCCTCAGCCCGCAATCCGTGGATCTGCGAGGCTCGTGCGAAGGCGGCTTGCTCGGCCTTGACGATCGTCAATTGATGGCGATCAAAGCTCGATCCGGCCCTTCACCGTCTCGAGGCTTGCGGCCGCGACCTCGTAGGCGCTCTCGACGCCTTGAACCGGGTCGTCTTCACCCGGGCGCCAGAAGCGCCGCCGCGTCATTCGCATGGAGCTGTCGAATGGCGGGATCGCGTTGAAGACCTCGACGAGATAGGGCCCGGCGTAAACGGGCTCGATGCTGTCCAGCATGATCTCCCAGGGGATCCAGCTGTCCGTGACAGCGCCGCGATCGGGCGCGGAGATATGAATGTAGTTCAGGCGCTCGCACCCTGCCGCGCGCGCGACATTCTGTTTGAAAATGGCGGGCCCCTGGCTCTCCATGACGACCTGCGCGGTATCGACGGTGATGCCGCAGTTCGCGATCCCGGCATCCTCGAGAAAATCGAGGGCATCCGACACCATCGTCACACCAGGCGTTTCCCAGTTCTTGACCGGCTCAATGGCGAGTTTCACCTTCTTCTCGGCCGCATAGTCCGCCAATTCTCGGAACGTCGAATGCGCATTGACAAGGCGCGGCTTCATCCAGGCGTGAAGTGCGTCGCTCCAAAGTTCGTCGCCGCTATCCGTTGTTGGAAAGACACCGTAGGGATACAGAAACGGCCCCGACATGATGGTGTCCTCTCCGCCCAGTACCGCGGTAATGTCGACGCGGGACTGGAGATAGGAAAGCGCCTGCCGGCGCTGCTCCTCGTAGGGAGACGTCGGATCGAAGGTGCGGGTGGTTCCCACATTGGTGGTAAATTTCAGACCTGAAAATCCCGCACGATCGAAGGCTAGCTTGAGCCGGACATAGCTCTCGACCTCGGAGCGATGGTCGGCGCCGGGCGGGCCGGAGGCGATGTGCACATCGAAGCCCCCATAGCCCATTTCGCTCAGCGCCCTCAGATGCGTCACCAGCACCTGCGTATAATCGGCGTCATCGGGACGAAGATCCGCCGTAAACATAAAGAAGCTGAAATAGATCCGAGAAGTTTCCAGCGTACCCATCGAAACACCTCCTGATGTCATCGCGCCAAAAGCGCGGCGCCTCGATATTTCTGGCTCATTGATCGATTCGCGATGCATGCCATCGAGCCGAGACTGCGGGCTTCACCGTCTTCGCCCATCGCGGCGGATGACAAGGCCTGTCGGGGAGGGTGAAACCGCCCGATCAGCGGCGGCGTTACCAGCCGAGGATCTGCCGAAGGTAAGCCCGTCCCTTCTTGGCGTATTCCAGCGGATTGGCCTTGGCAGGATCTTGTTCCGCCTCGACGCAGATCCACCCCCTGAACCCCGCTTGGGCAAGAGCGTCGAGAATGTCCGGAAAGGTCGTGAGCGAACCATCGCCCGGCACGGTGAAGATTCCCGCCTCGATCCCCTCTTGAAACGACAAGCCTTCCTCGCGCATCCGACTGACCACATCGGCACGGATGTCTTTCAGATGCACATGTTTGATGCGCTCGCCGTATTTTCGGGCCAGATCCAGCGGATCAGCGCCGGCAGCCGCCTGATGAGCCGTGTCGAGAAGCAGATGAACCAGCTCGGGGTTCGTATCATCCATCAGCCGATGGATCGCCGCGGCTTCCATCACCCCGGTCCCCAGATGCGGGTGATAGCAAAGCCGGCGCTGGCGGCTCCTGGCCTTCTCGCCGGCCAAGTGCAGGCCCTCCACCAGCAGCTTCCATTCCGCGTCGTTGAATGTCGGACAATTCGCGAACAGGGCGACAGGAAGCGGATTAACCGCCCTGCCGAACTCGGACACCACCAGATCAGCGCGCCGCGGATCGTCGCTGCCCTTTTCCATGTCATCCAGGAAGTCGAGTTGAGTATCGAGGTTGTCCAGCGTCTGTTGCTTCATGTCCTTGATGGTGAAGTAGGTGCTGACCCAGGGCTCGGAGATCGTCAGCCCCCGCAATTCGAGAGGCGAGCGCAACGTCTGCGGGTCGGGGGGAAACTTGTGGCTCATGCCACATCCCACATAGCCGGCCAGCGCCATCTCGCTGAGCGCCTGCTCGTAGGGAATGCCGATGTCGATATTGATGAAGTCGTCGTTCCACCACAGGGTGGCAATGATGCCTGGCCACACAGTGTCCGGTGTCAAGCGGCTGAGATCGGTCGTCATCGCAAACATTCCTCTGGCAAATAAACACGTGCGAATGCTTCAATTGCCCGGATAGGCCCCCGGAACGGGCGGAATTTTCGGAGGATGGGCCCAGGAGCCGAAGCCCGGAGGCTTGGCACCGGCGGGATGGGCGCCGATCGCTTTCCACAGCAGGCTCTCGACATAGGCATCGGGTGACACCACGAAAGTGATGTTCGACGCGCCGGGACCGTATCGCTGCGTCCAGGCCGCCGGCAGCTCGAACCAGGTGCCCGAGTACCAGAGCTTGATCAGCGCCCGGGCAATGTCGCCAAGCCGCTCGTCGCCCAAAATGGTGGCTCGAATTGCCGCAACACGGGCCTTCCCACCCGGCGGCGGGAGCCCCTCGAAGGCCGCGATCAGCTGATCGGTCGCCGCGTCTCCGACCACCTTATCGAGGGTGCCGAGATAGCGCTCGGCGAGCCCTGTCCCCAAAAGATCGAAGCGCGAGAAGGCGGTGAGTTCGGCTGACAGGCCGAGAAACGACTCGAGGCGCCCCCGCGTGATCTCGACGATGTCCGGGGTGGCCGCCGCGGTTTCGGCAGAGCCCGCGACCTCGAATGTCGGCCCGCCATACTGGTCGGCATGACCTGGTAACGGATTGCGAACGAGCTCGAGGATCAGATCGCGAAACTCGAACATCATCGGAACGGCTTCGAGCAACAGCTCCGGCTCGCCGTTATACGCCTGAGTCAACAGCTGCAGAAATTCGCCGTAACGGCGATTGAAGGTGATCGCCGCCTCTCGCAACGCCGATCCTTCGGCGATTTCGGCGACCTTGAGATTGGGCTTGATGGCATAGGCCCCATCCCAGTCAACGCTCAGCTCCGGCCCCGTCGGATGCCCCGCTTCATCGCCCTTTTGATAGTACCGCCCCCTCTGCAACTCGTCGAAGCGATAATAATGGGCGATCTCATGCTCGTCTTCGTCATAGATGTGACCGCCATCGCCCTCACCCTGCTCGGTGATCAGCGCGATGGCCTTCAACGCACTGTTCAGGTCGGTGACAGGGAAGAGGTTTCCCCCGCCGGAATAATAATATTTCGAAGTGATCTGCCGCGCGGCGTCGCCGATAAAGATTGTGGCTCCACAGCCTTGCGCCTCGGCTTCCAGATACTCAATGCCATCTCTGATCGCCGCGTAAAATTCGCCGATGCTGTAGAATCGAAGGGTCGCATTTTCCGGGTGCGTGCAAAGAACGGATTGCTCTGGCTTATCGGTGTGCTTGAGCAATGCGGCCTTCGCGGATGACGACACGGGCCGGGCGGGCCGCTCGATTTTCAAAAACGTCGTCAGCGCCGCGTGGCTGAACCCCTCGATCCCGACTTTGAAGTCATCTTCGCCATCGGGCAAAAAGGCCGGATATGCAGGGACGAAATCGGATCTGCTGAGATCAGGGGTGCCGCCGATGGCGTTGAGGATATTGGCCGCGAGCGTCAGATGCAGCATTTCCTCGACGACAATGACCCGCAGCACCTGCGCCGCATCCGGATTGGTGCCGGGCTTGATCGAGTAGAGCGCCGTCAAATAGGGCGGAATCGTCGCATGCTCGAGCTGCATCGCCTGATACAGGAAGCCGATCAGTTCGTCGCGCGTCTTGATGCCTTCAAACTGCATGCTCAAACTCCGTGTGGCACGAGTTGAGTGCGCCGGCCTGATCTGCCCCGCGCATCGGATGCGATGCTTGATTTCAATGGAGGTATTTCAGGATTTGCCGACTGCTTCGGAAACACAGCGCCGCGAGCGTCAAGGTGACATTCGCCGTCCCGATAGACGGCATGCTGCCGCCGCCGACCAGATAGAGATTGTCGTGGTCCCAGCTGCGCTGGTCCTTGTCGACAACGGAGTTGGAGCGCGTTGTCCCCATGATGTGCGTTCCGGCCAGATGATTGCCGCCGCGGATGGCATAGCCCTGCCCTTCATAGGCCACGTAGCCGAAATCGTCCGGATCGTAGGTGGTGCGATCCTGCGCCCCGAGCCGCTGGAAAATCGTGCGAGCGAACTGACGGGCGTAGGCCGCTCCCCTCATCGTATAATCCGGAACCGTGAATGATAGAATCGGGCGCATATTGCCTAAGGGATCGGTGTATTTCGGATCCACGGTGATGCGGTTGCTGTCGACCGGCATGACCTCGATCATGAAGGCCAGCAGCAGCTGTCGCGAAACCCGGTCGATGACACCGCGACGCAAGTCTGCGCCGTACAGATTGCCCGCATCCACCAAATCAAGCAGATCCGAGGTCGGTGAACCAGTGGCCCATCCCCAGCCGTCATTGTGGATATCGATGGCAAAGGCCGCCTGCTTCTGTCGAAACGGGCCATCCCGCAAGTCGACAATGCCGCCGGTACAGGTGGTTCCCCGCATCGTCCCGCAGATCTGCGGCATCAGCGCCCAGTTCAGCAAATAGGCGTGATCCATCAAATTGCGCCCGACGAGGCCGCTCGTGCTTTGAAGGCCCGAGGCAAGCATCAGGCGCGCGGTTTCGATCGCCCCGGCCGCGAGCACATAGACCGCACCCTTCACCGTCACCGTCTGATAGGCCGAGCTCTCGCGATCGTCGTAGATCTTCACCTCGAGCGAAGAAACTTTGCCGCTATCCGGATCGATATTGACCTTCGAGGCAACGGCGTGGGCGATCAACGTGACCTGCGGCTCGCCGTCATCGCCGGTGGCCTTGCAGGCGGCCGCGAGGGTCTTGCCGGAGTGGTAACGGGCCTGCACCGGGCACAGCGGCACGCAGTTGGTGTTGCCCTGACAACGCCCGCCTTCCTCGACCATATGCGTGTCGACCGCGCCGACGGGACGGTATCCCTGACCGCCGTCGTAGGCCGCATTGGGAATGGCATTTCGCCCCTGCGGATACGGCCGCACTTTCAATGGATAGGTTTGGTTGTCGAGTTCGACCGAGGTGCCTTCGATGCCGTCATTGACCTTCTGGTCGAGATAGGACAACGGCAGACCGTGCATCGGAAAAACATAGCCGCCTGAAAAGGTCTGTCCCAGATATTGCTGGTCTTCGACATTCGCCGAAACGCCGATCTCCCGCTCGGCCAGGACGTAGTCGCCTTCGATGTCGTCAAAACTGAGCGGCCAATCGAGCCCCTGACCGAAACAGGTGCGGGTTTTGAAATCGGAAGGCAACATGCGCGGCGTCTTGGCTTCCCAATGCATGGTCGTGCCGCCGAAGATGCGCGTATAGGTCGTATCACTCACATAGGGTCCGGACTGCACGATGTAGGTGTCGCTGTCCGTCTCCCCAGGCTGCAGTTTGCGCAGTTGCGGGCTGCGCGGCATGTTGGCATTGGGATTTGCAGGGAAGGGAGACTGATTGTCTTTGCCTGGTGCCGCGTAGAAGGTGGTCAAAAGGTCATCATAGCCCGCCAGCGATCGATTGGCGCCGCTCCCAGCCTCAAGGATCAGGACGCGCTTGCCCGCCGCTGCCGTTTCCTTGGCGATAATCGCGCCAGAGATTCCAGTGCCGACGATGATCACATCGAAATCGTGCGACGCGGCGATCGCTCTGGCATCGGCGTTCTGCGATGATCTGAGAGGAAAAAGCACGTCCTGCCTCCATCCTGCCCCTGACGAGCGGTGCAATCACGTCTGACCTGCGCATGCCAACTTGATGCATTCACGCCGGCTCGTTCGCGCCGGGCGCATCTCGGCTCGCCCAGTCCGCGATTCCCGCGCTGTCGACCGTCTCGATCACGCTGCCGAGGCCGGTACCGCGATGCGACGCGCGGGGGCCCGTGTGTTCGTGCTTTTGCCTTTCGAGCTTGCGGCATTCGAGCGAGCCCTGACCGCGGAGAGAAAAGCCGCGTAGCTCCACGTCAGATTGCGAACGCTCTTTTCGTAACCGCTAGCGCCATCGAATTGCTCGCTGAGTTCGTAATGATCGCTGTGATAGACAATGGCGCGCAGCATCGCGTCCGACGACGCGCGCAGCGCCACGGCCATCGCCGCTGCATCGTCTGACGCATCAGGCCCGAAGGCCGCGAAGAACGGCTTCGACAGCGGATCAAGCGGGATCTTGCCGCTCGCCTCAACAGCATTCGCCAGGCGATATTGAAATTCCGCAAAATTGGCCGTGCACAACGCCCAAGGATGCCCGCCGACGACAGGCGCGGAGACATCCCCGTCATAATGGTCGCTGGGATAGCGTCCGAAGAGCGGCCCCAGCCCCTTTTCGGCATCGGCCCCGTTGATCGGATAGTAGCTCGCGGAGGACGGATCGGCCCACTGGCGCCGCAGAATCGCCGCGGTCGCCAGAAGCTTGGGATCGGTCGGCTCAATCGCGCCGTAGCAGACCGAAGAGACGATATCGATGTTCGCGTCGTAGCCTTCGGGCGCCGATGACATCAACATGCTCACGTAAAGCTGGCCGTTCCAATGTTCGGCCAGCTGCTGCTCCAACCACGCGATTGCGGCAACGACGCCGCCGGGGACGGCAATATTGATGACGTTATTCGAAATCGTCTTGAAAAATTTCAATTGCACTGCTCGAGCGAAAAACGAATAACCTTCAAATTCCTCCCAAAGATTGGTCGTTTTATTTTGATAGACATTCAAAATATATTCGAGATTTTTCTCGATCAAGTCCTTGGCCATCGCCTTGGTGGGCGTGTCGAGCTGATCGAACATGGCGAGAAGCGCAAGTGACTGGATGGCCGGGCCGTCGTTCTGCTCCGACCACGGGCGGACCGCGCCCGAGACTTTGAAACAGGCATGGCCTAACGTGACGCTTGCGCAGTTTGCCGCGTTCTTTTGGCAGGACGCGGCGAAGTTCACGTAATCGACAAGGGGCGGAACGCCTCCCCCTGCCAAGACGGGGAACTCTCCCCGGGCGATCTCGATCGCCGTGATCGCCCCGTCACGAACCCAATTGAAAACATAGTCCTGATCGACACCCGGCGTATTGGCCGGATAGGATGGCGCGGCGACCACGCATCCGGGGGACGAAAAGACGCCCGCTTCGGCAGGGTCTTCGATGACATACCCGTCACTGGTGACGTTGCGCATCATCAGCATGAGATAATAGCGCGACAAGGCCACAAGGTCGGTCTGCGCGAACGCTGGCGCCGGCTTTATAGCGGGCGCGGACGAGCCAACAGCCGGGCCCGCGCAGGGCACGTTGAAATTGATCATGGCTTCACTCCAAGCCGATCCAAATATACCCGATTCGTTTATGAAGCTTGTCGCATCAACGCGACAGACGCCCTCAAATCCCGTGTCGAATGATGCAGGTCAGCGCGCGATTGCGATCAAGACCAATTCGTTCATTTATAAAACGCCAAGTGAACACAAATATTATTTTTAATTCATACAAAAAATAATAAATAAAAAATTCTAAAAGCAAATCATAAAATAAAAATATTTATAAAAATAAAAAATCTCCCTAATAAAACAAATATATAAATTAAAACATCATGATAGAGATCGAAAAATGCTTGTTTTCATTTGCAACCTTACAGCGCAGTTGTAACGCTTCGGCCGTCGACCTTTCGTAACATATCAATTTAAAATTGTCTAATGCAAAAAGTCAACACCCTATGGTTGACTCCAATTCTGTCAGCGTAGCGCCACGTCGATCAGGGTTTCGCCTGCGGTGCGATCCGCAGGCCGAGTTCGCGCAGCTGGGCCGGCTGGGCCTCCGCCGGGGCGCCCATCAACAGGTCGAAGGCCTGCTGGTTCATCGGGAACAGCGCGATCTCGCGCAGGTTCTTCGCCCCGCACAAAAGCATGACGATGCGGTCGATACCCGCCGCCATGCCGCCATGGGGCGGCGCGCCGTATTGGAAGGCGCGGTAGAGGCCGCCGAAACGCTCCTCGACATCAGCCCGGGAGTAGCCGGCGATCTCGAAGGCCTTGACCATCGTGTCGGGCAACTGATTGCGGATGCCACCCGACGCGATCTCGTAGCCGTTGCAGACGATGTCGTACTGGAACGCCTTGATCGCCAGGGGCTCTTCATTGTTCAGCGCCTCGATGCCGCCCTGCGGCATGGAGAACGGGTTGTGGGCGAAATCGACCTTCTTGTTGTCCTCGTCCCATTCGTAGAAGGGGAAGTCGACAATCCAGGCGAGTTCGTAGCGGTCGCGGTCGACGAGATTCAGCTCCTCGCCGACGCGGGTGCGCGCAGCCCCGGCGAAGGGGACGAACTTCTCCGGCCGCCCGGCGACGAAGAAGCAGGCGTCGCCCGCTTCGAGGCCGAGCTGGGTGCGGATCGCCTCGGTGCGCTCCTCGCCGATGTTCTTCGCAAGGGGACCTGCACCCGACACCGCACCGTTTTCCTCGCGCCAGAAGATGTAGCCGAGACCCGGCTGGCCCTCGCCCTGCGCCCAGGAATTCATCCGGTCGCAAAAGGCTCTGGAACCGCCGGTCTTGGCCGGGATCGCCCAGACCTCGACCTTGTCGTCATTGGCGATCATGCCCGCAAAGACCTTGAAGCCGGAGCCGGCGAAATGCGCGGTGACGGCCTGCATCTCGATCGGGTTGCGCAGATCCGGCTTGTCGGAGCCGTATTTCTTCATCGATTCCGCATAAGGAATCCGGCGGAAGGTTTCCGACACCCGCTTGCCGTCAGCAAACGTCTCGAAGACGCTGCGGATCACCGGCTCCATGGTCTGGAAAATATCCTCCTGCTCGACGAAGCTCATTTCGACGTCGAGCTGGTAGAATTCGCCATAGAAGCGGTCGGCGCGCGGGTCCTCGTCGCGGAAACACGGGGCGATCTGGAAATAGCGGTCGAAGCCCGACATCATCAACAGCTGCTTGTACTGCTGCGGCGCCTGCGGCAGAGCGTAGAACATGCCGTTGTGAAGCCGCGAGGGCACCAAGAAGTCGCGGGCGCCCTCGGGCGATGAAGCGGTCAGGATCGGCGTCTGGAACTCGGTGAAGCCGGTCTCCTGCATCAGCGAACGGATCTTGGCGATGATCTCAGTACGCCGCATGATGTTCTTGTGCAGCGTCTCGCGGCGCAGGTCGAGGAAGCGATATTTGAGGCGGATGTCCTCCGGATAGTCCGGCTCGCCGAAGACCGGCAGCGGCAGTTCTTTGGCCGGCGACAGCACCTCGATCTCGCGGGCGAAGATCTCGATCTCGCCGGTCGGCAGCTTGGCATTGACGGTCTCGTCGGAGCGCCCCTTGACCTCGCCGTCGACCCGGATCACCCATTCGCCGCGCACCGTCTCGGCGGTCTTGAAGGCCGGCGAATCCGGGTCGACCACCACCTGGGTGAGACCGTAGTGATCGCGCAGATCGATGAACAAGAGCCCGCCATGGTCGCGGATGCGATGCGCCCAGCCGGACAGGCGCACGCTCTCGCCGACATGGTCCTTGCTCAGGGCGGCGCAGCTATGGGTGCGGTAGCGGTGCATGGCTCGTCTCATCGGGCTTCATGGCGTCGCATTCGCCGGCTGGCGAGAAGACGCGAAAATTGTCGGAATCGGTGGCGGACAAGCGCATGGGCGTCCCGCGATGTCAAGGTCGGAGCGCCCGCCCGGCAACAAACGCGCGCCCTTGAGGTGCTCAGATCAGCTCTGCAACCCGCTGCTTCAACACCGGCACCAGCTCGGTTTCAAACCAGTCATAGCGCTTCAGCCAGGCATTGTTGCGCCAGGAGGGATGCGGCAGCGGCAGCACCGGCGCGAACCGGCCGCCCGTCGCCAAAACCGTGCGCCAGGCGGCAACCGTCTCGGTCAGCGAGCGCCGCGCGCCGTCTTCGATGTGGAAGCGCTGGGCATAGTGGCCGATCGCCAGCACCAGCTCGACCTGCGGCATCGCCGCCATCACCCGGGCATGCCAGGTGGCGCGGCATTCGCGGCGCGGCGGCAGGTCACCGCCCTTGGCGTCGTAGCCCGGAAAGCAAAAGCCCATCGGCACAATGGCGATGCGACTGCGATCATAAAAGACCTCCGGCCCGATCCCCATCCAATCACGCAGCCGCACGCCGGATGGGTCGTTAAACGGTTTCGTCGTCTTGTCGGCGAGATTGCCCGGCGCCTGTCCGGCGACGACGATCCGCGCCGTCGCCGACAAGGCGAGCACCGGGTTGGGCTCGATCGGCAAGGGCGCACCGAGCGGCGCCTCACGGCAGATCCGGCAGCCGCGGATGGTCGCGTAAAGCGTCTGCGGGTCATCCCGAAAGCCGTCATCCGCAGTGCGCGCCACCGGAAAGGTCAAGCCTTGGCGCTCGGGCGGGCGGAGACCTCTTCGGACCAGCGGGCGACATGGGTGAGATCCGGCGGCATCGTGATCTTGGCCGGCCGCATGAAGTCCACCGAGACGAGCCCGGTGATATCGGCGACCGAGAAGGCGTCGCCGGCTGCGAAACGATGGCTTGCCAGATGATCGTTGAAAAACCGCAGAAACTGGACCGCCTTGTCGCGGCTCGCCTCGCCCCAGGCGGCGATCTGCGGCACCTCCCACTCGGCCATCGCCGGATGGGTGTGGCGGAAGGTGGCTGCGACCGTGCCGAAAAGACCGAGTTCGATCCGCCGGTTCCACATTTCGATCCGGGCGATTTCGAGCGGTGTGCGGCCGAACAGCGCCGGCTCCGGGTGAAGCGCCTCGAAATAGCGGCAGATCGCGATCGATTCGGTCAGGATCGTGCCGTCATCGAGCTCGAGCACCGGCAGGCGCTTCAGAGGATTGCGGCTGGCGATCTTCTCGGAGCGATGCTCCAGCTTGCTCATATCGACGGGCTCGCGCGGCACGCTGAGCCCCTTTTCAGCGATGAAGATTCGGGTGCGGCGCGGATTGGGCGCTTGGCCACCGTCAAACAGAAGCATGGACTTTTCCTCTCTCACGCGCGCGCCGTCCGGCGGATCGGACGCGCGGACGATACGCCCATTTTTTTCGAAACGATGCCTCGGGCCGACCAATCGCATTCGGGACAAACAACCGACGCCGACAATTTCTGGCAGACCTCCTGTGGTCGAAGCCGCGCTTTCTCATTTGTGTAACGCCTTGCAGACCAAGGCCACCCACCCTCCGACAGAAATTTCCGGTTCTTTAAGCGAATTCTTTAAGGTTGAGGAAACAGAATGGCGGCCAGCGCAACTTCAGCCAGGCCCTTTGATCGACGCTCCATGTCTCTTGCCGCTCCGCCCACTGTCGACCCTGGCCTCGTCGCCCGTCGCCCGAGATCGCGCAACGGCGATCTTGCAGCGACGTTGCGATCGGCCCGCGAACGGCTGTCGGCACGGGGCCGGCGAACGGCCACGCGCTTTTCCGGCGAGCTGCTCGACCAACACGCGGCGGCCCTGCGCGCTTCGGCGATCATTCTGCCGCTGCCGGTAATGGCCACCGGCTTCGGCCTGTCGATCCATCTCGGCCCTTTGGTGGCCGCGCTTTGGACGCTCGTCGCCCTTGGCTGCTATCTCGCCCTCGTCGTCACGGCCCGCAAATTCCAGGCCGAGCGGGTGCCGACCGAATCGGTCGACCCCTGGCGCCGCTTGTTTCTCTCGGGCCATTTCATGGCGGGCTTGTGCTGGGCCTATCTCGCCTCGCTGACGGCACTGCATGAGCAAGGGCCGCAATTCGGCATCTTCCAGTTTACCGTCCTGTTCATCGTCATTGCCTCGACGGCAATGGTCTCCTTCACCCTGCGCCTGGTGGTTCCGATCACCTTCGGCATCACCGCTGTGTTTCTCGGCGTCGGCATGGTGAACGATCCGGATCCTGCCAACATCGCCGTCAGAAGCATCCTGATCGCCGCCGTCGCCTTCTTCGCCGTCGTCAGCGAGATCCTGCGGCGCTCGGCGCTCAGCGGCCTCATCCATCAGGCCGAAAAAGACGAACTGATCGCCGAGCTCGAAACGGCACAGGTGATTTCCGAGGAAGCCAGGCGCCGGGCCGAGGAAGCCAATCTCGCCAAATCGCGGTTTTTAGCGACGATGAGCCACGAGCTACGCACGCCGCTCAACGCGATCCTCGGCTTTTCCGAGGTGATGAGTGGCGAGATCCTCGGCCCGCTCGGCACCGAGACCTACAAGGATTACGTTCGCGACATTCACGCCTCTGGCCAGCACCTCCTCGGCGTCATCAACGAAATCCTCGATCTGTCGCGGATCGAGGCCGGGCGGTTCGACCTCAACGAGGAGGCCATCGAACTCGTCGCGATCGCCAAGGACGGCCTGTCGATCATGCGGATCAAGGCCGAGGCCAAGGATATCGACCTGTCGGCCGAGGTCGAGCCGGATCTGCCGGCGCTATGGGCCGACGAGCGGGCGGTGCGCCAGATCATCCTCAACCTCTTGTCCAATGCGGTGAAATTCACGCCCCATGGCGGCTCGATCGTTCTGCGCGTCGGCTGGACCGCCGGCGCCGGCCAATATGTCTCGGTCAAGGACGACGGACCGGGCATTCCGGCCGCCGAGATCCCGCTGGTCCTGTCCTCCTTCGGCCAGGGCTCGGCGGCGATGAAGAGCGCCGAACAGGGAACCGGCCTCGGTCTGCCAATCGTCCAAGCGCTGGTGCGGCTCCACAACGGCGAGTTCGAGCTGTTGTCCAAGCTGCGGGAGGGCACCGAGGCGATCGCGATCTTCCCGCAGTCGCGGGTGCTCGAAGTGATGCCGGCGCTCGACGATCCAACCTGGATCGGCCATTGACGCACCGTCCCGCCAAACCGCTTGCGCAAACGGGATCGATCGCCATATCCGGCTTACAGTATCGTCCTTTCCGCGTCCCATCGGACGCATAAAGAACGCGCTGACAATTCTTCCCGGCATGGTGGTCGCGCGTTTTAGACCAGCGACGATGCCAGGATCAGAGCAGCGGGCGCCCGACCGGACCCAAGGATCGGCCTGGATTGCCTTGCGTCGAAGACGAGTTCGCCGAGCCGGAGTTGAGATGGCGATCGACAGTCCCTGCACGCGTGTCTGCGCGATCGATCCGATGAGCGGGCTGTGTCGCGGCTGCCTTCGAACCATCGACGAGATCGCCGGCTGGGGAAGCTTTCCGCCTGCGATCCGGCAGGCCATCATGGCCACGCTACCCGGCCGAGCGCCGCAAGCCGTGCCGGCCCCGCCGGAGCCGGAAGGCCGGCGCGGCGCAAGAGCAACCAGAAGCAAGCGGCGCGAGCCTACCGGAACCCATGATGCGTCGTGATCTGATCCTCTATTTCGTCCTCGCGGCCGTCGCGGGCACGATCCTCGTCTTGATGCTCAACCATGGCGGAACGATCGCCGGTCTCAGCGAGGACAACTTCGCCCAGCTCGCCAGCCTCGCGATCCTTGGGGTCGGCATCGGCGCTTTGCTGGTGATGTCGATGCGGTTCCGGCTCGGCGAGTTGCTGCGCAACATCCTGATCTGGAGCGGCGTCTTTGCCGTTGTGATCAGCCTTTATGCCTTCCGCGCCGAGTTCAGCGCCTTCAAGAACCGTGTTCTCGCCGTGCTGATGCCAGGCAGTGTGGTCGCACTCGGGGAGACAGACGGTGGACGCCGCCGCTTCATGGCGACGCGCTCGGCAGACGGGCATTTCTATCTCAACGGTAAGATCGACGGCAAGCCGACCAGCTTCATCGTCGACACCGGCGCCTCGGTGGTCGCCATGGACAGCGCCATGGCCGACAGCCTCGGGATCGACACCGCGAAACTGCACTTTACCAACGAGGTGATGACCGCCAACGGCGTCGCCAAAGCCGCACCGGTCCGGCTGCACTCGGTCACCATCGGCGGCATCACCCGCCACGGCGTGCAGGGCGCCGTCACCGAGGGCGTCGGTCTCGGCACGGTGCTCCTCGGCATGAGCTTTCTCGGCACGCTCACCTCCTACGATTTCCGGCGCGATCGGCTTGTTTTGACCGACTAAAGCGGAATGCAATGAACTGGAACGCCATTTTGCTCCCAGTCTTTGTTGAGCCGTAGGATGTGACCCGAAACGTCCCGCAATCTTTCGGCGTCATGCTCCAATCGCCGAATGATACGCCCGCGGTTTTTATACCAAAAATTGAAATCAATGCCATCTTGATATTTTAAGTTTTGCCTTCATATGTTCGGGATTAGAGCGAAAACGGAGATCATCATCGGAGGTGATTTGCCGCGGCCTTATCCTATCCCGGCCAGTGAACCGGCGCGGCTTCAGGCCCTTGCCGATTATCACGTCATCGACACCCCGCCCGAGGAGGAGTTCGACCGGCTCGTGGGTCTCGCCTCCCGGCTGTTCGACGTGCCGATCGTGCTGATCTCGCTCATCGATGCGGAGCGTCAGTTCTTCAAGGCCGAGTTCGGCCTCGGCAAGCGCGAGACAAGTCGCGAATTGTCCTTCTGCACCTATGCCATCATGCAGGAAAACGTCCTCGTCGTCCCCGATGCCCTCGCCGATCCGCGCTTCGCCACCAACGCTCTCGTTCTTAACACGCCCTTCATCCGCTTTTATGCCGGCCATCCGCTGGTCGCGCCCAATGGCGAGAAGATCGGCACGTTTTGCCTGATCGACACCAAGCCGCGAGAGCACTTTTCCACCGAGAACCGCCGTGATCTCGCCGATATGGCCGCCCTGGTGCTGGAACGTCTGGAGCTGCGCCGCCTCGACACCGCCCGCTCGATCAGCCAGGCCCGCTTCGAAAACATTGCGGCGACCTCGCCCGACGCGATCATCTGCTCAGATGCCGGCGGCAGGATCACCTTCTGGAACCGATCCGCCGAACGGCTGTTCGGCTACAGTGCCGAGGAGATTGTCGGTCGCCCGGCCAAGATCATCGTCCCGGCGCGCTGGCGCCATTTCTACATTGCAGAATTCGATCAGGCCCCGAACGGCCACGATTTGGATGTTGCCGCCCGGACGGTCGAGATCACCGCCTTGCGCAAAGGCGGCGGCGAGTTTCCGGCCGAGTTCTCCTTCTCGACGTGGCAGGAAGGATCAGCCGCCAGCATGGGCGCGATCGTCCGCGATATCACCGACCGCAAACAGAATGAGGAACGCCTCAGCCGCCTGGCGGCGCTCGACGCGCTAACGGGACTTGCCAATCGCGCCGCCTGGCGCGCCTATCTGGACACCACGCTCGACGCCGGCCATCCTTGCACCGTCATCCTGCTCGATCTCGACGGCTTTAAAGAGGTCAACGACACCTTCGGCCACTCGGCCGGAGACGCCGTTCTGCGCGAAGTCGCGCTCCGCATGAAGATGATCGTTCCAACGCCAATCGCCCTCGCACGGCTTGGTGGCGACGAATTCGTCATCCTCCTCTCCGGCAACGACGAACATGGCGTGAAAACCATCGCTGCCGAATTGATCGGCGAAATTTCTGAACGCTACGAACTGCCCGACCGCTCGGTGGAAATAGGCGTCAGCGTCGGTATGGCGATGTCGCCGCAGCACGGCGTGTCGGCCGAAGATCTGATGGGCGCCGCCGACCTTGCCCTTTATCGCGCCAAGGCGACCGGCAAAGGCCAGAGCGAATTGTTTGCTCCGGCTCTGCGGGACCTCGCCAACACCCGACGCGCTTTCGAAAAGGAGCTGCGGGACGCTTTTGAAAACCGCGAGTTCGAGCTGTTCTACCAACCCCAGGCTTCGACCGTCACGCGGGCGATCAAGGGCGCGGAAGCGCTGCTGCGTTGGAACAATCCCGAGCGCGGCCTGCTGTCACCGGCCTCCTTCATCACCGTCCTCAGCCGCAAACCCTCGGCCAGCAGGATCGGCGAATGGATCTTGCGGGAGGCGTGTCGCCAGGCCTCGCAATGGCGCCGGGTGCTCCCGGAGTTTCGGGTCAGCGTCAATCTGTTTGAAGCCCAGTTTCGCTCGGGGCGGCTGGTCTCGAGCGTGCGGGAAGCCCTGCAGGAATACGCACTGCCGCCCGAAGCGCTCGAACTCGAAATCGTCGAGACCACCTCGCTTTACAACGACAACCGCACCCTCAAGCTGTTGCGCGATCTCCGCCATCTGGGCGTGGGCCTCGCCTTTGACGACTACGGCACCGGCTATGCCTCGCTCAGCTTGTTGAAATCCTTTCCGATATCCCGCCTGAAGATTGACCGCTCCTTCGTGCGCTCGGTCAGCACAGACCGGGAGGACGCGGCCGTCGTCAAGGCCGTGATCTATCTGTCGCGCAACTTCGGCATGGAGGTGATCGCCGAGGGCGTCGAGACCGAGGAGCAGCTTGATTTCCTGGTCCAGAATGGCTGTCCCGAGGCGCAGGGCTATCTGTTCGGACGGCCGCTGCGCAGCGCGGTCTTCGAAAAGGCGTTTCTGGAGCCCGCCGAGGTTACGTCAGGCTGAGAGCGAAACGCGCGGCGACGATTAAAAGAAAGATACCAAATCCGAGTTCGAGTTGGCGGCGCGACAGCCGATGGGCAAGCCTTGAGCCGGCCGGGACGCCAAGGATCGAAGCCGGTGCGACGACGGCGACGGCAAACAGATTGACATAGCCGGCGCTCAAAGCCGGCAAGGCGGCCTCGCCCCATCCACCGACGACATAGCCCAGAACACCCGGCACAGCGATCAGCGCGCCGACGCCCGCGCTGGTCGCCACCGCCTGATGGATCGAACGGCCATAAAGCGTCATGAAGGTGTTGTTGAGAACGCCGCCACCGATGCCCATCAGCGCCGAGAAAAAGCCGATGGCAAATCCGGCGAACGAGCGCCCGACCGGGCCTGGCAGATCATCCGCGATCTGCACCGAGAACCGGCCGAGCAGCATCTTCAGACCGAAAAGCAGGGCGAGCAGCGCGAAGATGCCCTTGAGCTCCGCCGCATTGGCGATCGACGCGACAAAGGCACCGGCAACCGCGCCGAGAGGAATCGCCAAAAGCCATTGCCTCAACAGCCTCGTATCGACCGCGCCACGCTGCAGATGCGAATGCAGCGAGCGCAGCGACGTGGGCACGATGATCGCGATGGACGAGCCGATCGCCAAATGCATCGCGACATGATCGCTGACACCGACCGCCAGGAACACCTGGTAGAGTACCGGCACGAAGATCGCACCGCCGCCAATGCCGAACAGGCCGGCCAGAAAACCGGCAACGGCTGCCGCCAAAAGAAGGACCGCGATGAAGAAGAAGAGGCTGGTGCCATCGATGAAGATCATCGGCCGCCTTTAACCCAGCCCATGGCTCGCTTGCACGCAAATTCGCGCGCCGGGCGCGCCATCCGGCCCATGGGTTCGTCCGGTCCATGGGTTCATTCGGCGCAGCGATCAGGCGGACCGCGCCAGCGGTTCAAGCCGCGCGGACTTGTCGGAGAGGATGATCTCGAATCGCGTGCCGGGCTGATCGCGCATCGCCAGTTCGATCCTGCCGCCATGGGCCTCGACGATCTCCGCCGCGATCGGCAGGCCCAGCCCCGTGCCGCCCGAGCGGGCCGAGCCGCGAAACGCCTTGAACAGATTTTCGCGCGCAATGTTGGGCAATCCCGGACCCGTGTCCTCGACGAAGACGAACAACCGCCCCCAGCCACCACTTTCCGGCTCGCGGATGTCCGCGCCAACCCGGATCCGCTGCAGCACCAGGCCGTTATCGTCGGCACTGCCGGCCAGCGCTTCGGCGGCGTTGCGGCAGAGATTGAACAGCGCCCGGTGAAACTGATCGGGGTCGACCACCGCCAAGAGATCATCCGGCACCGCATTGATCAGCGAGATCTGCGAGCGCGGCTCGAGCGCCAGTGTCTCGAAGACGTCGACGACGAGCATGCCGAGCCGCACCTCGCGGCGCACCGGCGCGCGTTCCACCGCCCGTCCATACGCCAACACCGACTGGGTATAATTCAGTGCCCGGTCAAGACTGCGTAGCAGCAGCGGCGCGAAACGCTGAACAGTCGGATCGTCGATGGTCGCGAGGCGATCGGAGATCATCTGGCTGGAGGCGAGGATGTTGCGCAGATCGTGGTTGATCTTCGAGACCGCCAAGCCGAGATCAGCGAGGTGGCGCTGCTCGCGCAAGGTCTCATGCAAGCGCCGCTGCATCGCCGCCAGCTCTGTCTCGGCGAGACCGAGTTCGTCGCCGCGCTGGCTCGGCACGATGATGCGATCGGGATCGGTCGGATTGGTCGCAAAGCGGACCATCGATCGGGTGATCGAATCGATCGGGCGTACCAGATAACGGCTGATCGCGCTGTAGACGAGGATCGCGGCAAACAATGCGATCGCCAGCGACAACATGAAGACGTTGCGGGAATAGACGAGCATCGCCTTGCGCAGTGGGCGTTCCGACATCACCACCTCGGCGCGCACGGAGCCGTCGCCGACAGGGCCCTGGACCCGCATGATCCGGTCCCCGCCGAGAAGCAACGTGTCGAAAGCGCCGGCAATCGAATCCCAGACCGATTCTTTGCCGAGATCGATCTGCATCTGGACGACCCCGACATTGTTGGCACGGGCGAGCAGGCGCGAGGCATCCTTGTCGTTGATCGCGATCAGCTCCGCATCGAGCGCCTTGAGCAGCTCGGTCTGCTGATTGGGTGACAGAACCGAGCCCGGCCCCGCATCGACCTCTTCCGACGCCAGCCCCGCCACCGCCACCGTCTCGGTCTTGGCGGTCAGCCAGTCATAGCGAAACTTCGAGATCGACGGGACGAAGATCAAGATCTCGGCAAGCATGACGGCAAGCGCGGTGATGACCAGGATCCGCGTCGACAGCCGCCGTCGCGGCCTCGGCGCGGACGCCTCGCCCGCCACGTCTTTTGCCGATCTCGCCGGATCGTCCAAGAAGGTCCCCGCTCTGCTGTTCACCGCCGCCGATTCGGCGTCACTCGTCCCAAAGCCTTGCGCAACGAAGCCACCGGCAGCATCGGCGGTTGCACGGATCCCGCGCGAACCCGGCGCGACACGACGATCCGCGTCATCACCCGAAGCGCGCGAGCAGCCGAACCGCCGCCCGAACCCATGGCTTCTGCGTATAGGGACGATAGTAATCCGTTGCGGCACGTTTTCCAATTTCCGAAAGCGTCGGATAGGGCGAGATGAAGTCGCGCAGATCCGCAACCGTCATCCGTTTGGCGACCACGAGCGACATCAGGTTGGTGATCTCGCCGGCAGACACGCCTGCGACACCCGCCCCGATAATCCGCCCCTTGCGCCCCACGACGATCTTCACCAGTCCTTCCAGGCGACGCTCGGCCTGCGCCCGGTCGTTTTCGGCATAGGGCCAGATGAGAACGTCCTTGAGCGTGCCCGCCGCTCTCGCTTCGGCCTCGGTCGCACCGACCTGACCGAGTTCCGGGTCGGTGAAAGTGACACGCGGCAGATGATCGCGGCGCTCCTTCAGCGGCAGGCGAAACAGGATCGGCCGCAGCACCAACCCGGCTTGATAGCTGGCGACATGGGTGAATTGCGGCCCGCCGGCGACGTCGCCGACCGCATAGACCCGCCGATTGGTGGTGCGCAGATCCGCGCCGACCGTGATCCCCGCCGCGTCGAAATCGATGCCGGCCGCGTCGAGGCCGAGGCCTCCGACATTCGGCCTGCGTCCGACCGCGACAAGAAGATGGCTGCCAGGCACCGTCTCGCGGCCCGATGCCGTTTCAATCGTCAGGGTCAGACCGGCCTGCCCGGTACTGACGGCGACGACCTTGGCGCCCTCGCGCAGCGCCACGCCCTCCGCGCGCAGCTTGGCCAGGACCACGGCAACGAGCTGTGGATCATCACGGCCAAGGAACGCGCCGGCTTCGAGGACGGTGACCGCGCATCCCAGTCGGCGATGGGCCTGCGCCATCTCGATCCCGATCGGCCCGCCGCCGATGATGATCAAATGGTCCGGCCGCCCGCGCAGGTCGAAGATCGTCTCATTGGTGAAGAACGGCGTCTCGGCGAGCCCAGGAATTTGCGGCACCCGCGGCGACGAGCCGGCGGCGATGACGAAGCGCCGCGCCTTGATGATCGTGCCGCCGGCCGCAACGGTGTCCGCGTCGATGAAACTGGCATGCGCCTCGACCACCGTCACGCCGAGCTTCTCAAACCGTTCGACGGAATCGTTCGGGGCAATCGCGGCGATGACGCCGGCGACGTGATCCTTGACCGCGGCAAAATCGATCTGCGGCTCGCCGGCCGTGATGCCGAATTGCGCCGACTCGCGAATGGCGGCAGCGTGTTTGCCGGCGGCGAGCAACGCCTTTGAAGGCACGCAGCCGTCATTCAGACAATCGCCGCCCATCTTGCCGGCTTCGACGAGAACGACGTCGACCCCGAACGCCGCCGCCGCTGCCGCCGTCGTCAGCCCGCCGGAACCACCGCCGATGACGCACAGGTCCGGTGTCAAAGTCCGTCTCATGGATGCTCCAAGCTGTTCTTGTGAGGGCGAGCCAGAACCGGCTCAGGCGGCACGCTTGCGCAGCACCGTCTTCTTCAAGAGGACGCCGAGAATGGCGAGGCCGGCAAGCCCGACAAAGGCGATGGTCATTTCGGGGGTCACCAGATCGGCGATCGAAAACGCGCCCTCGCCGGCATTGACGAGCGCCTGATCGAGCCCGCTGCCGAGGAAGGCATAAACCATCGAGCCGGGAATAATGCCGAGGAAGGTGGTGATCACATAGGTCGACACCGAAACGTCGAAAAAGGCCGGCGCGACATTGACGACGAAGAAGGGCAGCGCCGGCGTCAGCCTGAGGACGATCAGATAGGCGAAGGCATCGTCGCGAAACCCTTCCGCAAAGCGGGCGACCGCGCCGCCGGTCTTCTTGCGCAAAATATCGCCGAAGGCGGTACGCGCGGCGATGAACAGGACGGTCGCACCCAGCGTCGCGCCGATCACCGTCAGCGCCCCGCCGATGAACCAGCCAAACAGGAAGCCCGAGGCCACCGTGACCAGCGATGCGGCCGGAAAGGCGACGGCGACGAGCCCCGCGTAGAGCAGGATGAAGCCGAGCCCGGCGAGGACCCAATGCGCCTCAACCCAGGCCTTCAGCGCCTGCCGGCTATCCAGAAACGCATCCAGCGACAAATAGCGGTGAAGTCCGAGCGCAGAGGCGAGCGCGAAGACGACGAGCAATCCGGCGATCGGCAGATAGCGCGTCAGCCCGCCGCGCTTGCCGGAGCCGGCCTCGGCGGCCGAGGCCGCATCGCCATCGGCGCGCAAGGCCGCCGCGTTTAATCCGGTCGGATTTTTGGCGCCTGCGGGCGGCTCGTTCGATTTCAGCCCTGCGGTCGGCATGATCCATCGTCTCTTTTCATGTCGAACGCACAGCGAGGCGGCCCGAAAGGTTTTCAAGGCACCGTCCGGCCCGATCGGCGGGAGACGACGACCGGCAGACGCCAGCATCCTCGTTTTCGTCTGAAGACAGAACGACGTTACCGATCGGTGCGATCAAAGGGGAGACACGGATATGTCAACGCGCCGTCGACCATCGGCACCCTTTCGACCAAGAACCGCCGCGCCATCAGCAAGCCCGCTCCGTCAGGCGGCGCGGCGCATCGCCAGCCGGATCGCCTGGCCCGCTTCGTCGAAAAGACGCATCGCCTGCGGCTTGGTGGCGAGAGCGACATGCGTACCGCGGGCGATTTTGACTTCGCCGGGCAGCTTGGCGACGAAGGGTTCGTCGGCACGGCCGATATCGACATAGATCAGCGTCACCTCGCCCAGGGATTCGGTCAGAGCCACCTCGCCCCTGAACGGCGCGTCGGGGGCGTCGGTGAGGCTGAGATCCTCCGGCCGCACGCCGAGATGGGCGGGACTCCCGGCAATGGAATGCGGCGTTGCGATCGGCAGATCGACGGCGCTGGCGCCATCCGGCAGCACCCGGGTCGTCGCCCCCGCCCGCTCGATCGTCGCCGGCAGAATGTTCATCGAGGGCGAGCCCAAGAATTTCGCCACGAACAGATTGTCCGGCGCATTGTAGAGGTCCATCGGCGCGCCGACCTGCTCGACATGGCCCTTGTTGAGCACAACGATCCGATCCGCCAGCGTCATCGCCTCGACCTGATCATGGGTGACGTAGATCATCGTCGTGCCGGCCATCTTCTCATGCAGGCGGGCAATCTCGATGCGGGTCTGGACCCGCAATGCAGCGTCGAGATTGGACAGCGGCTCATCGAACAAAAACACCTGCGGATCGCGGGTGATCGCCCGGCCGATGGCGACGCGCTGGCGCTGGCCGCCGGAGAGCGCCTTGGGCAGCCGGTCGAGATAGGGCTCGATCTGCAGGATGCGGGCGGCCTCCTTCACCCGCCGGTCGATTTCCGACGTCGGCGTGCCCTTTTCCAAGGTCAGGCCGAAGGCCATGTTCTGAAAGACCGTCATATGCGGATAGAGCGCGTAGGACTGGAACACCATGGCGATGCCGCGCTGCTTCGGGGTCAGCGCGTTGACGACCTGATCGCCGATCTCCAGCGTCCCGCCGGTGATGTCCTCCAACCCGGCGATCACCCGCAGCAGCGTCGACTTTCCGCATCCGGACGGCCCGACGAAGACGACGAACTCGCCGGCCCGGATATCGAGATCGATGCCGTGCAACACCTCGACGGAGCCATAGGCCTTCTTGATCTGGCTAAGCTTGAGACTGGCCATCGGATCCTCCCAAATCCTGCTGCGTCCAACGCCCTAAAGGGCGCCGATAAAGCCGTCATGGGCGGCGAGGCGAAGCCGCCCCCCCTCCCGCTGCCCGGCAAAGCCGTGACCTTCGAGCGGCTGCGGATCATGCGTTGTGAGATCGAACGTCGCCGGCCGATCCGACAGGTTGAAGACGCAGAGCAGCCGCTCGCCCTCGCCCTGACCCTCACGGATAAAAGCAAGGATGTCATCGGCCGCATCGAGACAGCGGATCGCGCCCTTGGCCAGCACCGGATGGGCGGCGCGAAAGGCGATCAGGCGGCGATAGACATGCAGGAGCGAATCCGGCTCGGCTTCCATCGCATCGACGGCGCGAAAGGCGTGATCGGCCGGCACCGGCAGCCAGGGCCTGGCGGTGGAAAAGCCGGCGTTGGGCGCGTGGCTCTCCCAGGCCATCGGCGTGCGGCAGCCGTCGCGGCCCTTCACCTCGGGCCAGAAATTGATGCCATAGGGATCGACAAGATCCTCGTAAGCGATCTCCGCCTCGGTGAGGCCAAGCTCCTCCCCCTGATAGAGGCAGACCGATCCGCGCAGGGTCATCAGAATGCCGGCGGCGAGCCGCAAGATGCGCTCGCTCCCATCCTGGCCAGCGGTCCAGCGCGTGGCATGGCGCTCGACGTCATGATTGGAAAAGGCCCAGCAGGCCCAGCCATCCGGCCCCGCTGCCTCGAAGCGCTCGAGGATCGTCCGCACCGCCTCGGCCGGCGGCATCGCGCCGGAGAGAAAGTCGAAGGCGTAGCACATATGCAACCGGTCGGAGCCGGTGGTGTATTCGGCCATCAGCTCGACGCCGCGGATCCGCTCGCCGACCTCGCCGACGGCCATGGCGCCGTAGTCGTCGAGCAGCGCCCGCAATTCGGCGAAGAAGGTCAGAACCTCCGGCCGGTTCTTGTCGTGGCGATGGTCCTGCCAGTTGTAGGGCTGGTTGCGCGAGGCCATCACCTCGGACTGCAAGGCCGCATCAAGCGGCGGATTGTCGGTCAGCGCCGCATCGTGGAAGTAGAAATTCGCCGTATCCAGCCGGAAGCCGTCAACGCCGCGATCGAGCCAGAAGCGCACATCGGCGAGCAGCGCCTTGCGCACCGCCGGATTGTGGAAATTGAGATCCGGCTGACTGGTCAGAAAGTTGTGCAGGTAATATTGCCGCCGGCGCGAATCCCATTCCCAGGACGAGCCGCCGAAGACCGAGAGCCAGTTGTTCGGCGGTGTGCCGTCGGGCTTGGCATCGGCCCAGACATACCAATCGGCCTGATGGTTGTCGCGGCTCGAGCGGCTCGCCTTGAACCAGGGATGCTGGTCCGAGCTGTGCGACAGCACCTGGTCGATGACGACCTTGAGGCCCAGCCGATGCGCCTCGGCGACCAGCGCGTCGAAATCGGCGAGCGTTCCGAAGATCGGGTCGACGTCGCGATAATCGGCGATGTCGTAGCCGAAATCCTTCATCGGCGAGGTCATGAAGGGCGAGATCCAGATCGCGTCGACGCCCAGCGAGGCGACATGGCCGAGCCGGCGGGTGATGCCGGCCAGATCGCCGATGCCGTCGCCGTTCGAATCCTGAAAGGAGCGCGGATAGATCTGGTAGAGCACGCAGCCCCGCCACCAGTCGCGCGCCGGCCGACCGGGCTGCGGAGAGGTGTCCACGCGGACCATGTCAGCGGGATTGTCCATGGCAGTCTCCATCAGACCGCGACGTCGAAGGCCGCGTGAAAGGTAATCTCGCCCATCGAAGCCGGCGGGACGATGACGAGGCATTGCACATATTTCGCCGGCAGATCCCGATAGGTCAGAGCCGGGTCGCTGGCAAAGCCGAATCGCCCGTAAAAACCCGGATCGCCGACGAGCACACAGGCTTTGGCGTCGACCGCCTTCAGCTGGGCGAGGCCCTCGACCACCAGCGCCGAGCCGATCCCCTCGCCCTGCCGCTCCGGCCAGACGGCGATCGGCCCGAGCGCATAGCAATCGGCCGCGCCGCTCGACAGGCCGGCCGGCGAAAAGGCGACATGGCCGACGATTTGACCCTGCGGATCGACCGCGACGAGCGACAGCGTCAGCGCGCCAGCCGCACGCAGAGCGTCGATGATCGCCGCCTCGGTGCCGTCACTGTGTGGCGCGGCGCCGAACGCCGTCTGCGTGAGGTCGCGGATCGCCGCGATGTCGCCTTTGGTCTCGGGCCGGATCCGAACCGCCGCGCCCATCGTCAACCCTTCACGCCGCCGGCAGTCAGGCCGGAGATGATCTTGCGCTGGAAGATCAGCACCAGAACGATCAGCGGCACGGTGACGATCACCGAAGCCGCCATGATCGTGCCCCAGGGGATTTCCTGCTCCGACGCCCCAGAGAGCAGCGCGATCGCCACCGGCACGGTGCGGGTCGAGTTGTTCGAGACGAAGGTCAAGGCGAAGAGGAACTCGTTCCAGGCGGCGATGAAGGCAAGGAGCCCGGTGGTCACCAGCGCCGGCCACATCAGCGGCAAGAACACCCGCATGACGATGGTGAAGGGCGAGGCGCCGTCGACGATCGCCGCTTCCTCGATTTCCACCGGCAGATCGCGCATGAAGGTGGTGAGCACCCAAACGGTGAAGGGCAGGGTGAAGATCATATAGGCGAAGACTAGCGAAAACAGCGTGTTGTAGAGGCCGGCCCAGCGCACCATCTCGAACAGCCCGGCGAGCACCGCGATCTGCGGAAACATCGAGACCGCGAGGATCGTCAACAGCAACAGCCCGCGCCCGACGAAGTTGATGCGCGACAGGGCATAGGCGGCCGTGACCGCCAAGAACAGCGAGATCGCAACCACCGTGACGGCGACGATCACCGAATTGAGGATGTTTAGCGGAAAGACGCCGTTCGACAGCACGCCCTCGTAATTGCCGAGCGAGAAATCGACCGGCAGATAGTTGATCTGAAAGAGCGCCGTGCCGGACTTCAGACTGGTCAGGATCGCGTAATAGAAGGGAAAGATCGAAAACAGGACGATGAAGGCGACAAGCGCGTAAAAGCCGGTGCGTTTCACGACATAGGGCATCGGCTCAGCCTCCCCGCCCGCCGAGATCGAGCCGGGCAACCTTGATGTAGAACAAGGTGATGAAGGCGATCACCAGGAACAGCAGCGTCGAGGCGGCCGAGCCATAGGCGAACTTGTCGAACTGGAAGAGATTTTCCTGGGCAAAGACCGACATCGACTTGGTCTGGGTGTTGTTGGGCGTCAGCACGTAGATCAGGTCGAACACCCGAAGCGCGTCGAGGGCGCGGAAGATCACGGCGACGAGGATCGCCGGGCGGATCAAGGGCAGCGTCACCTTGAAGAACACCTTGACCGGATGGATGCCGTCGATCTTGGCCGCCTCGTAGACGTCGCCCGGCACCATCTGCAGGCCGGCGAGGATCAACAGCGCCATGAAGGGCGTCGTCTTCCAAACGTCGACGATGATCACCGCCCACATGGCGGTCTCGGGATTGGCGGTCCAGGCGACCGGCGATGAAATCAGTCCGACATGCATCAGCATGTCGTTGAGGATGCCGAACTGGTCGTTCATCATCCACGCCCACATCTTGGCCGAGACGATGGTCGGGATCGCCCAGGGGATCAGCACGGCGGCGCGCACCATAGCGCGCCCCTTGAATTCGGCGTTGAGGACAAGGGCGAAGACGAGGCCGAGCCCCGTCTCGATCGAGACCGAAATCGCGGTGTAAGAGACGGTGTTCCAGACCGCGTTCCACCACGCCGGATCGAACAACAGGCCGAAATATTCGCCGGTGCCGTCGCCGTAGTCGACATATTCATAGTAGTTGCGCAGCCCGACGAATTTCGCACCGGCAAGGTCGGAGAGACTGGCATCGGTCAGCGAGAACCAGATGGTCTTCAAAAGCGGCCAGCCGGCGACAAGGGCGAGGACAAGCAGCATCGGCGCGAGGAAGATCCAGGCCGAGCGCAGCCGCTGGCGGGAGAGATCCGAGCGCATTCGCGGCTCGTCCCGTTTCACCCGGAACGCCGTCTCGGTCGGCGGCACGCCCGCTTCGACCTCTGCCATCGCCTCCTCCCGTCAAAGATTTTGGATCGCGCCTGCCGCCTCGTCCGGCGGATCAGGGATCACGCCCGAAGCTCGCGCGGCGTCAGAGCGGCGCACCGATTGGAGCGTGTCCTCGTTGTTGCACCGCGTCAGCGCCGGTCAGCCAACATGCGGAGGGCGCCGGATCACTCCCAGGCGCTGCGTTTGAGGCGACGCAGCTGCTTTTCAAGCTTGGCGAGATTGTCCTTCGCCGAGCCCCGGCCCGACAGCGTCTCGTTGACGGCGGTCCAAAAATCCTTGGAGACCTCGTTATACTGACGCTTGGTCGGCGCCGAGGGGCGCGGCACGGCCTTTTCGACGACGGCGCCCCAGGAGGCGACGATCGGCTGGGCCTTGGCGATGTCCGGATCCTTGTAGAGTTCGGGGATGGTCGGCAGGCGGGCCT
This sequence comes from Jiella flava, assembly GCF_017349315.1. Lineage (GTDB taxonomy): Bacteria > Pseudomonadota > Alphaproteobacteria > Rhizobiales > Rhizobiaceae > Jiella > Jiella flava. The sequence goes on along the minus strand of NZ_JAFMPP010000003.1, from coordinate 245,684 downwards.
GATCGATGGCCCGCTCCTTCTCCGCCTTCTCCGAGGTCAGGAATTTGACGAGTTCGATCGCCAGATCCTGGTGCTTGGAATATTTCGACACGGCCAGATTCCAGCCGCCGAGGCAGGCGGCGGATTGGCCGCCTTCGCCCGCCGGCAGCGGCACCACGTCGAACTTGCCCTTGACCGCCGAATCATCGCCATTCGACAAAGCGTACGCATAGGGCCAGTTGCGCATGAAGACGGCGTTGCCGGTCTGCCAGACGCCACGCGACTCTTCCTCTTTGTAGGACAGAACGCCTTCGGGCGCGATCGTCCCGATCCAGCTCTTGGCCATCTCGAGCGCCGCGGCGGCCTTTGGATTGTTGATGGTGATCTTGCCGTCGGGATCGACGATCTGGCCACCGCCATTGGAGGCCACCCATTCCAGCCCGTCGCAGGTCAGCCCCTCATAGGGCGCGCCCTGAAAGACGAAGCCGTTCATCTGCTTGTGGCCGGCCGCCCGCTCCTTGTTCTGGATCTCCCGGGCGGTCTCGGTCAGATCCTTCCAGGTCTTCGGCGGCGCTTTGCCGTATTTTTCCAGAAGATCCTTGCGATAAAACAGCGCCGGCGCGTCGGTGAACATCGGAAAAGCCACCAGCTTGCCGTCGACCGTCTGCGACTGGATGATCGACGGATTGTGTTTGGGGATTTCGTCCTTCATCGCCTCCTTCAGGTCGACAAAGCTCGCCGCGAGCTGCGGCGCCCAGATCACGTCGGTGCGATAAACGTCGATGTCCGCATTGCCGGCCGACAGCCAGAGCCGATACTGGCCGAACTGGTCGGTGGTCGAGGCCGGCATCTCAACGATCTTGACCGTGTGGCCGGTCGCCTTCTGGAACTCGTCGAGCTGCGTGCGCAGTTCCTGAATATCCTCCCCGACGGCCCCCGAAACGATCGACAGTTCGGCGGCACCGGCGGTGCCAGCCGCCAACAGCCCCGCGAGCGCGACCGCCGCCGACATCGTGCGCAAATTCATCAAGTTTCCTCCCTTGGTCGACCGTCTGTTGCGACGGGCTTGGGACGTGCCTTTACGGCCTTGATGACACACGAGTTTCCCTCACTCGCAGAGCGAGTGTATCGATGCCACATCCCGTTAGAAATGAATGCTAACGGAACGTGGAGGAAAGGCAAGTTGCGCGATGAAATCAATGCGTCGAGGCGGCCCGCACCTGCCTGTCCAGCGACACGGGATGGACGCAACGGGCTTGACAGATTGAGAAAGGAGTGAAATTTTTTGCCAAAGTTGAAAAATAATTCGAACCGCAGCAAGACGTCCACCAGGGAGACGAAAGTGCGGGCGAACGTCGCCGAACCCAGGAGCGAGATCGACGAGGCCAGCCTGTCGGCACGGGCGGCCTGGCTGTATTTCTCCGGCGGGTTGACCCAGAGCGAAATCGCCAAGCGCCTCGGCGTCGCCAACACCAAGGCGCACCGGCTGATCGCCCGCGCCACGCGCGACGGTCTGATCCGCGTCTTCGTCGACGGCGAAGTCGCCGAATGCATCGAGCTCGAAGACGCCCTGAGCGCGCGCTTCAGCCTCGCTTTTTGCCGTGTCGCCCCGGATCTCGACGAGCCGGGCATGCCGCTCACCGCCCTCGGCCTTGCAGGCGCGACCTTCCTGAAGAATGAGATCGAACGCGGCGAACACAATCTGATCGGCGTCGGCCACGGCCGCACCCTTGCCGCCGCCGTCAACCGCATGCCCTCGGTCGAGGCGGGCAACACCCGCTTCGTCTCGGTACTGGGCGGCTTCAACCGACGCTTTGCCGCCAACCCGTTCGACGTCATCCACCGGTTGGCCGAAAAGACCGACGCCGAGGCCTATCAGATCCCGCTGCCGCTGTTCGCCAATTCGCTCGAGGACAAGAAGGTGCTTCTGTCCCAGTCCGGCGTCGGCGAGGTCTTCGATATCGCCTGCTCGGCCTCGCTGGTCTTTGTCGGCATCGGCAGCGTTTCGGCCGATGCCTCGCTGCTCGCCAACAACATGGTCGGCGAAGAGGAGATGGGCATCCTGCGCGACAGCGGCGCGGCGGGCGAGTTGCTCGGCCATTATTTCCAGCTGGATGGAACGCCGGCTGCCGAAGCCTTCAGCGCCCGGGCGCTGGCGCCGGATCTGCATCATCTCGCCCGCGCCACGGTGGTCGGCATCGTCGGTGGGCCCGAAAAGGTCCGCCCGACGCTCGCCCTTTTGCGCAGCGGCATTTTGAACGGCCTCGTCATCGACGAGTTGACGGCCCGCAAGGTGCTGGGGGAGGCGCCCGCGCGATAGGGATCAATCGGCCGGTGCGGAGGAAACGATGCCGGCCAAAACTCGGGAGGAATTTTAGCCATGTACGATCAGGAACGCGATCTTATCGCGGCCCTTGCGGGCCACCGCATCGGTCGTCGGGACTTCATGCGGCGGGCGAGCCAGCTCGGCCTCGGCGCGGCGGCGATGAGCGGCCTGATGGGGCAGATGGCGAGCAGCGCGCTTGCCGCCGATTCCAGCTTCGATTGGAAGGCCCACAAAGGCACCACGCTGAAGCTTCTGCTGAACAAGCATCCCTATGCCGACGCGATGATCGCCGATCTCGACGCCTTCAAAGAGCTGACCGGCATGGACGTCACCTATGACGTCTTCCCGGAGGACGTCTATTTCGACAAGGTGACGGCGGCGCTGTCCTCAAGCTCCTCGGAATACGATGCGCTGATGACCGGCGCCTACCAGACCTGGACCTACGGCCCGGCCGGCTGGCTGGTCGATCTCAACGATTATATCCAGGATTCTGCCAAGACCGCCGGCACCTGGGACTGGGACGACGTGCTGCCCAATCTGCGCGCTTCGACCTCCTGGTCCGGCGTGCCAGGCGAAGCGCTCGGCGGCAAAGGCGCCAAGCAATGGGCGCTGCCCTGGGCCTTCGAGCTCAACTCGATCAGCTACAACAAGCGGATCTTCGATCAGCAAAAGCTGGAAGTGCCGAAGAACCTGCCCGACCTGATGGAAACGGCGGCGAAGATCACCAAGGATGTCTCCGGCGTCTACGGCATCGGGGTGCGCGGCTCACGCTCCTGGGCGACGATCCACCCCGGCTTCCTGTCGGGCTACGTCAATTACGGCGCCAAGGATTTTACCGTCGACGGCGGCAGCCTGAAGGCGGCGATGAATTCGCCCGAGGCCAAGACATTCACCGCCGACTGGGTGAAGATGATCCAGGAATCGGGCCCGAAGAACTGGTCGACCTACACCTGGTATCAGGTCGGCAACGATCTCGGCGCCGGCGCCTCGGGCATGATCTTCGACGCCGACATTCTCGGCTATTTCCAGAACAACGGCGACACCAAGGAAAAGGGCAATATCGGCTTCCACGCCTTTGCCGCCAATCCGGACGCCAAGGAGCCGACGCCGAACGTCTGGATCTGGTCGCTTGCCATGTCGAACTTCTCCACCAAGAAGGACGCCGCTTGGTACTTCATGCAGTGGGCGACCTCGAAGGAGCACGACCTCTTCGGCGCGGTGAAGAAGGACATGGTCAATCCGGTCCGCCAGTCGGTCTGGGACAATGACGACTTCAAGACGCGGATCGCCCAAAACGCCGGCTATCTGGAGCAGTTCAAAGCCTCCGAGCCCGGCGCCAAGATCTATTTCACGCCGCAACCGCTGTTCTTCGACGTGACCACCGCCTGGGCGGCGATGCTGCAGCGGCTGGTCGCCAAGGAGCTGCCGGTGGACGAAGGCCTCGACCAGCTCGTCGCCTCGATCGACGATCAGATGAGCCAGGCCGGCCTGCAATAGCCGCGGGGCCGGTCCGCCGCCGCTCGACGTCCCGCGCCCCAGCGCGTCGACGCCGACCCGCCGCGGCGGCGGATCTGTCACGCACCCATGCGCCGGCGATGTCGAAAAAGTACGCCGGCTTCGTTCTTGCATCAGGCGATCGGCAGGTCGAATATGTCCGCCCTCGAACACGCATCCATTTCGGCAAAAACGGCGTCGCCCTCACGGCGCCGCCGCCGGCAGAAATGGCTGCCTTATCTCCTCAGCCTTCCGGCTCTTTTGGTGACGGTATGGATCGTGATCCCGTTCTTCACGGCGATCTATTATTCCCTGCTGCGCTACCGGCTCTCGCTGCCGCAGCTGAAGGGTTTCGTCTGGTTCGACAACTACCTGCATTTCCTCAGCGACGGGCGCTTCTGGTATACCGTCCAGGTCTCGCTGCTCTACACGGTGATCACCGTCGTCGTCGAACTGGTGCTGGGTCTCGGCATCGCCATCCTGCTGCAGCGATCGACCCGCTTCAACAATCTCGCAGCGATGCTGCTTCTGTTGCCGCTGATGGTCGCGCCGGCGCTCGCCGCGCTGATGTGGAAGCTGATGACCAACCCGAATTTCGGCATTCTCAGCTATCTCGTCGGGCTGATCGGCCTCACCAATTTCCGCTGGGCCTCCGATCCCTCGACGGCGCTCTTCACCGTCATCCTCGTCGATGTCTGGGTTTATACGCCCTTCATCATGGTGCTTTTGCTCGCCGGCCTGCGCTCGCTACCCAAACAGCCCTTCGAAGCGGCGGCGCTCGACGGTGTGCCGAAGACCTTCGTGTTCTTCCGCATCACCCTGCCGATGCTGATGCCCTACATCCTGACGGCCTCGCTGTTTCGCATGCTGGAGTCGATCCAGCAGTTCGACATCATCTACGCCATGACCCAGGGCGGCCCCGGCAACACGCTGACGGTGTTTCAGGTCGAGAGCTATCTGCAGTTCTTCCAGTTCACCAATGTCGGGCGCTCGGCAGCGCTTTTGATGGTGCTTTGGGCGATCACCTTCTTCCTGTCCAACGTCTTCGTGAAGAACTGGCTGCGTTTGCGCGAGCGGGCACAAGGCATCTCAGAGGAATAAGGGAGGACGACGCGATGCAACATATGTCCACCGGTGAGCGGGTTCTGCGCGGCATCCTGATCGCGCTGGCGCTGATCTTCTTCCTCTTCCCGATTTTCTGGATTGTTCTGATGAGCTTCCAGACCAACGCGCAGATCCTGCGGATCCCACCGAGCCTGTTCTTCTCGCCGACCCTCGAGAACTACACCTCACTGATCACCGGCCAGTTGAAGACGGCGAGCGGCGTCTTGACGCTCAACTTCATGCAAAACCTCTTCAACAGCTTCATCCTGTCGACCGCCTCGGTGGCGCTTTCGCTCGTCCTCGCGGTGCCGGCCGCCTATGCCTTTGCCCGCTACAAATTCCGCTTTTCCGAGGACATCGCCTTCACGCTTCTATCGTTCAAATTCGCCCCGCCGCTGCTCGTGCTTCTGCCGCTGACGATCTACTTCCAAAAGATCGGCCTGGCGAACACCTATTTCGGGCTGATCTGGGTCTATCAGCTGATCACCCTGCCGCTGATCCTGTGGATCGTGCGCGGCTATTTCGAGGATATCAGCCCCGACATCGAGCATGCCTATCGGATTGCCGGTCACTCCTGGGCGAAGACCTTCTTCAAGATCTCGATCCCGCTCGCCCGACCCGGCATCGCGGCGGCGGCGCTGTTGTCCTTCATCTTCGCCTGGAACAACTTCGTCTTCGCCTTGGTGCTTGCCTCGGCCGACAAGCAGCCGGTGACCGTCGGCGCTCTCGCCTTCGTCACCGCCTCGGGCATCCAATACGGCCAGATCGCCGCAGCGGCGGTGATCTCGATTACCCCGACGCTCGCGCTCGCCCTGTTCGCCCAGCGCTATCTCGTCGAGGGCCTGTCGCTCGGTGCGGTGAAAGGTTGACGACGATGACGACGCTCGCACTCAACAACGTCACCAAGCGTTACGGCAAGGACACCATTCTGGATGCCGTCTCGCTGTCGATCGAAGATGGCGAGACGCTGGCGATCTTCGGTCCGTCGGGCGCCGGCAAGACCGTGCTCTTGCGGCTGATCGCCGGAATGACCGAGCCCGAAGCGGGCGAGATTTTGATGAATGGCGAAGATCTGATCGAGGTCGCGCCGGAGCACCGCTCGGTCGGGATGGCGTTTCAGAACTTCGCCCTCTTCCCCCACATGTCGGCCTTCGAAAACATCGCCGCGCCGCTCGAGGCAAAGCCGGCCAAGGGCGACGGGATCGCCGTCGGCGTGCGCAAGATCGCCGAACTGTTGAAAATCGATCATGTGCTGAACCACGCGCCGCGCGCCCTTTCCAACGGCCAGAAGCAGCGAACCGCCCTTGCCCGGGCCCTCGTCGGCGCCCCGAAAATCCTGCTGCTCGACGATCCGTTGCGCAATGTCGACGCCAAGCTGCGCTTCGAGATGCGGCTGGAACTGCCGCGCCTGCTCGAAGGCTTCGGCTCGACGGTGCTTTACGTCACCCAGGACTATCGCGAGGCGATGGCGCTCGGCGATCGGATCGCGGTGCTGATGGACGGCCGCTTCGCCCAGGTGGGCACGCCGGAGGAGATCTATCTCGCCCCCGCCACCATCGCCGTCGCCGAGCTGTTCGGCGATCCGGTGATCAACCTCTTCGACGCTGAGGTCATGGCCGAGGACGGCCATGTCACGGCACGGGTCGGCCGGGCCCGGCTGGCGCTTCCCGCCGGCTTCAAGGCCGCTGCGGGGCGTCCGGTCGTGCTCGGCATCCGGCCCGAAAGCGTCGTCCGCTCAAGAGCCGGATCGGCCGGCGCGATCAACGCCACCGTCGCCGCCCTGTTGCCACTCAATGATCGGATGGTGCGCCTGCTCATCACCGAAGACGGCCAGGAATTCTACACCTCGCGCGATTTCGGCGAAGGCAGCGACGCCGGTGAAGGCGCAACGCTCACCATCGGTGCCGCGCCCGAGGACATCATGCTGTTCGACAAGGAGAGCGGCCACCGCATCGCGCCCGATGCCGCGGCCGGGAGGCCCATCGAATGACCGCGTCCGTCCGTCTCGACAGCGTCAACAAGATCTATGCCGCCAAGGCCAAGAACCCGATCTACGCGGTGCGCGATTTCACCATCCATATCGAACCCGGCGAGATCGTCGCGCTGCTCGGCTCGTCCGGCTGCGGCAAGACCTCGACATTGCGGATGATCGCCGGCTTCGAGGAGGTCAGCAAGGGTGCAATTTCCATCGGCGGCCGCGAGATCCACAAGCTGCCGCCGGCCAAGCGCGGCGTCGCCATGGCCTTTGAGGGCTATTCGCTCTACCCGCCGCTGACGCTGCGCCAGAACATCGCCTTCGCGCTGAAATCGGAAAAGCTCGGCAGCGCCGAGACCAACCGCCGGGTCGAAGAGATCGCCGGCCTGTTGGAGCTGACCAGACATCTCGACCGCTATCCGTCCACGGTCTCGGCCGGCCAGCAGCAGCGCGCAAGCCTCGGCCGGGCGCTGGTTCGCAAGGCCGACATCTATCTTCTCGACGAGCCGATGGGCCAGCTCGAACCGCAGCTGCGGGCGGTGCTGCGCGGCCGGCTGAAGCGCTATCTGCGCGAGCATGGCCTCACCGCCATCCTAGTCACCCACGATCAGACCGAAGCCAATGCGCTCGCCGACCGGATCGCGGTGATGGAGGGCGGCGTGTTGCAGCAATTCGCCTCACCCGCCGACCTGAAAGAAAAGCCGGCTAATCTTTTCGTCGGCACCTTCATCGGCGAACCACCGATGAATGTCTACCGGGTCGAGCCGCAGATCTTTAACGGCCGCATTTCGTTGCGAGCCAGGGGCGAGGAGCTCTTCGGCTACGAGCCGGGAACGATCGACGATGCAGTGGTGTCGCTGCTCGAACGGCGGAACGCCCTCGTTGTCGGCGTGCGGCCGGCCGATGTCGCCGTCTCGCCGTTGAATGGCGCGCGGGGCGCCACGGCAAAGGTCGTCTCCAACCAGTGGATCGGCGACCAGACCCATCTGGAATCGGCCTTTGGCGACGGCGTCATCGTCGCCACCCTCGACAACCGCTTCGCCGCCAGGGCCGGCGAGGCGCTCGCCGTCGACGTCCCGGCCGACAAGCTGCATCTCTTTGCCGAAGACGGCACCGCGCTCGCCCATGGCCGCAGTCTCGCAAGCGGTGGAGCACACTGATGGCCGCCCCGACGATCCTCATCGGCATCGACGCCGGCACCTCGGTGATCAAGTCGGTCGCCTTCGACCTCCACGGCCGGCAAATCGCCGAGGCCGCGCGGCCGAACCATTACGACCATCTGCCGAATGGCGGCGTGGTGCAGGACATGGCCCGCACCTTCACCGACACGGTCGAAACCCTGAAGGCGCTCGTTGCTAAGCTGCCCGGCGGCGCATCCAGCGTTGCCGCCATCGCCGTCACCGGCCAGGGCGACGGCACCTGGCTTGTTGATGCCGCCGGCGAACCGGTGGCGCCGGCCTGGCTCTGGCTCGACGCGCGGGCCGGCGACATCGCCACCGAATGCCTCAACGGCCCCGACTATCGCCGCCAGTTCGAGACCACCGGCACCGGCATCAACCCCTGCCAGCAAAGCACCCAGCTTCTGCATATGAAGCGCAGCACGCCGGACTGGCTGGCCCAGGCGACAAGCGCCTTTCACTGCAAGGACTGGCTTTATTTCAAGCTGACCGGGATCCGCGCCGTCGATCCGAGCGAAGCGACCTTCACCTTCGGCGATTTTCGCACCCGCGACTATTCCGACAGCGTCATCGACGGCCTGGGGCTTTCAGCCTATCGCCACCTCTTGCCGCCGATCGTCGACGGGCGCAAGGAGAGCCATCCGCTCAGCCCCGAGGCCGCACGGGCGACGGGACTTCTCGCCGGCACCCCGATCGTGCTGGGCTATGTCGACGTCGTCTGCACCGCCGTCGGCGGCGGGCTGATCTCACGGGCCGGCGACACCGGCTGCTCGATCCTCGGCTCGACCGGCATGCATATGCGCTATGTACGGAACTTCGAAGACGCCCATCTGAACGCCGACGGCAGCGGCTATGTGATGGTCCTGCCGAGCGACCGCGCGGTGGCGCAGATCCAGTCGAACATGGCGGCGACGCTGAATATCGACTTCCTGCTCGATCTCGCCGACGGCATCCTGCGCGAGGGCGGCGTCGATCGCAGCCGCGCCGATCTCGTCGCCCGCCTCGACACCAAGGTGCTCGGCGCCCCGCCGCTCGCCGCGATCTATCATCCCTATATCTCCGAGGCCGGCGAGCGCGGGCCGTTCATGGATCCGCTGGCCCGGGCCAATTTCACCGGCCTCGTCGCCGGCACGGGGTTCGACGCGCTGATGCGCAGCGTCTTCGAGGGCCTCGGCTTTGCCGCCCGCGACTGTTTCGAGGCGACCGGCGCGATCCCCGCCGAGGTGCGGCTGACGGGCGGCGCGGCGCGCTCCAAGGCGATGCGCAAAATTCTCGCCAGCATTCTCGGCACCCCCGTGCGCACCACCGACATAGCCGAGGCGGGCGCCGCCGGCGCGGCGATGATCGCGCTTGTCCAGCAAGGCCATTTTGCCGATATCGGAGCGGCGGCCAACAGCTGGGTGACGCCGCGCCTCTCCCAGCCAACGAGCCCTGACGCGACGCTCGCCCTGCCTTATGCCGAAGCCTTCGCGCTTTATCGCGACCTGTCCCGCGCGCTGCGCCCCGCCTGGGCGCGGCTCGCCACAATCAAACGCGGATTGCACCCATGACCCGCCTGTCGATCATCGGCGACCATTTCATGCTGCCGGAGATGTTCCGTTCGGCGATCGAAGCCGCCTGCCCGGCGCGGCCCGAGATGACGCTTCACACGTTGCCCTGGCCCGACGAGCCGATGGAGCACGGCTATGCCGTCGCCGGCATGGACGGACTGAAGGAATATCAGGGCTCGGCCGAGGCAACGATCGCCATGATCGGCGAGGCCGAAATGCTGGTCACCCATCTGGCGCCGCTGTCGCGGCAGATGCTCGAGAAGCTGCCGAAGCTGAAATTCGTCGCCGTCTCACGCGGCGGGCCGGTAAATGTCGACATGGCGGCGGCCCGCGAGGCCGGCGTGCGCGTCGTCAATACGCCCGGCCGCAACGCCTCCGCCGTCGCCGAATTCACCCTCGGCGCGATCATCGCCGAGACCCGCAACATCACCCGCGGTCATGACGCCCTCCGCCAGAAAGACTGGCGCGGCGATCTCTACCGCGCCGACCGCACCGGCCGCGAGTTGTCGGAGATGACCGTCGGCGTCGTCGGCTATGGCGCGATCGGCACCCGCGTCGTCAAGCTCCTGCGCGCCTTCGGCTGCCAGGTGCTGGTCGCCGACCCCTATGTCCAGCTCTCGCGCGAGGATCGCGACGCCAGCGTCGAGCATGTCGGCTTCGACGATCTCCTCACCCGCTCCGACGTCGTCACGCTGCATTGCCGGGTGAGCGAGGAGACGACCGCCATCATGAACGCGGATGCCTTCGCCCGGATGAAGCCGGATGCGACCTTCATCAACACCGCGCGCGGCCCGCTGGTCGACTACGACGCCTTGACCGCCACCCTTCAGGCCGGCCATCTGCGAGGGGCGATGCTAGAGACCTTCGCGGTCGAGCCGGTGCCGGCGGACTGGCCGCTGCTGGCCTTGCCGAATGTCACGCTGACGCCGCATATCGCCGGCGCATCCGTCAAGACGGTCTCCTATGCGGCCGAAAAGGCGGCCGAAGAGGTCAGGCGGTTTCTCGCCGGCGAGCCGCCGGTCAATCCCTGTTGATCCCGCCGCGCTTAAGGGAAATGCCATGCAAGATCTCGGAACGGTCGACCTTCTGGTGATCGGCGGCGGCGTCAACGGAGCCGGCATCGCCCGAGATGCGGCCGGGCGCGGGCTTTCCGTTATGCTGGCGGAAAAGGACGATCTCGCCGAGGGGACGAGTTCGCGCTCCGGCAAGCTCGTCCATGGCGGCCTGCGCTATCTCGAATATTACGAGTTCCGCCTGGTGCGCGAAGCCCTGTCCGAGCGCGAGGTGCTGCTGAAGGCGGCGCCGCACATCATCTGGCCGATGCGCTTCGTCCTGCCCCATTCGCCGGAGCAGCGGCCGGCTTGGCTGGTTCGGCTCGGGCTGTTCCTCTACGATCATCTCGGCGGGCGCAAACGGCTGCCGCCGACCCGCAGCCTGGATCTGCGCACCGCACCGGAAGGCGCCGCGATTAAGGACCGTTTCACCAAGGGGTTTGAATATTCCGACTGCTGGGTCGACGACGCCCGCCTCGTCGTCCTCAACGCGCTCGACGCCAAGGCCCGCGGCGCGACCATCCTGCCGCGCACCCGCGCCGTTGCCGCCCGGCGCGAGGACGGGCTGTGGCGGATCGAGCTGAAGCGCGGCAACGGCGAAACGCTCACCGTTTCGGCAAAGGGCATCGTCAACGCCGCCGGCCCGTGGGTCGACCAAGTGATCGCCAACGTCACCCGGGGCAATTCCGCCCGCAAGGTGCGGCTGGTCAAAGGCAGCCACATCGTCACGCCGAAATTCTGGGACGGCCGTCAGGCCTATCTGTTCCAGAACACCGACAAGCGGGTGATCTTTGTCAATCCCTATCAGAGCGACAAGGCGCTGATCGGCACCACCGACATCGCCTATGACGGCGACGCCACGGATGTCACGATCGACGAGAGCGAGATCGACTACCTGCTGGCGGCGGTGAACCGCTATGTGAAGGCCGAACTGTCGCGCGCCGACGTCCTCTCCAGCTTTTCCGGCGTTCGGCCGCTGCTGGAAGACGACGCGGACACCCCCTCGGCGGTCACCCGCGACTATGTCTTCGATGTCGACGCGGTGGACGGCGCCCTGCCGATGCTGTCGGTCTTCGGCGGCAAGATCACCACCTACCGGGAACTCGCCGAGCGCGGCCTTGCCAAGCTGCAGCCGTTCTTTCCGCAGATGAGCGGCGACTGGACCGCCGATGCGCCGCTGCCAGGCGGCGATATGCCGAATGCCGATTTCGAGAGCTTCGAAGCCGGCCTGCGGGCCCGCCATCCGTTCCTGCCGCGACCGCTGGCAAAGCATTACGCCCGGCTCTACGGGACCCGCGCCGAGACGCTGATCGGTGAGGCGACGAGCCTTGATCAGTTCGGCCTCCATTTCGGCGGCCTGCTCTACGCCCGTGAGATCGATTTCCTCACCTGCACGGAATGGGCCGAAACCGCCGAGGACATCCTGGAGCGCCGCACCAAGCATGGCCTGACCTTGGGCCCGAGCGAGAAGGCGGCTGTCGCCGCCTATCTTGCGGAACGCCGGGCGCTCGCTGCCGAATGAGGCCGGCGGTTCGAAGACAGGATCGAGAGGAGACGCCATGATGGACGCATTGAACCTCGATGACGAGCTCGCCACGCTGAAGACGCTGTCCGCAGCGCTCGGCCGGGACCGGTTGAAGACCCAGGCAGCCGGCGGCAACACCTCGGTCAAAGCGGGCGGCCTGATGTGGGTGAAAGCCTCCGGCACCTGGCTCGCCCAGGCGAAGGAACGCGACATCTTCGTGCCGGTGTGGATCGATCCGCTGCTGACGGCGCTTCAAGCCGGCGACCCGCGCGCCGAAAAGGCCACCGACTTCATCGCCTCAGACCTTGCGGAAACGACGCTCCGCCCGTCGATCGAAACCACCGTGCATGCGGCCATGGGGCAGGCGGTGGCCCTGCACATCCACTGCGTCGAGACGATCGCCCTTGCGGTGCGCGCCGACGGCGAGGCGGCAATCCGAGAGAAGCTTGCCGCCGCCGGGCTCGAAGCCCGCTTTGCCTTCGTGCCCTACCGGCGGCCGGGCGTGCCGCTCGCCCGGGCCATTCAGGCGGTCGCAGCGCCGCAGACCGACATCCTCGTCCTTCAAAATCATGGCCTTGTCGTTGCCGGCGATAGCGTCGCGCAGGCCGCCGAGTGGCTCGACCAAGCGATCGGCGCCCTCGCCGTGCCCCCGCGCAGCGAAAACCCGCCGGCCGATCTTGCCGGGCTCGCGGCTCTGGCCGAGGCGACGCCGTACCGCCTGCCGACGGATGCCCGCGCCCATCAGTTGGCCCGCGATGCGGCATCCCGACGCGTCGCCCTCGCCGGCCCGCTTTATCCCGACCATGTCATCTTTCTCGGCGAGACGATCGGCGCGATCGCGGCCGAGCCGGCGGCGATGAAGCGCTTCCTTGCCGCGACAAGCGAAGACGATCTGTCGCCGCTGCTTGTCGTCGGCGATCGAGGGGTGCTTATGCGAAAGACCCTGACGGCGAGCGGCGAGGCAATGGTCGGCTGCCTCACCGACGTCGCCGCCCGCATCCCCGCCGATGTGCCGCTCAAGCCTTTGACCGGCGAGGAGATCTACGCCCTCACCCATTGGGAGGCCGAGAGCTACCGCCAGACCCTCGACACCCCCTCCGCGAGAGGATCGGTGACGTCATGAGCGGCGCTGAGACCAAAGCCGGCGAGGCCATCGCGATCGGCATCGATGTCGGCACCTCCGGCGCGCGTGTCGCCGCGCTCGATCGGCAAGGCGCCCTCGTCGACAGCGTTGCCGAACGCTATCCGGGCGGGGCCGATCGTGCTGATCCGACGTCCTGGTGGCAAGCGGTCTCGACCTGCCTCGACCGGTTGGCCGCAGCCATGCCCCTCGCCTCGATCGAGGCCCTCGCCGTCGACGGCACCTCAGGCACCATGCTCGGCCTTCACGCCGACGGGCGCCCCGCCGCGCGGCCGCTGCTCTATGACGAGCCCTGCCCGGACGAGGCCATCATCGCGGCGGTGAACGCCGCAGCCCCCGCTGAGAGCCCCGCGCGGGGCAGCAGTTCGGCGCTGGCGCGGGCGATCTTTCTGTCGCGCCAGGACGGCGTCGTCCGCCTCGCCCATCAGGCCGACTGGATCGCCGCGCAGATCACCGGCGCGGCGCCGATGTCCGACGCCAACAACGCGCTGAAGACCGGCTACGACCCGCTCCACGAAAAATGGCCGGACTGGATCGCATCGGCCGGACTGGAGGTCGCCCGCCTGCCAAAGGTGGTGCTGCCGGGCCGGCCCGCGGCGCAGCTCGGCGCGGCGGCGGCGAAGCGCTTCGGCCTGCCGGTGGGGGCGATCCTTGCCGGCGGGACGACCGATGGCTGCGCCTCGTTTCTCGCCACCGGTGCCGATCGACCCGGCGATGCGGTGACTGCCCTCGGCTCGACCCTGGTCCTGAAGCTTCTGTCCGACAGACCGGTCAACGCCCCGCAATTCGGCATCTACAGCCACCGGATCGGCGACATGTGGCTGGCGGGCGGCGCATCGAACGCCGGCGGCGCGGTACTCGCCGCCTTTTTCGATGCCGATCAGATCGCGGCGCTGACTCCGCAATTGATGCCTGAAACGCCCACCGGCCTCGACTATTATCCGCTCAACCGCCCGGGCGAGCGCTTTCCGATCGCCGATCCGAACCTTGAACCGCGGCTCTCCCCACGCCCCGAGGAGGACGCGCGCTTTCTGCAAGGGCTGCTCGAGGGCATCGCCAGCGTCGAGGCACTCGGCTATCGCCGCCTCGCCGAGATCGGCGCGCCGAGGCTTGCCAGCGTGCGGGCGGTCGGCGGCGGGGCGAAGAACCCGGGGTTTACGCGCATCCGCGAACGGGCGCTCGGCGTACCCTTTCTCCCGGCCGTTTCGACGGAAGCCGCAGTCGGCGCCGCGCGGCTGGCGCTGAAGGCGATCGGCGCCGCCTGAAGACGCCCGCCGGCGCCGGCGGCGGGTCTCAAACCGTCAGATGCTTGCGCACGGCGGGATCGTCCAGCCCCTCGGCCGGCCCGTCGAAGACGATTTCGCCGCGATCCATCACATAGACCCGATCCGCGAGATCCCGGCAGAAGTCGAGATATTGCTCGACGAGCAGGATCGCGATGCCGGAATTGTCCTTCAGGAACCGGATCGCCCGGCCGATATCCTTGATGATCGAGGGCTGGATGCCTTCGGTCGGCTCGTCGAGCACCAACAGCTTTGGCCGGGTGACGAGGGCGCGGGCGATGGCGAGCTGCTGCTGCTGGCCGCCGGAGAGATCGCCGCCCCGCCGGCCGAGCATGTCCTTCAACACCGGAAACAGCTCGAAAACGTCGTCCGGAATTGTGCGGTCGGCAGCTTTCAGCGGCGCATAGCCGGTCTGCAGATTTTCCCTCACCGTCAACAGCGGAAAGATCTCGCGCCCCTGGGGCACGAAGCCGATGCCTCGCCGGGCCCGCGCATAGGGCGCCTCGCGGCCCATCGATGTGCCGTCGAAAACGATCTCGCCGCGACGGATCGGCTGCTGGCCGACGATCGCCCGCAGCAGTGAGGTCTTGCCGACGCCGTTGCGCCCGAGGACGCAGGTGATCTCGCCGGCCTTCGCCGTCAGCGAGACGTTTCTGAGCGCCTGGGCGGCGCCGTAGTAAAGGTCGGCATTGGCAACGGTCAGCATGCAAGGCCCTCCGCAAGGCGCGTCGCGCCGAAGGCACATCGGATCGATCCGGACATCGTCAGCGCGCTCATCGTCCGAGATAGACCTCGATCACCTTCGGATCGTTCGACACCGCCTCGAGCGTTCCCTCCGACAGCACCGAGCCTTCATGCAGGCAGGTCACCTTGACGGACAGTTCACGCACGAAGCTCATATCGTGCTCGACCACCACCACCGAGCGGGTCGCGGCGATCTCGCGCAAGAGCCGCGCGGTTTCGACGGTCTCGGCGTCGGTCATGCCGGCCACCGGCTCGTCGACAAGCAGCAGTTCCGGATCCTGGGCGAGCAGCATGCCGATTTCCAGCCACTGCTTCTGGCCGTGGCTGAGATTGGCGGCGAAGGTCCGGCGCTTGTCGGTCAAGCGAATGGTCGCGAGGATCTCGGCGATCCGCTCGCGTTCGGCCGTGCTCTTGCGATGGACCAGCGCCTCGACCACCGAACGCGGTCCGGCGAGCGACAGGCGGATATTGTCCTCCACCGTATGGCTCTCGAACACCGTCGGCTTCTGGAACTTGCGCCCGATCCCCATCGAGGCGATCGCCGCCTCGTCGTGTTTGGTCAGGTCCACCGCGCCGTTGAAATAGACCGCACCGCGATCCGGCCGGGTCTTGCCGGTGATGATGTCCATCATCGTCGTCTTGCCGGCACCGTTGGGGCCGATGATCGCCCGCATCTCACCGCGCTCGATGACCAGTGAAAGGTTGTTGATCGCCTTGAAGCCGTCGAAGCTCTTGGTGACGCCGTCGAGATAGAGCAGCGTCTCGCGCCGCGCCCGGCCTTGCGCCTCGGCGGCGAGCCGGCGCCGGCGCATTTCGGCGGCATAAGGATGCGGCGAGACGACGGAAGAGATAGTGTCAGCCTTCGCCGGATCGCTGGACGGACCGGCCGCCACATCATCCGGGCTCGCACCGGGCGCGATGCCGTCTTGGCCCAAAGGCTCTCGCATATCGTCGTGCTCGACCATCGCGCCTACTCCGCCGGATGGGGGAGGATGCTCCCGTCGCCGTCACCGCTCTCCCCCTTTTCCTTGGCGGCAGAGCGGCGCCGCGCCCGCCACGCGTCCCAGCCGTGGTCGATCGTGCCGACGATGCCGCGTGGCAGGACGAGGGTGACGAAGACGAACAGCCCGCCCAAGACGAACAGCCAGGAATCGGGCGCGATCGCGGTGAAGACGGTCTTGCCGTAATTGACCAGCAGCGCCCCGAGGATCGGCCCGATCAGCGTGCCGCGGCCGCCGACCGCCGCCCAGACCACCACTTCGATCGAATTGACCGGCGCAAATTCGCTGGGATTGATGATGCCGACCTGCGGCACGTAAAGCGCGCCGGCGATCCCGGCCATCACGGCCGAGACGGTGAAGGCGAAGAGTTTGACGTCCTCCGGCCGCCAGCCGATGAAGCGGGTGCGGCTTTCCGCGTCGCGCACGGCGATCATCAGCTTGCCGAGCTTGGACCGGGTGATCCAGCCAACCAGGAGAACGCCGATCGCCAAGGCGATGCAGCTCGCGGAAAACAGGCCGGCGCGGGTCGCCGCCGCCTGAATCGGGAAGCCGAGAATGTCCTTGAAGTCGGTGAGGCCGTTATTGCCGCCAAACCCCATATCGTTGCGGAAAAAGGCAAGCAGCAGCGCGTAGGTCATCGCCTGGGTGATGATCGACAGATAGACGCCCGTCACCCGGCTGCGAAAGGCGAAGAAGCCGAAGACGAAGGCCAGCAGCCCCGGCACCAGCATCACCATCAGCGCCGCGAACCAGAAGGCGTCGAAGCCGGACCAGTACCAGGGCAGCGCCTTCCAATTCAGGAACACCATGAAATCGGGCAGGATCGGATTGCCGTAGACCCCGCGACTGCCGATCTGGCGCATCAGATACATGCCCATGGCATAGCCGCCGAGCGCGAAGAAGGCGCCGTGGCCGAGCGACAGAATGCCGACGTAACCCCAGACCAGATCAAGGGCGAGCGCCAGCAGCGCGTAGGTCACGTATTTGCCGAACAGCGGCACCAGATAGGACGGCATGTGCAGCGGGTGGCCCGGCGGCAGCGCAAGATTGGCTAGCGGCACCAGCACGGCGGCGGCGAGAATCAGCCCGACGAGAATCCAGACGCGGGGCCCGAGGAAACGCGCGATGATCATGCGTCGACGAACCGTCCCTTCTGGGCGAACAGGCCGCGGGGCCGCTTCTGGATGAACAGGATGATCAGGACGAGCACGACGATCTTGCCGAGAACGGCCCCGGCATAGGGCTCGAGAAACTTGTTGACGACGCCCAGACTCATCGCGCCCACGAGCGTCCCCCAGAGATTGCCCACCCCGCCGAAGACGACGACCATGAAGCTGTCGATGATGTAGCCCTGGCCGAGATTGGGCGAGACGTTGTCGATCTGGGAGAGCGCGACGCCGGCGATCCCGGCAATGCCGGAGCCGAGCGCGAAGGTCATCGCGTCGACCCACGGGGTGCGGATCCCCATCGCCGCCGCCATCTTGCGATTCTGGGTGACGGCGCGCATCTGAAGGCCGAGCGCGGTCTTGTTGAGAAGAGCGAGCAGCGCGACAAAGACCACCAGCGCGAAGACGATGATCCACAGCCGGTTCCAGGTGACCGACATCAGGCCGATATCGAAGGCGCCGGACATGAAATCGGGATTGCCGACCTCCCGGTTGCTCGGCCCGAAGATCGTGCGCACCGCCTGTTGCAGGATCAGCGACACGCCGAAGGTGGCGAGCAGGGTTTCCAGCGGCCGGCCGTAGAGGAACCGGATCAGGCAGCGCTCCATCACCAGGCCGACGGCACCGGAGACCAGAAAGGCGAGTGGCAGAGCGATGGCCAGGGAGACTTCGAACAATCCGGGCGCGTGGGTGCGGATCAGCTCCTGGACCACGAAGGTGGTGTAGGCGCCGAGCATCACCATCTCGCCATGGGCCATGTTGATCACTCCCATCACGCCGAAGGTGATGGCGAGGCCAATTGCCGCCAGAAGCAGCACCGAGCCGAGCGACAGGCCGTACCAGACATTTTGCAGGATAGTCCAGGTGGCGATGGTGTTCTCGATCGAGACGGCGGCGGTGGTCGCCGCCTGCTTGAGCTGAGCGTCCTTGCTGGTGGCTGCCACGCCGCGGATCATCGCCAGAGTCTCGCGATCGCCCTTGCCGGCGAGCGTCTTGACCGCCTCGACCTTCGCTGCCGCCGGCTCGTCGGACTTCAGGACGGCGGCCGCCCGCGCCTCTTCGAGCTTGGTCTTGATCGCCGGAACGGTCTCGGCGGCGATCGCCGCGTCCAGGGTTTTCATCGCCTCCGGCGTCGCGGTGGAAAACAAGGTGCCCGCCGCCGCCATGCGTGTGTTCGGATCGGGCGAGCGCAGAGTCAGGCTGCCAAGCGCATCGGTAACCGCCCGGCGAATGGAATTTTTGACCCGCACCTTGCTGAAATCGCGGGAGGCGGCTTCGCCGACCTTCGTTCCGGTGAGCGGATCGAAGAGATCGACCGTTCCCCGGCCGCTAGCGATGAACACCTGGTTGTCGGACTTGCGATAGACGAGGTCGCCCTTCGACAGAGCATTCAGCGCGCGTGCGACTTGCGGATCACCGGCCGCGGCGAGCTTTTTCACCACCGCCTCGGTATCGTCGAAGGACTGCTTGCCGCCGAAGGATTGGATCAGCGCCGCCGGATCACTGCTTTGCGCATACGCACCGATCGGCAGGATCAAGGCGATCAAGAGAAAGACCAGAAACTGCCGTACCAGTCGCATCATGCCACGCCGTCTGCTGGTTTGAGAAGGTGGCGGGCCGGCATCAACGCCGCCCCGCCACAGGTCGCCTTGGGAGGGGCGTCGATCAGTTGGCGGCGGCTTTTTCCGCACCCGCGCCACCGCATTTGCCGGTGGCGGTGTTGAAGTTGCCGCAGGACATCGGCTTGCGCCAGTCGGAGATCAGCGGTTTGGACTCCGGCAGATAGTCGGACCAGGCATCGCCCGGCACCAGACCCGGCGTCTGCCAGACCACCTGGAACTGCCCGTCGTCCTGAATTTCGCCGATGAACACCGGCTTGGTGATGTGGTGGTTCGGCATCATGGTCGAATAGCCACCGGTCAGATTCGGCACGCTGACGCCGATCATCGCGTCGATCACCTTGTCCGGGTCGGTGGTGCCGGCCTTCTCGACCGCCTTAACCCACATGTTGAAGCCGATATAATGGGCTTCCATCGGGTCGTTGGTAACGCGCTTGTCGTTGCCGATGAATTTGTGCCACTTGGCGATGAAGTCATCGTTCTGTGGCGTGTCGATCGACTCGAAGTAGTTCCAGGCGGCGAGATGGCCGACCAGCGGGCTGGTATCGATGCCGGCCAGCTCCTCTTCGCCGACCGAGAAGGCGACCACCGGGATGTCCTCGGCGGAGACGCCCTGATTGGCGAGTTCCTTATAGAACGGCACGTTGGCGTCGCCGTTGACGGTGGAGACCACGGCGGTCTTCTTGCCGGCCGAGCCGAAATCCTTGATCGCCGAGACCTCGGTCTGCCAGTCGGAGAAGCCGAAGGGCGTGTAGTTGACCTTGATGTCCTCGGCCGCGACGCCCTTGGACTTCAGATAGGCTTCGAGGATCTTGTTAGTGGTGCGGGGATAGACATAGTCGGTGCCCTCCAGCACCCAGCGCTTCACCCCTTCGTTCATCAGATAGTCGACCGCGGGGATCGCCTGCTGGTTCGGCGCGGCGCCGGTATAGAAGACGTTGCGCTCGGATTCCTCGCCCTCGTACTGGACCGGATAGAACAGGATCGAATCGAGTTCCTTGAACACCGGCAGCACCGACTTGCGCGACACCGACGTCCAGCAGCCGAACACCGCCGCGACCTTGTCCTGACTGATCAGCTCGCGGGCCTTTTCGGCAAAGAGCGGCCAGTTCGACGCCGGATCGACAACCACCGGCTCCAGCGGCCGGCCGAGCAGGCCACCCTTCTTGTTCTGCTCGTCGATGAGCATCAGCATGGCGTCTTTGAGGGTGGTCTCGGAGATCGCCATCGTACCCGAAAGCGAGTGCAGAATGCCGACCTTGATCGGCTCGCCCTTCGGCTTGGTATCGGCGGCGACGGCGCCCGAGACGCCGAATGCGGCAATCGTGGCCGCCAGCGCCGTGCGCTGCATCCAAGTCATGGCGGATCTCATCTTTGCACCTCCAGTCGCGTTACGCCCGTTTGCCGGGTTTCACCAACGGAAGCAGCAATCCGCATGCCAGACGACATTCCCTATAGGAAGTAATGGGTCGGAAGATCCAAAAACACAAATCGGCCGATGACTTCCGCCGGCCCGACCGGAGGCTTGAGCATGCCATGGCTCGCCGCATCACCCGAGCTGCGATCAGCATGCACGATTAAGTTTTAATCAAACGCGCAGACAGCGCATAAAATTTTTGCATATGCGGGCGACTGCCGCCAACGGCAACCGCCAAGCCGGTCGGCCCGATCAGCCATTCTCGATCGCCTCCAGCGCCAGTTTCGAAAGAGCCGGCACGTTGCGGCCGTAGATCTGCGCCTTTTGCGGGTTGGAGGCGTTGCCGTCGGCATAGCGCTTGAACACCCCCTGCAGGATCGCCGCGAGACGGAAGAAGGAAAAGGCCAGATAGAAGGTCCAGTCGTCGATGCCGCGGAGACCGCGCCGATCGCAATAGGCGGCGATGTATTGCGCCTCGCTCGGCAGCCCCTGCTCGGCCCGATCGATGCCGCCGAGCCCTTTGAAGGCGCCGCTGTTCGGCAACCGCCATTGCATGCATTGATAGGCGAGATCGGCGATCGGATGGCCGAGCGTGGACAGTTCCCAATCGAGCACAGCCAGAAGCTTCGGCTGATCGGCGGCAAAGATCAGATTGTCGAGGCGATAATCGCCATGCACCAGCGCCACCGCACCGTCGTCGGCTGGCAGATTGTCTTCCAGCCAGGCGATCAGCTGTTCCATTGCCGCGATGTCGTCGATCTTCGACTGGCGCCACTGCTCCGACCAGCGCGACAGCTGACGGGAAAAATAATTGCCGGGGCGGCCGAAATCCGCCAGCCCGACGGCCTCAAGATCGACACTATGGATCGCCGCCAGCGTGCGGTTCATTGCGTCAAACACCGCTCCGCGTTCGACCGGATCATCGAGCTGCGGCAGCGCCGGATCCCAAAAAATCCGCCCCTCGACATGTTGCATGACGAAAAACGCCCGGCCGATCGGCGAATCCCCATCGCTGGCGAGATGCAGCATCGCCGGCACCGGAACGCAGGTTCCGGCCAGCGCCTGCATCACCTTGAACTCGCGATCCACTTGGTGAGCCGATGGGAGCAGCTTGCCCGGGGGTTTCGCCCGCAGAACATAAGTGCCGCTTTCGGCGTCGAGACGATAGGTCGGGTTCGACTGGCCGGACTGGAATTTGACGATCCGCGTCAGCCCCTCGAAGCCGTCGATCACCCCCGTCAGATAGGCGGCGAGATCGTCCTCGTTCAACGTCGTGTCGTCGGCATCCGCCATCGCTGCGATCCTCCCTGTCGCGACCCAATGAGAGCTGGGCTCAATCGTCCGAAGGCCGCATCACCGTCAGCGTGATCCACTCGGCCGACAATGCCGGCTTGACCGCGCCCTCGATCTCCACCGCCGTCTCCCAGACCGTCTGTACGCTGACCGCCCGCTCGGTGATGCCGGTCATCTTGAACCGGCCGCGCACCCGCGCCCCGGCCTTCACCGGATTGAGAAACCGCACCTTGTCGAAGCCGTAATTCATCCCCATCCGCGTGCCGCGGACGCCGGGGATCGCCTCATAAGCAAGGGTCGAAAGCAGCGAAAGCGTCAGAAAACCATGGGCGATCGTACCCCCGAACGGTGTTTCGGCTTTCGCCCGTTCGGGCTCGACATGGATGAACTGGTGGTCGTGGGTGGCGACGGCGAATCGATCGATCATCGTCTGATCGACGGTCAGCCAGGGCGAAAGCAGCGGCTCGCCGTTCAGATGGGCGCGATAGTCGGCAAGCGACACCATCCGCTCCCGCAGCAACGCTTCCGTTTCGGCCACCGAGGACAGGGGCATTACGCGTCTCCGAAAAGTTCCGGTCCGGTCATCACGCCGATTCCGCCATCGATCGGCAGAATCGCGCCGGTGATATATGCGCCGGAGCGGCCGCAAAGGAACAGCGTCGCGGCGGCGATATCATCCGGCAAGCCGATCCGCCCGAGCGGCACCTGTGCGCCGACCGCCGCGGCCTGTTCGTCGGTGCCCGTTGCGAACGCGGTCATTTTCGACTGGAAGGGGCCTGGCGCAAAGGCGTTGACGGTGATCCGGCTGACTGCCAGCTCCTTGGCGAGCGAGCGGGTCAGATGATGCACCGCGGCCTTCGAGGCGGCGTAGGAATAGACGTTTTCGGCCAGTGGCTGGGCGCCCATCACCGAGCCGAGATTGATGATGCGGGCCGGATCGTCGTCGCGGGCGCTGGCTTTCAGCAGCGGCAGCAGCGCCTGGCTCAGCGCGAACAGGCCAACGACATTGACCGAGAGCACCCGGTTCCAAGCCTGATAGGGAAACGCGCCGAGCGGCGCGCCCCAGGAGACGCCGGCATTGTTGACGAGGATGTCAAGCCGATCGGTCCGCTCGCCAATCGCCTTCGCCAGCGCCGCGACGCCGTCTTCGCTGGAGACATCGCCCGCCAGCGGCACGACGATTCCGGGATGACCTTCCGCGTTGATGGCAGCGGCCGCCGCCTCGCAGGCCTCGATCTTGCGCGAGGCGATGAACACCGTCGCGCCGCCACCGGCCAGCGCGGTGGCGATCATCCGGCCAATTCCCGTGGCACCTCCGGTCACCAGCGCCGTCTTGTTCGCAAGCGCGAACAGCCGCTCCAGCATTCCTTGCGTCACCCGACCAACCTTTCCCGCCGATGATCCGGTAACACCTAGATCACAATCGCGAATTGACATCGTTGCGCAATGTATGTCCCCATCTCGGAACACGCTGGCTCGGCGCGATGACTGAGGGCTGGGAGAACTTCCGATGTCGAAGCCGACAACGCCGAAACAACGCAAGCCGAAGAAGCCATTGGTCAAGCCGCGCGGCCGACCGCCCCGCAACGAGCGAGACTTTGCCGCCATCCGCAGCGCCGAAGACAACGCGCTGCGTCAGCGCATTCTCGCCGCCGCGGCCGACGTCTTTGCCGAGCGCGGCTTTGCCTCCGCCTCGATCGACGAGGTGGCGCGGCAACTGGGCGCAACAAAGGGCCTCGTCTATCACCGCTACCGCTCCAAGGGCGAGCTTCTTGCCGACCTCTGCGCTGAGGGGTTGGAAGCGCTCAACGCCCAGCTCGAAGCGATCGCCGACCGGCCCATGCCGGCAATTTCCCGGCTCACCGACGCGGCCACGTCGCACGCCAGCGACGTGGTCAACCGGATCGGCTTGCACCGAACCCTCGCGGAAGCCTTCAGCGGCCGTGCCGCCGCTCTGCTTCCCGCGAGCGAGCAGCAGGCGATCGCGGCGTTCGCCGCGCAACGCAAGGGCTATGAGGCGATCTTCACGCGGCTGATCGTCGAAGCGACCCAGCAGCACGATCTGCCAGGCGGCCGCGACACGGCGATGATCACCCGGATTTTCATCTCCACCCTCGACGCCCCCCTGCGCTGGCCAACCGACATGCTGGATCAACTCGCCGAAAAGTCGCAATTGATCGCGCGTCAGCTGTCCTATTTCGCCATGCGGGGAGCAGGTGCGTCCGACACGACGCTGACGCAGGAGTTTTCGCGATGACGCATGCCGCGCCGGTGATGGCTCTCGGCCTGTCCGAACGCCTGAAGCCGATCCATGCGGCGGTCCGCGACATGGTTCGTGACGAGATCATTCCGGCAAGCGAGGCGTTTCTCGCCGAGGTTCCGAAGGAAGGGCGCTTTGTCTATACGGATCGCCAGCGCGCTATTCTGGAAGGGCTGAAGACGAAGGCGAAAGCCCGCAATCTTTGGAATTTCTGGCTGACCGATTCCGAGCGGGGGTTCGGCCTGAATACGGTCGAATACGCCTACCTCGCCGAGGAAATGGGCAAAGCCCATCTCGGTGCCGAGACCTTCAATTGCTCAGCGCCCGACACCGGCAATATGGAGGTGCTCGAACGCTTCTGCACCGAAGAGCAGAAGGCGCCCTGGCTGCCGCGCCTCCTCGACGGCGAAATCCGCTCCGCCTATTTGATGACCGAACCGGACGTCGCTTCATCCGACGCCACCAACATTGCCATGCGCTGCGTGGCGAAGGGCGACGACTACATCCTCGACGGCGAAAAATGGTGGGCGTCCGGCGCCGGCGATCCGCGCTGCGCGATCTACGTCGTCATGGTGCGCACCGGCGACGACACGATGCCCAAGCACAAGCGGCACTCGATGTTGCTGGTGCCCGCCAAGACGCCCGGCATCACGGTGCTGCGACCGATGCAGGTCTATGGCGAGGACGATGCGCCGCATGGCCACATGCATATCCGCTTCACCGACGTCCAGCTGCCGAAATCGGCGCTGATCCTTGGCGAGGGTCGTGGTTTCGAGATCGCCCAGGGGCGGCTCGGCCCCGGCCGCATCCACCACTGCATGCGCGCCATCGGACAGGCCGAACGCGCGCTGGAGCTGTTGTGCGAGCGCTCGCTGGCGCGGGAAGCCTTCGGCAAGACGCTCGCCGAACTCGGTGAGAATTACGACGTCATCGCCAAGGCCCGCATGCAGATCGAGATGGCCCGGCTGTTGTGCCTCAAGGCGGCCTGGATGATGGACCAGGGCGACCCCAAGGCGGCCGCGCCTTGGATCTCCGCGATCAAGGTCGTCGCGCCGAACATTGCGCTCGATATCGTCGATCAGGCGATCCAGATGCATGGCGGCGAAGGCATCTCGCAGGACACGCCACTCGCCAGAATGTGGACGCATCTGCGCACGCTGCGCCTCGCCGACGGGCCGGATGCCGTTCATCGCCGGCAGGTGGCGCGCTGGGAATTGGCGCGGCATCGCGCATGAAAGCCGGGTGCCGGTTTACCTTCGATTAACCAGCATTTCTAATTCCATGCATCGGCGCGGAAAAACAGCAGCAACGCGGCGATCAAAACCCCGCCCATGGCGACGATCTCCAGGAGATAAAGCAAAGGCGTGCATTCCGGCGTGGCGCAAAGGATGCTGCCGTGGCCGACGGGCAAAGACGCATCGTTATACAAGACGACATGCACCAGACCGTAGACGCAGACCAAGGCCAGCGCAGGCGCCACGACAACCGAAACAAAGTCGTTCCAGTCGAAGCGGTGGCGGGAGAACTCCTCCCGAACGCCTAACGCCTCATACCAAAATTTACACTTTGTTAACCAAGTAAATCCCGACAATTCGCCCAAGGATGTCGAAAGATCACTCATAAGATCACCTCCTTATCCATTCACCTTGGGTAAAAATGTCGCGGGCCAACTCAAGTTCAATCACAGGAAAAGAAATTCGACCGTCATCCGCAAGGATGAAGCATGAAATTGATGAAAGCCGTCATCTGCGAAGGCTTCGGGCCGATCGAAAACAGTCTCCTCGGAAAGGTTCCGGCGCCCGAGCCAACGGCGCGGCGGGTGACCATCGCGATGGATGCGATCAAGCGTGAATTGTCCGAACGGGCTTCGGCTCCAGGGGCTTGATCAGCGACGGCCCGCGCGTGCCGTCATTTCCGGCATGAAGGCCGCCGACCGCGTCGCCGCGGTCGGCCCGCAGATTTGGCACGACCGTCCTTCGTCGCGGCCCCGCCCCCTTGCGCAAAAGGGCATGCCGACGCAGATCGGCCTCAGCCGGATCGCCGCCGGACGAAATCGATCACGTCCTGGCGGATCGCGCGATTGCCGAGCGGCAGCACCGTCGAGAACGAGCTGATCGTCCCGACATGGCCGAGACCGGGATAGATCGTCAGCGTGACCGGCACACCCACCCGCTTCAGCTTGGCGGCGAGCGACCGGCTGTTCTTGGGATCGACGGTGACGTCGTCGGCGCCGGTTATCAGCAGTGTCGGCGGTTCGTCGCCATTGACGAAGTTGATCGGCTGACTTTCGGCCCTGAGCGCCTTCGGGAAGATCTGCTTGTAGCGCTCTTCCTTCAGCGGCAGGAAATCGTAAGGACCGGAGAGGCCGATAAAGCCCGCGAGGCGGTGGATCGACAGACCGGCCTTTTGCAGCCAGCGCCCGTCGGTGGCGAGCAGCCCGGCGATTTCGGCACCGGCCGAATGACCCATCACGAACAGCGGATGGCGCCCCTTCGGCAGACCGTCCCAGCCCTCAGCGGCGATGTGGTTCACTGTCGCCACCGCCTTGGCAGCGTCGTCGACAAAGCCTGGGAAGCGCACGTCCGGATAGAGGCGATAATTCGGGATAGCGACGATCATGCCGGCGCTTGCCAGCGACTCGCCGACGAAGGGATAGATGTCCTTCGAGCCCGAATCCCAGCTGCCGCCATGGATGAAGACGACGACCGGCGTTGTCGCCGTCATCGTCTTCGGCAGATAAAGGTCGAGAGCGCGCCGCGCGCCCGGCCCATAGGAGACATTGGAGACCAGCGTGTAGTCGTTGGAAGGGGTGATCGCGTTCAGCGCCGCCGCGCAACCGGACAGGGCGAAACTATAAAAACCGCAGACGAGCAGCATCGCCAGCCGCCGGACGAAGCGGCCTGGCGCAGCGATCCGGCTCATCGCCCTTCACCAGCGAGCTTGGCGGTGATTCGCTCGATCGTCTCGGCGGTTTCGTCGAGGCTGCGGATGAAGGCCTGCCGGGCCGTCGCGCCGTCCTCGTCGTTGGCGGCGCGATCGACCGCGTCGGCCTCGACCCGCCCCTCAAGCTCGCCAATCCGGCGCCGGGCCTCAAACAGCTGATCGGTGGCCATGATCGCGGCCATCACCGTCAGCCGCAGGTCACCGATCTGACCGAAGGACTCTCTCAGCTCCGCGATCTTGCCGTCGACGTCGGCGGCCAGCGTCTCAAGATGCGCCTCCTCGCCCTCGGCGCAGGCCATGCGATAGGTCTTTCCGTCGATGGTGACGACAATCTGTGGCATGGGCCTTCCCATCAAGATCGTGATGACGTTGCGGCCGACTGCACGTCGGAACGTCACCCGGCGATATTCGCCTATTTATGCTGGTCGAGGACTTTTCGCACCTGCTCCATGGCATCGACCAAACGTTTGGACACCTCGCGATTGGCCTGCTCAAGGCGCTCCCCCCTTGCCAGGGCTGCGTCCAATTCCCGCGCCAGCCGGCCGCGATCGGCGGTCTGGCGCTGGACCTCGGCATCGATGCTCTTGAGATCGTTCTCCCGCTCCAGCCGGACCTCGACGACGTTCTCCAGCCGTTCGAGTGCCGTGCGAAGGCGCACTTTGGCAACGTCGAAAGGATCGTCATGCGGCATCGGCGGTTTCTCCAGCGATCTCGAATGCCCCTCAAAATCAACGTCCTGAACCGGCTCTGGCGAGGCGCATCGGGCGAATACGGCCCAGATTCGGTCTTAACGGCTCGGGCCCGGCAATGAAAGCGGCTCCCAACCCATGCACCGCCCTCATTCCCAGGGTTTTGTTGACAGGGCGCAGAGCATATGATTGCTGCCGCGCGTCTCGGCCGCCCGCTCGATCGGCAGCCAGGTCCTGACCAGGAGCGCTTGAGGGGAGCCCCCGCGATGACGAGCGAAATGCGCCAGCGCATGGCGAATGCCATCCGATTCCTGTCGGCCGATGCCGTCGAAGCGGCGCAATCGGGCCATCCGGGCCTGCCGATGGGCGCGGCCGACATCGCGACCGTGCTGTTCACCCGTTTTCTCACCTTCGATCCGAAAACCCCCGACTGGCCAGACCGCGATCGCTTCGTGTTCTCCGCCGGCCATGGCTCGATGCTGCTCTACAGCCTGCTCTATCTGCTGGGCTACGGCGATATCGACATCGACGAGATCAAGCGCTTCCGCCAGCTCGGCGCCAAGACCGCCGGCCATCCCGAATACGGCCATGCGGCGGGCATCGAGACGACCACCGGGCCACTCGGCCAGGGCACCGGCAACGCCGTCGGCATGGCGCTCGCCGAGCGGATTCTCAACGCCCACTTCGGCGATGACGTCGTCAACCACTTCACCTACGCCCTGGTCGGCGACGGTTGCCTGATGGAGGGCATCTGCCAGGAGGCGATCGCGCTCGCGGGCCATCTGAAGCTCAACAAGCTGATCTTCCTGTGGGACGACAACGGCATCACCATCGATGGCAAGGTGTCCCTGGCCGACTCGACCGATCAGCTCGCCCGCTTCGAGGCCTGCGGCTGGCAGGCACTGGCCTGCGACGGCCATGACCACGATGCGATTGCCAGCGCTATCTTGACCGCCAAGGCCAGCGACCGGCCGACGCTGATTGCCGCCAAGACCACCATCGGCTTCGGCGCGCCCAACAAGGCCGGCACCAACAAGGCTCACGGATCGCCGCTCGGCGCCGATGAAGTCGCCGCCACGCGCGAGGCGCTCGGCTGGCCCCACGCGCCCTTCGAAGTTCCCTCCGATATTCTCGATCAATGGCGCATTGCCGGCCTGCGCTCCAGCGTCAGGCGCAAGGAGTGGGAGACCCGCTTTGCCGCCGTCGACGCCGAAACGCGCGGCGAATTCGAGCGGCGCATGCGCGGCGATCTGCCGAGCGGCTTCATCGAGGCGATGCATCGCTTCAAACGGCAGATGAACGAGAAGCAGCCGAAGGTCGCCACCCGGAAAGCTTCGGAAATGGCGCTGGAGGAGATCAACGCCGTCGTCCCCGAGACCATCGGCGGCTCGGCGGATCTGACCGGCTCCAACAACACCCGCACCAGCCAGACCCGGCCGATCGCTCCCGGCGACTATTCCGGCCGCTTCATCCATTACGGCATCCGCGAGCACGGCATGGCAGCGATCATGAACGGCATGGCGCTGCATGGCGGCATGATCCCCTATTCCGGCACGTTTTTGACCTTTGCCGACTATTGCCGGGGCGCGCTCCGCCTGTCGGCGCTGATGGGCATCCGGGTGATCCATGTGATGACCCATGATTCGATCGGCCTTGGCGAGGATGGACCGACCCACCAGCCGGTCGAGCATCTCGCCTCCCTGCGCGCCATTCCGAACATGCTGGTGTTCCGCCCGGCCGATGCGGTGGAGACTGCCGAATGCTGGCAACTCGCCTTGCAAAGCCGTGCCGCGCCGTCGATCCTCGCTCTGTCGCGCCAGAGCCTGCCGACCCTTCGCCTCGACGAGCATGACGAGAACAAGAGCGCCCGCGGCGCCTATGAAATCAGCCCGGCTTCGGGTGAAGCGCAGGTGACGATCTACGCCACCGGCTCGGAGGTCGAGATCGCCGTCGCCGCCCGCGCCAAACTCGAAGCCACCGGCACGCCCACACGCGTCGTCTCGGTGCCGTCCTTCGAGCTGTTCCGCCGCCAGACCAGCGAGTATCGGCGGGCGCTGACCGACGACGACAGCCTCAAGGTCGCGATCGAGGCCGGCATCCGCCAGGGTTGGGACGAGTTGATCGGCCGCGACGGCATCTTTATCGGCATGACCGGCTTCGGCGCCTCCGGCCCGGCCCCGGAGCTTTACGCCCATTTCGGCATCACCGCCGACGCCCTCGTCGCGGCGGTCAACGCCCGCCTTGCCGAAACTCAGGTCGCGGACGAGGACTGACGCGGCAGCTTCCGGTGATGGGCAAAACTCAGCGCAACCGTGAAAAAAGCTTCGGGCGGCGCCAGCTTGATTCAGCCGGGCGTGGGCGTTACAGCCCGGCCAGACCATTGGCCCGCTCCACTGGCCGCATCCATCGACATGGAACACCCTGAAGGGAGACACACTCATGGCAGTTCGCGTTGCAATCAACGGCTTCGGCCGAATCGGACGAAACGTTCTTCGCGCCATCGTCGAGTCCGGCCGTACCGATATCGAGGTCGTCGCGATCAACGATCTCGGTCCGGTCGAGACCAACGCGCATTTGATCCGCTACGATTCCGTTCATGGCCGCTTCCCCGGCGAGGTGAAGGTTGAAGGCGACACGATCGACATCGGCCGCGGCCCGATCAAGGTGACCGCCGAGCGTGATCCGAAGGCTCTGCCCTGGGGCGAGTTCGACATCGACGTCGCGATGGAATGCACCGGCATCTTCACCGATCCGGCGAAGGCCTCGGCCCATCTCGAGGCCGGCGCCAAGAAGGTGCTGATCTCCGGTCCGCTATCGAACGCCTCCGGCGCCGAGAAGACCATCGTCTTCGGCGTCAACCATCAGACCCTTACGGCGAACGACACGGTCGCGTCCAACGCCTCCTGCACCACCAACTGCCTCGCTCCGGTCGCCAAGGTCCTCAACGATGCCATCGGCATCGACAAGGGCTTCATGACGACGATCCACTCCTATACGGGCGACCAGCCGACGCTCGACACGCTGCACAAGGATCTCTACCGGGCCCGCGCCGCCGCGCTGTCGATGATCCCGACCTCCACCGGCGCCGCCAAGGCCGTCGGCCTGGTGCTGCCGGAACTTAACGGCCGCCTCGACGGCGTCGCCATCCGCGTGCCGACCCCGAACGTCTCGGTCGTCGACTTCAAGTTCCTGGCGAAGCGGCAGACCAGCGTCGACGAGGTGCAAGAGGCGATCCGCGCGGCCGCCAACGGCCCGCTGAAGGGCATTCTCGGCTTCACCGACGACAAGAACGTCTCCAGCGACTTCAACCACGACCCGCATTCCTCGGTCTTCCACATGGACCAGACCAAGGTCATGGACGGCAATCTGGTGCGCGTGATGTCCTGGTATGACAACGAATGGGGCTTCTCGAACCGCATGTCCGACACCGCGATCGCGATGCACAACGCCTGAGCGGCGCGTTCGACACACCGATAAACTGAAAAAGGCCGCCTTTCGGGGCGGCCTTTTTCACGATTCGATAAAGTCTCTTATCTTTTGCCGGGCCTTACTCGAACAGGCTGAAGATCGACCCCGACGATCCGCCGACGCGCTTGCCGGTGCGGTCGAAGCCCTCGCGGCGGTGCTGCTCCTGGGCATAGGCCTCGGCGGTGATCGGCTCACCGGTGCGATAGGTGAAGGTCGAGCTGGTGGCGAATTCGCTCGGCGCCATATTGGCGGCGATCTCTTCGGTCTTGACCTCGTCCTGCTGCTGCTTGGCCGCCACCTGCGGCGCCATCTCGATCTGCGGGCACGGCCCGGTCGGCGACAAATTGGCGAGGGTCTTGGTGTCCTGGTCGAAAACGTAGCTGCGGTTGCAGACGCCGACATTCGGCGGCCGCTTGGTGACATCGAAATAATCCGATCCCTTCTTCAGCATCTGCCAGAACGCGTAGTGATCGGAATTCTTGTGCCGGGCCATATTCTTCGGCGTCATGCGGAACGGGTAGGCCTGAATCTGGAAGGCGCGCTGGCCGCCGTCGAAGGAATGGCGGGCAAGCGCGTAAATCTCCTGCACCTGCGCATCGTCCATGGCGTAGCAGCCGGACGAGTTGCACGAACCGTGAATCATCAGCGCGTCGCCGGTGCGCCCGTTGGCACGGTCGTAAAGGTTGGGATAGCCAATGTTGATGGCCAGGTGATACTTCGAATTCGGATTCAGCTGGGCCGGCGTCACCGTGTAGAAGCCTTCGGGCGCCTGGCGATCGCCTTCCCTGGTCTTCGGACCGAGCTTTCCGGACCAGGCGCAGATCTTGTAGCTCTTGAGCAGACCGTAAGTCCCGTCGGTCTTCTGCTTCCAGATCTCGAGGTCGGATTCCTCCTTATAGAGGCGCACGAGGATGGGCGAATTGATGCCCATGTGGTTTGCATTGATGGCGCGAACCAGCTCTGCCGGGAGCGGAGCGTTTTCCGGCACCATGTCTTCGTATTTGCAGGCAGATACGGTCATCAGTGCCGTGGCAAGGGCCACAGCCGTCACGATACGTCGGACGAACATCCCCTCAAGTCCCCAATCGCCTTGCGGCAGGCGCCTTGCGACCCGCCGCCCCCTCTCGAAGAACGCCTATGACCAGTCGCTCTTCATCGCGTCCTCGACCGCCCCTCGAATGCTGCCGCGACACATACTTCGCGACAGTTTCTCACGATTGTCTTAAGCGGATGTAAACCGTGGTCACCGTCCCGGCCGCGCCCCCTGACGCGCCCGGCCACCGCAGATTGCACTGTGATGGTCGTGATATTCTGACAAATGCGTGGTGCGAAGGGAAGTTCGAGTCTGTTGCCGGGCTGCAACGACTTCAAAGATTTCGCCCGATCGCCAGGAATTTTTCGCGCCGCTGTCGCTTCAACTCCTCGCCCGTCAGGCCAGCGAGATCCGCAAACGCCTGACGGATGGCTTCGCCCGCGGCGGTGATCGCCGCCTCCTTGCCGCGATGGGCGCCGCCGATCGGCTCCTCGACGATCGCGTCGATGATGCCGAAACCCATCAGATCCTGCGCCGTCATCTTCATCGCCTGGGCGACGTCCCGCGCCCGGGCAGCGTCGCGATAAAGGATCGAGGCGCCGGCCTCGGGGGCGATCACGTTATAGATCGCGTGTTCCATCATCAGCACCCGGTTGGCGGCGGCGATCGCCATCGCGCCGCCCGAGCCGCCCTCGCCGACCACCAGCGAGACCAGCGGCACTTCAAGCTTCAGGCAGGCCGCGATCGACTGGGCGATCGCCTCGGCCTGCCCGCGCTCCTCGGCGCCGATGCCCGGATAGGCACCGGCGGTGTCGACCAGCGTCAGCACCGGGATCGCAAAGCGTTCGGCCAGATCCATGATGCGCACGGCCTTGCGGTAGCCCTCGGGCCGGGCCATGCCGAAATTGTGCTTCAGACGGGTCTGGGTGTCGTTGCCCTTCTCCTGGCCGATCACCGCCACCGACTGCCCCCAGAAGCGGCCGAAGCCGGCGATCACGGCGTGATCCTCGGCATAATAGCGGTCGCCGGCCAGCGGCACGAAGTCGGTGATCAGCTGACCGATGTAATCGAGGCAATGCGGCCGGTCGGGATGGCGGGCGACCTGGGTCTTCTGCCAGGGTGTCAGCTTCTTGTAGAGATCGGCGAGGGCATCTTTCGAGCGCTTTTCCAGCCGCCCGATCTCGTCGGTGACGTCTACGGCATCCTCGCCCGTCTCGATCTTCTTCAGCTCGATGATCTGGCCTTCCAGATCGGCGACCGGTTTTTCGAATTCCAGATAGTTGTGCATGCGTCCTGCGGCGAAAGCCGTCCTGAGGGAGCGAATCGGGCGAGCGCCGGCAGACAGGGCGACCGCGTGGCGGCTCCGGCGACGCGTGCCTCATCGCGCCGCCCCGCCTGCGGCGGGAAGACTTCGCGGCGCAAACTGGCGATGGGGCGATGCAATGTCAAGAAAGCGTTTTGGGCCTCTTCAGTCCCGGCTCGCCGGCGACAGCGGGTGGTGATCGGTGACGAGCCGGATCAGCCGCTCTTCGAGGACGTGGGTATAGATCTGCGTGGTCGAGATATCGCTGTGGCCGAGCAGTTCCTGGACGGCGCGCAGGTCGGCGCCGTGTTTCAGAAGGTGGCTGGCGAACGCATGGCGCAGAACGTGGGGCGAAATCTTTGCGGCAGCAATGCCGGCCCGCGCCGCGAGCGCCTTGAGATCGCGGGCAAAGGCCTGGCGGGTAAGGTGTCCCGTCTCGGAAGCGGCGGGAAACAGGAAGCGCGTATCGCCCCCCTCGCGCCCTCGAGTCTCGCGCACGACCTCGACATAGCGGCGCATCGCATCGCCCGCCGCCTCGCCGATCGGCACCATGCGCTCCTTGCCGCCCTTGCCTTTGACGATGATCGCCTGGCCGGTCGCCCGCAGCACCGAGCGCGGCAGCGACACCAGCTCGGAGACGCGAAGCCCGGTGGCATAGAGCAGCTCGACCAGCGCCGCGAGCCGCGCCGCCCGCAGCCGCGCCGCCGGCGAGAGATCGTCCCGCGCCGCCGCCTCCGCCGCGAGATCCAGCAGCCGGTCGACTTCCGCCTCGCTCATCACCTTGGGCAGTGGACGCTTCTTCTTCGCCCCTTCGATCGGCCCAGTCGGATCGTCGCCGCGATGGCCCTCGACATAGAGAAAGCGGTAGAACTGGCGCAGCGCCGACAACCGCCGGGCCCGGCTCGATTCGGCCAGCCCTTGCGCGGCGAGCGCCGACACATAGCCGCGGATCGCTTCGGTATCGGCGCTCTTCAGCGTCGTTCCGCGGGCTGCGAAATGGCTGCTGGCGTCTTCGAGATCGCGGCGATAGGCGTCGAGGGTATTTTGCGAGGCGCCGCGCTCGACCGCCATCATCTCCAAAAACGCCTCTGCCTCATAGCCCGCCGCCAGCGAGCCCCGCTCGCCCCCCGCCCGCCGGCTCATCGGCGCAACTCGGCCGGATCGGCGGCCGCATCCGTCGCCGCCGAGGCCTGGGGGCCGGCGACGGGGGACACCGCCGCCTTGGCGGGCTCGGCCTCCGGCAGGATGATCGGCACCCGCACCTCGGTCTGCGTCGGCTGTACGAAGTAGACGAGCGCCGCCATGATGCCGTAGATGGTGCCGGCAATGAGGGCGAGGATCGTCAGAAGGCGTACGAGTGTCGGCATCGGCGTCAGGCGGACTCTCTTTTCGGCGTAAGCTCGCGTCCCTCGGCTCGCTTCTAGCGTGTCCAAGGAAAGACGCAAGCAGCAAGAGGGGCATCGTTTCGGTGCCGGGACCGGGCCACAGCCCCGAGGACCGGCGGGCCGAAAAAGATTTGGTCAGACAGATGGATGGCGAGACGACGACGAACAGGGACATCTCGATCAAGGATCGTCTTTGCGGACGGGCCATCGTGCTCGTCGGCCTGATGGGCGCCGGCAAGACCACCGTCGGGCGGCGGGTCGCAACGCTCCTGTCGCTGCCCTTCGTCGACAGCGACGCGGAGATCGAAACCGTCTCGACCATGACCGTGCCGGAGCTGTTCGAGACCTATGGCGAGCCGGAATTCCGCGCTCTGGAAGCCCGCGTCATTGCGCGACTTACCCAGGACGGGCCGCAGGTGATCGCCACCGGCGGTGGTGCCTATATGCATGAGGCCACCCGCGATCTTTTGCGGAAAAAGGCGGTGACGATCTGGCTGAATGCCGATCTCGACACCTTGATGGATCGGGTTTCGCGACGCGGCGATCGACCCCTGTTGAAAGCCGCCGATCCGCGCCAGGTGATGCAGGAGCTGATGGACAAGCGCTATCCAATCTATGCCGAAGCCGACCTGACCGTCGTTTCGCGCCCGGTGAAACGCGAAATCATCGCCGCCGAACTGGTCGAGGCGCTCGACCGCTACACTTGCGAAAGTCCGCGATCATGATCCCCGAGCCCGCCGTTTCAAACCCTTTTCCGGCCCGGGTGGACAAGGAACGGCATGTGCGCGTCGCGCTCGCCGACCGCTCCTACGACATCCTGATCGGCGAAGGTCTGCTCGACCGGGCCGGTGCCGAGATCGCCGCCCGGCTACCCGGCGTCAGAGCGGTGATCGTCACCGATGCGACGGTGGCCGAACTCTATCTCGCCCGGCTCGAAATCGCGCTGGCCGGCGCCGGCATTCAGACACGCGCCGTCACGTTGCCGGCCGGCGAGACGACCAAGTCCTTCGCCCATCTGGAAGCGACCGTCGACGCCATCCTTCAAGCCCGGCTCGAACGCGGCGACGTGGTGATCGCGCTCGGCGGCGGCGTCATCGGCGATCTCGCCGGCTTTGCCAGCGCCATCGTCAAGCGCGGCACCAACTTCGTGCAGGTTCCGACCACACTGCTCGCCCAGGTCGATTCCTCCGTCGGCGGCAAGACCGGCATCAACACCCCGCACGGCAAAAACCTCGTCGGCGCTTTCCACCAGCCGAGCCTCGTTCTCGCCGACATCGCCACACTCGATACGCTGAGCCCGCGCGAATTTGCCGCCGGCTATGCCGAGGTGGTGAAATACGGCCTGATCGACCGGCCGGACTTCTTCGACTTTCTGGAACGGCACCGCGGCTCGGTCTTTGCCGGCGGACCGGAACGGTCCGAGGCGATCGCCATTTCCTGTCAGGCGAAAGCCGACGTCGTCGCGGCCGACGAGCGCGAAACCGGCGCCCGGGCGCTGCTCAATCTCGGCCACACCTTCGGCCATGCGCTGGAGCGCGCGGTGGCTTACGATCCGGCGCGGCTCGTCCATGGCGAGGGCGTGGCGATCGGCATGGCGCTCGCCCATCGGTTCTCCCGCACCCTTGGCCTTTGCAGCGGCCAGGATGCCGGCCGGGTCACCGCGCATCTCGAAGCGGCCGGCCTGCCGACGACGATCGGCGCCATTCCCGGCCCGCGCCTGGGCCGCGAGACGCTGATGGAGGCGATAGCCCAGGACAAGAAGGTCTCGCGCGGCCGCTTGACCTTCATCCTCACCCGCGGTCTCGGCCAGGCTTTTGTCTCGAAGGACGTCGATCCCGAGGCGGTGGTGCGCTTCCTCGACGAGGAGCTCACCCCATGACCACCGCGCTCTGGATCTATGTCGGCATCGTCGTCGTCCTGATCTGTATTTCGGCTTTTTTTTCCGGGTCGGAGACGGCCCTCACGGCCGTGTCCCGAGCCCGGCTGATGAGCTACGAGAAGAACGGCGATATCCGCGCCGGGATCGTCCAGCGGCTGATCGAAAAGAAGGACCGGCTGATCGGCGCCCTTTTGATCGGCAACAATCTCGTCAACATCCTCGCCTCATCGCTCGCCACCAGCGCCTTTTTGGGCCTCTTCGGCGAAGCCGGCGTCGTCTATGCGACGATCGCCATGACGATCATCGTCGTCATCTTCGCCGAGGTGCTGCCGAAATCCGGCGCCATCGCTCGGCCGGACGGCTTCGCGCTCACCGTCGCGCGGCCGGTCAGCATCGTCGTCACCCTGCTCGGTCCGCTGACGGCGACCGTCAACTTCGTCGTGCGTCGGATCCTCCGGCTGTTCGGCTATGGGCTGGAATCCGGCGCCTCGCTATTGACCGCGCATGAGGAACTGCGCGGCGCGGTGGAGGTGCTGCACCGGGAGGGCTCGCTGGTCAATGCCGACCGCAACCGGCTCGGCGGCCTGCTCGACCTGCACGAACTCGAAGTCTCCGACGTGATGGTCCACCGCACTTCGATGCGCCAGATCAACGCCGACGATCCGGCGCCGGAAATCGTCCGCCAGGTGCTGGAAAGCCCCTATACCCGCATGCCGGTCTGGCGCGGCCATCATGACAACATTATCGGTGTCATCCACGCCAAGGACATTCTGCGGGCGCTGCACGAGGTCGACAACGACCCGTCGCGGATCGTCATCCACCGGGTCTGCACCAAGCCGTGGTTCGTGCCGGAAACGACGACGTTGCAGGACCAGCTCAACGCGTTTTTGCGCCGCAAGGCGCATTTTGCCATCGTCGTCGACGAATATGGCGAGGTCGAAGGGCTGATCACGCTGGAAGACATCTTGGAAGAAATCGTCGGCAACATCGCCGACGAGCACGACGTCGACATGCAGGGCGTCAAGACCGAGGCCGACGGCTCGGTGGTGGTCGACGGCCAGGTGCCGATCCGCGATCTCAATCGCGCGCTCGACTGGAACCTGCCGGACGACGAGGCGGTGACGATCGCCGGCCTCGTCATTCACGAGACCCAGACGATTCCCGAAGAGCGCCAAGCGTTCACCTTCTTCAACAAGCGTTTTACGGTTTTGAAGCGGGAAAAGAACCGCATCGCCAAGCTGCGGATCCGCCCGGCGACCGTGCTGGTGCCGCCGAAGAAGCCGGCCTCGTCGCATTCCGCCAGCGCGCCGATCGATCTGGTGGCCGATCCCGACGACACCGATCCGGAGGTGCTCGACGCGGCGATCGAGGAGATGGAGGAGGTCGAGACCGGCGCTTCTCCAGCGGCGAGCCACGATCCGGAGCGCGACGCGTGGAGCGAGCCCGACCGCGCCGACGACGCGAAGGGCGAGGACGAGCGGCGGTAAGACTTAAAGGCGCAACGAGCGCCTCCCTGCTCGAACGGAACGGCGTTCAGACCGCCGCGCCGCGCCGTGCGGCGGCAAGGCCTTTGGCCAGCGGCAGCATGTGATCCCGCGTCAGCGGCGCGAGCCTCAGGTCGAGCTCGGCCTTCGAGCGCCCTGCGTCCGATCGGACGCAGAAAGGTCGCTCTCACCCTTTGAATCGACGCATCGGGCTTTGCCGAAAATCGATTCCGATTGTCTCGCCGATGCTGTCGGATCGACCCAAACCGCCGCATCGATCTCGGCCGCAACCGCGATCGGCTGATCGCACCATGCGCTGAAGACATGGGCGACGACGGTCATCCCCGCCTCAGTCGCCGCATGGTCGTGGAAGACGCCGTGATCGGTCAGCTGCGCGGAATCGAGCTGCAGCCCGATCTCCTCAAAGACTTCCCGCTCCGCCGCCTGGCGACACGTCTCGCCTTCTTCCGGCTTGCCGCCCGGCTGCATGAAGCGGGTCGTCCCGCGCTTGCGCACCAGCAGCGTCTGGCCGTCCTCCCGCATCAGAACGACGGCGGCAACGGCGATCTCGCCTGTCATGACGAGCCCCTCACGCGTTGATCCAACAGGCGATACGACGCCAAACC
Source organism: Jiella flava (assembly GCF_017349315.1). Classification (GTDB taxonomy): domain Bacteria; phylum Pseudomonadota; class Alphaproteobacteria; order Rhizobiales; family Rhizobiaceae; genus Jiella; species Jiella flava. The sequence goes on along the minus strand of NZ_JAFMPP010000003.1, from coordinate 206,767 downwards.
CGATCATCGCGCCGGCCAGAGCCCTGAGGCAATCTCACACCCCGCTCATCGGGATGCCCGTCCGCTCGACCTTGCGCGGCGCGGTGAGTTCCTTCCAGGTCGACAGCGCCTTCGACACCGGTGCATTTGCCGGGCGCTCGACGAAGCGGCCATCGCCCTTCTCAGCGCGAATGTCGCCCTCCTTATAGGCCAGCTTGCCGCGCGACAGCGTCATCACCGGCAAGCCGGTGACCTCGACGCCCTCGAAGACGTTGTAGTCGATCGCCGACTTCTGGGTCTTGGCCGAGATCGTCTTCGTCGCCTTCGGGTCGAAGATGATGAGATCGGCATCGGCACCGGGAAGGATCGCACCCTTCTTCGGATAGATGTTGAGGATCTTGGCGATGTTGGTCGAGGTGACGGCGACGAACTCGTTCATCGTCAGCCGGCCGGTGACGACGCCTTTGGTCCACAGCACCGCGAGCCGATCTTCGAGGCCGCCCGTGCCGTTGGGGATCTTGGTGAAGTCGCCGAGCCCCATGCGCTTCTGTTTCGTGGTGAAGGCGCAGTGGTCGGTCGCGACGACCTGCAGCGAGCCGGCGGCGAGCCCCGCCCAGAGAGAATCCTGGTGGCTCTTGTCGCGGAACGGCGGCGACATCACCCGGCGCGCGGCATGATCCCAATCGGCATGGGCATATTCGCTGTCGTCCAGCACCAGATGCTGGATCAGCGGCTCGCCATAGACCCGCATCCCCTTCTGGCGGGCCCGGCGGATCGCCTCATGGGCCTGTTCGCAGGAGGTGTGGACGACATAGAGCGGCACGCCGGCCTGATCGGCGATCATGATCGCCCGGTTCACCGCCTCGCCCTCGACCTCCGGCGGGCGCGAATAGGCGTGGGCCTCCGGGCCGTTATTGCCTTGGGCCATGAGTTTTTGCTGCAGGAAGGCGACGACGTCGCCATTCTCGGCATGGACCAGCGGCATCGCGCCGATCTCGGCGCAGCGGGTGAAGGAAGCGAACATCTCGTCGTCATTCACCATCAAGGCGCCCTTATAGGCCATGAAGTGCTTGAAGGTGTTGATGCCGGCCTCGACCACCTTCGGCATCTCGTCGAAGAATTTTTGGCCCCACCAGGTGACGCCCATATGGAAGGAATAGTCGGTGCGGGCGGGGCCGGCCTTCTGGAACCAGACCTGCAGCGCATCGAGCGGGCCCTGGTCCGGGTCCGGCAGGCAGAAATCGACGGTCATCGTCGTGCCGCCGGCGAGCGCGGCGGCGGTGCCGGTGTCGAAATCGTCGGCCGAGAAGGTGCCCATGAAGGGCATTTCCATATGGGTGTGCGGATCGATGCCGCCGGGCATGACATAGGCGCCGGAGGCGTCGATCGTCTCGTCGCCGGCCAGATCCGGTCCAATCGCGGCGATCGTCTCACCGTCAATCAGGATATCGGCCTTATAGGTCAGATCGGCGGTGACGATCGTGCCACCTTTGATGACTGTGGTCATGGCATATCCCTGTCTTGAGGCGAGCTATCGCCCGCGGTGCGAAGTTCATCGAGCGCAAGGAGCATCATCGGAGCCCTGCCGACATTCAACATGGTCGCCTCATCGAGATGGCCGATAGCATCGTGCATCCGGTGGTTCGGCAAGGAATAGAGCTTGTCGACCATGACACGGGAGGGCTTTGCAAGACCGTTTTCGCTTGTCGGTTCAACAGCCGCGCCCCGCAACACCCGCGCGCCTTCGTCGAAGGTCGTCAGACGCGTTCCTCGGACGCGGCAATGAGACGGCAGTCCTCTTCCACCTGCGCCCAGATCTCGTCCGACCAGATATCAGCCAACCAGACTTCGACCGGACGATATCCTTTCGGCAGAAGCTCTGCCCGCTCCTCTTGCGTCAACGCCTTCGGGCGCCCCATGCGCGCCTCCTGAAATCTCAGATCGATCCGCTCGACACTACGCCACCACCTCGGCCGTCTCCACCACCGCATGCATCAGCACATTGGCGCCGTTGGTCGCCCAGTCCTTGCTGATTTCCTCGGCCTCGTTGTGGGAGAGGCCGTCGACGCAGGGGCACATGACCATCGCCGTCGGCGCGACGCGGTTGATCCAGCAGGCGTCATGGCCGGCACCCGAGACGAGATCGGTGTGGCTGAGGCCGAGGCGCTCGGCGGCATCACGCACCGCCGTGACGCAGGCCTTATCGAAGGTCACCGGATCGAAATGGCCGACCACCTCCATCTCCGCTTCGATATCCATCGCCTCGGCGATCGTCGCGATGCCATCCTCGATGCGCGCCTTCATTTCCTCCAGCGTCTCTTTCGACGGCGAGCGGATGTCGATGGTGAAGACGCAGCGGCCGGGAATGATGTTGCGCGAATTCGGATAGACCTCGACATGGCCGATCGCGCCGACCGCGCTCGGCTGGAAATCCATCGCCGTCTCATGGACAAGCTCGGTCACCCGCGCCATGCCGAGGCCGGCATTGCGGCGCTTGGGCATCGGCGTCGAGCCGGTGTGGCTCTCCTTGCCGGTCAGCCGCACCTCAAGCCAGTACAGGCCCTGGCCGTGGGTGACGACGCCGATGTCGAGATCCTCATCCTCGAGGATCGGCCCCTGCTCGATATGCAGCTCGAAGAACGCCTTCATCTTGCGACTGCCGACCGGCTCGTCGCCCTCCCAGCCAATGCGGGCCAGCTCGTCGCCGAAGCGCTTGCCCTTGGCGTCGACCCGGTCCTTCGCCCAGGCCTCCTCGTGGACGCCGGCAAAGACGCCCGAGGCGAGCATCGCCGGGGCAAAGCGGGTGCCCTCCTCGTTGGTCCAGTTGGTGACGACGATCGGATGCTTGGTCTTGACGCCCAGATCGTTCAGCGTGCGCACGATTTCCAGCGCGCCGAGAACGCCAAGCACGCCGTCATATTTGCCGCCGGTCGGCTGGGTATCGAGATGCGAGCCGACATAGACCGGCAAAGCGTCGGGATCGGTGCCCTCGCGACGGAAGAACATATTGCCCATGGTATCGACGCCCATGGTCAGGCCCGCAGCGTCCGCCCAGGACTGGAAAAGCTTGCGCCCCTCGCCGTCTTCGTCGGTGAGGGTCTGGCGGTTGTTGCCGCCGGCCACGCCCGGGCCGATCTTCGCCATCTCCATCAGCGCGTCCCACAGCCGGTCGCCATTGATCTGGAGGTTGGAAAGCTGGCTCATGGACAGATCCTTTGCAGGAATGAAATTCGGCATACGTCTGGCTCGAACAAGGGTGTTATCGCGAGACGATCGAGGCCGCGACACAAGGCGGATCGAGGCGGAAAAGCGAGGCCATCATCGGGTGAAATCGCGATCAATCCAACCCGTCGAGGATCGGCTTCAGCGTCTCGACGATTTCGCCGATCTGAGCCTCGCTGATCATCAGCGGCGGCGACAGCGCGATAATATCGCCGGTGGTGCGGATCAACAGCCCGTCCTCGAAAGCTCTGACGAAGGCCGAGAAGGCGCGCTTGGTCGGCTCGCCCGCCAGCGGCTCCAATTCGATCGCGCCGATCAGGCCGATGGTGCGGATGTCGATGACGTGCCGTGTTCCCTTCAAGGAATGGATCGCATCGGCCCAGATCGGCTCCAGCGCCTTGGCCCGCTCGAACAGACCCTCTTCGCGATAGGTCTCGAGCGTCGCAAGCCCGGCCGCCGCGGCGATCGGATTGCCCGAATAGGTATAGCCATGGGCAAATTCGATCATATGCTCGGGGCCGCTCATGAAGGCCTCGTAGATCGTGTCCTTGACGAACACGGCGCCCATCGGAATGACGCCGTTGGTCAGGCCCTTGGCGGTGATCATGATGTCCGGCGTCACGCCGAAATAGTCGGCGGCAAAGGCCGTGCCCATGCGGCCGTAGCCGGTGATCACCTCGTCGAAGATCAACAGGATGCCGTGCTGGTCGCAGATTTCGCGCAGCCGCTTGAGATAGCCTTGCGGCGGCGGCAGCACGCCGGTCGAACCCGCCACCGGCTCGACGATGACGGCGGCGATCGTCGAAGGATCATGCAGCGTGGCGATGCGCAACAGATCATCGGCGAGTTCCGCGCCGTATTCGGTCGCCCCGCGCGAATAGCCGTTGCGCTCCGGATCATGGGTGTGGCGCATATGGTCGACACCGGTCAGCAAGGTGCCGAACATCTTGCGATTGCCGACGATCCCTCCGACCGAAATGCCGCCGAAATTGACGCCGTGATAGCCGCGCTCGCGGCCGATCAGGCGGAAGCGCGCGCCGTCGCCCTTGGCCCGGTGATAGGCGAGCGCAATCTTCAGCGCGGTTTCGACCGATTCCGAGCCGGAATTGGTGAAGAAGACATGGTCGAGCCCCGCCGGCGCGATGGTGGTCAGCCGCGAGGCAAGTTCGAACGCCTTCGGATGGCCCATCTGGAAGGCCGGCGCATAATCGAGTTCGGCGGCCTGGGCCTGGATTGCCTCGGTGATCTTCGGTCGGCAGTGACCGGCATTGACACACCACAGCCCGGCGGTGCCGTCGAGCACCTGGCGGCCATCGGCCGTGGTGTAGTGCATGTCCTTGGCAGCAACGAACATGCGCGGCGCCTGCTTGAACTGCCGATTCGCCGAGAACGGCATCCAGAAGGCTTCGAGATTGTTGGGAATGATCCGCGACTGCTCGTTCATCGCCTGGCGCCTTTCCCTGCGCTGATCAGGACCTTGGCGTCACGCGCCCGGCCAGATTCTTGACTATTTGGTCAAATTAGAGGCTAGAAGCGAAGCTGAAGACGGTCAAGCGCTATCACCGCGACGGCGGACCAACATCACAGCGCGCCAAATGGGGGCAGTCTTGGACGCCAAGGCCTATGCGAGCAAGGCGGATCGCGACAGCAACCGTCAATCGACGCGGATCCAGACGATCAACCGGGAAATCATTCTCGACGCTGCGATCGCAGTCTTCGCGGTGCACGGCTTTCGCGGCTCGACGGTGGATCAGATCGCCGCCAAGGCAGAGATGTCGAAGCCCAATCTGCTCTATTACTTCCGCCGCAAGCAAGACATCTACCGGGCGGTGCTGGAGCACACGCTCGACGACTGGCTGACGCCGCTGAGCGCGATCGATCCGCAGGGCGATCCGATCGAGGAACTGCGGCGCTACATCACGCTGAAATTGAAGATGTCGGCGGAAAATCCGGCGGCCTCCCGGCTCTTCGCCAACGAGATCCTCGCCGGCGCTCCGGTGATCGGCGATTTTTTGAAAACGAGGCTGCGCCAGCTCGTCCACGAGAAGGCCGGGGTCATTCGCCGCTGGGTCGCCGAAGGCCGGCTCGCTCCGGTCGATCCGACCCATCTGATCTTCACCGTCTGGGCGGTCACCCAGCATTACGCCGATTTCGACGTGCAGATCCGGGCCGTTCTCGGCAGCCAGATCGACCAGCCCGGCTTTCGCGAGCAGACGGCCCAAGCGGTTTTGACCATCGTTCTCAACGGCATCCGGCCGCGCGGCTGATCCGTCGCGCGTCAGGCCGCCAGCGTTTCCGGCCCGGGCATCTCAAGATCGTCGGACCATCGTCTGGTGATCTCGGCAATGATCTGAGCGAGTTCGCTCTTCGGCTGTGGCCTTGAGAAGAAATAGCCCTGCATGTCGCGGCAACCCTCAGCAAACAGCGCTTCCATCTGCTCGCGGGTCTCGATGCCTTCCGCGATCACCTGCATGTCGAGCGCCTTCGACAGCCCGATCACGGCGCGCACGATGGCGATGTTTTCCTGGCGGGCCATGTTGCGGATGAAGGACTGATCGATCTTGATCTTGTCGAAGGGGAAGCGACTGAGATAGCCGAGCGAGGAATAGCCGGTGCCGAAATCGTCCATCGAGACCGTGAGCCCGCGCGAGCGGAACTGATTGAGGATCTGCAGCACACTGTCGCTTTCGTCGATGAACAGCGACTCGGTCACCTCGATCTGCAAGCGATTCGCCGCCAGCCCGGATCTTCTCAGCGCGCCGTCGATGTCGTCCAACAGCGTCGGGCTCTTGAACTGCAGCGGCGATAAATTGACCGAAACAACCATCTGATCGGGCCAGCTCACCGCTTCGGTGCAGGCCGCTTCCAGGCACCAGACGCCCAGCCGCTCGATCAGTCCGGCTTCTTCGGCCAGCGGAATGAAATCGTTCGGCGGGATCATCCCCTTTTCCGGATGCTGCCAGCGCAACAGCGCCTCGAAGCCGCTGACCCGCTTGTCTGCCATGTTGACGAAAGGCTGATAGTAGAGCTCGAACTGCTCGGCATCGAGCGCCGCCTTGAGGTCGAGTTCCATCTCGCGGCGCTGCTTGAGCTTGGCCCGCAGTTCCGGCTCGAACACCCGCGCGCTGCCGCTGCCGCTGCGATCATCCTTGGCCTTGTAGAGCGCCAGATCGCAGTTCTGCAGCATGATGTCGGCGTTGATGTCCGTGGAGTCGGCATTGGCGGGATCGTGAACGACGATACCGACGCTCACCGCGGCGAGAATGCGCCGTTCGTCGAGATTGAGCGGCTTGGCGAATTCGGCGACGATGGCCGCGCCAAGCGCCTCGGCCTCCGAGCGATTTCTGGCCTGCGGCGCGATCAAGGCAAATTCGTCGCCGCCAAGACGCGCCACGCTGCCTCTGGCGTCGGCCAGCCCGGCCAGCCTGTCACCGCAAGATTTCAACAAGGCGTCGCCGATCTGGTGACCGTAGGTGTCGTTGATCGACTTGAAGTTTCGAATGTCGACCACGACGACGCTGAACGGCTTACGGGTGGTCTTCAGGATTCCGTCGAGTTCGTCGCCGAATTGACGGCGATTGGGCAGATCGGTCAGCCCATCGTGACCGGCCAGATGCTTCAGCCGCTTGGAGATCCGATCGCGTTCGGTGATATCCTCGAAGGTGATCAGCAGGCCTTTGCCCGACATGCCGCGGCGCTTTACCTCGAAAATCGTCCCATCGGGCATCACCATCTGCTGGGAATCGGTTTCGTTGTCGCGCAGCGCGCTTGTCAAATTGGGATCGGAGAAGAACTTTTTGGCCGGCGTCAGGATATCAAAGGCGCCGAAGCACGCATCGAAGACGCCGTTCGACAACAGCAGCCGGCGTTGACCATCGAGCATGCAAAGCCCCTGGGTCATATTGTCGAGAGCGGCCTGCAGCTGGCTCTGCTGAGCCGCGATCTGATCCGACAGCATGTTGGTCTTGGCGTCGAGATCGGTCTTCAAGAACTGACAGCGATCTTGCATTTCGGCGAGCGCCAGGATGGCTTCGCGGATCTCCTTCGGCCCGATCGGGTTGATCTTGATATCGTCCTCGTCGGCGACCAGCGCCCGCGCCGTCGCGGTCATGCGCTTCAGCGGCGTCGAGACCGAGCGGATGAGGAGCACCAACAGCGCGAGCATGGCAAAGACCACCGCGCCAAGGCCGGTCCAGCCGCGCATGGCGTTGCTTTCCACACTGTGCTTGGCGGCTGCGCCACGTTCATCGATGTCGGAGCGGATGATGCGCTGTGCGGTTTCGAGACCGAGGGCGATCTTCTCCATCTCCCGCACCACGGTCGGTTTCGACACCGACGCATAGCCGGTCTCGATCAGGCCGAGCGAATAGACGATATCGCGCAGCGCCGACTTGGCGCTGTCCGGGATCCCCGTGTCGAGCACCGTCGCGACGTTTCTTCGGACCCCGGCGACGACCGTCAGTACCTCTTCGAGATCCCGGCCGCTCAGCGCCTCGCGGCGCGCCAAGTCGCCCTGCAGCATGACATCGCTGGCCAATCGACTGCGGGTCTCGTTGATGCTCGCCAAGCTGCTCTGGATCCGGTCAAGCGGCTCGACGCCTTCGGAGACGAAGGTGGTCAACTGTTCAACCGTGTTGCGCTGGTCCTGGAACGACAAAACACCAAACGCAATCGCGAGGCCGGCAAACAGCAGGCACCCGACGATGAGCCTTATCTTGATCGACATGCAGCGCAACTCATGGAAGAACAACTCCTGGACGAACGACATCGGGCCATAAAAATGGCCGACGACCACCAAGCATGCCGTCCTAAAGTTACTCTGCAGTTACAAAGCACAAATTTAGGTCATCATCATCGACACGGATGGGATGAGTCGCGCTGCATCACCGCGGGTCGGGCGGAAAATGCGGGCGCGTCTTCTCCGCGCGGCCCGAATGCAGCGGCGCCAGCCGTACGGTGCTCGGGGAGCCTCGCGCGTCGATCCGCTATTCGGCCGCATCCGGCATCGTCACCGGCCCGGGCACATGCGGACGCTTTTCCGTCGCCATTAGATTGTTCGGATGGGCCGTCCAATTGCCATAGATGTCGGGGATCGGCTTGCCGGTGCGCGGATCGACGCCGGCGATGCGCTCCATGGTGATGCAATCCTCGATCGGGCAGACATTGACGCAGAGATTGCAGCCGACGCATTCCGCATCGATCACCTCGAAGCGGCGAACGCCGTCAACTTCGCGGGTGATCGCCTGGTGAGAGGTATCCTCACAGGCGATGTGGCAGCGCCCGCAGGAAATGCACTTGTCCTGAGCGATCCGCGCCTTGGTGACATAGTTGAGATTGAGATACTGCCAATCGGTAACGTTGGGCACCGCCCGTCCGCGAAAATCCTCGATGCCGGCATAGCCCTTTTCGTCCATCCATTCGGACAGGCCGGAGACCATCTCCTGGACCACCTTGAAGCCGTAGGTCATGGCGGCGGTGCAGACCTGCACCGTGCCGCAGCCAAGCGCAATGAATTCAGCCGCGTCGCGCCAGGTGGTGATGCCCCCGATGCCGGAGATCGGCATACCGGCGGTTGCCGGATCGCGGGCGATCTCGGCGACCATGTTCAGCGCCATCGGTTTTACCGCCGGCCCGCACATGCCGCCATGCGAGCCCTTGCCGTCGATAGTCGGGGTCGGGGCGAAATTGTCGAGGTCGATCGACATAATCGACGACACGGTGTTGATCAGCGAGACGGCGTCGGCCCCGCCCGCCTTGGCGGCGCGAGCCGGATAGCGGATGTCGGTGATGTTCGGCGTCAGCTTGACGATCACCGGCAGCTTCGAGTGCTGTTTGCACCAGCGGGCAACCATCTCGATATAGTCCGGCACCTGGCCGACGGCCGAGCCCATGCCCCGCTCGCTCATGCCGTGCGGACAGCCGAAATTCAGCTCCACCCCGTCGGCGCCGGTTTGCTCGACCAGTCCCAGGATCTTCTGCCAGGGCGCCTCCTCGCAGGGCACCATCAGCGAGACGATCATCGCCCGGTCGGGCCAATTGCGCTTGACCCTCGCAATCTCCTCCAGATTGGTATGAAGGGCGCGGTCGGTGATCAGCTCGATATTGTTGAGGCCGATCAGCCGCCGATCCGGCCCGTGGATCGCGCCGTAGCGCGGGCCGTTGACATTGACCACCGGCGGATCCTCACCCAGCGTCTTCCACACCACCCCGCCCCATCCGGCCTCGAAGGCGCGCTGGACGTTGTATTCCTTATCGGTCGGCGGGGCCGAAGCCAGCCAGAACGGGTTCGGGGAGGCAATGCCGAGAAAGCTTGTCGAGAGGTCGGCCATCGGCGATAGTCCTTCTATTTTGAGGCGAGAAAACAGGCGGTGCGGCGCGCCCCGCGGACAAGCAAGAGAGCCATTCGGCCGTGGCTGAGGAGCATCGCTTGACGATCACGCTGCAACCCGAGCCGGAGGTCGGCTTCACCGTCCTGGTGCCGGCTTTGCCCGAGGTCGTCACCTCGGGCGCCACCATCGACGAAGCGATGGCCCATGCGCGTGAGGCCATCGAAGGCGTTCTTGCCCTTTACAAAGAACAAGGCCGGGATATTTCCGCCGACGCCGAGACCCAGATCGCTCATTTGACGGTCGCGGCCTGAGCATCTCGCCGCGGCTGCTCCCAGCCGTTTCTGGACGAGACGTCGTTCGCGCTCTCGAAAAGGCCGGCTTCGTTCTGACCCGCGTTCACGGCAGCCATGACATCTTGCTCCATCCCACCAAGCCGAAAACCGCAGTCAGCGTCCCGGTCCACGGCAACAAGGATCTTCCCAAAGCCACCCTCGCCAGCATCATCAAACAGGCAGGCCTTTCAGCGGACGAATTGTTCCGTCTCCTCAGTGACGCCCGACGAGACGGCGCAGCGCGGCCGCCCTCTCCTCCCGCCGCCTTGGCTACTCTGCCGCCACCTTGTCCAGCGCCGTCAGCGCCGCGTGGATGCTCATCGCCGCGACCTTGCCGTCCTCCACCGCGACGACCGTCAGATCTTCGCCGCCGGCCACGCAGTCGCCGCCTGCCCACACGCCCGGATGTGAGGTCCGGCGCTCGGCGTCGACCTGGATCCGGCCGCCTTCGAGCGCAATCTCGGCGTCGCCGCCGCCCAGCCCGGCGGGTATGAAGCTCTGGCCGATCGCCTTGAACACTTGGTCGGCCGCGATCGTCACGCTCTCGCCGGTCGACGTCAGACGGCCGTCGACGCTGGCAGTGCGTTCAAGTTCAAGGCCGACGATTGCGCCGTCCTCGGCGAGCAGCCGCTGGGGCTGCAGATTGAACCGGAGATGCACACCGCGCGTTGCCGCGATCTCCTGCTCGTAGGGCGACGCATTCATCGCCTCGCGGCCGCGGCGATAGGCGATCGTCACCTCCTCGGCGCCAAGCGCTTTGGCCTGCACGCCCGCGTCGATCGCCGTCATCCCGCCGCCGATCACCACCACGCGCCGGCCGATCGGCAAACGAGCGAGATCGTCAGTCTGGCGCAGCCCGGCGATCCAGGCCACGGCGTCATGGGATCCGCTCGCCATCTCGCCTTCGACGTTCAGGGCGTTGACGCCGGCCAGGCCGAGGCCGAGGAAGACCGCATCGAAATTCTGACAAAGCCCGGCAAGATAAATGTCGCGGCCGAGCACCTTGCCGGTTTCAACGACAATGCCGCCGATCGCTAAAAGAAATTCGACCTCGCGCCGGGCAAAATCGTCCGTCGCCTTATAGGCGGCGATGCCAAATTCGTTCAGCCCGCCGGGCTTGTCCTGGGCGTCGAAGATCGTCACCTCGTGACCGAGCATCGCCAGCCGATGGGCGCAGGAGAGCCCCGCCGGCCCGGCCCCGACGACGGCGATGCGGCGGCCGGTCGGCGCCGCGCGACGGAAGGGATGGACACCCGTCGCCATCACCTGATCGGTCGCATGCCGCTGCAACAGCCCGATCTGCACCGGCTTGCCCTCGGCGGTCTCGCGCACGCAGACCTCCTCGCACAGCGTCTCGGTCGGGCAGACCCTGGCGCACATGCCGCCCAAGATATTGGCCGAGAGGATCGTCTTACCGGCCCCGATCGCATTGCCGGTCTGGATCTCGCGAATGAACTGCGGAATGTCGATCGACGTCGGGCAGGCCTGCATGCAGGGCGGGTCGTAGCAGAAGTAGCAGCGATCGGCCTCGACCCGCACGTCATGAGCGTCGAGCGCCGGATGCAGATCGGAAAAGTTTTCGGCCAGCGTTTCGGCCGGCAATCGGCCGGGCGCGATATCGGCGCGGCGCGGCAGCGGGTCGGTCATGGCGATCATTCCCCCTTGTCTGGCCCGTGCTCGACGCCCGTCGCGGCGATGGGATCATCCCACCTGGAGCCCGCGCGGCGCCGGACACGCAAAGCAGAATGATTCTATTTTTCGCGCCCGTCAAATTTTTTATCGTTTGGTCAAAAATTTAGCCGCAGCCGGTCGGCAAATGGCCTTGCCAACGCCGATCACGGAGCAAGAGGCCCGCGGACGCCAACGCCGCGGGCGACGACGCCGCGCAGGATCGGCGCCACCATCAACCAGCGGCAGTTGCCAGCAAAGGGAGGCTTCGGCGCAGAGGAGGCCAGCCGGCCGCTATTCGTCCGGGCGGGGCTCGGGCTCGCGCTTTTCCAGCGGGCGGCCGGATTGTTTCCAGCCGTCGGCGCCCTCCGGATACCAATAGACCGAGGCATAGCCGGCGGCGATCGCCCGCTTGGCGGCATTGTAGCTCATCCAGCAGTCGGGCTTGCAGTAGAAGAGGACCGGTGCCGCCTTGTCGCCCATGGTCGCTTTGGCAACGCCGTCAAGAAAATAGCGCTGCATCACCGGCGCAAGTTCGCCGTAGCCGGTGTCGACCAGCCAGATCGAGCCGGGAATGTCCTGGCGCGGCTCCGGCCGCCAGATTGTGCCTTTCGGCAGGTTCTTCGGCCGCGGCGCGCGCGGCAGAACGTCGATAAAGGGCACGCCCTGATCGTGCAGATGCACCGCCGCGGCGGTGTCGACCACGGTCCCACCCGCAAGTGTCGCGGGCACCGGCGCGCGGTAATGGTCCATGCGATAGCCGGCCGGTTCCGGTGGATGCCCGATCGCCTCAGGGGCGGCAGCGTTGCCGGGTACGGGTTTGGCCGGACTGGCCGCGATCGCCGGCAGGGCCGCGCCAAGCCCGATCGCCACCACCGCCGCCGCCGATCGAATCGCGCCCATCGTCCGCGAGAGCGATCCACGCGGCCTCAGCGGAAAAGGCGAGCCGAAGCCAAGACCCCGAGGCGCCTGCGCGGCGGCCACCCTCTCAGCCCTTGCTGCCGGTGGCCGATCCCTCGATGGCCTTGCCCTGCGGCTGGGCCTCGGTCTTCCGGCTCGATGGCTGGATCGGCTTGTCGTGCTCGTCGAGCAGCGGCACACCGTAGGACAGGAGAATATCGTCGATCGCGGCCTTATTGTCGGCGATCACCCGATTGAGGGTTCGCTTCCATTCCTGATCGCTCGGACGCACGCCCATGGTGATGCGGAAGGTGGTCGCCGGCCCCTTGGTTTCATGAATGAGCGGCACAACGTCGAAATCCTTGCCGGACTCCTTGGCGTAGTAGCCGGCCATCGGCCCCCACAACACCCCCGCATCGATCTTGCCGGCGACGAGATCGTCCACCATCCGCTTCGCGGAATTGGTCAGGCGCGTGTCGACCACCAGCGGATAGGATTTGGCGTCGGCGATCAGTCCGGCTTTGGCGAGATAGGTCGCCGGCGGCGTTCCGGCGACAACGCCGATCCGCTTGCCCTTGAGTTTGGGATCTTCGAGCGTGGTGACGCCTTCGAGATCACCGCCCTTTGGATAAACCAGCGCATACGCCGTCCGGTAATAGGCGTTGGTGTTCTGCACCAGGTCGTCGCCCTGCGGATAGCTCATGATGATGTCGCACAGATTCGACCCGAGGGTCATCCGCACGAAGCCCGTCGCCTGCGGGAAATAGGTATAGGTCACCGTCTTGCGGCCGAGCTTCTTGGCGATGAATTGCGCCACCGCCTGCTCGAATCCCTCTTCCTTCTTGTTGGAATAGGGCATGTTGCTCGGATCGGCACAGACCCGAAGCACATCCGGATCGACGAGTTCGATCTCACCGCCAAATTCACGATCAACCTGCGCCGCCGCCGCGCTGGTGAGCGCGACGACGGCAAAGAGCGAGACGGCGAGCCGACGGAAGCTGGCTCTGACGGTCATGGATCAAAATCCCAAGCACTTGTATTCGGCTTCCTGCGCCGGCTTGTTATTGGCGATCCGCTTCGGCTCGCCGCGACCGACAACGCCGTCGGCCCGAGCCCGCAGATAGGTGTAGATGGCATCCATCGAGCACATCACATTCGGATCGTCACCCCAGGCCGGCATCACAGAATTGCCGCTGGTGTTCCATTTGTTCTTCTGGCCGCTGACGACGATCCCGGCAAAGTCGTAATAGCTGAGGGCCTGCAGCTCATTGGTCAGGTTCGGCGCGAAGGACGAGCCCAGCCCGTCCGGACCATGGCACTGCATGCAGTTGGCCATATACTTCTTGTAACCGCGCCAGGTGTACCAGTCCACCTTGCCGTCCTTATCGATGAGATAGGTCGGGTTGCCGGACGGGTCCTTGAATTCGCCGAGATCGGCGACGGTCGGCGTGTTGCCCTCGGTCGCCGTGTCCTTGGACGGTTGGGCATCGGGTTTCATATGCGCCGGATCGGGCACCTCTTTGCTGTCCGCGCTGGGCGCGGCAGCGGCCGTCTTGCCCGTGGCGGCGGCATCGCCTGCGGCCTGACCGCCGCTCGACGCCTTGGAGCCCGAGGCATTGCCCGCATCCGTGTTGGCGGCGATCTTCGCCGGTGCGGTACTGGCGGAACCGGATGTCGTCCCCGCGCCTCCGCCCGATGCTTGCGCCTCGGCGCTCTGGCCCTTTGGCACGATGGTCGTGCCCTGATCCTTCGCCAGTGCCATTCCGGAGACCGACAGGGCCAGCAGGCCGGCAAGGGCGATCATCTTCGTCTTCATTGATATCCTCGACTTCTGGCGCGTGAAGCGCATCTCGATCTCGGCCTCGGAACCGCCCGCGCATCATTGCGCCCGGCCGGTTGGCCCGCTCGCCAAACCCCTGAAAGATCAGGAAATAATCCCAGTTTCTGCAGTTCTTCAACGAACGGGCCTCGCGATCGAATCGCGAGGCCCGCCTGCTTTGATTACCGTTACGGCGGTTATTTCGACGCCGTCTGGTCGGGGACGGTGAAGACCGTCAGCTGGCCACCGAGTGCCGTGTATTTCGACAGAGAGGCATAGCCGCCGACCGCGCCGAGGCCGGCGTTCGGATCGGTCAGGCCCGCCGCGAGGCCGATGCCGGCCCAGCCGCCGATGCCGGAGAGAACGCCGACATACTGCTTGCCACCCTCTTCGTAGGTCATCACGTTGCCGATGATGCCCGACGGGGTCTTGTACTTGTAGAGTTCCTTGCCGGTTTTGGCGTCGACCGCCTTCAGATAGCCCTCAAGGGTGCCGTAGAAGACGATGCCGCCCTTGGTGGCGAGCGCACCGGACCAGACCGAGAACTGCTCGGGCAGCGACCAGACGATCTCACCCTTGCCGGCGTCCCAGGCGATGAAGTTGCCCATGCCGCCGTGGCTGTTCGGCGCCGGATACATCGACAGCGTCGCGCCGACATAAGGCTGACCGGCCGTGTAGGCGACGCGGAACGGCTCGTAGTCCATGCAGACGTGGTTAGTCGGGACATAGAACAGCTTGGTGTCCGGCGAATAGGCGGCCGGCTGCTGATCCTTGGTGCCCAGCGCGGCCGGGCAGATGCCGGTCGTGTTGGTGTCCTCGCCATTGGCTTCGGTCGAGTACTTGTCGACGACCAGCGGACGCCCGTAGGTCTTGGAACTCTTGTCCATGTCGACCTTGGTCGCCCAGTTGACCGCCGGATCGTATTTCTTGGCGACCAGCAGCTCGCCGGTCTCGCGGTCGAGGGTGTAGGCGAAGCCGTTCCGGTCGAAATGGACGAGCGCCTTGTGGTCCTTGCCGTCGACGCTGACGTCGGCGAGGATCATCTCGTTGACGCCGTCATAGTCCCACTCGTCGTGGGGCGTCATCTGATAGAGCCACTTGGCTTCGCCGGTGTCGGCGTCGCGGGCATTGATGGTCATCGACCACTTGTTGTCACCCGGCCGCTGAGCCGGATTCCAGGTCGAGGGGTTGCCCGAGCCGTAGTAAATCAAGTTGAGCTCGGGGTCGTAGGAGATCCAGCCCCAGGTGCCGCCGCCGCCGATCTTCCACTGGTCGCCCTGCCAAGTCGTCAGCGACGAATCCTTGCCAACCGGCTTGCCGAGCGCCGTGGTCTTTTCCGGATCGACCAGCATTTCCTTATCCGGACCGGTCGAATAGGCCTTCCAGACTTCCTTGCCGTCCTTCAGGCTGTAGGCGGTCATGCGGCCGCGCACGCCGAATTCGCCACCGGAAATGCCGACATAGACCTTGTCCTTGACGACGTAAGGCGCGGCGGTGCCTGTCTCGCCCTTGGTGGGATCGCCGTTCTTGGCCGACCAGACGACTTCGCCGGTATCGGCGTTCAACGCGACGAGCGTGGTATCGGCCTGATCGAGAATGACGAGGGCGGGATGGCCATCACCGGCCGGCGCATAGGCGACGCCGCGATTCACCGTATCGCAGCACATCACCGGAATGACGTCCGGGTTCTGCTTCGGCTCGTACTTCCACTTGATGACGCCGTCGTTCTTCAGATCGAGGGCGTAGACGATGTTCGGGAACGGCGTATGGACATACATCGTGTCGCCGATCACCAGCGGATTGCCCTCGTGACCACGCAGAACGCCGGTGGAGAACGACCACGCCGGCACCATCTGGCCGACATTGTCCTTGTTGATCTTGTCGAGTGTGGAATAGCGCCAGTTGGCATAGTTCCCGGTCGGCATGACCCACTCGGCCGGGTTCTTCTCCATGTCCTGCAGGCTCTCGGCTGCCCATGATGCGCCGCTCAGCCCGATCAGCAGACTCGACGCGAGTGCAGCCTTCGTAATCGTCTTCAACATCAGTTTCCTCCCAAGGAAAAAGCTTTCAAATGCCGGCGGACGCGACGCGGCCAACGGAATGTCAGCAATGAATGGGGAAGGCTTCCGGCAGCGTGTCACGACCTCCAATAGGGGTCTTGGTGGGCACCGTTGATCATTACCCTACCAGTGGCCTTCGAGATTCGGGGCGCTCCCAACACCGCCGATCTTGAAGCCGGAAACCATGATGACACCCTAGTGCGGGAATTTTTCCTGCGCAAGCACTGATCGAGAGTTTTTCTATATGCACCGCACAATCGACACGACATTGAATAGAAATCGCCATCCTTGCCTTTAAAACACAATCATATTGTGGCATATTTGATGATTAGTTCTCGTTATCATATAAATTTTTTGCGAATTCATTTAGCATAAGAACCGAAAATATACGAAATTTGTCTTCGAAATTGGCCTGCGCCCGGCATTAAAGCAGCGAATATCCGAGATAAAATCGCGGACAAAACGCGAATGTCCGCCAAAATTTTCTCGATCATCAGGTAGAATGACATTACGTTAAGGGGCAAACATCCGCACTTTTCGCAACGCAACATATGCGGTCATCTTGCCGCAGGTTTCGTCCTCTCTTTGCAAGCGCCGCGCCCGGCGCCATCCTCCGCATGGGCATCGCCACCGAACGCCCATTGAGCGACCGGGTCGTCGCTCAGGCGAAGCCTGCCGCCACGCCCGTTGAAGGATGCCCCGATGATGCGATCCATATTGACCGCCCTTGGCCTGTCGCTGCTTGCCGCCGGGAGCACGACAGCGGCCGCGGACCCGAGCCCGCCGGCTCCCTTCGTCGAGATCACGGACGGCGTTTATGTGCGACACGGCGCCGTCTCGATGGAAACGCCACACAATCGCGGGGCGATCGGCAATATCGGCTTCATCGTCGGCGACAAGATGGTCGCGATGGTCGACAGCGGCGGCAGCGTGGCGGACGGCGAGGCGGCACTGGCGGCGATCCGTAAGGTTACCGACAAGCCGGTCCAATATCTGATCAACACCCACATGCATCCCGATCACGTTTTCGGCAATCAGGTGTTCAAGGCGGCGGGAGCGACGATCATCGGCCATCGCCGGCTGCCCCAAGCCCTTGCCGCCCGGGCCGCGTTCTACAAGCAGTCGATGGCGGAGCAGATCGGCCCGGCGCTCGCCGGCGCGGTGACCATCACCCTTCCCGACGAGACCGTGACCGATGAACGGCGAATCGATCTCGGAGGCCGCATCATCCTGCTTAAGGCGTGGAAGACCGCCCACACCGACAACGACCTGACGGTCTTCGACGAAAAGACCAAGACCCTGTTTGCCGGCGATCTGGTCTTCATCCGTCATTGCCCGGTCATCGATGGCTCGCTGCTTGGCTGGCTGGCGCAAATTCCCGAACTGAAGGCGATCCCGGCCGTCCGGGCGGTGCCGGGCCACGGGCCGATCAGCGCCGCTTGGCCCCAGGCGATCGCACCGGAAGAGCACTATTTCAAGACGCTCGCACGCGATATCCGCGCGGCGATCGCCAAGGGCGTGCCGCTCGCCAAGGCGGTGCCCGATGCGGCAAAAAGCGAACGCGACAAATGGCAGCTCTTCGACGAGTATAATCCGCGTAACGCCACCGCCGCTTATGCCGAACTCGAGTGGGAATGAGGCGGTTCGGACCGGACCGGCGCCGCGGATCGAGACCCGGCCGAAGCGATCACCGTTCGACGACCAGGATGCGCAACGCCTTGCCGTCAGCGCCCTGCGGACAGATCTTGCAATGAGTGGCGCCGGCTTCGGCGTGGGTCGAGCCCGCGTCGACCATTGAGACATCCTGGGAGGATTGACGATATGACATCCATTGACACGGCCCGCCGTCAAACGGCCCGCAAAACCGCGATCGCCTTGATCTCCTCGGCGCTGGCGCTGTTCGCCGTCGCCAGCCAGGCGCCAGCTGAGACCGGCCTGTCGCCGGAGGAAAAGGCGGCGCAGACCGATTCAGCCTGGCCGGATCTGAAGTCCGAACTCTTCGGCGACAAGACGCTGATCGAAAACACCGCCACCATTGCCATCGACGCGCCGAAGCGCGCCACGGATCCGGCGGTGGTACCGGTGAAACTGACCTTTGATCCGAAGATGCAGGTGCGCAAGGTGACACTCGTCATCGACGAGAACCCCTCGCCCGTCGCCGCCACCTTCGCCTTCGCCGACGGCGCGAAGATTTCACAGCTGTCGACCCGGGTGCGGGTCAATGCCTATACCAACGTCCATGCCGTCGCCGAGACGGCCGACGGCAAGCTTTACGTCACCAAGACCTTCGTCAAGGCGGCGGGCGGCTGTGCCGCACCGGCCTCCAAGGATCCCGAGACCGCTTCCCGCGAGATGGGCAAGATGAAGATGCGGGTTTTCAAGACTGACGATCCCGGGGTGCACGAGGCGCAGCTGATGATCCGCCACCCCAACAATTCGGGTCTGCAGAAGGACCAGGTCACACTGCTCTATATTCCGGCCCACTTCATCACCGATCTCGAACTCGATAAGGGCGGCAAGCCGCTCTTCACCATGACCGGCGGCATTTCGATCTCGGAGGATCCGAGCTTCCGCTTCCGCTATGGGGCCGACGATACCGGGCCGTTCCACGCCAAGGCGACGGACACCGAGAACATGGTCTTCGAAAAGAGCTTCGACAACGTCCAATCCTGACGGCGGCCAGGCGATTCGGCCACTTTGGCCCGATCGCCATTCGCCGGACCAAGCCCCCGTCGCGCATCACTCGAAGCAGCGGATCTCGGCCTCGGCCTGGGCGCGCCTCAAATCGCCGATCGACGCTTTGGCCTCGGCCGAGCCGCGGAAGATGCTGCCCTTTTCGCCGGTCACCTGGCCCATGGACAGCCAGGTCGATGCCTCGACATAGCGATCATAGGGAATGATCGAAGCGACCACGTCGAACGAGCAGGAACACTGCTCCAGTGCGGTGCGGGTGTTGCCGTTGCTGGCCATGCAGGCAAAGACGTAGTCGGCGATCGCCGTGGTCGGATAGTCGGCGTGGCTCGACGCAGCGCTCTGGCCTGGAAGATAGGGGATATGCGTGCTTCCGGCGGTTTCGCCGCTGAGCGTGCTGCCGGGCTGCTGCGTCGTCTCGCCAGCCGCGGCATCGGTCCCTGGGGGCGCCGCCGGAACCTCGCGTTTTACCCCCGGCTGAACGGCGCCGGGCATCGCGGTCTGCGCCTGCCCGGCCACCGACAGCGCGACGAGGAACGCCGCCGACAGTGCCGCCGGCCCGAGCCCTGCGCGAGCACCCGAAAAAATCCTCATGATGAGCCTCCTCCTCATCGGAGCGCCATCGTCGCAGCCGCGTCGACGACACCCCTTTTGCCACCTTGGCCGGGCCAGGCCGTCGACCGACGGCCCGGCGATGAAACGCCCCTGATCCGTCGTTTTCATGCAGATTCGGTCGGGAAAGGTTCCCGATTTTCCATCTGCGTCATCCATCTCAGCCGCCGGTCTTCGGCGCGGCCTCCGGCATCTTGGCCGCCGGTGCAGCCGGTGCCGCGCGCACGAACTGGCCAAAGGCGCGCGGACCATCCGGCACGTCGACACTGCCGACGATCTTCAGGCTCGCCGCGTCGATCTTCTCCACCGTATTGGCGAACCAGTTGGTGACATAGACGAAACGGCCGTCACTGCTCGGTGCGATGCCCTCCGGATAGTCGCAGCAGTCGAGCTGATCCAATCGCTTGCCGGTGCCGGCGTCAAACACAGTAACGGTCCCGCCATATTGATCGGTGACGAAGACTTTGCCCTTCGTCTCGACCGCATCATAGGGATGCGATCCGACCGGCACCGTGCGGATGACGAAATGGCCGCGCGCATCGACCACGCTGACGCTGTCGGAGCCGACATTGGCGGCGTAGACCCGCGCGCCATCCGGCGAAAAAGCAACGCCAAAGGGCCGTTCGCCGACCGGCACGCGGGCGATCACCTGACCCGTCTTGGCGGCAAAGAACGACAGCTGGTTCGAAGCCCGGTCGGCCGTCACCACCACCGTTCCGTTCTTGGACACGGCGATGCCGGACGGCGATTTGCCGGTGTCGAAATGCCCGATCACCGCGCGCTTGGCCGGATCGACCAGCAAAAGCGTGTGGGAATACCAGTCGGCGACATAGACCGGCGAGCCGGAGGGATCAACGGCGATGCCAAGCGGGCCGCCGCCGACCGTCACCTCGCCGATGATCTTGCGCGCCGCTGTGTCGACGATGGCGATCTGCTTGGCCTTCGGCTGCGAGACATAGGCTCGCGTCCCGTCCCGGCTGACCGCGATCCCGGCCGGTTCGCCCGGCATCGCAATGCTCGCCTCGATCGTCATCGTATCGAGATCGACGAAGGAGAGCGTGTTCGCGTCCTGGCTGGTCACATAGCCGATATCGGCGGCGGCGGCCGGCGCGAGCGGCGCGCCCGCACCGGCGAGAAGAACGGCCAGCGTCGCGGCGGCGCGGATGAAGCCACCGCCACGAACGCCCGATTTCAGAGCGCTCACGAGCCCGATTCGACTTTCGTCTTCAGGCCGTCCAGCCCTTCCTTCAGAAACGCGCTGACGCCCTTGATCGCCGCGTCGTCGTTCAGCTCCGGCGGCGGATCGTTGTTCGGATAGCCGCGATAGAACGCCGCGCGCCAGGTCACGGTCGAGGACGTCCCGTCATCAGCCGGCTTCACCGTGATCGTCGAGGAATAGTTCGTCGCCGGCAGAAGCTTGGTGTTCACATGGCCGATGAAAGTCGAGTAACTCATCTTCTCCGGCTGATATTTCGACAGCTCCTCCTGCATCATCCCGCCGGACTTGAAGCCGAGGGTGCGGATCGAGCCTTTCTCATTGCCCTTGGAGGCGTCGTCGAGGGCGATCCGCGGATGCCAGGACATGTCGCCGAAATTCTTGATCGCCGCCCAGACCTTGGCCGGTGGCGCATTGATGGCGACGGATTCGATCGCCTTCTTACGGGTCGGGCCATGCGCCATCGCAAGGTTGGGCAACAGCACCAGCGCGACGACGAGTGCCGCCAATTTCTTGAACAAAGGCCAGTCTCCTCTTCGAGATTCGGTGCCCACCCGAACCACGGCCGAGACGACCCTATTCAGATCCGACAGCGAGGGGAAGTCCCGCAATCGCCGCGCCGTCATCACCTGATCGCGTCACCGCCTGCAACGGAACAGTCTGGCGTCGCCCCAGAAGGTCGCCCATCAGCTCAAACACCAAACGATGCTCGACCTGGTGCTTGGCAAGGCGACCATCGTGATGCGGGAGGGCCTGCCGGTGCTGGCCGTCGCCGTCACCGCCAACGGCCTCGAAGGCGGCGCCGATAAGCGCCAGGAGAGCGTCGCTCTCGGCGAGTCATCGCCGACGAAGGCTTGCGGTCGCCCCCTCGCGCCCGATGCGAGCGGAGAGGCGTGCGTTTGACCGAGCGCCGCAAAAGATCGTAAAACCCCATCTCAAACGCGCATTATTCGAATTTTTCATCCTGAGATTTTATTTTTTATTTACAATGAACTATCAGATTTGCAGAGTTGATTGTCGTCCTTTGCGTTCGTATCCCCCGCTTCCGGACCCATAAGAAAGCAAATCTGCATGACAAATGCGAAATTGTTTTCAAATGAAATTATTCCAGATCGAGATTTATTATGGAGTGCATTGTCTCGATCTACCGCCATGGTCGAATTTTCGACGGACGGGCGAATAATATTTGCAAATCCCAACTTTCTCAAATTGATGCAGTACAGCGAAGAGGAAGTGATCGGCCAGCATCATCGGATCTTTCTGCGGCCGGAGGACCGGGACAATCTGCAATATCAGGCGTTTTGGGAGCTGCTCAAAGCCGGCGAGTTCATTCGCCGGGATTTTCGCCGCGTGACCAAGGGCGGCCGCGAGGTCTGGCTGCAGGCCAGTTACAATCCGATCCTGTCGCGCGACGGTAAGGCGCACACGATCTTGAAGCTCGCCACCGACATCACCGCCGAAAAGCAGCGCGCGGCCAATCACGAGAGCACACTGCAGGCAATTTCCCGCTCCACCGCGATGATCGAATTCGCCATGAACGGCACGATCCTGTCGGTCAACGCCAATTTCGCGGCGATCATGGGCTACGAGGTTCAGGAGCTTCTCGGCCGCAACCACCGTGATTTCGTACCGCCCGAAATCGTCAACAGCTCAGCCTATACAAACTTCTGGAACCGGCTGCGGACCGGCGAATTCGCCCAGGCCGAGTTTCCCCGCATCGCCAAGAACGGCAGGATCATCTGGTTGCAGGCGAGCTACAATCCGATCCTCGACGCCTCCGGCCAGCCGACCACGGTGATGAAGATCGCCACCGACATCACCGCCCGGCTGACCCAGAATGCCAAAGCCGAACGGCTGGCCCTGCTCGATCAGCTGACCGGCATCTCCAACCGGCGCGGCTTCGATCTCGCCCTGTCGGCAACGATGAGCGAATTCGTCTGCGGGGCCGGCCCTTTGTCCCTGCTGATGCTCGACGTCGACCACTTCAAGACCTTCAATGACAATTATGGCCATCAGGTCGGCGATCGTTGCCTGCAGGTGGTCGCCAAAGCGATCGAACTGGCGGTTTACGACCGGCCGAACAGTCTCGTCGCCCGCTATGGCGGCGAGGAATTTGCGGTGTTGCTGCCCGGCACCGATCTGGCGGAGACGGCCGAGATCGCAGAGGCGGTCCGGGCCGGCATCGCCAGCCTGCGCATCACCCATTCCGGCAATCCGAGCGGGCAGAGCGTAACGGCGAGCATCGGCAGCGCGACGCTGCGGCTCGATGAGGAGACAAGCGGCAGCATTGGCTCGCGCGACCTCGTCGAACTGGCCGACAAGGCGCTCTATGCCGCCAAGCATCAGGGCCGCAACCGGGTGGTCGATGCCGGCGAGCGAACCCGCGACAACGCCTTTTTCGCCTTTCCGCTCTGAAACCGCAGCGGATTCAAGCGCCGGCTCCGCCCCAACGCTGATCTGATCCGATCAGATCAGCAAATCGGCAACGATCTGATCGTCGGTAATGTCCTGATAGCGGATGCCATCGGCCTCGAATCGTTCGAGCAGCGCCGGGAAATTGGCAGGATCCTTGGTTTCGATGCCGAGCAGGATCGAGCCGAAATCGCGGGCCGACTTCTTCAGATATTCAAAGCGGGCAATGTCGTCGTCCGGGCCGAGAAGATTGAGGAAGTCCTTCAGGGCGCCCGGTCGCTGGGCCAGGCGCAGGATGAAATATTTCTTCAGCCCGCAATAGCGCAGCGCCCGCTCCTTGACGTCCGGCAGCCGCTCGAAGTCGAAATTGCCGCCGGAGACGACGAGCGCGACGGTTTTGCCGCGCACCTCCTCCTGCAGCGTGTCGAGCGCGTCGATCGCCAGTGCGCCCGCCGGCTCCAGCACGATCCCCTCGACATTCAGCATGTCCAGCATCGTCTGACAGAGCCGGCCTTCGGGCGCCAGCACCACATCATCCGGCCGGAACCGGCTCAGGGTTTCGAACGGGATCGCGCCGATCAGCGACACCGCCGCGCCGTCGACGAAGCCGTCGATCTGCGGCATCCGCGTCAGCGCGCCGTTTTCGAGACTGGAGCGCAGGCTCGGCGCGCCAAGCGGCTCGACGAATCGCAGCTCTGGCCGCGACCGGCTCTCGGCATCGAAATAGCGGGTCATGCCCGAGGCGAGCCCACCGCCGCCGACCGGCATGACCACGAGGTCGAGCCGCTCCTCGCCAAGCTGCTCGCGGATCTCGCGGGCGACGCTTGCCTGGCCTTCGACGATATCCTCATGATCGAAGGGTGGGACGAATTCGGCCCCTTGTGCCTCGGCATAGGCCTTCGCGGCCGCATAGCAGTCGTCGAAGAAGTCGCCGGTCAGCTCGATCGCGATGGCGTCGCCGCCGAAGACCCGGGTCTTATCGATCTTCTGCTGCGGCGTGGTGACGGGCATGAACACGCGCCCCTTCACCCCGAAATGCCGGCAGGCAAAGGCAAAGCCTTGGGCGTGATTGCCGGCCGAGGCGCAGCAGAATGTGCCGCCCGCAGCGCAAGCTTCCATCTTCTTGCGCATGAAGTTGAAGGCGCCGCGGATCTTGTAGGATCGCACCGGCGTCAGATCTTCGCGCTTCAGATAGATCCGCGCATCGTATTTCTTCGACAGATGCTCGTTGAGCTGCAACGGCGTGGCTGGAAAGAGGTCGCGCAGCGCGTGCTGTGCGGCGGCGACCCGCGTGATGAAAGTGTTGTCGGTCATGGTGTCCAGGTTTCTTCGGCTCGCTGGGTGCTGCCACTGCCGCGTGATCGCGGTGTGCCGGCCAGTCCGGCGAAACGGCGCGATTGCCAACCGGCGATCCGCCAATCAAAGGCGAGCGCGGACGAAGCGTTCTGCCGCGTTCCGCGCGCCGGCCGCGATCGGACCGTCAAGCTCCCTGAAGAGCTGCGGTGCCGACAACGCCGGCGCCGATAATCGAAATGGGCCGCCGGGCGATGATGGTCTGAAACGATCCCATATCGTTGGACCGATCGATCGTCATGCCGGGCGCTCCTGATCCTGTGGGTGACCGAAAATTTGCGGCTCGTCATGCGCCAGCCGGCCAAATTTGTCAAAGCCCTGCCGATCGCGGTCGCGGCAGGCTCCGCTCTTGACGGCGATGATTCTGGCCAGGCCGAGCGTCATTTGCGAATGCCGCGGACAAAACATGCTGCCGTGCCGCATCGAAATCTGAACGCAACAATTGTGTTTCGGCGACGCCATCGGCGAGAAACAAAGCCATCCTAATGTGGGCTATCGCAGCCACGGCATGAGAGACGGGAACCTTTCCTGGCATGGCCTGCGCTCATTTCACCCGGGTTGCGTGCCGCTGTGGCCCGGGTTGGACGGCTCCGACGATCCACGCCCCGAATCGTCGGAGCCGCCGCCTTTTCCAGCCAACGCCGACCGCCGCCGCCTTGCCGTCACCAGACCCGGCCGGGCACGCCGTCAAACGATGAGGTCGACGATCTGAAAATTGTCGACGTCGACGATGCCCTTGTCGGAAATCCGCAGGGCGGGAATGACGACCAGCGCCAGCAGCGAATGCTGCATGTAGGCGTTGTTCAACTCGCAGCCGGCGGCCCGCATGGCGGCAATCAGCCGATCGGCCTTTTCAGCGACGATTTCCGCCCGCTCGTTCGACATCAGGCCGGCGATCGGCATTTCGACGAGAGCCTGTTCGACGCCATCGGCAAAAAAGACCACACCGCCGCCCACTGCGCCCAGCCGGTTGGCGGCGAGCGCCATATCCGCCTCGCTGGTGCCGACGACGATCATATGGTGGGAATCATGGGCCACCGTCGACGCCATGGCACAGCGGCCCCGATAACCGAAGCCGGAGACGAAGCCGTTGGTGAGCGTGCCCGATCCGCGATGCCGCTCGACCAGCGCGATCCGGCAGATGTCCTGATCCGCATCCGGCATCACCACCTGATCGCGGACCTTGAGCGTCGCCGTCAGAGCCCGCGTCGGCGCCTGATTCTCGACCACACCGATCACCCGCACATCGACCGTCGCACCCGCCCCCCGCGGCGCCATCACCCGAAAATCTTCGGCCGACAGCGCGCGGCCGAGCCTCACCGTATCGATCGCGCTCTTCGGATAGGGATAGACCGGCAGGTCGGCTTCCAGCCGGCCGCTGGCGGCCAGCCGCACACCGCGGCCATAGACCGCGTCGATCGTCAGCTCGGCGAGGTTCGAAACGATCAGGAAATCGGCCCGCCGGCCAGGGGTGACCGAGCCGATCTCACGCTCGAGCTTGAAATGTTCGGCGGTGTTGATCGTCGCCATCTGGATCGCCGTCATTGGCTTCAGGCCACGCGAGATCGCATGGCGCACGACGCGGTTCATATGGCCCTCGCGAACCAGCGTGCCGGAATGACAATCATCGGTGCAGAGGATGAAGTGCCGCGAATCAAGACCCATCTCGGTGATCGCGCGCACCTGTTCGGCCACGTCGTACCAGGCCGAGCCGAGCCGCAGCATCGCTTTCATGCCCTGGCGCACCCGCGCGGCGGCATCCTCCATCCGCGTGCCCTCGTGATCGTCCTCGGGACCGCCCGCGACATAGCCATGAAAGGCGCGGCCAAGATCCGGCGAGGCGAAATGCCCGCCAACGGTCTTGTGTGCGGCCCAGGTCGCGGCGATCTCGCCGACCATCGTCGCGTCATTGTTGGCGACGCCGGGAAAATTCATCACCTCGCCAAGGCCGATGATCCCCGGCCAGCCCATCGCCTCGGCGACCTCTGTCGGCCCGAGCACCGCACCGCCCTCTTCGAGCCCAGGCGCCGACGGCACGCAGGAGGGCATCTCGACCCAGACATTGACCGGCTGCGTCAGCGCCTCGTCATGCATCAGCCGCACGCCGTCCAGCCCGAGCACATTGGCGATTTCGTGCGGATCGATGAACATCGACGTGGTCCCGTGCGGGATCACCGCCCGGCAGAATTCGGTGACCGTCACCATGCCGCTCTCGACATGCATGTGAGCGTCGCACAGGCCCGGCACGACGTAACGCCCCTGCGCCTCGACCACCACCGTCTGCGGTCCCACGGCGTGGGAGGCATCCGGGCCGCAATAGGCAAACCGTCCAGCGGCAACCGCAATATCGGTGTTGGGGAGGATTTCGCCCGAATGGACATTCACCCAGCGCGCGGCTTTGACGACGAGATCGGCCGGCTTGCGGCCCATGGCGACATCGACGAGTTGCGACGCGACGGCTTCGAAGGGCGCGACGGCAGCGCGGTCCTCGCGGTCGGACATGGGCGGACTCCTCAAATCTCAGACAGCATCGGCCCGGAAATCGGGATCGACTTTCGGCAAAGCCGATGCGTCGCATCAATCAGATCACGCGTCGTTTGTGCGTCCTGCGGGACGCACCGCGCGCTCATGTGCCAATGACATGCGCAAACACCGCCGCGACCGGAACGGGCAGACTGCCCGAGCGGATCCGCTTGTCCATATTGTCGCAGCCTCGCCCAGAAGTGGAGACCGGCTCGCCCGCTGGTACGGGCGGCGGGACTCGAACCCGCATGGCCTAAAGCCCAGGGATTTTAAGTCCCTTGCGTCTACCATTCCGCCACGCCCGCAGCGCCGCAGACCAGAACCCTGTGGCGCGCGACCTGTCAAGTTTTGTTGAAGTCCGGCAACAGCGCCCAGAAAAGATCTTATAAACGCCACGAGAATCGACTATAGTTTCCCCAGTGCCTTGGAAGTGCCGGATTCGACGATTTCGGACAGGAGGGAATGGCCGTGGCATCGTGGGGTGAGGAGCATAACACACGCTTCGAACGCGCCGCATGGCGCTGGGTCGATGCCCCCAACATGTTGGAAGATGAAGGGCTTTTGAAACGTCTTCGGGCCAACAATCATGCCCTTGAAAGCTTGCGTGCTGCGCTCGACGCCGAGACGGTGTCCTGTCACGGGCCCGTTGCGGTCAGCATCTGCGACAGCCAATCCTGACGCAACGGAGTATTGGATCGCCGAAGTCGATCGATTTCCGTTCGACATCACGAAACTTGCAGGCGATAGCATTGCAGCGGTGATTTCCAACCTATTTTGATAAGTTCTATTGAAATTCGTTTCTATTGACGTCTCCTGGCTGCGGTTTTGACAATATGACTCTGAACCGGCCCGGGACAGGTGCGCAGAGAAGGGACCGGCGCTGGTGACGTTTCGTCAGACGGCGCATCGACAAACCCGCCATCGAGCAGAATGGCGTCGGCCGATTCGCACGCCGCGTCCGGTTGGTGGCGGATTGGCGAATGCGGACCAGATCGTCGGGCCGATGCTGGCGCCGACAGACCTCAGCTCATCTTGCGCGCGACGATCAGATGGCCGGGCGCCGGCCGCCCCTCCTGCATTCGCACGATAATCGGCTCGAACGCGAGCGCCGCCAGGCCGGCGGCCTCGATTTCGCGCCGAACGTAACGCTCAGCATGATGAAAACGATGGTCGCGCCCGACGGCAAAGCCGGCCTCCGGTTCGCCCTCGCCGGCAAAGGTTTCGGTCGAGGCGACGAACAGGCCGTCCGGGCCAAGCCGCTTCGCCGCCGCCTGAAAGAGGGGCGTCAACGACCCGAGATAAGGCAGGACATCCGCCGCCACGATCAGATCGAAGGGCTCGGGCTCCTCGAACTCGTCCAGAAAATCGACCGCCTCGCCGATATAGAGATGGTCATAAGCCTCGCTGTCGAAGGCAATCTCGATCATGTTTTCCGACAAGTCGACACCGAGCATCTCGTCGACCCGCCCGTCCAGCGCCACACCGACAAGGCCGGTGCCGCAGCCAAGATCGAGCGCCCGCCCGAACAGGCCGTGACCGAGGCGAGACAAAATGTCGGCGATCCGGCTCGGAACATCATAGCCGAGCTGGCGCACGAGAATGTCCTCGAACATCTCGGCCTGCTGATCGAACAGCGTGGTGACATAGGCCTCCCCCGCCGAAGCCGGCACCTCGCCGAGGCCTAAAGCCGAGAGCCGCAGCCGGGCGCCAACGTGGTCGTCCGGGTCGATCGCCAGACATTCACGCCATGCCGCTGCGGCATCCTGCGGTCGTCCGGCTTTTTCATGCGACAATGCGGACTGATAGACAAAGTCGAGCGCGTCTTCGTCGAAACTTGGGGCGGTCATCGCAGAGGTCCTTCAAACGTCTGTCGAAGGCTCGTATCCGCAGGCGGCCAGAATTGCCAGCGCAGCCGCCTCCAGGCGATCAAGCGGCAAGCTCATAAACACCTCAGGCAAGGCCGGCTCCACCAGGAGATCGGCAACCCCTTCGTCGCTCGACGGCAAATGAAAAAAGCCGAAGCGCTCGATCCCCAAGCCGTCGGCCGCAAGGGCCAAGCGATAGAGCGTGTCGTTGCACAAATAGCTGCCGGCATTGGACGACCATTCGAAGTCGATACCGGCGGCCCGCAGGGTCCGTGCAAGCCGCAGCCAATCGAGCCGGCAGGGCAGCGTCGCCGGCCCATCGCCGATCGCCGGCCCGGCGGGAAAGGCGCCGAGCGCGTCGGCACGGCCGAGTTCGCGGCGGTTGCGGGCCTGCAGCTCGACGCGGAAGCGCTCGGCGCGCAGATGGGCGCCGAATAACAGCACGGTCGATGCCCGCATGCGGCTGATGGCCGTCTTCAGCGCCGGCCAGCTCTCATCCCAGGCAACCGGCAGGACGAGTGTCGTCACCCCAGCGCCCTGAATTTTCGCCTCCAATTGCCGCATGAGAGTTTCGGAGGGATTGCGGGCCACTCCAGGAAAGGCGGCAAAGCCGACGGCGAGGATCGACATAGTCCAGCAAAATCCGATATTTGGATAGACAGACAATACTGACGCGAAAGCTGTCCCGTAATGAAACGTGAAGCGCGTCAGAAATCTTTCACTTGCAAAGATGGCGAGAAGTTAGCATTCTCACACCCGTTCGGGCAAATTCGCGAACACGGGTAATGGACGAATTGCGTATCGGGAGCGCCTCTCCCGGGTGGGCTCTAGAGTCTGCGATGTGTGTCGGTTCCTTTCCTAGTCAAGACTTGCCTGCCACAGCCCACGGGCGTCCATACATGCCAGGATAAGGAATCTCCTGATGGCACAGACCGGTACGGTCAAATTCTTCAATACCGAAAAAGGTTTCGGTTTCATCAAGCCCGACAATGGCGGCGCGGATATTTTCGTGCATATCTCCGCAGTTCAGGCGTCCGGCCTTCCAGGCCTTCAGGAAAACCAGAAGGTTTCGTTCGAGACCGAGCCGGACAAGCGCGGCAAGGGCCCGAAGGCAGTCAACCTTCAGCCGGCCTGATTTCCGATCATCATCCTGATTCGTCGGGAATTGCGAGCCGTGGCTTAACCTTCGCGGCTGGCTTCTGGCGTAAAATCGCTCCGGCGCGCTGACAATGGTGACGCCGGCTTCAAGATGAAATGCGATGTCTTTCGCTCCAGAGTCGATACGACTCTGCGGAAGCTGTCGCGTTTTTGGCGTTAGAGCGCCGTGCGTCCGATCGGATGCAGAAAGATCGCTCTCACCCTTTGAATCGACGCATCGGGCTTTGCCGAAAATCGATTCCGATTGTCGGGCTGATGCTGGAGACCAGACGCGGCCGACCGGTGCCCACGTCAGTCAAAGACCGGCCGCTTGCCGGTGGCCGGTTTGGCGGCATTACCCGAAGCGGGCCGCATCGGCCGTCTTCATCCGGCCGCGTCCATCGCCCCGTCCTCCATCGACCCGCCCCCGTCGACCCGCAGCGTCTCAGCTGACGACCCCGCGCAGCGCCATCTTTTCGCGCACCAACCGCCGCAATTCGTCGATCGGCGTCAGCACGCCCTCGGCCTCGACGTGCCAGAACGTCCAGCCATTGCAGGCGGAGAGCCCCTGCACCTTGGCGCCGACGCGGTGGATCGACGCCACCTCGCCGCCAACCGCCACCGTGCCGTCGGCCCGCACCTGTGCGACATGGCGCCGGCCGGCGTCGGTGAGCCGGGCACCTGGCGCGATCAGGCCGGCCTCGATCAGGCTGGCGAAGGGCACGCGCGGCTCGGCCCGCTTGCCGGTGGCGATCAGCAGGCTTTCCTCGGGCAGCCGCTCGACGGCGGCAATGCGCTGCTCGGCGGCCGCGATATAAGCCGGATCGCGCTCGATCCCGACGAAATGCCGGCCGAGGCGCCGCGCGACGGCGCCGGTCGTGCCGGTGCCGAAGAAGGGATCGAGCACCACGTCGCCGGGCTTGGTCGAGGCGAGCAGCACGCGGGCGATCAGCGCTTCCGGCTTCTGGGTCGGGTGAAGCTTCTGCCCCGCCTTGTCCTTCAGCCGTTCGCCGCCGGTGCAGATCGGAAACAGCCAGTCCGAGCGCATCTGCACATCGTCATTGGCCGCCTTCATGGAATCGTAGTTGAAGGTATAGCCTTTGGCGTTTTGATCGCGCGACGCCCAGATCATCGTCTCATGAGCGTTTTGGAACCGCCGCCCGCGAAAATTCGGCATCGGGTTGGACTTGCGCCAGACGACGTCGTTGAGGATCCAATAGCCGAGATCCTGCAGGCTCGCGCCAACCCGAAAAATGTTGTGGTAGGAGCCGATCACCCAGATCGTTCCGTTCGGCTTCAGCACCCGCCGCGCGGCCAACAGCCACGCCCGGGTAAAGGCGTCATAGGCCTGAAAGCTCTCAAACTGGTCCCAGGCGTCATCGACCGCATCGACCTTCGACTGATCCGGCCGGTGCAGATCGCCGCCAAGCTGCAGATTGTAGGGCGGATCGGCGAAGATCACATCGACCGATGCTTCCGGGAGCGCCTCCATTTGCGACACGCAGTGCCCCATCAGGATCCTGTCCTTGAAGACCGGGGCCGAGGCAGGCGGCCGTTTCATGAGGGCGGAGCGGGAGAGAGCCATGGGGCAAAACCGTAACGCAGGAGAACAAAACAGCCGCTATGGTTACCGAGCAGGGTAAAGAAACAATAAAATCGTCTGCAAGAGACACCGCGCCCCGCATTTGCCCCCCGACGCAGGGCTTCATCCGTCGGCTGACACCGGACCGGCGCGATCTTCGCTATGGCCACGTGGTCGTGTCTGACCATCCCAGCGGTCCAGCACCGCAGACGGCAGGATCGCGGTGGCAAGCGTTTGCGCCAGCGGCGCATCGTGCTACCCAGCGGCCTGCAGCGACGCGCCCCTGTCGACACCCCGATCCGAACCAGCCGCGAAAAGACACGCCATGCCCCAACCTCAACTCCTGATCTTCGATTGCGACGGCGTCCTGATCGACTCCGAAGTGGTCGCCGCCAAGGTTGAGGCCGAATTGCTGCGCGACGAAGGGATCGAGATCGAGGCGAGCGAACTGACGACGCGCTTTGCCGGCCTGACTTTCGCCGCGACGATGGCGCGGCTCAGCGAAGAGACCGGGCACCGCTTTTCCGAGGCCTTCCTGAAACGGGTCGATGACGAGATCGACCGGCGGCTGGCGACGGAAGCCGAAGAAATCGCCGGCGCCCACGATATGCTGGATCGACTCGATCTCCCCCGCTGCATCTGCTCCAACTCGACCGCCGCACGCCTGGAGATGGAACTCGACCATGTCGGCCTGTGGGACCGATTCCGCCCCTATGTCTTCAGCGCCGTCGATGTCGGCCAGCCCAAGCCGGCGCCGGACGTCTTTCGCCATGCGCTGAAAGTGTTCGACGTTCCCGGCCATGCCGCCGTCGTCATCGAGGATTCCGTGCACGGTGTTCAAGGCGCCAAAGCCGCCGGCTGCCGTGTGGTCGGCTTTACCGGCGCCGGCCACAGCTATCTGGGCCATGCCGACGCCCTGACCGAGGCCGGCGCCGAAACGGTGATCAGCCGGCTGGCCGATTTTCCGGCCCTCGTCGAGGTTCTGGCGGTCTGGCAAGACGACTGACGCGGGACGGCAGGGGCAGGCGACGAGCGGTCATCCGATGCGGACGCCGACAAGGCGATGCTCTGTCAATCCGGCACACGACCAAGATATCACCCGGCGTTATTGGCATTATAATCTGAAGTTTAATTCATTTATTTTAACACCTACAGTATAGATCCGACAATCGGAATCGATTTTCGGCAAAGCACGATGCGTCGATTCAAAGGGTGAGAGCGACCTTTGTGCGTCCTGTCGGATGCGCGGCACGCTAGCGCCCTGAAACGCTCTTCTTCAGCGATTTCGGATCTGCACATGCCCTTGCGCTTGAATGTGTTGCCGATCAATCAAGCTCGGCGTGGCTACCAATTGACGACCATTGCGAGAATAAAAGCCCTCTGCAAAAAGGGTTTCCGAATCATCCAAACAATTGTTTTTAGGTCTGACATTTGCACATCAACGACTTGCAATCGAAATGAATGTCCTTGAAGATAATCATAAGAGCATAAATTCCGCAATGGAATATAAAGAATGAATGATGATTCAACTTTAATCGGTTTTTATTATTTCATCTGTACAAGCAATAATCGTTCGCGTGGAAAGCCAACGGCGTCGATGACCGTCACGAACGACCCGGCCCAACGCGTTGGAGAACCGATTCCGCGAAAGGCAAAAGACTCATGTCCATTCCCTTCCTCCGCAACATTCACGCGAGCCAACGGCTCGCCGCCCTCGACGCACTCCACACCAATGTCATGGTGGCGGATGCCAAGCTCAACATCACCTATCTGAACCCCGAGCTGACGCAGTTCCTGCGCGAGGCGGAGGCCGATGTGAAGCGCGAGCTACCCCGGTTTGACGTCGACAAGCTGATCGGCAGCAATATCGACATCTTTCACAAGAATCCGAGCCACCAGCGCCATATGCTGGCAAGCTTGCAGCAGACCCACCGAGCGACCATCACGGTCGGAACGCGGAGCTTCGATCTGGTGGTCACGCCGCTGCGCGACGGCAACATCACGACCGGTTTCGTCGTGGAATGGGCTGATGCGAAGGAACGACTCCTCAATGTCGACTATGCGGGACAGATCGCCGCCGTGCATCGCTCCCAGGCGGTCATCGAGTTCAAGATCGACGGCACGATCGTCTCGGCCAACGACAATTTTCTCAAGGTGATGGGCTACAGCCTGTCCGAAGTCGTCGGCAAGCACCACTCGATCTTCGTCGAACCGGCGATGCGCGAAAGTTCCGAATATCGTCAGTTCTGGGAGGCATTGCGCGCCGGCCGATTCCAGGCGTCCGAATACCGCCGCTTCGGCAAAAACGGCCGCGAGCTCTGGATCCAGGGCTCCTACAACCCGATCCTCGATGCCAACGGCAAGGTCATGAAGGTCGTCAAATACGCGACCGACGTTACCGCGCGCGTCAACGCCGTTGGCGAACTCGGCGCAGCGCTCAGTGATTTGGCCGGCGGCAAGCTTGGCCGGCGGATCGAGCAGCCGCTGCCACCGGAAATCGACCAGCTGCGCATCGACTTCAATCAGGCCGTCAACGGTCTGGAAGACGCCATGCAGCAGGTGAAGTCGGCGACCGCGACGATCGGCGACGGCATGAACGAGATCAACACCGCCGCGGCCGATCTGTCGCAGCGCACGGAGCAGCAGGCTGCCAGCCTCGAAGAGACGGTCGCCTCGCTGTCGGAGATCACCAAGGCCGTCAACGATACCGCCAGCGACGCCAACAAAGCCAATCAGGCCACCGCCACCGCCCTGCACGACGCCGAAAACGGCGGTACCGTCGTCTCCAAGGCCGTCGCCGCGATGAACGAAATCGAGGCGTCGTCGCAGCAGATCAACCAGATCATCGGCGTCATCGACGAGATCGCCTTCCAGACCAATCTTCTGGCCCTGAACGCCGGCGTCGAGGCCGCCCGCGCCGGCGAGGCGGGCAAGGGTTTTGCGGTGGTTGCCCAGGAAGTGCGGGCGCTTGCCCAACGCTCAGCGGAAGCGGCAAAGGAGATCAAGGGCTTGATCACCACCTCCTCGCGGCAGGTCGAGAGCGGCGTGCAGCTTGCCCGCGCCTCCGGCAAGTCGCTGGAGGAAATTGTCTCCCGCGTTCAGGAAGTCAGCGCTCTCGTCAGCGAGATCGCCCGCAGCGCCAAGCAGCAGGCCGGCACGCTGCGGGAGGTGTCGACGGCGGCCGATCAGATGGACAAGGTCACCCAGCAGAACGCCGCAATGGTCGAAGAGACGACGGCAGCCGCCCGAAATCTCAGTGTCGAGACCGAGGGCCTTGCAAATCTGATGCAGCGCTTCGAGGTCACCGGTGGCGGCCATACGCCGCGCCGGTCAGCCGCCCGCCCCGCCGGCAAGGCTGCAGTGTCTCTGGCGGCGCCGGCCAAGGCCACGCCCGCGAAAGCCGCCGCGGCACAGCCACGAACGGCCGGAAACAACGCACTGAAGGCCGCCCACGCCGAGGACAGCTGGGAGGCGTTCTGATCACGGCGGCGGCGCCATCGATCAAGAGACACCGCACGAACCATTCGCCCCGACGCCGGCGTCCGGCTCCGGGGCGACGTTTTTGGGCGGTGGCACGGCTTTGAACGCCCCGTTTCAGCCCTCGGGCTTCGTCGGGCCTTCGTCGAAGCCGGCATAGATCACGATACTGGTGCTGGCCGCATCGACCGCGACGTCCTTGTCGACATAGCGAAAGAGCTTGGCGCTCGCGCCCTTCTTGATCACCTCCGGCTGGTTGCCGAGGTGGGAATAGACAACGCCGCTCTGGCCGAGAACGGCGATGCGGATCGGCAGGTTCACCGTGCGGTCCTTGGCGGCCCGGCCCGGCATCACGCGGCCCTCGACGCCGACGGCGATCTTCAGCTTGCCATTGACGATTTTACAGTCGCGCGTGGTCTTGACGAGCACGGCCTGATAATCGAGAGCTTCGCCGACCTGCTTTTGCAGGGTCCCGGTTCCTTCGCGAATCGAGACGGGCGGGCAATAGGGCGCCTCGGTGCCGTCCTCGTGGGCGACCATCACCGGCGCCCGCATCGCGCTCGCTTCGGGTTGGCCATCG
This sequence comes from Jiella flava, assembly GCF_017349315.1. Lineage (GTDB taxonomy): Bacteria > Pseudomonadota > Alphaproteobacteria > Rhizobiales > Rhizobiaceae > Jiella > Jiella flava. The sequence goes on along the minus strand of NZ_JAFMPP010000003.1, from coordinate 171,010 downwards.
GCGGTCTGCGTCAGGGCGTCCTTCGGAGGATCAAGCGAGACGTCGTTGGTGGCTGACGTCGTCGAGCAGGCCGCTAGGGCAGCCGCAAGCGCGGCAACGGATAGATTGCGCATGGCCGAGACGATATGCATCGCTGGGTTCTTCCCTTACTGTGACGCGCCGTTCTATATCAGCCCGGTGCCGGTTATGCGACACGACCAAGAACCCGCACGGTGGATCCGCGCATGCTCGGAGACGGTACGGGAGGGAGTTTTGAAGACGTGAAGTATGTCAGTACGCGCGGCGAAGCGCCGACGCTCGGATTTGCCGACGCCCTTTTGAAAGGGCTCGCGGCCGACGGCGGCCTCTATCTGCCCGAGAGCTGGCCGGAATTTTCCCGGGAGACCATCGAAGGCTTTGCCGGCCAGCCCTATGCCGATGTCGCGGAAGCTGTCTTCCGGCCCTTCGTCGGCGACGACATTGCGCCCGCGGTGCTGCGCAAGATGATCGACGAGGCCTATGCCACCTTCGCCCACCCGGCGGTGGCGCCGCTGGTGCAGATCGGGCCCTCCGATTTCGTTCTCGAACTCTTTCATGGCCCGACGCTCGCCTTCAAGGACGTCGCCATGCAGCTGATTTCTCGGCTGATGGATCACGTCTTGAAGGCGCGCGGCGAGCGGGCGACGATCGTCGGCGCGACGTCTGGCGATACTGGCGGCGCGGCGATCGCCGCCTTCGCCGGCAGCGCGCGGACCGATCTCTTCATTCTTTTCCCCCATGGCCGCGTCTCGCCGGTCCAGCAGCGCCAGATGACGACCTCCGGCGCTGACAACGTCCATGCCGTCGCCGTCGACGGCAATTTCGACGATTGCCAGGCGCTGGTGAAAGCGATGTTCAACGACGCCCGGTTCCGCGACGAGGTGGGGCTCTCCGGCGTCAATTCGATCAACTGGGGCCGGATCATGGCCCAGATCGTCTATTACTTCACCGCCGCCGCCAGCGTCGGCGCGCCGAAGCGCAAGATCGCCTTCACCGTTCCGACAGGCAATTTCGGTGATATCTTCGCCGGCTATGCCGCGATGCGCATGGGCCTGCCGATCGAGAAACTGATCATCGCCACCAACGCCAACGACATTTTGGCCCGCACGCTCGCCACCGGCCGCTACGAGACCAGCACCGTGCACGCGACCATGTCGCCGTCGATGGACATCCAGGTGTCGTCGAATTTCGAGCGCCTGCTGTTCGAGGCCTCGGGGCGAGACGCGGCGGCGGTGCGCCGGATGATGCAGCAACTCGCCCAGTCCGGGGCCTTCACCCTGCCCGAGGACGTGCTGACGGCGATCCGCGCGAATTTTAACGCCGACGTGACCAGCGAGGACGATACCACCCAGACGATCCGCCGGGTGCTGGAGGCGAACGCCTATCTGCTCGATCCGCACACCGCCGTCGGCGTCTGCGTCGCCGAGCGGATGAGCGATCGCGGCGATGCGAGCGCGATGATCGTTCTCGGCACGGCTCACCCCGCGAAATTTCCCGACGCCGTCGCGCGTGCAACAGGCACCGAGCCCACTTTGCCCCCGGCTCACGCCGGCTTGATGGAGCGCGCGGAACGATTCGACCGACTGCCGGCGAAACTGAACGCCGTCGAGACCTACATCCGCGATCGCACCCGCGCGGCAGCTGAGAAAGACGAGGCATGAGCGTCGAGATCACCAGGCTTGCCAATGGTTTGACCATCGCCACCGATACGATGCCGTCGCTCTCGAGCGCGGCGCTCGGTGTCTGGGTCAAGGCCGGGGCGCGCGACGAGCACGCCAACGAACACGGCATCGCCCATCTTCTCGAACATATGGCCTTCAAGGGCACCAGCCGGCGCTCCGCCCGGCAGATCGCCGAGGAAATCGAAGATGTCGGCGGCGATCTCAATGCCGCCACCAGCGTCGAGACCACCTCTTACTACGCCCGTGCCCTCAAGGACGATGTCCCGCTCGCGCTCGACATTCTCACCGACATTCTGGTCGACTCGCGCTTCGACGAGCAGGAACTCGAGCGCGAACAGCAGGTGATTCTGCAGGAGATCGGCGCCGCCGAGGATACGCCCGACGACATCGTCTTCGACCATTTCCAGGAAACCGCCTTCAAGGGTCAGATCATCGGCCGCCCGATCCTTGGCACGCGCGACACGGTGAAGTCGTTCACCCCGGATCATCTGCGGGCCTATCTCGCCCGCCACTACGGCCCGGATCGGATGGTGGTCTCGGCGGCGGGCGCGGTGTCCCATCAGGCGGTCGTCGATCAGGTCTCCGCCGCGCTTGGCAGCAACGCCACCCCGGCGCCGCCGGACACCGAGGCACGGATCGCCGCAAGCTATGTCGGCGGCGAATTTCGCCAGACCCGCGATCTCATGGACGCCCAGATGGTGCTCGGCTTCGAGGGCCGGCCCTATTACGCCCGTGACTTCTATGCGAGCCAGGTGCTCTCGCTGATCCTTGGCGGCGGCATGTCCTCGCGCCTCTTTCAGGAAGTGCGCGAACGGCGCGGCCTGTGCTACGCTATCTATGCCTTCCACTGGAGCTTCTCCGATTCCGGTATCTTCGGTATCCACGCCGCGACCGGCGAAGAGGAACTGGCCGAACTCGCCCCCGTGATCGTCGACGAACTCGTCGAGGCGGCCAATGGCATCACCCAGGCGGAAGTCACACGCGCGCGGGCGCAGATGCGCGCCAGCCTGCTGATGTCGCAGGAAAGCCCCGCCTCGCGCGCCGGCCAGATCGCCCGGCAGCTGATGTTCAACGGCGAGATCATCGCCAACGAAGAGCTGATCGAGCGGCTCGACGCGATCACCGCGCCGCGCCTCGCCGATCTCGCCGAGCGGATCTTCACCGGCTCGGTGCCGACGCTCGCGGCCATCGGTCCGGTCTCGCACCTGCCCTCCGCCGAGGCGCTCGCCGACCGGCTCTACGCCAAAAATCCCGCGATCGCCGCGACCAGGCGCTAGAGCGCGAAGGACGGCACCGCCCATGGCCGAGACACGGAGCTTTAAGACCCTTGCGCTTCCGATCCCGGTGTTTCGAACGGGCGAGACGCGCCGCCTCGACGATTACTGATCGGCAGGCTGGTGATGAGTGTGCTGGATCAACTCACCCGGCCGAACGTCCCCGTCCTTTTGGGCGATGGCATCGTGTTGCGGCTGCCGCGGCGCTCCGACTACGAGATCTGGCGCGTCCTGCGGGAGGAGAGCCGCACCTTCTTGCGCCCATGGGAGCCGCTTTGGGCGGCGGACGAGCTTTCGCGAGCGTCCTTTCGCCGCAGAATCACCCGTTACAACCAGGATGCCCGGGACGGCAGCGGCTACAGCTTTTTCATTTTCGACGCGGCCAGCGAGACGCTTTTCGGTGGGATCACCGTCGGCCATATTCGCCGAGGCGTTGCCCAGTCCTGCGTGCTCGGTTACTGGATGGGCGAGCGTTATGCTGGCCACGGCTACATGCGCCACGCTGTCGATGCGGTGAAGCAGTTCGCTTTCGAGGTCGAAGGCCTGCACCGGATCGAGGCCGCGTGCCTGCCCAGCAATCAGCGCTCGATCCGATTGCTCGAACGCTGCGGCTTCTCCCGTGAGGGGCTTTTGCGTGGCTATCTCAAGATTGCGGGAAAGTGGGAAGACCATTGCCTCTACGCCATGCTTGCCGAAGAATGGTCGCGATCGGTGGATAGCGCTTCGAAGCGGCCGACGGCCTATGCGGATATCGTGTGAGCCGTGCGTGATCGCAACTTCACCAACCTGCCAAAAACTGCAACAATCGGCCGCGGCGGGATCGAAACTGTGGCCGAGATGCGCGCCATCCGACCGTCGGACGGGTCGCGCGCGGCTCAAAGGAAAGCGCCGGGGGGCATGCGGTTCAATCTTTTTCGCGCCTTGATCCTGCTGCTCGCGCTCGCACCCATCCTCGCTTGGATGGCGCCGGCCCTGGCCTTGGAGCCGGTCAGCATCTCACGTGACGATCAGGCGATCGATCTCAAGCCCGCCACCGACATCTACCATCATCGCGGCCGCAATTTTCAGGTGACCACCGTGCCGGGTGCCGACGGCATCGTGCGCCGCATCGAGGTCGAGGCGAAATCGCCTCACGCATCGGGCAACTGGGCGGTCTTCGCGCTCGCCAACGACACCGACGAACAGCTCGACCGGCTGGTCGTCGCCTCGCATTTCCGGCTGGTCGGCTCGGGCATTCTCTCGCCCGATCTCGGCTCCCAGCGCATCGCCTCGATCACCCCGTCGCAGGGTTTTGCCCTCGAGCGCCAGCGCAGCACCGACGCCGACGTCTTTCTCGTCACCCTGGATCCCGGCACCGTCGTCACCTTCGTCGCCGAGATGACGAGTTCGAAACTGCCCGATCTCAGGCTCTGGCAGCCGAACGCCTACAAGGACACGATCAACGCCTTCACCCTCTATCGCGGCATCGTCCTCGGCATCGCCGGCCTGCTCGCGGTGTTCCTGACGATCCTGTTTGTCGTCAAAGGCTCAGCGATGTTCCCGGCGGCGGCGGCGCTGGCCTGGGCGGTGCTGGCCTATATCTGCATCGACTTCGACTTCTGGCAGAAGCTGATGCCGCTGCAGCCCGGGCAGGAGACGATCTGGCGCGCCGGCACCGAGGTGGCGCTCGCCTTCACATTGGCGATGTTCCTCTATGCCTATCTCAACATCAATCGCTGGCACCGCGTTTTGTCGATCACGCTGCTTGTTTGGCTGGCGCTGCTCGGCGCGCTGGGCGCGCTGGCCGCCTTCGAACCGGTGGTCGCCTCCGGCATCGCCCGCCTGTCGCTTGCCGCGACGGCCGGCATTGGCCTGGCCTTGATCATCGGCTTCGCCATTCAGGGCTTCGACCGGGCGGTGATGCTGATCCCCACCTGGTGCCTGATCATTCTCTGGCTGGTGGCAAGCTGGATGACCGTCACCGGGCGGATCGACAATGACATCATCCAGCCGGCACTCGGCGGCGGACTGGTGCTGATCGTGCTGCTCATCGGCTTTACCGTCATGCAGCATGCCTTTGCCGGCGGCACGTTCGCGCAAGGCCTGCTGTCCGACATGGAGCGGCGCTCGCTGGCGCTCGCCGGCGCCGGCGATTCGGTGTTCGACTGGGACGTCTCGCGCGACCGGATCTTCGTCGCCTCGGATGGCGATACCCTGTCGGGCATGCCGGTCGCGGCGATGAACGGCGCGGCGCGCGACTGGCTGCCGATCCTCCATCCCGACGACCGCGATCGCTTCAAATTGACCTTCGACACCGTGATCGAGCACCGCCGCGGCCGGATCGTCCAGGAATTTCGCGTCGCCGACGAGGACGGCCATTACCACTGGATGCAGCTGCGCGCCCGCCCGATGCTCGGCTCGACCGGCGAAGTGGTGCGCTGCGTCGGCACGCTGAAGGACGTCACCGATCAGAAGAAGGCCGAAGAGCGGCTGCTGCACGATGCGCTGCACGACCAGCTGACCGGCCTGCCGAACCGCGAGCTGTTCAACGACCGGCTGGAGGCGATCGGCATCCTCGCCGCCACCCGCGAGGACGTGCGGCCGACGATCTTTGTCATCGACATCGACCGCTTCAAGCAGGTCAATGACGACTTCGGCCTCGCCGTCGGCGACACCATCCTTTTGACGGTCGGCCGGCGGCTGAAACGAATCCTCAAGCCGCAAGATTCGCTCGCCCGCCTCGGCGGCGACCAGTTCGGCCTGATCCTCGTCTCCGAAAGCGACGTCGCGGCGGTGGCAAGCTTCGCCGACTCGCTGCGCGAGGCGATCAAGGCCCCGATCGCGCTCGCCGGTCGCGAGATCGTCCTCACCGGCTCGGTCGGCCTGTCGGGTTGGGCGGAAGGGGCGACCAGCGAGGAGACGCTGAAAGAAGCCGAACTGGCGATGTACCAGGCCAAGCGCTTCGGCGGCGACCGCATTGAGCCGTTCCGGCCGGCCTATAAGACCATCGGCTCCGGCCGCCTGCAGCTCGAATCCGATCTGCGCCGGGCCTTCGAGCGTTCCGAACTCTCCCTCGCCTTCCAGCCGATCGTCGACCTTCAGAGCGAAAAGGTGGCGGGCTTCGAAGCGCTCCTGCGCTGGGAGCATCCGCGCCGCGGCTCGATCTCGCCAGCCGAATTCATCCCGATCGCCGAAAACACCGGCCTGATCGTCACCCTCGGCCAGTTTGCCCTCGAAGAAGCCGCCAAGCGCCTGTCGGACCTGCATCGCGCGACCGGTGACAACCGCTTCTTCATGTCCGTGAACATCTCCAGCCGGCAACTGATCCGCCAAGATCTCATCGCCAACGTGCGCAGCGTCATCGATCGCTACAAGCTGGCGCCGCAGACGCTGAAATTCGAACTGACCGAGTCGATGGTGATGGACAATCCGGAGCGCTCGGCGCAACTGCTCGCCAAGTTGCGGGATCTTGGCGTCGGCCTATCGCTGGACGATTTCGGCACCGGCCACTCGTCCCTCGCTTATCTGATGCGGTTTCCCTTCGACACACTCAAGCTCGACCAGTCATTCCTGCGCAATAACAGCCAACCGCAGCGGCCGATCATCGTCCATTCGATCGTCACCATGGCTCATGATCTGGGGCTCAAGGTGGTGGCGGAGGGGATCGAGAGCGAAAGCGACATCACTCAGTTGCGGGATCTTGGCTGCGAATGGGCGCAAAGCTTCGCCTTCTCGCCACCGATCCCGTTCGAGATGGCCCGCCGGCTGCTGGTCGATCGCTCGGCAAGCCTCAAACGAGCAAGTTGAGGCGGCCGCCAAAGGCTTGCTTTCTCCGACGGCACCATGGCTCATCGCGACCGGTAAAAGCGCTTCAAGCACCGTGCGTCCGACAGAACGCACGGTGCTCTCACTCATTGAAGTGGCGCATCGTGCCTTGCGAAAATCGATTCCGATACTCGGGCCGATGCGTTGGTTCCGGCGGTCGGGCTCGACGGTCAGGCGTGGCCGGCTTCTCCCGCCAGAAACGCCGGCTCGATGCCGAGCAAACCGAGCGCACGGGTGTATTTCGCGTCGAGATCATTGTCGAAGACGATGCCGAGATCAGCCTTGCAGGTCAGCCAGCCATTGGCGGCGATCTCTTCCTCGAGCTGGCCGGGCGCCCAACCGGAATAGCCGAGTGCCATGATCGCCGTGCGCGGACCGATGCCCTCGGACATGGCGCGCAAGATGTCGACCGTCGGCGTCAGCGCGATCTTGTCGGCGACCTGGACGGTGGAGTCGGAATCATAGTCGTCCGAATGCAGCACGAAGCCGCGGCCCTTCTCGACCGGGCCGCCAACGCAGACCGACACCTCGTGACCGCCCGACGAAAGCCGGATGTCGTCCTCGCTCTCGACAATGCTGAGCTGGGTGAGCAGGGCCGGAAAACTCATCGGTTGCGGCTTGTTGATGATGAATCCCATTGCCCCGTTTGGCGAATGGGCGCAGACATAGATGACGGTTCGGGCATAAGCCTCGTCGCTGATCGTCGGCATAGCGATCAGAAAATGGCCTTCCAGCGAATGGGCGACGTCACCGTCGACGGAGTCGAGATCGATATCGAGCTTCATCTTTCCACACCGCGCAGTTTGACATCGGAACCGCCGCCGATGCGACGGAACGAAAACCTCCACACCAAAAGTGGCATCCACGCCGAAGAATGACCAGAGCAGAATTGTCACGGCACCCTCGAAAATCGCGGCGGGCCCCTATCACGTCATGGACTTGTGAAATGAGATCGACTATCCATCCAGTCTTGCTCGAGCAGCCGCAACAATTTCATCAGATTGCCGTGCGGCAGCTTGAGCCATTCGATTCTCAAATGGCTTTGCGGCGATCTGTCGGCAACGTGGAACGTCGGTTTTTGCGTCTTTTGACGGTGCTCGCGGCCGCTGTTCTTTTCGGCGCCGCGCCGGCCGCGGCTGCGGACGCTTCGTCAGCGCCAAGCATGAGCCGCTTTCATAACGACGAAGTCACGCTCCAGCTGGTCCGCGCCAAGACGCCGGTCGACGGCGCCGTTCACGCCGCGCTGCTCGTCGATCTCGCGCCGGGCTGGAAGACCTATTGGATCGATCCCGGCGCCTCCGGCATTCCGCCGACGATCGATCTTTCGAAGACTGACGGCGTCGAGACAAGCAGGATCCGCTTCCCAGCGCCGCACCGCTATGGCGCGAACGAGACTGCGGCCAACGGCTACAAAGGCAAGGCCGCCCTCGCCATTGCGCTGACGCCCAAATCCGGCACAATGATCGACGCCATCGACGCATCGATTTTCATGGGTGTGTGCAAGGAGATCTGCATTCCGGTCTCGGCGAAATTGACGGTACCGGCGAGCGCTGCCGACGACAGCGCCGTCGCCGCGGCATTTGCGGCACTGCCGAAACCGGCGCCTGCCGGCAGTTTCGCCGTCTCGGCCGAAGCGGGCGGCAAGGCTCTTCGCATCGCGGTCAAAGCGCCCGCCGCAAAAGCGGACGGCGCGGCCCGGGATGCCGCGCCCGATCTGTTCGTGACCGCCACTGATGGATGGTTCTTCGACAAGCCGACGAAAAGCGCGGCGAATGGCGATACGGTCGTCTTCAACGTCCCGATCGTCGAAGATCCGGGCACTGGCGCCAAGATCCCGTCGAAGGTCGATCTCGTGTTCACCAAGGGCAAGACGGCCCTCGAAGCGACGGCGATCCCGGTCGCTCCGGAAAGTTGATCAGCGGGTCGAACAAATGATAGCCGGTGGCCGCTTTACAAAGGTGGCTACATTACCACATCTCAAGCATCAACCGGCATTGCGACGCTGAGCGCCCGCCGGTCCCGTTTCCTGATCGAGGGGAGTCTTCGATATGACCATCGCCGTCGGCGAAAAAATTCCGAACGCCACCGTGAAAACCCGCACCGAGGACGGCCCGGCCGACCTGTCGACCGGCGATCTCTTCGCCGGCAAGAAAGTGGTGCTGTTCGGCCTGCCCGGGGCCTTCACCCCGACCTGCTCGATGAACCACCTGCCGGGCTTCCTCACCCATCACGACGAGTTCAGCGCCAAGGGCGTCGACATCATCGCGGTGGTGGCGGTCAACGACATCTTTGTCATGGGCGCCTGGGAAAAGGCGACCGAGGCCGCCGGCAAGATCCAGTTCCTGTCCGACGGCAATGGCGAATTCACCAAGGCCCTCGGCCTCGACATCGACCTGTCGGTCGCCGGTCTCGGCACCCGCTCCAAGCGCTATTCGATGCTGGTCGAGGACGGCGTGGTGAAGACGCTCAATGTCGAAGACAGCCCGGGCCAAGCCGACAAATCGAGCGCCGAGGCCTTGCTCGAACAGATGTGAGACGACGGCCCCACCCGGCATGAGAAACGGCGGCGACCCGATCGGGCGCCGCCGTTTTGCCTTTGATCCGGTTCGGCGGTGCCCGCCTGCTCGCCCGCCGGTTCCCTGCCGGCGCGACGACGGCGACCCGCCCTGCCGGGATCAGCCCGGCTTGTAATCCCGATTGGATTCCGGATCGTCGCTAGCAAAAGGCAGCTCGGCCAGCGTCTGCCACAGTGCGTCGGGAAGCTCGGCGCTCGCCCAGTCCAGCGTCTCGGCCACCCGTTCGGCCTTGGAGACACCAACGACCGTCGAGGCAATCCGCGGATCGCGCATCGAAAACTGCAGGGCGGCCGCGCCCGGCGCGGCGCCATAACGGGCGCAAGCCTCCTCAACCCGGCGCACCGGCTGCAAATCGGCCTCACTCGCCTCCTGATAGGTGACGCGCTTCATCACCGCGCTGCCCTTGGCCAAGACGCCGCCGGCATAAGGCGCGGCGTTGAGGATCGCGATGCCCTTGTCATGGGCATAATCGAACATCGCGGAGGCCGAGCGATTGAGCAGCGTGTAGCGGTTGTGGCTGATCAAAACGTCGAAGGGCCGCTCTCGCAACAGCGGAAACATCAGATCGAGGCGCCCCATGGCAAGCCCCACCGCATCGACCAAGCCCTCCTCCTTCAGCCGGAACAAGGCGTCGAACGCGCCGCCCTCGCCCGTTACCTCAAAAAGGTCGCGAGCATATTCGGGATCGTGAAGATGCAGCATCGGGATGCGATCGAGGCCGAGCGCTTTCAAGCTGTCCTCAAACGACTGGCGCACCCGGTCACCGTCGAAGCGACCGGTCTCGAAATCGCGGTCGAGCTTGGTCGACAGGACGAAGCCGGCAGGCAAACCCCCGCGCTCGCGGATCACCGCGCCGATCCGCTCCTCGCTGCGGCCGAAACCATAGATTCGCGAGGTGTCGAGAAAGTTCGACGGCCCATCGAAGATCGCCTGAATCGTCTTGGCCGCGCGTGCGGCATCGACGTCATAGCCGTAGGTATCCGGCATATCGCCAAGCGCCGAAGCACCGAAACAGATCTCGGCGACAGACAGGCCGGTCGTACCGATCGGATTGCGTTTCATGTTCGTGTCCTCTCCCAAGTCCCGATGTCAGGCCAGCCGGTAGAAGGTTTCAGCGCTCCGGCCAAAGACCTGCGCCTTCTCGGCCTCTCCCAGATGGTCAACGAGTTGGCGCGCCGTCCTGTGCCAATCTTCATAACTGCAGCGCAACCGGCAAACCGGCCAGTCCGATCCCCACATCACCCGCTCGGCGCCGAAAACCTCAAGCACATGATCGGAGTAAAACGCCAGATCCTCATCGCGCCAATTCTCCATCGCCTCGGTGACCAAGCCCGACAGCTTGCAATAGGCGGTCGAGCCACTGGCGAGCCGGGCAATGCCCCGCGCCCATTCGTCGAAACATTCCGGGCTCTCGTCCGCGATCGTCGGCTTCAGACAATGGTCGAGCACCGCCCTCATCGACGGATAGCGGGCAAAAAGCGTGTTGAAGTGCTCGATATGCCGGGGAAAACCGAGCGCGTCGAAGGTCAGATCGAGATCGCAGATGGCGCGGAACGCCCAGTCGAGATCGTCGCGCAGCATCCAGGCATCGTCGACGATGTCCTGGATCATCGGACGCAAGCCGAGAAATTTCGGATGGGCGGCGAGGCGTCTGATCGTCTCGATCTCCTCCGGCCGCTCAAAATCGATCCAGCCAACCACGCCAGCGACGTGATCGGTGCCGTCGGCAAGGCCGAGAAGATATTCGGTCTCATGGGTCGTCGGCGCCGCCTGGACGAGGATCGTCCGCGAAATGCCGGTGGCCTCAAGCGCCGGCGCCAGATCGGCGGGACCGTAGGGCCGCGCGAGCACCGGATCATCCGGCGGCATCCAGCCATAGTCGCCCCGCGCCGGATGCCAGAAATGATGGTGGGCGTCGATTGTCTTCAATTCCCGCCCCTTTCTTGTCTTTCTCCGCACCGCCCGTTCGTCGGGCAGGCTTGTCGTTGCCGGACGCCCACCGAAGCAGCGTCCGGGAGAGCAAACCGGCCCATTCGCCGGCCTGTTCGGCCAGGCGGCCCGATTCGCTCCGGCATCCTGCCGCTTTCGGCGAGAACGTCAATCGCCCGACGCAGACACCGTCCGCTCCGTGGCCGGTCAACCGCACTGGCAAAGCCCGACACTTAGCGCGCCATGCATCCTGCTCCGGTCAGCTCGCGCCATCGCCCCACCGCGGTGGCGGCGGCCTTGGCGAGCAGCGTCGTATCGCCACCCACCGTGGTGAGATCGAAGCCCCATTTGATCGCCATCGCGGCATAATCGGGCGATCCGCAATGCAACCCCGCGCGAATGCCCTTCGCCTTCGCGGCCGCCAGCACGTGTTTGATGAGATCGACGATTTCCGGCTCGTCCCGGTCGAAGCCCGGCGGCAGGCGCCCCTGCGTCGTGCCGAGGGTGAGGTCCGAGGGGCCGATATAGATCCCGTCGATTCCCTCGGTCGCAGCGATCGCCTCGACATTCTCGACGCCGTCGCGGGTCTCGATCATCGCGATCGCCAGCACCTCGTCATTGGCCGCAAGGCCATATCCGCCATAAGCCACCGTCGCGCGGGTGGGGCCATAGCTGCGCGTCCCGCGGGGCGGATAGCGCATGTAGCTGGCAAATTCCGCGGCCTCGACGGCGTTGTTGATCATCGGGCAGATGATCCCCATCGCGCCAGCATCGAGCGCCTTCATCACGATCCCCGGCTCACGCCATGGCACCCGCACCAGCGGGGTGACGTGGGAGCCGCGCATCGCCTGCAGCATGACCAGCATGGCCGAATAGTCGAGCGCCCCGTGCTGCACGTCGATGGTCAGCGTGTCGTAACCCTGCGCCGCCATGATCTCAGCCACGAAGGGACTGGCGATCGACAGCCAACCATTGGCCGCCGGCCGATCCTCCGCCCAAAGCTGCTTCAACCGGTTCGCAAACATCGCCGTCTCCTCCTCGCCCATGCCCCATCAGAACGCAGAGAAACCGCTCTGATCTTCTGGGTCTCAGCATGGGTGAAGTCTACGCATCGGACGGACCGAAAAGCGATGCCGTTTTTCAGATCGTCGGTCCGGAGATTTCCGCCGCGCGCCACCAACCGCCACGACCGCGCGGTCAGACCGTTGACGGCCTCGATACGATTTTAAGTTCATGCCTGAAAAATCACAATCTCCAACGATTTCTAAGAAAATCGTTCATGCCTTTACGATTCCTACCCACAACTGCCGTATCAAGGCTGTTGCCGCCTCGCGGCCATACGGAGCTTTGAGGCATTGATGACAGCGCACCCGAACGTTCCCCCGAAGACCACCCTCCGGCTTGCCGAAATTCTGGCGGCGCTGTCGAAAGCCCTCGACATGACGGAAGGGCAGCCAGCGGGCCATTGTGTGCGCTGCTGCTATATCGGCGTCCGGATCGGTCAGCAGATCGGCTTGGCGCCCACCGTGCTCGGCGACCTCTATTACACGCTGCTTTTGAAAGATCTCGGCTGCTCGTCGAATGCAGCCCGGATCTGCGAGCTCTATTTGACCGACGATCTTTCCTTTAAAAGAAACTTTAAGGAGATCGATGACAGCCTCGCCCATATCCTGCGCTTCATCCTCCAGCAGACCGGCCTGAAGGCTGGCCTGGCGGAGCGGTTTCGCGCCTTGGTCCATATCGTGTGCAATGGCGGCAAGATCGCCCAGGAGTTGATCGAGACCCGCTGTCAGCGCGGCGCGGTGATCGCCCGCAAGATGCGCTTCTCGGAGACGGTGGCCGCCGGCATTCACAGTCTCGACGAGCATTTCGACGGCGGCGGGCGTCCGAATGGGCTAACGGGCGAGGCGATCCCGCTGTTCTCCCGCATCGCGCTGCTCGCGCAGGTCTCCGATGTCTTTCTGCGGATCGGCGGCCTCGAAGCGGCGCTCGGGGAACTCAAGGCGCGCGCCGGCATCTGGTTCGATCCGGCCCTGGTCGCGGCCTTTGAGGCACTGACCGGCGATCCGGACTTTGCCGCCGCCCTGCGCGAAGACGACCTGTCCGATCTGGTGCTGACACTGGAGCCCGGCGAAGACCGCCGCGACGTCGACGAGGACTATCTCGACGATATCGCCGAAGCCTTCGCCGAAGTGGTCGATTCCAAGAGCCCCTATACCAGCGGTCATTCCGAACGGGTGGCACTCTTTACCGACATGATCGCCGAGGCAATGGACTATACGCCCGCCCAACGGCGCCGCCTGAGGCGGGCCGCGCTTCTCCACGACATCGGCAAGCTCGGGGTTTCCAATGCCATTTTGGACAAGCCGGGCAAGCTCGACGACGACGAATTCGCGGTAATCCGCCAGCACCCCGTCCATTCCGAAGCGATTCTGTCGCAGATCACCGCGTTTGCGGAACTGGCGGCAATCGGCGGTCGCCATCATGAGCGCCTTGACGGACGCGGTTACCCCTATGGCCTGAGCGCCGCCGACATCAGCATGGACACCCGCATCGTCACCGTCGCCGATATTTTCGACGCGCTGACCGCCGACCGCCCCTATCGTCCGGCCATGCCGCTGTCGAGAGCCTTGGCGATCCTCGATGCGGACATCGGCACCGCCGTCGACGGTGACTGCGTCGCCGCCTTGAAGCAGGCACTGGCGCGTCTGGAGAGCGTATCCGTCGCCGCTTGACCGATACTTCTGAAGGAAAACAGAGTTTTATCCAGACGACGACGACTATTTGTTTCGTAACGTCAAATCTTTCCGCCGCGTTTGCGAATGAACGCGGCTTCGAGTCGATTTGTCGTCAAATTCAGCAAAAAACGGGCTTTTGGGTTCTATCCACGGAAAAACGAACGGAATCAAAATTAACAACAATCATATTTGGCTTTGATTTTCCAGAGGTTTACGACTTTTAGGCGCTACCATCCCGTTCTTTAATTTATAATAAGTTCATTTTAGTTTCATAATTGAATTCTAGAGAAATGTGGCGACAGAAAGGCACTTATCGGCAAAATATTGCCGGTTCTTTTTCTCGCTCCTGCGCCATCGACACTGAGATCATCTTGGGACGGATCGGTCCATGCGACGGCGCCGTAGAGCGTGCTGCATGGGCTGTTGCGGCCATTCCTGACGGACCGCGTTCCGCATCAAGCCAAGGGGGAATTTCCATGCCACTCAAACGTCTCGCCGGCCTGCTCCTATTAAGTAGCGCGCTTTCCGTCGTTCCCGCAGTCGCCCAGGAGGTTCCGAATTCGCCACCGGTCGGCTTTTCGAATGGCCGAACCGCGCAGGATCCGTCACAGCTTCCGTATCTGATGGATTCCTTCGTCAATCTGATTGAAGGTGATCCGACGGTGATGGACCGGAATTTCGACCTCTCGGCCGAGATCACCCACGGACGCACTGATGCCCAAACGCTCGCGGCGATCCATGACGATCGCACCGATCAGAAATACAGCGTCACCAACGGGCTTGGCGTTCTGACCTCGCTGTTTCTGACCGGATCCGGCGCGTCAGCTGACGGCACCACTCCCGACCACCTCACCAAGACCGCCTACGCGACCTCGACGCTGCAAGACTATGACAACGACATCAATTATCTGAACGACGCGAGTTGGGGGACACAGACGTTCGCAAACGGCACGAAAACGCCGCTCGCCGATGCCATGTACTTCCTCGAAAACATCGTCCGCGCGAATTCCTCGACCGAGCCGTCGAAACGGACCTTCGACCGCTACATGCCGGATAATTTTACCGCGCATCACCAGTATGACACGAAGTATCAGGACTACCGGGCCGACACCAATCGCAGTGCGCTGACCGCAGCCGACACGGCCGATTTCGTCATCCCGACCTTCTTCCAGCACTATCAGGTCCCGAAGGGCTACGGCACTATCGAGAACTGGGTTCGCGGCTTCACCGTGACTCAGGCGATGATCGACGCCAATGGCGGCCAACCGATCTCCGTGCCCGATGTCGGCACCTTCGACGAGGCCGGCCACTTCACCCCGGCGACCTTCGGCGTCGGCGAATATGTCCCGGGCATCGGTACGTCGCCACGCCCCTACCGCATCAACGGCCAGAACGTCGAGGTGCCGACACAGCTGGTGAAGATTAAGAACAGCTGGAACCCCTATTCCGACGGCTCGATGCCCAGCGGCCACACCAATTCGGCATGGACAGCCTCGCTCGGCCTCGCATTCCTGGTGCCGCAGGAATATCAAAGCCAGCTGACCCGCGCCTCACAGCTCGGCTACGACCGGATCCTGGCGGGCATGCATTCGCCGCTGGACGTCATCGGCGGCCGGATGATCGCCGAGGCGATCGCCGCCACCAACATCTACGCCGCGCTCTATGACGCCAACGGCAACCGGCTCGACTGGACCGATCCGAACAATGCCGACGCCTATGCGGTGTATCAGGCCTACACGCAGACGCAGACCTATCTCGCCAAGGCCTGCGGCACCGCCACTGTCGAGGATTGCGTTGCCAAGGGCGGCGATGGCAACAGCGAGGCGTTCGGCACCTACGCGCAGAACAAAGCCGACTTTCTCTATCGCATGACCTACGGCTTCGCGCCGACCAGCGCGACCAAGCGCATGGCCGTCGCCGACGTGCCGGTTCAGGCGCAGGTGCTGCTGCTCACCCGGCTGCCTTACCTCACCGACGAACAGCGCCGCGAAGTTCTCGCATCGACCGCCCTCAGCAACGACTATCCGTTGATCAGCGGCAACACCTATGACGGCTGGGGCAAGCTCAACCTCTTCGCCGCCGCCGACGGCTATGGCTATTTCGCCAATGACGTCTCGGTGACCATGGACGCCTCGAAAGGGGGCTATAACGCCGCCGATACGTGGCGCAACGACATCGGCGGTACCGGCGGTCTGACCAAGGACGGCACCGGCAAGCTGACGCTGGCGGGCACCGACACCTATACCGGCAAGACCGTCGTCAACGGCGGCATCCTGTCGGTGAACGGCTCGATCGTTTCCGACGTCGACGTCAACGACGGCGGCACGCTGCGCGGAACCGGCACCATCGGCGGTGCGGTCAATGTCGCCGACGGCGGCCGGTTGGCGCCGGGCAACAGCCCAGGCACCCTGACCGTCTCCAATTCCGTGACGCTGGCACCGGACGCGATCAGCGAGTTCGACATCGACGGCACCGGCACCGGAACGGGCGCTGGCAACTACAGCCGTCTGCTGTTGACCGGCAAGAACGCCGTCTACAGCGCCAACGGTACGCTGGAGCCGCTGCTGCGCGGCATCACCGGCAACGCCACCAACGCCTATACCCCGGCGATCGGAAGCCAGTTCAAGATCGTTTCGGCCGATGGCGGCGTGACGGGCAGCTATACCGGCATCACCCAGCCGGACGGCCTGGCCGACGGCACCCGCTTCGACACGATCTATGGCGCCAAGTCCATTCGCCTCGTGGCGACGCCGACCAGCTATGCCAGCTATGCCAAGACCGGCAACGCCAAGATCATGGCCGCGGCGCTCGACGCCGAGCGTCCGGAGGCGGGCATCCGCACCACCGGTTCGCTCGCCGATCTCTACGACGCGCTCTACACCCTGCCGGCCGGCGCCATCTCGTCGGGTCTCTCCGACCTCGCGCCGACCGCCTATGCCGACTCGATGATCGTCGACCGCGATGCCTGGTATCTCGGCGGTGACGCAGTCGACGGGGCGATGGCTTCAACCCGCGGTGCGGTTGTCAACCCGACCCTCAGCATGGCCACTCACCACGGCATGAACTTCTGGTTCACCTCCCTCGGCCAGAAGGGCACGGTCAAGGCGAGCGACGCCGAAGGCTACGACCAGACGCTCGGCGGCCTCGTCGTCGGCATCGACGGCATGGCGGGCGAAGGCTTCCGCCTCGGCGCCTCGCTCGGCTATGTCTACGAAGACGCCAAGCTCGACAGCGGCTCGTCCTTCACCGGCAACGCGCTGCAGGCCCGGATCTACGGCAGCTACCAGAGCGGCATCGCCTTCGTCGACGGCCAGTTCGGCATCGGCTATACCGATGGCAAGATCGCTCGCGGCATCGCCGGGGCGAGCGAGGCGATGACCGGCAAGGCCAACGCCACCTCTTACGGCGGCGAGCTGCGCGCCGGCCTGCACTTCGACGAAAGCGGCACGATCTTCGAGCCGAGCATCGCTCTGCGCGGCGTGCGTGTCAGCCTCGACGGCACCACGGAAAACGGCGCCCTCGCCGTCTCCACCAAGGACGCCACATTCGGCAGCCTGCAATCGGTCGCCGCGGTCAGCGTCAAGCATATATTCAAGCTGAAGAACGGCATGAGCCTGACGCCCTCGGCGACGGTCGGCTGGAGCCACGAATTCTCCGACACCAACGGTTCGGTGAACGCGGCGCTGGTCGGCATGTCGACGGCCTCCTTCACCACCGTCGGCGCCGCGAGAAACCGCGATGCCGCGCTGGTCAGCGTTGCCGCCGAGCTGAAGGCCAGCAAGGACATCAGCCTCTATGCCAGCTACCAGGGCGCCTTCGGCAGCCACGAAAAGACCAACAGCGTCACCGCTGGTCTGCGCTTCGACTGGTAGGCTTGACCCTCTCGAGACGGGCCCCGCGTCCGCCTCGCCGTCGCAAAATGCCAAGAACCGCGGGCGTCTCAGCAACGCCCGCGGTTCTGTCGTTTCACAGCAGTGCCTGATTGTGATCCGCGTGGTGCGGCGCGGCTCACGACGCCTCGTCGAGGCTTTCGACCACCAGATTGTCGTTGGTATAGATGCAGATCTCGGCGGCGATCTTCATCGCCCGGCGAGCGATCTCCTCGGCGCCGAACTCCGTATCCGACAGCGCCCGCGCTGCCGCCAGCGCATAATTGCCGCCCGAACCGATCGCCATCAGCCCGCCCTCCGGCTCTAAAACGTCGCCGGTACCGGTCAGCGTCAGCGTCACCGAACGGTCGGCGACGATCATCATCGCCTCCAGCCGGCGCAGATAGCGGTCGGTGCGCCAATCCTTGGCGAGTTCCACGCAGGCCCGCATCAGCTGGTCGGGATATTGCTCGAGCTTTCCCTCGAGCCGCTCCAACAGGGTGAACGCGTCGGCGGTCGCGCCGGCGAAGCCGGCAATCACCTGGCCGTTCTTGCCGATCCGGCGCACCTTACGGGCGTTGCCCTTGATCATCGTGTTGCCGAGCGAGACCTGACCGTCGCCGGCGATCACCACCTTGCCACCCTTGCGCACGGTGACGATGGTGGTGCCGTAGATCTTGTCGGGATCGTGCGTTTCGAAATTCATCGCGCTTCCTTTTCACGAAAGCCGGCCACTCGAACCCATCGCGGCAGCCGGCCGGCCGTCGATTGCGTCTCCCATGTGGGCCCAAAGGCAGCGCTTGCCAAGCCGGCGAGCGTCGGACGCGCAGGCTTTCAGGCCGATTTCTTCGGCCAGACGAACACCGCACAGCCTCATCGCCGACGATCACGGTCGGCGCGAAAGCCACGCCCGCCGACCGATCGCGACGCTCTTGCGACACACGGCTTTTCACGATCGATGATCCAGCGTAGAAGCCGACACAGGCAAACATCCACCATCAAGGGCTCTGGAAACATGGCTCAAACCGCCGGGCGTCGCGACGCCGTGGTCGAACGGGCGACCAAGGAAACCAAGGTCAAGGTCAAGGTCGATCTCGACGGCACCGGCCGCTCGACGATCGCCACCGGCGTCGGCTTCTTCGATCACATGCTGGAGCAGCTCTCCCGGCATTCGCTGATCGATATGGAGATCGCCACGGATGGCGACCTGCATGTCGACGATCATCACACCGTCGAGGATACCGGCATCGCGATCGGCCAGGCCATTCGCCAGGCGCTCGGCGAACGCCGCGGAATCCGCCGTTACGCGTCGCTAGATCTGGCCATGGACGAGTGTCTGACCCGGGCCGCGATCGACGTGTCGGGCCGGCCGTTCCTGGTGTTCAAGGCCGATTTCTCGCGGCCGAAGATCGGCAGCTTCGACACCGAGCTGGTGCGCGAATTCTTCCAGGCGCTCGCCCAGAATGCCGGCGTGACGCTGCATGTCGAAAATCTCTACGGCGCCAATGCCCATCACGTCGCCGAGACCTGTTTCAAGGCGGCTGCGCGGGTGCTCGGCGACGCCATCCAGATCGATCCACGTCAGGCCGACCTGGTGCCCTCGACCAAGGGCCTGTTGGCATAACACGGCGCAGGGAGGCGCCGCGCGGGTGACACGCTATCTCGTCTTCGAACCCCCGGAAGCGACCGCGCCGAGCGGCGAAGCGGTCTTCGTGCGCGACCGCTTCTCGGTCTTCGCTTTCCTTTTTACCTTTCTTTGGATGTTCCGCCACGGCCTCTGGCGATGGGGCCTTTTGAGCCTCGCCGGAATCGTGATCGCCAATCTCATCGGCATGATTGCGGGCTTTCAGACGAGCGCGGCGATCATCGCGCTGCTGCTGGCGGTCCTCATCGGTCTCGAAGGCCCGCATCTCAGAGCCGCCGATCTGCGCAAAAAGGGCTGGCAGGACGCGGCGATCTTCGAGGCGGAGGACACCGATGACGCCGAGCTGATCTATTATCACGCCGTGCCGACCGACCTGCCGACGCAGCCCTCGCCGCCGTCGACACCTGCCGCATCTTCGACCTTCAATGTCTCCGAAAGCCCGGCATCGCCCTCGGCGCCGGCAGTATCGCCATCGCCTGGTGGCGAGGATCAAACCGAAGATTTAGCGAAGGACGCATCGCCCTCGGCGCCGGAACAGGGCGCGATCGACGGGGACCAGCCCGTCCAGGCGACGGCCATCACCCGGGTCAACCCCACCGCCCCCCGCTCGCCCTTCGTTGCCGGCGACCATGCGGAGCGCCTGCGATCGGAAATCGAGCGCACCGCGAAGGTGGAAGGCTGGGCGGAACGGTGGAACCGGCCCGGCGTCGAGCTGGCGCGGGTTCCCGGCGGGCGACGCAAACCGGTGGGAAGGCTGTAGAGCATGACGAGTGTCGCGATCATCGACTATGGCTCGGGCAATCTGCGTTCGGCGACCAAGGCGGTCGAACGGGCCGCACGCGAGGGCGGTCACGATGTGGCGGTCGTTCTCACCGACGACCCTGAGATCGTGCGCGCAGCCGACCGGGTGATCCTGCCGGGCGTCGGCGCCTATGCGGACTGCCGGGCGGGGCTCTCCGCCGTGCCAGGCATGATCGACGCGTTGACAGAAACGGTCGAGACCCGCGCCCGGCCGTTTCTCGGCATCTGCGTCGGCATGCAACTGATGTCTGAGCGGGGGCTGGAGAAAGCCGTTACCGAAGGCTTTGGCTGGATACCGGGTGACGTCGTCAGGATCGAGCCTGCCGATCCCACATTGAAGGTTCCGCAGATCGGCTGGAACACCATCGAAAAACGCGTCGACCACCCGCTTTTGGCCGGCATCGAGACCGGCCCGGAGGGGCTTCATGCCTATTTCGTCCACTCCTATCACCTCGCCGCCACCGATCCGGAGACGATGGTGGCGACGGCGACTTATGGCGGACCGGTCACCGCGATGGTCGCGCGGGAGAATGTTGCCGGCACCCAGTTCCATCCGGAAAAAAGCCAGACCCTCGGCTTGCGCCTGCTGGCCAACTTTCTCGCCTGGGCGCCCTAAGGCCGACCATCGCGATTGCGGGCCGAGCCAGTCCGGCGAGACGCCGATGGTAACCATTCGGATCGCTCGCGCTATCTGCCCATGCGGCTGCTCGACGCTGCAACCGTTTCGATCGGTGACAAGCCTCGACGGCCTGAGGTCGTGACCGACGACGTGGGGAGACATGGGGCGCGAGATCGAACGGAAATTCCTGGTCACCGATGAGAGCTGGCTCCCGCTTGCGACCCGCTCCAACGCCTTCTCGCAATTCTACCTCTTCGCCGAGGCGGATCGCTCCTGCCGGGTCCGGATCGTCGACCGTCAGTTCGCCCGCCTGACGCTGAAGACCGGCGACGGCATCGATCGCGGCGAATTCGAATATGACATCCCGCTCGACGATGCGAAGGCTCTGCGCGCCTCGGCGGTCGGCCGTTTGATCGAGAAGACCCGGCATTTCGTCCCGAACGGACCGCACACCATCGAGGTCGACGTCTTCCATGGCGGGCTCACCGGCCTCATCGTTGCCGAGATCGAACTGTCTGACGAAGCCGAGGCGTTCACCCGGCCCCGCTTTCTCGGGAAAGAAGTCAGCGGCGATCCACGCTATCTCAACCGCAGCCTTTCCCTTCACGGCCTGCCATCCGGCTGACATCGCCCCGCTGACCGAAAGACCCGACGCATTGGCCTATCAGATCCGCCCCACTCGCCCGCTCGATGCCGAGTTTCGCAAGATCGCGGCGGCGCAGATCGACCGCGCCCTGGCCGATCTGCGCCAAACCGATGGCGACGTTCATGCCGCAATCCACGAAGCCCGCAAGCGCTTCAAGAAGCTGCGCGGCCTAATCCGGCTGATCCGTCCAAGCGACGAAGCGCTTTATGCCGAGCTCAACGCCGCCTTTCGCGACGGTGCCAAACATCTTTCGGGCATGCGCGACAAGGCAGCGCTGATCGAGGCCTTTGACGACCTTGAGGAAAGCTTTTCCAGCCCGTTGGAGACGCCCTCGCCGCTCGCCTCGGTGCGCCGGCAACTCACCGCGATGCGCGATGCGGAGACGCAAGAGGGCGGCAACCTTACCGAGGCGATTCCGCCAGTACTCACCGCGCTGGAACAGGCCCGTGCCAAGATCGAGGCGTTCAACATCGATGGCGGCACCCATTCGGCGAAAAAGGCGAGCCGGATCCTCGCGGCCGGCGCCGCCAAGACCTATGGCCGAGCCCGCAAAGCCTTGAAGCGCGCGACGAAGACCCGCGACGCCGACGACCTCCACGAATTGCGCAAGCGGATGAAATATCATTGGATGCATCTGCGGCTGCTCGCCCCGGCCTGGCCGGAACAGACCAAGCCGCTGATCGAGACGGCCAAGGCGGTCTCGGACGATCTCGGGCGCGACCACGATTTCGCTGTTTTGCGGGCAGCGGTCCGGGCCGATCCGGCAGGCTTCGGCAACGACGCCGCCTTGTCGCGGCTTTTTGCCCTCCTCGATCGACGCCAAAACGAGCTGCGCGAACGCGGCCTCGTCGGCGCCCGCCGACTGCTCGTCGACAGCGCCCAGACCTTCGCCGAGCGGATCGTTACCCTTTATCGCTTGCAAGCCGACGCCGCGGCCCGCTCAGCGGAGCGTCCCGCCGAACCGCCCCAAGCCGATCGACCTGTGGCGGAGCAAACCGCAAGCGACTAATCACCATCCAACCGTCGGCGCCCCGGCGTCAAAGGCGCCAGATCCTCACCAGCCCAAAGTTCCCGATGACGGCCCCAACGTCCCCCGCAACGCATGCACGCCCGATCCTCAGCCAGCAATTCCCACCCGCCCGGCGCGCGGTGGCGCTGGCATTCTTCGTCAACGGCTTCGGCATCGGCAGTTGGGCACCGCAGGTGCCGGTGCTCGCCGCTCGCCTCGACATCAGCGCCCAGACCATCGGCCTGTTGATCTTCGTCTTCGGGCTCGGCGGGATTTTGACGATGCCGCTGATCGCCCGGGCGATTGGCCGCGTCGGCTCCCGCCCACCTTTGCTTGTCACCCATTTCGCCGCGGCCGTTGCTTTTCCGAGCCTCATTCTGGCGCCGGATCTGGCGATGGCTGTCGTCGCGATCTTCCTCTTCGGGGCGGCCTTCGGCGGCATGGATGCGGCGATGAATGCCGGCGCCATCACGCTCGAGCGGCATATGGACCGGGCGATCATGTCGTCGAGCCACGGCTTCTGGTCGATCGGCGGCTTCGTCGGGTCAGGCTTCGGCGGACCGATCATCGCCGCCTTCGGCCCCGCCGCCCATGCCGGGATCGTCGCGGCGGTGATCCTCTCCTGCTTCGTCTTCGTCCAGCGCATGGCCCGCGATGACCGCGATGCGGCCGGCGATGGGCCTACCGCCGACAATGTTGTCGCCGGCGGCGCTCAGCCGAAGCGGGCTTCTGCCGTGCAAGCCGCGGGGCTGATCAGCGCGTTCACCATTGGCCTTTTTGCCCTCCTCGCCATGTTGCCGGAGGGTGGGGCGATCGATTGGAGCGCCCTTTACCTTCGAACCGAACTCAACGCCGACATTGCGGCCTCCGGCTTCGGCCTTGCAGCCTTTTCCATCACCATGGCGACCTTCCGCTTTTTCGGAGACGGAATCCGCAACCGGCTCGGCGCGGTCAAAACCGTGCGGCTGTTCGCCGTGGTCGCGGCCTGCGGCCTGATCGTCGCCGGCCTTGCCGGCCACATCCTCGCCGCGCTGTTCGGCTTTGCGCTTGCCGGAATCGGCCTTGCCAATATCGTCCCGATCGCCTTTTCCGCCGCCGGCAACGTCAAGGGGCTGCCGGACGGCACCGGCATCACCATCGCCACCGCGATCGGCTATTCCGGCGGGCTGATGGCGCCGTCGATCATCGGCTTCCTGGCCGATCATGTCGGCCTCTCGACGGTCTATCTCGCCATGGCGGGCCTGCTCGGCGTGATCGTCCTGTTGTCCCCGATGATGGCCCTCGCCGATCGGCAAGCCGCTGAACAGCCCTGACCCTCGCAGGCAACGCGGCGGTCAGATCCGCGGCAACGGCCCGTTCAAGATGTCGAGCATCGGGCCGAGATAAGCCTCATAGGCGCGCCAGGCCTCGGAGCTCCCGCGATACATCGTCTGGCGCACCTGGCGGGCGCTCGCCGTGCGCACCGAGCGTTCGGTCTTGTGGAAGTCCAGGCAGGCGGCCTCGAAGTCGAGGCCGCAATGGGAAAGCAGCGCCCGGGTCTCGCCGTCCTGGTTCTCGGTCAGCCGTTCATAGTTCAGATCATAGATCCGACCCGGCATCGCAGCGTGCCAGAGCGCCATCAGCGCGTCCTTCAGCCGGTGAAAGCGCGCAACGTCTTCAAGATCGAAGGAAAAGCCGAGGCCGTCATCGGTGAAATTGTGCTTCCAATTCGACAGGCACGCGGCCGCCGGATCGCGGATGGTGTGGATCAAAATGGCTTCCGGAAAGGCCGCGTGGATGATCCCGGCCCAGAGGAAATTGACCGGCATCTTGTCGCTGATCAGCGGCCGATCGGTTGCAAAGCCGGCGAGAAAGCCCGCATAGGCGTCGCGAATGGCCCGCAGCGCCTGCCGTCGAAGAGCGATATCCTCGGATGCAAGGAGCGGCAGCGCCGGCCGCACCGCCTTGTCGAGCACCGACAATTCGCCCGCCCCGAAGACGGCCGAGTGGCTGGCGAGGATCTGCTCGACGAGGCTCGTGCCCGAACGCGGCATGCCGATGATGAAGACCGGCCGATGGGCGATTTGGTCCTCGGGCTGAAACCAGCTGGCCGCATCGGCCAAACGCTCGCGATGCAGCATGGCGACAGTCGCCACGAGATCTTTATGCGCTTGGATGTCGTAGCCGAGCGCTTGCTTGCGCAGACGGTTGGCTTCGCGCAGCACGGCGAAGGCCTTGTCGACCTCGCCGATATCGTCATAGGCCTTGCCGAGGGCGAAGCCGAGAATCATCCGATCGTCGTGAGACAATGTCGCACCGGCCCACCATTTCGCCATCTGGGCGACGTCCTGATCGATCTCCTCAAAGGTCTGGACACGGGCGAGATTGAGCCGCGCGGCGATATAGTCCGGCAAAATCTCCAGCGCCTTGCGCAGATTGGCGACGGCCTCGTCGATCCGGCCAAGACGCTCCAGGCACAGGGCGCGCGCGTTCCAGCCGATCGCATGCTTGGGATTGACCTCCAGCGCCCGATCATAGGCGGCAAGCGCCTCCGCATCGCGGCCGAGACCCGACAGCGCGTCGCCCCGCCAGGTCAACGTCTCCGCCTCCTCGCCACGTGCCGCGATCGCCGCGTCGAGCGCCGCCGACGCCTCGCCGTAGCGCTCGAGTTTGACAAGGACGTCTCCGAGACTGCGCTGCACCTCATCATAGTCGGGCTTGTGGGTGAGAGCGGCACGATACGCCTCCACCGCTTCGCTGTGACGCCCGAGCGCCTGCAACGCGGCACCGACGAGATTATGGATCAGCGCCGTCCCGGGGGCCACCCGCAACAATGCCTCGCCCAATGTCACAACGTCATCGAAGCGCCCCGCGTGATAATGGGCGGCCAGCTTGACGA
This sequence comes from Jiella flava, assembly GCF_017349315.1. GTDB lineage: Bacteria > Pseudomonadota > Alphaproteobacteria > Rhizobiales > Rhizobiaceae > Jiella > Jiella flava. The sequence goes on along the minus strand of NZ_JAFMPP010000003.1, from coordinate 145,522 downwards.
TCTGCGCCTGGAGAAAGACCGTGCCCTGACCCTCCGCGCCGGCGCGCCGGGCAATCGCATCAATCTCGCTAATCACCCGACGGTTGTCCGGAAAGCGTTCGAGAACCGCGTTGCACAGAACCAACGCCTTCTCGGCGTTGCCAGTCTTGACGAAGCTCTTCACCTTCCGGATCGCCTGTTCCGGCGAAAGGGCGGTCTTCGGCATGCCCATCTCCGCTGCGCTGTCGCCTGCGACCGATCGATGCAGGCAAATGCTCAGAAAGCAGATGGGCCTTGTCCGAAGCCGAACCTTTTACCGTAACGTCATATCTGGGGATCCCTTGGCATCCTGACGCATCATCTCCGCGCCCTTATCGGCGATCATGATGGTGGGCGAGTTGGTGTTGCCGGAGGTGATGGCTGGCATCACCGAGGCGTCGATCACCCGCAACCCTTCGATCCCGCGAACGCGAAGCCGCGCGTCCAGGACGGCCATCGTATCGTCGGCCGTTCCCATTTTGGCGGTGCCGACGGGATGGAAGATGGTGGTGCCGAGATCGCCCGCCGCGACCAACATGTCCTCATCCGAGGCGATGTGGGCGCCGGGTTTGAACTCTTCCGGCCGATAGGAGGCGAGCGCCGACTGGGCGACGATCCGGCGGGCCCATTTCAGCGAATCCACCGCGACCTGCCGGTCGGCATCGGTCGACAGATAGTTCGGGCGAATATCCGGCGGATCCTCGATCGCCGCCCCCGAGGCATGGACCGAGCCGCGGCTGGTCGGCCGCAGATTGCAGACGCTGGCGGTAAAGGCCGAGAAGCGGTGCAGGCCGTGCCCCCAGTCGTCGAGGGAAAGCGGCTGGAAGTGGAATTCCAGATTGGCGGTCGCATAGTCCGGCGAGGATTTGACGAAGGCGCCGACCTGGCTCGGCGCCATGGTCAGCGGCCCCTTGCGAAACAGCGCGTAATTGACGCCCATCATCGCCCGCTTGAAGAGGTTCCAGTACTCGGTGTTGAGGGTCTTGATGCCGTCGACCTTATAGATCGGCCGGATCTGCAGGTGATCCTGGAGATTTTCGCCAACGCCCGGCAGATGCTGGACGACCGTGATGCCGTGGCCGGCGAGGCGGGCGCCGTCGCCGATGCCTGAACGTTCGAGGATCAGCGGCGAGCCGATGGCGCCGGCCGACAGCACCGCCTCGCCTTGCACCGCGACCCGGTGCATCGCTCCGTCCTTGCGGTAATGGACGGCGACGACGCGGCCGTCCCGGATCTCCACCCGATCGACGGAGACGCCGGTCTCGACCTTCAAATTGGGACGGTTCAGGATTGGCTTCAAAAACCCCCGCGCGGCACTCCAACGCCGGCCGCTGCGCTGATTGACCTGGAAATAGGACGAGCCGGTGTTGTCGCCGGTGTTGAAGTCGGCAATCTTCGGAATCCCCGCCTCGGCGGCGGCCTCCCGCAGTTTGTCGAGGATCTGCCATCTGACACGCGGATGCTCGACCCGCCACTCACCGCCGGCGCCATGGAACGCGCTCGCCCCGTCGCCGTGATCCTCGACCCGCTTGAACACCGGCAAGACGTCGTCCCAGCCCCAGCCGACAAGGCCGAGCTGGCGCCAGTGGTCGTAGTCGGCAGCCTGGCCGCGCATATAGATCATGGCGTTGATCGCCGAGGACCCACCTAGCGTCTTGCCGCGCGGATAGGCGAGCGCACGGCCGTTCAGCCCCGGTTCGGCTGCGGTCTTGAACATCCAGTCGGAGCGCGGATTGCCGATGGCGAAAAGATAGCCGACCGGGATATGGAACCAGATCCAGTTGTCCTTGCCGCCGCCCTCGAGCAGGAGAACCCGGTGCCCGGGATCCGCCGAGAGCCGGTTGGCGAGCACACAGCCGGCCGAGCCGGCCCCCGCGATGACATAATCGAAGGTTTCGGCGCTTTCGTCGTCGGCCAAGCGTGCGGCCCTCCCGGTGTCTTCCGATTCGTCCATAGCGCCGATCCCGGACGGAAGCAAAAGCTTGCGCGACGTGATCGGGCAGATTGCTCAACATAGCTTAACGGCAAGGAAAGGCTCACGACGCTAGGCTTTCGCCCCGACGCGGCAGGGATACGAGGTGCGCGATGCACAATTACCTGGTTTTGCTGGTGGTTGCCTCGGTCGCGGCGCTGGCGGCCCCGTCGTTGTTCGAGCGCTATCAAAGCGAGATCGCCGCTGGCACACCGGAGATCGTTCGTCCGGCGCCGCACGTGGTCGAAGCCGCCGCACCCGCCCTTGCCAGCGAGATCCGCATCACCGGCGACCGCTCCGGCCATTTCATGACCGACGTGGCGATGAACGGCCAGGCGGTTCCGGTGATCGTCGATACCGGCGCGAGCGTCGTCGCGCTCGACGAGGATACCGCTGACCGGCTCGGCATCCGACCGGCGGCGAGCGATTTTGTTCAGCCAGTGCAGACGGCCAACGGCGTCGCACGTGCCGCCCGGGCCTCGATAGACGCGGTGGCCGTCGGTGGAATCACCCTTCGCGACGTCGATGCGATGGTGATCAAAGGGGTTGCTCTGCCCCGCGCGCTGCTCGGCATGAGCTTTTTGCAGCGGCTGAAAGGCTATTCGGTGGAAAATGGCGCGTTGACGCTGCGCAACTGACGGCTCAGCTAGAGCGGAATGCGATAAACTGGAATCGCCATTCCGCTCTAAGCCATTGTTTTGCCGCATGATGTGACCCGAAAAGTCATGCAACTTTTCGGCACCATGCTCTAATGTGCTCCAGCACCGGCGGCAGGGCTGGCGGCACCGCCTCTGCCAAACGGTAGGCAGCCCGAACCCGCGCTGCGGCACGCTCGAAGCCGGCCTCATCGCGCGCATGAACGAGCGCCAGCGGTTCATCTGGAGCAAGTCTCTGGCCGATTGCGGCCAACGCGCTCAAACCGACGGCGGGGTCGATCCGATCCTCGGGCAGCCGTCGGCCGCCTCCCAGCTCAACCACGGCGAGGCCGAGCGCCCTGGCGTCGACGGTTTGCACCACCCCACCCCCCGCCGCTGCGACCGGGCGCAGCAGCGGCGCCCGTGGCAGATGATCGCCGACCCGCTCGATGAGATCCGTCGGCCCGCCGAGCGCGGCGACCATGCGGCCGAAACGCTCCGCCGCCGCCCCGCCATCCAGCGCTCGGTTGGCCATCGCTCGCCCCGCGTCGATGTCACCGGCCAGGCCGCATAGCGTCAACAGCTCGGCGGCGAGCGCCAGCGTCACCGCTTCGAGCCGCTTGTCGCGATGGGCGCCGGTGAGAAAGTCGATGGCGTTCTTCACCTCCACCGCATTCCCGGCACAGGGTGCCAGCGCCTGATCCATACGGGTCAGAAGCGCCCGGGTCTTCAGCCCCGCGCCGTTGGCGACCGAGGTGAGCTGCTCGGCGAGATCGCGAGCGGCGGCTTCTTCAACCATAAAGGCGCCGGAGCCGGTCTTGACGTCGAGGACCAGCGCCGACAGCCCCTCGGCGAGCTTCTTCGACAGGATCGAGGCGACGATCAGCGGCACCGATTCCACCGTCGCGGTGACATCGCGCACCCTATAGAAGCGGCCATCGGCCGGGGCGAGTTCGGCGGTCGGCCCGACGATGGCGCAGCCGACCTCGCTCACCGTCCGGCGAGAGGTCGCGTTATCGGGCACCACCCGATAGCCGGGGATCGCCTCCAGCTTGTCGAGCGTCCCGCCGGTGTGGCCGAGTCCGCGGCCGGAAATCATCGGTACGGCGGCCCCGCACGCCGCCAGGATCGGCGCCAGCATCAAAGAGACATTGTCGCCGATACCGCCGGTGGAATGCTTGTCGACCACCGGCTTGTCGAGGCCGGGCCAGGCCATCACCGCGCCGGAATCGCGCATCGCCTCGGTCAGCGCGACGGTCTCCTCGCGGGCAAGCCCGCGAAAGATCACCGCCATGGCGAAGGCGGCGATCTGCGCGTCGCCGACGGTGCCATCGGCAAAGCCGGTGACGAAATCACGAATTTCGCCTGCGGAAAGGGTCAGACCGTCCCGCTTGCGGGCGATGACCTCCTGCGGCAGCATCAGTAGGAGGCCCCGCCGCCCGGCCGCTCGGCTCCTTGCGCAATCGCCAGAAGATCGGCCAGAACGCCCGAGGCGCCGAGGCGGAAGCGCTCCGGCGCCGGGTAGTCGAGGCCGCAGATCGTCTCGGCGAGCCGCATGTAGCCGTCGGCATCCTCGAAGGTCTTGATCCCGCCGGCCGGCTTGAACCCGACCGTACCGCCGGCCTTGGCGATCTCTTCGAGCAGGATTTTCGCCGAACCGGGGGTGGCGTTGACCTCGACCTTGCCGGTCGACGTCTTGAGAAAATCCGCGCCGCCGGCGAGCGCCGCGCGGCAGGCGCTGCGGATCGTCGCCTCATCGTAGAGCTTGCCGGTTTCCAGGATCGCCTTCAGCCGCGCATGGCCACAGATCGCGCGGATCGTGCGCACCTGCGCCTCGACGAAGCCCGGGTCATCGGCGAGCCGGTCATAGGCGATGACGAGATCGATCTCGTCCGCCCCGTCGGCGATCGCCCGGCGCGTCTCGATCAGCGTCGCCTCGACATCGCTGCCGCCCAGGGGAAAGTTCACCACCGTTGCCACCTTGATCCGCGCCGACAATTCGCGGCGGGCAAAGCCGACGAAATCCGGCCAGATGCAGATCGCGGCCACCGGTCCGGCGGCGGTTTCGGCCCGGACACAGAGCGCGGCGACATCGGCCTCGGTGCAGTCCTCCGCCAGATTGGTGAGATCGAGCCGGGCGATCAGCGCCCGCGCCCGCTGCGCGCTCGTCGCGTCAGTCATCCTTTGCTCCTCCGCCGACGGTCTCAGCCATCGAACGCCCCATCGGCCAACATGGTTTCCACGATCCGCGCCAGCCGCGCACCGCCCTTCGGCGCCATGTCCTTGGTCTCGTGATGGGAGAGTTCGGCGCCGGTCATGCCCGCCCCGAAATTGGTGATCACCGAAGCCGCCGCGACCCTCAGGCCGAAGAACCGCGCCAAAATCGTCTCCGGCACGGTCGACATGCCGACCGCGTCGGCGCCGAGGATGCGGGCCATGCGGATTTCCGCCGGCGTTTCGAAGGCAGGGCCGGAAAACCACATGTAGACGCCCGACGAAAGCGGCTCGGACAGCCGGGACGCGGCCGCCGCCATGCTTTGTGCAAGCGGCTTGTCATAGGCGTTGGTCAGGCCGACGAAGCGGGCGTCCGACGGCTCGCCGATCAGCGGATTGGCGCCGGAAAAGGCGATGTGATCGTGGATCGCCATCACCGAGCCGGGCGGGATGTCCTCGCGCAGCGAACCGGCGGAATTGGTGAGCAGGATCGAGCCGATGCCGAGATCGGCGATCGCCGCGATCACCGGGCGCATCGCCGCCGCGTCGCCGTGCTCGTAATAATGGACGCGGCCGGAGACGATCAGCACCTTGCGGCCCGCGAGCGTTCCGAACACGAGCTCGCCGGCATGGCCGCTGACGGTGCTGACCGGAAAGCCCGGAATTTCGGCGAACGGAATGCGCTGGTCGACCGCGACCGCGGCCACGAGATCGCCGAGGCCGGAGCCGAGCACCATCGCCGCGACCGGCCGCAGATCGCCGATCCGGGCGCGCAAAAAGGCCGCCGCCTCGCTCACAGCTGGCCCGCGTCGCCAGCCTCGGCGAGGCTGTCGTCGAGAGCATCGGTGTCGAAGGCATAGGGAAGGAGATCGGCCATGGTCACCGTCTCGACGACACCGGTGGTCGCATCGCACAGATGCACCTTGGTCTCAGCGGTCGAAAACTCCGCAAGCCGCTGGCGGCAGCCGCCGCAGGGCGAACAGGCGACGAGCTTCTCGGCGACCACGGCGACCTCGGCGATCCGGCCGCCGCCGCCCATCACCATATGGCCGATCGCCGTCGTCTCGGCGCACCAGCCTTCGGGAAAGCTCACCACCTCGATGTTGCAGCCGGCATGGACCCGGCCGTCCTCGGCAAGGATCGCCGCGCCGACGGGAAAGCGCGAATAGGGCGCATAAGCCTTTTCCATCGCCGCCTTGGCGGCCGAAAACAGCGTGTCGGTGATCGCCATCATCGCTCCTTCACATAGGGCACGCCGCCGGCGCGCGGCGGAGTCGCCTTGCCGACGAAGCCGGCGAGCAGCACCACCGTCAGGATGTAGGGCAGCGCCTGGACGAACTGCACCGAGACCTGTCCGACGAGCGGAAACGACACGCCCTGCACCCGGATCGAGATCGCATCGAGGAAGCCGAAGAGCAGACAGGCGAACATCACCCGCACCGGCCGCCAATTGGCGAAGATCAGCGCGGCGAGCGCGATATATCCCTTGCCGGCGGTCATATCGCGGGTGAAGCCCGCCGCCTGACCGGTGGCGAGATAGGAGCCGGCAAAGCCGCAGAGGACGCCGCAGATGATCACCGCCCGGTAGCGCAGGAAGGTGACCGAGATGCCGGCGGTATCGACCGCCGCCGGATTTTCGCCGACGGCGCGAAGACGCAGACCGAAGCGCGTGCGAAACAAAACCCACCAGGTCAGCGGAACCATCAGAAAGGCGACATAGACGAGCGCCGTCTGGCCGGACAGGACGCCGGAATAGATCGGCCCGAGGATAGGGACGCTCGCCGCCGCATCGGCGCCCGGCAGATGGACCGGCAGGAAGCGGCCGGCGGAAAACAGGCTCGGCGTGTTGCCGCCGCGCCCGAACCAGCTCTGGCCGAGAATGATCGTCAGCCCGGCGGCGATGAAGTTGATCGCCACACCGGAGACGATCTGATTGCCGCGATAGGTGATCGAGGCCACCCCATGGACGAGCGCGAAGGCGACCGCCGCGAGAATGCCGAAACACAAGCCGATCGCGGCCGAGCCCCAGACGGCGGCGGCCGAGGCCGAAGCAAAGGCGGCGATCAGCATCTTGCCCTCGAGCGAGATGTCGAAGATGCCGGAGCGCTCGGAATAAAGCCCCGCCAAGGCGGCAAAGAGCAGCGGCGTCGACAGGCGGATGGTGGAATCGACGAGGTCGAGAAGTGCGGCCGAATCCATCAGCGCGCCTCCTTGACCGGAGCACCCGTCGGCTCACTGGCGCGGAACCGCACCCGCTGGTAGGCCGCGCCGATCGCCGGGCGGAACATGTTTTCCAGCGCGCCGGCAAACAGGATGACCAACCCTTGGATGATGACGATCATATCGCGCGAGATCGCCGGCATGTCGAAGGAGAGCTCGGCCCCGCCCTGATAAAGCATGCCGAAGAGGATCGCCGCGGGAATGATGCCGGCCGGATGGCCGCGCCCCATCAGCGCGACGGCGATGCCGACGAAGCCCGCCCCTTGCGGAAAGTCGATGCCGAGCCGGTACTGGTCCCCCATGACGACGTTGAGCGCCATCAGCCCGGCGAGACCGCCGGAGATCATCATGGTGACGATGATCACCCTTGTTTCCGACATGCCGGCATAGCGGGCCGCGCGCGGCGAAAAGCCGAGGGTGCGGATTTCGTAGCCGAGGCGCGTGTGCCAGATCAGCAACCAGACCAGGACGGCCGCGACCAGCGCGACAAAGATCGAGACGTTGAGCGGTGCGCCGCCGAGATTAAAGCCGAGGAGATGAAACAGCCCTTTCAACTTCGGCAACTGGCCGCCGATGTCGAAGGTGCGGGTTTCCGGCGCCATCGAGCCGACCGGCTTCAACACGCCGACGAGGAGATAGACCATCAGGGCGGCGGCAATGAAGTTGAACATGATCGTCGTGATGACGATGTGGCTGCCGCGCCTGGCCTGAAGATAGGCCGGGATCAAGGCCCACAGCGCGCCGAAGGCGAAGGACAGGACGATCGCCAGCGGCAGGTTCAGCCACCAGGGCAGGATCGCGCCGAGCGACAGCGCCACCGCCGCGACGCCGAGGCCGCCGACATAGGCCTGACCCTCGCCGCCGATATTGAACAGCCCGCCATGGAAGGCGACTGCCACGGCGAGCCCGGTGAACATGAAATTGGTGGCGTAATAGAGGGTGAAGCCGACACCCTCCGCGTAGCCGAAGGCGCCCCGGATCATCAGGACCGCCGCTTGGATTGGGCTCTCTCCGACGACGAGCACGACCAGCCCGGCGACGAGAAAGGCGACCACCAGATTGATCAAGGGAATCAGCCCGTAGTCGATCCAACCGGGCAGCTTGGCATAGGGACGGCTCATCGGCGCGTCAGTCCTCAGATGATGGGAGAATGAGGCGGCCGTCCGCGTCAAGCCGCCAGAAGGGATTGTGGGCGACCTCGAAAAGGTGACCGTCCGGGTCGCGGAAATTGCCGGAATAGCCGCCCCAGAACGCCGTCTGGAGGGGCTTCACCGGATCGGCGCCAGCCGTAACCGCCCGGGCATAAAAGGCATCCGCCGCCTCTGGCGTCTCAAAATTGATCCCCAGCGCCGCCGAGCCGGAGCCCGTCGGCAACGCGCCCTCGCCGCCATCGGCGATCATGTCGTCACGATGCCACAGCGACAGGACGATGCCCTCGCCGAGCATGAAGGCGGTGCGCTCGACGCTTTCGGCAGCCTTCGACCAGCCGAGCGCCTCGTAAAACCGCACCGCCCGGGCGACGTCGGCGACACCGAGGGTCACGAGCGAGATTCGGGCGGTCTTCACGCTGCCGCCTCCGTGCCGTCGACGCCCGCCATCAACAGGCCGAGTTCGCCCTCTGACGCGCCCGGCCCGCGCTCGCCGACGATCTTTCCGGCAAACATGACGAGGATCCGATCGGACAGCGCGCGGATTTCGTCGAGTTCGACCGAAACCAGCAGCACCGCCTTGCCGGCATCGCGCATCGCGACGATGCGCTTGTGGATGAATTCGATCGCGCCGACATCGACCCCGCGGGTCGGCTGGCCGATCAACAGCAAGTCCGGATCGCGCTCCATCTCACGGGCGAGCACGATCTTCTGCTGATTGCCGCCGGAAAAATTGACGGTCTTCAGCCGGCAGTTGTCCGGCCGGATGTCATAGGCCTCGATCTTGGACCTGGCGTCTCGCCGCATCGCGTCGCGGTCGAGCAGCCAGCCTTTGTTGAAGCGCGGATCGTCGTGATAGCCGAGGATGGCGTTCTCGTTTTCCTCGAATGGCAGAACGAGCCCCATATGGTGGCGATCCTCCGGCACGTGGGCGCAGCCGATCCGCCGGATCTCGGCCGGATCGTTCTCCGCCACCGGATCGATCTCTCGCCCGCACAGGACCAGCTCGCCGCGCGTCGCGCTGCGTATGCCCGACAAGGCTTCGAGGAGTTCGCTCTGACCGTTGCCGGCGACCCCGGCAATGCCGACGATCTCGCCGGCGCGCACGGTGAAGGACACGTCGTCGACCATGGTAACACCGCGCGAATCCTTGACCGTCAGGTTCGTCACCGACAGCGTCGGCCCGCCGGGGGCGGCTTGCCCCTTTTCGACCGTCAACAGCACCCGGCGGCCGACCATCAGCTCGGCCAGCTCGCCGACCGAGGTTTCGGCGGTGGGGCGGGTGGCGACCATCTCGCCCTGGCGCATCACCGAAACCGTGTCGGTGATCGCCATGATCTCGCGCAGCTTGTGGGTGATCAGGATGATCGTCTTGCCTTCGTCGCGCAGCTGCTTCAGCACCGCGAAGAGATGATCGGCCTCGGACGGGGTCAAAACGCCCGTCGGCTCGTCGAGAATGAGAATGTCGGCGCCGCGATAGAGCGCTTTGAGGATCTCGACGCGTTGTTGGCGACCGACGGAGAGATCCTCGATGATCGCGTCGGGATCGACCTCGAGCCCGTGGTCCGTTTCCAGCCGCTTCAGCTCCGCGCGCACCTTGGCAATGCCGGAGCCCAGCAGCGGCGAGCGCTCGGCGCCGAGCATGACATTCTCGACCACGGTGAGATTGTGAACCAGCATGAAATGCTGATGCACCATGCCGATACCGTGGGTGATCGCGGCGTTCGGATCGGCGATCTCGACTTTTTTGCCGCCGACGCGGATTTCACCGGAATCGGCTTGATAAAAACCGTAGATGATCGACATCAGGGTCGATTTGCCGGCGCCATTTTCACCGACGATGCCGTGAATCGTGCCCCGTTCGACACGAAGGTCGATGGATCGGTTGGCGCGAACGACACCAAAACTCTTGTCGATGCCGATCAGTTCGATCGCCGGTTCGGCCATGTTTGTCCAGAATGTCTCACGTTGTTTTCGTCAGAGTAATCAGCCAAACCTTCGAAGACCATAGGAAATTCGAAGGGGACAAAAGGAGATGACGTGACGCGGACGCCTCCACCGGCGACACAGGCCCGGCCCGCGCCGGCCCGGCGCGCAAAATTTCGCCAGTTTCGCACCCTCACCACCCGCTGGGCCGACAACGACGTCTACGGTCATATGAACAACGTCGTGCATTATGGGCTGTTCGACAGTGCGGTGAACGGCTGGCTGATCGAGCAGGGCCTGCTCGATTTGAAGGCGAGCCCGGAAATCGGACTCGTGGTCGAGACCTCCTGCCGCTACCATGGCGAACTGGCTTTTCCCGATCTCGTTACGGCAGGAATCGGGATCAGCCGGCTCGGCCGCTCTTCGGTCCGCTACGAGATCGCCCTGTTTCGCGGCGACAGTGACACCGCGGCGGCCGAAGGGTTCTTCGTCCACGTCTATGTCGACCGGCAAACCCGCAAACCGGTGGCGATCGGGCCGAAGATGCGATCGAAATTCGAGGAGATGTTACTATGAGCGAGCCGAAGGACGGCGAGGCGAGCCGGATCGAGGATCTCGAGGTGATGGTCGCCCATCAGGCTCGCATCATCGAGGAACTATCGGAGGAATTGACCCGCGCCTTCCGGATGATCGAGCGGCTGCAGCACCTCGGCCAAGCGCTCGGCGAGCGTTTGGGGGCAGTCGAGGAGGTGGCGTTGCCCAAACCCGAAGCGACCAAGCCGCCGCATTACTGATCCCGGTCCAGTGACCCCGGCCGCTGAAACACGGCGATCAGGCCTTCTTCACCCAGCGGCCTTCCTCGGTCTGCTGCCAATAGGTGACGGCGTGACCGGCGGCCTTTTCGGCCGTCCAGCGGGCGCGGGCGGTGTCGAGCTGATCGGTGTCGTGACCGTCGAAGAGATAGACCGCCCGGACATAGTCGGCGAGCGATCGCGGCACCGCCCCGTCGACCAGGAACCGCACCTGCGGATCATTCGCCCGCTGGGCCGGATCGACGGTGAGGAGGATCGGCTGCAGCGCTCCCGAACTCTCCCGGTCGCTGCCATGGGGCAAAAAACTGTCCTCGCGATAGGTCCAAAGGTGGTTGTCGAGCGCGTCGCGCCGCTCTTCGCTCGAACATTGCACGACGACCCGCCAGCCACGCGCCAGCGACTTCTCCAGGAGGTCCGGAAGTGCCTGTTCCAGCCGGCTTTCGGTCAGATGGTAGAACAGGACTTCCGTCATTCCCCTCGATCCTTCGTGCCTTCAGATCAGGCCGACTGATAGTGATCGGCCACCAGCCGGTCGAGCAACCGCACGCCGAAGCCCGAAGCCCAGGACTGGTTGTATTCGTTGGCGGGTGAGCCCATCGCGGTTCCGGCGATGTCGAGATGCGCCCAGGGCACGTCGTTGACGAAGCGCTGGAGGAACTGCGCGGCGGTGATCGAGCCGGCCGCCCGGCCGCCGCCGATATTCTTGATGTCGGCGAACTTACCCTCGATCATCTTGTCGTATTCGCGCCCGAGCGGCAGCCGCCAGACCTTCTCGCCGCTGACCTTGCCGGCCGCCGACAGCTGCTCGGCGAGCGTGTCGTCATTGGAGAACAACCCGGCATGGTGATTGCCGAGTGCGACGATGACGGCGCCGGTGAGCGTCGCCAGATTGATCATGAATTTCGGTTTGAAGCGCTCCTGGCAGTACCAGAGCGCGTCGGCCAGCACGAGCCGGCCCTCGGCGTCGGTGTTGAGCACTTCGATGGTGGTGCCGGACATCGCGGTGACGATGTCGCCGGGGCGTTGAGCGTTGCCGTCGACGGCGTTTTCGACGAGACCGACGATGCCGATGGCGTTGACCTTCGCCGAGCGCTTGGCGAGCGCGTGCATCAGGCCGGCCACGGCCGCCGCGCCGCCCATATCGCCCTTCATCTCGTCCATCGAGGCGGCGGGCTTGATCGAGATGCCGCCGGTATCGAAGACGACGCCCTTGCCGACGAAGGCCACCGGCTGCTCATCGTCACCCGCGCCGTTCCAGCGCATGATGGCGAGCCGCGGCGGCCGGGGGGAACCCTGCGCGACACCGAGCAGCGCGTTCATCTTCAGCGCCTGCAATTTGCTCTCGTCGAGAATCTCGACGTCGACGCCAAGCGTCGACAGCTCTTCGATCCGCTTGGCGAACTCGACCGGGCCGAGAATATTGGCCGGTTCGTTGACGAGATCGCGGGCGAGCATGGTGCCGCTGGCGATCGCGTTCTCGACGGCATAGGCGGCGCGGGCTCCATCGGGGTCGGCGAGTGCGAAGGTCAGGGTCGACGGCGCGTCCGTTTCGGTCTCGGCCTCTTCGCCGGATTTCGACGATTTGGTTTTGTAGAGATCGAATTCATAGGCCCGCAGGACCGCGCCGCTCGCCATGCGCGCGGCGTCGGCCGGCGCGATCGCCGAACCGTCTGGCCATTCGGCGCGAATCGTCACCCGGCCGGCGCCTTTGGACTTGGCCAAGACGAGGCCACCAAGTTTCAAATGATCTTCCTCGCTGCGCGGCTCCTTGGCATGGGTGCCGATCACCAGCAGCCGATCGGCCTCGACGTCCTGCGGCGCGATGAGGTCGAGGATGGCGAGCGCCTTGCCCTTGAATTTCGCGATGCCGGCCGCCTTGGCCACGGCCTTTTTCAGCCCCTCCGGCAGATGCGGCGACACCGATCCCCCCTCGCCGGCCAGAACGACCAGGATGTCGCCGGCAGACCCGCTGGGCGAGGCAAATTCGATGGTGGGAAGCGTGGCCATGATGTCTCCTGATTCGATCGCAGGCTTATGAACCGAGTCGTTCCTGCGTGCATGCCGATAAGCCAACGCCGATCCGCAGAACCGCTCCACCGGCCCGCGTCAGCGTCAAAAGCTGACGGGGAATTTGAATGACAAGCTGAGATTTGCAAGGGCCGCAAGCGGCCATCGCCGTTAACCATTCCGCTTCGCCGTTCTTTAGCCAAACTGCGGCAGTCTTTCCACGATACGGGTCAGCCTTATCCTTTGCAGGCTTGGTCAGGCAGGAGGATGACGGCATTCGAACGAGCGCCACGCACAACGGCGATAGAGCGCCAATCTCTGGGCGCAGTGATCGGGCGCTTCTCGACAAGCCGGCTCGCGGCGGCTATTGCCTGCGCAACCTTGCCCAAGTCTCGCGCCAGGCCGCAATTTCGCGCGCGGCATTGTTTCCGCCCGTCGGCGCTGATCTGTGAGGGAACCCGCCTGTTGACCGACGGACGCCCACCGCGATGACGCTCCTCGAACGCTATGTCTTTCGGCGCGCTTTGGCCAACGCCCTGGGTGCCCTCGCCTCGCTGGTGCTGATCGTCTGGATCGTCCAGGCGCTGTCGCGGATCGATATCGTCAAGTCGACGGCCTCAGCCGCCGGCAATGTCTTCTGGATCGCGCTGATGCTGTTGCCGGACCTGGCCGCCGGCATCGTGCCCTTCGCCGTCCTGATCGGCGCCGTTCAGGCGCTGAATTCGCTCAACGCCGATTCCGAACGCTCGGTAATGGCCGCCGCCGGCGCCTCGCCCAAGGTCGTCGCCAAGCCGATCGTCATCCTCGGCGTACTCGGCGGCGTGGTGATTCTGCTCGTCGCCCATGTGATCGGCCCGGCCGCGTCACGCGGCTTCCGCTACGGTATTCGTGCGATCAACGCCGACACGATTACGCTGTTTCTCCAGCCCGGCCGCTTCGAGAAGGTGCAGAACGGCCTCGAATTGTCGATCGGCGCCGCGCGCGGCAACAACATCCAGAGCCTGTTCATCGCCGATTCGCGCGATCCGAATGTCGAGTTGGTGTATTTCGCCCGCGAGGCACGGATTTCCAAGCAGGATGGTCGCTCGCTGCTTTTGCTGAGCGATGGCCAGCTGCATCGCCGCGACAAGAAGGACGGCTCTGTCGCCGTCGTCCAGTTCCAGTCCTACGCCTTCGATCTCGCCGATCTGAAGCCGGCCAACACCGGTGACTGGATCCGCCCCTCCGAACGCTCGACGACCGATCTGATCTCGCCCAATCCGGCCGACAAATTGTATCGCGAGGATCCGGGAGCCCTCAGCTCCGAGCTGACCGACAGGATGACCAACTGGCTCTATGCGATCGCCTTCGCGCTTTGGGCCGTGGTGGTGGCAGCGCAACCGCGGACCAACCGCCAGGCCACCTCCGCGGCGATGACCCTCGGTCTCGTCGGCGGCCTCGGCTTGAAAGCGCTCGGCTTCGTCGCCCTCGCCCAGATCAAATCCGACGACAACACCGGCTGGACCTTGATCACCTACCTCCTGCCCTTGAGTGCCATTCTCCTCGACAGCTGGCTGATCGCTATCGACGCCGACCTCACCCAATGGCGGATCTACCGGCAATCGAGCGAGGGCCTGCAACGCTTCGGCGAGGCCATCGGCCGGCTGTTCGCGCCGCGGAAGCGGCAGAGGACGGAGGCCGGACAATGATCAACCGGACACTCAACCTCTATTTTCTAAGGCTCTATCTCACCTCGTTCTTTTCGACGCTTCTGGCGCTGTTTGCGCTGATCTTCCTGGTCGACATGATCGAGCTCAGTCGGCGCGGCCGCGTCGCCGTTCTCGGCTTCGAAAGCGCCGTCGCCTATTCGGCGATGCGCATTCCGACCTTCATGGAACAGGCGCTGCCCTTCATCATCCTGTTCGCCTCGATCTTCACCCTGCTCAATCTCAACCGCCGGCTTGAGCTGGTCGTGGCACGGGCCGCCGGCGTCTCGATCTGGCAGATCATCCTGCCCTTTGCGATCGGCTCGGTGATGCTCGGTCTTGCCGCGACCTTTCTCTACAATCCGCTGGCGGCCTGGACCAAGGCCCACGCGCAAAGCATCGAAACCAACGTCTTCGGCAATTCCTCGTCGAATTCCAACGAGGAGATCTGGCTGCGCCAAAATGCCAACGGCGTGCGCTCGATCATCGGCGGCGCGGCGGTGACCAAGGGCGGCACCGAACTCAGACAGGTCAGCGTCTTCCTGTTCGGGAACGACGGCGCGATCACCCAGCGAATCGACGCCGATCGGGCGACCTTGCAGAACGGCCAGTGGGTTCTGTCCAAGCCGCGGGTCACCCGCATCGGCTATCCGCCGTCTTACCCACAGGAATATCGCCTGCCGACAACGCTGAAACCGGCCTATATCGAACAACGGGTTGCCGATCCGCAGGCGATTTCGGTCTGGTCGCTGCCCTCGGAGATCAAGGTCGCCAGCAGTCTCGGCCTCAATCCAATGGCCTTCGCCATGCAGTTCGAGATGCTTCTGGCGCAGCCGGCGTTGTTTCTGGCCATGACCTTAGTGGCTGCGACCGTTGGGACACGGTTCTCAAGAACATCGCATCCAGGCCGGGCGATCGCGGCTGGAGTGCTGGCGGGCTTTACGCTCTACGTGATAACGTATTTGGCCAAGGCACTGGGGAGCAACGACATTGTTCCGCCGGTGGTGGCGGCATGGTTTCCAGTGCTGGCCGCGGGATCGTTGGGGGTAACGATTCTGCTCCATCAGGAGGATGGGTAGTCGATGATTTCGAGGGGGACGTTCGCCGCTGGACCGGTCGCGGCCTGGTTTTGGGTGCGAACAATTCTTCTTTTCGGAACAATGCTTTGCGGCTTGGTCGCGCCAATGGCGGCGCAGGCCCAGTTGGCCGTGCCCGGCACTGCGGCCTTCAAGCAGGACAAAGCCAAGCTGTTCCTGGAAGCAGACACGGTCACGTATGATCGCAACGGCGGCGGCGTCACCGCGTCGGGCGGCGTGCAGATCGACTACGGCAAATACAAGCTCGTCGCCCGCCGACTCATCTACAATCAGAAGACCCGTCGCCTGATCGCCGTCGGCGATGTTCAGCTGCAACAGCCGGACGGGAATCTGGTCTATGCCGACCAGATCGACGTCACCGATGACTTCCGGGACGGCTTCATCGAGGCGTTGCGCCTCGAAACCCCCGACAACACCCGTCTCGCCGCCGCCCAGGCGACCCGCCAGAACGGCACCGTCACCACCTTCGATCGCGGCGTCTACACCGCCTGCAAACCCTGCCGAGACCATCCCGAACGCCCGCCGCTCTGGCAGATCAAGGCGCGCAAGATCGTTTGGGACGAGAAGGAAAAGGTGATTCGCTATTACGGGGCCCGGTTCGAGCTGTTCGGGGCGCCGATCGCCTATCTGCCCTATTTCCAGTCGGCCGATCCGACGGTGAAGCGCCAGTCGGGCTTCCTCGCCCCGAGCTTCAAGAATTCAAGCGATCTCGGCTACGGCGTGCGCGTGCCGTATTTCATGGTGATCGACGACAGCAGCGACGTCACCGTCGCCGGGACCTACTACACCAAGCAGGGATTCCTCGGCGAAGCGGAATATCGCAAGGCCTTCGACAACGGCATGTTCACCTTGAACACGGCCGGCATCGTCCAGCAGGATCAAGACGCCTTCTCGCAGGACAAGGTCTACGAGAACGGTAATCTCGTCAGCGTCTCACCGGACTACGCCAACAAAGCGCGCGGCATGGTTTCGACGACTGGCCGTTTCGCGCTGTCCGACCGCTGGACCTTCGGCTGGGACGTTTTGCTGCAGAGCGACGAGAATTTCGCCGCCACCTACGATATTTCGGGCTATTCCAGCTCCGTCCACACCTCGGAGATCTATCTGACCGGCCTCGGCGATCAGAGTTTCTTCGATCTCAGAGCGCAAAAGTTCGATTACCAGTCGACGGACACGCGGCTGTCGAAGCAGCAGCCCTATGTGCTGCCCTCCTTCGACTATGAGCGGATCGAGCAGGAATCGCCGCTCGGCGGCGAGATCAAGTTCGATGCCAACCTCGCCTCGATCCACCGAAGTCGCGATTCGGTCACCCGGATCTGCAACACCTATCTGTCGAACGGCACCGATCCCGAGGACGATTGCGTCAGCCCGTTCGCCGGCTATCAGTTCAATCCGGACTATCTGCGCTACAACGGCCTCGACGGCAGCTACACCCGCGCCACCACATCGCTCGAATGGCGCAACAGCTACATTCTGCCCTCGGGCCTGGTGCTGACGCCGATCGCCTCGGTGCGCGGCGATCTCTACAGCGCCAACATGTCGAGCGACGGGTCGACCCTGCCGCTTTATGCCGGCGGCAGCCTCGTCAGCGCGGACTCCTTCGGCGCCATCGACATCGACAAGAATGGCGGTCGCGCCATGGCGACCGGCGCGCTCGAGGCGCGCTATCCATACGTCATCGAAACTGCCTACGGCACCCATGTGATCGAGCCGATCGCCCAGATCATCGTGCGGCCGAACGAGACCCAGATCGGGACACTGCCGAACGAGGACGCCCAGACGCTGGTGTTCAACACCGCCAATCTGTTCTCGCTCGACAAGTTCTCCGGCTACGATCGAATCGAGGGCGGCACCCGCGCCAATCTCGGCATTCGCTATGCCGGCACCTTCGAGGGCGGCTATTCGATCGACGCCGTGATCGGCCAGTCGTACCAACTCGCCGGCCTCAACTCCTACGCCCAACGCGATCTCAGCCTCGTCGGCTATGATTCGGGCCTGGAAACCGCCCGCTCGGACTACGTGACCTCCGTGTCGTTCAATGCACCGAACGGACTGTCGCTCGGCACGCAAGGGCGCTTCGACGAGAAGGATTTTTCGCTGCGCCGGGCCGATTTCTACGGCTCCTATGAGGGCAAGCGCGCCTCCGGCTATCTCTCCTACTCCTTCATCGCCGCCCAGCCGACCTATGGCTCGATCGAGGATCAGAACCAGATCAATGCCGGCGCCTCGCTGAAATTCGCCGAGAATTGGACCGCCTACGGCCTGATCGGCTACGACATCAAGAACAAGGCGGTGGTCAAGCAGGGCGTTGCTCTTGGCTGGGCAAACGACTGCTACTCGATGCTGTTGTCCTATGAGGACGAAAATTCGAGCTATTCGTCGAGTGGGGGGTCGAGCACGGTGATGTTCAAACTCGGCCTGCGGACCCTGACGAGCTTCAACGAGCCCTACGACATCGGGCTTTAGAGCATGATGCCGAAACGTTGCATGACGTTTCGAACGCCATCATGAGGCTCAACAAGACTTGGAGCGGAATGGCGATTCCGGTTCATCGCATTAAGCTCGAGCGCGCCGCGCGTCCGACAGGATGCGCAATGGACGCGCCCCGGATCAGGTCGACGCATCATGCTTTCGCCAAAGCGTTGATGTTGGTAGGACTGTGACGCCGTCTTGGATTCACGGACCCTGCCCTTTTGCGTGAAGGTCTCTTCTCTTGCGAAGGGAAGTCTTCTACACGAGGGTGACCCGTGGCCATTGTGCGGGGCGATCCTTGGCGTTCGCGGCCGATGGCCCGGTCGAGCGCCACAACACTCCAAAAGGGGGGAGTTCAAGCCTCGATGACCCTCATCAGATTGATGTCGGGACTGGCTGTCGTCGCAGCCCTTTCCGTTGCTCTTCCGAACGATCTGCCGCTGCGTCCGACGCCGGCGGCCGCCGCGACCTCGATCGCGATCGTCGTCAACAACCAGCCGATCACGACCTATCAGATCAGCGAGCGCGAAGCCTTTCTGCGGCTGCGGCGTGAAAAGGGCAATCTGCGCAAGAAAGCCGAAGACGAGCTGATCGACGATGCACTGAAGCAGCAGCAAGCCCGCCAGCTCGGCATTCAGATCCCCGATGACGCCGTCGAAGAGGCGTTCAAGAAGTTTGCCGCCAGCAACAAGCTGACCACCGCGCAGCTCACCCAGGTTCTCGCGCGCGCCGGCTTCTCGGCGCAAGGCTTCAAGGCGTACATCCACACCCAGATGAGCTGGGGCCAAGCTGTCCAGGCGAGTCTGCGCCACAGCGAAGCGGTCAGCGAGCAGGACGCCGTTCAGCGCATGCTGGAACAGGGCGGCAAGAAGCCGAAATCGACCGAATACACCTTGCAGCAGGTGATCTTCGTGGTGCCGAGCGACCAGCGTGGCGCGCTCTTGTCTCGGCGCAAGCGCGAAGCCGAGGGCATGCGCTCGCGCTTCCGCTCCTGCGCCAGCACCTATGACATCGCCAAGCAGCTGCGCGACGTCACGGTGCGCGACCTCGGCCGCGTGGTGCAGCCGGCGTTGCCGTCGATGTGGAAGGATGCGATCGAGAACACGCCGGTCGGCAGGACCACCCCGGTCAAGACCACCGATCGCGGCGTCGAGTTCATCGCTGTCTGCGACAGCCGCCAGGTCGACGACGATCAGACGGCCGCCATGGTCTTCCAGTCGCGTGAGCTGGCCAAGCTTGGCAAGGAAAAGTCCGGGCCGGACGCGAAACTCCTGGAAAAGCTGCGGAAGAGCGCCCGGATCATCCGCAAATGACGACAGCCGGCGGCGCCGCGACGCGGGAAGGGCCGCCGCTGGCGGTCTCGATCGGTGAGCCGTCGGGGGTGGGGCCGGACATTCTGCTTGCTCTTGCGGCCAAACGGGTGCCGGATCTGCCGGGCTTCTTCGTTCTTGCCGATCCTGACATGTTGGCCGCGCGCGCCGCGCGGCTTGGACTTGACGTACCGATCGCCCGCATCGCGGCGCCCGAGGAGGCGCCTGGCGCCTTCGCCACCGCCCTGCCGGTGCTGCCGCTCGCCAATCGGCATGACGAAGCGCCGGGAAGGCCCGATCCCGCCAATGGCGCCGGCACCATCGAGGCGATCGAGCGCGCCGTCGCATGCGCCCTCGACGGTCGCGCCAGCGCCGTCGTCACCGGGCCGATCGACAAGAAGGCGCTTTACGACGTCGGCTTTCGCCATCCCGGCCACACCGAATATCTCGCCGAACTCTGCGCCACACGAACCGGCGCACCGGTCACGCCCGTGATGCTGTTGACCGGACCGGATCTCGCCTGCGTCCCGGTCACCATCCACATCCCGATCCGCTCCGTGCCAGAGGCGCTGACGACCGATCTCATCGTCGCCACCTGCCGCATCACCGCGGCCGACTATCGCCAGCGCCTCGGCGTGCCGAAGCCGCGCCTCGCGGTTTCCGGTCTCAACCCGCATGCCGGCGAAAAGGGCGCGATCGGCAACGAGGACGAGGCGGTGATCGCCCCGGCGGTCGCGATGCTGCGCGCCGAGGGAATCGACGCCTTCGGCCCGCTGCCGGGCGATACGATGTTTCACCCGGAGGCACGGGCGGGCTTCGACGTCGCGATCTGCATGTATCACGATCAGGCGCTGATCCCGGCCAAGACCCTCGCCTTCGACGCCACCGTCAACGTCACGCTCGGCCTGCCGATCATCCGCACCTCGCCGGACCACGGCACCGCCGCGGCGATCGCCGGCACCGGCAAGGCGCGGCCGGATAGCTTTCGCGCGGCGATCGCCTTTGCCGAGCGGATGGCAAGACTGCGGGCCGAATCCGCTACCGTCGAGGCGACCGCCTGATGGCGTCGGCCGACGGACTGCCGCCGCTGCGGGCGGTCATCGAGACCCATGGTCTCGCGCCGAAAAAGAGCCTCGGCCAGAATTTCCTGCTCGATCTCAATCTCACCGGCCGGATCGCCCGCCAGGCGCTGCCGCTCGACGACGCCACCGTCGTCGAGATCGGTCCCGGCCCCGGCGGGCTCACCCGTGCCCTGCTCACCGAGGGCGCGAAGACAGTCATCGCGATCGAAAAGGATCCACGCTGCATCACCGCGCTGGAGGAGATCGCCGCCCATTATCCGGGCCGGCTTGCGGTCATCGCCGCCGATGCTCTGACCGTCGATCTTGCCGCCGTCGCCGGTGACGGGCCGATCAAGATCGTCGCCAACCTTCCCTATAATGTCGGCACGCAGCTGCTGCTCGGTTGGCTGACGCCCGCCGTCTGGCCGCCCGCCTGGGAAAGCCTGACGCTGATGTTCCAGAAGGAGGTCGCCGAGCGGATCGTCGCGGCGCCCGGCACCAGCCATTACGGCCGGCTTTCCGTTCTTGCTGGCTGGCGCAGCCGGGCGCGCATCCTGTTCGACGTCTCGCCCGCAGCCTTCACCCCGCCGCCCAAAGTGACGTCGGCGATCGTCCAGCTGATCCCGCGTGAAAATCCCGAGCCCGCGCCCCTTGCGGCGCTGGAAAACGTCACCGCCGCCGCCTTCGGCCAACGCCGCAAGATGCTGCGCCAAAGCCTCAAACGCCTCGGCGGCGAAGCCCTCCTCACCCGCGTCGGCATCGACCCGCAACGCCGTGCGGAAACGCTGTCCGTCGGCGAGTTCGTTCGGCTGGCGAATGCAATTTGAGAGGGACCAATCATCCCTCCTACCGATTTGCCCGGGCCGTCATTTGACCGGATGATGGGCGCGGCGATGAGCCATCGAGCCTATACCGGCGGCACCCCTGCGGAACTTTGGCCGACCGCATCATAGACACGGCTCGTACGGCCGATCTGAAGCGCGATCGTCCCGCGCGGTCATCTGCCGAGCCTCGTCAGGCAAAACACGGGCAAGATCCTGAAAAGCACGTCACAAGCCGAGGCGCGCCGCACCCCCCCGCCCTCACACCACCGTCTGCCCCAACAGCTCAGCGGTAAACGCCTCCAGCCCCGGGCGGCGGTCGCGTTTCAGGCGTTCGGCGGTGATGATCGCCTTCACCGCCTGGAAAGCGTTGTTGAGGTCGTCATTGACGACGACATAGTCATAGTCGCGCCAGCGCTCGATCTCGATCTTGGCGTTCTTCAGCCGCACGGCAATGGTCTCGGCGGAATCTTCGGCGCGGCGGTTGAGGCGGGTCTTCAGCTCCTCCATTGAGGGCGGCAGGATGAAGATCGAGACGACGTCGTGCTTGGCCTGCTGTTGCAGCTGCAGGGCGCCCTGATAGTCGATGTCGAAGAGCATGTCGCGGCCCTCCTGCATCGCCTTTTCGGCCGGCGCGCGCGGCGTGCCGTAGAAATTGCCGTGCACCTCGGCCCATTCGAGCAGGCCGTCGCCGGCCCGCAGCAGATCGAATTCGGCCTTTTCGACGAATTTATAATGCACCCCGTCGATCTCGCTGGTGCGCCGCTTGCGGGTGGTGACGCTGACCGACAGCGAAAAGCCGATATCGGATTCCAGGAGATTGCGGGCAATCGTCGACTTGCCCGCCCCCGACGGCGAGGACAGAACCAGCATGAGGCCGCGGCGGCTGATCGCCGGCGTCGAGCCGAGGTCGTTCGAGACGGTCATTCGATATTCTGAACCTGCTCGCGGAACTGGTCGACCACGATCTTCAGATCGAGGCCGATCGCGGTCAGCGAGGATGCGTTGGACTTCGAGCAAATCGTATTCGATTCGCGGTGGAATTCCTGTGACAGGAAATCAAGGCGCCGGCCGATGACGCCGCCCTCGGCAAGCAGCGCACGGGCGGCGACGACATGGGCGCGTAGCCGATCGATCTCCTCGCGAATGTCGGCCCGCGCGGCGATCAGCGCGGCTTCCTGATGGAGGCGCGCTTCGTCGAAATCGCTGTTGGCCTGGATGAGCGTCTGCACCTGGTCCTTGAGGCGGGCGCGAATGGCCTCGCTGGTGCGGGCAGGATCGTCATCGGCGCGATCGGTCAGCGCGGCAATCTCCTCCAGCCGAGTGCCAAGGACGTTTGCAAGCGCCGTGCCCTCGTCGCGGCGCACGACCTCCAGCCGGGCGACCGCCGCCTCAAAGCCGGCGATGATTGCCTGATCGCGGGCCTTGGCGCCGGTCTCGTCGAGGCTCTCCTCGGCGATGTCGATCAGCCCCTTGATGGCCAACAGCCCGTCGGCCGTCGGGGGCGCGGCGTGGCCATCGGCGACGAGCTTGCCGGACATGGCGAGGATCTGGGCGAGCATCTCCTCGTTGACGACAAGCGCCGGCGCCCCGGCCTCGCGCCGCCATTGCAGATTCGCCTGCACGTTGCCGCGCGAGACGACCGCCGCCATACGGCGGCGCAAATCGGCTTCGAGGTGGTCGAGGCCCTGGGGCAGGCGAAAGCGAACGTCGAGGGTCTTGCCGTTGACGGCGCGCAGTTCCCAGACGAAGGAGCCCGATTCGGTCTCGACGTCGGCGCGGGCAAAGCCCGTCATGCTCCTGACCGCCATTTCGCGCGCCTTTCGACCCCGTGATGCAACGCCAGACCGGCAGGGGGACGTTGCTCCTCGTTCCTGGAGTGTCCCATTGCGGCCGCCGGATCAAGCCTTTCTCGGCGAAAGTCGGGGATTGCTGGCGCCGCAGCGATCAGCCGCCGTCATTGCCGGCGCCATCCTGCTGGGCCTGACGCTCGCGCTCCAGCTGGCGGTATTTGGCGACGTTGGCGTTGTGCTCCTTCAGCGTCGCGGAAAAGACGTGGCCGCCGGTGCCGTCGGCGACGAAATAAAGATCGTCGGTCTGCATCGGATGGGCGACGGCCTCCAGCGCCGCCTTGCCCGGATTGGCGATCGGTCCGGGCGGCAGGCCGCGGATACGATAGGTGTTATACGGCGTGTCGCTGTCCTTGTCGGATTGGGTGACCGGCTTGTCCGACGGTTTGCCGCCGCCGCCATAGACGCCGTAGAGAAAGGTCGGGTCGGAATCGAGCCGCATGCCCTTTTTCAGCCGGTTCAAAAACACCGAGGCGACATGGGCGCGCTCGCCGTCGATGCCGGTCTCGCGCTCGACGATCGAGGCGAGTGTGAGGAACTGGCCGATATCCTTGATCGGCAGATCCTTGTCGCGGCCTTCCCAGATCGTCTTGACCAGCTGGTTTTGGGCGGCCTGCATCCGGTGCACGAGTTCTTTGCGGGTCGTGCCGCGCTGGACGAGATAGGTATCCGGCCGCAGCGTGCCCTCCGCCACCTCGCCGGGCATCGGACCGCTGAGGAAATTGGCGCTTTCGATCCGCTCATAGGCGTGATGCACCGTCCACCCCTCGGGGATGGTGACGGAATGCATGATGGAATCGCCGCTCTTCAGCTTGTTCATGATGTCGCGCATCGACGCGCCGGGAGCAAAGGCGTATTCGCCGGCCTTCAACTGGCCACCGGCGCGCGACAGGCGCACGCCAAATTCAAAGATCGAGGCGTTGGAGATGATCCCGTCGCGCTCCAGGCCGTCGGCGATCGTCGAGACACCGGTCGAGCGCGGCACGAC
Organism: Jiella flava; assembly: GCF_017349315.1. GTDB lineage: Bacteria > Pseudomonadota > Alphaproteobacteria > Rhizobiales > Rhizobiaceae > Jiella > Jiella flava. The sequence goes on along the minus strand of NZ_JAFMPP010000003.1, from coordinate 121,286 downwards.
ATAGGTCGCCTCCTTGGTCAACGGCCCGGGACCGTCGAATTCGAGCTTGCCCCAATAGAGCACGGCGCCGACCGTCAGCGTCAGGAAGAACACCGCCGACAGGCAGAAATTGAGGAAGATCACCAGCTGGTTGCGCGCATGGCGGGAGCGCTTCGGCGGCTCGGGCGCCGGCGACGGTTTGAAGTCGCGGCCGCGACGATAGCTCTCACGCTGACCGTCCTGCGGATTGTAATCGCTCACCGATACCCCCTTTGCATTCCCGCGCCCTCTTGCATCGGTCCGAAAATCGGTTCCGATTTTCGGACCGATGCTGTAACACGATGGAGCGTTCTTTGTGCGTCCGTGCGGACGCAAGGCGCTCCTGTCTCCTGCCACCATGGCAATGTGGCAAAAGCCCGGACAACGCAAGGAACCATATGCCGTTTTCGCCCGCCAGCGCGGGGCCCAAGTGTGTGGCCCGGCGCTGGGGCAGTCACACCAACGGCGACGCGTCGCCGCCGACAGCATTCAAATCACCGGATCATCAAACGCAAACGGCGCCGCTCCAGACAAGCGACGCCGCAGCATTGCAATGGGACACGCGCCGGCGATCAGCCGTTCGACGCCATTAGAAAATCAGGCAGATCGCTTCCGGTATCACCCTCCGCCTCGTCCTTTTTCTTGGACGAGCGGGTGGTACGCTTGCGCTTCGGCTTTTCCCCGGCGCCGTCATCCTCGACCTTGGCCTTGCGACGGGGCGCGCGCTTCGGCTTGTCTTCGGCAACGGCGTCCGCTGCGGCCTCGACAGCTTCAGCCGCCCCCGCAACCGCCGTCTCGCTCGGCTGGCTGGCGGCATCGACCTTATCGGCCAGGCGCGGACGGCGGCTTCGGCGCTTGGCCCGGTTAGCGGTCTCGGCCTCGGCCTCGGCGGCGGTCATATTGACCGCATCTGCGGCCTCGACAGGCTCAGCCGCACCGGTGTTGGCCGACGCCGCGCGGCGGGCCGAAGCCCCGCTATCGCCCTGCCACTTGCCATTGGCTTCGCCGTCCTCGGACTGGTCGCGCATCATCATCGGCTGCGGGCCGGTGCCCGCCGGCTGATTCTGGTGGCGGTCGCGGCGGTCGCGCTGGCCATGGTCATCGCGGTTGCGATCCCGGCCATTATTGTCGCGGTTATCGCGGGATCCGCCGTCGCGGCCGTTATTGTGAGGCTGCCGGCGGTCGTTGCGGTCGTTGCGCTCATGGCGATCGTTGCGCTCGCCGCGATCATGCCGGTCGTTGCGCACGACATGCTCCGGCACATCGTCCTCATCATCGTCGTCATCGCGCTCGTCGCGCGGCTGCTGGAACTGCGCCTGCGCCGCAGCGATGATGCGGTTGTAGTGTTCGGCGTGCTGAAGATAATTCTCCGCCATGACCCGATCACCGGCCGCAGCGGCGTCGCGCGCCAACATCGCGTATTTCTCGGCAACATGCTGGGCGGAGCCACGAATCTTGACGTCAGGGCCGTTTGACTCGTAGTTGCGCGAAAGCGGATTCGGACCCTTGCGCCCACGTCCGCGCATACGGTTCTTCTGCTGTCCTGGCCTCATACTCTTCCTGTCTCTTGTATATCGGGCGCATCATCCTCGATGCCCCGCTTCGGGAGCGCGCAAACCACTCCTGGACACAGCCCGTGGCAATCAGGGCCGGCAATGGAAATTGTCAAAAGTCGGTTTCGACTGGCGATCTGATCTGCCAGTGTCACGGACGGCCTGCCGGCCATCTCGAGCATCTCTCGGCGATGCCGACTGAGATGTCCCCCTCGAATCCTCCGTATAAGCTCGACAATAGAGAGGAAACCCCTCAGCGACAAGCCTTAATTCCCCAATTCCGCGATTTCGCGCCCCATGTGACGGGTTTCGCGAAAGCTTCGGTTCACGCCGCGCCCAAGCGAAAGGTGAGCACTCGCTCGATCCCGGCGAGATCCGCCGTCCGCCCGCAGGGCGAAAGGCCTTCAGCGGCAAAAATCGCCTCGACGTCGTCGCCCTGGCCGCGGCCGATCTCCAGGCAACAGACCCCGCCCGGCCGCAGCACCCGCGCCGCATCGGCGGCGATCGCGCGATAGGCATCAAGGCCGTCGGCACCACCGTCGAGGGCCAAGAGCGGATCGTGATCCCGCACCACCCGATCGAGCGTCGCGATCTCTCTGGTTGGAATATAAGGCGGATTGGAGACGATCAGATCGAGATTGGAGCCGAGCGCCGCCAAGTGATCGCCGCAGACCGGCCAGAAGCGCGCGCCGACGCCCGCCGTCTCGGCATTGCGGCGGGCCGTCACGAGGGCACCCGGCGCCAAGTCGACGGCCAGCGCCGTTGCCGCCGGATAGAGCGCCAAAAGCGACACCGCGATCGCACCGCTGCCGGTGCCGATGTCGGCAAAGGCGCAGGTGCCCCGCATGCCGATTGCGGCTTCGATAGGCGCGCGCGCCACCTCGACGAGGGTTTCAGTCTCCGGCCGCGGTTCGAGCGTTTGCGGCGACAGGGCAAAATCGTGTTCGTAAAATGCCCGGTGGCCGATGATCCGGTGAACCGGCTCACCAGCGATTCGTCGGGCGAGAAACCCGGCAAAAACCCTGGCGGCGGCGGCCGCGACCGGACGCGTGCTTGCCCGGTGAATCTCGGCTGGCCGGGCGCCGATGACGGCGGCCAAGAGCAGGCGCACATCGCGGTCGCAGGTCGCGGCCGGCGTATCGTCCGCCCGCGCCGCCCGCAAGCGTGCCGCAGACTCACGGTAAAGCGTGCCGAGATCGATGGCGACGGCCACCCGCGCGCCTCAGATCTCGTCTTCGCCGCCGACGGCGGCCAACAGGCGCGCCTGATGATCGGCGACCAGCGCTTCGACCAATTCGTCGAGCTCACCCTCGATCACCCGGTCGAGCTTGTAGAGCGTGAGGTTGATGCGATGATCCGTCACCCGCCCTTGCGGGAAATTATAGGTGCGGATGCGCTCCGATCGGTCGCCGGAGCCGACTTGGTTCTTGCGCGCCGCCGAGCGTTCGTCGTCGGCTTTCTGGCGTTCGAGATCGAACAGCCGGGCTTTCAAGACCTGCATTGCCCGGGCGCGGTTCTGATGCTGGGATTTTTCCGACGAGGTGACGACGATGCCGGTCGGCAGATGGGTGATGCGGACGGCCGAATCTGTGGTGTTGACGTGCTGGCCGCCCGCGCCCGAAGCGCGCATCGTGTCGATGCGGATGTCCTCGGACCGGATCTCGATATCGATGTCCTCGGCCTCCGGCAGCACCGCGACGGTTGCCGCCGACGTGTGGATGCGCCCGCCCGATTCGGTATCCGGCACACGCTGCACCCGGTGCACGCCCGATTCGAATTTCAGCCGCGAGAAAACACCGGCGCCCCGGATCGCCGCGATCACTTCCTTATAGCCGCCGACCTCGCCTTCGCTTGCCGACAATGTTTCCAGCTTCCAGCGATTGAGGTCGCAATAGCGCTGATACATGCGGAACAAGTCGCCAGCGAAGAGGCCGGCCTCGGAGCCGCCGGTGCCGGCGCGAATTTCAAGGATCGCGCCCTTCTCGTCGGCCGCGTCCTTCGGCAACAACAGCACACGGATTTGCTGCGTCAGCGTCTCGATCGACTCCTTCAGGCTCTCGATCTCGAGTTCGGCAAGTTCGCGCATCTCGCGATCGGCGGCGGGATCGGCGAGCAGCGCCCGCGAGCCCTGCAATTCCTCTTCCGCGCGCCGGTAAGCGGCGATCGCCGCGACGACGTCTTCGAGCGAGGCATATTCGGCGGCGAGCTTGGAATAGACCTCGTGAGCCGGGCCCTTGGCCATCTCCTTTTCGAGATAGGCGAAGCGGTTGGTGATCTCGTTCAAGGTTGTCTTTGGCAGAGTCGCCATGAAATCAGACCCGATGTCTCAACGGTTCAGCAGCAATCGGAGGAAGAGGCGCGCCGGCGAGCGCATGACGCCGGGGGTGACGAGGCATGCGCGGCGACGCACACGGTTCGCCAGACGTCGTCGCCGGCTAATACGGGATCGCGTGACGCTCGGCGAATTCTTGCAAAACACCCCGCGCCGAGCCCGCCTCTGAGGGATCATCGAGCAGCGCGTCGAGTTCGCGCGCCAGGGCATCCGCATCAAGGCCGAGCAGCATCGCCTTGACCGGCCCGATCGAGGGCGGCGCCATCGAAATGTTGCGGAAGCCAAGTCCGATCAGCGCCATGGCGGAGAGCGGACGCCCCGCCATCTCGCCGCACAGCGACACCGGCACGTCATGGCGGTGTCCCGCCCGCGCAACATCGCGCAGCGCCCGCAAAAAGACGACCGAGAGGTCGTCGAAACGGTTCGCCACATTGGCGTTGCCGCGATCGACCGCGAAGAAGAACTGGAACAGGTCGTTCGACCCGATCGAGACGAAGTCGAGTTCGCGCATCAGCGGATCGAGCTGGTAGAGCAGCGAGGGCACCTCCAGCATCGCGCCGATCTTCAGACTCGCCGGCGGCTCGTGGCCGAACCGCGCCAGAAGCTTCAATTCGCGCGAAATCAGCGCCCGCGCCGCATGGACTTCGGAAAGATCCGTGACCATCGGATACATGACCCGGATCTGCCGACCGGACGCGGCCTTCAGCAGCGCGCGGATCTGAGTGCGCAACAGGCCGGGTCGGTCGAGCGCCAGCCGCATCGCCCGGTAGCCGAGCGCCGGGTTCTCTTCCGGCGTGTGGCTGAGATAGGGCAACAGCTTATCGCCGCCGACATCGAGGGTGCGGAAGGTCACCGGCCGCTCGCCGGCCGCTTCCAGCACCGCGCGGTAAAGCCGCTCCTGATCGCTCGCCCGCGGCATGGTCGAGGCGACCATGAACTGCAGTTCCGTACGGAACAAGCCGATCCCTTCCGCGCCCGACTCGGCAAGCTGCGGCAGATCGACCAAAAGGCCGGCATTCATCTGCAAGCCGATCGCGGTGCCGTCCAGGGTCCGGCTCGGCTCCTCGCGGAGCGAACGATAGCGCTGCTGGCGCTTTTCACGAAAGCGCAGCTTGTTGGCAAACAGATCATGGACTTCCGGCGGCGGGCGCAAATGCACCTCGCCGCTCTCACCGTCGACGACGATGCGATCGCCGTTTTCGGCCATCGACACCGCGCCCTTGACCTGGCCGGCGACGGGAATGGCAAGCGCCCGGGCGACGATGACAACGTGGCTGGTCGCCGCGCCCTCTTCCAGGACCAGGCCGCGGATCTGGCCGCGATTGTAATCCAAAAGTTCGGCGGCGCCCATATTGCGGGCGACGACCACCGCATCGGCGATATCGCGGCCGACGCCGTCCTCACCGATCAGCTGGCGCAGCAGGCGATTGGCCAGATCGTCGAAATCATGCAGCCGCTCGCGGATATAGGGGTCGGTGAGATGCATCATGCGCGCGCGCATGTCCGACTGCACCTTCTCCACCGCCGCCTCGGAGGTCAAGCCGTTGCGCACCGCCTCTTCCAACCGGCGCACCCAACCGCGATCCTGGGCGAATTTGCGATAGGTTTCCAGCACCGCCCGGTGCTCGCCTTCGTCGGCGACCTCGCGCCGCGCCAGCATGTCCTCGATCGAGGCGCGCAGGAACTGCAGGGCCTCGGTCAGCCGAGAAACCTCGCTCTCGACATCTTCGTTGAACAGACTGGAGACGACGACGCGCGGCTCGTGCAGCACCACTTGGCCCATGCCGATGCCGTCGCAAAGGGCGATGCCGGCGATCGTCACCGGCCGGGTCAGATCGAGCGTCACACCCGGCCGCGACAGCCCCTCCAGCCCGCCGGCAGCGATCATCTCGGCAACGACCATGGCGACGGTCTCGAGCGCCTCGGATTCTTCCTCGCGATAGGTCCGCCCGGCGGCCTTGTTCTGGACGACGAGAACGCCGAGCGTGCGCCCGGCCCGCAGCACCGGCACACCAAGGAAGGTCGCATAGATCTCCTCGCCGGTCTCGGGCAGATAGGTGAAGGCGGGATGGTTTTGGGCTTCGGACAGGTTCAACGGCCGGGCGGTGGCGGCAATGGTGCCTACGAGACCCTCGCCGAGCCGCAATTGCGCCGAGTGAACCGATCCCGGGTTCAGACCCTCGGTCGCATACAGCTCGAGCACGCCATCCGCCCGCAGCACATAGAGCGAACAGACCTCGGTCTCCATATGCTTGGCGATCAGCTTGACGATCTGATCGAGACGCACCTGCGCCTCCAGGGGCTCGATCATCAGCTCCCGGATGCGGCGCATCAGAACGCGCGGACCTGAGGTGTCGCTCCTATTCAACCCTTGTCTTCCGTTCTCCGCCGAAACCAAGCCCATGTGGAATCAGTTGCGATTCCAACCCATCTCACCATAAATCGTCATCATACCAAAGCACTGGCGTGCCGCCTGCCAAAGTCTGCTCACACCATCGTGCGAAATGCCTCACCGAGAAGCAAGGATTCCGCGCATTTTCAATCACAGGCCGTAGCGCCTCCGGTCAGGCTTTGTCGAGCCCGTAGACCCCATGCAGGGTTCTGACGGCAAGTTCGGTGAAGTCGCCGTCGATGAGAATCGAGATCTTGATCTCGGAGGTGGTGATCGCCTTGATATTGATGCCGCGGGCGGCGAGCGCCTTGAATGCTGTCGCCGCGACGCCGGTGTGACTGCGCATGCCGATGCCGATCACCGACACCTTGGTCAGGCCGGATTCGCTCTGCAGCGCGTCGTAGCGCATCTGCGACTTGGCCTTTTCCAGGATCGCCGTCGCCTTGTCGAGATCGCCGGCCGGGACGGTGAAGGTCATGTCCGTCGCATCACCCGATTCGGAAATGTTCTGGACGATCATGTCGACATTGACGCCGGCATCGGCAAGCGGCCCGAAGATCGCCGCTGCGACACCCGGCCGGTCCTCGACCCGGCGAAGCGAGATCTGTGCCTCGTCCTTGGAGTAGGCGATCCCCGTTACGACCTGCTGTTCCACGATTTCGTCCTCGTCGCAAATGAGGGTTCCGGGCGGATTATCGAAATCGCCCATCCCGGGCGCATCCGGATCCTCGAAGGAAGAGCGCACGAAGGTGCGCACCTTATGCACCATGGCCAGCTCGACCGAGCGCACCTGCAGCACCTTGGCGCCGAGCGAGGCCATTTCCAACATCTCCTCGAAGGAGATCCGTGCCATTCGCCGCGCCTTCGGCTCGATGCGCGGGTCGGTGGTGTAGACGCCGTCGACATCGGTATAGATGTCGCAGCGATCGGCGCCGATCGCTGCGGCCATGGCAACGGCACTGGTATCGGAACCGCCGCGGCCGAGGGTCGCGATGCGGTTGTCCGGCGCAAGTCCCTGGAACCCGGCGACGACGGCGACCTGCCTCTCCTCGAAACGGCGCACGATCTCCGCCGCGTCAATGTCCTGGATGCGGGCCGCGCCATGGGAGCCGTCGGTGCGGATCGGCACCTGCCAGCCCTGCCAGGAGCGGGCATTGACGCCCATCGCCTGCAGCGTGATCGCCAACAGCCCGGCGGTCACCTGCTCACCGGAGGCGACGACGGCGTCATACTCGCGCGCATCGTGGATCGGCGAGGCTTGCCGGCACCAGCCCACCAGTTCGTTGGTCTTGCCGGCCATGGCCGACACCACGACGGCGACGTCATGTCCGGCGTCCGCCTCGCGTTTGACATGCCGGGCGACGTTACGAATACGGTCGATGTCGCCGACGGATGTTCCGCCGAATTTCAGGACGAGACGGGCCATTGGCTACGATTGTTCACTACGGGGCACGAAGCCCCAAGACAGGGCCGGCCATTCCTCTTGTCATCGAAACTGCGCAGACGTGACCGCCTGTTGGGCGCAGCGCGCGATCCCTAACCGATGGCGAGGCGAGGCGCAATTCCTTGTGACCGAATTGCCCCGGCAACCGGCTTTTTCTGCGGGTCGGAATGCGAAAATCGCCACGGCAACCGCTTGACTTTGATCGTCAAGGGCGAACATCCCCTCGGCCGACGCTGCAACACGGGCACTGCGAAAACCATGACCACTTCGGACGGATCCACCATCGACGCCGGCGAGATCGAGCGTTTTTCGCGCCTGGCGCAGGAGTGGTGGAACCCCGCGGGCAAGTTCAAGCCGCTGCATAAGTTCAATCCGGTCCGCCTCGACTATATCCGGCAGGAGCTTGCGGCGAATTTTTCCCGCGATCTCATGCAGCCGAAACCCTTGGCCGGCCTTTCGGTGCTCGACATCGGCTGCGGCGGCGGACTGATCGCCGAGCCACTGTCAAGGCTTGGCGCCACCGTCGTCGGTGCCGACGCGTCCGACACCAATATCGAGGTCGCCAAGCTGCACGCTGCCGGCTCCGGCCTCGATATCGACTATCGCGCGACGACGGCCGAGGCGATCGCCGCCGGCGGCGAGACCTTCGACGCGGTGCTCGCCCTTGAAATCGTCGAACATGTCGCCGATGTCGACCTGTTCTTGTCCTCCTGCGCCGCCATGGTGAAGCCCGGCGGGCTGTTGTTCGTCGCCACCATCAACCGCACCGTCAAGGCGCTGACCTTCGCCATCGTCGGCGCCGAATACGTGCTTGGCTGGCTGCCCAAGGGCACACATCAATATTCCAAGCTGGTGCGCCCGCAGGAAATCGCCGCGCCGGTCACCGCAGCCGGCCTGTCAATGATCGACGAGCAGGGCGTGGTCTACCACCCGCTTGCCGACGAATGGCGCCTGTCGCGCGACACCGACGTCAATTATATGATTTTGGCCCGCCGCTCGGAACTTTAATCGCCGAGCCGCGTTTTCAGGTCTACGTCACTGCATGATCATGACGATCACGCCGCGGACGTCCCACCTCCCGCCTCCCGAACGGGCGTTTTCGCTGTGTGCGAAACCGCCTGATTTCCGTTGCATTGAAAACAATATCGCAGTCAATGATATGCTGCGTTTACTTGCTTGGCTGCCGGCCAAGAAGTTTAATGTCGCGAAATACCATCCTCACAGCCGAGTGATTAAGGTCAGCGCAAGCTCGCAGCGCTAAAGTGCTGCAATCGGGCGAGGAGGTTCAACCGAGCATCACAGGCGAGGAGCCTGAAAGAGAGGATCAGATGGCGGCCAACCGCGACGGTATTCCCAATGAGACCACCTGTCCGGTTTCACTCGATCTGTTGGCGAAGCTCTTGCGCTCGGACGGCCCCCTGAAGGACGATCTGATCCGCGCGATCGCACCGATGGAACGGGCCCGACTGGCCTTCTTCTGCTACAATCGGGTGCATCTGCGGGCGCTCGCCTTCCACATCACCCTCCTGTGCGATCTGCGTGAATTGCGGATCCTCGCCGGGGCGAAGGGCGATTTGCTTTACCAACAGGCAACCGAATACGGCATCTTCGAGGATCAGGATCGCGTTGCCGTCAAGCATCGCGGCATCACCCTGGCGCGATCCGCGCACGGCTGACCTTAAGATAGGTGCTCGAGCAAGAGCTGTCGCTGCTCGGCTCGGTTTGTCAGCGATCTCGCGTCACGCTGGACAGCAGCTGTCGGTCAGCCACGCCGCAGACGGCCGCTTTGCCAGCGCACGATGCGGCCGACGCCATACCAAACCGCCCCCATGACGCCGACAAAGGCGCCGATCGGCCAGTCCGCCTCATAGGCCAGCGCCAGGGCGCTCCACACCGTCGACAGCGCAAGCAACACCGACAGACCGAGCGCCCATCCCGGCCGATCGGTCATCAATCGTGCGGCCGAGGCCGGCCCGACCATCAGGCTGAAGACGATGCTCGCCCCGACCAGCGGCAGTGCCGCCGAGGTGACGAGGGCGACGATCAGCAAAAACAGCGTCGCGATCCGCCGCTCGGGCAGAGCGGCGGCCGCCGCCAGATCCGGCGATAGCGTCGATAAGAGCAGCGGCCGATAGAGCAACGCCATCGCGATCACCGTCACAGCCACGATCGCCGCGACCGCCAGCACCTGAGTGTTCGAAACGCCCAAAACCTCGCCGAACAGCACCGCGAAGACCGCATTGGAATAAGCGTGCATGCGGCTGAGCAAGAGATTGCCGAGGGCAAGCATGCTGACCAGCCACAAGGCCGTCGCCGTATGGTGCGGGGCTTTTTCGCCGCTGCGCGCCAGGCCGAAGGCGCCAAGGCCGGCAAAGGCCAGGATCAGGCTCCACGGCGCGATACCGAGCAACCATGCCGCGGCCAGACCCGGAAACGCCCCGAGCGGCAAGGCATGAGCAGCAAAGGCCGCGCCCCTGACGACAACGAAGAAGCCCACCATCCCGGCGGCGACGGCGACAAGGCTGGTCGCGATCCAGGCATTGATCATGTAGTCGGCGAACATCGCTAACCCTTTTGCCGGGGCTTCAACAGCCGCCCGAACACCGGCGGCAGCAGCAGATGGGCGGCGACGATCAGCGCGACGATGCAGAAGCTCACCGGCCAGGCATGGCCATCGGTCCAGTCGTAGCTTTTATACGACATCAAGATGCCGCCCCAGCCGGCGATCAGACCCAGAATCGCCGCCAGCGCCATTGTCCGGCCGGGCCGCGCCGACAGACGCGTCGCCGTCGCGGCGGGACCGATCAGAAACGCCGTCGACAGAATCGCACCCACGGTCAGCGACGACACCGCAACAGCAAGAGCGAGCATCGTCAGATGCACGAGACGCATCAGCCGGGGCGAGCCACCCTGCACGGTTAAAAGGTCGGGATCGAGGGCGGCGAGCAGAAGCGGGCGGGTGAACAGCGCCGCCAGCACCACAGCCACAGCGCCGCAGATCGACACCGGAAGGATCACACCCGGCGGCAGGATGAAGAGGGAGCCGAAGAGGATCGTGACCGGCGCCCCGCCATTGCTGCCCGAACTGACGATCCGGCCGAGAATCAACGCCGAGACACCAAGACCAAGACCCAGCATGATGCCGGCGACGAGATCGCGCTCGGACCTGCGGCGCAACTCGACGGTCTCCATGCCGAAACCGCCGACCAGGGCGCCAGCCAGAAAGCCCGCCAGTGGCCCGGCGCCGAACAGCACCGCAGCCGCACCGCCGGCGGCGCTCACATCCGTCAGCGCATGGCCGGCAAAGGATTGGCCTCGGATCAGCGTCAAGACACCGGCGATCGCAGAGATCACTGCCGCCACGGCGCCGGTCACCAGCGCCCGTTGCACCGGGCCGCTATCGAGAAAGCCCGCAGGCAGAAAAGACAGAAGCGTCACCGCCAATCACTCCAGACGCTCGACATGGGGCTCGTCGGGCGCGATCGGATGGGTCTCGCCGGCGGGCACGATCACCAGCCGGCCGTGAACCCGAAGCACATCGATATGGTGGCCGTACAGCCGGCTGAGGACGCCGGATCGCAGCACCTCGTCCGGCCGACCGCTGACAGCGCCGCCGCCGGCCAGATAGATCACCCGATCGAGCGCGCCGACCAGCGGATTGACGTCGTGGGAAGAAATCAACACCGTCACGCCGCTTTCGCGCGCGATCCGCTTGAGCACCGACACGATGCCCGCGATACTCGGCATATCGAGATTGGCGAGCGGCTCGTCGAGCAGCAGCAGTTGCGGCTCGCGCACCAAGGCATGGGCGATGAAGATCCGTTGCTGCTGACCGCCGGAGAGGTCGCCGAGACGGCGATCGGCGAACGCGTCTGCACCGACTGCCGCCAGCATCGCGGCGACACGATCGCGGCGGCGGCGCGACGGCAGCGGGAGGCCGTAGCGGTGGCCGTCGAAGCCGAGCGCGACGACATCTCGCGCCCGCAGCGGCATATAGGGATCGGCATCGATCTTCTGTGGCACATAACCGAGCGCCCGATGGCCACGGGCCGCGCCCTCGATCCCTCCGGCATCGGCGGGGAGCAATCCCAAAAGGGCGCGGATCAGCGTGGTCTTGCCGGACCCGTTGACACCGATCAGCCCACAAAACGACCCCGGGGCGAGAGCGAAACTCACCCCGGAGAGAACCGTTCGACCTGAACGGGAGAGAAAGAGTCCGTCGACCCTCAGCGCATCCTGATCCAAGGATCGATCTCCGTCACCGCCGGCTATTTCGCCGCAACCAGTCGCTCGGTCGACTGGCCCTTGGTCACCGCCGCCTCGATAGCGGCAAGCTCGGCCATCATCCAGGACTGATAATTGAAGCCCGGCGTTGGCATGGTCTCATAGACGCCGACCACCGGGATGCCGTTCTTCTTGGCGCGAGCCAGGAAATTGTCGGTCAAAGCGTCCGTCACTTGTTGGTTGTAGAGAAACACCTTGACCTTGTGACCATCAAACAGCGCGTTCTCCTTGGCGATATCCTGCGGCGAGGGATCGGTATCGTTCATCGCCGCCATCTCCAGCGCCCCGGGCGTCTCGATATTGGCACCAAGAGCCTGAAGCAGATAGTCGGCGACCGGCTCCGTCACGGCGACGGGAAGGTTCGGATGCGCCTTGGAAAACGCCGAAATTGCCCCGGACCACGTCGCCATCGCGGCTTGGAATTGCGCAAAGTTCTTCTCGAACACCGCTTGATGCGCCGGCATTTTCTCGGCCAGACGCTTTTCGACCGCCATAGCGACCTTCAGCATCGTGTCGGCCTTGTACCACAGATGTGGATTGGGCGTGTCGTCCGGCAGACCAAGCAACGTCTGCACCTTGATTACCTTGCGATCCTGGCTTTTGGTCGCCGCCAGCAACTTGTCGGCCCAATCGTCGTAGCCAAGGCCGTTCTCAATGACCAGATCAGCCCGCGCAAGATCACGGGCGATCGTCGGACTGGCCTCAAAGCTATGCGGATCGGTGTTCGGATCGCTTTCGATCGCGGTGACATGGACATATCTGCCGCCGATCTGCGCCGCGACATTGGCATATTCATTCTCGACGCCGACGATCGAGAAGGTCTTTGGCGACGCGGCTTGGGCGGACGGCGCGACCAGCATCATGAAAACGGCAAGCGGAGCAAGCCCGCCGGAAATGAAGGTGTCTCGGGACAAAAGGCACATGGGAGATCTCGCGTTTGCAACAATGTGTAATGAAATAACATATCGAAATGCCGCGTGCCACAACTTCCAATTCGATTTTGGCATCGGGGCCGGACCTCGCCACCCGCCGATCGGCGCGACGACAAAGTCATCGCATCGCCGCCGCCGATGCGTTAAATTGAGGGCATGATCCGGTCGCTCACCTCGATATTCCGAGAGCCGTTCAAACGCACGATGGTGCGCGTCGTGTGGGCGGTCCTGACGCTGTCTGGCATGTCGACCGCGAATGCCGCGACCCCTCTCACCGAATCTGGCGCCGCCATCTCAGCAGGCTTCGAATGGCCGGCAGCCCGCAAGGCCGGGTGCCACGAGCACACCGCCGCTCGCATGCCGTGCGGCGAGCGGTGCGTCAGTTCCCCGATCCTGCCGGCATCGCCCTCCGTTCGGGAGCGCTCCAGGCGAAGCGCATATTCTCGCCCCATCGATCTTCCCTTCGCCGCTCGCGCCCTTCCGGCCGCCCACGGGCCGCCCCGTCTTTGAGGTCCCGCCGACCGGCCCCGCGCCGGCTTCGACCGAACGATTGATCCGTTCAAACCAAGGCATCTTGAGGAGACGATCCGATGTCACGAGCCCTTATCGCAACCCTGGCCACAACCCTTGCCATAGTCCCCGCAGCCAGCGTGGCCGCCGCCGCAGAGTCCCATTCCGGGGATCACCACGCCGAGTCCATCGAAATCGCGCCATCGAGCGCGAAACCCGACCGCACGATCACGATCAACATGGTCGAGCGGCCGGACGGTTCGATGGGATTTACGCCCGACCATGTGACGGTCACGGCCGGGCGAACGATCCGCTTTGAGGTCCACAACACCGGCACACTCGATCACGAATTCGTCGTTGGCGACCATGAGGCATTGATGGAGCACAAGGCGGAAATGGAGAAGATGCCGGACATGAAGCACACCGATCCGGGAGAGCTGCGTTTGGCGCCGGGTCAGTCCGGGTCGGTGACCCTCCGCTTCGACAAGCCGGGTCCGTTCGGCTTCGCCTGCCTCATTCCCGGCCATTACGAGGTCGGCATGCATGGGGTGCTGACGGTCACGGCCGCCAGCCAGAGTTAAGCCGGAGATCGAGCGATGAACCGACGGACAATGATCATGACCGCGACATTCTCCGGCGTTGCGGGCCTTGCGCTCTTCGCCAGTCCCGTTGCCGCTTTGTCCCGCCAGGCCATGACAATTTACGCCTCGCCGCGCTGCGGCTGTTGCGCCGCCTGGGCGCGCCATGTCGAAGCGGCGGGTTTCGCGGTGAGCGTGCAGCATCTCGACGATGCCGATCTCAACGCCAAGAAAGCCGACACGGGCATCGGGCCGGCATTTGCCTCCTGCCACACCGCCTTTGTCGACGGCTATGCGATCGAGGGCCATGTGCCAGCACGGGACATTCGGCGCCTTCTCGCCGAACGCCCGGACGCGCTCGGCCTCGCCGTCCCCGGCATGCCGGGCGATGCCCCCGGCATGGGTTCCGGCACAACGCCCTTCGAAGTGCTGTTGATCAAAAAGCACGGCACCAGCGCGCTCTACGCCCGCTATCCAAGCTGATCGTCAACGAGCTGCAGCGCCTTGCGGCGCTGCAGCTTGTCGATCGGTGTCGAAGGGCCATACGGCCGGGCGATTTTCGCGGCTTGCCGACCCCGCCCCCGCGCTCAGGCGCCCCAGATCAGCATGCGGATCGGCATCCAGAGACCCATGCCGATCATCACCAGATTCTCGGTCAACGACACGAAGCCGAGCGGCACGTTCGATCCCCCGCCGACGCAGGCGCATTTCAGCTCCCGCTTCTGGACATAGACGGCATAATAGACCGAGACCGCGCCGATGGTGCCGATGACCAGCGCAATCGGTGCCGAGATCCAGGTCAGCGCTCCGGCGATCATCAATAGGCCGGCCAGCGTTTCGCCGAACGGATAGATCTTGCCGTACCGCACCCAACGCTTGGCCAGAAGATCGTAGTTCAAGAACATGGTCGAGAAACTCTCGATATCCTGCAGCTTCTGAATGCCGAGAAGACACATCGAGATGGCGAAGAACCACTCGATCGCCCTCGGGGTGAAAATCGTGTCATAAGCCGCATAGGACACCGCCAGCCCCATCAGCAAGGCGACCGAGAAGATCGCGATGACCGGCTGATAGGTGGGCTCGTCCTTCGCCTTGAGGGGCTTGCCGAAATGCTTTCGCAACTCGGTATAGCCGCCGATCCGCTCACCGGCGATGAAGGTCTGCGGCGTGGTCTCGACACCGTGTTTGTCCTTGAAGGCATCGGTCTCCTCGCGGGTCGTCAGATGGTGATCCTCGACCTCAAAGCCTTCCCGCTCCAGAAGATCCTTCGACTTCAGGCCATAGGGGCAGACATGCTTTTCCATGACCATTCGATAGAGAACGGCCCGGCGCTCACCCTTGCTTGATTGTTCCAAACTCATCCGTTGATCCGCCATCGCTTGCAGGATTGTCACGCGAAAACGGCCGCCGCAGCACCCGGATCCGCCTCGTCTCGACACAGATGGGTATTCCAGCGGCTGGAAGGTCAAGGAACGTCACCCGCGACAAACACCACGCGGCCGCTGCCCGCTACTGCTTGTCCTCGGGCAGCGGCATCAGCGGCACGGCCGTGATGCCCTCTTCCGCCAGGCTTTCGACCTCCTTGTGCGAGGCCTCGCCATAGATCTGACGCGCATCGCTCTCGCCGTAATGAATTCGCCGCGCCTCGTCGGCGAACTTGCCGCCGACATAGTCGGCTTCGGCCCGAACCTTGCGCGAGATTTCCTGCAGAACGGCAAAGGCCTTGGCGATCTCGGGATGGGGCGCGGGCACGTTGGCAAGCGTCGTCGGAGCGACCGGTGCCCCGGCGGACCCTGCAGCCCCGGCTGGGGCCCCAGCCGGGCCGTCGGCCGCCTCGCGCGGCGCGTCGCGGTGAGCTGCTCCACCCTTGGCGATCGCCGGACGCATCAGCGCCTTTTCGACGTCCTCTGCCTGGCAAAGCGGGCAGGCGACAAGCCGCGCGCTGATCTGGCGGTCGAAATCTTCGCTCGAACGGAACCAGCCGTCGAAACCATGGCCGCAGGAGCGGCATCGCAAATCGAAATGGATCATTATTCGGCCGCCCATGCGCCTGTGACGCGGATCGGCTCGCCTGCAGCCCCGTCGCCAGCATCGACGACGAAGGCGCGCGCATTCTGCAGATTGGGAATCTTGGCCCGGGCGGTCGCGGCGGCGGCGGTGTCGATCGTTGCGATCGCGACGCCGGGCTCGTCGCCATCCACTTCGGCGACGATCTGCCCCCAGGGATCGACGATCAGCGAATGACCATAGGTCTCGCGCCCGTCGGCATGGACGCCGCCCTGCGCCGCCGCGATCATCCACGCACCGTTTTCGATCGCCCGCGCGCGCAAGAGCACGTGCCAATGGGCCTCGCCGGTCTGGCGGGTAAAGGCCGCCGGGGCGGTCAGAACCGTCGCGCCGGCCAGCGCCTCTTCGCGAAACAGATGCGGAAAGCGCATGTCGTAGCACACGGCAAAGCCGAGCCGGGCCGCGCCGTCGTCGAAAACGAGATCGGCAACCGCCGCCCGGCCGCCCGGCCGATAGGTGCGCGATTCCCGCCAGCTCTCGCCATTGTCGAGATCGACGTCGAACATGTGGATCTTGTCGTATGTGGCGATCCGCGCGCCATCCGGGCCGAACAGAACAGCGCGGTTGGCCACCCGCCCCTCGTCGAGCGGCACCGCCGTCGAGCCGAGATGGACATAGATCTGATGCCGGCCGGCCAGCCGCGCGGCTTCCAACAGCAAAGGATCGTCCGCCTCAGGCCGCAGGTTGGCCATCAGGCTTGCTCGGTCGCGCTGCACCATGCCGGTCATCTCCGGCGACTGCACATAGTCGGCGCCGGCGGCGACAGCCTCCTCGACCAGGGCCGAAAAGGCGGCGATATTGGCCGCCGGCTCGGTGCCGGAGCGCATCTGCAGGACGGCGGCGCGAAAAGTCGTCACAAAATCGGTCTCCCGAGGGCGTCAGGCGGCGAGCATCGAATCGAGCTTACCGGCCCGATCCAGCGCGTAAAGATCGTCGCAGCCGCCGACATGCACGTCGCCGATGAAGATCTGCGGAAAGGTCGCGCCACCCTTGGAACGATCACGCATCTCCTCGCGCAGCTCCGGCGAGGATGTCGCGTCCTTCTCGTGATAGGTGACGCCCTTGGCCTCCAAGAGCTGCTTGGCCCGCGAACAAAATCCGCAGAACTGGCGCGTATAGATCGTCACCTCGGTCATCGACGGTCCTTTTGACTGCAAATTCAAGCGATGGATATGGCCTTAAGCCGGTCCCGCCGCAAGAGTGGAGCCGCTGCCGGCGCCAACCCTGGCAAAGACCAGCACATCGACATCGGCAGCGCCGGCCCGCTTCAGCGCCCTTGTGGCGCTCGCCGCCGTGGCGCCGGTGGTATAGACGTCGTCAATCAACAAGACCCGCCGCCCCTCGATTTCGAAGCGCCGGGCATCCATCACCCGGAAGGCTCCGCGGACATTGTCGCGGCGCTGCTTCTGGCCGAGACCGACCTGCGAGCGCGTCGCCTTGATCCGCTTCAAGGCCAAAGGCGCGAAGGCGACGCCGGCGCAGCGGGCGATCCGCCGGCCAAGTTCGGCCGACTGATTGTAGCGCCGCCGCCAAAGCCGCCCGGCATGCAGCGGCAACGGCACCACGACGTCGGCATCGGCCAGCAACTCCGCCCCGGCCCGGCCCATCCAGCCCGCCATCAGCGGCACCAGATCGGTCCGGTCGCCATATTTCAGGGCGCCGACGAGATGGGCGGCAAGATCGTCATAGAGCACCGCGGCGCGCAAGCGGGCGAAGGGCGGCGGCTCGGCGATCGCTTCGGCCGATAAGAACCCCTTGCCGAGATCGTAGGAGAAGGGCAGGCCGAGCACTTCGCAATAGGGCCGCTCGATGAAGCGCAGCTTCGCCCAGCAGGCGGGGCAAACACTGCCGGCGCGGGTGACCGCGCTCTCGCAACCGGCGCAGACGGCCGGAAACAACAGCCGGCCGAGCGAATTGGCAATCGCCGTTCTGCCCCGCTTGAAGAGATGCATCGCTCTTGCGTCCGATGGCGCAGCGGCTTTTATTCGCCGCCCGGCGTGGCCACATGTCGCCACGCGTCCGTTTTCTGGCTTGCCGAAACGGCATTCCACCTGCAGACAGCCGTCGGCGTCAAGATGAAAGACGCGACGCGAACACCGATAGGCCCATGTCCGATCCCTCCCCCTCGATGCCCTTCGACCGCGCGCTGCTCGACCGTCGCCGCGAACGGTGGTTCACCGCGGCCAGCGACGACAGTGCCGCATTTTTGATGAAGGCCGTCGCCGCCGAGCTGACCGAGCGTCTCGCCGTCGTCGAGCGCCGCTTTGCCGTCGCGGTGGATCTCGCCGGTCATCGCGGCGAAATGGCCGCCGGCATGATTGCCAGCGGGCGGTGCGACACCGTGCTGCGGATCGAGCGCATGCCGTTTCTTCTCGACGGCGCGGAGCTGGCGGTGGTCGCCGATGAAGAATGTCTGCCGCTCGCGCCCGAAAGCGTCGACCTCGTCGTCTCCTGCCTGTCGCTGCAATTCGTCAACGACGTGCCCGGGATGCTGGCGCAGATCCGCCGAGCGCTGCGGCCGGACGGTCTGTTCCTGGCGGCCTTTCTCGGCGGCGAGACGCTGAGCGAACTGAGAACCGCTCTGCTGCACGCCGAGAGCGAGATCACCGGCGGCGTCTCGCCGCGGGTCGCCCCCTTTGCCGAGATCCGGGAGGCCGGCGGCCTGCTGCAACGGGCGGGCTTTGCCCTGCCCGTCGGCGACGTCGACCGGCTGACGGTGCGCTACGACAATCTGTTCGCGCTGGCCGCCGACATCCGCGCCATGGGCGCGGCGAACATCCTGCAAGAGCGCTCGCGCAAGCCGGCAGGCCGTCGCCTGTTTCTGCGCGCCGCGGAGATTTATGCGGAGCGCTTCGCCGATGCCGACGGCCGCATTCGGGCGACCTTCGACGTCATGCATCTGTCAGGCTGGGCACCGCACGAAAACCAGCAGAAGCCGCTTCGCCCCGGCAGCGCCAAGGCCAGCCTCGCCGCCGCGCTGAACGATCGTTCGTCAGATCTTTCGTGAGAACGCCGCCTTGGTCGGCCGGCGAACGCCAATTTCAAGGCCCATGGCGCAAACGGTCACAGCCCGAGATGGTTGGCGACAAAGGTCAAGGTCTCGACCAGCGGGTCGCGCAGGGCGGAGACCGCGCCCACCAGCACCGCGGCCATCGCCGCGCAGATCAGCGTATATTCGATCGCGGTCGCGCCATCGCAGCCAGTCCAGAAAGCGCCGCCCACTCGCTTGGCCGTCGCCAGGGCCCGTGACAAGGATCGGCCCATCAGCAGCTTCCACTCCGCCGCGCGCCGGAGGCAAATAGCGTGCAGGGCCCGCTGCCGGGTGCCTCGAGAACACTGCGATGAATGATGTAGGTCTGCGGCTGCGCCTGGATCGAACCGGTCATCATCATGTCGATGTCCGGGCCGCGCGCGACCATCGTCTCGTCGGTGTTGCGGTCGATCACGGGAACGGCGATCAGCGCCAGGGCGGTGATCGCCGCCGCAAACAGCATCGTGCCGCGCAGCAGAATATCGCTGGACGAAGGCCGCATCCGCGCGGGAAGATCACCGTCATAGACGGCCTCGCCTTCGACATGTTCCCGATGATCCATCGCGTGATCCCCGCACATCCACCGGCCGAAGTGTCACCAAAAGGTTTAAACAAGGCTTTAATCCGCCGATAATGCCCAGCTCGGCAACCCGTTACAGTTCACGCAACGTTAATGACCGATCGCCGCCGGCGACGCCGAGCATTTTTCAGAACAGGAAAGCATCGCGAACCAATGCGCGCGGTGCTATGCGCCCAAAAGATCGATCAGATGGGCGATCAACGGCGCGTCGGCAGGTGGCATCGGATAATCGCGCAGCGCCCTCGCCCGCACCCATTTTAGCGCTTGCCCCTCGCGCGATTGCGGCGTGCCTTCGAAGCGCCGGCAGACGAACAGCGGCATCAACAGGTGGAAGTCGTCATAGCCATGGCTGGCAAAGGTCAGCGGCGCCAAGCAGGCTGCTTGCGTCATCACGCCAAGCTCTTCGGCCAGTTCCCGGATCAGGGCGGCTTCCGGCGCCTCGCCGGGCTCGACCTTGCCGCCCGGAAACTCCCATAATCCGGCCAGCGACTTGCCCTCGGGGCGCTGGGCGATCAGGATCCGGCCATCGGCATCGACGAGGGCGCAGGCAACCACCAGCAGCAGGCGCTTTCGCTGATCGATCCCGCCGCTCATGGCCGCTCTCCCGGTGGCGTGCGATAGACGTAGTGATAGGCTTGCCTGAAACCGAGCCGCTCGTAGAGCGCCAGTCCCGCCGCATTGTCGGCCTCGACCTGGACCCAGCCGGTCGTGGCGCCCTTGTGCATCGAATAGCGAAGGGCCGTCCGCACCAGATCGAGCCCGATGCCCTGTCGCTGGCAGGCGGGCGCAACGGCGACGTCGAGGATCCCCGCCAGATCGTTATCCTGGATCGCCAAGGCCACGGCCACCGGCTTGCCGCCGTCATTTTCACGCATGAACATGCCGCAGGGCGGGCGGATCGCGCGGATGATCTCGCCGAGCCCGGCCCGCATCGACGGCGGCCGGCCATGCACGGCAAGGCTCGCTTCGAGATAGCGGTCGATGTCGCGGATGGGAATCCGGTCGACCGACGCGGAAAAGTCGATCGCCGCGATCTCGCAGGTCATCACGATCGATTCGGCGAAGCGCGACCATCCCTCCGCGTCAAGATGCGCGACGAGTTCGGGCGGGGCGAGCGGCGATTGGCGCACGGTGAGCGTTCGGCCGGCCTCGGCAAAGGTCTTGCGCGCCCGCGCCAAGCGCTCAGCGATGCCTTTGGTGTCGGACGGATCGAGCGGATTGATCGAATTGAGACGCTTGGCCGGAAAGGCGCGGGTCAACCGCACCGCCCAGGTGCCGTCGAAAGCGGTCGAAGTCGCAGGCCAGGCGCGAAAGCCCGCCGCCTCGAGGCGCCGCACCACCGCGAATTGGCGCATTTTCTCAGCTTCGGTAATCGCCATTGATCGCGACATAGTCCTTGGTGAGGTCGCAGCCATAGACCGTCCAGCGGCCGGTTCCAAGACCGAGATCCACCCGGATCAAAATTTCCGCCCGGCGCATCACGGCCGAGGCCGCCGCTTCCGAATAGGCCGGATCGCGCTCGCCATCGACAGCCACGCGCACATCGCCGAAATGGATCGCCAGGCGGTCGCGGTCGGCCTCTTCGCCGGCCTTGCCAACGGCCATGACGACGCGGCCCCAATTGGCGTCCTCGCCGGCGACCGCGGTCTTGACCAGCGGCGAATTGGCGATCGACAGGGCGATCCGCTTGGCGCTGAGGTCGCTGACAGCTCCTTCCACCGTCACCTGGATTTCCTTGCGAACCCCCTCGCCGTCGCGAGCGACTTGACGGGCGAGATCGAGCAACAGCTCGCCGAGAGCTGAACGTAGCGCGCCCAGTCGCGGATCGGCCGCGTCGGTGATCTCGGGGCAGCCGCGGGCCGCCGCGGCGCCGGTGGCAAAAAACAGCAAGGTGTCCGACGTCGAGGTGTCGCTGTCGACCGTCACCGAATTGAAGCTCGGCTCGACGGCCGCCTTCAGCAGTGCCTGCAGCACCGGCGCGGCGATCGGCGCGTCGGTGGCGAGGAAGGACAGCATCGTCGCCATGTCCGGCGCGATCATCCCCGCGCCCTTGGCAATTCCGTTGATCGTCACCGTGCCGTCGCCAAGAGCGGCGCTGCGGGTCGCGACCTTGGGATAGGTGTCGGTGGTCATGATCGCCTGCGCGGCCTCGCGCCAGCGATCCGCCTCACCGGTGTCGGCCAGGCTCTGCAACAGATGCGTAAAGCGGCCGGCATCGAGCGGCTCGCCGATCACGCCGGTCGAGGCGAGGAACACCTCGCTCGGCGAACAGCCGACGGCTTTTGCCGCCGCCTCGGCCGTCATCGCCGTCGATTCGCGGCCGCGGCGGCCGGTAAAGGCGTTGGCGTTGCCGGAATTGACGACCAGCGCCCGAGCCGATCCGCCGGCGAGATTGGCGCGGCAAAAATCGACCGGCGCCGACGGGCATCGCGAGCGGGTCAAGACGCCCGCGACCGCGGTCGGCGCGTCGAACACCATCATCATCAGATCGGTGCGGTTCTTGTATTTGATGCCGGCTTCCGCCGTGGCGATGCGGACCCCCTCGATCGGCGGGAGTTCAGCCAATGTCGCGGGCGCGAGAGGGGAGACTGGATGCGACATGCAACGGGTTCCTGAGGGATGAACATCGGGGCCCCGGATCAACCGGCGCCCCGATCTGAAGATCGGTTATTGGCTCTTCGCCGCCGGGGCCGCCGTGGCCGCCGGCGTCGCCGGAGCCGCGGCGTCGCCACTGTCCGGCTGCTCGCCGAGCATCTGCTTTTCAAGCTGCTGGACCTGACTCTTCATCTTCGGATCGACATAGTCGACACCCAGCGCCTTGCGAGCCTTGCCGACCATCTGCATGTATTTTTCGCGCAGAAGAAGCTGCTGCAGCTGATCCTTGACCTGCTCGAACTTCGGCGGCGGCGCATCGCGGGTCTCGACCACCTGGATGACGTGCCAACCGAACTGGGTCTGCACCGGCTCCTTGGTGAATTCGCCGGGCTTCAGCGCAAACGCCGCCTTCTCGAAGGCCGGGACCATCTGCCCCTGGCTGAAGAAGCCGAGGTCGCCGCCGGACGGGCCGGACGGACCAGTCGACTTTTCCTTGGCGACTTTCTGGAAATCGGCGCCGCCCTCAAGCTCCTTGATGACGTCTTCCGCCTCTTTCTTGGTCTTCACCAGAATATGCCGGGCATGCACCTCCTTGCGCGGCGGCATCGCCTTGATTTCCTCATCGTAGCGCGCCTTCAGCTCGTCGTCGCTGATCTTGGCGATGCCTTCCTTCGCGAAATAGGCATTGTGAAGAGCCCGATCGCGGTCAAATTCGAGCTGCGCCTTGACCGCCGGATCATTCTGCATCTTGGCCTTTTCGGCCTCGGCCGCCAGAGCCTTGATGTCGATCAGAGCCGAAAGCACGGCAAGCTGCCGCTTGTCTGCCGGCAGCGACTGAAATTGCGGCCCAAGCTCGGCTTCGGCAGCTTTCAGCTCGGCTTCGGTCACCGTCGACTTGCCGACTTTGGCGACCACGTCGCTATCGGCGGCCTGCGCCACCTGGCCGGCAGCGAACGTCATGAAAACGCCGCCCGCCAAGAGGGCGATGAGGTTTTTGGTCATCGAGGATGTTCCTTTTCGGGACTTCTGACGCAAACGGGTGTGACCGACGAACGGCGCGCATCCGTCATTCACGGTGCCAAGCTTTCGAACACCGTATGGCTCGCGGGCGCAAAGCGCCGTTGACATCGGATTTGCCCCCTCTTATCTCTCGCGCCAACTGAAAGTCCAGCCGCCTTCCGCTGAGATTGCAGGCTCCCGACCTCGCCACGATCTGCCGGGACGGCGGCCGTGGCCGACGTTCGAACGGTGGCGTGGCCTCGCACGAAAAAGCATTCGGAAGGACCCTTTTATGGTCAGTTTTGGCGGGCTTGCCCAGAAGTTACTGGGGTCGGCGAACGATCGCGTGGTCAAGCGATTCCAGTCCCGCATCCGGGCGATCGCCGCGCTGGAAGACGAAATGGCGGCGCTCTCGGACGCGGCGCTGATCGCCAAGACCGACGAGTTCAAGGCGCTTCTGGCCGGCGGCAAGTCGGTGGACGATATTCTGGTCCCGGCTTTCGCGGTGGTCCGCGAAGCCGGCAAGCGTGTTCTCGGCATGCGTCACTTCGACGTCCAGATGATCGGCGGCATGGTGCTGAATTCCGGCGCGATCGCCGAGATGCGGACCGGCGAGGGCAAGACCTTGGTCGCCACCCTCGCCGTTTATCTCAACGCGCTGGAAGGCAAAGGCGTCCACGTCGTCACCGTCAACGACTATCTGGCCTCGCGTGACGCCGAGTGGATGGGCCGGATCTATCGCTTCCTCGGCCTCACCGTCGGCATCGTCGTCCACGGCCTGACCGACGAGGAGCGCCGCGCCGCCTATCAGTGTGACGTCACCTACGCGACCAACAACGAACTCGGCTTCGACTATCTGCGCGACAATATGAAGTATGAGCGCGAGCAGATGGTCCAGCGCGGCCATCACTACGCGATCGTCGACGAGGTCGATTCGATCCTCATCGACGAGGCGCGCACGCCGCTGATCATCTCCGGCCCGCTCGACGACCGCTCCGATCTCTACAAGACCATCGACGGCTTCATCCCGAAGCTCGACAAGGCCGATTACGAGCTCGACGAGAAGCAGCGCACGGTGACCTTCACCGAGGATGGCACCGAGAAGCTGGAACGGCTGTTGGAAGCCGCCGGCCATCTCCACGGCTCCTCGCTCTACGACATCGAAAACGTCGCCATCGTTCATCACGTCAACAACGCGTTGAAGGCACACACGCTGTTCCAGCGTGACAAGGACTACATCGTGCGCGGCGACGAGATCGTGCTGATCGACGAATTCACCGGCCGCATGATGCCCGGCCGGCGCTATTCCGAAGGTCTGCATCAGGCGCTCGAAGCCAAGGAAGGCGTCACCGTCCAGCCGGAAAACCAGACCTTCGCCTCGATCACCTTCCAGAACTACTTCCGCATGTACAAAAAGCTGTCCGGCATGACCGGTACCGCGCAGACGGAAGCGGCTGAATTCGGCGACATCTACGGCCTCGACGTCATTGAGATCCCGACCAACCTGCCGATCCAGCGCATCGACGAGGACGACGAAGTCTACCGGACCTTCGACGAAAAGTTCCGGGCGATCTCGAAGGAAATCCAGGCGGCGGCCGCGCGCGGCCAACCGATCCTCGTCGGGACCACCTCGATCGAAAAATCCGAGCTTCTCGCCGATCTTCTGCGGCGCGACGGCGTCAAGGACTTCCAGGTCCTGAACGCCCGCTATCACGAACAGGAAGCCTATATCGTCTCTCAGGCCGGCGTGCCCGGCGCGGTGACGATCGCCACCAACATGGCGGGCCGCGGCACCGATATCCAGCTCGGCGGCAATGCCGAGATGCGGATCGAGCGCGAACTCGCCGACATGCCGGAAGGGCCGGATCGCACCGCCAAGGAAGAGGCGATCAAGGCCGACGTGAAACGTCTGAAGGCTGCGGCGCTCGAAGCCGGCGGCCTCTATGTGCTGGCCACCGAACGCCACGAAAGCCGGCGCATCGACAACCAGCTGCGCGGCCGTTCGGGTCGCCAGGGCGATCCCGGCCGGTCAAAATTCTATCTCTCCCTGCAGGACGATCTGATGCGGATCTTCGGATCCGATCGCATGGATTCGATGCTAACCAAGCTCGGCCTCAAAGAGGGCGAGGCGATCATCCATCCGTGGATCAACAAGGCTCTGGAAAAGGCGCAGAAAAAGGTCGAGGCGCGCAACTTCGATATCCGCAAGAACCTGCTCAAATACGACGACGTGATGAACGACCAACGGCGCGTCATCTTCGATCAGCGGATCGAGGTGATGGACGCCGAGGATCTCGGCGAAACCGTCGCCGGCATGCGTGAAGAAACGATCGAAGCCCTGGTCGCCCGTCACATTCCGGAAAAGGCCTATCCGGAACAGTGGTCGACCGAGGAGCTGAAGCTCGAGGTCGAGGAAATCCTCAATCTCGACCTGCCGATCCCCGAATGGGCGGCCGAGGAAGGCATCGACGAGACCGATGTGCGCGAGCGCATCATCCAGGCCGCCGACGCCGCCGCGAGCGAAAAGGCGGAGCGCTTCGGCCCCGAGGTGACGACCTACGTCCAACGCTCGATCGTGCTGCAGACTCTCGACGCTTTGTGGCGCGAACATCTGGTCAATCTCGACCATCTGCGCTCGGTGATCGGCTTCCGCGGCTATGCCCAGCGCGATCCGCTGAACGAGTACAAGTCCGAGGCCTTCGAGCTGTTCCAGGCGATGCTCGGCAATCTGCGCGAACGCGCGACCAGCCAGCTGATGCGGGTCGAACTGGTCCAGCCGGACGAGCAGGTGATGCCGCAGGCGCCCGCGGTTGAAGGTCACCATCTCGATCCCGACACCGGATACGACGAGATGGGCGGCGGCTTCTATCCAACCAGTGCCCTCGGCCAACCGGCCAATCGTTCGACGCTCGATCCCAGCCGGCCGGAGACCTGGGGCCGCGTCGGCCGCAACGAGCCCTGCCCATGCGGCTCGGGCAAGAAGTTCAAGCACTGCCACGGCGCCTTCGTCTGACGCCACCAACGTCGCCAGCGGACCCAACACCCCGTGGCGGAGGATGGCGGCCCACCGGCCGCCATTATTTTGCGTTGGCGCTCGCCGGTCACGAGGCGTCGTCCCCTTTCCGAAGAGAATCGAACGAAAACGGCTCTGCTTTGTCTGAGCCCACTGCGCCAGTCTGCCGATCGCCGGCGACCGAATTCGGTGAGGCGCATCGACCTGCTCGATGACCGGCAGCACACTTTCGTGACCATCAAAATATGTTGCCCGCGCCATAATAACGTCAGCGTCACGGCGTTTTTGGATTTTCAATGTGTGCTGGTGTTGTCGTGCGCCGTCGCGTTGCAAGGTTTGCCTACCCGAAACGGCATCTCACCCGGCGCGTTCCAAGCGTCCGCCGGCGCGGTTCGAGCGTCCGTCTGACGTCATGACCGCAACCGCACAAGGCGATACGGCGTGTCACCGGTCGCGAAAAACGATTTCTGTCTCGCATCGATTCCAATAGCCCCTCGGCGGCCTCATGTATATTCATAGATGCCACCAGATGGTGTAAGATAGTGCCCCGAATTTCCCATTGGTAAACAAAAAAGTTAGCTTATCTCGTTTTCGGTCTCTTAAGGCTCCTTGGCTATCATGACGCAAATGTCCTGACCCTCCATGTCCGGAATGTTGAAGAATTTGGTCTCTTTTCGCGGCGCGCGTAGTTGGCCTGCCAGCAGCAGGGAAAAGTTGGAAAAGGTTTGGCTGGATCAGCTCGACCTTTCGTTGCGCCTTGCGCCGTTCACGATCTTGACCGGCGTTTCGGTCTCGATCGTCGTCTGCTTCTTCTTCTGGGAGCGGCAGACCATGACCTATCTGGTCGGCCAGGAGCTGGCCGTTGCCGGCCTCGGCGCGTTCGGTCTCGCCGGCTGCGTGGCCTGGCGCAAAGATCGGCTGCTGGCTCGCGGGGTTTGCGTCGGGACGATCCGCCGGCGGCTGATCATCATCGCCGCTCTTGGCGGCATCACCCTCGCCTCGATCCCGCTGATGCTGTTCGAAGCCGCCGGCGCGGAAGGCCGGCTGCTGATTGCCTCGACCTGCGCCGGGCTCATCGCCACCGGAATCTGTATCGGCTTCGTCCCGGCGGCCGGGCTGGTCTATTCCGGCGGCATCATTGTCGGCTCCTTTGTCGCCCTGGCGCGGACGGGAGAAGATTTCTATCTGATCGTCGCCGTTCTATTGACGATCTACACGTGCTTCATCGTGATCACGATCGTTCAGATCAGCCGGCTGGTGAGCCTGCGAGCGATCGTCCAGATCGATCTCGATCGGCAGCGCGAGTTAAGCGGACTGCTGCTGAACGATTTCGAGCAAAATGCCAGCGACTGGCTCTGGGAAACCGATGCGGCAGGGCTGATTCGGACCCCGTCCAACCGCTTCGCCGAGGTCACCGAGCTCGCCCGCGCCGAGCTTCAGGGCCTGCCCTTCATCAAGCTGTTCACGCCCGTCGATAGTGAGCCGGTCGACTCCGAGCAGCGGC
Organism: Jiella flava; assembly: GCF_017349315.1. Classification (GTDB taxonomy): domain Bacteria; phylum Pseudomonadota; class Alphaproteobacteria; order Rhizobiales; family Rhizobiaceae; genus Jiella; species Jiella flava. The sequence goes on along the minus strand of NZ_JAFMPP010000003.1, from coordinate 93,454 downwards.
TGCGCCTGGCGCTGGCGGAGCATCGACCATTTCGGCGCCTGCGCATGCCCGTGATCGTCGACACCGACAGACGGTGGTGGTCGCTCACCGGCAAGCCGATCCACGACGCCGACGGCGTCTTTCTCGGCTTTCGCGGCGTTGGCTCGGATGTCACGCTCGAACACGAGTATATCGCCCGGCTGAACTATCTCGCCAATCACGACGTCCTCACCCGCCTCGCCAATCGGCGCCATTTCGAGGAAATCGTCAGCGAAGCGGAGACCCGCCTTGCCGCCGGCCAACCCGGTGCCGACTACGCCGTTCTGTGTCTCGATCTCGATCGCTTCAAGCAGGTCAACGACACCTTCGGCCACAGCGTCGGCGACGAGTTGCTGCGGCAGATCGGCAAACGGCTGACGGCGTTCAGCGGCCCCGACCGGACCATCGCCCGCTTTGCCGGCGACGAATTCGCGCTGCTGCATGCCGACAGCACGCTGACGGCCAATGCCGATCTTGCCGAGCGGATCGTCGCCAGCCTGCGCCAGCCCTATATGATCGAAGACCTCTATCTCAACATCGATGTCAGCATCGGCATCGCCATCGCGCGCATGCCGACCAGCGCGCTGGAGATCCTGCGCCAGGCTGATGCCGCGCTCTACCGAATGAAGAGCGCCGGCGGCGGCAGCTATCGCGTTTACGATCCGAGCATGGACGAGCACAAGGAAGAGCGCGCGACGCTGATGGGCGAGTTGCGCGGGGCGCTCGAGCGGGGTGAGTTTACCCTGAGCTATCAGCCGATCGTGCTGTCGAAAACCGGCAAGTTACACGGCTTCGAAGCGCTGATGCGCTGGCGCCATCCGGTGCATGGGCCGGTGCCGCCCAACGAATTCATCGCTCTTGCCGAAGAGACCGGCACCATCATCGCGCTCGGCGAATGGGGCCTGTTCACCGCGTGCTGTTTCGCCGCCAGCTGGCCCGATCGCTCGCTTTCGGTGGCGGTCAACATCTCCACCGTTCAGATCCGCCACACCGATCTTGTCGATCTCGTCTCCCGTGCACTTGCCGTCTCAAAGCTTGAAGCCTCCAGGCTGGAACTGGAGATCACCGAGACCGCCTTTCTCGCCGCCAACAAGGAGACCAGCGCGACTCTACAGCAGCTGCGCGAACTCGGCGTGCGCCTCGCGCTCGACGATTTCGGCACCGGCTATTCCAGCCTGAGCTATCTGCGGGAACTGCCGATCGACAAGATCAAGATCGATCGCAGCTTCATCATCGACCTGCCGCACAAGACCTCCGATGTCAGCATCGTCAAAACCATCGTGGAGCTCGGCCGGACGCTGAAAATGACGACAATCGCCGAGGGTGTGGAGACCCGGGCGCAGCTCGACTGTCTGCGACAGATTGGCTGCCCCGAATTGCAGGGCTATCTCTTCGGCCCACCAGCGGACGAACACTCGACGCTGGCGCTGATCAAACAAAGCGACCAGCGGCCGGTATCGCTTGTCGCCGGATAACCCGCCGTCCAGCATCGGTCCGGACATCGGAAGCGATTTTGCGCAAGCGCGATGCGTCGATGCAATCAGGTGGGCGCCCTTTGTGCGTCCTGTCGCACGCCCGGCGCGCGAGCCGTCCAGCCGCCATGGCGTTCCGTCAAACCGCCTGACGATCCTGTCGTTTGACCCCATCCGAACGGCTTTCGGGCGCGCCGGAAGGCCAGAAGGGCAGGAAGCCGCGGATGATGTCGACCGGAATGTCGAGCGGCCGGAAACTGTCGCGGTCGACGAACATCAGCGACTGCTCGCCACGCCCAAGCAGGCCGTGACGGTCGCTGATGATCTCATGGCCGAGGGTGACGAATTTCCGATTGTGGCTCGCGATGCGGATGCGGATCGTCGCCGGCTCGAACTCGGCGATCTCGCGGCGAAAATCGTGGGTGAAGGAGCGCGTCAAAACGTAATAGCGCGTCGTCTCCAGATCGAATTTCGGCATGCAGGCGGAAAAGAACAGCTCGCGGGCCTTGCCGACCCAGCGGATGTAATTGGCGAAATAGACGTTCCCGACGGAATTGGTGTCGTCATAGGTCGGCGTCACCTGCATGACGAACCACTGTCCATCGAAGCCGGAGCTCGGCGCGAGATTGCGGTTTTCGGCCCGGATCGAAAGGCCGCTGATCGGCACCGTCCCGACCGCGTTTTCATCGACATCGCCGGCATCAAGGCTTGTGCTTGGCTTGCCTTCGGCGCCGATCGGGCGATCGGCCTGCGAGGCGCCGACCACCGGCGGTGAGTCGGCCAGATCGACCGCGCCCATCGCCCGAGACCTAGCGACGAGTGTAGTCAACGGCTGAAACGCCCCGAGCAGCGCGATCGCCGTCGACAGCGGGATCAAGCCCGCAATGCCCTCGCGATAACCGATGAAGAACACCATCGCCGCCGCCAGACCGACGAGATACTGATAGACCGGATCAAACGCCACAGGCGTCTTCATCGAGGCTGCGATCAGGCAAATGATCGCGCCGACGAGCAGCGTCGCATAGGGCATCATGTAAGCGGTCTGCGACAGATCGAGGCTTTGCATCGCCGAAACGGCGGCAACGGCCACGACCAGCAGCCAGATCGGTGACGCGGCCGCCGACGCCGGCACGAAGGCGAGCGCCGGGTGCAGGCTGTTGGTCAGGAGCGAGCGGAAATACCAGCGGATCGCATTATAAAAGCTGTCGATTGTCGAGACAGCGGCGATCGCCGCCCAGATCACGAAGGCGGCCGCGGCAATCCCTTCGCTGCCTGCGCCCAATCGCGCCGCAACCGAACTCTGCGCCCCCAGCGCGCCGTCGGCGGCGACGATGACGTTGGCGCCGGCCATTTTCGACAAGATCGCATTGGCAGTCAAAAGCACCAGAAAGAGCGCACCGGCGGCGAGATAAGCGATCGCCGGCGATTGCCCTGAGCGGCGGATCTCGATCGCCCGCTGCCATTGCTGGAGATCCCCCCAGGGGCCGAGCGCGAAACCGACAAGGGTCGGCAACAAAAACGCCCAGACGGACTGGGTATCGGTCGCCGTCATCGCCGCTTTCGGCACGTGGGCGCCCGGCATGAACAGCATGACGAGCGCGATCGCCACGATCGCCACGGCCAGATAGACGCCATGGAACAAGCGCAGTCTGACCAACGACAAGCGATGCCCGATCACACAGCCGGCGACGACGACCAAGCCCGAAAGGGCCACCGTCAACATCGGGCCACGGCCCGGAAACATCAGCGGCCAGAGATAGGCGCTAAGCGAGTAAAGGGTGATCGCCACCGCGGCCACCTGGTAGAGCGCAAACAGCGAAACGAAACGCGTCTTCACCTTTGCAAACAGCGCTTCGGGATCACGCCCGCCTGCGCCAAGGATACAACCGAAAGCGGCAAGGCCGCACGAATTGGCGAGCGCGAAGATCCAGAAGCCGGGCCATCCTTGCAACCAGACGATATGCATCGAATAGAAAAAGCCGAGCCCCCACATCCAGGAAAGGGCGATTGTGGGCGACCAACTCAGGGACTTGGCGAACAAAAAACGCGACATGGCCGGGGCATCCCTCAAAATCGCAACAATAAGCTTAACAACTTTAGTTTAAATTTTAACGAGTGTAATGCAATTCCTCGCCGAGGCTGCGCATAGTTGTGGATGAAAGCCGTGCTGAAGATCAGGTTCGGACACGAATTCGGCACAATATTCGACTTTTACGTGCATTTCGTCGCGCGATCGCTAAACCTCAAGGTGTCCCAATGTCGCACCACGCGAAGCCGCGAGAGGCGCGGGATTTGCTGTCGCGCGCCGACAGCGAGAGCCGGCGATGGCGCAAAAACGCGCCTCTCCGCGACGGCCCAACCGTCAGCCGGGGAGCGCCGACGCGCCGCGCTGCCCGCGCCAATCCCGCCGAGCGAACGCGGTCTGCCTCGCACGCCGGTCTTAACCCTGCCTGCGACGCAAGGATGCGAGCCGCTCGCGGGCCTCTTGCGCCCCCATCGCGACGGCCGCCGCTTCGGCCGTGACGCCGTCCGGCGTCGAACGATCGATTTGCGCGCCATTTTCGACCAGCAGATCGATGATCGCGACGCGGTTGAACATCGCCGCCGTCATCAGCGGCGTCCTGCCGTCACCGCCGGCTCCATCCACCGCCGCGCCATGATCCATCAGCAGCCGAGCGATGGCGGTTTCGCCCTTGAAGGCAGCGCCCGCCAGCGGCGTCTGACCGCGATCGTTACGCCGCTCCGGATCAGCCCCGCGCGCCAAAAGCAGCGCGCTTGCCTCCCAATGGCCGTGATAGCTCGCGAGCATTAACAGGCTGTCGCCCTTGGCATTGGTGAGATCAACCGGCAGCCCGGCATCGAGAAACGCCGCCAGTCCCGCCGTATCTCCCGTCCGCGCAGCTTCGAAGACGCGGCTGGCCAAGGCTTCCATGGCGGCCTGCTCTTCGGCGGTGAAATGAGACATCCCGTTCGTTCCCTTTCGATCAAATTTCAGGAAAACTGGCCGAGTAGCGGCGGCGAGACCGCATAACTTTGCGGAAGCGGATTGATCGCGGAAAAGGCTCCTTGGCGCAAACTGACCTGCCGCCGATCCTTCATCCAGCGGCGCGCTACAGCATCGGCCTGAAAATTGGAATCGATTTTCGGCAAAGCACGATGCGTCGACTCAAAGGGTTGGAGCGACCTTTCTGCGTCCGATCGGATGCAGGGCGCTCTATTACGCCGCCACCGCGCGGGCCGTCCTTTCAAAGCTAGCCTGCCTGAGACCGGCATCAAACCACCATCGCCGCCAAGCGCCTTCCTGACGACGAGTGGCTGATCGTCGCTACCAACACGGGCCAGGGCGAAAGAGCCTTGCGCACCTATCGCAAGCGCTGGGGCATCGAGTGCCTCTTCGCCGACCTCAAGCGGCGCGGCTTCAACCTCGAAGACACCCGCCTCACTTACTGCTCCAGACAAGCTCGCAACGCTGCTCGGCGTCCTCATTCTCGCACTCGTCTGGGCCTATCGATGCGCCACCGACCTCATGGGCAAAAAAGCCATCAAACCAAAGGCACACGGCAGACGCGAAAAGTCATGATTCCGCCTCGGCCTCGACACCCTCAGGAGATCGCTCTTTAACGACCCCGAAAGGCAACCCAAGCATGGCTCAGAACATGCCCAAAACTCCCGCAAAATCGCTGAGTCGCGCACTGTCGCGCCCGATAGGACGCAGGGCGGATCTAATCCAAGGTGGAGGAAAACTCAGTGGCAGGACATTCCATGCCGCTTGAGTCATGCGTCATTGCATGGAAACGGCCCTGGAGCGGACGAGACCGGCTTCGAGCAGAGCAAAGCCGGCCGCCATCCACCAGACGAGAAAGCCACCGATGAGAAAGAGCAAAGTGTTGAAGAGAAAGGCAACTTCAGGGCTTGATGCGCCGGAAGCGGCAGCTGGGGCGCTTGACCCCACAGTCTCGGCAGCCGCCGGTGCAACATCCTGAACCAGGACCGCTGTCGCGGCCAGACCGGCTGTGAGGCCGGCGGCAAACATCACTGTCTTGAATGCCAACAGTCGGTGGTTCTCCTGATCTGTCGAACGTCAAAGCGCGTTGGCGTCGGTCTCTCCGGTCCGGATCCGCACCGCCTGGTCGATGCCGAAGACGAAGATCTTGCCGTCGCCGATCTGTCCGGTCTTCGCCGCCTGCTGGATCGCGTCGACCGCCTGGTCGACCATGTCCACCGGCACCGCGACCTCGATCTTCAGCTTGGGCAGAAAGCTCACCGCGTATTCGGTGCCGCGATAGATCTCCGTATGCCCTTTCTGGCGGCCGTAGCCCTTGACCTCGGTGACGGTCAGCCCCTGAATCCCGACGCCGGTCAGCGCCTCGCGAACTTCATCCAGCTTGAATGGCTTGATGATCGCCATCACGATTTTCATGTTCACCTCGAATCTTGGGCGGCATCGCGCGTCGACGCCGTGTTGAACCGCTTTCCGTGACGGACGAACCATCCGGACGGTAACGATAGCTCTAGATTCAAGGAGCGTGCCAAATGCCGCATCAGGCACGCTGCCTTGATAAAATGCCGGATTTGCGGGTTCGGCCGACCGTCAATCACGACGGTAACGGCATTTTTCTTCGGATATCTGCTTAATTTATAAGCAAATGATGTCTTATTAGGCACTTAGCAACAAGACGAGGCGCCGTCTCTCCCCGCCCGAGCGTCACCCCATCCAAGCGACGTTGGGACCGCCCGGTGACAGCGCAACCGTCGTGGCGCTGAGCCGCGAGCTGCGCGCGCGATTCCGGCAAACATCAATTCAAAGGGATCCGCACCCGAGCGACCAAGGTCCAGCGGATGGGCAAGCGGGGCCGACCAGGCGATCGGCGACGCACCGGCATTGTACACGGTCAAATAGGAAGGACGGGAAGAACTCGTAATCCGTCGCTTCAAAACGAAATGTCTGACAGTCAAACTTTGGTTTCGGCCGCTTTCACGAAAATATCTATCGATAGTCAATCATTACGACCTTACGGCATCGAACAAGAGAGCGGGCTTTCGTGACATGAGCGCGCGAGAAATTCTGAAATTGCGAGTCTGAGATGCGATCCGGCCTGGATCCAACCGGCCATTTGCAAAATCCCGTGGATCGTTCCGTCGATACGCCGTGCCTCGACCGCGATGCCGGCCTCGATCAGCCGCGCCGCGAAGGCCTCGCCCTCGTCGCGCAACGGATCATGCTCGCAGGTCACGATCAGCGTCGCCGGCAGGCCCGATAGATCCGGCGCCAGAAGTGGCGAGACCTCGGGCCTTGCGCGCGCCGCCGGATCGGGGACGAACAGCCCGTTCTCATAGGCGAGCGATGCCTCGGTCATGACATGGCCGGACTCGGTCTTCAGCGAAGCGAAGGGCCGATCCGGCCGCAGATCGGTGTTCGGATAGAGCATCACCAGCGCGGCCGGCAGGGCCGCGCTGGCATCGCGAAGCGACAGGGCAACGACGGCGGCAAACAGCCCGCCGATGGAGTCGCCGCCGATCGCAACCCGCGCCGGATCGCAGCCGAAATCCTTGGCCTTCGCCATCAGGGCTTTCGTGGCGGCGATGCAGTCCTCCTGCGGTGCCGGCGAAATATGTTCAGGGGCAAGACGATAGTCGATCGAAGCGACGAGGCGGCCGGTCGCCTGCGTCAGCTGACGCATCGCAACGTCGTGACTGGCGAGCGAACCGGCCATCGCCCCGCCGCCGTGATACCAGACGAGCATCGCCCGGCCGCCATCAGCGGGCCGATAGAGACGCACCGGGATCGGCCCGACGGGGCCATCGACCTCGATCATTTCGCTGCGGATGTCGGCGGGCGGCTCACCGGAATAGTCGGCAAGCGAGCCGGTCATCGCCCGCGCCTGAGCCAATGTCTGGGCTGGATCGCGGGGCTCGACCTGCACCGCCTTCTTGCGGGCGAGATCGTCGAGAACGGTTTGGGCGTCGGGGCTCAGCATGGTGGGACGATCCAGGTCGCATGACGATAGCAGGCGGAAACCTTGCCGGCTCAGATCCAGCGCTTCCTGCGGAAGAACAGCAAGAGACCGCCGGCGATCACCGCCATCATCGTCAGCGCGATTGGATAGCCGATCGGCGACTGGGTGAGCGGCATGTTCCAGACCGATTTGCTCGGATCGAAATTCATGCCCCAGACACCGGCCAGAAAGCTCAAGGGGATGAAAATCGTCGAGACGATGGTCAAAAGATTGATCACCTCATTGGTCTTGGCGGCCGACAAGGTCATATGCAGATCGATCAGCCCGCTTGCCGTTTCGCGATAGGTGTCGTTGAGGTCGACCAGCTGGTCGCAATGATCCTGGACGTCGGCGAAGTAGATCTTGGTCTCGGTGGTGAGAAACGGCCGGTCGAGGCGCAGGATCGCGCTCAAGGCGTCGCGGGTCGGCCGCAGATAGCGGCGCATGACGAAGAGCTCGCGCCGCATGGCGTGAAGCTCGGGCACCTGAACGGCGTCGATGTCGCCGAAGATCGCGTCCTCGATCGTGTCGAGCCGCGTCCCATGGCCATCGACCACCGGGAAATAGGCGTCGACCACCGCGTCGATCAACGCATAGGCGAGATAGTCCGCTCCGCCGCTGGACAGGCGGGGGGCGCCCTTGTCGATCCGCTTGCGCACCGGCGCGAAGGCGTCGCCCGCCCGTTCCTGGAAGGTGACGACGAAGCCGGTGCCGAAGAACAAGGCGAGCTGCTCGCCCTCTCCGCCGGCCAGCATGCGCAAGACGACGAAGGCGTAGGTCTCATAAACCTCGCATTTCGGCCGCTGATCGGTGTTGACCACGTCTTCGAGCGCCAGCGGATGCAGGCCGAAGGCCGCGCCGATCTGCTCGACCAAGGCGATGTCGGCGAGACCGGTACAGTCGAGCCAGAGCTTCGGACAGGTCTCGCGCAGCGCCAGCGCTTCGACCAGTGTGCAGCCCTCGAGGCGCTTGGCCGCGCCATCGCCGAGGCCGATCGCCGTCAGGCGCGACTGGGAGGCCTGCGGATCAGCAACGAGTTGCCCGGGCGGCGCGCCGATCGCCGATCGCTTGGCGGCCTCGCGTTTGCGCTTGCGCTTGTTGTGGCCGGTCAGATCAATCATGCGGCGCGCCGGTTCTATCCGTTTATCCGTCGGACAAGTCGAAGCTCATTCCGGGACGAAGAAGGGACAGGCGGCGCAGAGGTTCCAACACCCATGACGGTGCCGCAACTGAAAACGGCCTGCGCCCTGGCGAATGCAGCACGAGGGATGCCGGAGCGGCCATTCGGTCACCCGCGGCCGCCAAACACCCGCTTCGGCTTGAACGAGCCCTCTTCGATCGCCCCGAGCGCGATCAGCCGGCCGTGGCCGGTGGCGAACGCCTCCTCGCAAAAGACCGGCGCGTCGCGGCCTCTGAGGATCACCGGATTGCCGGAGAGCACGCGGCTCGCCTGCTCGTCCGAGAGCATCACCTCGTAAAGATCGGCCAGTGCGGTCTCGGCCGGCACCAGATACTCATCGAGCGGCTTGAAATCGACGACGCGGGCCTTCACCCCGGCCTCGACCGCCTCGGCGTCCAGCGTCTCGCGCCCCTCTTCGGCCGCCTCGAGCAACTCGTCCAGCGGCACCATGTCGTCTTCCGCAAAGGCTCCGACCGAGATCCGCCGCAGATCGACGACATGGCCGAAGCAGCCGAGGTCGCGGCCGAGGTCACGAGCGATCGCCCGCACATAGGTGCCCTTGCCGCATTCGGCCTCGAACACCGTCGTCTCGCCATCCGGCTCCTCGACGATGTCGAGCCGCACCACCTCGACGGTACGCGGCGCCATCTCCACCACCTCGCCGTCGCGGGCCAGATCATAGGCCCGCTCGCCGCCGATCTTGATCGCCGAAAAGGCCGGCGGCACCTGGGTGATCTCGCCGACATAATTCGGCAAAATCGCTTCGATCGCGGCCCGGTTCGGCCGCAGCTCGGAGGTCTTGGTCACCGGGCCCTCGGTGTCGTCGGTGGTTGTCTCGGCGCCCCAGCGCACGGCAAAGCGATAGACCTTGCGCCCGTCCATGATGAAGGGCACGGTCTTCGTCGCATCGCCGAACGCGATCGGCAGCATGCCGGAGGCCAGCGGATCGAGGGTTCCGGCGTGGCCCGCCTTCTGGGCGAAATACAGCCATTTCAGCTTGCTCACCGCATCGGTCGAGCCCATGCCCTTCGGCTTGTCGAGCACCATCCAGCCATTCACCGGCCGTCCTTTCGGCTTCTTGCCGCGCCGCGCCATCAGTCGTTGTCTCCATTGTCGTCGCCCGCCCGCGCTTCGCCGTCCTCGTCGGGATCGAGGTCGCGCTGGACCTCTGGCGACTTCAACAGCGCATCGATGCGGGCGAAATTGTCGAACGAGGTGTCGGGGCGAAACCTAACCTCGGGCATGTATTTCATCCCCCTCAGCGCCGGGGTCAGGCGGCCGCGGATGAAGCGGGCATTCTTGTTGAGGGCGGCGACAAAGGGGTCGGCGGCGTCCTGGCCGAGGACGGTGACATAGGCCGTCGCGATCTTCAGATCCGGCGACATCCGCACCTCGGAGACCGAGACCACGGCGCGCTCGAGCAGCGGATCGCGGATTTCGCCGCGCTGGAAAATCTCCGTTAACGCGTGTCGAACCTTTTCGCCGACCGACAGCATGCGCTGCGAAGGCGCGGATGAAGATGAGCGGGCCATGATGGCACCCCTTGCTTTGTCTCGGCGCCCCGAGGCGCCGAATGCGGCCAGAGGGCTTATCGTTCAATCAGAGAATGACGCAGGCTCGCTCGAAATCGAGCCTCGGCAGCCGCTCCTGACCGGCGCAGTGACCGATGTCGCAGGCCGTGCTTATGCGCCAGTTCCTACAGCATCGGCCCGAAAATCGGAATCGTTCAGGAAGAACGCGAATCAAGCCGGCGAGGAATGACCGCTGGTCGCACCCATAGAGGTGAGATCGTCGCTGGCAGGAATCCGCGCCTCGGACACAGCATCCTCGTCCAAACATGCTCGCTGCGGACACCGTGGCATAACCTGTCGAGGAGCGCTGCTGCAGCGCGACAAGAAACGAGGAACTGCAGACGCTCGGCTACGACCTCAGGTCACGCTCCAACAACCGTATGATGATTTCCTGCTGTGCCTCGATACGGTCCACGCGATATCAAGATCGTTCAGAAGTTTCTGATGGGCGTTCTGATTACGAACGATGCGTCCGACCAGCTTTTCACAATTGAAAAGATTGACGGCAAACCGAATGGTACGATCTCGCGCTGCCTTTCAGGTTGTCACCTCATCCAACTTTTTTGAAGGCACATCATCATCGTCACTCGTCAGGCGACAACTTCGATCTGCCGCCCTGGCGCGATCGAACGAGCAAGATCCTCCTCGATTTCGTCGAGTTCGAGGTTCCAGTTCGCGACATGATGCTCGAGGTTCTCGGAGATCGCGTCCAAGGCATTCCAAAGCTCACGCTGACCAAAAAGATCTGCCTCGTCCGAGCTCTCTCTTGCTCCTTGCAGAGAGACCTCGGGCGTCGTTTCGCCGAACATCGCCGCAAACAGTTTCTCTTCGGGCGTCATCAAGCTTCGAGCACCAATCATATCCTCGCGTGCTGCATCGCCAACCATCGAACGTCTCCCTTTCCGCTGACCTTACAGCGTCCGTGCGACGTGTTCGACGCGGAAGCACTCGATGACGTCGCCCTGGCGAATATCCTCGTAGCGCTCGAACGCCATGCCGCATTCCTGACCGCTCTGGACCTTCTGCACTTCGTCCTTGAAGCGCTTGAGGGTCTTGAGCGTGCCCTCGTGGATGACGACGTCGTCGCGGATGAGGCGCACGCCGGCCCCGCGTTCGACCTCGCCCTCGGTGACGAGACAGCCGGCAACCTTGCCGACCTTGGTGATGTTGAACACCTCGCGGATTTCGGCATTGCCGATGAAGGTCTCGCGCCGCTCCGGCGACAGGAGGCCCGACATCGCATCCTTCACGTCATCCACCAGGTCGTAGATGATGTTGTAGTAGCGGATCTCGATTCCATCGCGCTCGGCCGCTTCGCGGGCCTGCTTGTTGGCCCGGACGTTGAACCCGATGATCGCGGCGTTGGAGGCGGCCGCCAGCGAGATGTCGGACTCGGTGATCGCGCCGGCGCCCGAATGGACGATGGTCGCCCGAACCTCGTCGGTGGAGATCTTCTCCAGCGAGCCGATGATCGCCTCGATCGAGCCCTGCACATCGCCCTTGATGAGCAGCGGGAACTGCTTCAGCCCGGTGTCCTGCAGCTGCGACATCATCTGCTCGAGCGAGCCGCGCTGGCCGGCCGACTTCGCCACCTGCTTCTCGCGGGCGAGACGCTGGCGGTATTCCGAAATCTCGCGGGCCTTGGCCTCGTTCTCGACGACGGCGAAGCGATCGCCGGCCTGGGGCGTACCTTGCATACCGAGGATCTCGATCGGCATCGACGGGGGCGCGTCCTTGAGCTGGGCGCCCTTGTCGTCGACGAGGGCGCGCACGCGGCCCCATTCGTCGCCGGCCACCACGATGTCGCCTTGCTTCAGCGTGCCGGTCTGGACGAGGACGGTCGCGACCGGGCCGCGTCCCTTGTCGAGCTGCGCCTCGATGACGACGCCCTCGGCGGTGCGCTGCGGATCGGCCTTCAAATCGAGAATTTCGGCCTGCAGGAGAACCGCTTCGAGCAGCTTGTCGAGACCGGTGCCCTTGGTCGCCGAGACCTCGACATCGAGAACCTCGCCGCCCATGGATTCGACGAACACCTCGTGCTGCAGGAGCGCGTTGCGCACCTTGGCCGGATCGGCGCTCGGCTTGTCGATCTTATTGATCGCCACCACGATCGGCACATTGGCCGCCTTGGCGTGATTGATCGATTCGATCGTCTGCGGCATCACGCTGTCATCGGCGGCGACGACGAGAATGGCGATATCGGTCGCCTGCGCGCCGCGGGCACGCATCGCGGTGAAGGCGGCGTGGCCCGGTGTATCGATGAACGAGATCTTCTGGCCATTCTGCTCGACCTGATAGGCACCGATATGCTGGGTGATGCCGCCGGCTTCGCCGGACACCACCTTGGTGTGGCGGATCGCATCGAGCAGCGAGGTCTTACCGTGGTCGACATGGCCCATGATGGTGACGACCGGCGGACGCGACTGCAGCTTTTCCGGATTGTCCTTGACCCCGAAGATGCCTTCTTCGACATCCGACTCCGCCACGCGGTTGACCGTGTGGCCGAATTCGGTGGCGATCAGCTCGGCGAGATCGGCATCGATGATGTCGCCCGGTTTCATCATCTGCCCCTCTTTCATGAGGAACTTGATGACGTCGACGGACCGCTCCGACATGCGGTTGGCGAGTTCCTGAATGGTAATCGTCTCTGGAATAACCACTTCGCGCGCAATCTTCTCTCGCGGCTGGCTTTGCTGCGAGCGTTTGAACTTTTCCTGCCGGCGACGGATCGACGACAGCGACCGGCTGCGACCGCCCTCATCGGCGGTCAAGGCCTTATCGAGCGTCAGCTTGCCGCGGCGGCGACCATCGTCACGATCCGGGCGAGCCGGCTTCGGCGCCTCGCCGGCCGCACCGCCGCGCGGGCTGCGCCGCGGGCTGCTGGCGCTGCGGCGCGCGCCCTCCTCGTCTTCGCCGGCCGGACGACGACGGCCCTCGCCGCGCTCGGCCCGCGCCGCCGCGACCTCGGCATCGATCTGCGAAATCGGCGCGGCATCCTTGCCAGGCGTGGCGGTCGGCTTGTTGCTGCGGCGGGTGGCCGCATCACTCTCGGCCTTGCGCCGTGCTTCGGCCTCCGCCTCGAGACGCGCCCGCTCCTCGGCCTGACGGCGTTCAGATTCCTCGCGCTCGGCGCGGCGCCGCTCGTCCTCGGCAATGCGGCGGGCTTCTTCCTCCTGGAAGATCCGGCGGGCCTCGGCCTCGCGCTGCTTGGCAAGCTCCAAGGCCCGGCGGCGGGCATCCATTTCCCGCGACGACAGATCGGAGAGCACAGCACCGCGGGGCTGGCGCTGGCCATTGCCGGCGGCAGGCGCGCCGCCTCTGCGATCGTCGCGGCCGCCGGAACGGTTGGCGCCCCGATCGCCGCCACGCTGATCACGCCCCCCGCGATTGCCGTCACGGCCTCCATCGCGACCGCCGTCACGGCCGCCTTCGCGGCCTCGAGGCGCCGATGACGGCTGGCCCTGGCCCGATCGTTGCGGCGCGGCCGAAGCCGCAGGGGCCGCTGGCGTCTGCGGCTGTGCCGGGACGGCCGCCTTCGGCGCGGCCGCTTCGGCGAGCGGCGCCTCGGCAAGCGGCTCGGCGGCAAGTGCCGGCGCAGCCTGGGTCTCGACGACCGGCGCCGCCGTGGCTTCGGCCGCCGGCGCCGGCGCAGCATCAGCCGCGGCCTCTGCGGGTGCGGCCTCTGCGGCCGGCTTCTCGCCGGGCTTCGGACCGAACTCGATCGGCTTCGGCTTGCCGCCGGTGTTCAGCGGCGGCTGGGCCGGCGCCACGCTTGGCGTCACCGCAGCTGGGGTCGCCGGAGCGGCCGTGGCCGGCGTCGATGCGGCGGGCGTTTCCGCCACCTCCGAAGCGCGTGGCTTCGGGCCACCGGCGACGGCCGGCTTTTGCGGCGTCTCCTCCGGCTTGTGAATCCGCCGCTTCTTCGTCTCGACCACGACATTCTTGGTGCGCCCGTGGCTGAAATTCTGGCGCACCGTCGACTGCTCGACGGCGCGGGGCTTCAGGCTCAGGGTCTTCTTCGTGCTCACATGGAGCGTCTTGTCGTCGCCGGACTTGGTATCGCTCATCTACGCTTCCACTTCCTGCGCGGGATCGGCCCCGCGCCGTTCGTCTTGCCAGGAAGCGTCGCTTATGAGGCGCTTCCGATCATTTGCGGTCTCAACTTTCGACGCTCGCGTCGCCGGATCCGGCGCCGTCGATCATCTGAATGGGGTCCTCGCCCCGATATTTCGCAAGCGCTTCGAAGCGCTTCAACGCAGCCAAACCTGCATCACCGGCAAGGATGGCTGCATGTATCACATTCCACCCGCCCAACGCCAAACTGATTTCGTCCGCACTCAAGAGACGAAACCCCGGAACGGGGCGAGCAGTTTCATGCTGACCGGCGCGGCGAGCCGCGTCGATCTTGCGCAGCCCGTCCTCGGCCGCATCCTGCGCCTGGACGAGGGCCAGCGCCTGGCCCGCGCGCAGCGCCGCCTCGACCTTGGCCGCCCCGGTCACCAGCTGGCGCGCCTTGCGGGCGAGCCCCATGGCACCGGTCGCCTGACGCACCAACAGCGCGTCAACCATCGCCCCGAGATCGTCCGGGGTTTCGACCGCGCTCTTGAAGGCGCGGGCGAACAGCCGCCGCTTCACCGCCTCCTCGACCGCGCTGCGGCTGAAGCAGACGTGGGCACCGCGTCCCGGCAGCCGCCGCTTCAGATCAGGCACGACCCGGTTGTTTGGATCGCGCACAAAGCGAATCAGCGCATCGGCGTCGAGGGCCTGCCGGGTGACGATGCAGCTGCGCGGGTTCAACTCGTCTCCGTCCCCATCGTCCGCCGGCCACTCGCCTTCAGAAAGGCGCATCGCCGGCTCGTGACTGTCAGCCGTGCCGATCACGTCGCAACCCCCGTGCCGATCGCCGTCAGGCCGCGCCCTCGACCGCCTCCTCGGCTTCGTCCTCGCTCTCCGGCCCGGCGAGATCGGCTTCGGTGATCCAGCCAGCCTTCAAGCGCGCCGACAGGATCATTTGTTCGGCATCGGCCCGCGACACTTCGAAATTGCTCAAGGCGCCCGGGAAGCGCTTGGTCTCGCCGTCCTTGCGTTCGCTCCAGCCGGTCAGATCGTCGACGGCGCAGCCGGCGAAATCTTCCAGCGACTTGATATCGTCCTCGCCGAGCGCCACCAGCATCTCAGTGGTCAGGCCGTCGATCGCCTTCAGGTCGTCCGATACGCCGAGTTCGGTGCGCTTGGCGTCGAGTTCGGCCTCGCGGCGCTCGAGGAACTCGCGGGCGCGGGTCTGGATCTCCTGGGCCGTATCCTCGTCGAAGCCCTCGATCGAGGCGACCTCGTCGAGATCGACATAGGCAACTTCCTCGACCGTCGCGAAGCCTTCCGAGGCGAGCAGCTGGCCGACCATCTCGTCGACGTCGAGCGCCTCCATGAAGATTTCGGAGCGCTCCTGAAATTCCTTCTGGCGGCGCTGCGATTCTTCCTCTTCGGTCAGAATGTCGATGTCCCAGCCGGTCAGCTGCGAGGCGAGACGCACGTTCTGGCCACGCCGGCCGATCGCCAGCGACAGCTGATCGTCGGGCACCACCACCTCGATCCGCTCAGCATCCTCGTCGAGCACCACCTTGGCGACTTCCGCCGGCTGCAGCGCGTTGACGAGGAAGGCCGCGGCCTCCGGCGACCAGGGGATGATGTCGATCTTCTCGCCCTGCAACTCGCCGACCACCGCCTGAACACGCGAGCCGCGCATGCCGACGCAGGCACCGACCGGATCGACCGAGGAATCGGACGACACGACGGCGATCTTGGCCCGCGAGCCCGGATCGCGGGCGACCGCCTTGATGGTGATGATCCCGTCGTAAATCTCCGGCACTTCCATGGTGAACAGCTTCGCCATGAATTGCGGATGGGTGCGCGACAGGAAGATCTGCGGCCCGCGCTGCTCGCGGCGCACGTCATAGACATAGGCCCGCACCCGGTCGCCGTAGCGGAAGGCCTCGCGCGGGATCTGCTCGTCGCGGCGGATGATGCCCTCGCCGCGGCCGAGATCGACGATGACATTGCCGTATTCGACCCGCTTCACCGAGCCGTTGACGATCTCGCCGACCCGGTCCCTGAATTCGTCATACTGGCGGTCGCGCTCGGCCTCGCGAACCTTCTGCACGATCACCTGCTTGGCCGACTGGGCGGCGATGCGGCCGAAATCCATCGGCGGCAGCTGCTCGGCGATGAAGTCGCCGGGTTCGGCATCGGGGTTCTTGTCCCGGGCGAGCTCCAGATAGATCTGCGTCGCCGGATTGTCGACGTCCTCGACCACCTCGAGCAGCCGCTGCAACTTCATCTCACCGGTCTTGGTGTTGATGTCGACGCGGATATTGGTCTCCTGGCCATAGCGCGAGCGGGCGGCCTTTTGAATCGCATCGGCCATGGCACCGATCACGATCTCGCGGTCGATGGACTTTTCCCGCGCAACGGCATCCGCGATCTGCAGAAGCTCGAGCCTGTTCGCACTGACTGCCATGGTTCATCTCTCCTGACTGAGATGCCGCGCCGCTGTCGCCCTGATCGCCCGGCCGCTCTCATTCTTCGCCGCCGCGTCGCCATCTTGGCCGATCGCCGCAATCCAGTTCATATCGGCCAATCCGTTTCGGCCGGTTTGTTTCGGTATCCCGCCGGATCAGTGGGGGCGAGCGCCCTTCACCGACCCCGCGTCCTCGCCATCCGCACCGTCCTCAGGCTCGCCGCGCCGCTTGCGCGCCGCCTTGTCAGCCTTCAGCGAGGCAGCGATCAGATCGTCCGTCAGGACGAGCCGCGCTTCGCCGATCGCATCGAGGGGAATCTCGACCGCGGCGGGCTCGCCATAGGCCGGCTGGTCGCGCTCGAGGCGGATCGTCTCGTCGGTCACCGCGACGATCTTGCCGCGAAAGCGCTTGCGTTCGTTGATCAGCCGATTGGTCTCCAGCTTCATCAGGAAGCCGGCCCAGGTCTCCAAATCGCTGCGGCGCACCAGCGGCCGGTCGATTCCCGGCGACGAGACTTCGAGATGATATGCCCGATCCACCGGATCGGCGACGTCGAGAACCGGCGAGATCGCCCGCGAAACGGCTTCGCAATCCTCGACCGTCATGGTGCCGTCGGGCCGCTCGGCCATGATCTGGACGGTCATCCCGTTCAAGCCGGAAATGCGGATGCGCACCAGGCGATATCCCGCCTGCTCGATCGCCGCCTCGACGACGCTCGCGACCTTGGCCTCGAGGCCCTGTTCCTCAACGATGCGCGGTTCGCTTTCGCTCACGCTACCTCACTCGCTACAATCGGGAGCCGCCACCGGCTGAAGCAGCCGTTGCAAACCGCAACCGAAGTCTTCACCGGGCACTTTTACCCAGGCATGACTGCCGTGATGAGACGTCTGACGAAACAAAAAAGAGCGGGACCGGCAGGACCCACTCTCACGACATCACCGCAGAGAATATGGGGCGGGTATACGCCGGTTGGCGTCAATCATCAAGACCCCCATCAAGACCTTGCCGTTCGATCGCCGACTCGCCGCCGGGTTTTCTGCACGGTCGATGTCAGACCGGACGATCGCCTTGTCCTGCCGATCCGCCAAGCCGCCGCAGACCCTCGACCGTGGCCCGTTCCGGGGCGCCCGCGCAGGTTTTTGGACCCGGCGGCCGCGACAGGATGATGCATTGAATCTCGAAAAATCGCGCCCCAAACTCGGCGCCGACCGACCGACACGAATTCGAACCGGCATAATATTACCGACTTGTAATTTTCGGTCGGGAGTGGGATGATGCCCGTGGGGCTTATTGACGGCATGCAATAATGTTAATTCAGTTTCCAGGTCGGTTGGACCTCGTTCGCGAGCGTGTCTGCCAGTCCTCACTATGCCCCTGTTCCTGGCCTCGCCTGACGCGCGCGATGGAATCCACCCTGCCGGGCGTCGAGGCCCGGCTGGAGCGGATCGATAGGGATGTGACGCTTCGCGGCCTCAAATCCAGCCAGGCGCTGTCCGTGGCCAACCGGGCACGGTTGCGATACACCGAAAACGGCTATCGGGACGATGGCTATCCGGCTTTCGAGCCTGGCGTGGTTTTGCGGCTCGATCAGACCGATGATCCGGCCTTTCCCGAGCTTTCGCCACCGGCCGGCGTCGTCGGGGCGGGACTGGTGCTGCATGACTGTGTTCAGCAGAGCTGGGTGCTGACCCTTTGCGCCGCGGACAGCCTGCAACACACTCTCATGCCATCGATCATGATCTTCCTGCAGCGGCTGGCGCCCGATCTCTTGAACGCCTTCACCGTCTCCCATGCGATCGGCAGCCCGGATCAGCCAAGCCGGACACTGATCGAACACGTCTGGGACCAGCTGCCGGCCCCGGCAATGCTGCTCGACGCCGAATTGTCGATCGGCGCGATGAACGTCGCCGCCGAAGCCTTGCATCAAGAGGCCCGCTATTTCCGCCCGAATTTCGTAAAAGACCATTTGCGGCTGGCCAATCGCGAGGACACCTATGCCCTGGAAGCGGGCATCGGTCGGCTGTTGCATGGCCGCTCGGCAAACAGCCGCCGTGAATCGACGCGAATCGTCTTGAACGGCGTCGGCAATCAGCGCCCCCTGAAGGTCGAGCTGCACCGCGCCGGGTCGTCGGCGTGGCGCCGCCAATTCGTGCCGGAACTGGCCGCAAGTTCGCATGTCGTCGCGGTCTTCCCGGACGAGGAGCACAGCCACCTCTGACCGAAGTGCCTCACCCCGGGGCCATCAGCTTTCAAAGCCTGGCTTGAAAAGGCCATCGGCCCGAAAATCGGAATCGATTTTCGGGCCAATGCGTTGAATCAGTCAGATCGCGCGTCCTTTGTGCGTTCTGTCGGACGCACGGCGCGCTGACATGTCGACGTGGGCGCCTTCGCGACTATTCGGCCGGCACGGCGTCCGTGTCGCCGGCGCTGCGGTCCCGCTTCAGCCGGCCGGTCACGCCCATCACCACGACGAAAAACAGCGGCACGAAGAAGACGCCGAGGGCCGTCGCCGAGATCATGCCGCCCATCACGCCGATACCGATCGCCCGCTGGGCGCCCGAACCGGCCCCCGTCGCGATCGCCAGCGGGGTGACGCCGAGGATGAAGGCGAAGGAGGTCATCAGGATCGGCCGGAGCCGGAGCCGCGCCGCGTGCAGCGTCGCCTCCACCAGCCCCTCGCCCCGCTCGCGCAGATCGCGGGCGAATTCGACGATCAGAATCGCGTTCTTCGCCGCGAGTCCAATGGTCGTCAAAAGCCCGACCTTGAAATAGATGTCGTTGCTCTGCCCGGTCAGATGCGCGGCCAACATGGCGCCGAAGACGCCGACCGGCACGGCGAGAATCACCGAGAACGGGATCGACCAGCTTTCATAGAGCGCGGCGAGACACAGGAACACCACCAGCACCGAAATACCGTAGAGCAGGCCCGCTTGCGAGCCGGACAGCTGCTCCTGATAGGAGGCGCCGGTCCATTCCATGGTCATGCCGTGGCCGAGATCGGAGACGAGGCTGCTGATCCGGTCCATCGCCGTGCCGGAGCTGACGCCGTCGGCCTGCTGGCCCTGGATCTCCACCGCGGCGACGCCGTTATAGCGCTCCAGCCGCGGCTCGCCCTCGCTCCAGCTCTTGCGGGTAAAGGCCGAGAACGGCACCATCTCGCCCTTGTCGTTGCGCACATACCAACGGTCGATATCGCTCGGCACCATACGGAACGGTGCGTCGCCCTGGACATAGACCGGCTTGATCCGGCCATCCTGATCGAAATCGTTGACGTAGCTGCCGGCCCAGGCGGTGGACAGGGCCGCGTTGATGTCGGACACGCCGACGCCCAGCGCCCCGGCGAGGCGATTGTCGATGTCGATCTTGAATTCCGGCTGATCGGCCTGGGTGTTGCGGCGCACCTGCGTCAAATCCGAATCGGCATTGGCCTTGGCGATCAGATCCTCGGCCGATCGGTTCAGCTGGGTCCGACCGGCATTGCCGGTGTCCTTCAGATAGAGTTCGAAGCCGCCCGAAGCGCCGAGACCGCGGATCGCCGGCGGTGAGAGCGCCAGCACCGTGCCGTCGCGGATCTGCGAGAAGGCCCCCATGGCGCGGCCGGCAATCGCGCTGGCGCTCTGGCCCGGACCGGTCCGCTCGCCCCAGTCCTTCAGCTTGACGAAGACGAGTGCATTGTTCTGCCCGGTTCCAGAGAAGGAAAAGCCGAGGGCGGCAAAGACGCTGGCAACGTTCCTCTTCTCCTTGCCGAGATAGTAATTCTCGACCTTTTCGACGACCGCCTTGGTGCGGTCCTGGGTCGATCCCGGCGGCAACTGGATCATCGTCATCAGGACGCCCTGATCCTCCTGCGGCAGGAAAGAGGTCGGCAGCTTGGTGAACAACCACCAGGTCCCGCCGCCGATCAGCAGGAAGACGATCAGCGCCCGCAGCGGCCGTCGCGCGACGCCCCCCGCCCCGGCGACATAGCCGTTGGTGAGCTTTGCAAAGCCGGTGTCGAAGATCCGGAAGACGATGTTCTTCTTGCCGTGAACCGGCTTCAGCATGGTTGCGCAGAGTGCCGGCGTCAAAACGATGGCGATGAACACCGACAACAGCATCGCGGTGACGATGGTGATCGAGAACTGCTGATAGATGACGCCGACCGACCCCCCGAAAAACGCCATCGGCAGGAACACCGCCGACAGGACGAGGGCGATGCCGACCAGGGCGCCGGTGATCTCGCCCATCGACTTCTCCGTCGCATCGCGCGGCGAGAGCCCCTCTTCCGACATCACCCGCTCGACATTCTCGACGACGACGATGGCGTCGTCGACGAGCAGGCCGATGGCGAGCACCATGGCGAACATCGTCAGCGTGTTGATCGAAAAGCCCGCGACCGACAATACGCCGAAGGTGCCGAGCAGCACCACCGGCACGGCGATGGTCGGAATCAGCGTCGCCCGCAAGTTCTGGAGGAAGACCAGCATGACGAGGAAGACCAGCCCGATCGCCTCGAACAGGGTCTCGTAGACCTTGTCGATCGACAGCTGGACGAAGGGCGTCGTGTCGTAGGGATAGACGATGTCGACATCGGCCGGCAGCGAGGGTTTCAGCGCCGTCAAGGCCTTGCGCACGCCGGCCGAGGTGTCGATGGCGTTGGCCCCGGTCGCCATCGAGACGCCGAAGCCGGCCGCCGGATGGCCGTCGTAGCGCGCCTCGCTCTGATAGCTCTTGGCGCCGATCTCCACCCGCGCGACATCGCCGAGGGTGACGAGCGAACCGTCGGCCTCGGTCTTCAAGATGATCGAACGAAACTGCGCCGGCGTCTCCAGCTGGCTCTGGGAGGTCACCGTGTAGTTCATCTGGGTGCCGGCCACCTGCGGCAGCTGGCCGAGCTGGCCGACGGACACCTGCGTGTTCTGTGCCTTCACCGCGGTGGTGACGTCGGAGGGCGTCAGCTGGAATTCGGCGAGCTTGGCCGGATCGAGCCAGATCCGCATGGCATAGCCGGAGCCGAAGATATTGAGGTCGCCGACGCCGTCGACCCGCCGGATCGTGTCTTCCAACCGGGTCGCGACCATGTCGGCAAGATCAGTGGAGGTGTAGTCCGGATTTTTCGAGGTCAGCGCCGCGACCATCAAGATGCCGTCCGAGGCCTTGGTGACGGTCACGCCCTGCTGCTGCACGGATTCCGGCAGCTGCGATTCGACCATCGACAGCTTGTTCTGGGTCTGGACCTGGGCGATGTCGGGATCCGTCCCGGTCTCGAAGGTCAGACGGATATTGGCCTGGCCGGAATTGGTCGAGGAGGAGGAGATGTACATCAGGCCGTCGAGGCCGGTCATGTTCTCCTCGATGATCTTGGTCACCGAATTTTCGACCGTCTCGGCGCTGGCGCCCGGATAACTCGCGGTGATCGAGACCGACGGCGGGGCGATATTCGGATATTGCGCGATCGGCAGGCGAAACAGGGCCAACACGCCGAACAGCATAATGCCGATAGCGATGACCCAGGCAAAGACCGGCCGGCGGATGAAGAATGTCGCCATCCGCCCTACTCCTTCGCTCCGCGGGCGGCTGACTTGGCACCGCCCGTGTCGCTGCCTTGCGCATTCCCGGCCCCTTGCGCATTCCCAATCTTGGCCGATGCCGGCGTCGCCGCAGCCGCTTCGCCGCGCGGCTGCGGCGGCGACGGCTTGGCCGCCGCGCCGGCTGAGGCGGCTGCCGTCGCCGAGGGCGTCTCGTCCATCGTCATCTCATCGGTGGCCATCGCCGGCGTCGCGGCCTTGCCGTCGCCTTTCGTCACCGGAACGGCGAGCCCCTTGGCGTCGATCGTCACCGCGACCGTCTCGACTTTCGCCCCGGCCCGGACCTTCTGCAGCCCGTCGACGATCAGCTTGTCGCCGGCCGCGACGCCCTTGGTCACCAGCCAGTTGGTGCCGATATCGGTGGAGGCGTCGAGCACCCGCTCTTCGGCGGTGCCGTCCGGCTTGACGAACATCGCCACCGGATCACCCTTCTGATTGCGCGAAACCGCCCGCTGCGGCAGCAGCAAGCCCTTCTCATCGATCGCCAGCCGGATCGTGCCGCGCACATACATGCCCGGCAGCAGGACGTTGTGCGGATTGGGAAAGCGCGTGCGGACGGTAAAGCTCGACGTCGTCTGGGAAACGAACTGATCGGCGGCGTCGATCGTGCCGGTCTCATTGTAGCTCGAGCCGTCGGCGAACTGGATCGACACCTGGGTATGGCCCTTGTGGGCTGGCCCCACCAGAGGCTGCAGACCCCCTTTGCGGATCTGGTCGCGGAATTTCAGCAAATTGCCGGAGCTTTCGGTGAAATCGACATAGACCGGATCGATCTGGCGGATCGTCGCCAGCGCGGTCGATTGATTGGCAGTGACGAGATTGCCGGGATTGGCGGTGTTGGTCCCGACACGGCCAGAAATCGGCGCCTCGATCGAGGTGTAATTGAGATTGAGCTTGGCGGTTTCGAGCGCCGCCTGGGCCACGGCGATATCGGCCTGGGCCTGGCGATACGTCGACAGGGAATCGTCGAGATTCTGCTTGCTGACGACATTGGAGGCCGACAGGTTCTTGTAACGCTCATATTGCAGCTTGGCCGATTCCGCGGCCGCCTCGTTCTTCTGCAGCGTCGCCTCGGCGGAATCGACCTCGGCCTTATAGCTCTTGTCGTCGAGCTTATAGAGAACCTGGCCCTTCTTGACCTCGGTGCCCTCCTCGAACAGCTGCTCGGTGAGCAATCCGCCGACCTGGGGGCGCACATCAGCGGTCTTGAAGGCGACCACCCGGCCGGCGACATGAGCGGTGATCACCACCGGCTGCGGTTCGATGGTCATGACGCCGACCTTCACCGGGCCGCTTCGGCCATGGCCGCCATGGGCCGCCGCTTGCCCTTTGCCGCCGCTCTCGCCGCTTTCCGAACAGGCCGCAAGCGCCATCGTCATCAACGCGACAGCGAGAACGCGGCCCGTGCGGCGCGGCGCCAAACTCGCCGGGTGGAATTTGTTCGATACGACTTGTCGCTTCATGCCTGTCGTCCCCTTCGGAAACAGCGACGCCGACTTGACGAACCGGCGCGCCCGGCTCATTACATGCAAGATTGCATATGTTGCAAGAAAGACGAGATGAACAATCCCGCCCCTAGCGAAATCGTGACCGCCTTTCACCGCCTCCACGCGAATGTGATGGCGCGCGTCTTTCCCCACATGGCGCGGATTCTAAAAGGTCAGGAGATCTCGTTCCTGCACTTCGTGGCGATGTTCAAAATTCGGGTCGCCGGCTCGCAGAGCGTCGCGAGTATCGCAAAGGAAGTGGAACTCACCCATGCCGCGGCAAGCCGGATGGTGGACCGGCTGGTCAAGGGCGGCTATGTCGACCGCGTCGAAAATCCCGCCGATCGCCGCCAGAAGCTGATCAGCCTGACGCCGAAGGGCAGCGCCCTGCTCGAAGAGCTGCCGGCGGCAACGCTTGACGGCTATGCGGACATTCTCGCCAAGCTTCCCGATGAGTTGATCGCACAACTCTGCGAGCCGATGCGCAACCTTTACGCTGCGCTTCCACCCCGCCCGAGACGGCCGGCTTCACCCCAGCCGACCGTGACGAGAAACGACGCGGCCGACAAGGGCTGAGCCCGCTCCGGTCCTGCCGGCGCGGCCGGCCGCAAACCGGCCGCGCCTCAATGCGCGGGTTTTCGGGATCAATCGCCAAACCGAACTGCGGCGATGCTCGCCGCGCGGTCGAGCGCCGGGGCCGGCTTGTCGGTCGACAGCGCGCTTCTTGAAAAGACGATCGGGGTGCGCAGTCCCGGCACGCCGCCGGCCATAATCTTCAGGCCGCGATGGGCGATCTGCGGTTGCTCCAGCGCCTCGGCCACGGTGTTGATCGGCCCGCCGGGAACGCCCGCGCTTTCGAGCGCCGCGATGATTGTGGTCCGGTCGAGCCTTCCGATCGCCGGCCCAAGCAGCGCCGTCAGCCGCTCGCGATTGTCCACCCGCGCCGGATTGGTGGCGAAGGCCGGATCGGAGGCCAACGCCGCGAGATCCAGCACTCGGCAGAGCGCCGCGAACTGGCGGTCATTGCCGCAGGCGACGATGACATGGCCGTCCTTGGCGGCGAAGACCTGATAGGGGACGATATTGGGGTGGGCATTGCCCATGCGCTTTGGTGAGCGGCCCGACACCAGCGCGTTCATCGCCTGATTGGCGAGCGCCGCGACACCGCAATCGAGCAGCGCCAGATCGACATGCTGGCCGCGCCCCGAGCGCTGGCGCTCGAGCAGCGCCGACTGAACGGCGATGACGCCGTAAAGCCCGGTCAAAATATCGATCCAGGCGACGCCGATCTTCTGCGGCGCGCCGTCGGGCTCGCCGGTCAGATCCATAATCCCGCAAAGGCCCTGGATCAGAAAGTCGTAGCCCGGTCGCGCCGCCTCCGGTCCGGTCTGGCCGAAGCCGGTGATCGAGGCGTAGACGAGGCCGGGATGCTTCGCCTCCAGGCTCTCATAATCGAGCCCGAAACGCGCCAGCCCGCCGACCTTGAAATTCTCGACGACGACGTCCGCCTCGCCGATCAGCCGCTTCAGCGCGGCGAGCTGCGCGCCATCCTTGAAGTCGCAGGTGACCGAGGTCTTGCCGCGGTTCGCCGCGTGGAAATAGGCGGCGCTGCGTCCGGTCTCGTCCTCGATGAAGGGCGGGCCCCAGCTGCGGGTGTCGTCGCCCTCCGGTGCCTCGACCTTGATCACCTCGGCGCCGAGATCGGCCAAGGTCTGGCCGATCCAGGGCCCGGCGAGGATGCGGGCGAGCTCGACGACCCTCAGTCCCTTGAGCGGCGCATCCGGCATCAGAAGAACGCCTGCAGCCCGGTGATCGCCCGGCCGAGGATCAGCGCGTGAACGTCGTGGGTACCCTCATAGGTGTTGACGGTCTCCAGATTGACCATGTGGCGCATGACGCCGAATTCCTCGGAGATGCCGTTGCCGCCGTGCATGTCGCGGGCCATACGGGCGATGTCGAGCGCCTTGCCGCAATTGTTGCGCTTGACCAGCGAGATCATCTCCGGCGCGGCATTCGCCTCGTCCATCAGCCGGCCGACCCGCAATGACGCCTGCAGGCCGAGGGCGATCTCGGTCTCCATGTCGGCGAGCTTCTTCTGGAACAGCTGGGTCTGCGCCAGCGGCCGACCGAACTGCTTGCGGTCGAGGCCATATTGGCGGGCGGCCTGAAAGCAGGCCTCGGCGGCGCCCATTACGCCCCAGGAAATGCCGTATCGGGCCCGGTTGAGGCAGCCGAAGGGCCCCTTCAGCCCCTCGACATTGGGCAAAAGCGCGTCTTCCGACACCTCGCAGTCGGCGAGCACGATCTCGCCGGTAACGCTGGCGCGCAGGGACAGCTTGCCGCCGATCTTCGGCGCCGACAGCCCCTTGGTGCCCTTGTCGAGCACAAAGCCACGGATCTTGCCGCCATGGGCCTCCGATTTCGCCCAGACGACGAAGACGTCGGCGATCGGCGCGTTGGAGATCCACATCTTCGAGCCGTTCAGCAGATAGCCGCCATCGGTTTTCCTGGCGAGGGTCTTCATCGAGCCCGGATCGGAGCCGGCATCGGGCTCGGTCAGGCCGAAACAGCCGATGAATTCGCCCGAGGCGAGCTTCGGCAGATACCGCCGGCGCTGCTCTTGCGAGCCATAGGCATAGATCGGATACATCACCAGCGAGGACTGCACCGACATCATCGAGCGATAGCCGGAATCGATCCGCTCGATTTCGCGGGCGACGAGGCCATAGGCCACGTAAGACCCGCCGATGCCGCCATAATCTTCGGGGATGGTGACGCCGAGCAGGCCCATTTCCCCCATCGCTGTAAACACCGATGGGTCGACCCGTTCCTCGCGCGCCGCATCGGTGACGGCAGGGGCGAGGCGGCTTGCGGCGAAATTCGCCGCAGCCTCGGCAAGCATCCGCTCGTCCTCGGAGAGCTGAGTGGCAAGACGGAACGGATCCGACCAGTCGAAGCGGCCCAGATCCGGCGCGTCCTTGGGCGTATGGGCCATGATTATTCTCCCAGATGCATCCAAAACTGCCCTTGTGATAGCACCGGCATACCAGGCGCTTCAAACGCATTGGACTTGCAGTCTCATGAATATTTCTCATGAAGTACGAGCAAAGCTCAGCCCGCTATCGCCACTGATCCGCGCCCAAGCGCGGATCAGTGGCGGCGCCGGTCGGGCCCGCTTTGGCTGGCCATGGAACGATCCGCATGCGACGCGCCTACACGCCGACGATCGGCGAACTCGAAGCCTTTCGCGCCCTTGCCGAAGCCGGATCGGCGACCCGCGCCGGCCAGACCCTCGGCCTCACCCAGAGCGCCATCAGCCGGTCGCTGCAGAGCCTTGAAGAGCGGCTCGGCGTGCGATTGTTCCACCGGGTTAGACGGCGGCTCATCCTCTCCGACGCCGGCCGCTCCTTCCTGCGCGACGCCGACCGCATCCTCGCCGAACTCGACGGCGCGGCGCTCACCGTCATGTCCTTCGGCGGCCGGGAAAAGCTGTTGCGCCTGGTGGCATTGCCGACCTTCGCCAGCGCCTGGCTGATCCCGCGGCTTGCCGGCTTTGCCGCACTCGCGCCGGACATCACCGTCGATGTCACCTCGGCGCTGCAGCCGGTCGATTTTTCCCGCGCGCCCGCTGACGCCGCGATCCAGCGGCTGGAGCTGCGCTCGCGCGGCGCCGAGGCGATCGCGTTGCTTGATGAGAGTCTGATCGTCGTCGCCAGCCCGCGCATCGTTGGAGACTCTGGAGACCTGCCGGACGAAGCGCTCGCCACGCTGCCGCTGATCCAGCAGGCGACCCGGCCCGATCTCTGGTTACGTTGGTTTCAGGAGGCGCAGCTCGACGCGGTCCGCATTCTGAGGGGTCCGCGCTTTGAGCATTTTGGCATGGTGCTGGCGGCCGCAAGGGCTGGGCTGGGCGCCGCGCTGGTGCCGGCGATCCTTGTCGAAGAGGAGATCGCGACAGGCCGGCTGGTGCGCGCCTCGTCCCAGACGATCGACGGCGGATCGCCCTATGCGCTGATCTTTCCGCCGCAACAGGCCGACAATGCGTCGTTCCGGCGGTTTCGCGACTGGCTGGTCGCCGAGGCAGGCGGCGGGCCTGTCCCGGAGGACCCCGAGACGCCAGGGAATCTCAAGCCGTTGACATAAATCAAGGCGGCCCGCTGGCCGGCGGACGACAACGGACCTGGCAATGTCACGATTATCGGAGTCGATCCATGCCGCTTCCCCATCGGTCTGCCTGCTCCGCCGATCCGTCGGCGATCATCTCGAACGACGACGAAACCCACGCGGTCGTTCTGTTGCGGCCGGCGATCCAGCCGCGTCCCGACATGGTCAGCGCCCTCACCGGCGCCATCGGCTCGGATGAACCGACCGACCGGCTTCAGCGCCACGATATTCAGGACGCGCTGCGCCAGCAGCTCTCGCTCCAGCGCCGGCTGTGTTCCGCCTTGGAGGAGATCGCCGATGCTTTGCCGGATAACCTCAATACCCAAGGCGCGCTGCATGTCGCGCGGCTGATCGGTCCGACCATTCGCCGCGCCCACGCCTTCGAGGAAGAGACGATTTTTCCGCTGCTCACCCAGCACTTTTCGGCCCATCCCGATCTGCGCGCGACCCTCGAACGGCTGCATTTCGAGCATTGGGAAGACGAAAGCTTTGCCGACGAACTTGCCGACAAGCTCGCCGATTACATCCGTCATCGGCCGTCGCAAAATGCCGAGGCGCTGGGCTATATGCTGCGCGGTTTCTTCGAGGGCCTGCGCCGGCACATCGCCTTCGAGTCAGAGCATGTGATGCCGCTTCTCGCCAGGATCGGGTGATGCCATGACCCCGCACCGGATCGACCATCGCGCCGTCCTCCAGCGCTACGGCGCCGCATTTCACCCTGGGCGCGGGACCGGCGCTGCGAGCGGAACTCTGCGCCGGGCTCGACGTGAAGACGCCGGTTCGGCCCGGCGGCGAGCGATCCGGACGGGCTCGTGACGATCGAGAGGCGGCGTTTCGTCATTCGCCCGCAGGCGCGCAGCCTGACCCGCATCGTCGCCTCCTGGTTCGACGCCCACCTGCAGCGAAGCGAAGCGCGCTATTCGAAAGCGGTCTGAGACGCCGTCCAATCGAAAAGGCGCAGCCGGTCTGTTGCCGATGCTCGGTAAAGCTCCCATCGCAAGCGCCAGCCTGCTCCGAGGCTGTTAACGAGCCCTACTCGGCCTCGCAGCGAGCACGCAGCCGTTCGATATCCGGCACCGTCACCGAGCGGTTGTTCTCGACCACGATCACCCTGGCCTTTCTGAGCTTGGTGATCTGGCGGCTGACCGTCTCGATGGTCAGCCCGAGAAAATCGGCGATATCGGCCCGCTTCAAGGGCAGTTCGAAACAGATCGAACCGTTGGATTCGGCCGCTTCCGGCTCGATATTCTCGGCAATCATCAGCAAAAAGCTCGCCACCTTTTCAGCGGCCGTCTTGCGGCCGAGGGTGAGGATCCATTCGCGGGCTTCGTCGAGTTCATCGAGCGCCTGTTGATAAAGTCGGCGTTCGAGATCCGGCGAGCGGGCGATCATGTCGTCCATCACCACCCTGGGAAAGCTGCACAGACTGACATTCGTCGCCGCCTCCGCCGTCACCTCGCCTGTCGGGCGAAACGGCCGGCCGACGAAATCCGGGGCAAATTGCAAGCCGACGATCTGCTGGCGGCCATCGGCCATCAACCGGGTCAGCTTCACGACCCCCGACAGGACGTTGGAATAGTGATGAACGTCCTCGCCGGCCACCGTGACCTCGACGTCTCGCGACAGTCGGTGCCTGGTGGTGTGGCGGCTGAGATGACTGAGCTGCTCCGGCGTCAGCGCCCCGCAAATGCCGCGATGACGGGCTTCGCAGGCCCGGCAGACGACCGGCACCTCGGAATTGTGGATGTCGAGGCGCTTGTCCGCTTGATTCGCGCCCATGTCACGATCCTTCGCCTAGCGCGCCGTATGTCCGGTAGGAGACACAAAGGACGCGCTTTCTTATGGATTCGACGCGTCGTGCTTTGCCGAAAATCGATTTCGATTTTCTCGCCGATGCTGTCGTCGTTCATGCCGCCAAAGCCGCACAAGATATGTGGTCCTGTCAATTGCGAAAGCATATCGAATCCGCATGTCTGCAATGCACGGTGGTTTTCCTTGAGGCCCATCGATCGGGATGGCGATGGACCGGCCCCTCCGGCGCGATATGGCAAGCCGGCGATCGTGCGCCGGTCAGGCCCTGCCAGGCTCAGTCGAACGGAAAGCGCGGTTGACGATCAAGGACCGCGTCGCGCACGGACAGAACGTGATCGCGCATCGCGGTCGCGGCCGCTTCGCCGTCATGGCGCAAGATCGCCTCGGTGATCGGCGGATGACCGTCCTCGAAAATCAGCGACGGATCACCGGCCGGCGCCAGCGCATAGCGGAACGGAACCAGCCGCCGCCGGATGCCGATCACCGTTTCGCGCAAAAATCCATTGCCCGCCCCGCTGTGGATCAAGCCGTGAAAGCGGTCATCGCAGTTATAATAAACAAGAATCTGGCCGCTTTTTGCAGCTTGCGCACAGGCTTCAGAGGCGGCGCGAAAATCCGCTTCATCGAACGTGCCCTCGTTTTGCGCGCACAGCCTGGCGCAGACCGCTTCAAGCTCGGCCAGAACCGTGAAGGTCTCAGAGACCTGCCGGGCCGACAGACGAGCGACGATCGCGCCGCGATGCGGTCGCGAAAAGGCCAGTCCTAACGATTCCAGTTGCCGCAACACTTCGCGGATGGGGGTTCTCGAGACACCGAATTCAGCTGCAAGACCAACTTCGTCGAGGCCCTCGCCCGGCCTCATCTTTCCCTCAACGATTCGTTCGGCGAGGACTTCGCGGATCATGTCGACCCGAGTCCGTTTGCTCACTCCGACTGCGCTCCTTCGCCATGCCATGCCCCACGCTTGGCCGAACATGAGATGATTCTACTATTTATCCAAGTGTTTTTTCGAAGATGCGACCATAAATTATCGTGTATTCTATCGGTGATGCGATCAAAAATTGTAAAATCGGCAATTTCAGCGGCCGAAGCGCTCAAACCACCGGGCTGATCAGCGGTTCGCCGCGAAGCTGAGCCTTGAGATTGCGCACCACCATCTGGCCCATGGCGCTCCGCGTCTTGTGCGAGGCCGAGCCCTGGTGAGGCAGTAAGACGACATTGTCGAGCGTCCGCAGCCGCTCAGGGACCTGCGGCTCCTCGGCAAAGACATCGAGCGCCGCCCCGCCAAGCTCGCCGGCCTCCAAGAGCGCGATCATCGCCGCCTCGTCGACCAGCGAGCCGCGAGCGACATTGACGAGCTTGCCGGCCGGTCCGAGCGCCGTCATCACCGCGCGGCCGACGATGCCTTTGGTCGAAGCCGAACCGGGAGCGATAACAATCAACCAGTCCACGTCGCGGGCCATCGCTTCGAGATCGGCATAATATGGGTAAGGCTGGTGCTCCTGCCGGTTGCGGCCGTGATAGACCACCTCCATCTGAAACGCCTGCAGCAGCTTGGCGATCGCCTTGCCGATGCGGCCGAGGCCGAGAATGCCGACCCGCCGGCCGGTCAGCTCATCGGTCAGCGGAAAATTCCCCTCCGCCGCCCAGCGCCCCTGGCGCACATAACGGTCGGCCTGCGGGATTTGATGGCACAGCGCCAGCATCAGGCCGAGGGTGACCTCCGCGACGCAGTTGTTCAGGACGTTTGGCGTGTTGGTGACGGACACCCCGGCCGCCTTCGCCGCCGTGACGTCGACCGCGTCGTAGCCGACACCGAAGGAGGCGATCAGCTCGAGCTTCGGCAGGGCGTCGATCATTGCCTTGGAGGCGCCGTGATGGCCGTCGGTGGCGATGAACCGAGTTGTCGGCGCCAAGCGTTGAAGCAGCGCCGGCTTGTCTTCGGCCGCAAAATAGCGGTGCAGGGTGAAGTCGTCCTCCAGTGCCTGAACGATCGGATCGGCATAGGGGCAGATTTGCAAAAGATCGGGCTTGGTCATGGCAAAGAAGTCCCTGATGGTGCGTTCGAAAAGGCCGCCGCCATCGGCCCAAGCGGCGTCACGGGCCGGCGGCGATACTCCGCCTGCGACCAGCGTGCCCGTTTGGGCGCGGAAAGCGACGGCATATCAGCCCGCTGTCGGACGCCCGTGCAAGGCGCCCGGCAAGCATCGCGAGCAGGGTCACAGCGGCGGCGCTGCTTTGCCGGCGTAAAAAACCCGCAAAGCGCCCCACCGCCGAACCGTCAGTCGCGGGCCGGAATGACCGTCTGCTTCTGCGCGCCAAGGCCGGCAATGCCGAGGGTCATGACGTCGCCGGGCTTGAGATATTGCGGCGGCTTCATGCCCATGCCGACACCCGGAGGCGTGCCGGTGGTGATGACATCGCCCGGCATCAGCGTCATGAATTGCGAGACGTAGGACACGACATGCGGCACATTGAAGATCAGCGTGTTGGTGTTGCCGGTCTGGCGCCGCTCGCCATTGACGTCGAGCCACATGTCGAGATCGTGCGGATCTAAGACCTCGTCGCGGGTGACGAGCCAGGGGCCGAGCGGGCCGAAGGTGTCGTGGCTCTTGCCCTTGGTCCACTGGCCCTGACGCTTGATCTGGAAGCTGCGCTCGGAAATGTCGTTCATCACCGCAAAACCGGCGACATAGTCCATCGCCTCCGACTGCGAGACATATTTGGCGCGCGAGCCGATGATCACCGCCAGCTCCACCTCCCAGTCGAGAGCGTCGGAGCCGCGCGGCTGCTCGACCTCGTCATTCGGGCCGCACAACGCATTGATCTGCTTGGTGAAGATGATCGGCTCCGATGGCGGTTCGGCACCGGTCTCGGCGGCATGGTCGGAATAGTTGAGGCCGATGCAGAGGATCTTCGATACCCCGCCGACGCAGGCCCCGAAGCGCGGAGTGCCGTCGACCACCGGCAACGAGGCCGGGTCGATCGCCTTCAGCGCCTGCAGGCCTTTCTGAGAGAGGACGTCGCCGGCAATGTCCGAGACATGGCTGGAGAGATCGCGGATCTTGCCGTCGGCATCGATCATGCCGGGCTTTTCCTGGCCGAGCGGGCCGTAACGCACGAGTTTCATGGTGTCCTTTCAAAGTTTTCAGGCAGACGAAACGGGATCCAGCGACCGCGTCAGTAGACGGCTCTGGCGCCGGAAATGTCAAAGACCGCACCGGTCGAGAACGAACAGTCCTGCGACGACAGCCAGACGATCAGCGCGGCGATCTCGGCGGGCTCGACGAATCGATTCATCGGGATCTTCGACAGCATATAGTCGATATGTTCCTGGCTCATCTGATCGAAGATTGCCGTGCGGGCGGCCGCGGGCGTGACGCAGTTGACGAGGACGCCGGCGCCGGCCAGCTCCTTGCCGAGCGATTTGGTCAGACCGATCAGCCCGGCCTTGGAGGCCGAGTAATGCGAAGCGTTGGGATTGCCCTCCTTGCCGGCGATCGAGGCGACATTGACGATGCGGCCGTAGCCGGCGGCGATCATGGCCGGCACCAGGGCGCGGGCGGTCAGATAGGGCCCGACGAGATTGACCGCGAGGGTCCGGCGCCAGATCGCCGGATCGAGCTCCCAGGTCTTGCCGTTGCCGCCGGTAATGCCGGCATTGTTGACGAGAATGTCCACCGCGCCATCCGCGAGCGCCGCCGTCGCCGCGGCCTCGACGGCAATTTCGTCGGTAAGATCGACCACCGTGCCGCTCGCTGGATCGCCAAGGCTGGCCACGGCGGCGTCGATCGCCGCCCCGTCGACGTCCCACAGGATCACCCTCGCGCCGCTGTCGATCATCCGCGCGGCGGTCGCCAAGCCGATGCCCCGCGCCCCGCCGGTGATGACGGCTCTGCGGCCCTCAAGATCGATCCGGTTCATGGTCCCTGTCCTCCCGGCCGCCCATCAAATCCGGCGCGCCCGACGCCCTCCCGGCCGAACCGCGCCGTCGACGCAAATCACCTATCCGTTGCGATCCCGCAGCCGTCACGCTCCCTCGCGCCGAGACTTCAGGGCGACGGAGCAAAGCCCGCCGCCTGCCGCCGCAGCATGGCGAGCACATTGCGATCGGCGCGCTCGCGGTGCTGGGCGTGCAGATGGGCGGCCAGCCGTTCGTCGCGCTCACGAATCGCCTCGAAGATCGCCCGATGTTCGCGGTCCGATTGGGTCGGCCGGGGCCTCAGCTTGATGATCGCGATATGGGCCCGATATTGCTGGTCCCAGCACAGGCGCAGGGCGACCTGCAGCCGGCCGTTTCCGCACAGGCTGACGAGATCGGAGTGAAACAGATTGTCGAGATGCGACCATTGGACGATGTCGCCGCGCTCGGTCTCGCGCTCCATCTGGTCAAGCAGCGACGACAGCCGCCGCGCCTCATCCGGCTTGAGGCCGCGGCGGGCGAGCAGCGCGGCCGCCTTGACCTCGAGCGGCGAGAGGATGTCGTAGATCTGGGCGAGATCGTCGAGGGACTGGGATTTGACGGTGATGCCGTGGCGCGGCCGCACCTCGACGAGATCCTCTTCTTCCAACCGGATCAGCGCCTCGCGCACCGGCGTGCGCGACAGACCGAGGAGATTGGCCACTTCGGCTTCGAGGAGCTTCGTCCCCGGCGGCAGCCGGCCTTCGAGGATACGGAATTTCAGATCGTGATAGGCGCGGTCGCGGGCCGGCAGCCGGGCGAGGCCCTGCAAGGTCGGACGCGGCCGCGAACCGGACGGCGCCAGCGCTCCTCTGCCTTTTCGCCCGCGCGCAGCCTCTGAGGGACCAGTCGCCAGGGCCTCGTTCTCGTCGTCTGGGCGCGTCGTCTTCATCTCCACCATGGCATCGCTCGGGCGGCCGACGTCGCGGACGCCGCCGTCCCTCCTTTCACAGTTTCTGTCCCGAAATCCCGTTCAGTCCGCCGACGATGTCGGCCAGCGTCGGCAGATAGTCGCTGCCCTTGCCGATCGCCTCGGCGGTCGCAAAACCGTTCTTGACCGCAGACGAGACGTGGCTCGCAATGCCGCTCTCATTGGCCAGCGACACCAGATAGCGCATGTCCTTATGGGCATTGGCGAGGGCGAACGGATGGGCGTTGGGATTGCCGCCGACGACATAGTCCATGAAGGTCTGGTAGAAGCCGCAATCCATCCGCCCGCCACCGATCACACTGTGGAAGACCTCGGGCGTGATGCCGTTCTTGGCACCGATCGCCAGCGCTTCGGCATAAAGCGCGGCATAGCCGAGCGAAATGAAGTTGTTGAGGAGCTTCATCGTATGGCCGGCGCCGCAGTCGCCGACCCGCACCACTTTGCCGCCGATCACATCGAGCAGCGGTTTGACGCGCGCGAACACCGCCTCGCTCGCTCCCACCATGATGTCGAGATTGCCGGCCCAGGCCTCCTTCGGCGTGCGCGACAGCGGCGCGTCGACAAGCGTGATGCCGGCCGCCTCACAGCGCTCGGCAAGCGCCCGGGTGGAGACCGGATTGGCGGTCGACGTGTCGATGATGGTCGTGACTGGCCCCGCAACCGCCAGGATGGCGAAGACCGTCTCCTCGACCTGCGGGCTCCCCGGCAGACACAGGAACACCACCTCAGCGCCGTTGGCGATCGCGGCAGCATCCGCCGCCTCGCGGGCGCCGCGGCTTTTCAGATCCTCGATCGGCTCGCGGTTGCGATGGGCGAGCACAGTCAGCTCGTAGCCGGCCTCGACGAGGTTCTTCGCCATGCCATGGCCCATCAGCCCGGCACCGATGAACCCGATCTTGGGACGATCCGTCATGATCTCGCCTTTCCTGTCTTTGCGTGCGCCGGGCCGCCTCGTCTCGACCACAAGGATGTCACCCCGGCCGGTGCCCCTAATCCCGCTTCGCCGCGTCGGCGATGTGGGCGATGTGGGCGCGGATGATATCGGCAAAGCTCTTGTCGGCGGCAAAGCCGACGCTTTCCGCCCGGCTGGCGTCGAAGCTACGCGGCCAGCCGGCAACGATCTTCTCGATCACCGCATCCGGCTCGCGGCGAATCCGCGCCGCCGCCGCGTCGCCCGCCACCATGCGCAAGGCCTCGATCATCTCGGCGATCGTCACCGACAGGCCGGGCATGGTCAGGCACCGCCGGGCGCCGAGGACATCGGTGTCCATCGTCGCCGCGTGCATCAAGAATTCCACCGCCGAGGCTGGGCTCGCCACCCAGTGGCGCACGTCGTCGGCGACCGGCAGGATCGCCTCCTGCCCGGCCAGCGGCTCGCGGATGATCCCGGAAAAGAAGCCCGACGCCGCCTTGTTTGGCTTGCCGGGGCGCACGACGATGGTCGGCAGCCGGACGCCGATGCCGTCGATAAAACCCTTGCGGCTGTAGTCGTTGAGCAAGAGTTCGGAGATCGCCTTCTGGGTGCCGTAGCTGGTCAGCGGCGCCGAGAGGAAGGTGTCGCCGATCGGCTCTTCGAAGGGCGACCCGAAAACGGCGATCGAGGAGGTGAAGACCAGGCGCGGGCGGTAATTCTCGCCTTGCGCGCGGATCGCTTCGAGGAGATGGGTCATACCGTCGAGATTGATCCGGTAACCCTTCGCAAAATCCGCCTCGGCCTCGCCGGAGACGATCGCGGCGAGATGGAAGATCATCTCCGGACGCTTGGCGATCAGCGCCTTGACCGTCGCTTCGTCGGCGATGTCGCCGGCGCTGGCCTCGATCGCAACCCCATCGCAGGCGGCAAGGTCCGGTGCGACCACGTCGAAGGCATCGATGGCGATGATCGCCTCGCCGGCGAGGGTCTTCTCGGCCAGCAGCCGGTCGATCAGGCGCCGGCCGACCATGCCGGCAGCCCCCAGTATCAAGATCCGCATCGTTTCCTCCTTTCGATCGTCCTCGCCGCCGATCCGCCTCACCTGTCGGCTTAGAGCGACCAGCCCCCGTCGATCAGCTGCGTCGTTCCGGTCGTATAGGCGCTCTCGTCGGAGCCGAGATAAACGGCGAGATGGGCGATTTCCGCCGCCGTGCCGATCCGGCCCATCGGCTGGCGCTCGACGAACATCGCCCGCGCCTTCTGCGCGCCGCCGACCGACTTGCCGAGTTCGGCGATCCGACCGTCGAGGGACGGCGACTCGATCGTGCCGGGGCAGATGGCGTTGCAGCGAATGCCGCGACCGACGAAGTCGACCGCGATCGAGCGGGTAAGCCCGACCACCGCCGCCTTGCTCGCCATGTAGACATAGCGGTTCGGCGCGGCTTTGATCGAGGAAGCCGCCGAGGACATGTTGATGATCGAGCCGCCGCCATGGTCCAGCATGCGCGGCAACAGCCCCTGGATCATGCGGTGCATCGCCTTGACGTTGAGATCGAAGGAGAAGTCCCAAGCCGCCTCGTCGCAGTCGAGAACGGTGCCGTGATGGACGAAGCCGGCGCAGTTGAAGAGGATGTCGGGCGTTTCGACACCGGCGAGATAGGCCGCGACCGCCGCCTTGTCGGTCACGTCGAGGCCGCTGACATGCGCCGTTCCAAGACTGTCGAGGCCGCTGAGTTTTTTGGCGTCAAGATCCGACGCATAGACCGTCGCGCCCTCGGCGAGAAAGGCTTCGGCGACGGCCCGCCCGATCCCCTGGCCGGCGGCGGTGCAAACCGCGATCTTGCCCTCAAGACGTCCTGACATCACTGGCATTCCTTCCCTCTCACGCAACTGGTGTCCTGTACCCGGTCGCACTTGGCTCGAAGCACGAGCACGCCGAAACGGCGATCCAACGCCCGAGCCCGGCTTAGAGCGCCCTGCGTCCTATCGGACGCAGAAAGGACGCTCTAACTCTTTGATTCTACGCATCGTGCTTTGCCGAAAATCGATTTCGATTGTCGGGCCGATGCTGTAGCGCAGCCGATCAACCGCCGCGAGCACGCCGAGCGCGAAGCCGACGCGCGGCCGGTCTCAATGGTTGTCGCGCGGCACCTTCGGCATCTCGCCGCTGGCGCCGCCCTGGGCGAGCCGCTGATAGGAAAGCGCCGGCTGCAGCACCATGCCGGTCTCGAACTGCGAGACGATGCCGCGCTGGATCTCCTGCCAAGGCGTCTGATGGGCCGGGAACGCATAGCCGCCGGAAGCCTCCAAGGCATTCGCGCGCTCCGTCAGCTCGGCATCCGGGATCAGAATGTCGGCGGTGCCCTTGCCAAGATCGATTCGAACCCGATCGCCGGTCTGCAACAGCGCCAGACCCCCGCCCGCCGCCGCCTCGGGCGACGCATTGAGGATCGACGGCGAACCGGAAGTGCCGGACTGACGCCCGTCGCCGATACAGGGCAGCTCGGTGATGCCGCGCTTGATGAGGTAGTCGGGCGCGCGCATGTTCACGACCTCGGCGCCACCCGGATAGCCGATCGGGCCGGCACCGCGCATGAACAGGATCGCGTTCTCGTCGATGGCGAGCGCCGGATCGTCGATCCGGTGATGATAGTCTTCCGGGCCGTCGAAGACGATTGCCGTGCCCTCGAAGGCCATCGGATCGTCGGGATTTTCCAAATAGGTTTTGCGGAAATGCGGCGAGACGACCGAGAGCTTCATGATCGCCGAGGAGAACAGATTGCCTTTCAACACGCGGAAGCCCGCCCGCGGCTTCAGCGGCTTGTCGAACGGCCGGATGACCTTCTCGTCCTCGATCACCGCGCCCTTGCAGTTCTCGCCGAGGGTCTTGCCGTTGACGGTAAGCGCGTCCTCGAAGATCAGCCCCTCCTCGATCAGCTGCCCGACCACCGCCGGCACGCCGCCCGCGTGATAATAGTCCTCGCCGAGATATTCGCCGGCGGGCTGCAGATTGACCAGCAGCGGCACCTCCTCGCCATAGGTCTGCCAGTCGTCGATCGACAGTTCGACGCCGACATGGCGGGCGAGCGCGTTCAAGTGGATGGGCGCGTTGGTCGAGCCGCCGATCGCCGAATTGACGCGGATCGCGTTGATGAAGGCCTCACGGGTGAGAATGTCGGAGGGTTTGAGATCCTCATGCACCATGTCGACGATGCGCTTGCCGGTCAGATAGGAGATCTCCAGGCGGTCCCGATAGGGCGCCGGGATCGCCGCCGAACCGGGAAGTTGCATTCCGAGGGCCTCGGCGAGCGAATTCATCGTCGTCGCCGTGCCCATGGTGTTGCAATAGCCGGTGGAGGGCGCCGAGGAGGCGACCAGCTTGACGAAGCCCGGATAATCGATCTCGCCGGCGGCCATCATTTCGCGGGCCTTCCAGACGATCGTGCCGGAGCCGGTGCGCTCGCCGCGGAACCAGCCGTTCAGCATCGGCCCGACCGACAGCGCGATCGCCGGAATGTTCACCGTCGCCGCGGCCATCAGGCAGGCCGGGGTGGTCTTGTCGCAGCCGATCGTCAGCACCACGCCGTCGAGCGGATAGCCGTAAAGCAGCTCGACCAGGCCGAGATAGGCGAGATTGCGGTCGAGCGAGGCGGTCGGCCGCTTGCCGGTTTCCTGAATCGGATGAACGGGGAATTCAATGGCAATGCCGCCGGCCTCGCGAATGCCTTCGCGCACCCGTTTGGCAAGCTCGAGATGATGGCGGTTGCAAGGGGAGAGATCGGAGCCGGTCTGGGCGATGCCGATGATCGGTTTGCCGGATTGCAATTCATCCTGGCTGAGGCCGAAATTGAGGTAGCGCTCCAGATAAAGCGCCGTCATATCGGGATTGGAAGGGTTATCGAACCACGCGCGCGATCGCAGCGGAATCTTTGGAGACGAACGATCGGTCATGGCAGCTCCCGGCTCGGCCGCCCGTTGCTTGCCAACCGGGCGGACGCATGAGTTTTATTATGCCACGACGTATACAATAAGTTTGCCGGCACGCAAACCAGTTCCGCCGGGTCAGGACACCGCCGCAACCCCAGACGCTGGGCGGGAAAGGTTGCGATTTTTGTCGCCGGCAGCCAATTTTCCGCAGCCTGAAAAATGCCCTCTCAGAAACTGCGAATACGCAGATTTTCAAATTGCGACGGCAAGTTCGGCGAGCATGGCGGCGCGGCGTGCGTCCGGTCGGATGTACATAGGACGCGCACTCTGATTGATTCTCCGCATCGTGCTTTGCCGAA
Organism: Jiella flava; assembly: GCF_017349315.1. Lineage (GTDB taxonomy): Bacteria > Pseudomonadota > Alphaproteobacteria > Rhizobiales > Rhizobiaceae > Jiella > Jiella flava. The sequence goes on along the minus strand of NZ_JAFMPP010000003.1, from coordinate 53,581 downwards.
AATCGACTCCGATGTTCGGGCCGATGCTTTAGCCGATCGATTGCAGGAGCCGCTTGGCACGGGCGATCTCGTCCGCATTGATGCCGTGGCCAGGCTCCGGATAAAGCACAGTCTCGACACTTGCGCCCCGCGCCCGAAGATGCCGCTCGGTTTCCATCACCCGCGCCGCGGGGATGAACGGATCGGACCGGCTGCAGCCCATGAACACCGTGGTGCCCGCAAGACTCGCCACCTCCGACCGCCCGGTTGCATCCGGCCCGATCAGCCCGCCGGAAAAGCCGAGAACGCCGGCAATGCCGCCGGGATTGCGGGCGCAGTATTCGAGCGACAGGCAGGCGCCTTGGGAAAAGCCCCCCAGCACCCGTCTCTCGGGCCCAAAGCCGATGGCGTCGAGCCCCTCGAAAATCGCGGTGATCCGCGCCAGCGCATTCGTCAGATACGGCTCGTTGTTGGCAAGCGGCTGCATGAACGGCGCCGGATACCACGCCCCGCCCGGCGCGTCGGGCGCGACGGCGAAAAGATCGGGCAGGCCGAGAGCCGCGACGAGACCGATGATGTCGGCGGCCGAGGCGCCCCGCCCATGCATGAGGACGAGCGCCAGGCGCGCGTCCTTGGGATCACACCCGGCGGTGAGAAGGCCGCTCGCCGCCAGCGGCCCGTTGCGATCGATCGCAGCCATGATCCGGCTCCTATGTTTTCGACAAGGTTAATCGAGCGGCTTGAGGTTCGCCTCGATCGACGCCCGCTTCGGCTCCAAAAAGGGCGGCAGAGCGAGCGTCTCGCCGAGGCTCTCCAGCGGCTCGTCGACGGCAAAGCCCGGACCGTCCGTGGCGATCTCGAACAAAATCCCGTTCGGCTCACGGAAATAGAGCGAGCGGAAATAATAGCGCTCGACCTCGCCGCTCGACGGCACCCGATAGTCGCGCACCCGCTTGGCCCATTCGGTCAAGCTGGCCGTATCGTCGGTGCGAAAGGCGACGTGATGGACGCCGCCTGCGCCCTGCCCGGCCCGCGCCAGATGCGGCTCGACGGCGACATGCAGTTCGGCCGCCGGGCCGCCAGCGCCCATTTCGAAGACATGCACGCTCGCGCCGGCCTCTTCGTAGCGGCGCAGCTTGCGCATGTTCATCAGTTGAGTCAGCACCGTTTCGGTCCGCTCCAGCTCCGGCACCGACAACACGATCGGGCCGAGGCCGCGGATCTGGTGTTCGGCCGGAACGGGGCTCGCATCCCAAGGATGGGCCGCGCCGGCGCCGCCATCATCGACCAGCCGCAGTCGCTGGCCTTCCGGATCCTCGAAGTCGAGCACCATCCGCCCATCGAGTTCCCGGATCTCACCCTGTGCAACCGCGTGCTTCGTCAGCCGCGCCGCCCAGTAATCAAGGCTCGCGCGCCCGAAGACCCTGAGGCCGGTGCGGGCGATCGCATGGGTGCCCCGGCGCTCGCGCGGCGTCGGCCAGTCGAAAAAGGTGATGTCGGTGCCGGGCGAGGCAAGCCCGTCGGCATAGAACAGATGATAGGCCGAGGTGTCATCCTGATTGACGGTCTTCTTGACCAGCCGCAGACCGAGCACGCTCGTATAGAAATCGAGATTGCCGGGGGCATCGGCAGTGATCGCGGTCAGATGGTGGATGCCGGAAAGGGACAGCGCCATGGTTTGCTCCGTGTCTCGTGTCGCCGGCGAAATTAGCGATTGCAGACGCAATCCGTGAGAGGCCGATTCGTGACGAATTGTCTTCATTTTTTGAACAGCCGTTATCAATTCGTCTTACAGACAAAACCAACCATCCGGCCTTCCCCGCCATAGGGCCGCAACCCATCGCCGCGAGGCACCGTTATACTGAGCCAGGGACGGATCCTCAGCGAACAGGGATGGCATGGCAAAGAGCGAGCGAAAAACGGATGGGCCGATCGTGGTGTGGCTGCGCGACGATCTCCGGCTCGACGACAATCCCGCACTCGCCCATGCCGCCGAGACCGGTCGTCCTGTCGTTCCCCTCTATATTCTGGATGAGGAGTCGCAAGGCCTGCGGGCGCTGGGCGCTGCGCACAAATGGTGGCTCCACCATTCGCTCGAACACTTCGCCCGCTCGCTGCGCGGCAAGGGGACGCAGCTGACACTGCGCCGAGGCAAAGCCAAGGACCATGTCCTCGACGTGATCGAGGCGGTCGGAGCGACGGCACTGTTCGTCAATCGCCGCTACGAGGAGAGCGCCCGCAAGATCGATAACGCTATCGAAAAGGCCCTTCGTGCCGACGTGGCGGTCGAAAGCTTCACCGCCAACATCCTGCATGAGCCGGAATCCGTGACGACCCAGTCGGGTGGCTACTATAAAGTCTACACTCCGTTCTGGAAAAAGGTCTCACAAACTGAGCCCCGCGATCCGATCGATCCGCCGACCGGCTTTTCGCAGCCGGGCACCTTCCCGGCCTCCGACACGCTCGACGATTGGGATCTTCTGCCGACCAAGCCGGACTGGTCCGGCGGCATTGCGAAATTCTGGACCCCCGGTGAAAAGGCTGCGCAGGAGCGGCTATCGCACTTTTGCGATGCGCTGCTCGAGGACTATCACAACGGCCGCGAGCGTCCGTTTGCCGACGATACGTCGCGTCTGTCGCCTTATCTCAGATGGGGCGAGATCTCGCCCTATCGGGCCTATCACACCGCCAGCACCTATGCCGGCCGCCGTAAGACCATTCCCGACGAGGCGATCAGGACGTACAAGCAGGAACTCGTCTGGCGCGACTTCAACTATCACCTGCTCTATCATTTCGGCGCGCTCGGCTCGGACAACTTCAACGACCGTTTCGACGGCTTTTCCTGGAAACAGTCGCCGAAGGATCTGAAGGCTTGGCAAAAGGGGATGACCGGTTATCCGATCGTCGATGCCGGCATGCGCCAGCTCTGGCAGACCGGCTGGATGCACAACCGGGTGCGGATGATCGTCGGCTCCTTTCTGACCAAGGATCTGTTGATCGACTGGCGCCGGGGCGAGGCCTGGTTCTGGGATACGCTGGTCGACGGCGACATCGCCTCCAACACCGCCCAGTGGCAGTGGATCGGCGGATCGGGCGCCGACGCCCAGCCATTCTTCCGGATTTTCAACCCGATCACCCAGAGCGAGCGGTTCGATCCGGACGGCCGCTATATCCGTCAATTCGTCCCGGAACTGGAAACCCTTCCGAACACGGCGATCCATGCTCCATGGGAAGCCGGTGAGACCGTGCTGAAACAGGCCGGGATCGCCCTCGGCGAAGATTATCCCAAGCCGATCGTCGATCATGGCGACGCCCGCAGCCGTGCTCTTGCGGCCTATGAGGCGATCAAAGGCTGAAAGCGCGTGCGGTCAAACCGCCGCGACGCAAAGCGCCGCCGCCAAGGCTTTCGATCGTGAGATCGCATGGCCGCGGACATGCTGCGTCTTAACTGCAATTCGCAATGTGAATCTAACAGCCGCCGCCCTCCCGACTTCATTCGAATGTATCTTTCGAGATTATTCGGTCGCGGCCAATTCGATTGTCGGCGTGATCTTCATGACCCGCCATTTTTCATCGAAGAAAATTTACCACTTGCCGGCATCATGAATGTTGAAAGCGAGCTTTTGGATTCATGACGGCAATTTTGGCCAACCGACATTACTGGCAGAGTTTCTTCGGCTCGATGGCGGTCATCGTCTTCGTGGCAGCGGCGATTTTCGCGGTCGGAAACAATGCCGTCGGCAAGCTTGTCAAATCGGAAATGTACAATCGCGGCCAGAACTTCGCCAATCTCTTGTTGGGCCCGGAAGGCTATGCCGACGCATTCTTGACCGGCATTGCCCGCAATCCCGGCTCCGAAGACATCATCCGCAAAGTCGCCGATCTCGCCAATATCGACAGCTACACGATCTTTGACCGGCACGGCAAAGAGGTCTTTCGGTCCAAGTCGGAGCGGTACGGCTGGTTGCTGAGAGACAAGTCCGGGGGCGTCAGCACCGGCGACAAGCTCTCGCCCTCCATCATCGCCAAGACCGGTTTCTGGCAGGTCGTCCATGACGACGGCGCGACCAATCCATCGGTAATCATGCCGCTGATCCGGAACGGCAAGGCGATCGGCTATTTGTCGATCGTCTCCGACATGATCGCGGAACGCGATCACTATGAGAAAACTTTGGCCCGCACTTACGCGCTGATCATCCTCATCGTCATCGTGGCCACCTGTGTCCCCTTCATGCTCTATCAGCGGCGGCGGCGAAAGATCGACGAGGCGGACGCACGAATCCAGTTTCTCGCCGACCACGACAACCTGACTCACCTGCTCAATCGGCGCCGAATGCAGGAATTGTGCGATCAGCTGTTGTTCAAGATCCGCGCGACACGGGAAGAAATCGCCTATCTTTATGTCGATCTCGACGATATTTCCGAGATCAATGACCATTATGGCCAATCGCGCGGCGACGAGGTTCTGCGCATCGTGGCGCGCCGACTGTCGGCCGGTCTTGCAGCGGACGACCTCGCGGCCCGTATCGGGCCCGACGATTTTGCGATCATTCGGCGCCGGATCAAGGATCGCCGCGAGGTCGTCACGCTTGCCCGCGCGATGCACGAGGCCGTCTCTGAAGCGATCGAGATCGACGGCCAGATCGTGACGCCCAAGATTTCGATCGGCTGCGCCATTGCGCCCCACCATGGGCGCAGCCATTCCGAACTCGTCAAGCACGCCGAGATCGCCCACTTTCACCACAAGGGTGACAGCGCCAAGGATCTCGTCTTTTTCAAAGCGGAAATGGACGAGGCGATGCATCGCCGCCGCGAAATCGAGGCGCGCATCAAACATGCGATGGACGCCGACGGCTTCGAACTGTTCTACCAGCCGCTGGTCAAGGGGCGCGACGGCACGCTGGTCGGCTTTGAAGCCCTGATTCGGCTCCGAGACGAGGCCGGCAATCTGATCTCCCCGACCGAATTCATCCCGATCGCCGAGGCGCGTGGCTACATCAAGGCGATCGGCAGCTGGGTGATTCGCGAGGCGACCCGGCAAGTTGCCGAATGGCCGGAGCCGCTCTTCGTGTCCGTTAATCTCAGTGCCGTCCAATTCGAGGATGGCGACCTTGTGGAAATCATTGTCAATGCGTTGAAGACGGCCGGGCTCTCGGGCGACCGGCTGGAGGTCGAGGTGGTGGAATCGCTGCTGCTCGAACGGTCCGAAATGATCCTCGATCAGCTGACGACCCTCAAGCAACTCGGCATCTCCATCGACATGGACGATTTCGGCACCGGCTATTCCTCCCTCGGCTATCTCTGGCGTTTTCCGTTCGACAAGCTGAAGATCGACCAATCCTTCATGCGCGCCCTGGACAACGGTGAACGGAACGTCAAAGAAATCGTCGCGACGATCATCACCCTCGCCCATCAGATGAAGATGAAGGTGACGACCGAGGGCGTCGAGACCGAAGAACAGGCGACCTTTCTGGCCTCCCTCGGCTGTGATCAGCTGCAAGGCTATTTCTTCGGCAAACCGCGCCCGGCATCCGAAACAACCGAGCATTTCCTGGTCGGCCACCGCGGGACCGATCGATTCGGCGACCCGCTCGAGATCGGCAGTTCCGAGCGCCGGATCGCCTGACCACAAAGCCTTCCGGCCATTTTTGGACGCATCGCGCTTTCACACCATGCACGGTCCGTCACCGCTTTGAAGCCTTGTTGACGCGGCGGCCGTTTGCCAAGCGTTGTCACGCTGTTTCCGTCATTTACCGGGAAAGAAACGTCGTTAACGATTCGTTACCAAAATTTGTAATATTAACCTTCTATTAGAAACCAAATTTACAGAATCTGGTTGCCCGGTTAAGTTTTAAGCATCGGTTGAGTGGAGATCGTTTTATGTCCAAGGTCCAGATCGCCAATGCCGTCGCAGCCCAGCCTGCGACCGTCCCGGACGCCGGCGCGTTTGTCGACCGCATCCTCGATCTGACCGGCCCTTTGCCGCAGATCCAGCTGCTGTTCGAAGCGCAGATCGGCCTGTTGTGGATCGTCATGCGGCCGGAGCCGAAGCCGGTCTTCACCTTGGCTCTCGTCGACAGCGTCCTGCGCGTCCAACGTGCTTTGCGCCGGATGGCCGAGACCGAAGCGGCCATGCCGGTGTCGGTGCTGGCCTATCGCAGCTCGGGCCCGGCCTTCTCGCTCGGCGGCGACCTCGATTTCTATCTTGATTGTCTCGCCCGCAACGACCGCGACGGCCTGCAGCGCTATGCCGAGACCGCCTGCGCGGTGATCGAAGGCAACGCCACGGGCCTCAACGGCCTCGTCACAACGGTCTCGGCCGTGCATGCTCGCGCCCTCGGCGGCGGCATCGATCCCGCCCGCGCCTGTCATGTGATGGTGGCCGAGCAGTCGGCGACGTTCTGCTATCCGGAGGTCAACCACAATCACTTCCCGATCGCCGCCGCTCCGATTCTTACCCGGCGGATCGGCCCGATCGAAGCGGAGCGCATTCTGATTTCCGGCAAGACCTTCAACGCCACCGAATTCTATGACAAAGGCGCCGTCGACGCCCTCGTGACCGATGGCGGCAGCGCCAAGTGGATCCGCGAATTCTGCGACAAGACCGCGTCCAGTCGGCGCGCCCGGATCGCCATTGCGGCGGCGTTTAACCGAATGGGGCCGGATTTGTCGCGCGAACTCGCCGAGGCCGGGGCGGCCTGGGTCGACCACATGATGGGGCTGAGCGAGGCTGAGCGCAGCAAGCTGAGGCGCATCGTCCAAGCGCAGGACCGGTTGCTGGGCCGAAACGCCCGGTAAAGCGTGTCTGCGTAAGATCAAATCGAGATCACGCTCTCAGCTTTCGTTTGGACGCAATTTTTGACGCAAAATCGGGCCCCAATTCAGCGGGAATGGGCCTGTAGCCGGCCGCGTCCGTCGGGACGCGCCCCCGGTTGCCGAACAATGCCTGGCTCTGTGAAACATCGCTCGCGACGGTTGTCCCGGCCGACCTGATCAGCCGGCTTTACTCCGACGAAAACGCAAAAGTCTTGCGGCAAACGTGAAGGTGCTGATTTTGCCCGCCGACCACCGCCAATCCACGCGGACCGGATTTATGCGGCATTTAGCCGCAGCTATTGGGCTGGCCGATTCAGTGGTCTTTATCATATTTCGATGAGAAATTTTAATTTTCGTGCAGACATGCATAAGTTTTTTGGCAATATCCACCGATGATCAGGTAAGCGTTAAGAGTTTGCGCTCATGGTGACGCCAAAGAGGCTCACAATGTAGCGGATGACCCGTGTCCATTTCGGTCGATAGTCGCTTTCCAGCGAATGGAGAAAGAGCCCTGCAATTGCGGCGGTTGCGCCGGCGAAACGGCGCACATGCGACAACGCAGCACGAAAGCATCCTCGTCGGCTCGCTGTTTTCTTCGCCCTCCTCCCTGATCTTGTCCAATCTCGTCGGCGTCCTGGTGATGCTGATGTCCTGGCAATGGACCGGCGATCATGCTTTCTACACCCTCTCCTGCCTGACCATCGTCGTGCTGCTCGGCCGGATGGCGACGCTCGTGCGCTATCGTCTGGCCGAGCATGGCAACGAGAACCGCCAAGCCCTGCGCCGCTGGGACATCGAGTTTCAGATCGGCGCGACGCTGTTTGCGGGGCTACAGGGCGCTTCCTGCTATCACGCGATTGCCGGAACCCAGAGCGCCGCCGTCCAGATCCTCAATGTGATCGCGGCCGTCGCCTTCGCGTCCGGCTATGTCGCGCGCAATGCCGGGCGGCCCAAATACGTCATCGTTCAGGTGCTGTGCCTGTGCGTGCCGCTGATGATGGCGCTGGAGCAGTCGCAACAAGAGTTCTACAGCTTTATTTCGCTGTTCATCGTCCTCTACATGCTGACCAATGTCGTGATCGTCTTGTCGCTGCATCGCAATCTCAGCGCGCTTGCCGATGCGACCGCAGAAGCCCAGGAAAACGAAGCCTCCTCGCGCAAGCATGCCGAGCAGGCCCATCTGGCGTTGCGCTCGATGACCCATGGTCTCGTGACCTTCGACGAGACCTTGACCCGGGAATTGCAAAACGAGCGCCATGGCGAACTCTACGGCGTCTGGAACGATCCGGCCGCCACGACCCTCGACGGCATGCTGGATGCCGCTGTCAAAATCCGCAGCCTCTCCCACGGCGACGCGACGCTGATCCGTCAGGATGTCGCCCGCATGCTCAAGGATCAGCGGGCCGTCGTCCGCGAAATAGCGACCCCGGCCAACCGCACCTTGCTCCTGCATGTCGAGCCGACGGCCAATGGCGGGATCCTGATTCTCAGCGAGGACATCACCGAACGCAAGCAGATCCAGCAGAAGATCGAGACTATGGCCCGCACCGATCCGCTCACCGGATTGGCCAATCGGCACGAACTCGACCGGATGCTGGCCTCGATTGGCCCGGTGCTGAAACACGGCATCCACTCGGTTGCGATCCTCTATATCGATCTCGACGACTTCAAAACGATCAACGACTCGCTCGGCCATGGCATCGGCGACAAGGTCTTGGTCGCGATCGCCGACCGCATCCAGGAGAGCGTGCGCATCACCGACTTTCTGGCGCGCTTCGGGGGCGATGAGTTTATCGCCATCATGCCGTCGACCGACGTCGAACTCGCGATGACGGTGGCCCATCAGGTGCTCAAATCCCTGGACGCGCCGATCATTGTCGGCGCCCGCAAATTCTCCGTCTCAGCCAGCGTGGGCGTCGCTGTCGGTCCCGAGCACGGACCGGACGGCAGCAATCTGATGACCGCCGCCGATCTGGCGCTGTACGAATCGAAATCCACCGGCAAGGGCCGGGCGCGGGTCTTCTCACCGGACATGGCCGCGACCTTCCGCCGTCGCACCGAACTCGAACGCGACATGCGCGACGGGCTGGCGAACGGCGCCTTCGAGCTGAACTACCAGCCGATCGTCGATATTCGCGACGGCCGGGTGACAGCGGTGGAAGCGCTGTTGCGCTGGAACCATCCGACCAAGGGACGCATCTCGCCCAACGAGTTCATCCCGATCGCCGAGCGCAGCGATCTGATCTGCGACCTCGGCGAATGGGTGCTGCGGCGGGCGGCACAAGACCATGCACGGCTGCCTGACGGCATCGCCATCTCGGTCAATGTCTCGCCCAAACAGTTTCAGCAGCCCGAGCGCCTGGTCGCCACCATCCGCGAGATCATCGCGGCCGAGCAGCTTGCTGCCTCGCGGCTCGAACTGGAGCTGACCGAATCGGTTCTCGTCGAGGATCCCGAGCAGACCCTTGAGACGATGACCGAGCTGCGCGGTCTCGGCGTCTGCTTCGCTCTCGACGACTTCGGCACCGGCTATTCCTCGATCGGCTATCTGGCGACCTACGCCTTCGACAAGGTGAAGATCGATCGGACCTTCGCCAGTGTCGTCGGCAGCAACGCGGCCTCGCGCTCCGTCGTCGAGATGGTCCAGCTCCTGGCCGAGCGCATCGGTTTTGCCGTCGTCGCCGAGGGACTGGAAGACACGGCGCAGATCGAAGCGATCGCCGCGACGGGCATCACCCTCGTCCAAGGTTATTATTTCAGCCCGCCCATCCCCCTTGACGACCTCGAGTGCCGCCTTGCCGGCACCGGCACCTTGTCCATCGCTTGCGCCTAGAGCATGGTGCCGAAAAGTTGCATGACTTTTCGGGTCACATCATGCGGCAAAACAATGGCTTAGAGCGGAATGGCGATTCCAGTTTATCGCATTCCGCTCTAGTGCCTCCCGACGGCTGCGGTTCGACGGACCCCGCCATCACCCGCGGGCGCCGACCCACGCCGGCACCTCGATGCCACCACCGTCGCACCCGAGTGCCAGCCCTCAGCGCATCACCGTCTCCGGCCCCATCAGGCTGTAGGGCAGCACGGTCGAGAGCCAGGGAACGTAGGTGACGAGGATCAGGAACAGAAACAACACGCCGACGAAGGGCATCGCCGCCTTCACCACCTTGACCAAGCTCATGCCGGTGATGCCGGAGGTGACGAAGAGGTTGAGGCCGATCGGCGGGGTGATCATGCCGATCTCCATATTGACGACCATGACGATGCCGAGATGCACCGGGTCAACGCCGAGTTTCATCGCGATCGGAAAGACCACCGGTGCGACGATCAGCAACAAGCCGGACGGCTCCATGAACTGACCGCCGATCAATAGCAGCACGTTGACGGCAATCAGGAAGGTGAACCAGTTGAAGCCGTAGTCGAGCATCAAGGCGGTGATCGCGTCGGGAATGCGCTCCGACGTGAGCACATGGGCGAACAAGAGCGCGTTGACGATGATGAACATCAGCATCACCGTCGTCTTCGCCGCATCGACCATCACCTTGCGGGTCTCGCCGTGGAAACAGGCGGGCAGGAAGGCACGCAGGATCAGGGCGAAATTGCGGGCAAAGATCGGCAGACCAGCGATGAAAGTCGCCGGCAGGGCTGCAACGCCGCCCTCGCCGCGCCACAGCCCATAGGCGATCGCGACGAACAATGCCGGAACGCCGCACAAAACGCTGCGCTCACCAACCGAGAGGCTGGAGCCGCCGCCCGGTCCCGCAGTCAGGAAATAGACCAGGATCAAAGCGACGATGAAGAAGGAGATGCCGTAGGCGACGGCGTTGAAACCAATGCGTGCCCGGCTGCTGTCGGTCTCGGCGACCCACGGCCGCCCCTTCAGCGGCCCCATGTCGCGATAGACGAAGACCGCGACGAGAAAGGCGTAGACCGCCGCCACGGCCGCCGCTTCGGTCGGGGTGAAGACGCCGCCATAGATGCCGCCGAGAATGATGACGATGAGGAACAGGCCGAAGCTCGCCGTCTTGCCGTGGCGCAGGAGATGCACGACGCCGCGCCAGTCCTCCGACGGCAGGTTCTTGTAGCGTGCGACCAGATAGATCGCTGCCATCAGCATCAGCCCGGCGACGAGACCGGGAATGACCCCGGCAAGGAACATGCGCCCGACCGAGACGTTGGTCGCCGCCGAATAGACGACCATGACGATCGAGGGCGGGATCAGGATGCCGAGCGTGCCGGCATTGGCGATGATACCGGCGGAAAACTCCTTGGAATAGCCGACCCGCTGCATGCCGGCGATGGCGATGGTGCCGATGGCGACGACGGTGGCCGGCGAGGAACCCGACAGCGCCGCGAACAGCATGCAGGCGAGCACCGAGGCCATGGCGAGACCGCCGCGAAAATGCCCGACGGTGGCAATGGCGAAATCGATCAGCCGCTTGGCGACACCCCCGGTCGACATGAAGGCCGAGGCGAGCACGAAGAAGGGAATGGCGAGCAGCGTGTAGTTCTGCGCCGCGGTGAACAGCTGGATCGCCACCGACGACATCGAGTCGGTCGAGAAGAAGGCGATCATGATCACCGCCGACAGGCCGAGCGAGATCGCCACCGGCACGCCGAGGAACAAAAGGCCGAGGACCAGGAGAAGGAGAACGAGGGCTTCCATGGTCGGCTCAGTCCTTCAGAACGTCTTTGTTCTCGGCAACAAGGTCCTCCGCCTCATGGCCGGCGATCACCACCTCGCGTCTGTCCAGCGCGATCTCGATCATCGCCTGGATGGCACGAAAGCCGAGAAGCGCGAGACCAAGCGGCAGCATCAGATAGGCGATCCAGCGCTGCACCCGCTCCTGCACGCCGAAGACCTCCTGCACCCAGACCGGATAGCGCAGATCGTCGAGCCCGATCCCGACCTTGAAGAAACGCTCCCAATAGAACACCGCGCCGCCGGAGGTGTGGGCGCCGAAGATCTGCAGCCAGTCGGAAGAGAGGAGAATTGCCGCGTAAAGCAGCGTCGCGACGGCGCCGAAGATCGCCGACGCCTTGAACAATGGCCGGGGAAAGGTGCGGATCGCCGCGTCGACGCCCAGATGCAGGCCGGTCTTCAAGCCGTAGCTCATGCCGAACAGGATCATCCAGGCAAACAGGATGCGATTGAATTCCAGCGCCCCGCCCCAGCCGGTGTTGAAGCCGTAGCGGGCGATCACCTGAACGAACGAGACCAGCGTGATCACCGCGAGGAGAAGCGCCAGAATATTCTCTTCCATGCGGGTGACCGCGTCCGGAAAGCGGCGCTCGACGAGAAAGAGCAGCACGATCAGGCCGAGGATCGCGAAATACGGCCAGAGACTGAGCACGGTCGAAATCTCCAGAGGGGCGCGGGCCGTCCGATCAAGCGACGGCATCACCGGGCATGGACGGGGAAAACGGCATGCCGGCGCGGCCCAAAGGGCGTGCCGGTTGACGCATCGGCCCGAACATCGGAATCGATGTCCGGCAAAGCCCGATGCGTCGCTTCCATGAGTGAGAGCGTCCTGTGTGCGCTTGTCGGACGCACGACGCTCTCAAGGTTTGCGGGGCGGCGATGACGCTTGCCGCCCCGAAGCGGCCAGTCAGTTCGCCTTGTTGGAGGCCACCGCCGCGTCGATCAGATCCTGGCCGATATCGCCCTTGAACTGATCCCAGACCGGCTTCATCGTCTCGACCCACTTCTCACGCTGCTCGGGGGTCAGCTCGCGCACCTTGCCGCCGGCATCGATGATGTTCTGGCGATTCTTCTGCTCGACCTCGGCCACCCGGGCGTTGGCTTCCTGGGTCACCTCGTCGGCGATCTTCAGAAACTGGTCGCGGACTTCAGGATCGAGGCCGTTCAGCCAGTCGGTGGAGGTGACGAGCAGATAGGCGAGAAGCTGATGGTTGGTCTCCGTGACGCCGTCCTGTACCTCGAAGAACTTCTGCGTATAGATGTTCGACCAGGTGTTCTCCTGGCCGTCGACGACGCCGGTCTGCAGCGCGCCATAGACCTCCTTGAAGGCGAGCTTCTGGGCCGACCCACCCATCGCCTCGATCATCGCCTCGGCGACGTCGGAGGTCTGGATGCGGAATTTCAGCCCCTTGGCGTCGGCGGGCAGGAGAAGCGGCTTGTTCGCCGAAAACTGCTTCAGACCCGACGACCAATAGCCAAGGCCGGTGTAGCCGACACCTTCCATCACCTTCAAAAGCCCCTTGCCCTCGTCGGACCGGGTGAAACGCGACACCGCGTCGAGGCTCTCGAACAGGAAGGGCAGATCGAACAGGCGGTATTTCAGCGTATAGGCCTCGAATTTCGACAGCGACGGCGCGGCGAGCTGGACGTCGCCGAGCAGCAGGGCCTCCATCACCTTGTCGTCGTCGAAGAGGGTCGAGTTCGGAAACACCTGCATGCAGGCCTTGCCGTCCATCTCCTCATTGACGCGCTTGGCGAGCAGTGTCGCGGCGTCGCCCTTCGGGTGGCCGGTCGCAGCGACCACATGGCTGAACTTGATGACGATTTCGCCGTCGTCGCAGCCCTTCGGATCGGCCTTGGCGAATGTCGTTGTGAGTGCGAATGCGAGCAGCGAGACGGTCCCGAGCAGCAGCGTCTTCATGGCAGTTTTCCTCCGCGGCGGGCCGCGCCGGCCCGTTAAGACTTCTTCGTCGAGCGGTGCCGCTGGACGAGCGGCCCGCGACGCGGCGGCGGGCTGACGACCGGCCTTTGATGCGGGATGGTCCGCCGACGCCCGCCGCCGGCCGGTTGGATGCCAAGTGGCATGAACCGGTCCGCGTAACGCCGCAGCGCCTCCCGCCGTCGCGACAGCAACAGCTTGGCAACCGCCGTGCCAAAACGCGCGGTCGCCGGTCGAAAAGGCGCGAATGCCTGCGTTGAAAAGGATTTTGTGAGTGCCGCTGGATCCGACCCGTCCGCGCCGCGGCCGCGGCGGGTGCGATGCTACCCATCCGCGCGGACCGACGTGTATCGCCGGTGACATCGCCGATGCCCGGGATCGTCGCCCGACAGCGCGAATGGCGTCGCGGGATAAGCGCTTTCGGGCCGTGCTGATCGTCCGGGCTTACACCGGCTCGACACGAACGCGATGCATCCCGTTGCAAATCGGCCGTCTTGGCCTCAATGCAGGACGCCGCCGTCCTTGACCAGGCGAACCTCCTGCGGCGCGATCAGGCCTTTGTGCATCACGCGGACCGAGTGGATGACCGCCTCGATCTCCCGCTCCCAATGGTCGAGAAAACGCTTCAGCCGCGGATAGTCCGGCGCGATATCCTCAAACTGCCAGAGGAAGGTCTGCAACAGGGACGGATGATCCGGCATTCGATAGAGAACTTCGGCCGAGGTCAGGCTGTAGCCCTCGATCATGCGGCGAAACGACGTGTCGACTGTTCCCGTGGTCATCGGCTCACCTCCAGGTGTGGACCGGATCGCGTCAGGTCGATCCGGATCGCCCCGTCGTCGACGGTGCCCCCTCACAACGGTGCGGCACCGCCCGACAGGATCCATGCTGCGCCGCCTTGGTTAACGCAATCTTAACCCTGCCCGCGACAAACAGACCAGTTCGACCCTCGCACCTCCACCCCCGCCGCTGGTGCAGGCGCCAGCCGGCCGGTAAGCGCCGGTGAGCCGGTGGGCCGCGACACGCCGCAAGGCTGACGCCAGCTTTGGCGCCGCGCGCCTTGGACTCAATAGTCGCCGGAGGCCTCAAGCCCGTCCAAAAAGCTCTGGGCTTCGGCGCGGATCGTCCTCACCTTCTCCGCATCCATCCGGTCCAGCGTCGCATAGGTGCGGTTCATCCGCGGATTGCCCTTCAACCGCTCGGTGTGGCGGGCGATGAAATCCCAATAAAGCAGATTGAACGGGCAGGCGCCTTCGCCGGTCTTTACCGACGGCGAATAACGGCAGGTTCCGCAATAGTCGGACATCTTGTCGATATAGTTGGCCGACGCCGCATAGGGTTTTGAGGCGAACAGCCCGCCGTCGGCGTAGAGGATCATGCCGACGACATTCGGCATTTCCACCCACTCATAGGCGTCGTGATAGACGATCAGATACCACGCCTGCACCTCGCGCGGGTCGAAACCGCAGAGAAGGCAGAAATTGCCGATCACCATCAGCCGCTGGATATGGTGGTTGTAGGCGCTGGCCCGAACCTCGGCAAAGCATTGACGCAGGCAGTTGAGGTCGGTTTCGCCGGTCCAGAAGAAATCCGGCAGCTTGCGCCGAGCGAGAAGCGTGTTGGAGCGCTCATAGTCCGGCATCTCGCGCCAGTAGATGCCACGGATGAATTCGCGCCAACCGATGATCTGGCGGATGAACCCCTCGACCGCGTTGATCGGCGCCTTGCCATCACGATAGGCCGCCGCCGCGCGGTCGCACGCCTCGCGCGGATCGATCAGCCCGCAATTGATCAGCGCCGAGAGATGCGAGTGGAAAAGCAGCGGCGCGCCCGCGCGCATGGCGTCCTGAAAGGTGCCGAAGTCGGGCAGCGCCGTGTCGATGAACCAGTTCAAGTAATGCAGCGCCTGGCGCCGCGAGACCGGATAGTCGAAATCGTCGAGGCTGCCGAAATGGTTGCCGAACCGGCCGGCGACAAGATCGAGCACCGCCTCGGTGGTGTCATCGACGGCATAAGTCGGGCGCTTCGGCGCCGTCACCGTCTTCTTCAACGGCTCGCGATTGGAGTGGTCGAAGTTCCACTGCCCCTCGGCCGGCTCGTCGCCCTCCATCAGATAGCCGGTCTCCTTGCGCATCTCGCGGTAAAACGACTCCATCCGCAGCGCTTTCAGCCCCTCGGCCCAATCCTGGAAGCGCTTGTGGCTGCAGAGAAACCGGTGATCGGGGCGGATCTCGACCGGCACCTCGAGCTCCTCGCGCCAATCCTCCATCATCTGCCGCACCCGCCATTCGCCGGGCTCGGTCACGATCACGATCTCCGGCCCGTGCCGCTCGATGGCGCGCTTCAGCTCGCCTGAAAACGAGCCGGTATTCGCCTCGTCGTCGAGCCGGACGTAGTCGACCGTGATTCCGCGATCGGCGAGCTCTTCGGCGAAATGGCGCATGGCGGCGAAGAGAAAGGCGATCTTGCGCTTGTGGTGCCGCACATAGCGGGTCTCGTCCGCCACCTCGCACATCAAGACGACATCGCCCGCCGCCAAATCATCAAGCGAGGATATCGTTCGGCTGAGCTGATCGCCGAGCACGAAGCGCAGGCCTGCCATCCCCTAACCGCGCGGGACGGAACTGGCGGATTTGCCGCCAACGAGCGAACGTCTCACCATGGACTCCCTCAATCTCGCTGACCTCGGCCACCCCATTCTTGAGGCAAGTCCAGCCCTTGGCATCGCATGACAGCAGAGGAAGCATCGCCATTTTGAGCGCCCTGCGTCCGGTCGGACGCAGACAGGACGCTCTCACTCTCTGAATTGACGCATCGTGCTGTCGAAGGACAGTTGAGCGAAATTTCACCCTGCTCCGAAAGGGGCGCGATCTGCGGCCCTTCGACGCGTGCGATGGTCCTTTTCCAGGCCCGTCACCTGTTGCCGCTAGATCCGGGCGGTCGCATTCGTCAGAGGCGCCGGAATATTTGACACCTCTTGCGCCATCGCGGCGGCATTCTCGGCGCGGCGCGCCCGCTGAAAGGCCTCGCGACCCTCCAGACGCTCCCAATAGTCACGAACGCCCGGTTCGAAATGCTCGGAGAGCCCGATAATGTCGGCCAGCATCAATGCGTAGCCAACAGAAATGTCCGCGATCGTAAAGCGGCCGGCTGCCAGATAAGGGGTCTCGGACAGCCTGGGACCGATCGCTCGCAACCGAGCGAGGAACCATTTCGTATAATCGTCGACGACGCCGGGAAGCCTGCGCTCTTCGGGCTCAAACCGCCCGTATCGCAGAATAAGCGTTTGCGGAACGGTGAGCGTCGACTCGCCGAAATGCAGGAAATTGAGAAAAGTGCCGAAATCCCCCTCGTGCGTCCCGACTTGCAAAAGCGTCGGCGCCGACATTGCCGCCAGATACTGACAGATCGCGGCGGATTCGCTCATCCGCACGTCGCCGTCGATCATGAAGGGAATTGTTCCGAGCGGATTGATCTCAAGAAACGAACGCTGACACACGCGCGGCGGAAACGGCAGCATGACCAGCTCATACGGCCGTTCCAGCTCCTCCAGTGCCCACAAGACGCGGAAGGAGCGGGCACTGACGCAATGGTAAAGCGTGATCATCATGGTTTCGTCCGGGCGAGCAGCGCTTTTGCGACACGCGAATGGGGACCGCGTCCGAGCTTTGCACTGAACCAGTGCGCGCAGTCGACGAGGCGGGGAAGATCGATACCGGTTTCAACGCCGAGCCCCTCGAAGAGATAGACAAGATCTTCGGTGGCGACATTGCCGCTTGCGCCCTCGGCATAGGGGCAGCCGCCAAGGCCCGCGACGGAGCTGTCGAAAGCGGTTAAGCCAAACTCCCATGACGCGAATGCATTGGCGACGCCCATGCCGTAGGTGTCGTGATAGTGTCCGGCCAGCCGTTCCACGGGCACCCGGCCCGCAACCGCTTCGAGCATGCGCCGCACCGAGGCGGGCGTTCCGACGCCGATCGTGTCGCCGAGCGAAATTTCATAGCACCCGGCATCGAACAAAAGACCGGCGACGTCAGCAACTTTTGCCGGTGCGATCGCGCCGTCATAGGGGCATGCGACGACGCATGAGACATAGCCTCTGACGCGGACATTTTGCGCGCGGGCGGCCTCGAAGATCGGGACGAAGCGATCGATGGACTCGGCGATCGAGCAGTTGATGTTCTTCTGCGAAAATCCTTCGGAAGCCGACGCGAAGACGGCGACCTCCCTCGCTCCGCTGGCCATCGCCGCCTCGAAGCCTTTGAAATTGGGGACGAGAACCGGGAAATTCACGCCGTCAATGTCGCCGATCATGGCCATCAGCGCGGCGTGATCGGCCATCTGCGGCACCCATTTCGGGGAAACGAACGCCGTCGCCTCGATGTGTTTCAATCCGGCGCCGGCGAGACGGTGGATCAACGCCCGTTTGACATCCGTGGCGACGATCTGCGGTTCATTTTGCAGCCCGTCTCGCGGACCGACCTCGACGATGCGGACGGATGGTATCATTGCTCGGGCTCGAACTGGATCAGTTCCAGGCCGCTGGCGACCTGTTCGCCAGCGTCGCACAGAAACGCCCTGACACGCCCTCGCGCCGGCGCTTCGAGCGTGTGTTCCATTTTCATCGCCTCCATGACCAGGAGCTTGGTCCCCTTCTCGACAAGCGTATCGGTGGCGACGAGATGCGCAACGATCTGGCCCGGCATCGGCGCGCGCAATTGCCCGTGAGCGGCATCCTCTCCGGCCGCCGGCCGATGGCTTGCGACATGGGTGACGGCATAGGCGGTGCCGTCGAAAAAGACATGCCGGGTCGCCCCGTCGGCAACGATCACGGCTTTGAGCGAGCGGCCATCGAGTTCGGCGCGCAGATTTGCGTCGCGGCCCATTTGCCCGCGCGCGTCGATCCGTCGACCGTCAATCGTCAGCGTCCAGCCATCCGCAGCCGGCCGGGCCTCAACAGCTCGCTCCGTCGCGGCCGACGTCAGGCGGAATTGTCGACGGCTGGCGGCGTTCATGCGCCAGCCGTCGGACCGCATCCAAGGATCCGCTCGGTGTTCGAAAGAGCGGCTGTCGAGAAGTTCGGCAAGGGCCGCCAAAGCGAAGGGCTCGTCCGGCACCGTCTCGCTCGCCGGCGGAAACAAGGCGGCATTTTCCCGCTCGATCAGGCCCGTATCGAGGTCTGCCGCGGCGAAGGACGCACACTGAACAAGCCGCGCCAGAAACGGCACGTTATTGCGAAGCCCGACAATGCGGAACTGGAAAAGAGCCGCTTTCATCCGGGCCAGGGCCTGCTCCCGGCTGTCGCCATGCACGATCAGCTTGGCGATCATCGGGTCGTAAAATGGGGTGATGTCATCGCCCTGCTCGACGCCGGTATCGACACGCAGATGGGCCGTTTCGGGGGGTGGTGCGAGATGCACGAGCCTGCCGGTCGCGGGCAGGAAACCACTGTCCGGATCTTCGGCATAAATGCGGGCTTCGATGGCGTGGCCGCTGATCGTCAGCTGCTCCTGGGTGAGGGGCAGAGATTTGCCTGCGGCGACATGCAGCTGCCACTCCACCAGATCGACGCCGGTAATCATTTCGGTCACCGGATGTTCGACCTGCAGACGGGTATTCATTTCCATGAAGTAGAACGCGCCGGAGCTGTCGACGATGAATTCGACCGTTCCAGCACCGACATAGCCGACGGCACGCGCCGCCTCGACGGCGGCCTTGCCCATGGCCGCGCGGCGCTCGGGCGTCATATGCGGCGCCGGCGCCTCCTCCAGCACCTTCTGGTGGCGGCGCTGGACCGAGCAATCCCGCTCGAACAGATGAACGCAATTGCCGAGCGTGTCGGCAAAGACCTGAATTTCGATATGTCTGGGCCGAAGGACATATTTTTCGATCAGGACGTGGTCACTGCCGAAGGCGTTGACCGCCTCGCGTTTGCAACTGTCGAGCGCGTCGCGGAAATCGTCCGGCCGATCGACCCGGCGCATGCCTTTGCCGCCGCCGCCGGCGCTCGCCTTGATCAGGACCGGATAGCCGATCCGATCGGCCTCAGTCGCCAGAAATGCCGGATCCTGCTCATCGCCGTGATAACCCGGGGTCAGCGGCACGCCGGCTTTGTCCATCAGAGCCTTGGCGGCCGATTTCGACCCCATGGCGCGAATGGCCGAGGGCGGAGGGCCGACAAAGATCAAACCAGCCTCAGCGCATGCGGTGGCAAAATCCTCGTTTTCGGAGAGAAATCCATATCCAGGATGGACCGCCGCAGCTCCCGACTGAACCGCCGCGGCAATGACCTTCGCGATATCCAGATAGGAGTCCCGAGCGGGCGACGAACCGATGAACACCCCTTCATCGGCCAGACGCACATGCCGGGCATTCCGATCGGCTTCCGAGTAAACCGCGACGGTCGTCATGCCCATGCGCCGGGTGGTCTTGATGATGCGGCAAGCGATTTCGCCGCGATTTGCGATTAAGAGCTTGGTGAACATGAGGTACTTTCCATCCAGACTGGTCGCCGCTTCTCCAGAAAGGCCGTCAAACCCTCCCGCGCCTCGGGCGAGGCGCGCAATTCGGCGATCCGGACGGCGCAGTCGTCATGCAGTTGCGGCGTCAGCGAACGATTTTCGACGTCTCTGATCAGCGCCTTCGCCGCGGCTTGCGCCTGCGGGCCACCGCTCAACAGCGCATCCGTTATCGCCGCAACGGCCGTGTCCAATCCGTCATCCTCCACCACCTCGTGAACGAGGCCGATGTCGCGGGCAATCTTCGCCGGTATGCGTTCACCCGTCTGAAAGTAGCGAAAAGCCTGCCGTGCTCCGATCGCCCGGATGACATAGGGGCCGATGACACTGGGGATGAGACCGAGGCGAACTTCGGAGGTGGCAAAAAACGCCCGATCCGAGGCCAGGCAAATGTCGCAGGCCGCGGCCAGGCCCATTCCCCCGCCCATGGCCGCGCCCTGCACCCGGGCTACGGTCGGCTTAGTGCAATCCGACAACACCGCAAACAATCGCGCCAAATGCTTTGCATCGGCGATGTTTTGCTCTTGGGACGATGCCCCTTGCCGCTTCATCCAGTTGAGGTCGGCACCGGCGGAAAAGCTCTTGCCATGGCCGGCAAGCACGATGACCCGGACGGTATGATCGGTTTCGAGCGCGATGATCGCCTCGGTCAGTTCCCGAATCAGCGTCTCGTCGAAGGCGTTGTGCAGATCTGGCCGGTTCATCCAGATCCAGGCCACCGCCTGCTTTTGGTCAAGAACGATAGACGACGAGGTCATGGAACACCTCACATCCGGAAAAGACCGAACCGGGTCGGCTCGATCGGGGCGTTGAGCGCGGCGGCGAGCGACAGACCGAGCACCCGCCGGCTTTGCGCCGGGTCGATCACGCCGTCGTCCCACAGACGCGCGGTGGCGTAGTAGGGGCTTCCCTGTTCTTCGTATTGAGCGCGGATCGGCGCCTTGAACGACTCTTCGTCCTCGGCGGACCAATCACCGCCT
Source organism: Jiella flava (assembly GCF_017349315.1). Classification (GTDB taxonomy): domain Bacteria; phylum Pseudomonadota; class Alphaproteobacteria; order Rhizobiales; family Rhizobiaceae; genus Jiella; species Jiella flava. The sequence goes on along the minus strand of NZ_JAFMPP010000003.1, from coordinate 32,650 downwards.
TCGGCTTCAATCTTATCCCGCCGGACCTGCGCCAGGACCGAAGCTGCCTGCTCGCCGCCCATCACGCTGATACGGGCATTGGGCCACATCCACATGAAGCGGGGACTGTAGGCGCGACCGCACATGCCGTAATTGCCCGCACCGAAACTGCCGCCGATCACCATGGTCAGCTTCGGCACGGCCGCGGTCGCGACCGCGGTCACCATCTTCGCGCCATGCTTGGCGATCCCATCGTTTTCATACTGGCGACCGACCATGAAGCCGGTGATGTTCTGCAGGAAAATCAGCGGGATCTCCCGCTGGGCGCACAGTTCGATAAAATGCGCGCCCTTTTGTGCCGACTCGCCGAACAGGATGCCGTTATTGGCGACGATGCCGACCCGGTTGCCAAACAGCGTCGCGAACCCGGTCACCAGCGTCGTTCCATAACGCGCCTTGAATTCGTCGAACCGCGAGCCGTCGACAAGGCGCGCAATGATTTCGCGGACATCGTAAGGTTTGCGCGTCTCGGCGGGAATCACGCCGTAGATATCTTCGGTGGGATAGAGCGGTTCATCGACGGAGATTGCCACTTCGGCGCCGCTTGCCGGTGGTCGGAAACTTGCCACGATGCGCCGGGTCAGAACCAAGGCGTGCTCGTCGTTCTCCGCCAGGTGATCGGCAACGCCGGACAGCCGTGTATGAACATCGCCGCCGCCGAGATCTTCGGCGCTCACGACTTCCCCCGTCGCTGCCTTCACCAAAGGCGGACCTCCGAGGAAAATCGTCCCCTGGTTTCTGACGATGATCGTTTCGTCGCTCATCGCCGGAACGTAAGCTCCGCCCGCGGTGCATGAGCCCATGACGACGGCAATCTGCGGAATGCCCTTCGCCGACATCTTGGCCTGATTGTAAAAGATTCGCCCGAAATGATCGCGATCCGGGAACACCTCGTCCTGACGCGGCAGGTAACCGCCACCGGAATCGACCAGATAGATGCAGGGAAGATAGTTCTGCTCGGCGATCTCCTGGGCGCGGAGGTGCTTTTTCACGGTCATCGGATAGTAGGTGCCGCCCTTCACCGTCGCGTCATTGGCGACCACGACGCATTTGCGGCCTTCGACACAGCCGATGCCGGCAATGACACCGGCGCAGGGGGCTTCACCGCCATACATGCCGTTGGCTGCCAGCTGCCCGATCTCCAGAAAAGGCGAGCCGGGATCCAACAGATGGTCGATCCGGTCGCGTGGCAGGAGTTTGCCGCGTGCGGTGTGGCGGGCACGGGAGGTCTCATTGCCGCCGACAATCACCGTGGCCGCCTTGTCATGCAACTCGCTAACGAGTGCCGTCATCGTTGCGGCATTCGCCTGAAACTCCGTGGAGCGCGCATTGATCTTCGTTTCCAGGATCTGCAATGGTTTTTCCTTCCCCTCGTTTGTTCTTGAATGTGGCCCTTAATTTCGGCTGCGTTCGGGAAGGAGACCGCGCGGGCTGAACCTTAGAACCGCGATCAAGACAATACCGACGAGCGGAAGGCGGATCTGCACGGCGGAATTGATCAACTGCGACTTGAGCGGCCCGTCGGAAAGATGGGCCGTGATCAGATGCATCAACGCGGGCCCAAGGCTTTCGGCCTGGATCCAGATCAGCATCACCACCAGCGCGCCGAGGGTCGAGCCAAAATTGTTGCCTGAACCGCCGAGGATCACCATCGCCCAAATCAAAAACGTGTAGCGCAGCGGGTCGTCATAGCTGTGCGGCGAAAAGATCCCGTGGAACACGGCATAAAGGGCGCCCCCGATGCCGACGACGGCAGAGCCGAGGACGAAGATCTGTAAATGACGCTTCTTGACATCCTTGCCCATCGCTTCGGCGGCGACTTCGTTGTCGCGAATAGCGCGCATCATGCGGCCCCATGGCGAATTCAGCGACGTTTCCGCAAGGGTGAGCAAGAAGACCAGGACGGTCGCTGAAATCAGCGCGAAGCAAATGCCAACGAACAGAGCCGACGCGGTTCGAACGTCGATCCCCATGCTATGGGCAGCTGCGATGAACCAATCCGCATTTTGCAAATTGACTTCCTTGGGGACCGGCCAGCGGTGAAGGTCGTAGACATCCTTGACACCACGATCGAGCCAGATCTCGTTTTTCATCACGCTGATGATGATCTGACCGATCCCCAATGTGGCGATCGCCAGATAGTCCGAGCGCAGCCCCAGCGCGATCTTCGCGACCACCCATGCCGCAAACGCGGCAAAGCCCGCGCCGACGAACCATGCGAGCGGAACCGGCAGCCCCATGCCGCCGATATTGCCGGCGGAGGCCGGATTGACGGCCTCCACGGCCTCCACGGCCGGGGTGTAGACATATTCGAAGGTCGCCCACCCGAGACCCGTCAAGAGAAGGATCACGACGACCCGCAACCAGGCCGACGGCAGTTTGCGATATGCGGCGACGCCGCCGAAAACGAATGCGCCGCCGCACAACAACGACAATAAAATGCGAGGCGTGCCGGCATTCCAGGCTTCAAGGTTCGCCGAATTCGACACGAGAACGACGGCGAGACCGCCAAGCGCAAAGAAGCCCGATATCCCGATGTTGAACAGGCCCGCGTAACCCCACATCATATTGACGCCCAGCGCCATGACCGCGGCGATAAGCGCATCGTTGAGCACTGTCAGCGCGAGCATCCAGCTCTGTAAGATGCCGATGGACAGATAGAGGAGCCCAATGACGGCAAAATAGATAAGTGGTCGATTGAGCCGGGTCACAATGATCTCCCGCTAAACAGCCCGGTCGGCTTGAACAGCAAGACCACAACGAGAATGATGAAGGAAATCGCGTATTTATAGTCGATCGACACGAGCTGGGCGATGCCGTGTGGCAGGAATTGCTCCGGCAACAGGTAGCTGAAGACTTTCCGCCAAGCATAGGTCAGCGAAACTTCGGAAAAGGCGATGACGATCCCGCCGCCGATCGCGCCCAGCGGATTGCCCAGTCCACCCACCACGGAGGCTGCGAAAATCGGCAGCAACATCTGAAAATATGTGAAGGGCTTGAACGCCTTGTCCAAGCCGTAGAGCACGCCGGCAATGGTGGCGAGCGCAGCGACGATCAGCCATGTCACCTTCACCACATATTCGGGATTGACGCCTGACAGCAGCGACAGGTCCTCATTGTCGGAAAACGCCCGCATGGCTTTTCCCGTCCAGGTGTTGTTGAGAAACCAAAAGAGCAGTCCGACGACGACGATGGCGACGACGACGGTGATGGCCGTTGTGCTGCGGATGGCCAGACCCTCGTGGAGCCCGGTCAAATGGCGGAATTGCGCCGCGTTGATGATGAATCGATCGCCGTCGGCGAAATTGCGCTCCTTCACGCCAATGATGAACCGGGTCAGTCCGTTCATAACGAACATGACCCCCATCGAGACGATGACCAATCGCACCGGTGGTGCTTTCGTCTTGCGGTGAAACCGGTAAACCGCGCGATCCGTCAGCAGGAGCAATGCCGATGTCGCGGCAATGCCGATGGGAAGCGCGATCAGTGCCGTCGGCAAAGGTCCGGCGGTCATTCCGAACGACTGCAGCAGCCATGTGAACAGGATGGTGATCGCTGTCCCGAACGCCATCGTGTCGCCATGCGCGAAGTTGGAAAACCGTAAAATGCCGTAGACGAGTGTCACGCCGAGCGCGCCGAGCGACAGTTGCGCCGCATAGGAGGTCGCGGGAATGATCACGTAATTCAACAGAGCAACGGCCGCATTCAAAATCTCCATGCCCTAGCCTCCGAGGAACGTTTTTCGAACCTCCGGATCGGCGAGCAGCGCCTGGCCGGTGTCGGTATAACGATTGGCGCCCTGGACCAGGACATAGGCCTTATCGGCGATCATCAGCGCCTGGCGCGCATTCTGTTCGACCATCAAAATCGAAATTCCGCTGCGCGCGACCTCGATGATTCTGTCGAACAATTCGTCCATGACGATCGGCGAAACGCCGGCGGTCGGCTCATCGAGCATCAGCAGTTTCGGCCGCGTCATCAGGGCCCGGCCGACGGCCACCTGTTGCCGTTGTCCCCCCGAAAGCTCGCCCGCCTTCTGACTGCGCTTTTCTTTCAGGACAGGAAACAGCGAAAAGATCTGGCTCATCGTCTCACCAAGGCCCTCGCGCCGGCGGTAAGCGCCCATCTCGAGATTTTCTTCGACCGACATTGTGGTGAAGATGTTCTGGGTCTGGGGAACGAAGGCCATGCCGCAGGACACCCGCTCCTCCGGCGAGAGCGAGGTGATATCCTCGCCTTCAAAATGCACCGAGCCAGAGCGCAATGTCAGCATACCGAACAGCGCTTTCATCGCCGTCGATTTTCCGGCACCGTTCGGCCCGACGATGACGGCGATCTCGCCTTGGGCAAGCGCAATCGAACAGCCGTTCAGGATCGTGGTGTGACCGTAGCCACCGGTCATCTGGTCGCCGACGAGAAGCGGTGCCGTCATTAGGCTGCTCGCGTCCCCAAGGTGTCGGGCCCGCCGTCAAGATCGTCTTGCGTCATTGCCGTGCCCCTTTCGCATTCTTCAGCCCCGTCCCGAGATAGGCTTCGATCACCGCCTCATTGTCCATGATGTGGTCCGCAGGGCCCTGTGCGAGGACTTTGCCCTCAGCCATGACAATGACAGGATCGCAAAGGCGGGCGATGAAATCCATGTCGTGTTCGATGACGCAGAACGTATAGCCGCGGGTCTTGTTGAGGCGGACGATCGCATCGCCGATCGTGTTGAGCAGCGTTCGGTTCACGCCCGCGCCAACCTCGTCCAGAAAGACGACCTTCGCGTCGACCATCATGGTGCGGCCGAGTTCCAAAAGCTTCTTTTGGCCGCCTGAAATATCGGACGCCTTTTCTTGCGCGAGATGAGAAATCGTCAGAAAATCGAGAACCTTGTCCGCCTTCTCCGCGAGCGCGTGTTCATTGGCGGCGATCTCGCGGCGGCGTGTCCAGGTGCTCCAAAGACTTTCACCGATCTGGCCGGACGGGACCATCATCAGGTTTTCGCGCACGGACATCGATCCGAATTCATGCGCCAGTTGAAATGTTCTCAAGAGCCCTTTGTGGAAGAGCTCGTGCGGGCTGAGGCCGGTGATGTCCTCGCCATCCATGATGACCCGCCCCGAGGTGGGTTTGAGATGCCCGGCGACGACATTGAACAGTGTCGTCTTTCCAGCACCGTTCGGGCCGATCAATCCGGTGATCGATCCCGTGGCAATCTTAAACGATGCACCGTCAACGGCATGGAACGCGCCGAAATGCTTGCGGATGTCCTCGACCACTATCATCAACAATGATCCTTCTTCGCAGCGGGCGCCGCGATCGATCCGCAACAGAGCGCTTTCGCGGCCCAGAGCGATCTGGGCCGCTGCGCTTCATCGGCGGGATGGCAAAGGGTCTTATTCGTAGTAATCGGTGACCTGCGTGCCACCTTTGATAGTGTAGATGCGATAAGATCCCGATGCCTCGCCCGGTCCGATCAGCTTCACCGCTGTCGCACCCTCGTAGTCGATCGGCTTGCCCTCGGACAAAAGCTTCAAGCCCTTGGCAAGTTCGCCCGGCAGGATCTTTTCACCCGGCCCGTTTGCGACTTGCATAATCTTGCCCTTGAAGTCTGCCGATTTGGAGGATTTCGCAGCCTCCATCGCCAGCATGATCAGCGCGGCTGCATCGTAGGATTCGCCGGTATAGGAGCTGGTGCCGTCGACACCGGCTGCCTTCGCCATTGTCAGGAACTTGGTGTGCCCCTCGCCTTCGGCGCCCGGGATAATGCCGATACTCCCTTCGAGCGGGGCACCGATCGCCTTGATCAGGCTGTTGCCATACATGCCATCGGATAGAATGAATTTGGAAAAGGCGCCGGAATCGGTGGCCGCCTGGATGATGCCTTTGCCGCCCTGGTCGACATAGCCAATCACCACAAGCGCGTCGCCCCCGGCCGAAGCCAGCGCGCCGACATCGGCGGAATAGTCCGCCTTGCCGTCTTCGTGCGGCGCGGAAATCGTGATTGTCCCACCGGCGGCTTTGAATGCGGGTTCGAAGGCCTCATCCAAACCCTTGCCGTAGTCGCTGTTGGAATAGGACACCGCGACGCTCTTCAAGCCCGCTTTCATCAAGACGTCAGCCATGACGACGCCCTGGCGAGCATCGGACGGTGCGGTGCGGAAGAACAGGCCATCGTCCGGAGCGGTCGATAGGGCCGGCGAGGTGGCGGAAGGGGAGACCATCACGATCCCGTTGGGACGGGCCACGGCCTGCAGGACGGCGGCAGACGCGCCCGAGCAATCGGCACCGATAATGGCGTTGACATGATCAGCCGTGACAAGGCGCTGCGCGGCGGCGGTTGCCGCCGCCGCGTCACCGCAGGTGGAATCGGCCCGCACCGGCGTCACGGTCGAGCCGTCGAGAAGAGCGCCGGAATCGCTCACTTCTTTGATCGCCATCTCCGCCGACCGCGCCATCGGTGGCGTGATCGACTCAAGTGGTCCGGTAAAGCCGAAAAGAATGCCCAGTTTGATGTCTTCGGCATGCGCCGCTCCGACGGCGACCATTGTGCTGGTTGCAAGCGCAATGGCGGCGAGTTTGCTCAAGCGATGTCTCATCCTGTTCCCCTTGCTCTCTTCGTGTGCCGGTCCACAAAAAGTCTGCGCATGCTCAGATCCCCGTTCCCGGCGACAGGGATCCTCAAACTATTGGAATGCCAGGATTCGTCGCGACGTCTCGGGGTCGAGAAAGCCGGCGATCGTGGCGTCGGTTTCTTCTCGTAAAGCCCGTTCGATATCGCAGACGGCGGACGCGTTGAGCGCGCGTTTCATCCGGCGGATGGCATCCTGCGGCAACGCGGCCAGTCGGCCCGCGACCTCCAGCGCCGTGTCGCGCAATTCGGCATCCGGCACGACGCGCCATGCAAGGCCCATCTCGAGAAGCGCTTGAGCCGAATATCGCTCACCGAAATAGAGCATTTCGCGGGCTTTCTGGAGACCGACCAGCGCCGGCAGAAGCGACGTGACCGCGCCGGTGACGAAGATGCCGAGGCTCATCTCCGGGAAGAACGCGCGCGCGCTTTCGCCCCAGATCGAGAAATCGCAATTGATCGCCCATTCGAAACCCCCGCCGACGGCCCAGCCGTTGATCGCGCCGACGACCGGCTTGGCGCCGAAAGTGATGGCACGGGTGGCGGCCTGAATGGCTTCGACGAGGTCGCGCGCTTGCGCCTCGGTTTCCGGATGAACATGCTCACGCCGGTCGTCGCCGGCGCAGAAGGCCCGGCCTTCGCCGGTGAAGACGATGATCTTGGTCTCGGGACAGCCGTTGGCATCGTCGAATGCCCGCGCGACATCGTCGATCAGCGTCCGATTCATGGCATTGAGGCTGCCGGGGCGATTGAGGGCGATGGTGCGCACGCCGTTGGCATCGAGTGTACTTAAGATCGCAGCATAGGTAAAGGATGTCATGAATATCTCTTGACGACGCGTTTGGTCTTGCCTTCGGTGACAGGGAATGTGCCGTGAGCCACCAAGATGACACGCGCGGTCGCACCCAGGTTCTTCTTCAGATCGGCTTCGACACGTCTGGCGAGGCCGTCGTCGAGCGTCTGTCCACGGGCCGCTTCGCAGGTCAGCGGCAAGACGTCATAAGGGGGCGGATTATCGAGATAGATCCGATAGTCGCCCGAAAGCGCGGGATTGGCAGCCAGAACGGCAGCCACCATGGTGGGGAACATGTTGAGCCCGCGCACGACGATCATGTCGTCGCTGCGCCCGACCACCCGGAAGCGGAAGCCATGCCGGCCACAGCGGCAGGGCTCGGTTTCGTCGATCTCGATAATGTCGCCGGTGCGGAAACGAACGAGCGGCTGGCACTCGCGATCGAGATGCGTGAGCACCAGTTCGCCGCGCTGACTGGCCGCAAGCGGAACGGCGGCAGTCGAATCCGGATCGATGAGTTCCGGATAAAGCACGTCGCTCGCCAGGTAATGCAGCCGGGTATCATCGTCGCACTGGGCAGCGAAATTGGAGAGCACGTCGGAAACGCCATAATTCGCGTTCCGGGCTTCCATGCCCCAGGTCTCGCGCAGCCGGTTGCGCAGCGCCGGATCGTCGAGCCCCGGCTCGCCACCGAACAATCCAAGCTTCAGGCCGAGATCTCGGGGTGCAACGCCCGGAAATTTTTCCTCCAGCACCCGCTCCAGAACCGCCGGATAGGACGGCGTGCAGGAGATCGCGTCGATCCCCACCTCCATGATGGTTCGGATGAGCAGTTCCGTCCCCCCGACGCCGAACGGCACCACAAGGGCCCCGGTCTGCTCCAGCGTCATGTGGTCCGTCAGCCCTCCCATCCACATCTGATAATTGAGGCAGTGAACGACGGTGTGGTCCGGCGTCAGTCCGGCAGCGCTCTGACTTCTGCCGCCAACGGCCTCCGTCACCATGCAATCACGGGCCGAAAGCGCGAGGTTCATGGCCTGTCCGGTCGTCCCCGAGGTGCGGTGGAGTCGCACGACCTGGGAGCGCGGCGTTGCCAGATAGTTGCCGAAAGGCGGATATTGGGCCTGCGACTGACGCAGACCGGACTTGTCGGAGAGGGGAAGCGAGGCCAGATCGCGGAGGTCTTCCGGCGGCGGCGTGTCTCCCCAAAGCTGGCGATAGAACGCGGAATTTTGCTGGACGTGAACACGCTGCTTCGCCCAGGCGCGCTGCTGGAGCGGCAGGATTTTTGATGGCGGAAAGAACTCGCTGCCCATCGTGAGCGTCATGCCAGCAGTCCCTTTTTCCAAAGCGCGACGAGCGTATTGACGGTCGTGTCGCGATCGCCCGAGAGCCGTTGCAGATCGGGATCCCGATTCAAAAGGAGCGCTGAAAGATACTGGTCGATCATGCCGCCGAGCGCATAGGCGCGGCGGAACAGCTCGTCGGAGGGGAGCGCCGCCATGGCCGGGCGGCGGCGCAAAGACGCCACCACGGCGGTGATCCATTCATGGTTGAGCTTTTGAAACGCCTGGGTCGCCTCGGGCAGGTCGTCGGAATGATTCATCAGACCTCGCATGAGGCCGGGATTCGCGGCGACGAGGTCGTAATAGGTCGCCGTGGCATTCCATATCCGATCGCCACCCGCCGCCCGGCCCGCCAGGCGCATGGTGTTTTGGACAAAATCGACAAAGCGAAGAAGCGCCCGGCCGATCAGGTCGCTGCGGTCGGTGAAATAAAGGTAGAACGTGCCGTTGGCGACGCCCGCCACACTGCAGATTTCGGCGATCGTCAAACCGGATAACGGCGTGTGATCGAGAATTTGACAGACCGCCGCGACGATCGCCGCCTCCGTCCGCTCGCGCTTGCGTCCGCTTGCAGCTTCATCAACGACGAAATCTGCAAACCGCAAACGCGGCGTTTCAACGTTCATTTCAGCTGTCGCGGTCGATGTCATCGTCACCTCGTTTCCTGAATGTGATTTCATTTTCATTTTTGAGTCAATCGCTTTTTGCAGCGCGAAAGAACCGCCGACGGGAATGCCGCAGACATCGATATGAAAGGTGCTGAGGTGGTGCTGATATCGCGGACAGGCCATTCACGGCGGAAAATTCCCGCGCCGACCTGGATCGACACGCCGCCGCTCGCGCGTCTCATTTCGAGGTCGGCCGGATCATCCCTCGCAGCTCGATCAGGCGATCGAGCGAGCGCAGCGTCTCATCCGGCCGCATGGCCGAATAGGCGATGTGCAGCAGTTCGACGGCGATCAGCGATGGCGCGTGCAGCGCGATGCGTTCCGACTTGGCGCGGGGAAGGATCACCGCCTCTTTCGCGTGATCGCGCAGGGGTGAACCCTGCTTGCCGAGAAACATGACGATCGGAATGTTAAGCCGCTCGGCTTCCGCGATCGCGGCCATGGCTTCCCGATGCGCGCGCCCGTGCAGCAGCATGATCAACAGCTGCCCCTCGCGCATGGCCATGAGCTGTTCGGCCAGCGCGATTCCCGTGGCGTTCAACGCGTAGCTCCGCAATCCGGATCGGGAGAAGAGCCGGGCAGCGTAGTCCGCGATCAGACCCGAGGCGCCAATCCCGCAGAAGCAAATTTCCTGCGCCTCGACGAGACGTCTCGCCATGCCGGCAATCGCCTTGCGATTGTCTTCCGATGCCAACGCTTCAATCGTCCGGCAATTGCTTTGCAGCACGAAGTCGATCGCTTGATCCACCTGCCCGTCCACGTCCCGCAACGTGGCGGCCATCTTCTCGATCGGACTGTCCGTCTCGCCGAGCCAGGCTTCCAGCACATCCTTGAGTTCCCGCAGCCCGCTGAAGCCGAGCGATTGGATCGCACGAATGACCGTGGCATCGGAAGCACCCGCCTCAAAGCCGATTTCGAGCGCGGAAAGGCCCAGCACGCGGTGGCGATGCGCGTCGATGAATTCGGCAACCCTCAGAAGGCTTGGCGATAGGCGATCACGGCGCTTAGCCAGCTGTTCGGCAAAGCGGTCCTTGATTCGCGGCGAATGGTTGATGCCGGACATTGATCTTTCCGTGAAGAATGCGCCGCGCCGCGAAAGGCCGGTCGTTGCACCGCCATAAGCAGGCTGTTTTGCACTCGGCCGCCGCCCTACAGTATTGGCTCGAAAATCGGAATCGATTTTCGGCAAAGCACGATGCGTCAATTCAAAGAGTTTGAGCGTTTGTTCTGCGTCCGATCGGACGCAGGGCGCTCGAAGGCCGTCCGGATTGTCGTGACCATGTCGAACAGCGCCGCATAGGAGTTTGAGATCGCCTCGTCGCGCGGAATGAGGAGGTAGTGTCCGGCGCGACAGGCCGAGAGAAATCGGCAAAAGCCCGGCACCATCTTTTCCATGGCCCTGATCTCCGCCTTGGCTCCCCCCGGCCGGTCGGCTCGATAAGGATCGAAGATGACGTCCGCATCGAGATCGGGCAGATATTCGGCGCTGACGACGCGGCTTTGCCCTTCCGGCACAGAATCGATCAGTTTGGGGAAGCGGAAACCGGCGTCCCTGAGGACCTGCCCGATCGCGCGATAGCTGTGGTAGACGTCGAGCTTGCCCCGCAGCGGCTGGAACACGGAGACCGAGTAATCTTGCGGGTGCAGCTGCGTCTTGAGGAGTGCGATCTGCTCGCCATAGCGGCGTTCGAGGCGCTTCAGTTGTTGTTCCCGACCGGTTGCGGCCGCGAGCAGCCGATAGATGTGAGGCGCCCCGAGATCGGCATTGATCACGATGGTCGGAGCGATCTTTCGCAGCTGCTCGATCGGTGTCGGGCGCGAGAGTGCCGTGATAATGAGGTCCGGCTTGAGGGCCGCCAACGCTTCCAGATCGATGTCCGTGGCACCGATGAAGGCGATGTCGCTATTGTCGAAATCGACGCCCGTCAGAAGCGCCGAGGATCGCATATAGGGGTTGCCGTGACGGTCCAGCCGGCCGTGACTTGCAATCGGCATGACACCGAGCTCGATCAGCGGAATGGTGACATCCACATCATAGAGGGACGCGATCCGCTGGGGCGGACTGGCGAGGGTGACGTCGTGGCCGCTGTCGTCGTGAATGACGATGGGCTCAGCCCGTGCGGCGCCAATCCCGGCGAGGCTGAGGAAAAGGCCCAGTACAATCGCTCTCATCGCAAGTCCTCGGTCCGATCCCGCCGCAGCCATAGCAACAGGACGAGCAGCGGGGCCCCGATGGCGGCAAGGGAAATGCCCGCCGGCAAGGTCACCGGTGCGAATATCGTGCGGCCCAGAGTATCGGCGGCAAGAACCAGCAGCGCGCCGATCATCATGCTCGCGACGAGCTGGCCGCGAAGGCTCTGACGGGGGAGAAAACGGGCGATATGAGGCGCAATCAATCCGACGAAGCCGAGCCCCCCGACCACCGAGACCGATCCCGCGACCAGCAGCACCGCACACATCAGCGTGGATCGGCGAGGGCCAGATCGCGCCGTGCCGAGGACCGTGGCGACCGCCTCGCCCATGTCGTCGAGTTCGGTGTGACGCGCGAGCCAGAAGATCACCGATCCGGCGAAAACCAGGATCACAGCGGCGATGCGAACGCTCTGCCAATCGGCGGCTTGAAGGCTGCCCGCCAGCCAAAGCAAGGCCGATTGCAGGCTCGTGAGGTCGGCTGAGGCAAGGAGGATGACAAGCATGGATGAGAGGCACCATGAAATGCCGAATCCGGTCATCACGAATTTCAGCGGAGATGCCCCCCGTGAAACCAGCGCGACCGCGAGGCCAGCCGCAAGGCCGCCCGCAAGGCCGACGACTGGGCGCAATGCCAGCGGCATCGCCGGTGAGACGAGGAGGAGCGCAACAATGAACAGGCTCGCCCCCTCGCGCACCCCGAGGAGACTCGGATCGGCAAGGCCGTTCCGTGTCTGATACTGGGTCACCGCACCGGCGAGCGCGAGCATCGCGCCGGCCAGCATCGCCAGACAGATCCGCGGCGCCCTGAAGTCTCCGAGTATCAGCGCATCCGTCGCCCCGAGATCATGAAAGACCATCCAGCGCACGACGCTTTGGACGTCGATCGCGCGGCTGCCAACCGTCAGCGCCCAGCCGGCCAGCACGAGCAGCAAAGCGGCCAGACCGGTATTGGCGAGCAAGGCTTTCCATCGCATGCGGACAGACAGATCGCCGAGACGAAAAACGAGCATGCCGGCGCTCATCGCAAGGTCCTGAGGACGAGCCAGATGAAAACCGGTGCCCCGACCAGACCGGTCAGGGCGCCGGTGGGCAATTCTCGAGGTGCCAGAATGCCGGCGGCAAGACTATCGGCCGCCAGCAGAAGGCCCGCGCCGCTGAGGGTGACGAGGAGCAAGGCGGCGACCGAGGGCTTGTTGTGCAGCCTTGGCCACAGTGCCGGGGCGACAAGACCGACAAAGCCGATCGGTCCGATCAAAGACACCGCCGACCCGGATAGGAGGGCTGCCATCAGCAAGGCGATCAGGCGCGTGCGCTTGACGGACGCCCCCAGGCCGCGGGCCAGATTATCGCCGAGGCTCAACGCGGCAAGACGCGGCATCACCAATGCCGCGCCGACCAGCCCGATCACGACCGTCGGAGCGGCGGCGGCAATGGCGGACATCTGCACACCCGCGCTGTCGCCGAGCAGCCAGAAGCGCAGCTGTTCGAGCGTGTCCTCGTCGAGGATCAAAATCGCCGAGACGAGTGCATTGGCCATGGCCGAAAGCGCGATACCGAAGAAGATCACACGCACGGGACTGAAGCGGTCTCGCCCGCCTGCCGAAAGTGCCAGCACCGCCCCGAACAGAAGAAACGCCCCCAGGCTTGCGGCGAAGGGTTTTGCCGCCACCGGCAACGGAATCAGCGGGAAGGCCGTGAGGACGACGACCGCAAGGCTAGCGCCGGCATTCAGGCCCAGGATGTGCGGCTCACCGAGACGGTTGCGCATGGCCGTTTGCAGAAGGAACCCGGCAGCCCCCAGGCAGGCGCCTGCCATCACCACGGCGAGGATGCGCGGAAGACGCAGATGGAGGATCACGAATTGATCGAAACTCGCCGGCGAGCGGTCAAACAGCAGCGCCGGAAAGGTTTCGAGCGGCACGTTGCGAGGACCTTGCAGGACATGCAGTCCGAAAAGGACCGCCACGAAACCGAGCGCCAGCGTCAAGGACGCCTTATGGGCCCCGCCACCCGCGCCCTGCACGGGTGTCAAGCCGGGGCTCCCTGAGCATCCGGATAGCGAGGCAGGAAGACCGGCAAACCCGTTTGCGGGTGGGGAACCATGATGGCCGAGGTGTCGAAGACCTCCTCGATGATCGCACCGGTACATTGCTTGGGATCGGCAACCGTGTGTTTGATGACGCCGTCTTTCACAAAGACGAACCGATCGGCATATTGCAGCGCCATGTTGAGATCATGCAGCACGCAGACGATCGTGCGGCCATGGTGCCGGACCAGCCGGCGCAGCAAAGTCAGGATCGCGACCTGATTGGCGATGTCGAGAAACGTCGTCGGTTCGTCGAGCAGAAGCAGCGGCGTCTTCTGCGCCAGGACCATCGATATCCACACACGCTGACGCTGGCCGCCTGACAAGGCTTCGACGTCGGTTGTGGCAAGGTGTGAAATACCGGTCAGGGCCATGGCCTCGTCGACCGCGGCTTCATCGCGGCGGCTCCAGTGACGCAAGAAGCCTTGATGCGGAAAACGCCCTCTGCCGACCAGCTCGGCAACCGTCAGACCCTCCGGGACCGGAGGCTGTTGCGGTAACAGGCCGAGTTTGCGTGCGACCTCGAGCGTCGGGCGGCGGCTGATGTCCGCTCCATCGAGCAGGACGCTGCCCTGGCGTGGTGGCAGCAGGCGGGCGAGCGTCGAGAGAAGGGTCGATTTTCCCGATCCGTTCGGCCCCAAAAGGACCGTGAGGCATCCCGGTTCGATTGCGAGATCGACGTCGCGAATGACGATGCGCCGGCCAAAGCCGGCGGCAAGACGAGTCGCTGAAAGCTTTGAGGCCAGCACCTCTTGAGCGCGCCGTGCGTCTGGAAGGACGCAGAATGGACGCTCTATGGTGTTGATTCTACGCATCGTGCTTGCCGAAAATCGATTTCGATTTTCGAGCCGATGCTGGAGCCGCAATTTCCATGGATTTCTCATTTCGCCTTAACAGGGATCGAAATATAAGCTGAATGTAGTAGTCAAATTTTGCGCTACATTTTTTTCCAGCGTGTCGCAAGATTACGCCGATCCTAGTGCTTGGACGACACACCCCAGCTTCGCACCCATGCGGGTTCACCAACACGCCGGATTGACCGGACCAATCCCTCTAAATCGCTGGACTTGCGAATAGAAACTTCTGCCCGGATCGGCGGTATCCGCCTCCCCGTCGGCTGGCGGCATGCGCGCCGCGTCGACTGCAAGGGGATGGGCAAGGGTCCGGTCACGGTGTCGATTTCGCGGCAAAAACTTGACTACTACAGTCCACTATTCGAGACCGACCGCGAATCCTCCCGATACCGTTCGAAGTGACCACGTCCATGAAACCCCGCAGCCCCATCTCGATCCTGTGCAGCAGTCTCGCCCTCAGCGCTTGCATTCTTGCGTTCGTCGATCCAGCCATCGCCGACAACACAACTGTCATCAAGCTGAAAGAGGTCGTCCTGCAGAGCAAAAAGGGGACGACGAACAGCCGATCTTACAAGGCATCGCGCAGTTCAACGGCAACCCGGACTGAGACGCCGGTGCTGCAAATCCCCCAGGCCGTCACGACGGTGACGGCGCAGGCCATTAAGGACAAGGCGGCAAAAAATCTCGACGACGTGCTGTCGACTGTCAGTGGTGTCACCCAGGCGAACACGATCGGGGGCGTCTATGATGCCGTCATCCGTCGAGGTTTCGGTGAAAGTAGCGACGATTCAATCCTGACCGATGGATTGAATACGGTCCTGCCGCACAGCTTCAATGCGACGACCGACTATGTCGACGTTCTCAAGGGCCCTGCTTCCACGCTCTACGGCATTCTCGATCCCGGCGGAATGATCAATGTCGTGACCAAAAAGCCGCAAGACACATTCTCCGCCGAGGCCTGGTCGACCTTTTCCGCTTATGGCGCAGGGCGCTATTCCAGCAAGGCTGGCGTCGACATCACCGGGCCGGTCACCAATACCGGTTTTTCCTATCGCTTGATCACCGAGGGCGAAGACGGCGACTATTGGCGCAATTTCGGAACCAACAAGAATTGGCTGATCGCACCGTCGTTCAAATGGGAAAACGACGGCACGCAGTTGCTCGTCTCTTACACCCACCAGAATTACGTCAGTCCCTATGACCGGGGAACGGTCTACGATGCCGCGAATGGCAGGATGCTCGACATCAGCCCACGTGAGCGGTTGGACGAAAAATGGTCGAAGATCGACGGGGACTCGGACCTCTTCAAGACGTCGCTGACACGGCAACTTGGCGGCGACTGGAAATTCTCACTGAATTACGGCTTCAGCAGGAATTCCTTCGAGGCCAATCAAACCCGCCCGGTGTCTTATAACGCGAAGACAGGCATGCTGAACCGCAGTTCGGATGTGCGCGGTTACGACGACACCAAGGAACACGCCGTCCGCGCAGACCTGACCGGAAGCGAAGATCTCTTCGGTTTGAAAAACGAATTCCTTTTCGGCTCCGCCCTGCGCGACAAGGATATCTCGCGTTCTGCGCTGCAGCGTTGCAACAAGGGCGCGCGACTGGACGTCTACGATCCGGAATACGGGACGATTTCGCCCTGCACCTATAATGCATCGGGTGCGGTCGAGGAATATGAGCACCTGCTCACCACCTCGCTCTATGGACAGGATCGTGTCCATCTCACCGACCAGCTGACGGCGGTCGGCGGCGTCCGGCTCGAACATTATGGCATCAAGGCCGGAAGCGGCGACACGGTCAACACCGACACGGCCGGCTACGCCTTCGTCCCGAATGCCGGGCTCGTCTGGCAGTTCCGGCCCGACATGTCGCTCTATACCAATGTCGCGAAGACCTTCCGGCCGAACGTCTCGATCAATCGGCCCTATGGCAGCCTCGATCCGGAGCAAGGCGTTTCCTACGAGGTCGGCTCGAAGGTCGATATCACCGACGGGCTGAGCGGCAATCTTGCCCTTTACTACTCCGAAAAGCAGAACGTCGCCTATGCCGAGACGACGGCAAACGGCGATACGATCTACCGGACAGCCGGACGGGTCCGCTCGAAAGGCGTCGAACTCGACATCGCCGGACAGCTCACCGACAATTTGCAGATGGTGGCGAGCTACGGCTTTACCGATGCGGTCGTGGTCGATGACGCGACCTATGCCGGCAATGGCCTCGCCAATGTCGCACGCAACACGGCTGCGCTGCGGCTTGCCTACGACTATGGCCAGGTGTTCGATAATACCGGAAGGCTCCGCTTCGGCGGCGGCGTTCGGGCCGTTGGCAAGCGTCCCGGCGATGCCGCCAACAGCTTCGATCTGCCGGCCTATGGCGTGGTCGATCTCTTCGCCAGCTACACCATCGAACGCAAACATCCGATCGAGATCAATCTCAACCTGAACAACCTCTTCAACAAGACCTATTACCCCTCCTCGATGGGCAACTCCCCCTTCGGTGTCGCCGTCGGTGAGCCCTTCAGTGCCGCTTTGACCCTAAGGGTGAAATACTGAGAAGTATCGAGCGAGCGACGCGGGTCGCCATGCGGGGCCGGGCCTTGGACGGACTGACGAATGCGGTCCGTCCACCCCATTTGCGGCGAAGGCCACCTCAATTCTCCGCCGCTCGTTGGCCCATGTGACGGGGCCCATGTGAGGGGCGTCTCCTAGTCCTGCAACGAGGTGTCTTGCCCGCCTGACGATGATCGGGCGGGCAAAAGAGCACGATTTCAGATCCCTGAGAATAGGAGCTCCGGGGATTTTTGCCCCGGCGCAAAATATCGATCATGCTCCAGCATCGGCCCGACAAGCGGGATCGATTCTCGGCAAAGCAAGATGCGTCGATTCAAAGAGTTAGATGTGGTGTCGCAACAGGTTGTCGCGATTGAAGCCTAATCGGGAGATTGGGGTTTGATCGTTGATGCCGCCGTGAGGACGGTGCCAGTTGTAGAGGTGGTTCCAGAACGGCAGTGCGTTGGCTCGCTCTTGCGATGTTTGGTAGGAATTTCCATAGGCCCATTCGCGCAAGGCAGCCTGGATGAAGCGCTCGGCCTTGCCGTTGGTTTTCGGCGTGTCGGGCTTGGTCCTGACGTGTTTGAGGCCGAGGTCGCGACAGGTCTTTCGCAAGGCCTTGGATTTATAGCAGGCGCCGTTGTCGGTCATGACCCGGCGGATTTTCACGCCAAGGCTTTTGTACCAGATGATGGCGGCCTTCAGATGGGCGACGGCACTGACGGCTTTTTCGTCGGGATGGATCTCGGTGAAAGAGAGCCGGGAGTGATCGTCGATCGCGACATGGACAGTCTCCCAGCCATAGCCGGATTTGCCGTGGCTGCGCGGTGAGGACTGGCCCGTGCGATCCCCTTGTCACTCGATGACCGGGACGCTCGAAGCGGCCAAGTTTCTTGATGTCGAGATGGATCATGTCGCCGGGGCGCCGGTGCTCGTAACGCCGCGTCCGCTCCTTCGGTTCGAGATCCCTGGCGCGCGAAAGCTTCTCGCCGCGAAGAAGACGGCTGACCGTCGAACGCGAGACCCCGGTGAGACGGGCCACATGCTTTCCTGTCAATCGCTGCCGACGCAGGCCGACGAACTCGGCCTTCACCGCGTCAGGCGTCGGCTTGCGCAGCCGCCTCGGTCGCGATGATCGGTCCTGAAGGCCCGCAATGCCCTCGGCCTGATAACGACTCCACCATTTGCGCGCCGTGCGCGGGCAAACGCCTGCGTCACGGGCCGCGGCCTGCGGCGTTTGCCCGCCCTTCATCGCCCTCACCAGTCGCTCTCGACCATGTGGCGTCAAGCGGGCATTCTTGTGGATGTTCATTCGGGCCTGCCTCCGAAAGCGGTTGAAGCGTCGTAACTCCAATCTCTTCGGTCAGGCCCGAATGGACAACCTATCGAAATCCCACATCTAGGGCGTCAGAACGCCAAGGGGACGCGGACGACGGCAAAACCGCCCGTCGCCGATATCCCCGCATTCCCCGCCAAACGAAAAAAGCCGGACCCTGAGGCCCGGCTTTCTGAACGGCGATCTGGCGCTCGGGCCGATCAGTTGAGGCGCTTTTGCACTTCCTTGATCGACTGGTCGATGAACGAGCCGCTGGAGCCGCCGGAATTGCGATCGGCGATGATCTTCGCCGACGCCTCGACGGCGATGTTCACCGCTGAAGCACGAACCTCGGCGATCGCGTCGCTCTCGGCCTGGGCGATCTTCGCCTCGGCCATGGCGGTGCGGCGCTCGACATATTCCTCGTTGCGCCGGCGGGCGTCCTTCAGCATCGCCTCGGCCTCGCGCTTGGCCGCCGCGACGATGTCCTTCGCCTCCTGCTCGGCCTCGCGGCGACGCCGCTGATATTCGGCCAGCTGCTGCTTGGCCTCTTCCTTCAGCTCGCGAGCCTCCTCGATCTCCTTGCGGATCCGAGCGGCGCGCTCATCAAGGTTCTTGCCGACCTTCGACGGCGCCTTGATATAGAAGACGATGGCGAAGAAAATGACGAGGCCGACAAATGCCCAGAATGAATTCGTCATCATGATCGGTCTCCCTTAGCGGCCGGCCTGAGCGACGGCATTGGCGATCTCATCCTGGCTCGCCTCGATGCTCGCGACTTCGCGCAGGATCGTGTCGGTCACGTCGCGGGCGATCTGATCGACCTCGGCGAGAGCCGAACCCTTCACCCCGGCGATGCGGGCTTGGGCCTCTTCGAGCTTCTTGTCGAGCTCGCCGTCGAGACGCTTGCGCTCCTTCTCGGCATCGCTGCGGGCCGATTCCTTCGCCTCATGGGCGATCGAATGGGCGCGGTTGCGAGCCTCGGCCAGCTCCTGTTCATAGGCCGCCTCGGCCTCGTCGGCGTCGGAGCGCATCCGCTCAGCCGCCTCGAGATCGAGCGCGATGCGATCACGCCGATTCTCCAAAATGCCGCCGATGCGCGGCATGATGACGTTTTTCAAAAGCCAGTAGAAGACGCCGAAGGTGATCGCCAGCCACAGGATCTGCGACGGAAAATATTCGGGATTGAAGGGGGGAAACCCCTCCTTGTGTTCCGTATGGGCAACAGTGCCCTGATGAACAGCGCCCGGCACACCTGGAGCGGTGGTCTGGGCGGAACCCGTCGCTTCACCGTCCTGGGCGAAGGCTTGCGTGACGAACATCGCGGTGTCTCCGGCAAGAATGACCGGCGGCTGGTCGGCCGCCGGTCGCAACGGTTAAGGCGAAAATGTCTTCGCTTAGACGGCGAAGAGCAGCAGGAGGGCGATCAGCAGCGAGAAGATGCCGAGCGCTTCCGTCACTGCGAAGCCGAAGATCAGGCGGCCGAACTGGCCATCGGCGGCCGACGGGTTGCGCAGAGCGCCCGCCAGGTACTGACCAAAAATCGTGCCGAGGCCGATTCCGGCGCCGCCCATACCAAGGCAGGCGATACCGGCACCGATGAACTTAGCTGCATCCGCTTCCATGTCGAAACTCCTTTGAATGTGTCTGATAGCGGCGGTTGAAAGGCGCAAAGCGCCATGCGGAGGTGGATCTGAGCAAACTGTTCCCGAACGGGATCAGTGACCCGGATGAATGGCGTCGTTGAGATACATGCAGGTCAGCACCGCGAACACATAGGCCTGCAGAGCGGCGACCAGGAACTCCAGAGCCGTCAGCGCCACCACCATGGCGAGCGGCAGGATCGAGCCGAGAATACCGAGCGTGCCGAGTGCGCTCAAGGAGACGATAAAGCCTGCGAAGACTTTCAGCGTGATGTGGCCGGCGAGCATGTTGGCGAACAGACGAACCGACAGCGAAACCGGGCGCGACAGAAACGACACCACCTCGATCAAAACGACGAGCGGCAACAGCGCCGCCGGGACGCCGGGCGGCACGAAGAGGTGGAAGAAATGCAGCCCGTGCTTCATCAGACCGTAGACGACGACCACGCTGATCACCAGCATCGCCAGGGCGAAGGTGACGATCAGATGGCTGGTCACGGTGAAGAAATACGGCATCATGCCGAACAGATTCGCCACCAGAACAAACATGAAGATCGAGAACACGAAGGGGAAAAACTTCATGCCCGCCGTGCCGGCCGCGTCACGCAGCATGTTGGCGGTGAACTCGTAGCTGAGCTCGGTGATCGATTGCCCACGTGACGGAACGAGACCCCGCCCACGGGTCGTATAATAAAGAAAACCGGCCGTGACCGCGACGGTCAGCACCATGAACAGGGCGGAGTTCGTAAAGGAAAAATCCCAGCTTCCGATCTTGATCGGAACAATACGGAAGATCTGGAACTGATGGATCGGATCTATCGGGTCGTATGCCAAACGGCCTGGTCCTTCGTCGAATTACTGCGCCCAAGAAGAGACGGATTGCCCATAGCGTTCCCGAAGGCGCGAAGCAACACCCCTTCCATGAGTTTGACACCACATGCGGCCATTGCCGTCACCTTTTGCCGTCATTCGGCCCGATCTGAGGCGGCTTGGCGACCGGCTTGGTTTCAGGCGACACCGCCCGCAGAATGTTGCGCACCCCGGCGGCGAAGCCGATCATCAGGAAAAAGATCAGACCGAAAGGCGTGGTGCCGGCGGCGCGGTCGATGAAATAGCCGATCGCCGCGCCGACGATGATCCCTGCGGCAAATTCGCTGGCAAGCTTCAGCCCCTCGGCGATTCCCTGCGAGCTCCCCGCCTTGCGGCTGGCCCGCGCCTCGATATCGAGCCGGGTGCGATGTTCCGCGAGCTTGCGCGACAGCTGGTCGCGGCGAACGTCCCAGGCCGCCGCGTCATTTGCGCCGGAGCCGCCGACCGGCGTTTCGCCCACCGCGTCCACGTCCTCGTCCTTCGCTGCCACGCCCGCCACTCCCTGGCTCGATGGTTCATCTCGCCCCGTTCGCGCCCACCTGTGGCAGCCCGCAAGGCCCGACGCAAGCTGGCGTCAATGATCACCGGACGACGATCCCATCGACCGGCTCTTCAACAGGCTGGCAATCGTGGTGATCACCAAGATCCCGATGATCACCCCCAAGGAGAGCGGCGTCGAAATATGCGGCATGCTCTCGATCGGCTGACCGCCATTGATAAAGGGCAGCGAGTTTTCCTCGAGAGCGTGGAAGATCAGCTTGACGCCGATGAAGCCAAGGACGAGCGCGAGGCCGAAGCCGAGATAGACCAGCCGGTCAAGCAGCCCACCGAGCAGGAAATAGAGCTGCAACAGGCCGAGCAGCGCAAAGGCATTGGCGGTGAAGACGATGTAGGGCGCATCCGTCAGCCCGTAGATCGCCGGGATTGAATCCAGCGCAAACAGGATGTCGGTCATGCCGAGCGCGATGATGACGATCACCATCGGGGTGTAGAATCGCTTGCCGTCACGCTTCACCGTCAAGGCATTGCCTTCGAACTCCGAGGTTACCGGCAGATGGGTCTGGAACCATTTGACGAAGACGTTGGGCTCGTATTCACCGTCGGTCTGCTTGTGGCCCGAGAGGCTTTCGACCGCGAGTTTCCAAGCCGTCCACAAAAGGAACAGACCGAAAATATAGAATACCCAGGCAAAGCGCTCGATCGCCGCGGCGCCGATGGCGATGAAGATGCCGCGCATGATCAGCGCCAGCACGATGCCGATCAAAAGCGCCTTCTGCTGATCCTCGCGCGGCACCTGAAACGACTTCATGATGATCACAAAGACGAAAAGATTGTCGACCGACAGACTCTTTTCGGTGATGAAGCCGGCAAAGAACTCGATGCCGTGGACGTGGTCCCAGAACCAAAAGACACCGCCGCCAAACAGGCAAGCCAGGACGATATAGAAAATCGACCAGAACGCCGCTTCCCTGAAGCTCGGCTCATGCGCCTTGCGCACATGGGTGACGAAGTCGAAGATGAACAGCCCGGCAAAGCCGGCGATCGTCGCGAGCCAGATGACGGCTGGAATGGTGTCGTCACCCGACGCGCTCGTGAACAGATCTTCCAACAGTCAACTCCCATGGGCGCGACCGGCCCGATGCCGGTTCGCCAAGCGTCGGTCAGGGCTGAGGATTTCGCCTCGCCGATCCGTCTGCTCGTCAGCGTCCCGATGGCGGATCGCACGAACCATGGCATGCGATCGACACCGATGTGACGACGCCGGTGCCGCTTTTCGGGCCGGCGCCGGCGTTGGCCCATAGATGTGGTGTCGGGTGGCGACTGCAAACTCTAGCCGGGGAGTTTTTTGAGACGCGTTGCCGCAGTGTCGGCCGGTCAGCGGCATTGTTCGAATGCGACCGCCAAGCACCGGCCCGACTGCTGCATCGACTTTCGGCGACGCAAGATTTCGGGATTCAAAGCATTCGATCCAACCGGCTTCGGTCGCGCCGACTTCGCCGCGAACCCGGGCGCCATTACGACAGACGCCGCGTGTCGAACCCGACACGCGGCGGAGGCCCCATAGCTTCGATGTCAGCCTGATACGCCGGCACCAGTCCTCAGTGGGCGCCGGCCGGATCCTGCATGCCGGCGGCGGCCGCTTCGCTGCGGCTGGCATGCTCGATCGCGAACTCCTCCTCCGGCGAGAGAATCAGCCGGTGGCGACCGACGAAAGCGAAATAGACGAGGCCGATGGCGAACCAGATGGCAACGCCAAGCACGCCCAACCGATATGTCGGATCGGAGAACTGGAAGCTGAGGGTGACGAGAGCGATGACAATCGTCGCGACCGCGCCGGGAATGCCGAAGGGCGAGCGATAGGGCCGTGCGATCTCGGCGTGGTTCCGACGCAGGAGAATGAAGGAGATCGCCTGGGCGATATAGCTGCACATCGCCCCGAACACCGCCATGTTGAGCAGCGTGCCACCAATCACCGCCTCGCCGGCGTCCGCGCCGAGACCGAAGAACAGCGCCAGCATGATCGCCAGCCCGACCAAGGCGCCGGCGATCATCGCCACATGCGGCGTCTTGCGCGCGTCATGGGTGACCTAAAGGAAGGGGGGAAAATAGCCCGCCCGCGACAGCGAGTAGATCTGCCGCCCCTGGGCGAAGATGATGGTGTGGAAGGAGGCGACGAGGCCGATGATCGCCACGAAGGCCAGCACCTTGGCGAGCCCCGAACCGTAGATCGCGCGAAAGCCGTCGAGCAGCGGTTCGCCCGAGGAACCCAGCGCATAGGAGCCCACCCCCGGCAGTGCCGGATTGAGGAAGAGGATCAGAAAGGCGGTGAGGATCAGCGTCAGCATGCCGAGAATGATGCCCTTCGGCATGTCGCGCTGCGGATCGGCCGATTCCTCGGCGGCGAGCGGCAATTGCTCGATCGCCAGGAACGACCAGACCGCAAAGGGCATCGCGGCCAGGGCCCCGGCGATCCCCATCGGCAGGAACGGGCCGTTGCCGTCCTTTAGCAGCGCGCCCCCCGGCCCGATATTCAGCGCCCAGCGCGCGAAGTCGAAATGCGGCAGGGCGGAGACGAAGAAAACGACAAGGACCGCCAGCGCCAGCAGCGTCACGATAACCGTGACTTTAAAGGACATCTCGACCCCGACGATGTTCAGCCCGACAAAGACGACGTAGCCGAGGATCCACCAGACCGGCTGGAACTCCGTCGGCGTGCCGAAGATGCCGGTGAGATAGGAGCCGATGAAGAACACCACGACGGCCGGCGTCAGCACATATTCGACATTTTCGAACAGGCCGGTGACGAAGCCGCCCCATTGGCCCATGGTGGTGCGGGCGAAGGAATAGGCCGCGCCGGTATGCGGCAGGGCGGGCGACATCTCGGCGATCGAGAAGGTCAGGCCAAGATACATGATGGCGATGATGATGGTGGCGATCAGCATACCGCCCCAGCCGCCGGAGAGAAGGCCAAGATTCCAGCCGGAATACTGGCCCGAAATGACCGCGCCGACGCCAAGCGCCCAGAGCGACCACACCCCTGCGTATTTCTTCAACACCCGCTTTTCGAAATAGCCGGCCTCGGCCGTGACGTAGGCGATGCCCTTCTTGTCCGCTGCCATGCTGTGCCCCTTCTTTGGAAACGAAGCTCCCTCTGCTGCGCAAGATAGAGGCACCAAACGCAAGTGCTGTCAAATCATACAAACAAATAATAATAGCGTCAGATTATATCTCACGGCCGGCGCCGGCGCGACGGCTGAGCGCCACCCGCACTCCGGCGGATTCCGGGACGTTTCTCGTGAGCCGAGGCCGGCCTTCCCGACGCAATTCCAAGGGCTGCGGTCGGCCTTGCGCGGCAGGGTCAGTCCGCCGCTGGCCCGATCGCGGCGGCGGGTGTTTCAACGCCGAGCCGGTCATCGGCGTCGTCCTTGAGCTTGGTTCCGGACAGGCCAAGCTCGGCAGCGCGGATGATGAGGCCGGCGAGCTTGTCGCCAGCGATCTCGGGGCGCAATCCCCCCGGCCGAATGTTGGAGACGCAGTTGCGGTCAGCGTCGGAGCGGCCCGGCTTCGGGGCGAAGGTAAGATAGGCGCCGAGGCTGTTGGCGGCAGATAGCCCCGGGCGCTCGCCGATCAGCATCAAGGCGATCTTCGCCCGCAGCGCCGCGCCAATCGGATCCGACAGCGCCACCCGGGCGCCGCGCGCAACCACCACCGGCGCCACCCGCCAGCTCTTCGGAACAGCGTTAAGAACGCCCATGGCAACGGCAGCGCCATGGGCGTTCACGGCCGTCGCCGAGAGGCCATCGGCGACGACGACGACGAGATCAAACGGCATTTCGGCGCGGCTGGCAAGATCGGCCACCGAGCGCTGCGACAAGCGCCGGCCGAGATCGGGACGCCGAAGATAAGTCGCTCGATCGCCCGCCTCGCTCGCCGCGCCGATCGCCGTAAATCCTGCGGATTCGAGCGTGGCGGCGATCGCCTCGGCCTGAAAGTCGGAATGCACGGCATCGCGCGCCCGGGCATGGGCTTCGGCGAAATCGAGATGGGCGCGGGTCGGCAGCCCCGCCCCGTGCCGACCAAGCCCGATCCGCGCCTCGGTAAAGGCGCGCAAGCGGCTCAGCGGATGCTGATCGTCGGGCCCGGCAATCTCGATCTTATCGCTCATTACTCAGCTGCCTCGAGCAGTTTGGAGCGAGCGATCAGCCCGCGGTCGCCGCCGTCTGTCTCGGGCAACAGAAAGCCGGCCTCGTCGAACACTCCGACATCCTTCGCCCAGGCTTCGAATTCCGGCGCCGGCTTCAGCCCGAGCGCCCGGCGCACATAGGCGGCATCGTGATAGGAGGTGGACTGATAGTTCAGCATGACATCGTCGGAGCCCGGCACGCCCATGACGAAATTGACGCCGGCAACAGCGAGCAGCGTCAAGAGGTTGTCCATGTCGTCCTGATCGGCCTCGGCATGGTTGGTGTAGCAGACGTCGACGCCCATCGGCACCCCGAGCAGCTTGCCGCAGAAATGATCCTCCAGCCCGGCGCGGGTGATCTCCTTGCCGTCATAGAGATATTCCGGGCCGATGAAGCCGACGACGGTATTAACGAGCAGCGGATCGAATGCGCGCGCCACGGCATAGGCCCGCGCTTCCATGGTCTGCTGATCGATGCCGAAATGGGCGTTGGCCGAGAGCGCCGCCCCCTGCCCCGTCTCGAAATACATGACGTTCTGGCCGACGGTGCCGCGCTGCATCGCCTGGGCGGCGTCATGGGCTTCCTTCAGCATGGAAAGATTGATGCCGAAGGAGGCGTTGGCCTTTTCCGAGCCCGCGATCGACTGGAAGACGAGATCCACCGGCGCGCCCCGCGCCATGCAATCGATCGCCGTCGTCACATGGGCGAGCACGCAGGACTGCACCGGGCAATCCAGCCGCAGCCGCAGCTCCTCGATCAGGTCGAGCAGCCGGCGCATCGCCGACGGGCTGTCGGTCGCCGGATTGATGCCGATCACGGCGTCGCCGCAGCCAAAGGCGAGACCGTCGAGAATCGAGGCGGCAACGCCCTTGGCATCATCGGTCGGATGGTTGGGCTGAATGCGCACCGACAGCCGGCCCGGCTCGCCGACGGTGGTGCGGAATTGTGTGACGACCGGCCGTTTCCGGGCAATCGCGATCAGATCCTGATTGCGGCAGATTTTTGAGACGGCTGCCACCATTTCCGGCGTCAGCGCCCATTTCAGCGCCGCGATCGCCTCACTGGTCGCCTGGTCGGAGAGCAGAAAGTCGCGCAGATCCCCGACCGAAAAGCCGGCGATCGGCCGAAACGCCTCGGCATCATGCTGCGCCTCGATCAACGCCGAGACATCGTCCTCTGCCGGGTCGATCAGCGGGGTGTTGAGGATGTCGGCGAGCGACGTGTCGGCGAGGATGCGCTGGGCCTTGACACGGGCCTCCTGGTTTTCGGCCGCGACCCCGGCCAGAAAGTCGCCCGACCGGGCGGGCGAAGCCTCTGCGAGAAGCGCCTTGAGAGTTTCCTGCGACATGGTCGAGCATTCCGGTTGCGGGGTGACGCCGATGCGCGGCAGCCGGCCGGTCCCAGACAAACCGGGCGCCGGGCCGGCAGATCTTGCGCTGCATCACACGGCATTTTCGCCGGCTGGTCAATCGCTCAGTATCGCGTCCAATCGCGGCCGCTTTCGCCTCTTCGCCCGAGCCGCGAGACGCTCTCAGACCTGCTTTTCGACGCCCGATCGCGCGGCGAGGATATCGCGGATCTCCTCCAACAGCTTTTCCTCGCGCGGCACATCGGCGACCGGCGCCGGCTTTTCCTCCTCCTTGCGCTTCAGACGATTCATCAGCTTGACGATGAGAAACAGGATAAAGGCGACGATGACAAAATTGATCGTCAGGGTGATGAAGCGGCCATAGGCGAAGACCGGCCCCTGCTTGCGGGCTTCGTCCAGGCTGGTCGCGGTGATCGTCTTGGCCAGCGGCACGAATTTGTTGGTGAAGTCGACGCCGCCGGTGATCACCCCGACCAATGGCATGAAGAGATCGGTGACGATCGAGTTGACGAGGCCGGAAAAGGCCGCGCCGATGATGATACCGATGGCGAGATCGACCATGTTGCCCTTGAGGGCGAATTCGCGAAATTCTTTCAGCATGCCGGAACCGTGCTCGAACGCAAATGGAAGGACACCGAAGATTTAGCGCGTCCAACGAAGGTTCAATCGCGGCAGGCTTGAGCTTTGAAGGTGGCTTGTGAATATTTGGCCTGGCGGACCGGTCTGGTCCAAATCGGGAGGAAAAATATGAAACATTTTGCGCGCCTTACGGCGTCGGCCGTCATAGCCGGCTTCGCCTTCGCCCCCTCGGGCGCCTTGGCCCAGCAGTTCATCAACGTCCTGACCGGCGGCACGTCCGGCGTCTATTATCCGCTCGGCGTTGCGCTCGCCAAGATCTACAGCGACAACATCCCGAATGTGAAAACGCAGGTCCAATCGACCAAGGCCTCGGTCGAGAACATCAAACTCATCTCGCAAGGGCGGGGCGAAATCGGCTTCGCGCTCGGCGACTCCGTCAAGGCGGCGGCCGAGGGTGATGCCGAAGCGGGCTTTCCGCAGAAGATGGACAAGCTGCGGGCGATCGCCGCGATCTATCCGAACTATGTTCAGATCGTCGCCTCGAAGGCATCCGGCATCACCGATCTTGCCGGGCTGAAAGGCAAGGCGCTGTCGGTCGGGGCGCCGGCCTCGGGCACCGAGCTGAACGCCCGGGCGATCTTCAAGGCCGACGGCATGAGCTATGACGATCTCGGCAAGACCGAATATCTGCCCTTCGCCGAATCGGTCGAATTGATCAAGAACCGCCAGCTCGATGCCACGCTGCAATCGGCCGGCCTCGGCGTCGCCTCGATCCGCGACCTCGCCGCCTCGATCCCGATCAATGTCGTCGCCGTGCCTGCGTCGATCGCCGAAAAGCTCGGCGCGCCCTTCCGGGCCGCGGAGATCCCGGCCGGCACCTATGACGGCCAGGACAAGGCGGTGCCGACGCTGGCGATCACCAACATTCTCGTCACCTCGGCCGATGTCGACGACGAACTCGCCTATCAGATGACCAAGCAGCTGTTCGAGCATCTGCCGGAGCTCGTCGCCGCCCACAATGCCGCCAAGGGCATCGACCCGAAGACGGCTGCCAAGAACCTGCCGGTGCCGCTGCATCCGGGGGCCGAGCGCTACTACAAGGAAGCCGGCCTGCTCTGAGCGACGGGCGGCTTCAAACGACACGCAGAGGCCGGCGCGTGATGTCCTGACGCGCCGGCTTTGCGATCCGTAAGCACCGCGCCCGCCGCATGATCTGCCGGACCCGGCCCGGCCCGGGACATTAAAATTAGCCGGCTTATTCCTTCTCCGGCACCGGGACGTTGAAGCCGTTCAGCGTCACCGATACCAGACAGTAGAGACCAACGAGATAGATCAGCTCGTTGGCGCCGTGCTGGCCGAAGGTCTTGACCGCCATCTCATAGGTCGGGCGCGGCAACACCCCACCGCCATTGAGCAGCGCAAAGGTCACGTCGTAAGCGACCTCTTCCTCACCCTTCAGGCCGGTCGGCTTGACGCCGGCGACGAGCGTGGAGAGCCGCTCGTCGGTCATCCCTTCCTTCTCGGCCACCGCCACATGGGCGTAGATCTCATAGGCCGCGTTGAAATGCGCGCCGGTGACCAGAATGGCGATCTGGCGGGCATTGTCGGGCAGCGTCGCCGCCAGCGACATCGCCTTGGTCAGCTCCCAGATGGCGCCGCCGATCTTCGGCTCGTGCAGCCAGGGATTCCACGGGCCCATCAGCGCACCATCCTCGCGCACCGCTTCGAACGCGTTGAAATTGCTGGAAATGCCGGCCTTCATATCGTCATAGAGCGGCTTTTGCTCGTCGCTGAGATGGGCCGGTTCGATCAAGGGAAGACGCATTGGGGGATCCTCTCGGGTCATCAGGAAGCGCGCATCGGCGCGCGGCGCAGCTCCGCAAGGGCGCGTCGTTGTTGCAATGCAAAACACCCCGTCATCGTTTCGCCGAAGACGCAGCTTGCCGAAATTTCATCGAACCGCAGCGGCGACCGCGATCCTTCACCGCGCCACGCCGCGGTCAGTTGCGCCGTGCACGCGGGCAGGATAAGCCCCGCGCAACCCAATGGCGTTTCACGTTAGAGCGCCCTGCGTCCGATCGGCCGCAGAACCGACGCTCTGACCCCTTGAATCGAAGCATCGCGCTGTGCCGAAAATCGATTCCGATTGTCAGGCCGATGCAGTCAATCGGAGCAGACGAATGGCAGGTGCGGAAGACAAGCTGGCCGATCTCATTCGGCAGGTCGTCGCCGCTTTCGAGCCGCGCATTTCGGTGCGGCTGTGGAATGGCGAATGGCTGGGCCCGACCGACGGGCCGGTGCTCGCCCTCAACGATCCGGCCGCCATCGCCCGGCTGGTGGTCAAGCCGAACATCGCCATCGCCGTCGGGCTGTGGATGACCAAGGCAATCGACGTCGAGCATGGCACGATCTTCGATCTGGCCGCCGCACGCTCCGAGATCCGCAGCAAGACGGCGCTGGCGAAGGTCAACAAGCTGAAGGTGGCAAGCGCCCTGCCTGCCCTTTACAGCCTGTCGCGCAAAGCCAAGGCCAGCGGCCCGACCTTGGGCAACGATGCCACCGCGAGCGGCTCGTCGCAGGCGGCAATCCAGTTCCACTACGACGTTTCCAACGACTTCTACCGGCTCTTTCTCGATGCCGGCATGGTCTATTCCTGCGGCTATTTCGACGGCTGGCACAACGATATCGACAAGGCCCAGACCGACAAGCTGGAGATGATCTGCCGCAAGCTGCGGCTGAAATCCGGCGAGCGGTTTCTCGATATCGGCTGCGGCTGGGGCGCATTGTTGATCCACGCCGCAAAACATTACGGCGTTACCGGCCACGGCGTGACGCTGAGCCAGGCGCAGTTCGATCTCGCCACGCAGCGGATCGCCGAACAGGGTCTCAGCGATCGGA
The DNA here is from genome assembly GCF_017349315.1 of Jiella flava. Classification (GTDB taxonomy): domain Bacteria; phylum Pseudomonadota; class Alphaproteobacteria; order Rhizobiales; family Rhizobiaceae; genus Jiella; species Jiella flava. The sequence goes on along the minus strand of NZ_JAFMPP010000003.1, from coordinate 2,144 downwards.
TCACCGTCGAACTCAAACCCTTCGAAGCGCTGACCGGCCAGTTCGACAAGGTGGCCTCGATCGGCATGTTCGAACATGTCGGCTGGGACAAGCACGACGCCTATTTCAAAGCCGTGCGCAAGCTGCTCAAGCCGAACGGGCTTTATCTGCACCACGCGATCACCCGGCCGGGCAAAGAGACCGACGCGAAATTTCGCAAGGGCACCAAGGAATATGCGGCGATCATCCGCTACATCTTTCCCGGCGCCGAACTCGACCATATCGGCCATTCGGCGCAGTTTCTGGAAAAGCACCGCTTCGAGGTCCATGACGTCGAGAACTGGCGTGAGCATTACGCCCGCACCTGCCGGCTCTGGCATGATCGGCTTTTGTCACGCATGGACGAGGCGGCGGCGATCGCCGGCGAAGAGCGGGCGCGGCTGTGGCTGCTCTATCTCGCCGGCGTCTCCCTCGGCTTCGAACGCGGCGGCCTGTTGATCTACCAGACGCTCGCCTCGAAGCGCTCCAAGGGCCCGAGCGGGTTGCCGCCAACGCGGCGGGACCTCTACCGCTGAGCATGCGAGCGCCGAAACATATGTTCGGGGGATATGCCGCTGTCGGATTTTATCGACGGCGGTGCTGTCGCCATTGCTTTGCCGGCTTTCGCCCGATTGTTTAGCCCCGACTTCACTTTTGAAAAATTTGGACGCGCCGTGAAAATGCGATCGAAATCACCTTCAGGTGCTGCATCGCGGAAGCAAAATTCCCAGTGATTTGAAACATTTTTCGCGCTTGCGAATGCGACCGGTCACCATTGTGATCGATCGTTACTGATGCGCCGATCGTCAGTCTTGAAAAGAAAAATCACAATCCGTGAAGGAACGTCATCTCCACTCAACAATTCTGTCTGTCGAATTCCAATCGGGAGACTGTACCATGCGTAAGTCAGCAATCATCGCCCTTTTCGCCAGCGTCGCCCTGCCGCTCAGCGCTTTTGCGCAGGACGCGACCAAGACCCCCGACGCCGGCAGCACCACGCCGCCGGCCGCCAGCGATTCCACAACGGCCGGATCGAGCAGCGGCGACGCGATGTCGAACAGCTCCGGCCAGTCGTCGGATGCGGCACCGGCAAAGCCGGCGTCCGATGGCACCAGTGACATGAGTTCCGGCAGCGCGTCGTCGACCCCGAGCGATCAGGCGACAACCGCCGCCGGTGCCGAAGCCGCATCGTCGGGGCCCTTCGTCACCGTGCCGCCGAGCGGTGCCTGGCGGGCGACGGACTTGGAAGGCAAGGACGTTTATGATCCGAAGGGCGACAGCATCGGCGAGATCACCGACGTGCTCGTGTCCAAGGACGGCAAGGTGATGGCGGTTCTCGTCGGCGTCGGCGGCTTCCTCGGGATCGGCGAAAAAGACGTCGCGGTTTCGATGACGGCGCTCGAATTCGGCCCGGGCAAGACCGAGGGCCTGAAGAGCGAGAAGGAAGCGGCGGCTGAAACGACCGCCTCGACCACGACAGGCGACGCCGGTATGGCCACAGGATCGGCAGGCGGCACCGGCATGGCAGCGGGTGGCGCGGCTGGCGGAGGCACGGCGACACCGGCAGCCAGCGCCGAGCCGCAAAAGCCGGTGGTCGGCGAGGATAATCTGCCGGACCGCATCGTCCTCAACGTCTCGCGCGACCAGCTCGAGAATGCTCCAGCTTACAATAAGCCGAAGGAGGAGAAGAGCAGCTCCAGCGATGCGTCGACGGCGCCGGCTGCAGGTAGCGCCTCCACCCCGGCGACCGGCGGCGCCGCAGCCCCCGCCCCGGCAGACGGCGGCGCCTCGGGCTCGTCGAACTAACTGTCACCGCGCGTCGCCCTTAGGGCGGCGCGCCCGCCGCCCGCGCGGCAGGGTTTGGGGAAGCTGCGTCACCGCTCCCCATCACCTGCGTCACCAAGACCCTCCGGGGCGGCACTTTCAAGACCTCGCGCCCGCAGGTTCGGCGGCACAGACTTTCAGCCTCTCTGTCAAACTTCGCCCGCCGCAGCTCTCCTGGCGGGCCTTATACATTGTGAGGCCGGAGCATCGGTTAAGATGCTCCGGCCTCAAGTGTCATTGGGGTGGTGCAACACCGCAATGATGGTGCGCAAAGCGGTTGGCCCAGGCGGGCATGAACTTTC
>NZ_JAFMPP010000040.1 GCF_017349315.1 Jiella flava | reverse complement strand
CGCGATGACATTCTTGAAAAGGTTCTGCCGCTCTACGCCAAGGTGACGGGTAAACTGGATCTACAGGTCTAGAGCCGATCCGGCTTAATCCGGTTCATATCCTGCAGCGGCGAAGGTGTTCGCGCACTCGTCGGGCCTGAAGAGCGGGAGGGCCGCGCCGACGGCGTCCCAGAGCCCGCCCACCGACCGCTCGGCTTTTGCTCGCAGGAGCGACTTGAGCTTGGAGAAGGCCATCACCGATCCGGAGGAAGCCCGGTCGCCCGAAGACTTCGACTACCGCTTCTACCAATGCGCGCCGCCCGACCTGATCGCCGAACCGTGGCTCAAGGGGGATGAGCCCTTCGAGTTGGAAAACCTCATCCCGGGTTATCCGAGGGTCAAAGGCCACCTGCCGGGGCTCGGCTTCGAAATCGAGATCGATCAGGGGGCGGGTCCGGGTCGAGGGCCAGTGGGTGCAGCGCCATGGCGACCGGTGCCTTCTGAACCGCGGCAACACCCCCGGCGAATACTGCATCGTGCGCTCCACCCCCGTGCACGATGCGCCCGACGGCAATGACAAACAGGACAAGAGCTGGTGGGAAACGGTCAAGGAAAAGGCAGCTGGCGCCGCCGACTGGGTCGGGGACAAAGCCGCGGCCGCTGGCCATGCGGCGGGGCAATGGATCGAGGATCATCCCCGGACGATGGGCGCCGTCCAAGCGGCCGGCGGCGTGGCCGAGGCGATCGGATCGGGGGCGCTGTTTGCCGGAGGAACCGCCGCAGACGCGACGGGCGTTGGCGCGATCGGCGGGGTGCCGGCTCAAATTGTCGGCGGCGCGGGAATGGTAAACGCGGCCGACAACATCTCGACCGGCCTTCGGCAAATCTGGTACGGCAGGCCGCAGCAGACCGCCGCCGTGCAGGCAACGGGCGCTGCGGCCCGAGCGCTGGGCGCAACGCCCGGTCAGACGCAGGTGGCGCAGGAGGTCGTCAGCGGTGGACAGATCGTTCTGGGCGGTGTCGCGGGGGCTGGCGGAGCGCTTGCGAAAACGGGCCAGGGCCTGTCCGGCGAGATTGCCGCTGGATCGGCGGCGGCGAAGGCAGAAGGGCGCGCCGCGGCGTCTGCGGGCGATGATCTCGCCGAAGCGGAGGCCTCGGCCGCACGCAATGCCGAACAGCCCGGAGTTCAAAGAGCGAGCGAGGACGGCAGCGCAGGCGCAAGGAGTACACGCAAGCTATCATTGCGAGAGCGCTATCTTGGAAAGACACCGGGGAAAAAATCAAAAACCGGCAAGGCCGTCATTGCGCGGATGAAAAAGGATGGC
>NZ_JAFMPP010000039.1 GCF_017349315.1 Jiella flava | reverse complement strand
GTGCGCGAACACCTTCGCCGCTGCAGGATATGAACCGGATTAAGCCGGATCGGCTCTAGACCTGTAGATCCAGTTTACCCGTCACCTTGGCGTAGAGCGGCAGAACCTTTTCAAGAATGTCATCGCGCGGCACCGGGAGCGGAGAATGATACCGCCCCAACGGTGTCGCGTCGAAAAGGGGATGCTCAACATAGGGAATATCCAGGCCGCGCTGTTGGCGGATACGGCAGGCGGCCAAGATTTCCACCGGGAAAAGCCAATACTCCTCATCCCGCACCGGATCGTAATCGTCTGTCCCGATCCCCATCACATGAAAATCAGCTGCCTCGATAAGCGCTTCGCCAAATGTGCTCGCGCTCGGATCGAAGATGGCTTTCAACAGCGGATAGAAGCCTTCCAACTGTTCATCCCGAGGCTCGAAGTCAAACACCTCGTCAAGGCCACGCCAGGCCTTGTAGAGCTTTACCGACAGCCACGGCAGGTACAGGGGCAAGCTTTCCCAGGAGATGCTTCCGTTCCCGTCCTCCTCCACATCCCAGCGGTCAAACATCGTTTCGGCGAGGCGATCGGCATGGTTCATCCAGCCGAGTGACAGCATCGTAGAAACATTGGTGAAATCAGTTATCGAAAACAGGTAGCCTGCAGGATCATCGGATTCCATAATCGCGTAAGCCGTTTCATAATACCAAAATGTATAGATCCCCGACAATGCTAATTCTTCATCAGGGTATGTCGTATTATTTAAGCTTTTGTCTTCAGCGAGCCTCAAATACCAAGAACTAATATCGCCAAAGCCGCCCGGGATCAGCTTTTTTTGCGACTCTCCATCAGCCAAAAACGGCTTGATTAAAGAACTAACTGAATCATCATACAATAGCTCTTTATTAAAACTGTCATTGACCCAAGCGCGAACGTCTTTTTTTTCTTCTTTTAAGATATTTTTTATCTTTTCCTCAACGGTATCCATCAATTCACTCTCGTTGTTAATGAGATTTATACTGTATAAAATCAGTTATTGCTATTGGTTGGCATTCGTGGGCGGCCCCGTAGACGGAGGCAATTGAGCGGCACTGTCTTTTGCTTTTCGTTCAGCTCTCTGAGTTCGCTTCCTTTCTTCATTTTCCCGCCACTTTTTATAGGCTGCGTCGTCCCGTTTCCAGGTCTCTACCCCGTCTTCGCTGAATGTGCCATCAGCGTTCTTTCTAAGTTTAACTTTATTGTAAGTCGCTGACTCACCAGCATTCATTCTCTGAAGAAGGGAACGGGCATAATTTTTGTCTTCGGAACTTAATGATTTATAAGCACCTTTTCCTTTGCTAATCTGTGACAATCGCGATCTAACGAAATATTTTCCACCCCGAAGCTGATCGCCATACATGCGATAATCGCCGCGTGTCGATGTCTTAATTTCGCTAAAGGTGAGTGGATCATCTCGGATATTGTCGATGCCGTTACCCGAGGCGTTTTGGAGAGACCGGCCGCCATATTTATCT
>NZ_JAFMPP010000038.1 GCF_017349315.1 Jiella flava | reverse complement strand
AAGGATTGCGAGAAAACCGTCGCTTCGGCTCTGGCCTTCTTTCAGATGGTTCTCGCTTTCCTCATCGTCCGAAGATTGGCGCGAAATTCACCCGCTGTCTGAATTTCGAGTCATGCTCTTAGGACGGGCATGGTTATTCTCCGTGAACTCTGCAAAATTTACCGCGTTCATGTTTCTTATGTCTTGCAGCGCCTACTTCATCCAGCTTTGTGCTGAGCGCGCAGTTTAGCCAGATCAGCAACAGAAGGTGTATTGGGGTAAAGAGATCGGAATTTTGCCTCTGCCTGGTCCAGAACATCATCTTTCGGCCAAGCCGGTGGCGGATAAAGAGTGGCTAGTGGGGTTACAGCAAACAGGGGATGGGAAAGCTTTGGATTTGCGATACCCGCCCACTCCCGCAGACGCAGAACAGCGAGAAGTTCAACCGGGAAGAGCCAGTAGGACATACTCTCGAATTCGTACCACTCACTCTCCGACATATCCGCATCTTTGGATTGTGACAGATGATAATCCGCCATTTCGCTCATCAAGGCGTCAAAAACCCGTGCATTTGGTTCTCTCCAACCAGTGAGAAGCTTATCCCATATACCGAGATTTTCGATCTCATGCTGGCGGAACTCGCTGTCAAGGCTCACATCCGCTTGAAGCCAATCCTTCGCCAATTCAAGCATGAACCAACACATACGGCCATAAGAGATGCCACGATCCAACAAACGATTTAGTTCTTCGAAACCGAATCTCGCAACAAGTTCAGACTCGTCTTTCCAGCCGGTTGCGAAAATTTGAGCAAGAAGTTTCCCGTAGGCATCAAAATCATAACGCCCAAGATTTTTTGGATAAAAATCGTAAACGGGAACTTCAAGAAAAAAACTGGAAATGCCGACTCTACTTGAAAGAGCAAGCAAATCCACATCTGGCACCGCTCCGATACCTGATATCGCGTATTTCATACGAAACCAAAGCGCGAGCCGGTCGTAACGAGATGAAATCAGCTTTATCTTAGGCGTTACATCACCATCTTCAATGAACTCTTCCAGCCACTGGATTGGTTTGTCCATAATGAGACGCTGCTTGTGTTGCAGCCATTCCGGTATATCTTTCTTGAGAGCACGTCTTAATTCGGATGGTTCTGGCATAAATAAATCCTATTGTCGCATCATCTAATGAGGAGAAGTCTGATTGTCTGCCTCAGGTGGTCCAGTTGCGGGCGGCTTAACCGATTTAGGCTTCCGGGCCATGTTGCCAGAATCATCGCGATACTTCAGCCGCTTTGGCTTGGTGCCTGGCTTCCAATTCCAGTCGGCTTTGCCACGAAATGTGGTGTTTCCTGCGTCATCAACATCATACTTCCAAATTTCATATTCTTTATAAGACGCACCTTGGAACCAATCATATAGTTCATCCGCAATGTCATCCATGCCACTTGGCATGCTTTTCCAATTTCCATCGCCAGATAATGCACGGTTTACTTGGATATTCGCATATTTCGGTCCGCCTTCGCTCTGAAGCTCATTCAGACTAGCACTGTTTGCCTTTACCTCAACGACCTTGACGGCTCCAGTTTCGGGGTTTCGTCCAACAAGGTCGATCCCGTTGTCCGAATTAT
>NZ_JAFMPP010000037.1 GCF_017349315.1 Jiella flava | reverse complement strand
AAGGATTGCGAGAAAACCGTCGCTTCGGCTCTGGCCTTCTTTCAGATGGTTCTCGCTTTCCTCATCGTCCGAAGATTGGCGCGAAATTCACCCGCCGTCTGAATTTCGAGTCATGCTCTTAGGACGGGCATGGTTATTCTCCGTGAACTCTGCAAAATTTACCGCGTTCATGTTTCTTATGTCTTGCAGCGCCTACTTCATCCAGCTTTGTGCTGAGCGCGCAGTTTAGCCAGATCAGCAACAGAAGGTGTACTGGGGTAAAGAGATCGGAATTTTGCCTCTGCCTGATCCAGAACTTCATCTTTTGGCCAAGCCGGTGGCGGATAAAGAGTGGCTAGTGGGGTCACCGCAAATAGGGGATGGGAAAGCTTTGGATTTGCGATACCCGCCCACTCCCGCAGACGGAGAACAGCGAGAAGTTCAACCGGGAAGAGCCAGTATGCCATGTCCTCGAATTCGTACCACTCATTCTCAGACATCTCGGCATCTCTGGATTGAGAGATATGGCATTCTGCCATTTCGCTCATCAAGGCGTCAAAAGCCCGTGCATTTGGTTCTCTCCAACCAGTGAGAAGCTTATCCCATATACCGAGATTTTCGATCTCATGCTGCCGAAACTCGCTGTCAAGGCTCACATCCGCTTGAAGCCAATCCTTCGCCAATTCAAGCATGAACCAACACATACGGCCATAAGAGATGCCACGGTCCAACAAACGATTTAGTTCTTCGAAACCGAATCTCGCAACAAGTTCAGACTCGTCTTTCCAGCCGGTTGCTAAAATTTGAGCAAGAAGTTTCCCATAGGCATCAAAATCATAACGCCCAAGATTTTTTTGATAGAAATCGTAAATGGGAACTTCAAAAAAGAAACTGGAAATGCCGCATCTACTTGATAATGCAAGCAGTTTTTCATCAGGAGTAAAACTCATCCCGGATGCACTATAACTATTTCTATACCACATGTGAATTAATTCAAAATTTTCCGGAATCAACTTCACATCACTATCTACAACGTCTTTTCCCACCCAATCTCCAATATCTTCATAGGAGGCATCCCTAAGAAGAGGTTTTTGCTGCTGGACTTGCTGTGGTAAATTTTTAATTAGCTCATTTCTCATTAACGATACATCAAACATAACCGTTTCTCATTTCTCTTTATTAGCTTCACCTCTGGCTCCCAAAGATTTTGAACCAGGTGGACCGGTAGAAGGTGGCTTTAAATTTGAAGATTTGCGTGCAACGCTGCCAGTGTCATCACGATACGTCAGCCGTTTTGATTTCGATCCTGGCTTCCAGCTCCAGTCAGCCTTGCCGCGGTAGGTCGCGTTACCAGCGTCATCAACATCATATTTCCAAATTTCGTATTCTTTTGAGGATGCAGATCTCAGCCATTTCCGAATTTCTATTGCAGTTCCACCCATGCTAGTCGGCGTGCTCCGCCAGTTTCCCTCGCCGCTTAAAGCACGTCGAATTTGTAGATCTGCATATTTCGGTCCGCCTTCGCTCTGAAGCTCATTCAGACTAGCACTGTTTGCCTTTACCTCAACGACCTTGACGGCTCCAGTTTCGGGGTTTCGTCCAACAAGGTCGATCCCGTTGTCCGAATTAT
>NZ_JAFMPP010000036.1 GCF_017349315.1 Jiella flava | reverse complement strand
ACGGGCCAGGGCCTGTCCGGCGAGATTGCCGCTGGATCGGCGGCGGCGAAGGCAGAAGGGCGCGCCGCGGCGTCTGCGGGCGATGATCTCGCCGAAGCGGAGGCCTCGGCCGCACGCAATGCCGAACAGCCCGGAGTTCAAAGAGCGAGCGAGGACGGCAGCGCAGGCGCAAGGAGTACACGCAAGCTATCATTGCGAGAGCGCTATCTTGGAAAGACACCGGGGAAAAAATCAAAAACCGGCAAGGCCGTCATTGCGCGGATGAAAAAGGATGGCAAGATTAGGGTCAATCCCAAAACCGGAGCAACCGAGTTCAAAGCTTCCAACAACGAATGGTACGATCTCTCCCGTGCTGATATGGCCCATAAAACCGACGCGGTAACTTGGTGGAATGAAACGGGTCGCTCTTACGGTGCCAAGGCTCCCGAGGTCCGGCAATGGATGCTGAATTCAGATAACTACTATCTTGAACTTGACTCCATCAATCGTTCACAGGGTGCCATCCTTGGCCAAACCCAAACCTATCTTCCCCCATTGAAATAGGGACTGTGATGAGTGAGATGATCAAACGCACGGAACTTCCAGATGAAGTTCGGAGTAAAATAGATAATGTTCTCAAGGCTGCTGGAGACGCTCATCGGCAGGTAGATCTGGTTCAAGAAGAAATTCTTTCTCTAAATGCCTGGAATTTGCTACCAGAACCGAAGCTAGGATGGGAGTTCTATTCAAATATTATTCCTAGGGATAACATGATTTTCTTTCGAGATACGAATCAATTCGATAAAGCTCTGCATTGGCTCGATATCACGAGAAAATCCTATGGATCGACAAAAGAGCGGCCCGATCAGGTCATCGAATTTTATGCCGCGACGATCTACTTTGAAATGGGGCGTTACGATGATGCGTTTGCGATATTTGATTGGCAATACAAAAAATGGAAAACTCTGCCGTTCAAAGGCGCCGACAAAAAATACCTCGATTTTTATTTAAGGAAAAAGGCGAAGAGGTCATGAGCGATTTCGCCGAAGACGAATTGCCGGACGATATCTATGATCAGATCAAGGTTTTGTCCGAACGCGGAAATGTCATGCTGGAAGCCGGTGATGCGGACGGTGCCATTGCGGTGTGGCATGAAGCCTTGGGCATGCTGCCTTCTCCACAAAAGCGGTGGGAGGCCTGGGTTTGGCTCAATGCGTCTCTCGGGGAGGCCTATAGAGACAAAGGTGACCTTCAGCGCGCCTTGGCGTGTTTTCAGGCCGCTGCGGCTGGCGCGGATGGGCATATGAACCCGTTCGTACTGATCAGTCTTGGCGCCACGCTCTATGACCTCGGGCGGACCGATGAGTCCACCGATCCGCTGCTGCGCGCCTTTATGCTCGAGGGCAGAGAGATCTTCGACGAATATGGCGGTCCCTATCTCGACCATCTGCGTCAGAAGGGGCTCATCGACTGAACGAAGGCCCGGATAACCATCGCGCAGGGCTCGTCGGACCGCAACCATATCGACGACTGGCGAAGGCTTTATCCCTACGTCCCCGGCAAGCGGGCGGGCCGGGACTGGAATTTCGAGACGCCGCAGATGGTGCCGGGGGCGGAGACGCCGGGGATGGTGGCGCTGCCGGAAAACGCTTACCGGGAGCTCTACGAATATCCGGCG
>NZ_JAFMPP010000035.1 GCF_017349315.1 Jiella flava | reverse complement strand
CGCCGGATATTCGTAGAGCTCCCGGTAAGCGTTTTCCGGCAGCGCCACCATCCCCGGCGTCTCCGCCCCCGGCACCATCTGCGGCGTCTCGAAATTCCAGTCCCGGCCCGCCCGCTTGCCGGGGACGGCCTCGTCAGGGCCAGCATGACGCACAGCCACGGCTCAGTCAGCTGGTCTCACCAAAATCCGGGCCGCAGAGAGGCCTGCATGCTGCGGGCGTTGCCCGGCGTGATGTCCCAGCGTTGCGGATTGTGGCGCTCGACCTCGATCCGGACCCGGCCGTTGACGCGGTTGTACTTCAGCAGGACGCGGCAAAGCGTCTCTGGAACCGAACCAAGGACAGCGTCCAGATAAGCAAGGACGGCCGGCTTGACGGTCAGAACCGGGAGAGCGACCGCCCACCACGCAGACATGTCACCATAGGCATAGCCGCTGTTGCCGAAGTTTCGCCCGCCGCGAGTTGTGGAAAAGATCATCGACAGCTCGTGCCAGCGCGGATCGTCCAACTCGTCGCATCCCAGCACGGCTTCGACAATCGCATTCAAATGCGCGCGCCGGGCCGCGAGCGAGATGGGCTCGGATCTTGCCGACGGCATGCTTTCACCACCTCTCGTCACGGTGCTGAAGATCCAAGATTGGGCTGAAGATCCTGGACGATTGTGTCAATGTTTGCCGGCGTTACCTGCCAGCGAGCCGCGTTTTCATACTCGAAATCAGAGTTGAAACGACCAGTATCCCGATTAAACTGGAATAATAGCTTGATAATGCCTGTGTCGCCCTCTTGTCGAAGCCGTTCGCGATAGCGGTTTAGCGAAGGTCGGACCAGCCTAGGGGTAACCGCAAATGCCCTCCAAGCCCCGTCGGACGCGTATGCATATCCATAGGTCTGATCAACGTCGCCGTCTTTGTCATAACCAACGACGAGCGAAAATTCGCTCCAGTTGAAACCGTCCAGCTCTCCACTGGCGATTATTTCGCGAACGACGCCCGCCGTATATTCAGTTTCATTTGACATTTACTTCATATCTTTGAACGGAACTCTCACGAAAGTTTGGCCAGATTCGTTTTTAAATTCTTTCTTATTCGCGTATTTTTCAACACCGGTTTCAGGATCGACGACCTTATAAGACACGTCAAATGATTCTGGGCGAACTGAGCCTGGCGGTTAGACAGATATGTCGTAGTCGACCCGATACCCCTTTCTCAGCCAGTCAGCCCACTCATTCTCCATCGTCTTCCAAGCACATGTATTCAGGTTGCTCGCCTGCGGCGCAATGCCCGCATCTGGTGTATCCACCATGAAACGATGACCGACGAGGTGGCCTCCATGATCGCCGTCGTTTCCGAGTTTACCAACGGCGGTCGCATTGTCTTTTCGGCCGCCGGCACCAAAGGCCGTGCAATGGCCGGCGCCGTTCGACGGAACAGCGTCGCCTACAACCCCAGCCTTGCCGCAAAGCACGATGCTGTATGGCGCGGTGCGCCGGCTGCGGTAAGAGGAAGGGCTCCGGCCTTACCCCCCCGCTCGCTGGCGCCTATTCGAGCACTCCAACAGCCATTTTCGGAGATGTCCAGTTAGAGCGTCGGGCGATTAATCAGCGACATAGCCTGCGGTCTTGAAATAATTCCAGCATTCGTCGGGCTCGAAGAGGTCGCAGATATCGCCGAGGGCTCGCCAGAGGTCGTCGGTGGTCCGGGCTTTGGCTTTGCGCAGAAGGGTTTTGAGCTTGGCGAAAGCCATTTCGATCGGGTTCAGGTCCGGCGAGTATTTCGGCAAGAGCAGGCGCCAGGCGCCCCGTTCGGCGAGCGCCTTGGCCGCCCGGGGGCTCTTGTGGACATTGAGATTGTCCATGAT
>NZ_JAFMPP010000034.1 GCF_017349315.1 Jiella flava | reverse complement strand
CCTGGCAGCGTATTCGAACTTGGGAAAGTCGAAAAATCAGAGTTCAACGAGGCTGAGCGGCGTATTCTCGGGTCGGACAATCAGGGGACGACACGCCCGGATCCGGATAGGGGGCCGGCGGAAGTCAAGGACGCAGATGCCGCTCAAAAGGACAGGCAGCGGGAGAAAGGCAAAGAAAGCCTAGCCAACGGCAAAGAGGGAGAGAAATTCTACGAAGATAAATATGGCGGCCGGTCTCTCCAAAACGCCTCGGGTAACGGCATCGACAATATCCGAGATGATCCACTCACCTTTAGCGAAATTAAGACATCGACACGCGGCGATTATCGCATGTATGGCGATGAGCTTTTGGGGGGGGCGAAGATTTCGTTAGATCGCGATTGTCACAGATGAGCAAAGGAAAATTTCCGTATAAAGCCCTTAGTTTGTCAGACAGAGAATATGCAGAATCTCTCCTCGATAGAATTGATGCTGGTGAACCCGTATTATACCATAAAATAAAGCTTAAAAAGAATGCCAATGGCACATTCGCTGAGGAGGGCACAGAACCTTGGAAGCGAAATGATGCCGCCTATAAAAAGTGGCGTGAAAATAAGGAGAGAAAACGGACACGAAGAGCGGAACGCAAATCAAAAGACAAAATAATACAAGGTCCGCTCTCAACAGGCCCACCTACGCCCATAAATAATCAAATTTCAGATCATTAATGGCTCGAAGCTATGCGGATAAATCAATGAACAACAATATACGTCTCAAAACGGAGGAAACTCTGAAAGCGCAGCGCGAAGATGTCCGTGATTGGATTCTTGAGCCATTTAACAAAAATCACTTATTTTCTAAGCCGATTGAAAGGAAAATAAAGCCGTTTTTGAACGATGGACAAATGCAAAAAAAATTAATACCTGGTTCTTTTCAGAGTATAAGTTTTTGGTACAGGCGTCAAGCAGATAACAAAAGTCTTAACCAAACACTCTACCCTGATGAAGAATTAGCATTGTCGGGGATCTATACATTTTGGCATTACGAAACGGCTTGCGCGATTATGGAATCTGATGACCCGGCAGGCTACCGGTTTTCGATAACTGATTTCACCAATGTCTCCACGATGCTGTCACTCGGCTGGATGAACCATGCCGATCGTCTCGCCGCAACGATGCTTGACCGCTGGGATGTGCAGGAGGACGGGAACGGAAGCGTCTCCTGGGAAAGCTTGCCCCAGTACCTGCCGTGGCTGTCGGTGAAGCTCTACAAGGCCTGGCGTGGCAGTGACGAGGTGTTTGACTTCGAGCCTCGGGATGAACAGTTGGAAGGCTTTTATCCGCTGTTGAAAGCCATCTTCGATCCGAGCGCGAGCACATTTGGCGAAGCGCTTATCGAGGCAGCTGATTTTCATGTGATGGGGATCGGGACAGACGATTACGATCCGGTGCGGGATGAGGATTATTGGCTTTTCCCGGTGGAAATCTTGGCCGCCTGCCGTATCCGCCAACAGCGCTGCCTGGATATTCCCTATGTTGAGCATCCCCTTTTCGACGCGACACCGTTGGGGCGGTATCATTCTCCGCTCCCGGTGCCGCGCGATGACATTCTTGAAAAGGTTCTGCCGCTCTACGCCAAGGTGACGGGTAAACTGGATCTACAGGTCTAGAGCGTCGGGCGATTAATCAGCGACATAGCCTGCGGTCTTGAAATAATTCCAGCATTCGTCGGGCTCGAAGAGGTCGCAGATATCGCCGAGGGCTCGCCAGAGGTCGTCGGTGGTCCGGGCTTTGGCTTTGCGCAGAAGGGCCTTGAGCTTGGCGAAAGCCATTTCGATGGGATTGAGGTCGGGCGAGTATTTCGGCAAGAGCAGGCGCCAGGCGCCCCGTTCGGCGAGCGCCTTGGCCGCCCGGGGGCTCTTGTGGACATTGAGATTGT
>NZ_JAFMPP010000033.1 GCF_017349315.1 Jiella flava | reverse complement strand
GTGCGCGAACACCTTCGCCGCTGCAGGATATGAACCGGATTAAGCCGGATCGGCTCTAGACCTGTAGATCCAGTTTACCCGTCACCTTGGCGTAGAGCGGCAGAACCTTTTCAAGAATGTCATCGCGTGGCACCGGAAGCGGAGAATGATACCGCCCCAACGGTGTCGCGTCGAAAAGGGGATGCTCAACATAGGGAAGATCCAGGCCGCGCTGTTGGCGGATACGGCAGGCGGCCAAGATTTCCACCGGGAAAAGCCAATAATCCTCATCCCGCACCGGATCGTAATCGTCCATACCGATCCCCATCACATGAAAATCAGCTGCCTCGATAAGCGCTTCGCCAAATGTGCTCGCGCTCGGATCGAAGATGGCTTTCAACAGTGGATAAAAGCCTTCAAACTGTTCATCCCGAGGCTCGAAGTCAAACACCTCGTCACTGCCCCGCCAGGCCTTGTAGAGCTTCACCGACAGCCACGGCAGGTACTGGGGCAAGCTTTCCCAGGAGATGCTTCCGTTCCCGTCCTCCTGCACATCCCAGCGGTCAAACATCGTTGCGGCGAGGCGGTCGGCATGATTCATCCAGCCGAGTGACAGCATCGTGGAGACATTGGTGAACTCGCGCATCGAAAACCGGTAGCCTGCAGGATCGTCAGATTCCATAATGGCGTGAGCCGTCTCGTAATACCAAAATTTATAGATACCCGACAATGCTAATTCTTCATCAGGGTATGTCGTATTATTTAAGCTTTTGTCTTCAGCGAGCCTCAAATACCAAGAACTAATATGTCGCAAGCCGCCCGGGATCAGCTTTTTTTGCGACTCTCCATCAGCCAAAAACGGCTTGATTAAAGAGCTCACTGAATCATCATACAATAGTTCTTTATTAAAACTGTCACTAATCCAAGCGCGTGCATTCTTTCTTTCATTACCCAGGACGTTTTCAATTTTTCGAAAGAATGAATTCATCACCCTTTTCCAGGTCTCTATATTAAAATTTTCATCGTAGGCAGATCAGGAGAAATCGTTCGATCTATTCTTCCAATAGTTTTTAATCCACTCGGCGGAAGGATTCCCGCCTTCCGGCTCATCATTGGAAGCATCCGCGCCAGAAAGCTCTAGTATCGCTTCATTGACCTTCTTGAGAAAAAACTCTCCAAAACTATCAGCTCTCTTGTCACACCCATAGGAAATGCCGCCAGCAGGAACTTCATAAATTGGCGCTTCCCTATCGTTGTTCATCTTTGAACAATCGATAACAAATGACGGACCAAACCCCGAATCCATGAAGTGAATCATAGTTTCGGATATAATACCTCGCTCCCGCAAGGACTTTGTTGCAAATAAAACGCTAGGTACCGATTTTGCATCAAAACCTGATGCAGTCCATCCATAGATTTCCCGACCCTCAAACACTAAATTACCAAAAAATGTCAGGAATTTTTTGTATGACATCGGTATATTTACATTTAAATTCAATTCTATCTGTTCAATTTGTTCATCTGTGGCGCCTTTGCTGCCAAAAAATTCCATACTGCTCTCTCTGAGCCGTCTTACGCCATCATCAAACGCGAGGTTACTCATTTTTGACTCCTAGTGTGTTGTCTTTGGACCTAGTTTTCCAATACTCTCTACGATACTTGTCGTAAGACTTTTCATCTTCTGGAAATATTTTTCTCCAGCTAATATAGTCTTTATCGCTTCGGGGATAAATATGGATCGCATCATAATTATCGCTGTGGAATTTTTTTTCAACTTCAGCTAGAGGGCCTGGTTGTCCATCTATCCTAGTTTTTTCCTGTTGAAGCATATGATGTAGCTCCATCGGGTGTCCATCAGAGCCAATGGGGGCGAGGCCCTGTCTCATTCGCTGCAAATTTGATCGCCCTTCACCGTCTAGCTTCTCGGGATCAATTAGATCGTCTCGCTGATAGACCGTGCGTCCGTTGACCTCTTTTTTACTCCAGCGGTTTGATGGGGCGGCATCTTTGCCTGCAACCTCGGCGGGCCCCTTATCCGGGTCCGGGCGTGTCGTACCCTGATTGTCCGACCCGAGAATACGCCGCTCAGCCTCGTTGAACTCGGATTTTTCGACTTTCCCAAGTTCGAATACGCTGCCAGGCCGATCCTTACGAACGAGAGAAACGACGAACTTCTCTCCTCTCTTGACTGCGGTCAT
>NZ_JAFMPP010000032.1 GCF_017349315.1 Jiella flava | reverse complement strand
GTGTCAATGACCACTGAATCGGGACCCTCTATTTTCATCTAAAAAGGACCCCGGTTTTGGGGATGATGAAGGGCACGGCGGATAGCGCCCGATCAGGCGGAGCTGGTCAGGGTTGCACAGCCTGATCGGGCGCGACTGGTTTGCTTTTCGGCTTTAGCTTTGAGAGCGGCTTTTGAAGCGCCAGGACTCGTTTCCGGTCTCGACGATCTCGCAATGATGGGTGAGCCGATCGAGCAAGGCGGTGGTCATCTTGGCGTCGCCGGCAAAGACGCTCGGCCATTCACCGAATGCCAGATTGGTGGTGATGATGGTGGAAGTGCGTTCGTAGAGCCGGCTGATGAGATGGAAGAGCAGTTGGCCGCCGGACTGGGCGAAAGGGAGATAGCCAAGTTCGTCGAGCACGACGAAGTCGAGCCGGGTCATATGATCGGCGATGCGGCCCTGGCGGCCGGCGCGGGTCTCGGTCTCCAACCTGTTGACCAGGTCGACGACATTGAAGAAGCGGCCGCGCGCACCATTGCGGATCAGTGCCCGGGCAATGGCGATGGCCAGGTGCGACTTGCCGGTTCCAGTTCCGCCGACCAGCACGACATTGCGCTGATCGGCAATGAAGGCTCCGCCGGCGAGATCACGGATCAGACTCTCGTTGACGGGGGTGCCGGTGAAGTCGAAGTCCTCGATATCCTTCGCCAGCGGCAGCTTGGCGACGGTGAGCTGGTATTTGATGGAGCGCGCCTGCTTCTCCGATATCTCGGCCTGCAGCAGGTCGCCGACGATCCTCGGCGGCTCGTGCTGGCGCTTGATGGCGACGCCCATGATCTCGTCATAGGCCGAGCGCATCCCGTAGAGCTTCAGCGTTCCCATCAGTTCCAGCACTTCGGTTCGTTCCATGGCTGCTTGTCCTCCTGAGACTGTCATAGCGGGCGCAATCGGCGATCGGCTCGTGGGCCAGCTTCAGCGCCTGGGGAATGGAAAGGATCGTGCCCGGCGCCGGATCGCGGCGGCGGGCCAGGATGTTGAGGATCACCGACGATGATGAGACGCCGTGATCGAGGGCTTCCTGGCAGGCCGCCTCGACCGCATTCAATCCGTCGCTCAGCACGCAGGTGAGGATCGACACCATCTGCCGGTCGCCGTCATCCACGGCCTTGAACTTGCGGCGCACCTTCTCCATGGCCGATGGCAAAACCCAATCCCGGAACGGAGCGCCGTTGCGCAATCCTCCGGGCTTGCGGGCCAGCACCGGCACGTAGTGCCAGGGATCGTAGATCACCTCGTTGCGGCCGAAGCAGCGGACATGCTCTCCGACAACCACGCCATCCTGGCGGATGACGATGCGATCGGCATAGGCATGGATTTCGACCGGCCGGCCGACGGCGCGCGACAGCACCGAGTATTTGTTGTTGTCGAAGCGCACCGTGCAGGTCTTCGACACCGAGGCGGGAATGCAGTGGAAACCGTCGAAGCGTCCGGCATAGGGAATGAAGCTGGTCCGCTCGTCCTCGAACACCTCCCAGATCGTGCGGTCGCCCTGTTCGGGATGCCGGTGCGCCTTGGCGTAGGAGACGCATTTGTCGGTCAGCCAGCCGTTCAACTCCTCCAGCGTCTTGAAGCGCAGCCGCGGCGTGAAGAAGCGCTCGCGCACCAGCCCGACCTGGTTCTCGACCTGCCCCTTCTCCCACCCCGACGCCGGCGTGCAGGCCTGCGGCTCGACAAGATAATGCCCGCACATCTGCGCGAAGCGGCGGTTATAGCGGCGATCTCTGCCGATGAAGATCGCGTCCACCGCCGTCTTCATGTTGTCGTAGATGCCGCGCGTGCATGCTCCGCGGAAGAAGGCGAACGCCCGGTCATGCGCGTCGAACACCATCTCCTGCGTCTCGCGCGGGTAGGCCCGAACAAAAAACATGCGGCTATGACAAAGGCGCATGTGCGCAACCTTCACGGTCACCGTCACCCCGTCCAGCAGGACGACCTCGTGGCTCCAGTCGAACTGGTAGGCCTCGCCCGGCGCGAAGCTCAGCGGGATATAGGCCTCCGCAACGGCACTGCCGCGCCGCGTCTCCCACTTCTGCGCATGCCGCCACACCGAACTGTAGCTGCCCTCGTAACCGAGGTCGCGAAGATCCTCGAAGATCCGGATCAGTGTCAGCCGTTCCCGCTGCGGCTTGGCCGCATTCGCCGACAAAAGCCGGTCAAGTTCCTCACGCCAAGCCTCCATCCGCGGATAGGGCTGACGTGTGCGCTCGTAGCGGAACTCCGTCTCGTCCGAGCGCAGTACCTTGCGAACCACCTTGCGGGAGATATTCAACTCCCGGCAGATCGCCTTGATCGACTTTCCCTGGACCCGCGACAGCCGGCGTATCTTTGCAATCGTCTCCACAATCAACATCCAAAACACAAATGCCTCCGATCAAACCGG
>NZ_JAFMPP010000031.1 GCF_017349315.1 Jiella flava | reverse complement strand
TGGCGGGCCTTATACATTGTGAGGCCGGAGCATCGGTTAAGATGCTCCGGCCTCAAGTGTCATTGGGGTGGTGCAACACCGCAATGATGGTGCGCAAAGCGGTTGGCCCAGGCGGGCATGAACTTTCGTTCGTAAAAAAGCAGAACCCTTTGTGCACTCGAGGCTTCGTCGAACCGTTGAGAGAGCATTTCGCTCGCGTATAAGGGGGACAAAGCCATGACTTATACTACCCGTTTCGTGGGCATCGACATATCGAAATCATCTTTCGACGTCTGCCTTCTGCCCGGTGAAGAGCAGGCGCGTTTTCCAAATACGAGCGAAGGTATTTCTGCCTTCCTGGCCTTTCTGGCCCCTTTCGATGGAATTGAGCGGCTGATCATCGAGCCGACCGGTGGCTATGAGCGTCACGTCGAGGCGGCCCTGCAGGCAGCGCGGTTGCCCCTGGCCAAGGTAAATGCCAAGCAGATCAGACAGTTCGCAAGAGCCTGCGGCCAGCTCTCCAAAACCGACAGGATCGACGCCTTCATCCTGGCCGACTACGGCCGGCGCATGCAAACGCGGATATTGCCCCGGCAATCGAACAGCCTGAGCGCGCTGGAGGGTCTCGTCCTGCGCTACCGGCAATTGTCCCACATGATTGTGCAGGAGAAGAACCGCCGAGAGAAACTGAACCGGAGCGCTGAGGGCAAAACGAGAGATTGGATCGAGGCGTCACTCCGCTTCATGCTCGACCAGCGCCAAGCCGTCATCGACGAAATGACGGCCTGTCTCAAGGCGGACGTAGAACTCGGCAAGAAGGCCAAAGTGCTCATGTCGCTCAAGGGCATCGGCCTGCGAACCGCCTGCTTCCTCCTGGCGGGGTTGCCCGAACTGGGATGCATGAACAAGGGGCAAATCGCCAAGCTGGTTGGCGTCGCACCACTGAACCGTGACAGCGGCCTGATGCGCGGCAAACGCATGATTGCCGGCGGAAGAAAGCCGGTCCGCGACGCACTCTACATCGCCGCCTTACCGGCGATCCGATTCGATCCTGCCATCAAGGCCTTCTACGCAAACCTTCGCAGCAGAGGGAAACCGGGCAAGGTCGCCCTTGTCGCCGTCATCCGCAAGATGATCATCATCCTCAACGCCAGAATGCGCGACTACGCCGCTGCCGGGCTTGACCCCTAACACCGTTGCTTTTTTGTGTCACGACGAGCGCCGATCAAGTCAGGGAAAAGAATGGTCGCTCGCGCCGTATCATTCTTCAAGGCACGTTACAGCAAAATCCCAGTATTCTTGAAGCTTGGCGGCGTGGCTCGCCGAAGATATCCGGTCTCGGCCAAAAATTCGGATGCCTTATGGATTGCCGACTTCCGGCTTCGTGCCATCTACAGCGTCGGCCCGAAAATCGGAATCGATTTTCGGCAAAGCACGATGCGTCGATTCAAAGGGTGAGAGCGACCTTTCTGCGTTCGATAGAACGCAGGGTGCTCCGGGCCGATGACTCGCCGTGTCCCTCGGAGATCCGCATGGCCAATGACGCGATTTATGCGATTAATGAAGGTTTGCTTCCGCTCGATGTTCCCGGAACGTGGGAAGATCAAACCATTCACGTGCTGCGCATTCCTGGAGATGGCCGCGCCACAGCCAGCCTGATTATCACCCGCGAAACATTGCCAATGGGCATGGAGATCAACGACTTCGTCCAAGCCGAACTGGATCGATTGCGCACGACCTTGCCCGAGTTCGAGTTGCACGGGCGGGTGCCGTTGACCTGGAGCGATGTCACGGGCGAGGCGCTTTTGACCCGGTGGCGATCGGCCGAAGGGCTGATGGATCAAGTTTTGACCTGCCGGCGGGCTTATGGGCGGCGGCTTTTGATCTTCACGGCGACCCATCCCGCCCCCTTTCCGACGCCGGCTTATGAAGCGGTGATGGCGTCGATTGCAGGGTTTAAGCCGCGGGAACAATCAACGCCGGAGCCGATCCGAGGGCGCGGATGAGTAATCAGCCCGCTGCCGCAGCGGCGCGCCTCCATGATCCGGTCGCACACAGCCATGCGCTGGGCGGATTTTTGGCGGGAGCGCTCGTCGGAATTGCAGCCGCGACGGGTGTCGCGATCGCCGTCGGCATGGCCGCGACAGCAATCGCCGCAGAGGTCGCGACGGCAGGATTGGCGACGCCGCTCGTCGCGGGCGTTGCCGTGACGGTCGGCGAATTTGCAGTCAACGCCGTTGTTGGCGGCGAATTGATGGGCCTCGCGGAGGACACCGGCGAAGCGCTTGGGGCGAAGTCGATGGCCGCCCCGTCCGGCCAAATCACGCAAGGATCGCCAAACGTTTTCATCAATCGGCGCCCCGCCGCGCGGGTAACCGATGCCGAGAGCTGCCACGCAGGGAAGATCGCGCAAGGATCGTCGAACGTCTTCATCAACGGCCTGCCAGCGGCCCGCATCGGCGACAAAATCACCTGCGGCGCCGTCATCGTCGACGGTTCGAAAAACGTGTTCATCGGTGGCGGTCAGATCACCGCTTTGCCGATCCAGTCGGAAGTGCCGGAATGGGCCCGCTGGGGAGCCGCCGTTGTCGGGATCCTTCCGGCCCTCGGCAGTGCGGCGCGGGCCATCGGGCCGGCGCTCGCGGAAATCGAGGCGACAGGCCTCTCGCGGGCGGCGCGGACCGGCGTCAAAGCGCTCGGCCGGCAAATGGAAGCGCGGGCGGGAGCGACCCGGCCGTCCTACCCCTTCCAAGACGAGCCGATGATTCCGCCCAACGCGGAGGTGAAAATCTCCGATTTCGAAGCCAAGCGGCCGGGCGGCTTGGATATGAGGCACCTTTCGCCTGAAGATGATCTCGCGCGACGTGAGCTTGATACAGGCGGATGGGATCGGAAGATGAAAAAACAGGTGCTCGAATCCGGTGATAATTTTAACATCATAAATGGCAAGGCAGGCGATAATCTCTACGGTTTCAGCTCCAAGGGCTTTCCAAAGACGTCTGATAAGAGCCCTTACTGGATGGACGAGCCGACTTTTCGCGACATTCAGGCCCGTTATTACGATCCCAGGATCGGCGCCTGGGACAGTCCTCGCATCAAAAACGAATTGGCTCTGCCCTGCTTCAATCGCGCCGATGCGATTTACCGGGGACAGTTGACGCAAGACCGACCATTGGTCGTCTCGACCATCAATCCCGCCACCGAAACAGTCACATATTTAGACCGGAATGGCGTCGAGCTGGCAAAATTCCAGCGGACCATGGCCGGCGGTGGCACGCAAATCGCGCCGGCGAAGAATTCTATCGGCGATATTCAAGAGATTTTCGGGCCATGATCGAAATCACACCCGCCATTATGGGGCCGGGCATCGAGGAGGAATATGCCGATGCCATGGCCGCCATCACCGATCTGCGGCGCGCGCTGGGCGGCGAGCGCCGGCTGACCAACGACACC
>NZ_JAFMPP010000002.1 GCF_017349315.1 Jiella flava | reverse complement strand
TAAGCCCGGAACTCGCCGAAGTACTTCGTGATCGCCGCCGTCAGCGACGTCTTGCCGTGGTCAACGTGACCGATCGTGCCGATGTTCACATGCGGCTTCGTACGCTCGAATTTGCTCTTGGCCATCGTGGCACTCCATCTATCTCATCTGGGCTCTTCAAAAGAGCCGAACCAATTCAACCGTGAGGGTCTCAGGCGTATTTCTTCTGGATCTCTTCCGCGACCTGGTTCGGAACCGGCTCGTAGTGGTCGAAGATCATGGTGTACTGGGCGCGCCCCTGGGACATCGACCGCAGCGTGTTGACGTAGCCGAACATATTGGCCAGCGGAACGAAGGCGTTGACCACTTGGGCAATGCCCCGCGGCTCGGTGCCCTGGATCTGACCCCGGCGGGAGTTCAGATCGCCGATAACGTCGCCGACGTAATCTTCCGGCGTGACCACCTCGACCTTCATCACCGGCTCGAGCAGCCGCGGACCAGCCTTCTGGATGGCCTCGCGGAAACCTGCACGCGCCGCGATTTCGAAGGCGAGAACCGACGAGTCGACATCGTGGAAGGCGCCGTCGATCAACTCCGCCTTGATGTCAACCATCGGGAAGCCGGCGAGCGGACCGGAGGTCATCACGGACTGGATGCCCTTCTCGACGCCCGGGATGTATTCCTTCGGAACCGAACCACCGACGATCTTGGAGGCGAAGGAGAAGCCCTCACCGATATCGGCCGGCTCGAAGGTCATCTTGACGCGCGCGAACTGACCGGTACCGCCGGTCTGCTTCTTATGGGTGTAGTCGACCTCCGCGCGGCGGGTGATCGTCTCACGATACGCCACCTGCGGCGCACCGACATTCGCCTCGACCTTGAACTCGCGCTTCATGCGATCGACGAGAATGTCGAGATGAAGCTCGCCCATGCCGGCGATGATCGTCTGGCCGCTTTCCTCGTCGGTCTTGACGCGGAAAGACGGATCCTCGGCCGCGAGACGGTTGAGGGCGAGGCCCATCTTTTCCTGGTCCGACTTGGTCTTCGGCTCGATCGCGATCTCGATGACCGGATCAGGGAATTCCATGCGCTCCAGGATGACCGGCTTCAGCGGATCACAGAGCGTATCGCCCGTCGTGGTCTCTTTGAGGCCGGCCAGAGCGACGATGTCGCCGGCATAAGCCTCTTCGATGTCTTCACGCGAGTTGGAGTGCATCTGCAGCATGCGGCCGATGCGCTCCTTCTTCTCCTTGACGGTGTTCTGAAGCGAGGTGCCCTTGCTCAGAACGCCGGAGTAGATGCGGGCGAAGGTGAGCGAACCGACGAACGGGTCGTTCATGATCTTGAAGGCAAGCATCGACAGCGGCTCTTCGTCCGACGACTTGCGAACGGTCTCGCCCTCGGTCTTCGGGTCGATGCCCTTGATCGCGGCGACTTCAACCGGCGACGGCAGGAAGTCGACGACGGCGTCGAGCAGCGGCTGCACGCCCTTGTTCTTGAAGGCCGAGCCGCACAGAACTGGCGTGAACCAGACGTCGCAGGTGCCCTTGCGGATCAGGCGGCGCAGTTCGTCATTGGAGGGCATCTCGCCTTCGAGATACTTCTCCATAGCCGGCTCGTCGATCTCGACAGCCGCCTCGATCATCATCTCACGATATTCTTCGGCCTGGGCCTGAAGATCCTCGGGGATCTCGACGACGTCCCACTGGGCGCCGAGGGTCTCGTCGCGCCAGATCAGCGCCTTCATCTCGATCAGATCGACGACGCCCTTGAGCTCGCTCTCGGCGCCGATCGGCAGCTGGACGACGATCGGACGCGCGCCGAGGCGGGTCTTAATCATCTCCACGCAGCGGAAGAAGTCCGCGCCGATCTTGTCCATCTTGTTGACGAAGATCATCCGCGGGACTTTGTACTTGTCCGCCTGACGCCACACGGTCTCGGTCTGCGGCTCGACACCGGCATTGGCGTCGAGCAGCGCGATCGCACCGTCGAGCACGCGCAGCGAACGCTCGACTTCGATGGTGAAGTCGACGTGGCCGGGGGTATCGATGATATTGAAGCGACGCTTCTTGCCGTCACGCCCCTGCCAGAACGTCGTCGTGGCCGCCGACGTGATGGTGATGCCGCGCTCCTGCTCCTGCTCCATCCAGTCCATCGTCGCGGCGCCGTCATGGACTTCGCCGATCTTGTGGGACTTGCCGGTGTAGAAGAGAATCCGCTCGGTCGTCGTGGTCTTGCCGGCATCGATGTGGGCCATGATGCCGAAATTGCGGTAGTCTTCGATCTTATATTCGCGTGCCATCGGGCGTCGCCTTTCAGAAGGAAGCCAGAATTACCAGCGATAGTGCGAGAAGGCGCGGTTGGCTTCAGCCATCCGGTGCGTATCTTCGCGCTTCTTGACGGCCGAGCCACGATTGTTCGCGGCATCCATCAACTCGCCCGACAGGCGATCGACCATCGTGGTTTCATTGCGATTGCGAGCCGCGGAAATCAACCAGCGGATCGCGAGAGCCTGACGACGCTCCGGACGAACATCGACCGGAACCTGGTAGGTCGCACCGCCGACGCGGCGAGACCGAACCTCGACGTGAGGCGCGATATTTTCCAGCGCCTGATGGAAGACCACCACCGAATCCTGACGGGTCTTTTCATGCACGACGTCGAAGGCGCCATAGACGATGCGCTCGGCCACCGACTTCTTGCCGTCGTACATCACGGCGTTCATGAACTTCGACACGACGAGATCGCCGAACTTCGGGTCCGGGTTGATCTCACGCTTTTCGGCTCTGTGACGACGGGACATTCTATTGTCTCTTCAACTGATCGCGGGTCGATTACTTCGGACGCTTGGCGCCGTACTTTGAACGCCGCTGCTTACGGTTCTTCACGCCCTGCGTATCGAGCACGCCGCGAATGATGTGATAGCGAACACCCGGAAGGTCCTTCACGCGGCCACCGCGGATCATCACCACGGAGTGCTCCTGAAGGTTATGGCCCTCACCCGGAATGTAGCCAATGACTTCGTAGCCGTTGACGAGACGCACCTTGGCGACCTTACGAAGCGCCGAGTTCGGCTTCTTCGGCGTGGTCGTGTAGACGCGCGTGCACACGCCGCGCTTCTGCGGGTTGGCCTCGAGAGCCGGGACCGTGTTGCGCTCGGTGGGACGCACCCGCGGTTTCCGGATCAATTGGTTGATGGTCGGCATCCAACCTTCCTCTAAAACTTCCAGTCCCAAGTTCATAACGAACCGCACCCGCACAGAACGCGGCGAACCGCGTTATGCGCAAAACCGGGCATCGATCCGCTTTTCCTGCGGACTGCCCGGCGACAAGCAGAGGACCGCGAACGGTCATGCGCCAGAGAGTGACGTCTCGTTGAACGAAGCCTTGTTTGAGGCGGCTGTATCCCGGACTTGGCGTCGACAGGAATGAAT
This sequence comes from Jiella flava, assembly GCF_017349315.1. Lineage (GTDB taxonomy): Bacteria > Pseudomonadota > Alphaproteobacteria > Rhizobiales > Rhizobiaceae > Jiella > Jiella flava. Next base: position 461,512 of record NZ_JAFMPP010000002.1, on the reverse strand, counting down.
CGGCCTCACATCGGCTTTGTTGGACGCGTACCTAAACGCTCGGACTCGTCCCGTCAAGCGGTTCGGACCGCATTTCCGGGTTGTTTCAACTTTCGGGGCGCCGATCTGCCATGCGCGAACGCGTGTGCTCGTAATAGGCGACCATCTTCCGTCCGCCTGGCAGGGCCGCGCCCCCCACGGCACGAAATCCGCAGGCCTCGTGGAAGCGCTGGGAGGCGAGATTCGGCGGCTCGACATTAATTTCGCAGACGACCGGGCCGCTTTGGAGAGAATCGGCAACGGCGAAGACCGTGTCGTAGAGCGCGTGCGCCAGCTCCCGCCCCCGCGCGCTCGGCGCGACGACCGCCCGGTCGACATAAAGGAATCGCTCGTAGCGGGTCTTGAACCACAGATAGTTCACGCTGCCGTAATCGGCACGCTCGTCGAAGGCGACAACGAAGGCGCTGGCGTCGGCACTTTGGCGGGCGTGAGCCGCCGATGCGATGAGGCGAGCGAACCCATCCGCGTCGAGAAGAGACAGCTCGGCCGCATGGGCGTTGTTCAGCGCCAGCAACGCCGGCAGATCACTTGAACGAACCGCCACGATCGCGGTGTCTTGTCTCGTTGCGTCTTCGCCGCCGCCCCCCATCGCCGCCCGTTTCCTCATCCTCATCCGTCATTCTGCCTGCATAGCAAAGGGCCGCTTCCTTGCGGAAACGGCCCTTTGCTAGTGATCTTCGCGTTGGTACGGCGACGACGCGCTTATTGAGCGGCGTTGTCCACCGAGGTCAACATCCGGTCGGTCTCCGCGACATTCGTCGCCTTGCGGCGATCCTCGAGGATGAGATCGTCGCGCGAACCGGCAATGCGGCGCATCTGGGTCATCATGCCGCCGGTGCCCGCCGGGATGAGGCGGCCGACGATGACGTTCTCCTTCAGGCCCTGCAGCGTGTCCATCTTGCCGGCGACCGCCGCCTCGGTGAGGACGCGGGTGGTCTCCTGGAACGATGCCGCCGAGATGAAGGACGGCGTCTGCAGCGAGGCCTTGGTGATACCGAGGAGGACCGGGCTGCCGGAGGCCGGCTTCTTGCCCTCGTCGACGAGACGCTCGTTGATCTCGGCAAGCTCGATCCGGTCGACATGGTCGCCCGGGATGTAGCCGGAATCGCCCGATTCCTCGATCTCCACCTTCTGCAGCATCTGCCGGACGATGACCTCGATATGCTTATCGTTGATCAACACGCCCTGCAGCCGGTAGACTTCCTGGATCTCGTTGACGAGATAGGATGCCAGGGCCTCGACGCCCCGGATCGCCAGAATGTCGTGCGGCGCAGGATTGCCGTCGAGGATGTAGTCGCCCTTTTCGATCATGTCGCCTTCCTGAAGGTGGAAGGGCTTGCCCTTCGGGATCAGGTATTCGACAGGCTCGAGGCCATCCTCATGCGGTTCGACGATGATGCGGCGCTTGTTCTTGTAGTCACGGCCGAACTTCACCGTGCCGTCGATCTCCGAGATGATCGCATTGTCCTTCGGCTTGCGGGCCTCGAACAGTTCCGCGACGCGCGGCAGACCACCGGTGATGTCCTTGGTCTTGGCGCTTTCCATCGGAATGCGCGACAGGACGTCGCCGGCCTTCACCCGCTGACCCGGCTCGACCGAGAGGATGGCGTCCACCGACTGGAAGTAGCGGGCGTCGGAACCACGCGCCAGCTTCAGGATCTCGCCGTTGTCGCCCTTGATGATGATCGCGGGCTTGAGATCCTGCCCGCGCGGGCTCGCCCGCCAGTCGATGACCGCACGCTTGGTGATGCCGGTCGACTCGTCGGTCTGCTCCGACACCGAGACGCCGTCCACCATGTCCTCGAAGTCGATCGTGCCTTCGAGCTCGGTGAGAACCGGACGGGTGTACGGATCCCACTCGGCGATACGCTGACCGCGCCGCACCTGATCGCCGTCGTCGACATAGATCCGCGAGCCGTAGGTGAGGCGGTGCGAGGCGCGCTCCTTGCCACTCTGATCGAGGATCAGGATAGCCATGTTGCGGCCCATCGCCACCAGCTTGCCGTCGGAATCGCGCACCACGTTGCGGTTACGGATCTTGACGGTGCCCTCGTAGGAGGCCTCCAGGAACGAGCTGTCGACCACCTGCGCGGTGCCGCCCATGTGGAAGGTGCGCATGGTCAGCTGGGTGCCCGGCTCGCCGATCGACTGCGCCGCGATGACGCCGACGGCCTCACCCATATTGACGGGCGTGCCGCGGGCCAGATCGCGCCCGTAGCAGGTGGCGCAGATGCCGGTGCGGATCTCGCAGGTCAGCGCCGAGCGGATCTTGACCGACTGGATGCCGGCCTTCTCGATCGTCTCGACATCCGGCTCCTCGATCATCCGGCCCGCCGGAACCAGCACCTCGCCGCTCTGCGGATGCAGGATGTCCTCCAGCGCGGTGCGGCCGAGAATCCGCTGGCCGAGCGTCGCGACGACCTGGCCGGCATCCACGATCGGCTGCATGGTCAGGCCGTTCTCGGTCCCGCAGTCGACCTGCGTGATGATGCAGTCCTGCGCGACGTCGACGAGACGACGGGTCAGATAGCCCGAGTTCGCCGTCTTCAAGGCGGTGTCGGCCAGGCCCTTGCGGGCGCCATGGGTCGAGTTGAAGTACTCGAGAACCGTCAGGCCTTCCTTGAAGTTCGAGATGATCGGCGTCTCGATGATCTCGCCCGACGGCTTGGTCATCAGGCCGCGCATCGCCGCCAGCTGACGCATCTGGGTCGGAGACCCACGAGCACCGGAATGCGACATCATATAGATCGAGTTCATCGGCTTCTGACGGCCGTTGTCGTCGAACTCCACCGCCTTGATGCGGCCCATCATCTCGTCGGCGATCTTGTCCGTGCACTTGGCCCAGGCGTCGACGACCTTGTTGTACTTCTCGCCCTGGGTGATCAGGCCGTCATTGTACTGCTGCTCGTATTCCTTGGCGAGCGCCTGGGTCTCGGCGATCAGCTTCGGCTTGGTATCCGGGATGACCATGTCGTCCTTGCCAAAGGAGATGCCGGCGACGCAAGCGTTGCGGAAGCCGAGCTGCATGATCCGGTCGCAGAAGATCACCGTCTCCTTTTGACCGCAGTGGCGATACACCGTGTCGATCATCTTGGAGATGTTCTTCTTCGTCATCAGCTGATTGCAGATGTCGAAGGGGATCATGTGGTTCTTCGGCAAAAGCTCGCCGATCATCATCCGGCCCGGCGTCGTTTCGTGAATCGCCGACACCGGGTTGCCCTCGGCGTCAACGGTCTTGAAGCGACCACGGATTTTCGAATGCATGGTCACCGACTTCGACGCCAGCGCATGATCGAGCTCGCCCATGTCGGAGAAGGCCATGCCCTCGCCCGGCTCGTTCTCGTTCATGATCGACAGGTAGTAGAGGCCGAGCACCATGTCCTGCGACGGCACGATGATCGGCGCGCCGTTCGCCGGATGCAGGATGTTGTTGGTCGACATCATCAGGACGCGGGCTTCGAGCTGCGCCTCGATCGACAACGGCACGTGGACCGCCATCTGGTCACCGTCGAAGTCGGCGTTGAAGGCCGTGCAGACCAGCGGATGCAGCTGGATCGCCTTGCCCTCGATCAGCACCGGCTCGAAAGCCTGGATGCCGAGACGATGCAGCGTCGGCGCACGGTTGAGCAGCACCGGATGTTCGCGGATCACCTCGTCGAGGATGTCCCAGACCTCCGGACGCTCCTTCTCGACCAGCTTCTTGGCCTGCTTCACCGTCGAGGAAAAGCCCTTGGCGTCGAGGCGGGCGTAGATGAACGGCTTGAACAGCTCCAGCGCCATCTTTTTCGGCAGGCCGCACTGATGCAGCTTCAGCTCCGGACCGGTCACGATGACCGAACGGCCGGAGTAGTCGACGCGCTTGCCGAGCAGGTTCTGGCGGAAGCGGCCCTGCTTGCCCTTCAACATGTCGGACAGCGACTTCAGCGGGCGCTTGTTGGCGCCGGTGATGACGCGGCCGCGGCGGCCGTTGTCGAACAGCGCGTCGACGGCCTCCTGCAGCATCCGCTTCTCGTTGCGGATAATGATGCCCGGCGCGCGCAGCTCGATCAGCCGCTTCAGACGGTTGTTGCGGTTGATGACGCGGCGGTAGAGGTCGTTGAGGTCGGACGTCGCGAAGCGGCCGCCATCCAGCGGCACCAGCGGACGCAGATCCGGCGGGATCACCGGAACGACCGACATGATCATCCATTCCGGCCGGTTGCCGGATTCCAGGAAGTTCTCGACGATCTTCAGCCGCTTCATCAGCTTCTTCGTCTTGAGCTCCGACGTGGTCGTCGCGAGCTCTTCACGCAGATCGCCGGCGATCTTTTCGAGATCCATCGAGGCGAGCAGATCCTGGATCGCCTCGGCGCCGATCAGCGCCGTGAACGAATCCTCGCCGAACTCGTCGACGGCGATCATGTACTCTTCCTCGGTCAGGAGCTGATGCTCCTTCAGCGAGGTCAGACCCGGCTCGGTGACGATGTAGTTCTCGAAATAGAGAACCCGCTCGATGTCCTTGAGGGTCATGTCGAGCAGCGTGCCGATGCGGCTCGGCAGCGACTTCAGGAACCAGATATGGGCGACCGGCGCGGCCAGTTCGATGTGGCCCATGCGCTCGCGGCGCACGCGCGACAGGGTGACCTCGACGCCGCACTTTTCGCAGATGATGCCCTTGTACTTCATCCGCTTGTACTTGCCGCACAAACACTCGTAGTCCTTGATCGGGCCAAAGATACGGGCGCAGAACAGACCGTCGCGCTCCGGCTTGAAGGTCCGGTAGTTGATCGTTTCCGGCTTCTTGATCTCGCCGAAGGACCAGGAGAGGATCTTTTCCGGGCTCGCCAGCGAGATCCGGATGGAGTCGAACGTCTGCGCCGCAGCCTGCGGGTTGAAGATGTTCATGACCTCTTGGTTCATGGCTTTCTCCTTCTGGAGCGTGTCGCTCCTGAATCGCGGCGGTGGGGACGCCTGCCGCTGAAATCATCCTCGCAATTCGAACCGGCGGGGCTTCAAACGCCGGTTCGGGCCGTCCGCCTCAGGGACGGCCCTCGCAGGGTATGGTTGCCTTACTCGGCCGCGTCCGGCAGGTCGGTGCCGGGCGTCGGGGCCGGCAATTCGGCCGCCGAGTTCTGCAGGTCGACGTCGAGGCCGAGCGAGCGCATTTCCTTGACGAGAACGTTGAAGCTCTCCGGAATGCCCGACTCGAAAGCATCGTCGCCGCGCACGATCGACTCGTAGACCTTGGTCCGGCCGGCGACGTCGTCCGACTTCACCGTCAGCATCTCCTGCAGCGTGTAGGCCGCGCCATACGCTTCCAGAGCCCAGACCTCCATCTCGCCGAAGCGCTGACCGCCGAACTGCGCCTTACCGCCGAGCGGCTGCTGGGTGACCAGCGAGTACGGGCCGATCGAGCGGGCATGGATCTTGTCGTCGACCAGGTGATGCAGCTTCAGCATGTAGATGTAGCCGACGGTCACCTGACGATCGAAGGCCTCGCCGGTGCGCCCGTCATAGAGCGTCACCTGGCCCGAGCCGTTCAGCCCGGCCTTCTCCAGCCACTCGACGATGTCCTTCTCGTTCGCCCCGTCGAAGACCGGGGTCGCGATCGACACGCCCTTGGTCATCTGCTTGGCGAGCGTGACGACGCTGTCGTCATCGTAGGACTTCACCGGCTCGTTGCGGTCGTTATCGCCGAGCAGACCCGCGATCTGATTGCGCAACGGCGCGACGTCGTGGTTCTCGCGATAAGCCTCCATCATCTCACCGATACGCTTGCCCATGCCGGCACAGGCCCAGCCGAGATGCGTCTCGAGGATCTGCCCGACATTCATGCGCGAGGGCACGCCCAGCGGATTGAGCACGATGTCGACATGGGTGCCGTCCTCGGTGAACGGCATGTCCTCGACCGGCACGATGCGCGACACGACACCCTTGTTGCCATGACGGCCGGCCATCTTGTCGCCCGGCTGGATCTTGCGCTTGACGGCGACGAAGACCTTCACCTGCTTCATGACGCCCGGGGGCAGCTCGTCGCCGCGCTGGACCTTCTCGACCTTGTCCATGAAGCGCTGCTCGAGCGTCTTCTTGGCTTCATCGTAGACATTGCGCAGGTCTTCGAGCTCGGCCTGGAGCTTCTCATCCTCAACGGCGAACATCCACCACTGCGAGCGGGAATATTCGTTCATCACCTCGGCCGAGAGCGGCGAGCCCTTCCTAAAGCCCTTCGGGCCGGCGATCGCGTCCTTGCCGTCGAGCATCTCGACCAGACGGCCGTAGACGTTGCGATCGAGGATCGCCTGCTCGTCGTCACGGTCCTTGGCGAGCCGCTCGATCTCCTCGCGCTCGATCGCCATGGCGCGCTCGTCCTTCTCGACGCCGTGGCGGTTGAAGACGCGCACTTCGACGACCGTGCCGTAGGTGCCGGGAGGCATCCGGCTGGAGGTGTCGCGCACATCCGAGGCCTTTTCGCCGAAGATCGCGCGCAGGAGCTTTTCCTCCGGCGTCATCGGGCTTTCGCCCTTCGGCGTGATCTTGCCGACCAGGATGTCGCCCGGCTGCACTTCCGCGCCGATATAGACGATACCCGCCTCGTCGAGATTCTTCAGCGCTTCTTCCGAAACGTTCGGAATGTCGCGGGTGATCTCTTCCGGTCCGAGCTTGGTGTCGCGCGCCATCACCTCGAACTCCTCGATATGGATCGAGGTGAAGACGTCGTCGGCGACAATCCGCTCCGAAAGCAGGATCGAGTCCTCGTAGTTGTAGCCGTTCCACGGCATGAACGCGACGAGGACGTTGCGGCCAAGCGCCAGATCGCCGAGATCGGTCGACGGACCATCGGCGATGATGTCGCCCTTGTTCACCCGGTCACCGACGGCGACCAGCGGACGCTGGTTGATGCAGGTGTTCTGGTTCGAACGCTGGAACTTCATCAGCCGGTAGATGTCGACGCCGGACTTGCCGGCCTCGAGATCCTCGGTCGCGCGAATGACGATACGGGTCGCGTCGACCTGGTCGACGATGCCCGTGCGCCTCGCACCGATCGCGGCGCCGGAATCGCGCGCCACCACCGGCTCCATGCCGGTGCCGACGAAGGGCGCTTCGGCGCGCACCAGCGGCACGGCCTGACGCTGCATGTTCGAGCCCATCAGCGCGCGGTTGGCGTCGTCGTTTTCCAGGAACGGGATCAGCGCCGCGGCGACCGAGACGAGCTGCTTCGGCGAGACGTCCATGAGATCGACGTTCTCGCGCGGCGTCATGAAGACGTCGCCCTGATGGCGGCAGACCACGAACTCGTTCTGGAACGTGGCGTCGTCGTTGAGCAGCGCGTTCGCCTGGGCAACGTGGTGCTTGGACTCCTCCATCGCCGACAGATAGACGACTTCGCTCGTCACCTTGCCGTCGATCACCCGCCGATACGGGCTTTCGATGAAGCCGTATTTGTTGACGCGCGCAAAAGTGGCCAGCGAGTTGATCAGACCGATATTCGGGCCTTCCGGCGTCTCGATCGGACAGATACGGCCGTAATGGGTCGGGTGGACGTCGCGCACCTCGAAGCCGGCGCGCTCACGGGTCAGACCGCCCGGTCCAAGCGCCGACAGGCGACGCTTGTGGGTGATCTCCGACAGCGGGTTGGTCTGGTCCATGAACTGCGAGAGCTGCGAGGAACCGAAGAACTCACGCACGGCGGCGGCCGCCGGCTTGGCGTTGATCAGATCCTGCGGCATGACCGTATCGACTTCGACCGAGGACATGCGCTCCTTGATCGCCCGCTCCATGCGGAGCAGACCGACGCGGTACTGGTTCTCCATCAGCTCACCGACCGAGCGCACCCGGCGGTTGCCGAGATTGTCGATGTCGTCGATCTCGCCGCGGCCGTCGCGCAGGTCGACCAGCGTGCGCACCACGGCGACGATGTCCTCCTTGCGCAGCACCCGGACGGTGTCCTCGGCATTGACCTCGAGACGCATGTTCATCTTGACGCGGCCGACGGCCGAAAGGTCGTAGCGCTCGGCATCGAAGAACAGCGACTGGAACATCGCCTCGGCGGTTTCCATCGTCGGCGGCTCGCCCGGACGCATCACCCGATAGATGTCGAACAGCGCGTCCTGGCGCGTCTCGTTCTTGTCGGCGGCGAGCGTGTTGCGGATGTAGCCGCCGACATTGACGTGATCGATGTCGAGCACCGAGATCTCGTCATAGCCCGCGTCGATAAGGACCTTGAGGGTCTTCTCGTCGATTTCGTCGCCGGCCTCCAGATAGACTTCGCCGGTGGCGAAGTTCACGATGTCCTCGGCGAGATAGTAGCCGTAGAGATCTTCCTCGGTGGCGCGCAGGGCCTTGACGCCCTTTTCCTGCATCTGCCGCGCCTGACGGGCGGTGACCTTCTTGCCGGCCTCGACCAGCACTTCGCCGGAATCGGCGTCGACCAGATCGACCACCGCGTTCTGCCCGCGCACGCGGTCGACCGAGAACGGCATCCGCCAGCCGTTCTTGTCCTTCTTCAGCTCAAGCACGTTGTAGAACGTCGACAGGATCTCTTCGCCATCCATGCCGAGCGCCATCAGAAGGCTCGTCACCGGGATCTTGCGGCGACGGTCGATCCGCGCATGGACAACGTCCTTGGCGTCGAATTCGATGTCGAGCCAGGAGCCGCGATAGGGAATGACGCGAGCGGCAAACAACAGCTTGCCCGACGAGTGCGATTTGCCCTTGTCGTGATCGAAGAACACGCCCGGCGAGCGGTGCATCTGCGAGACGATGACGCGCTCGGTGCCGTTGACGATAAAGGTGCCGTTCATCGTCATGAGCGGCATGTCGCCCATATAGACGTCCTGCTCCTTGATGTCCTTGATCGACTTGGACTGGGTGTCCTCGTCGATATCGAAGACGATCAGGCGCAGCGTCACCTTCAGCGGCGCGGCGAAGGTGAGATCACGCTGACGGCATTCGTCGACGTCGAATTTCGGCGCTTCGAATTCGTACTTGACGAATTCCAGCATTGCCTGACCCGAGAAGTCGGTGATTGGAAACACCGACTTGAACACCGCCTGCAATCCCTCATCGGGACGCCCGCCTTCCGGCTCCTCCACCATCAGGAACTGATCGTAGGAGGCCTTCTGCACCTCGATGAGATTGGGCATCTGCGCGACTTCGGGAATTGACCCGAAAACCTTGCGCACCCGCCTGCGACCGGAAAATGTCGTCGTCTGGGACATCGTCGCTCCTTCTCGTAACGTCTCCGCCCTTGACCAAAGGGCTGACCCTGCTAACCCTCTGGCCGGAGGGCTGCCGCGTCGCCGCGGCCGAACTTGCAATTTTCGGGCTCGCCGCCCTTCCCCTGCCGCAAGACAGGGGCATATGTCGTCCCGCGCAAGGCGGGTATGTCAGTCCCGCACGTCGCGGGATCGAAGCTTGGCCCTTGGCGAAAACCGCCACCAAGACTTCGCCGAGCCGCCCGGCTCGCATCTCCGCACCCTCGCCGCGACGCATCCAACGGATACGCGAACGAACGGGGGTCAGGACATACGCCCCTCGACCCGTCGACAGCGCCCGAACACCGATCGAGGCCGCCACCCGGCGATCCGGGCTCCGGCGCATCGCCTGGCCCGAACCGGCACGACGACCACACCGCACACATCACCGGCCTCGAATTGACCGGCCGGCCGCATCGACCAAGCCCGATGCGCCGATTCAAGGTGCTTGAGCGTCCTGTCTGCCTCCGATCGGGCAGAGGGCGCTCTCGCAGGCACGGAAGGCGGAACGGCGAAACGCCGTCCCGCCCACCGAATTTTCCTCGCGAAACCGCGGGCGAGCCGCGATTACTTGAGCTCGACGGTCGCGCCAGCCTTTTCCAGCGCTTCCTTGATCTTGTTGGCCTCGTCCTTGTCGACGCCTTCCTTGACCGGCTTCGGCGCGTTGTCGACGAGATCCTTGGCTTCCTTGAGGCCGAGACCCGTGAGGGCGCGGACTTCCTTGATGACGTTGATCTTCTGCGCGCCGGCAGAAGCGAGGATGACGTTGAACTCCGTCTGCTCCTCGACAGCGGCGGCTTCGCCACCAGCCGCACCACCGGCAGCCGCGACGGCAACCGGAGCGGCGGCGGACACGCCCCACTTCTCTTCCAGCATCTTCGACAGCTCAGCCGCCTCGAGGACGGTCAGGCTCGACAGGTCTTCAACGATCTTGGCGAGATCAGCCATGTTTCAATTCCTTCAGGTTCGAACTTTGATTTGAGCAGCGAGGAACCATCCTCACGCCGCTTCGTCCTTCTTGGCGTAGGCCCCGAATACGCGTGCGAGCTGACCCGCAGGCGCCTGGAGGACCCCGGCGATACGCGTTGCCGGCGTGTTGATCATGCCGACAAGCTTCGCACGGAGCTCGTCCAGCGACGGCATGTTGGCGAGAGCCTTCACACCATCAGCGTCGAGCGTGGTCGTCCCCATCGCGCCGCCGAGGATCACGAGCTTGTCGTGCCCCTTGGCGAAATCCTGGGAAACCTTGGCCGCCACCACCGGATCGCTCGAATAAGCGATCAGGGTCTGGCCCTCGAACAGGTTCGAGATGCCTTCGGCGTCCGTGCCTTGAAGAGCGATCTTGGCGAGACGGTTCTTCGCGACTTTGACAGCCCCGCCGGCCTGACGCATCTTCGAACGATAGTCGTTCATCTGCGCGACCGTGAGACCGGCATAGTGGGCCACCACGACCGTCCCCGAGGCCTTGAAGGTCTCGTTGAGGGTCGTGACGAATTCGCGTTTTTCCGCTCTGTCCACTGCCTCTCTCCAGTTGACCGAGACGCTCCCGAGGAAACGCCGCGGCCGGTTTGCCTTTTGCCGCCCGGATCATCCGGACGACGCTCGGAGATCCTGTCCCCTTACCCGAACCTGCGGATGAAACCCGCGGGCGGCGCAAGGCAATCGGAGTTCGAACCCGTTTCGGCGTCTCGCCTGAAAACGGTTTCTTCCCCGTCTCATGAGGGCTTTCTGACGATTATGATCGGCACCCAAACGGCACTGATCGCCCACAATCTCGGACAGGCATGCTTGGAACGCCGCCGGAGGGCGCCGTTCCGTTGTCCCGGGCGAGCCCGGAATGGTTGTGATCGCAAAGCGCCGGATATAAAGATCCGCAGCCGCGATGTGAAGGGTCAGGCCGACGCGGCAGCCGACAGGGTCGACGGGTCGATCTTGATCCCCGGCCCCATGGTCGAAGAGATCGCCACGCGCTTGACATAGTTGCCCTTGGCGCCGGACGGCTTGGCCTTGGTCACCGCATCGGCAAAGGCCCGCACATTCTCCGCGATCGCGGCCGCGTCGAACGACAGCTTGCCGACGCCGGCGTGAACGATACCGGCCTTCTCGACGCGGAACTCGACAGCGCCGCCCTTCGAAGCCTTGATCGCGGCCGTGACGTCCGGGGTGACGGTGCCGACACGCGGGTTCGGCATCAGGCCGCGCGGGCCGAGCACCTTACCGAGACGGCCGACAAGCCCCATCATATCCGGGGTCGCAATGGCGCGATCGAAATTGATGTTGCCGGCCTGAACCTCAGCGACGAGATCCTCGGCACCGACGATGTCGGCGCCAGCGGCCTTGGCTTCGTCAGCCTTATCGCCGCGGGCAAAGACGGCGACCCGCACGGTGCGGCCGGTGCCGTTCGGCAGATTGACGACGCCGCGGACCATCTGGTCGGCGTGACGCGGATCGACGCCGAGATTCATCGCGACTTCGATCGTTTCGTCGAACTTGACCTTCGACTTGCCCTTGATCATCTCAATCGCCTCGTCGAGGCTGTAAAGCTTGGTGCGCTCGATACCCTCGCGGGCGGAGCGAATGCGCTTTCCGGTCTGTGCCATCGTGCTTACTCCGTCACCTCAAGGCCCATCGAGCGGGCCGACCCTTCGATCATCGCGGTCGCAGCGTCGAGGTCGTTGGCGTTCAGATCGGCCATCTTCTTCTCGGCGATTTCACGCAGCTGGCTGCGCGAAATCGTGCCGGCGGTCGCCTTGCCCGGGGTCTTGGAGCCGGACTTCAGATTCACCGCCTTCTTCAGGAAGTAGCTCACCGGCGGCGTCTTCATCGCGAAGGTGAAGGACTTGTCCTGATAATAGGTGATCACCACCGGGATCGGCGATCCCTTTTCCTGCTCCTGGGTCTGCGCGTTGAACGCCTTGCAGAACTCCATGATATTGATGCCACGCTGACCGAGCGCCGGGCCGATCGGCGGCGACGGGGTCGCCGAACCGGCCGGAACCTGCAACTTCAGCTGGCCCGCTACCTTCTTAGCCATTTTTCCTGCCTTCTTTCGTCAAGCCGGGAACCGATAACGCTCCGGCGTTTTGCAGTCCGCGCGGTGCGGCGATCCATGGGCCGGCTTCAAAGAGCCCACACGCCTCCCGCACGAGAAAGGCGCCCGTCAAATTCGGGCGCCCTGTTCGACTCAGGTCTTCTCGACCTGGCCGAATTCGAGATCCACCGGCGTCGCGCGCCCGAAGATCGAAACCTCCACCTTGAGACGCGCCCGCTCCTGATCGACCTCCTGAACGACGCCGTTGAACGACGCGAACGGACCGTCGGAGACCCGCACCTGCTCGCCGATGTCGAAGGACATTGTCGGCTTCGGCCGCTCGACACCATCCTGGACCTGGTTCAGGATGTGGTTCGCCTCGGCCTCGGAGATCGGCACCGGGCGATTGTCCGGCCCCAGAAAGCCCGTAACCTTCGGGGTGTTCTTGATCAACGAGAAGACTTGATCGGTCAGCTCGGCCTTGACGAGAACGTAGCCAGGGAAGAACTTGCGCTCCGCATCGACCTTGCGGCCGCGACGCACCTCGACGACCTTCTCGGTCGGCACGAGAATCTTCTCGAACTTCTCGGAGAGACCTTTCTGACGGGCCTGCTCCTCGATGGATTCGGCCACCTTCTTCTCGAAATTCGAATAGGCGTGGACGATGTACCAGCGGGCGGTCATGAAAGCTTCAATATCTCCTGCGGCAGTGTCAGACGCGCGCATTCATGATCAAGCCGACGACATAGCCGAGGACCTGATCGGCAACAAAAAAGAATGCCGCCGCGAACACCACCATGACGAAGACCATAAAGGTCGACACCATCGTCTCGCGACGCGTTGGCCAAGTGACCTTCGAGGTTTCGGAACGGACCTGCTCCAGAAATTTGAAGGGATTGGTTTTGGCCATCAACTGCTCACGGCTAAGGCGCGTGCCGAGTGCAGACACACCCCACGCGCCGTTTCCTTTGGAAAGTGCCTTCTAGCGGCCTTTCCCATGATTCTCAAGCCCCTGCCAGGTCGAAATTCTTAAAGTCTCGGTAAAGATATCGGCGGTGGGGAAGATGGTGCGATTGCGGCAGGGTTTCAATCAGGGGCGACAACGCCCGAAATCTCCCCGGCAAAACACCAGAGCGCCGTGCGCCCGGCAGGGTGAACGGCGCCCGAAATTATTGAGTTGAGCATCGTGCTTTGCCGAAAATCGATTCCGATTTTCGCGCCGACACTCTGTGCAGAGCCGCGCGCCAGACGCGCCTGGCCCGGCTCTCACATCGTTTCGTACACCGGCCCCTCACCGCCCTGTGGCGGCACCCAGGTGATGTTCTGGTTCGGATCCTTGATGTCGCAGGTCTTGCAGTGGACGCAGTTCTGGGCGTTGATCACGAACTTGTCCGCGTCGCCCTCCTTCACCCACTCGTAGACGCCGGCCGGGCAATAACGCTGCGACGGCCCGGCATAGACGCCGAGTTCCGATGACGTCTGCAGCGCCGGATCCTTGAGCTGCAGATGAACCGGCTGGTCCTCCTCGTGATTGGTGTTCGACAGATAGACCGAGGAGACCCGATCGAAGGTCAGTTCGCCGTCGGGCTTGGGATAAACGATTGGCGTGTGCTTGTCGGCCGCATCGAGGCACGCATAGTCGGGCTTGCCGTGCGATTGGGTGCCGAAGCAGGAAAAGCCGAACAGCGAGTTCGTCCACATGTCGAGCCCGCCGAGCATCACCCCGAGCCTGGTGCCAAATTTCGACCACAGCGGCTTGACGTTGCGCACCGGCTTCAGATCCTTGCCGATCGGCGAGGTCCGCCAGGCATCCTCATAGGCCGTGAGCTGGTCATGGGCGCGGCCGGCCTTCAGCGCCTCGGCGGCCGTTTCGGCGGCAAGCATGCCGGAGGTCATGGCGTTGTGCGCGCCCTTGATGCGCGGCACATTGACGAAGCCGGCCGAACAGCCGATCAGCGCCCCGCCCGGGAAGACCAGCTTCGGCACCGACTGCCAGCCGCCCTCGGTGATCGCCCGCGCGCCATAGGCGATGCGCTTGCCGCCCTTGAGCAACTCGGCGACGTTCGGATGGGTCTTGAAGCGCTGGAATTCCTCGAACGGCGAGAGATATGGGTTCTTGTAGTTCAAATGGACGACCAAGCCGACATAGACCTGATTGTCGCCGAGGTGGTAAAGGAAGGATCCGCCGCCGGTCTTGTCGCCAAGCGGCCAGCCGAAAGAGTGTTGAATGCGGCCGGGCTTCGACTTCTCCGGCGCGATCTCCCACAGCTCCTTGATGCCGAGGCCGAACTTGCCGGGCTCGCAGCCTTCGTCGAGGCCGTAGGCGTTGATCGCCGTCTTGGCGAGCGAGCCGCGCACGCCCTCGCCGAGGAAGACATATTTGCCGAGCAGCGCCATGCCGCGCTGATACATCCCGCCGGGCGCGCCGCTGCGGGTCACCCCCATGTCGCCGGTGGCGACGCCGATCACCGCGTTGGTCTCGTCGAACAAGAGTTCGGAAGCGGCAAAGCCCGGATAGATCTCGACGCCAAGCGCCTCGGCTTTTTCGGCCAGCCACTTGCAGACAAGACCGAGCGAGACGATGAAATTGCCGTGGTTCGACATCAGCCTCGGCATCAGCGCATTCGGCAAGCGCCTCGCGCTTTTCTCGCCATAGAGGTAGAAATGGTCCTCGGTCACTTCGGTCTTGATCGGTGTCTCTTCCTGGCGCCATTCGGGCAACAGCCGGTCGAGGGCCGACGGGTCGAGGACATTGCCGGACAGGATATGGACGCCAACCTCCGCGCCCTTTTCCAGAACGACGACCGAAATCTCGGGATCGATCTGCTTCAGCCGGATCGCCGCGGCTAGTCCAGCCGGCCCGGCGCCGACGATGACGACGTCGAATTCCATCGATTCGCGGTCGGGCAGTTCGGCGGCGTCATCCATGTCGTATCCATCTCTTCCCGGTCGTGGCCGGTTCGGTCCGGCGCCTGACGCCCCGAACCTATTTCGAAAGCCGCGTTCGGCAACCAATGCGACACGGGTGGCACGCCGTATGCCGGCACACTTTGCCGGGGCAAGGTGCGGCAGGAATACTCTCGCAACGCTCGCACGCGGCACCCCCGGCCTTTCAGGCTTAAACACAGAACGGGAAGCTGGACAATTGCCGGACGCAAAAGGATTATTGTGAGTTTGATCGAGATAGATTGGTGCCATCTGCGCGACTCCGCCGCGGCCTCTGCGGCGGATGTCCAGGCGCGGCGCGGGCCGTCCACTGACGCAACGACAATGCACCGCCCGCCTGGGCCATTGGCAATGTTCGCCCGGCCAAGCCTCCGTTCCAACCAAGCGAACTCGGCCTCCCGGCGATTGACGCATTATCCTCACGAATGCTGAAGCAGGCCCACCGCTCACCGCGTCGCCAGGAGCCGCCATGAACGCGCTTTATCTCGCCATCGCCATCGTCTGCGAAATCCTCGGCACCAGCGCGCTGAAATCCGCCGCCGGCTTCACCCGCCTCGCTCCGTCGCTGATGACGGTAGCCTTCTACGCCTTCGCCTTTTATTTCCTGTCGCTGCCGCTGCGCACCATGCCGGTCGGCATCGTCTATGCGATCTGGTCCGGCTGCGGTGTCGTGCTGCTCGCTCTGATCGACGTCTTCTGGTTCAAGCTCGAGATCGATGCGGCCGGCTATGCCGGCCTGGCGCTGATCGTCGCCGGCGTCCTTGTCATCAATCTGTTTTCCAGCACAGTCGGCCACTGACCGCAGTGCGATAAAGCGGCTGCAATGCGCCGCCGGATGGAATAGAATCGGCTCATGCTCGACGAAACACCCCGCACCGCGAACGATGCCGCGACCGCCCTCCTCGCCTTTTACCGCGAGGCCGGCATTGAGACCTTGATGCTCGATGCGCCGCGCGATCGTTTTGCCGAAACCGCGGCCGAGAGCGAGCGCCGCGCGGCCGGCAATCGCGGCCATGACGGGAAGGCTGCGCCTCGGCCGGGGGACAACCGCGAGCGCCGGCCTGCCGCGCCGCGCGAGGCCATAGGCAACGCATCACCGCCCGCGTCCTCCGGCGGCTTTGCCCAAACAGTCAACCCCGACTCAGCATTCCCGTCGAGCCGCGTCACCGTTCCCGACGACATCGCGCTCGCCGATGCGCGGGAGCGGGCGACGAGCGCCGCCAGCCTCGACGAGCTGCGGGCGCTGCTCACCGAATTCGACGGCTGCAATCTGAAGATCACCGCCAAGCACACGGTTTTCGGTGATGGCCCGGACAGGGCCGATCTGATGCTGATCGGCGAAGCGCCGGGCCGCGACGAGGATCTGGCCGGCGTGCCCTTCGTCGGCCGCTCCGGCCAACTCTTGAACCGCATGCTGGCGGCGATCGGCATCGAGCGCGAGAGCGTGCGGGTCACCAACACGGTGCCCTGGCGCCCGCCGGGCAATCGTCCACCGACGCCGGTCGAGACGCGCATCTGCCTGCCCTTCATCCAGCGCCAGATCGCGCTGGTGCAGCCGAAGGTGCTGGTCTGCCTCGGCGCCCCCTCGGCCAAAGCCGTTCTCGGCGTGCAGCAGGGCATCCTGCGGATTCGCGGCCAGTGGCACAGCTACACCTTCGGGCCCAGCCTGGACACGACGATTCCGGCGATCGCCATGCTGCATCCGGCCTATCTGTTGCGCCAGCCAGCGCAAAAGCAGCTCGCCTGGCGCGATCTTCTCGCGCTGAAGACAAAACTCGTCGAGATCGGCGCCGCCTGAGGACATTCCGCGCAGACCCGGTCACCACCCCGCAGCCCCTATTGCCGAACGAAAATCCCTCGCCAAATCGATAACGACGACGTAACGAGCGAGCGACCGATTCCGATAGTGCCGGCCTGTTGCAACCTTCCTCGCACCCGAGCTGATCCATGCCGCTTCTGCCGATCGCAGCCCTCCTGACATCGACCTTTTTCCTGATGGCCGGTGCCGGTCTCATGGGCATCCTGTTGCCGGTCAGAGGCTCGATCGAAGGCTGGACGAGCTATGAGATTGGCTCGTTCGGCACGGCCTATGCCCTTGCCTTCACCATCGGCTGCGTGATCGTTCCGCGGCTGGTGCGCAGCGCCGGCCATGTGCGCACCTTCTCCAGCCTCTCGGCGCTGCTCGCGATCTCAATCCTTTTGTGCGGCCTGTTCGTCGATCCGATCGCCTGGATCGTCTTTCGCGGCCTCTCGGGCTTTGCCCTTGCCGGCAGCTACATGGTCATCGAAAGCTGGCTGAACGAGCGCGTCACCAACGAGACCCGCGGCACGATCTTCTCGATCTATATGATCGTCACCATGGCGGCGATGATGGGCGGACAATATGTCATGCCTCTCAGCCGGCCGGAGCTGTCAGCGCCGTTCATGCTGTGCGCGATCGGCTTCGCGCTGGCGGTCATCCCCACCGCTCTGTCGCGGGCGCAGTCGCCGGCGCCGATCGCCGCGGTGAAGATCGACGTGCTGATCCTGTTTCGCAATTCGCCGGTCGCCGCCGTCGGGATCGTCCTCGCCGGCATCCTGTCGGCCGGCTGGGGCAACATGGCGCCGGTCTTCGGCCAGCAGATCGGCCTGTCCACTGCCAATATCGCGACGCTGACCGTCGCGGCGATGTTCGGCGGGGCGATCTTCCAGATCCCGCTCGGCCGGATCTCCGACAAGACCGATCGCCGCTACGTGATGAGCGCCGCCGGGATCATCGGCGTCGGCGCGGCCATCGCCGGCGTGTATTTCGGCCAGACGAGCGATGCCGCCCTGTTCGGCATCGCCTTCATTCTGGGCGGAATCATCTATCCGGCCTACTCCTTGGCCGTCGCCCATGCCAACGACTATGCCGATGACACCGATTTCGTGAAGGTATCGAGCAGCCTGCTGATCCTCTACGGCATCGGCACGATGATCGGGCCGATCTACGCCGCCTTCCTGATGGAGACGATCGGGCCGGAGGGCCTGTTTCAGGCGGTGGGTTCGGCCATGGCGATCTACGCCGCCTATGCCTTCTATCGCACCTTCCGCCGCGTCGCGATCCCGGCCGACGAGCGGCCGGACTTCCAGACCATCCCCTTCGCCAGGGTGCAGACCCCGGCGAGCTTCAACCTCGATCCGCGCGCCGAGGCGGGCCTCGAAGCGGAGGAAAACGCCGCCGAGAGGACGGGCGGCGAGGCCGACGAGACCGACAAAGCCGCCGCCTGAGCCACGCCGGACAGCGCTGCGCGGCGGGCAGCCGCTGCCCGCTTCGTCGTGACGCGGCGCCGCAGGGTTGATCTCGCAGCGGCGAAATGGCAAGAGCGGGGCCACGTCTGGACCCAAGCTCTTGGGTGGCTATGCTGGGCGCCTATCCCCCGGCCAACTTCGATCACAATTCGCACGACCCTTGATCGGGTCATTTTCCTCCGCGCAAGCTGAAGACACCGATGACTGTTGCTGAAACACTCCGCCGCGAGTGGTTCGGGAATGTGCGTGCCGACGTGCTGGCCGGGCTCGTCGTCGCCCTTGCTCTCATTCCCGAAGCCATCGCCTTTTCCATCATTGCCGGCGTCGACCCGAAGGTCGGCCTCTATGCCTCCTTCTCGATCGCCGTTCTGATCTCGTTTACCGGCGGCCGGCCGGGCATGATCTCCGCCGCCACCGCCGCCACCGCCGTGCTGATGGTCTCGCTGGTGCGCGACCATGGCCTCCAATATTTGTTCGCCGCGACGATCTTGGCAGGCATCCTGCAGATGATCTGCGGCGCACTGAAGCTTGGCAACGCCATGCAGTTCGTCTCGCGATCGGTGATGACGGGCTTCGTCAACGCCCTCGCAATCCTGATCTTCATGGCGCAGCTGCCCGAACTGATCAACGTGCCGCCGATGACCTACGTCATGGTCGCGGCGGGTCTGGCGATCATCTATCTGTTCCCGAAGATCACCACGGCGATCCCCTCGCCACTGATCACCATCGTGGTGCTGACGACGGTGTCGCTGGTCTTCCACATGAATCTGCGGGTGGTCGGCGACATGGGCGAACTGCCCTCCGCGCTGCCGGTCTTCCTGCTGCCCGACGTGCCGGTCAATCTCGAGACGCTGATGATCATCCTGCCCTATTCGGCCGGGATCGCCGTGGTCGGCCTGCTCGAATCGCTGATGACCGCGCAGATCGTCGATGATCTGACCGACACCGGCTCGAACAAGAACCGCGAATGCATCGGCCAAGGCATCGGAAACTTCGTCACCGGCTTTCTCGGCGGCATGGCGGGCTGCGCCATGATCGGCCAGTCGGTGATCAACGTGAAGTCCGGCGGCCGCGGCCGCCTGTCGACCTTCTGCGCCGGGATCTTCCTGTTGTTCCTGATCGTCGTCCTCGGCGACTGGGTGGCGGTGATCCCGATGGCGGCTTTGGTCTCGGTCATGATCATGGTGTCGATCGGCACCTTCTCCTGGTCCTCGATCAAGACCCTGCCCAGCAATCCCCGGCGCTCGTCGGTGGTGATGCTGGCCACCGTCGTCGCCGTCGTCTGGACGCACAATCTGGCGATCGGCGTCGTGATCGGCGTGATGCTGTCCGGCGTCTTCTTCGCCTCGAAGGTGGCCCAGCTGTTCCACGTCACGTCGGTGCTGTCCGCGGACGGCCATACCCGCATCTACAAGGTCGAGGGTCAGGTGTTCTTCGCCTCCAGCGACCGCTTCGGCAAGGCCTTCGACTTCAAGGAAGCACTCGACACGGTGGTCATCGACGTCGCCGATGCGCATATCTGGGATCTATCAGGCGTCGGCGCCCTGGATCGCATCGTCCTGAAATTCCGCCGCGAGGGCGCCGAGGTGGAGATCCGCGGCCTCAACGAGGCGAGCGCCACGCTGGTCGACCGGATTGCCATCCATGACAAGCCGGACGCGCTCGACCAGCTCGCCGCGCACTGATCGAAGGGAGGAACTCATGACCAAGATCATGGCCTGCGTCGACGGCTCGATCTACGCAACCAGCGTCACCGATCATGCCGTCTGGGCCGCGCGCCGGCTCAAGGCTCCAGTCGAGGTGGTGCATGCTATCGGCCGGCGCGAGGCGGCAGGCGGAATCTTCGATCTGTCGGGCAATCTCGACCTCGGCGAGCGCAGCACGTTGATGAACGAACTCGCCGAACTCGATGAAAAACGTTCCAAGATTGCACTGAAGCGCGGCCGCGTCGTCCTCGAAGAAGCGGTGGCGCGGGTGAAGGCCGCCGGCATCGAGGCGGTTAGCGAGAAGCTCCGCCATGGCGACATCGCCGACACGGTGGCCGATCTCGCCGACGAGACCCGCCTGACGGTAATCGGCAAGCGCGGCGAGGCGGCGGATTTTTCCAAAGGCCATCTCGGCTCCAATCTCGAACGCGTCGCCCGCTCGACCAAGCGCCCGCTGCTCGTCACATCCCGCGCCTTCCGGCCGATCGAAACGTTTCTTGTCGCCTTCGATGGCGGCAAGAGCTCATCGGAGGTGGTTGAGCGGCTGGTGGCGAGCCCGCTGTTGAAAGACGTGCGTTGTGAGCTGTTCATGGTCGGTCAGCCGAGCGGCGATGCCGGCAAGCGACTGCACGACGCCGAGCAAAGGCTTCATACCGCTGGGTATAACGTCAGCGTCTACACCACCGAAGGCGATGTCGAGGCGTGCATCGCCAACAAGGTGGAGCAGGACGGCATCGATCTGATCGTGATGGGTGCCTACGGCCACTCGCGAATCCGCAGCTTCATCGTCGGCTCGACGACGGCGGAGATCATCCGCCACTGCGCCATTCCGGCGCTGATCATCCGTTGACGAGCCAGCGCGCCGCATTCCGGCGTCCTGCCCAGACCAATCGACCGAGCGGCCGTCCGAAATCCGGGCGGCCGCTTTTCGGCTTGGCGTTCAGCTCAAGGTGGGCGACGCGGCCCGGCGGACCTTGCGGCGTTTGATGCCAAGCTGGTGCTCGCGCCAGATGATGAAGATGCCGGCCGAGACCACGATCAGCCCGCCGACCACCGTCGTCCAGGCCAGCGGCTCGCCGAACACAAACACGCCGATCAGGACGGCAAAGATGAGCGAGGTATATTCGAACGGCGCGATGGTGGAGGTATCGGCAAATCGGTAGCTCGCAGTCAGAAGCAGCTGGCCGATGCCGCCGAGAAGACCGGCCAGGATAAGTTGCAGCGCTGCGCCCTGCGTGGGCAGAACCCAGCCGAAAGGGCTCGACAAGAGCGAGATCAGCGAGCTGGTGAGCGAGAAGTAGATGACGATTGTCGCCGTCTTCTCGTGCTGGGCAAGGCGGCGGATCTGGATCATCGCGACCGCCGTGAAGCCGGCGGAGCCTAGCGCCGCCAGCGCGCCGACCGCGCCCATGCCGCCAAGGCCGGCTTCAGCGATGGTCAGACTCGGCAAGGTGACCACGCAGACGCCGGCAAGACCAATGATCACTGCGGTCCAGCGATAGGCCCGCACCACTTCCTTCAGGAAGATCGCGGCGAAAATAACGGTGAGCAGCGGCGCCGCATAACAAATCGAGACCCACTCCGGATAGGGCAGTGAGGCGAGCGAGAAGAACGACAGCACCATCGCCCCAACGCCGACAAAGCCGCGCAGCATATGGCCCGGAAGGTCGTTGGTTCGCAGCGACGATCTCAAATCGCCGAGCCAGGCGAGATAGATCACCACCGGCACCAGCGCGAAGAACGACCGGAAGAACGAGACCTCGCCGGCCGGAACGGCGTGTCCGACACTTTTGATCATGGTCTGCATGCCGACGAAGACGACGACCGACATGCATTTCAGGCCGACCCCGACCATAGGGTTGGAATCAGCCTGCGGCGGCATCGCCATGGTCTCGACCTCATCTACGCCGCTTCGGGCGCCCACAGACCGCCTTCGGGGGAAGGGAAAGAAAGCGTCCGGCGGCCTGCGATTCTGCAGAGGCCGGACGACGAACGAATTGCCGGAAAGGTGTTACGATTTCTTTCACATTTGTATGAACCGCCCGCAGGTGGCGGCAGCAGACGGCTGCCACTCTGCCATGTGCGGCAACCGCGACAGAGCGGATCAGCCGCGTGCTGAAAGCCAGGCTGATCGCGGCGGCGATGTCTACAGACAGCATCGGCCCAAAAATCGGAATCGATTTTCGGCAAAGCACGATGCGTCGATTGAAAGAGTGAGAGCGACCTATCTGCGTCCGATCGGATGCAGGGCGCTCAAGGGTCAGACGCCGGCGCGTGCCGCCTGGAGGGCTTCCCAGACCCGCAGCGGCGTCGCCGGCATGTCGATCCGCTCGACACCGGCTGGCCGCAGCGCATCGGCAACGGCATTCATCACCGCCGGCGCCGCGCCGATCGTTCCCGCTTCGCCGGCGCCCTTGATTCCTAGGGCGTTGGTGGTCGAGGGCACGTTGCGGGTCTTGAAGTCGAACATCGGCAGATCCCAGGCGCGCGGCATGGCGTAGTCCATGAAGCTCGCCGAGATCAGCTGACCATCCTCGGCATAGACGGTGTTTTCGAGCAGAGCCTGACCGAGCCCCTGCGCAACGCCGCCATGGATCTGGCCGGCGAGCAGGCGCGGATTCACCGTCACCCCGAAATCGTCGACGATCGTATAGGCGACGATCTCGACCACGCCGGTCTCTTCGTCGACCTCCACCTCGCAAATGTGAGTGCCGTTCGGATAGGTGCACTCGTCCTGCTTGAACTCGCCGGTGGCCTTCAGATCGTCGGCGCTTTTGGCGGCCTTGGCGAGGGCGGCGAAATCAATCGTGCGATCGGTGCCGGCGACACGGGCGAGCCCGCCCTCGAGCTCGATGTCGGCGACCGCCGCTTCGAGTTCGTCCGAGGCGATCTTCTTCAGCTTGTCCGCCAGCACCTGGCTCGCGCGGCGCACCGAGACAGCGCCGAGCGGGATCGACCGCGACCCACCGGTGCCGCCGCCCGTCGGCGTGTCGTCGGTATCGCCCTGACGGACCTCGATGCGGTCGTAATCGAGCTTCAGCGCCTCGGCGACAAACTGTGCATAGGCGGTCTCGTGGCCCTGGCCATTCGACTGAGTGCCGATCTTCAGCGTCACCCGGCCGTCGGAGGTGAGTTCCACATAAGCCGGCTCCGAACCTGGAAAGGCACAGGCCTCGACATATGTCGCCATGCCGATGCCGCGCAATTTGCCGCCCGCCGACGCGCTCTCGCGCCGCGCCTCGAAATCCGCCCAGCCGGCGCGGCGCATCGCTTCGCTCATGTGGCCGACGAAGTCGCCGGTGTCGTAAAGCCGGCCGAAGGCGGTCTTATAGGGGAGCTGCTCCGGCTTGATGAAGTTCTGCCGGCGGATCTCCTCGCGCGCAACGCCGAGCTCGGCGGCGCATTTGTCGACCAGCCGTTCGATCAGATAGGCCGCCTCCGGGCGACCGGCCCCGCGATAGGCATCGACCGGCACGGTGTTGGTGTAAAACAGCTCGCAAGCGACGTCGATCGCCGGAATGTCGTAGAGCCCGGTCGCCATCGACATGCCGAACCACGGGATCATCGGGCCGAACTGCGACGTGTAGGCGCCGAGATTGGCGGCAATGTTGATCCGCAAGCCGGTAAAGCGGCCGTCCGCGTCGATTGCCATCTCGGCGGTGACGACATTGTCGCGGCCATGGGTATCGGTGACGAAATGTTCGCCGCGATCGGCGGTCCACTTCACCGGGCGGCCGAGCTTCTTGCCGGCAAACAGCACTAGCGCATATTCGCGATAGAGAAAGGCCTTGGTGCCGAAGCCGCCGCCAACGTCGCGGGTGACGACGCGAATGGTCGACGGATCGACCTTAAAGACGGCGCTCGCCAGCGTGTCGCGCAGGCCGTGAACACCCTGGCTGCCGGAGGTCAGCTGATAGCGGCCCTCGGCCTCGACGAACTCGCCGATCGCCGATCGCACTTCCATGTAGTTGCAGACCAGTCGGTTCTGGACGACATCGATGGCCACGGTGCGGGCCGCCTCGGCAAAAGCCCTGTCGGTCGCCGCTTTGTCGCCGACATGCATCCGGCCGGCAACGTTGCTGCCGGCTTCCGGCCAGACCAGCGGCGCGCCCTCGCCCATCACCGCGTGAAGATCGGCGACGGCCTCGAGCGGCCCGTAATCCACCTCGATCAGCTCCGCCGCGTCCTTCGCCTGAATCGCGCTCTCGGCAACGACGAAGGCGACCGCGTCGCCGACATGGCGCACCACGTCCTTGCATAAGACAGGCGCGTTGCGCGAAACAAAGCTGCTGCCGTCGGCCATGGCGGGCTTGCCAACGCAGGGAATATCGCCAAGCGCGGCGACATCGGCATGGGTCAGCACGAGCCTGACGCCGGGTGCCGCTTTGGCCGCCTCGAGGTCGGCGATGGTGAAACGGGCACTGGCATGCGGCGAGCGGACGACCGCCGCATGCAGCATCTCGGGCCGGCTCTCGTCATCGGTGTAGCGACCCGCGCCGCGAATCAATCGATCGTCTTCGAGACGCACGACAGAGGCACCAAGGCCAAATTTCGGGGTCATCACGGCCATGGGAAAATCTCCAAAACAAATCAAATCTTGTCCGTTGCCGGGCGACGATTGGCAGCGGCAACGCTCTGGCGATCAAAGTGAAATGGAGCAACTTCAATCTGCGCAAGGCAGCTACACTTATTGCGATCACTGCACCGCGTCGAGAGTCTCAATGCTTCAACGACAAATCATCGGCGATGGCGTGGACGGATGCGGCGATGATCGGCATCCTGCGCGCAGCAAGATTCGATTTCGCCGTCGCGAGACACAAGTGCCTTTGCACCCACGACTTGACGTCGCAGTCGACACACGGATCGAGGCAAGAGGACAGACCCATGCAGCGCACTGACGATGGCCAGACCGTTAAGCTTTCCGACTATCGCCCGACCGATTTCGACCTCCACGCCGTCGAACTGACGATCCGTCTCTATGAAGGGCGCGCCGCGGTGCGTGCGCAGCTCAGCCTGTCGCGGCGAGCGGGTATCGCGGCCACGGTGCCGCTCCGGCTCGACGGCGACGAATTGACCTTGACGAGCCTGGCGCTCGACGGCGAAGCGGTGGCGAGCGATCGCTACACCGCGACGTCCGACGCGCTCATCGTCGAGGATCTGCCGGAAAGCGCCCGTTTCGCTCTGACCATCGAGACCGAGCTGGTGCCGGAGGACAACACCCAGCTCAGCGGGCTTTATCGCTCCAACGGCATCTGGTGCACCCAATGCGAGGCCGAAGGCTTCCGGCGCATCACCTATTTCCTCGATCGGCCGGACGTGCTCGCGCCCTACAAGGTGCGCGTCGAGGCAGATAAGGCCGCGGCGCCCGTGCTCCTGTCGAACGGCAACCCGGTCGAAAGCGGCGATCTCGGCGATGACCGGCACTTTGCGGTCTGGGACGATCCGTTCAACAAGCCGTCCTATCTGTTCGCCATGGTCGCCGGCGATCTCGACGCCGTGCACGAGCCCTTCACCACCGCCAGCGGCCGCAAGGTCACCCTCGGCATCTACACCGAAAAAGGCCGCGTGCACCAGGCGGCCTATGCCATGGACGCGCTGAAGCGCTCGATGCTCTGGGACGAACGCCGCTTCGGGCGGGAATACGATCTCGATGTCTTCAACGTCGTGGCGATCGCCGACTTCAACATGGGGGCCATGGAGAACAAGGGCCTCAATGTCTTCAACCACAAATACGTCCTACTCGATCCCGACATTGCGACTGACGCCGACTATGCCGGCGTCGAGACGGTGATTGCCCACGAATATTTCCACAACTGGACCGGCAATCGGATCACCTGCCGCGACTGGTTCCAGCTCTGCCTGAAAGAAGGGCTGACGGTCTATCGCGACCAGGAATTCTCCGCCGACGAGCGCGAACAGACGGTCCAGCGGATCGGCGCCGTGCGCCGACTGAAGGCGCATCAGTTCCCCGAGGATCAGGGGCCGCTGCAGCATCCGGTGCGGCCGAGCGAATACCGCGAGATCAACAACTTCTACACCGCGACGGTCTACGACAAGGGCGCCGAACTGGTGCGGATGATCGCGACGCTGCTCGGCCGCGGCGACTTCCGTAAAGGCATGGACCTTTATTTCGAACGCCATGACGGCGAGGCAACGACGATCGAGGCCTTCATCGCCTGCTTCGAAGCGGCGAGCGGCACCGATCTGTCGCAATTCGCACGTTGGTATGCTCAGGCCGGCACGCCGACTCTGACCGTTCGCGAGGCCTATGACCCAGCGGCCCGCCGGTTCGAGGTCACGCTGCGCCAAACCTTGAGCGAGGGCGCGGCCGGCACCGGAACCGCGCCGATGGTGATGCCCGTACGCTTCGGCCTCGTCGGCGACAACGGCGCCGACGGCGATCCGGCCGGCACGGTGTGCGGCGACGCGCGGATCGCCGACGACCTGATCGTCCTCACCGGCAAAAGCGCCAGCGTGACCTTCGAGAACCAGCCGAGCCGACCGCATCTGTCGGTGCTCAGGGACTTCTCGGCGCCGGTCACCCTCGATCACGACCAGGACGCGGCCTCGCGCCTCACCCTCGCCCGGCTCGACCCGAACCTCTTCAACCGCTGGCGAGCCGCCAGCGACCTCGTCGGCGATGCCCTCGCCGAGGCCGGCAAAGATCCGTTGGGCGACAGCACCCAGCCACTCCCGGACGCGGTCATCGACGCGCTTCTGGCGTCGGCCGGCGACGATGCGCTCGATCCAGCCTTTCGGGCGCAGGCGATCGCCTTGCCGGCGGAAATGGACATTGCCCGGCAGATCGCGGTGAAGGTCGATCCGGACCGCGTCCATGATGCGGTCGAGAGCGCCAGGCAGCAGATCGGCAAAAAGGGATATCCGGTGTTCGAGCGGCTGCGGAAAGGCTTCGATCCGCGGGCGGCGTTTTCGCCCGACGCGGCCAGCGCCGGCACCCGCGCCCTTGCCAACACCGCCCTCAGCTATCTGACGGCGGCGACACAAGATCCCGGCTCAGCGCTTCGGCAGTACGATGCCGCAACCAACATGACCGACCGCATGGCGGCGCTGGCGATTCTGGCCCATCACTTCCCGGAGGAGCCGGGCACTGCGACCGCCCTCGACGATCTCTACCGGCGGTTTGAGCATGACGATCTGGTGCTCGATAAGTGGTTCGCCCTGCAGGCCTCCGCTCCCTCGCACGATGCCGTCGAAGCTGTCGCGCGGCTTGCCGAGCATCCGCATTTCACCCTGCGGAATCCGAACCGGGTCCGGGCCCTCGTCGGCACCTTTGCCACCGCCAACCAGGTCGGCTTCCATCGACCCGATGGCGTCGGCTATCAATGGGTTGCGGACAAACTTGCAGACCTTGATACGATCAATCCGCAAATTGCAGCGCGCATCGCCACGACCTTCCGTGCCTGGCGCAGTTTTGAACCGGCTCGGCGTCAAAAAATTGAGACCACGCTGCGTGACCTCCGAGATATCAAAGGCTTATCGAAAGATCTTCGCGATATCGTCGAACGCTCGCTGAAGCAATAGTGCGAATTGTTGAAAAATTTTACATTTCGTGTGCGCCAGCTATGGACAAGCCGATTCGTGTTTGGTCAATTTATTGCGATTCGGTAAGCGGCTCACCGGATCGCTGATGCGGCTACGAGGGTTCTTCTATGCGAGCGGATGCGTCCAACGCACCGAACGGGGAAGGTTTGCTGGCGTGGATCGGCCACCTGACGGGACGCCGATCCGCCGGTAAGGATCATGCGCTCCGCGGGGATGGCAACCACGGCGCCAATCCGAGCGAACACAAGTTCGATGTCTGGCTGAAACTCGATCCGATACTCGCCCGGCGCGTGATTCCTGGTCTCGTCCTCCTGTTCCTCGTGGCGCTCGGTGTCACGCGCCTGTCGATGAGCTTCGGCGATCGCGTCACGATGTTGAAAGAGGCGCGGCGCGACACCGCCGCCATTGCCATGCTTCTCAACACCAATTTGAGCCTCGACGAAGCCAAGGGCGTCAAATTCGACGCCGAGACCTTTCTCGCCACCCTCGTTACGGCCAATGTCCTGCCGGCAGAGGCCGTCGTGCTGGTGACCAATCGCGACGGCACCATTCTCGCCTCCCTGCCCGCCAAGGACAGCCGGGTCGGCAGCAGCATCTTCGATCATGTCTCCGACCCGCGCGAGTTGATGGCTTCCGACGCCGGCGGCCACGTGCTGCAGATCGGCCTCGACGGCGACGAGGCGATCGCCACCGCCGCCAAGCTTCCGGGCGACGGCGGGCAGATCAATTTCTTCTGGCCGCATTCGACACTGCTCGCCGCTTGGCGCCAGGACTGCGCGATGAAAGTCTCACTTTTCGCGCTGACGGCGGCAATTCTCTTGCTCGTGCTGATCGCCTATTTCCGCCAGTCACGCCGCGCCGAAGGTTTTAGCGGCCTGTGCGCCGAAACCCAGCACCGCATCGACATCGCCCTTTCGCGAGGCAAATGCGGGCTTTGGGACTGGGATGTGGCGCGGGGCCAGATGTACTGGTCGCGCTCGATGTACGAAATCCTCGGCATGGAACCGCGCGACGGCGTCATGCCCTTTTCCGAGGTGGCACCGCTGATGCATCGCGAGGATGGCGGCTTGTTCACCATCGCGCGCAACGTCGCCGAAGGCAAAGCCGACCATCTCGACCAGGTGTTCCGCATGCGCAGAGCCGACGGCAGCTATGTCTGGATCCGCGGCTGCGCCAAGGTGGTGCCGAGCGCCGAAGGCGAGCTGCATCTGATCGGGATCGCGGTCGATGTCAGCGAGCAACTGGAACTTGCCCGGCAAACCAACGAGGCCAATCACCGCCTCAAGAACACCATCGAGCAGATCTCCGAAACCTTTCTTCTCTGCGACAGCGAAGACCGGGTGGTGATCTCCAACTCGATCTATCGCAAGACCTTCGGGCTCAGCGAAGACGACATCGCCCCCGGAACGCCGCTCGACAAGGTGATGCGCAAGGCGCGCCGGCCGATCCGGTCGATCACCCTCGACGGCGAGGATCTGGCGCCCGGCGAAAGCGCCGTCGAAGCCCAGATGCCGGATGGCCGCTGGCTGCTGATCTCGAGCCGCCGCGCGGCAGATGGCGGCACGGTCTGGGTCGGCACCGACATCACCCAAATCAAGCATCACAAAACGCTCACCCAGGATTCCCGGCAAAAGCTGCTGGCGACGATCGCCAAGCTGGAGGTTGCGACCGCCGATGCCGAGCGTAAGGCCGACCAGCTGAGCGAACTCAACCTGCGCTACGTCGCCGAAAAGGACCGGGCCGAGCGTGCCTCGCGCGCCAAAACCGCCTTCCTCGCCAACATGTCGCATGAGCTGCGCACACCTCTGAACGCCATTCTCGGCTTCTCCGACATCATCCGCCAACGCACCTTCGGCTCGATCAGTGACAAATACGGCGAATATGTCGACGACATCTTCATGAGCGGCAACCACCTGTTGCGGATGATCGACGACATCCTGCAGATGGCGACGATCGAGTCCGGCCGCCTCGAGCTGTGCTGCGAAGCCATCGACTTCGGCGACATCGTGCGGCGCAGCGAAGCGTTGATCGAGCCGCTGGCGCGCAAGAAGAATGTCGACCTCTTCATCGAGGCGCCGAAGCAGCTCTCGCTCTTGTCCGATCGCCGCGCGAGTTCGCAGGTGGTGCTGAACCTTCTGTCCAACGCCGTGAAGTTCACACCGGAAGGCGGCGAAGTGCGGCTGCGGTTGCGCCAAATCGGCGATACCGCCTGCCTGACAATCGCCGACAACGGCCCCGGCATTCCGCGCGAAGCGCTGGCGTCGCTCGGCCTACCCTTCGTCGAGGTCGAGAGCGAGTTGCTCCGCTCGAAAAGCCGCGGCACGGGACTAGGCATCGCCATCGCCCGAGCATTGGTCCGCTTGCATGGCGGCCAGATGCGGATCACCTCGCGGGTTGGCCACGGCACGGTCGTCAGCTTGCGCCTGCCGCTCAATCAGACGCGGCGTGATCGCCGGGCGCACCGGGAGAGCCACGATCGCGAGCGGGCGCCGGCTCTGCGGGAGATGCCCAACAAACTCGACCGAGCCGCCTGAAAAGCGTCACGCGGCGGGCAACGAGCCGACCTCATCCCGCCGATCGCAAGACGTCACCTGACGGCCTTCCCTCTCTGTCGTGGCTCAAACGCCACGCGCGCTTGTCGGCAACGACATGACAGCGATGCTCTCATGGGGTCGCCGGTCTCGGACCGACCTCCGGCGCTTCGCCCAGAACCGCGACGAAGGCGGCTCGGACCGTCGCCGTCTCGGCCGCCAGCCAAACCTCGAGATCCGCCTCGGCCGCAAGTCTCAACGACCGGCGGATCGCCCGCTCCAGCCCGGCCGGCAAGGCCGCGACCTCGCGCACATCTTCGGGCCCGAGCCGCACCAGCTGGATCACCCGGGTGAACGCGTTCACCGCTCGGGCGAGCGCCGCGCCGTCAACGCCGCATGGCCAATCGCCGGCGGCCAGCACCGTCTCGGTCGCGACCCCGTAAAGATCCGGCGACGCCCGGCCCGTCAAAAGCGCCCATTGCGCCAAAAACTCCAGATCGATCAGCCCGCCCGGCCGCAGCTTCAGGTCCAAGGCGCCGCGTGGCGGCTTGCTGGCGGAAATCCGCTGGCGCATCGACGCGACGTCCTTCGTGATCGCGCTCTCGACGTGGCGGGCGGCGAGAATGCTCCCCACCGTCCGCGTCACCAAAGCGACGAATTCAGGGGCGCCGGCCACCGGCCGAGATCGGGTCAGCGCCATCCGCTCCCAGGTCCAGGCGTCGCGTTCCTGATAGCGCCGGAACGCCTCGATATGGGTGGCGAGCGGCCCCTTGTTGCCCGAGGGACGAAGCCGGAAGTCGACGTCGTAGAGAATGCCCTCGCGCATCGGCGCGGTCATCGCCGCGATGAGGCGCTGGGTCAGCCGGGCGAAATAGGTGCTCGGCGCCAGCGGCCGGTCGCCGTCGGACGCCTCGACGCCCTCGTCGTGGTCGTAGAACAGAATGAGATCGATGTCGGAGCCGGCGGTCAGCTCACGGCTGCCGAGCCGGCCCATGCCAAGAAGAGCGATCCGCGCGCCGGGCACCTGGCCATGTATGCGCTGGAATTCCGCCGCGACGGCGGCGAGCGTCGCCTCAAGCACGACATCGGCGATATTCGAAAAGGCCGCGCCGGCCTCGTCGGCCTCGATCACTCCACTCAGCATCCGCGCCCCGACCAGGAAGCGCTGTTCGGAGGCAAAAATGCGCAAGCGGCTCAGCGCGTCCTCGTAATCGCGCGCCTGGCCCATGGACAGCGACAGCCGCTCGGCGAGGAGATCGCGATCAGGCACCTCGTCGAGAAACGCCGGATCGAGCAGCGCGTCGAAGACATGCGGCCGCGCGGCGATGGTCTCGCGCAGCGCCGGTGCCGCGGTGATGATGTCGGCGAGCAGCTCCAGCATCTTCGGATTGGAGGCGATCAGCGAAAAGAACTGAATGCCGGACGGCAGGCCGGCGAGGAACCGATCGAAGGCGGTCAGGGCTGCGTCCGGATCATGGGCCTTGCCGAAGGCGGCAAGGAGCATCGGCATGATCTGGGCAAGCCGTGCCCTTGCCGTCGCCGTCCGGGTGGCGCGGTAGCGCCCGAGCGTCCAGCCATGGACGACGCGGGCAATATCGGCCCCGCGCTGGTAGCCGAGATCCTCGATCGCAGCGATCGCCTCGGCGTCGTCTGGCGACTGCGACAGGCGCTTCAGCCGCTCGGTGTCGGCGGCCTCACGGCGCTCCCCCCGGCCCTCACTGAACAGCCGACCATAGCGCCCGTCGACCCGCTTCAGGCAGGGCAGCAACGCCGCGCCAAGCGCCGCCTCGTCAGCAAAACCCGCCAGCCGCGCGACGGCGCCAAGCTTTTCCACTTCCTCCGGCAAGGTGTGGCTCTGCTCGTCGGCGATCATCTGGATCGCGTGCTCGACCTGCCGCAACAGCCAGTAGTCCTCGGTGAGCTCCGCGCCGGTCGCCGGATCGATCCAGCCGCCATCCGCCAGCGCCTGCAAGGCGTCGTCGGTGCGCCGCTGGCGCAGCTGCGGCGCCCGCCCGCCGGCGATCAGTTGCTGGGCCTGAGCGAAGAATTCGATCTCGCGAATGCCGCCGCGGCCGAGTTTGACGTTGTGCCCCTCGAGCCCGACCCGGTCGAAGCCGCGATGGTGGTCGATCCGCTGTTTCATATCCTGGATCGCAGCCACGGCCGAAAAGTCGAGATAGCGCCGCCAGACGAAAGGCGAAATCTCCTCCAGAAAGCGCTCGGCCGCCGCCTTGTCGCCGGCCACCGGCCGCGCCTTGATCATTGCCGCGCGCTCCCAGTCGCGGCCGCTGCCTTCATAATAGGTCAGCGCCATCGCCACCGAGATGGCGAGCGGCATCGCGCCGGGGTCCGGCCGCAGCCGCAAGTCGGTGCGCGCGACATAGCCATCGCCGGTGCGTTCGGCGAGAATGCGCGTCAGCCGGCGGACGAGACGCGACAGGATCTCCGGCGCATCCATGGGGTCCGGCGTCAGGGGTCGGGTCTCGTCGAACAAGACGATGAGGTCGATGTCGCTGGAATAGTTGAGCTCGCGCGCGCCGAGCTTGCCCATGCCGAGCACGAACAGGCCCGATCCCGTTTCCGGATTGTCTGGATCGGGCAGCGCGATCTTGCCGCTCGCGTTGAGGTCGAGAAGGCAAAATCGCAACGCGGCGCTCACCGCCGCCTCGGCGAAATCGGACAGGATGCGGGTGGTCTCAACTGGCCTGATAGCGCCGAAGACATCAGACAGCGCGACGAGCAGCGCGACCTTGCGCTTGGCCTGCCGCAGCGCCGCCATCAGCGCCGCATCGCTGGTACCGGGCGCGGGCATCCGGTTCAACTCGGTGATGGTCGCGGCGATAAGATCGGCAGCGCTCGATCCGATGAGCGCCTCGACCCATTCCGGGTTCTTGAAAGCGATGCCGTTGAGATAGGATGAAAGATCGAGAACCGCCGCAAGCCGCGCTGCGTCGGGATGATCCGAGCGCAACAGACCGGCGAGGCCATTCAGCTCGCGCTCCGCCGCCAGTGCCGCCAGCTCGTCGCGCCAGCGGGCCGCCGCTGTCTCGTTCAACGGGCGGGGATGCCGGTCCCCGCCGATCTTCAGGCCCGCCTCGCAGCTGCCGTCGTCATCCATCGCTTCTCTCGCCCGTCTGCCTGTCATCCAGAGGCATCTCCAGACGAACAGTAAGACCGGGCGCGGCATCCTCAAGGACCAGACGACCGCCATGAACATGGGCGATCGCCTGAACAAGCGACAATCCGAGGCCGGAGCCGGGCATGGTGCGGCTTTGGTCGAGGCGATAAAAACGTTCCAGCACCCGCCCGCGCTTGTCGGCGGGAATGCCCGGACCATCGTCGCTGACGGCGATCCACCACTGCCGCTCGTCGCTGGCCAGTTGGACCTTGATCCGCGTTTTTCGCTCCGCGCTGGTGGCGTATTTCAGCGCGTTGTCGATGAGGTTCGACAGCGCCTGCGCGATCAATTCGCGGCTCGCCACCACCCCCATTTCCGGCGGACATTCGAGAGTGAGTTCGGCGCCGGCATCCTCGGCCAGCGGTTCGTAGAGATCGGTCAGATCGGCGACGATCGCGGCCAGATCGATTTCCGACTTGATCACCTGATCGGAGCCCGCCTCGACACGCGAAATCATCAGCAGCGCGTCGAAGGTCCGGATCATCTGGTCGCATTCGGCGATCATCTGTTCCATCACCTCGCGCGCCTCCTCGGCATTCGGCGGCGCGGCAAGAGAGCCCTCGGCCCGGGTGCGCAGCCGCGTCAGCGGGGTGCGCAGGTCATGGGCGATGTTGTCGGAGACTTGCTGCAAGCCTTCCTGCAACAGCGAGATGCGAGCAAGCAGCGTGTTCAGATTGGCCGACAGCCGGTCAAATTCATCGCCGGCTCCGGTCACCGGCAAGCGCTCCGACAGATCGCCGGAGAGGATGCGAGAGCTCGCCGCCGTCACCCCGTCGAGCCGCTTCAGCGCGCTGCGACCAACGAAGAACCAAGCGATCAAGGCGGCGACGCCCATCAACGCCAGTGCCAGAATCAGCGCGCTGCGCACAACGCCGCGAAACCGCACCTGTTCGCTCTGGTCCCGCCCGACGAGGACGCGCATGCCGTTGGGCAGGCTGACGACTTCGGCGATGGCGAGGTGGTAGCGCTCGCGTTGGCTATCGGAATAGCGTTCGTAGGAAAACGCGTTCTTGGTCGGGCCGGCACGATCGAGAACGCCCGCCTGCAGGCTTTCGACATTGCCGGCGATGATCCGGCCGCTGGCATCGGTGACAAGATAGAGCGAGGCCCCCGGCTGGCGCGAGCGTCGGTCGATGGTGCGCACCAGCCCGATGATGCCGCCCTGATGATAGACCTGCGCCAGCTCGTCGAGTTCTTCCGAGATCGCGCGGCGGCTCTGATCCTCGACGATCGTCGAGGCGGTGGCGGTGACATAGAACACCAGCACCACCGCGCAGATGGCGAACAGCAGGAAATACACCGCCGAGAGCCGGACGGCAGTCATGCGCATGAGAGAGCGAAAACGTGCCATCGGGCCGGGAATTGCGAAATGATGAGATGTCAAAAGCCAGTCATTTCAGACAAGGGCATGCCCGCGATGGCTGAAGCGGCGGATCAATCGTCCGCACGCATGATATAGCCGGCGCCGCGGACCGTGTGCAGGATCGGCGGGCCGAATTCCCGCTCGATCTTCGAGCGCAGGCGAGAGATATGCACGTCGATGACGTTGGTCTGCGGGTCGAAGTGGTAGTCCCAGACGTTCTCCAGGAGCATCGTGCGGGTGACGACCTGATTGGCGTGCTTCATCAGATATTCGAGTAGCCGGAATTCGCGCGGCTGCAGGACAATCGGCTTGCCGGCACGACGCACCTCGTGGGAGAGCCGATCGAGTTCGAGATCGCCGACCCGGTAGGACGTCTCCACATCCTTGGTGCCACGGCGCTTGCCGAGCACTTCCACCCGCGCCAAGAGTTCGGAAATGGCGAAGGGCTTCGATAGGTAGTCGTCTCCGCCGGCCCTGAGGCCCTTGACCCGGTCGTCGACCTGGCCGAGCGCGGAGAGGATCAGCACCGGCGTGTCCTGGCCGGTTTCCCTGAGATTGGTGACCACCGACAGGCCATCGAGCTTCGGCAGCATCCGATCGACGATCAGAACATCGTAGGCGCGCGTCTGGGCCGAATGGAGCCCCTCTTCACCGTCCGCCGCGTGGTCGGCGACATGACCGGCTTCCTTAAGTGCCTTGACGAGATAGGACGCCGCTTCGCGGTCGTCTTCGATGATCAGGATACGCATGGACTCCGGCATTACGGTCGCGGCTTCGGCTGGCATGACGTCTACTCACCTAAATCGATAATCTCGGACCGAAAATCAATGCGCGTCGGGACGTTGTCCCTTGGACATCTCGCGAAAACGCCAGAAGGCGGACACCCGATCCGGGTGCCCGACTTCCGGGGAGGAGGGAGGAGGCGATCAGCCCCCTCCCCAGTGGCGTGAGCCGTGTGGCTCACCCCTTGTTCAGCGGCAGCGCCACGAAGCGATTCTGGTCGCCCTGGCGCAGCTGGAAGAGCGCCGCCTTGCGGCCGGACTTGGCCGCATCGCGCAGTGCCTCGCGCACTTCCTTCTGATCGGTCACCGCCTTGCCGTTGACCGCGACGATGACGTCGCCCGGCTGCATGCCTTTCTCGGCGGCAGTGGAGTCCGGATCGATGTCGGTGACGACGACGCCGTTGCCATCTTCCGATGGGGTGACGGTGAGGCCGTAACCCGACAGCGACGACGGGTTGGTCGGCACCGCACCGTTCTTCGACGAGACCGAGGCCGATTCGTCGAGGCTCGCCAGATTGCCGAGCTTGACCGGAATGTTCTTGGCCTGGCCGTCGCGCCACACGGTGATGTTGACCGTGGTGCCCGGGCGGTCGTCGCCGATGGAACGGGCCAACTCACGCGGCGTGGCCACGGTCTGCCCATCGACCGCGGTGATCACGTCGCCGGTCTTGATGCCCGCCTTGGAGGCCGGCGTCTCGTTGTCCGGCAAGGTGACGATCGCGCCCTTGGATTCGGCGAGCCCCACCGCTTCGGCGATATCGTCCGTCACCGGCGCGATCTGCACGCCAAGCCAGCCGCGCTGAACCGAACCATGCTCCTTCAGCGATTGGATCACGCCCTGCGCCACCGATGCCGGGATGGCGAAGGCGATGCCGACATTGCCGCCCGACGGCGAGAAGATCGCGGTGTTGATGCCGATGACCTGGCCTTCGAGGTTGAAGTCGGGACCACCGGAATTGCCGCGATTGACCGCCGCGTCGATCTGCAGGAAGTCGTCATAGGGGCCGGCGCCGATGTCGCGGCCACGGGCAGAGACAATCCCGGCCGTCACCGTGCCGCCGAGACCGAACGGATTGCCGACGGCCACCACCCAGTCACCGACACGCACCTTGCTGTCGTCGCCCCAGGCAACATAGGTGAATTTGTGCGTCGCGTTGACCTTCAGCAGGGCAAGATCGGTGCGCTTGTCGGTGCCGACGAGCTTGGCGTCATATTCCTTGCCATCGTCCATCACCACGGTGAACTTGCTGCCGCCGTCGACGACGTGATTGTTGGTGACCAGATAGCCGTCGTCGGAGATGAAGAAGCCGGAGCCCTGAGCGATGGCGTGGCGCGGGAGCTGCCGGCCGTGCGGCTTGGCGCCCTGCATGCCCGGCATATCGAAAAAGCGGCGCAGCGGATGATCCTTCGGCAGATTGTCGAAGGGGTTCTGCATCTGATCTTCGCCGTCATCCGCCGCCGTCTTGACATCCTCGGTCACACGGACGGAGACCACCGCCGGCGAGACCTTCGAGACGACATCGGCAAAGCCGAAGCTCTGCTGCGGCGCGTCGACGTGGACCGGGTCGGCGAAGACGGGGAGCGTGTTGGCCAACATCCCGCCGGCAAGAGCGGTCCCGGCAACGCCCGCGGCGACAACGCCGGCGAGAAGACGATTGCGCTTGATCCGCGGCCGATTTTTCTGCTGCATCTTGGTTCCTTTCCGAAGGTCTGTGATTTCGGAGCAACGATAGGCAAGAACGTCTCGCCGTCCATCGCTTGGAAAGGAACCTAGGTGTCGAGAGGTTACAGGACTTTGTCTCGGGAATGAAAACTCGGTAAGATTGGCCTGGCCGCACCGGGCCCATTTCTGACTGCAGCGCGGGCGCTAGCCGCGCTAGCCGCGCTCGGCGATGATCCTTTCGATGGCGGCTTCCTCGGCCGCCGACAGCGCATCCGGCGAGCGGCGCGCCTTCCGTCGGCGCATGACCAGAAAAGCGAGGATGCCGCCGCCGAGCAGCACCACGACGGGCGTCGCCCACAGCGCCAAATTGTCCCAGTCGAAGCGCGGCTTCAACAACACGAACTCACCATAGCGTGACACCAGATAATCGACGACTTCCTGATCAGTGTCGCCGGCCTCGAGCCGCTTGCGGACCAAAAGTCGCAGATCCTTGGCGAGGTCGGCGTTGGAATTGTCGATCGATTCGTTCTGACAGACGAGGCAGCGCAACCCTTCGGAAATTTTGCGCGCCCGCGCCTCGAGCTTCGGGTTGGACAACACCTCGTCGGGATTGACCGCATAGGCCGGCGCGATGGCGACGCCCTTCGGCGCCGCCGCGACGATCACCACGAGCGTCACCAGCACGAGAGCAATCCGCGGCAGTCTCATGAAAGCCCCCATGACGCTCAGGCCCTCACCGCCGCCGGCACGGCCTGCCGACGCCTTGACGGCGCGCCGACCCGCAGCCGCCGATCGGCGAGCGAGAAAGCGCCGCCGATCGCCATGAAGATCCCGCCGATCCAAATCAGCGTCACCAGCGGCTTCCACCAGATCCGCACGACGACCGACCGCTTGTCGGCCGAGGGATCGCCGAGCGAAAGATAGAGCTGCGAGAACCAGTGGGTCCAGATGCCGGCCTCGGTGGTCGAGGTCTGGCGGGCCGGATAGAAGCGCTTGGCGGTATCGAGCGTGGTCATCTCGACACCGCCCTGACGCACCGAGAACAGCGCGCCCTGCTCCTCGTAATTCGGCCCGGCACGCGGCACGATCTTCTCGAAGGTGATGGCGTATCCACCGGCATCGACGGTCTGGCCGGGCGCCATGGTGGTGATGTTTTCGGTCTGGAAGCTCGACACGGTGATGATGCCAAGGACGGTCACGCCGAGACCGAAATGGGCAAAGGCGGTGCCGAAGGCCGAGCGCGGCAGGCCAATAAGGCGCGATAGGCCGGAGCGCCATCCGACTTTCAAAAAGGCGGCACGCAGGACGAGGTCGGTGAGGCTGCCGGCGATCAACCAGAAGGCCAGCGCGAAGCCGAAGGCGGCAAGAATGCGGGCACCGCTGGTTAGCGCCAGGGTGACCAGCAGTGCGGCCAGCGCGACCCCCGCGGCGAAATAGAGCCGTTGGCCGGCGCCGAGGAGATCGCCGCGTTTCCAGCCGAGCAGCGGCCCGAAGGGCACGGCGAAGAGCAGCGGCACCATCAGCGGGCCGAAGGTCAGATCGAAGAACGGTGCCCCGACCGAGATCTTCTTGCCGATGGTGACTTCCAAGAGCAGCGGATAGAGCGTGCCGACAAGCACCGTCGCCGCCGCCGTGGTCAGGAACAGATTGTTGAAGACCAGCGCGCCCTCGCGGCTGATCGGCGCGAACAGGCCCCCCCCCTCCAGGGACGAGGCCCGCATGGCGAACAGGCTCAGCGCACCGCCGATGAACAGGCAGAGAATACAAAGGATGAAGACGCCGCGCGTCGGATCGGTGGCAAAAGCGTGGACCGACGTCAAAACGCCCGAGCGGACGAGGAAGGTGCCGAGCAGCGACAGGGAGAAGGTCAGGATCGCCAGAAGGATCGTCCAGATCTTCAACGCCGCGCGCTTTTCCATCACCAGCGCCGAATGCAACAGCGCGGTGCCGGCAAGCCAGGGCATGAACGAGGCGTTCTCGACCGGATCCCAGAACCACCAGCCGCCCCAGCCGAGTTCGTAATAGGCCCAGTAGGAGCCCATCGAGATGCCGAGGGTGAGAAAGATCCAGGCGATTAGCGTCCAGGGCCGCACCCAGCGCGCCCAGGCGGCGTCGATGCGCCCGTCGATCAGCGCGGCGACGGCGAAGGAGAAGGCGATCGAGAAGCCGACATAGCCGAGATAAAGCAGCGGCGGATGGATCGCGAGGCCGATGTCCTGGAGGATCGGATTGAGGCCCTGCCCGTCCATCGGCGCCGGTTCGAGCCGGGTGAAGGGGTTCGACGTCAACAGAATGAACAGCAGGAAGGCGGTCAGGATCCAGGCCTGGACCGCCAGCACATTGGCCTTCAGCGCCGCCGGCAGATCGCGCCCGAACAGCGCGACGAGCGAGCCAAAAAAGGCCAGAATCAGCACCCACAGGAGCATCGAGCCCTCGTGGTTGCCCCAGACGCCGGTGATTTTGTAGAGCAGCGGCTTGGCCGATTGCGAGTTCTGATAAACGTTGAGCACCGAAAAATCGGACGTCACATGGGCGGTGACGAGCGCCGAAAAGGCGATCGTGATCAAGACGAAGCCGCCGGTCGCGGCAATCGTGCCGGTTTCCATCAGCCGCGCGTCGCCACGCCTTGCGCCAAGCAGTGGCAGGATCGACTGAACGATCGCAACGGATAGCGACAGGATCAGGGCGTAGTGCCCGATTTCGACGATCATGAGCCGGCTCCCTGCATCACCGGCGACGCGGACACCGTCTTGTCGCCCGCCGGCGTCTTGGTGAGGCCCTTGCCGTCTTCCCAAAGACCGCGGGCCTTCAGATCGTCGACGACCTCCTTCGGCATGTATTTCTCGTCGTGCTTGGCGAGAACCGTATCCGCGACAAACACGCTATCCGGGCCGAGCGTCCCCTCGGCGATGACGCCCTGCCCGGCACGAAAAAGATCAGGCAGGATGCCCGTATAGGTAACCGGCACGCTGTCCACCGTGTCGGTGATGCGGAAGGTGACATGGGCACCGCCCTCGCGTTTGACCGTGCCGTCCTCGACGAGGCCGCCGAGGCGAATGCGTTGGCTGGGACCGGGATGGTTCTTCACCAGATCGGTCGGCGACTGGAAATAGGCGATCGAACTCGACAAGGCGGTCAACGTCAGCCCCGCCGCGGTGGCAATGACAAGGAGAATGCCGCCGATCGAATAGAGCCGCTTGGTCTTGCGATTCATGGCGACGTCCCCCCATCCTTGCCAGCTAAAAGCCCAGACTGTTCAGCGAAAGCGGCGATCTCCCGGCCGCCGTCGGTGTTCGCCGGGAAGGCCTTTTGCGCATCTCGCACCGCCGCCTCAGCCTGATCGGTCTTGCCGAGAACCGTATAGGATCGGATCAGCCGCTTCCAGCCGTCGAGATCGTTGGGGTTTTCGCTCAGCCGGGCGGCGAGCTTGGCGACCATCCCTTCAATCATCGACTGGCGATCGCCCGCCGACATCTGTGCCGCGGCAGCCATCGTCGCCGCGTCCGGGCCGTTGACGGGCGGGCCGTTGCTGGCCGGGTTGCCAGGCGCCTGCCCGATGCCGTCCGTGGCAGCGGCAGCGGGCGTCGAAAACTGCCGCTCGGCGAAAGCGGCAATCTCCCGGCCACCTTCGGTGTCCGCCGGAAAGGCCTTCTGCGCCTCCTGCAGCGCCGCCTTGGCCGCGTCGCCCTTGCCGAGCACCGCGTAGGATCGGATCAGCCGCTTCCAGCCCTCGACATCGTTGGGATTATGCTTCAGCCGGGCGGCAAGTTCGGCAACCATGCCCTCGATCATGACCTGGCGGGCACCCGTGGACATCTGCGAGGCCGCGGCCACGGCCGCCGCATCCGGCCCGTTGCCGGCGGCGCCAGGCGCGCCCGACGGCGCCGGCTTGCCGAGCCGCTTGCGCGCGTCAGCAAGACCCGCCTCGGCGACCTGCAGCCAGGGCGCGTTCTTCGGGCTGTCGGCGATCAGCTCGCTCCAGCGGACCTCGGCGTCAGCCGCCCGTTGCTTCTGAGACGCGTCGAGAGCCAAGAAGAACTTCGCCGGCAAATAGTCCGGATTGATCTTCAGCGCCTGCTCGAAAGCGCGCTTGGCTTCGTTGGTGACGTCGCCATCGGCGGTCTCGGTCAACGCCTCACCCAGACCGCCGAGACGCTTCGGCGAGGGCCCGGCCAGATCGATCGCCTTGCGATAGGCGACGACCGCATCTTTCGGGCGGTTCATCCGCAAATAGATCGGTGCCAGGACGTCCCAGCCGCCGGCATCGTTGGGATCGCTCTTCAGCCGGGCCTCGGCCTGTTTGACCAGGGTGGCGAGATCGAAGCTCGGCGTCTCGTCCTTCGGCGGCGTGCGGAAAGCGAGCGGCTGATCGGGCGTATCGGGGTCACCGACCTGTTCGTAGAGGGAAAAGGACAGCGCCGGCACGATCACCGCGACAAGGCCGACGGCGGCCAGCACCAGCGGCCGTTCGAGACCCCCGCCCGACCGGTCCGTCCGGGCTTTGGCCGAGGCGCGCAACAGGCGTCGGCCGACCTCCGCCCGCGCCGAGGCGGCTTCCGATTCGGCAATCGCCCCGCGTTCGAGATCGCCCTTGAGTTCGCTCAGCTGGGCGGCATAGACCTCGACATCGTGATCGGCCGCGACGTCACGCTCAAAGTTCCGCCCCCGCAGCAATGGCCAGACAAGGGCCAGGGTGACGACCGCCGTCATCGCGGCTGCAACGATCCAGAACATCATGGCAAAATACTTACGCGTGCTCCGCCCGGCGAACAACCACCGCGCGACAGCATCGCCCTCCTCCCCGAATTCGCTACCTCGTGCCGGGCAATAATCATGCCGCGATCGAGGCCCCGTCGACGTGCTGCGCCTGCCGCGCCGAGACCATGCCCCGCCGACACACGCGTCTTGGTTGCTTACCAGACGCGGCGGGAAAGGCCCATTCAATTCGTCCGGAGCCGTCGCGGCATAATCGCCGGCGCGCCGTCCCACGCGCCGATTTCACCGCCCTCAACCTCAGGCGACGGGCTTCCAGAGACCTGCGGACGTCTTACAGGCGACGCCCTCGACCGTCGCCGGCTTGGCGCCGTGGCTGATGATATGGCTGTAGGCTCGGCAATCCTGCGAGCCCACCCGATAGACCTGCGTCGGCACGACTTCGCCACTATAGCCGTCGTCGCTCCAGCGCACCGGCTGGCCGGCCGGACTGAACTGCAGCGCCTGGAATTCCGCCTCGAGCGCCCGGTTGCGCGCGTCAGACGGCATCTTGGCGGCAAATGCGGTCTGGCCGACAAGACCATTGCCGAGGGCGACGACCCCTGACGATATCGCGCCGCCTGTCGACCCGCCGCTTCCCAGGCAGCCGGCAAGCGGCAGGGCGACAATGAAAAGCGGAAGGGCTCTGGCCAGTCTCATCGGGCATGTCCACCAAGGCGAGAAACGAAAGTCGCGAACCGCGACTCTGTCATGATCCCGATTTTCCCCTCCCTGGACAGAAGTCAAGGATCGCCGGAGCCGCCCGGTGTTTGCCCGCGTCGCGCCCGATCCTCAGCCCCTCACCCCGACGCAGCAAGGATTTCCGTTAGGTCATAACCAGCAGGCAGACGGCTTTTCGCCCCTAAAATGACCTTGCGAAATGTTCAGCAATTCGGCAACTGCGGCAGCCAGGCCACACCCGTGATCAAGATGCCGCGATGGCGGCAAAACCGGCGGCCTCAAATGGCCGCCCGCCACAGACCGGCTCGCGGCGTCGCCGCGACGCGCCTCAACGAATGCGCGGCAGGACGACGACGGCGGCGAGGCCGCCGAGCTCGGCGCGTCGAAGCTCCAGCGTGCCGCGATATTCGGTGGTGAGGTCGCGCACGATCGACAGCCCGAGGCCGCTGCCGGGCGTCGCCTCGTCGAGACGCCGGCCGCGCTTCAGCGCCTCACGGATCTCGTCGCCGACGAGCCCCGGCCCGTCATCCTCGATGATCACGGCGAAGCGATCGGCGCCCTCGGCCCGGCAGGTGACCCGCACTCTGTGCTTGGCCCATTTGCCGGCATTTTCGAGGAGATTGCCGACGATTTCCTCAAGATCCTGACGCTCGCCGGCAAAGACCAGGCCACCGGTCTCAGCGCCGGCATAGGCGACGGTCAGATGGGGGTTCAGCTTGGCAATCACCCGGACGATGCGTTCAAGCACCGTGCTCACCGGCGTGCGAAAGACGATGCCCTGCCCCTGCGCCGCCATCCGCGCCCGATCGAGATAATGCTGGACCTGCTGGCGCATGCGCTCAGCCTGCTCCTCGACAAGACGACGCTTGTCGCCGCCGATCGTCTCGGCCTCGTTCATCAAAATGGCGAGCGGGGTTTTGAGGGAATGGGCGAGATTGCCGACCTGGGTGCGCGAGCGCTCGACGATGCGCCGGTTGTTATCGATCAGCGCATTCATTTCGACGGCCAAAGGCTCGATCTCAACCGGCAGACCGGTCTCGAGACGCTCGGCCCGACCCTCGCGCACCTCAGCCAGCGATTCACGCACCCGGGCAAGCGGCCGCAGCGCGAACACCAGCATGATGACGTTGACGAGAACCGTCCCAAGACCAACCGTGCCGAGATAGAACAAGAGTGTGCGATCGAAGGCCTTGATGTCGTTCTCGACCGAAGAGAGGCTGCCCATCACCCGAAATCGTGCGGTGTGGTTCTGGGAATCCAGCACCACTTCGGTTTCCAGCACCTCCAGCGTTTCGCCATTGAGGCCGGGCTCCTCATAGGAGCGGCGATACATCTGATCGAACGGCACCTTGGAGACCGGCTTTTGCGGGATTTTCAGGAGAACCAGCGAGGTCGAGGTCAGCCGGCCGGAGGTG
Organism: Jiella flava; assembly: GCF_017349315.1. Classification (GTDB taxonomy): domain Bacteria; phylum Pseudomonadota; class Alphaproteobacteria; order Rhizobiales; family Rhizobiaceae; genus Jiella; species Jiella flava. The sequence goes on along the minus strand of NZ_JAFMPP010000002.1, from coordinate 417,359 downwards.
TTGGCCGAGGCCGGCAGCACCTCCCAATACCAGCCCGACAGCGGACGTGAATAACGCAGATCGCCAAGGTCCGGATCGCCCTGCAGCTCGCCCTTGTTGTCGACCTCGACGGCATTGACGAGATTATAAAGCTGGGCGCCCAGGAGACTTTCAAAGCCCCGCGTCGCGGTGCGTTCGTAAAGGGTGGAGATCAGCGCCCCGGCGACGAACAGGGCGACGATCCCCCAGAGGCTGGTCAAGAGGATGACCCGAAGGGTCAGCGATCGCGGATGGAGGAAGGTCGCGAAAATCGAGCGCCGCTCCGCCGCCGCGTCGGTCGGCTTCGCCCCACCGCCGTGCCGGCGCCGGCTGAAGCCGCGCAGCGAGATCAGCCCTTTTCTCCCGGATCCTGCATGCGATAGCCCTGGCCGCGGATGGTCTCGATCAGCTCGGCGCCGATCTTTTTGCGCAAACGCCCAACAAACACCTCGATCGTATTGGAATCACGATCGAAATCCTGATCGTAGAGATGCTCGATCAGCTCCGTGCGCGAGACCACTTCGCGCTGGTGATGCATGATGTAATCGAGCAGACGGTATTCGTGGGAGGTCAGTTTCAGCGGCGTGCCGTCGAGCGTCACCCGGGCGGTGCGGGTGTCGAGGCGCACCGGACCGCAATGGATCTCGGACGAGGCATGACCGGCGGCGCGGCGGATCAGCGCGCGGATCCGCGCCAGCACCTCCTCGACGTGGAACGGCTTGGCGACATAGTCGTCGGCGCCCGCATCGATGCCGGCGACCTTGTCGCTCCAGCGGTCGCGCGCGGTCAAGATTAGCACCGGCATGTTGCGGCCTTGCCGTCGCCAGCGTTCCAGTACGCTGATCCCGTCCATCTGCGGCAGGCCGATATCGAGAACCACGAGATCGTAAGGCTCGGTGTCGCCGAGGAAATGTCCCTCTTCGCCATCGAAGGCGCAATCGACGACATAGCCGGCCCCGCTCAGCGCGTCGCTGAGCTGGCGATTCAAGGTTTCGTCATCCTCGACGATCAGGATGCGCATGGCGTCGGTTTCGTCCCTTCGATGGTGCTTGACTGAACGTCGTCTTTGTCCAAAACGGCGAAGGCGGCACAATCAAGGCCGAATGGTGATCGTCTGCTTGCGCGGGCGCTGGTCACCCTTGCCCGGCACCAACACCGTTACGACACACACGATCTGCCCGCCCTGGCTGCGGGTCGACACCGAGAGGACCTGACCGCCGGTCTGGCGCGCCGCGCGGCTGGCCGCGCCCGAACAATCCGCCGCCGCCAGCCGGATCATCGGCTCGGCTTGGTCCGCGCCATCGCTGAAATCGGCGGTCACCGACACCGCCGGATCAGACGGGCCTTCCCGATCCTGGGACGCCGAGGCCGGATTGGCGGACAAGCCGCTCACCAGTGCGAGAACCAGGATCGTGCGAGCGAAGGTCATGCGTGTCCAATCGTATCAGGCGGCAGGCCGTCCCATTCATGGCAAACCGTAACATCAGCCGGCTGAATGAGGCATGAATGCTGCAGCAGACATTTCGTGAGAGACGACAATAGGGCAGCCGCAGCCGCAAGGGATGGGGCCGCGCGCCACGAAGTGACGCAACCGACAAAATTGTCCGGAAAAATCTTCGGCGCGGGCGACGATCGCGTCGGTTCGGCCGGCGGGAAAGCGCCGTCGGCGGCCGTCAGACCGGCCGCACGAACCGTGCGCTGCGAGACGTGCCGGCGCCCCAGACCGGGCTGACCTGCGCCACCGTCGCGTCGATCGCCGCCGGCAGGCTGCCGAACAGCGTTTTCTGCCGATCGGCCGTCAGTGTCACCGGGCTGGCTGTCGTCTCGATCACCGCCGCGCTGGCGCCAGCGGCGGCAAGCGTCAGGCGATAACGTTCCTCATCCTCGCCGAGCGGCACCTCACGCACCACCCAATTGTCGCCGCCAATCCGGGTGCGGCGGATCCAGCTAATCGTCACCGCGCCGTCGCCGGCAAAGCTTGCGGTCAGATGCACCGGCGATAGCGGCCGCACCGATCGCGCGCCGAGGCTGTGGGATTTGGCGGCGACCGCCGGATCGTCGAGGGCGCGGCCAAACGGCTCGACACGAAAATCAAGCGTATGGCCGATCTCGCTGGCCTGAATATCGAGCGGCACGCTCGAACCGTCGAGAAGCACGAACAGGGCGCCGATCGAGGCCCCGGCCGTCATCGCGTCCTCGGTCCCGCCCTGCGCCCGCAACAGAGCGCTGAGACGAAACGTTCCGGTCGCGATCTCCTCGGCATCGCGAAACTGCAGCACCTCGAAGCCACCGTCGTCGCATTGCACCGCGCAGAGATTGCCGCCGGCGAGCATCGCCGCCATGGACACCGACGCCAGCGCGCCGCGCGGTAAGGCCACCGTGATCGCATGCACCGGATCGATCCGACCCTCGGGCCCCGGCAGCAGCGGCGCCTGCAACCGGCCGAGCACCGCCGGCTGGCTGACCCTTGCGCGGGAATGTGGGAGGCCGTCGCTGCCGATCGTCGCAACCTCATAACCGACAAAGGGCGACGCGCTGATCGCGACGCGGGCGCCATCGAAACCGCTGCCGCCCGCCGGCAAGGGCAGATCGAGAAAGCCGGCGAAGGGGCGCGAGGCGAGCGCGAGCCGCGCCGGCGGCGCTTGGGCAATCGCGCCGCCGAGACTGGCAGCGCCAAGCCGCGCCGGCAGAAGCTGCGCCGTCACCCGGTGGTAAAGACCGGTCTCGATCCGCGTCACCAGCCAATCGCCGGTCCGTCCGTCGAGGTCAACGACATCGCCGATCGCCAAAGCGAGATCGCTGGCCGGCAGGGCGAAATGGGCGGTTTCGCCCGCCACCGCCCCCTCGGCGAGTATCCGTGCGGCAAAGGCACCCGCCTGCCCTTCGTCGATGACCGCCGGAACACTGACCAGTTCGCGGCGCGGCGCGGCAACGCTGGGGCGCATCGCCTCGGCACTGCCCGGCTGATAGTCATGCCAGACATCGAGAAAAGACACCGCCACGGCATCCACCGTCGCAGCGGCCTCGGCCCGGCGGAGCTCGACGAAAGGCTGCTGATCGACGTCGACGAAGGCGGCAAGGTCGCGCTCGGGCCGCAGCCGCGCCAACGAGCGGGCAACGAGCGTTCCCTCGGCAAGATGGCCGACGGCACCCACAAGGCGAAACAGACTGTCGAGGCTGTCGCGCGCCGAACTCGGCTCGCTTTCCACCCAACCGGTCAAAATCGCCTCCAGCCCCGACAGATCCGGCTCGTCGACGCCGTTGGCCGACAGGATCGCGGCGACCAGCGCGTCAAAGGGCGCCGCGCCGAGCCGACCGTTGAGCCAATGGCCGCGCCGCCAGTTCTCGGCGTCGCCCCAGACGTTGGACAATGCCGGAAACGCCGGAAATGGCCGGGCGTCCCATGTCCACAGATGGATCGCATCGGGCGTCACCATGCGGTCGTGGTAGACCGGAGAGACCGGATTGGCCGCCTCGTCGAACCCGGGCGACCCCGGCGTCCAATGGTCGAGATGGGCTTCGAGGAAGCGGCGCTGGCAAAGATCGTCCCGCCCGCCATTGGAGAAATAGGGCAAGGCGCTTTCGGAGGATTTCGGATCGATGAAGACGTTCGGCTGGTTCGCCCCCTTGTCGACCGCCGGGCAGCCGAGTTCGGTCAGCCAGATCGGCTTGGCTTTCGGCACGTAGGATGTCGGCGTGGCCGCCCGCTGGCCGTTGCGGCGCTCGTAATGGGGGTTTGACCACCAGGCGACGAGATCCTTGGCGCGAAACACCGAGGGCTCCTGATCGGCACCATCGGTGATCGGCGTTCGCTGTTTCTTGGCCCTGTCGACGTCGCTCTGATAATACCAGTCGAAGTCTTCGCCGCCGGCGATGCCGGCCGCAAGGCCCGCACGGTCATAGATCGATGGCGCGTCCGGCGACGCCTCGCCATCGCGCCAATCGGCGATCGGCAGATAATCGTCGATGCCGATGATGTCGATCGTCGACGAGGCCCAGAGCGGGTCGAGATTGAACAAGACATCGCCCGAGCCGTCGTCCGGATGATAGCCGAAATATTCGCTCCAGTCGGCCGCATAGGTCACCGTCGCGTCGGGCAGGATCGTCTTGACGTCAGCGGCAAGCGCGATCAGCCCCTCGACGAAGGGGAAACGGCCGTCCGCGTCGCGAACCCGCGTCAGCCCCGGCAGCTCGGAACCGATGAGGAAGGCGTCGGCGCCACCTGCGGCCGCCAGATGCGCCTGATGCAGGATCATCCGACGGTAGGACCACTCGTCCGGGCCATGGTAGGAGATCTGGTTCCCGGAGACGGTGAAATCGCCCGGCGCCGCCGCGCCGAGGAAGGACACGATCGCATCCCGCGCGGCGGCAGTCCCGTCGGCGCTTCCCGTCCGCCCGACGGCGATGTCGAGTGAGATCCGGCCGCGCCAGGGAAACGCGTTCTGCTCGGTTCCGCCATAAGGATCGGCACGAGCGTTGCCGGGCGGCACATCCATCAGGACGAACGGATAGAAGGTGACCTTGAGGCCGCGCCCGCGCAACGCCGCGATCGCCCGGATGACACCGGCGTCGCTGGGTGTCCCGCCATAGGCCGGGGCGCCGTCGATAGTGGATACGAGCTCGGCGTCATGCCGTTCCAGATCGCCGACGCGCCAGTTCACCTTTTCATGGCGATCGGCGATCTCGACCTTCGGCCGCAGCGTGCAATGGCCGGCCCGAAGGTCGTCTCCGAACCAGGAGACCACCAGCGCGGTGCGCTTCAAATTCGGGCAAAGCGCCGTCAATTCGTCCAGCGAGGCCGACAGATCGCTGTCGCCGAAGAGGACGTTGCGGTTGATCAGTTCGTCCTCGCCCTCGGCAAGTTCTACCCGCACCGGCTGCGGATCGAGCCCGTGCTCGCTGGCGCCGGGGATCAGGGTGACCGCCCGGATCGCCTGCTCCAAATGGCCAATCGGACGCAGCACCTCGCAGGCGATCTGCGGAATGCGGTTGCCGTAGCTCTCCAGCGGCAGTCGCTCGAAGACGAGATAGGCGAGCCCGCGATAGGCCGGCGCGTTGCCGCTGCCCTGCTTGACCTCGATCAGCGGATCGGCCGCCTGGGTCTCGTCGCCGAGATAGACGCGATAGTCGATCTGCGACAGATCCATCTCCTCGCCATCTGCCCAGATCCGGCGGATCCCGGCGATCGGCCCCTCGCAGAGCCCGATCGCGACATTACCGAAATAGCGGTAGGTGGTGACGTCCACCCTGGGGCCAAAACCCTTGCCGCCCTGGCGCTCGGTGTCGACCTTCTCCTCGAAGCGCGTCATCCAGATCACCTGGCCGGCGACCCGCGCGGTGCCGTAGACGCGGGCAATCCCCGTCCCCTCGTCGACGGTCATGATGCGCGAGGCTTTGAGCCGCGGCCCAAAATAATGCTTGGTCTCGCTGAGCAGCGAGCTGTCGACAGCCGAGCCGGCCAACGCGCCCACGGCCCGGCCGATCACCGCGCCGATCGGACCGCCGAGAAAGCTGCCGATCGCGGCGCCGGCCACCTGCAGAACGATCGTCGCCATGGCTCACTCCGGAAAGCGGAAGGCGCCGGCGATGCGCTTGCGCCAACTGATCGGCAGCGCGGTCGAGACGACGGCCGCGCCCTCATAGGCGTGAATGATGCGGTCATCCTCGTCGATCACCGCGCAATGGGACGCCGGGGCAAACGGGCGCCAGCGAAACAACAGCACATCGCCGGGCAAGGCCCCGCCAAGCGCCAGCGGGCGAAGGTGACGGCCGGCCGCGAGCAACAGGCGATCATCGCCCGCCTTGAGGCCCCAGCTTGCCGCATAAGGCCCCGGCGTCTCCGGCTCGGCGCCGTAGAGCTCCCGCCAGACGCCACGCAACAGGCCGAGGCAGTCGCAGCCAACGCCGCGGGTCGAACCTTGATGGCGATAGGGCGTGCCGAGATAGCTGCGGGCGATCGTCAGCACTTTCGAGCGCAGCGCATCCGACGCGCCGTCCGGCGGCGACGTCGCGGACGCTTTGTCCGTGGAAAGGCTCATGGCACCACCGGCGAGCCGTCGAGACGATCGCCCTTCTTGGCGACAGCGAACCCGGCATCGGCGCCCGGAATATGCGGAAAGCCGCGAAAGTTCGCCGCATTGCCGAAGCGATCGCGGCAGGTGGCAAAGCGCTTGTCGCAGCCCTGCACCACCGCGAAGCGATCGCCGATGGCAATCGGCGCCGCGATCTGCCCGCTGAGAGCGAAGCGCACGGCGCCGGTGGCGCACGCGCTCGCCGCCAGAAGATCGGTGGCCAAACCGCTCGCCGCCCCGGTCAGAAGGGTCAGCCGGCCGAAAGCGTAGTGCTCCGGGGTGACGCCAAGCGTCGCGGTGGTCTCGACCCAGCCGCGGCCCATGTCCGAAACCGCGGCCGAGGCGGTGTAAGGCGCAGAGGTAACCTCGAAACGGCAGCGCTGATCGCCGAAAACCGCATCGCACCGCCGGCGATAGAGCCGGCCTCGCACCGCTTCGAGCCTTGCTGCGACGCTGCGCAGCTCGGCGGTGAAGGCGACATCGCCGCGCCGGACCTCGCCGAGATCGGCGACGTCGATCCGCACATGGGCGTCCGGATTGCGCCAGTCGACGACGAAGGTTTCAATGGTCGCGCCGTCGAAGCGGCCGGCGGCGATGTCGGCCTCGTCGATCCGCGCCGAGGAGAGCGCACCCTGCACCTCCGCCGTCGTCGCCTCGAGGCCAAGCGCCGTCTCGGTTTCGCTGGCGCCAAGACCGCTTGCCGCCTCAAAGCGCGTGCCATCAAAGGTGATCGCGGCGTCATGATCGGTAAAACCGAGAACCACGCCGTCGCTCCGGGTCAGCCGCCAACAGGTCGCCAGCGTCGTCACCGCGTGCTCTGTCGCTGCGGCAAGGCCGGGGGGCAAAGCTCTCATGGCCGCACCTCGATCAGCGGAATATTGGGAATGTCGCCGGCCTGAAAGGCGGTGACATTGATGGTGAGCTGATCGATGTCGAAGCGCACCGGCACGTCGTATTCGAACCCGGCGGTGATCGGCGTGCCGGTGGCCGGCGGCGCCGCGAAGCTGACGATCCCGCTCGTCGCGTCGACCGTGAAGCCGGTCGCCATCGCCACCCCGCCTTGAGCGATCAGCACGCTGCCGTCGACAGGCTTTTCGATCGGCCGAGAATAGGCGCTGTCGGCTGTGCCATAGGCTTTGCAAAGCGCAAAGCGGGTGGTCGCGCCATCGCCGACGCCAATCTCCTGATCGAGCGCCGTCACGCTCGCCCCCAGCGGCGCGGACGTATGATCCAGCGGATCGCGAAAGCGAAAGCCGATGAGCTTGCCGCGCATCGCCTCGAAGAATTCGAGCACGGCGGAAAGATCGGCGAGGCTCTTCAGCCCCGAGCCCGCATCGTAATGGCGCACCGAGCGGGCAAAGCGCTGGTTGCGGGTCTCAAAGCCGGTGGACAAGCGGACGATGTCGGTGCGCCGCTCCGGGCCGCCGCTGCTGCCAAAGGCGACGCGCAGCGGAAATCGCGCCTCGCTGAAGCTTGCGAGCGCCATCGTCAGAGGCTCCGGCGGCCGCGCAGCGCCGCCCGGGTCAGCATCGCCTGGATCTGGGCTTCGGCGCGAGTGAAGCTCGGCGCGTCCGGCGTCTTCACGTTGAAGACGATGTTGGGTGCCGAGGAGCCGCCAGGCGCGGCAACGCCAAGACTGCCGTCGGCGCCCCGGCGCAGCGGCAAGATCGCCTCGGCGCCCGCCTCGCCCATCAGCCCGACGCGCCCGTCCGTCGCAAAATATTGCGGCGCGGCGACAACGCCGCCCTTGGCGAAATGCACCGACGACAACCCGCCGCCGCCCAGCCCCCCGCCGAGCCCTGATCCAAGGCTCGATCCCAACATGGAAAAGAGCTGGCGAAAGAGGTTCGAGGCGAGTTCGCCGAGCGGCTTCAGGGCGGCCTCGAGCGCCAGTTTGGAGAGGCTTTCGCCGAGATGTTTCAGAACGCCGTCGAGGGAACGGCTGCCGGTGACGGCCTCGGCGAAGGCCGAGGTCAGCGTATGGCCGAAGCGCGTCGCCTGTTTCGACAAGTCGCCGAGCGCCCGGTCGACGCCGCTGGTATCGGCCTTGACCGCGACGGTGAAGGTTTCGTCGTCGTGCATCGTCAGATCTCGTGGTTGCGATCGGCGCGGCTCACCGCGCCTCGTCGGGAAAACGGCGCATCAGGGCCAACAGATCGGCGGCCGAAGGCGCGATGCCAACGTGCCGGCCAAGGCCGGCGGCGCTGGCCAGTTCGCGCGGGGTGAGACTCCAGAAGGCGGCGGAGGAAAGCTTGAGCACGCCGAAGCCGAAGGCCATCGCGTCCTCCCACGGGAAGGCGATCACCACGGCGGGCCGTGCTGGCTCGGTCTCAGTTTCAGGCCCGGGCGCTGCCCCTGGGCAGGCGCCGGCGGTCAAGGGTTTGCCGTGCCCGCCCCGGCCGCCTCCTCGTCGCTTCCGAAGGCAGCGGCCAAAAGCGCGACGGCGATCGTCGCTGCCCCGGCCGCCGAGCCTTCGATCGGCATCGCCGCGACATCGGCGTCGCTGACGGCCTCGCCGGCACCGCGCAGTCCGGCCGCGATGATCCGCGTCAGATCGCGGGCGGACAGCCGGCCGTCGCGAAACCGATCGGCGAGCGCGCCAAGATCGCCGGCGGCAAACGCATCTTCCAGTTCGGCGAGTGCGCCAAGGGTCAGGCAGAGCCGGCGCTCCTTGCCGTCGATGATCGCGGACACTTCGCCCCGGCGCCGGTTGACGGCCATGGTCAGGCCGCCACGAAAGCGAGCGCGCCGGCCGATTCCAGCGTCGCCTCGAAGGTCACCTCGCCGTCGTGCTCGCCGCCATATTCGAGCGCCGTCACCTGAAAGGGTCCGGTCACCGTGCCGAAATCCGGGATCACCGCCTGAAATGGCACGACGCGGGAATCGAAGAAGATCTGCCGCAGCGTTGCGTCCGAGCCCGCGTCCTTGAAGATGCCGGAGCCCGACAGCGCCGCGCGCTGGACGCCCGCCCCGCCGAGGAGCTCGCGCCAGCGCCCGGCGCTTTCGCTGTCGGTGATGTCCACCGTGGCCGCATTGAAGGCGATGCGCCGGCTGCGCAGACCCGCAATGGTGGTGAAGTTGCCCTGCCCCTCGGCGTCGACCTTGAGGAGGAGATCCTTGCCTTTTTGCGCGCTCATCGGCGTGTCCCGTGCTCGGTCCGGCCGCCACTGCGGCCACGAAAAAAGGCGGCCCCGAAGGACCGCCTTTCTAAAGAATTATACCCAAAAGCTGACTATGCAGCTTGTTTTGAATCTTCCTCAAGATCCAGCACGCCGCTTGAGTCGCAGACAATGGGATTTTCATCCGTCGCGTCCCAGGAATCCCAGGCCGCCTGATCGATAGAGTCGATTAAAGGAACCGAATTCATAATCCCAGAGGAGTTGACACGTTCATTGGCGCGCGCGAACGCAAAAGCCAGAGCGTCACTCACATGCGCTACAGCGTCATTGTCCATCAGTTGTGCCATCCCGTAACTCCTTTGCGATATAGCCCCGGCCGAGTGCGCTATATGGATTGTATCCATAGTTTGAAAACTCATTCGGATCTGCCGCGTCTTTAACCAGAACGCGTTCACACCGCAAGAGTTTCGCATATTGTTCGGCACACGCCAGGATAGGAAGCATCACGCCGCCCCGAAAATACGGTGTCACATAAGACCTTTCAAGCCAGTTAATGGTCAGATGCGTCTTACCCCGCGAGGGCTTCCCAAGCGCCATGCCTTGAAGGACTTTTACGTCCTCATAACTTTGCCAAACAGCGATATTGAAATGTGATGGTATCGCTTTAAACTTATAATTTAATCGCTCCCAGCTGTCCTTGAAGCCTTGAAAACCTCCGACCGAATAGTTTTTCGACCACTCTCGTCGAGCGTAATCAACTGACTCCTCGTTTACTGAAGCCAACGTTATTCCGCGCCACCGCGATCGATGATCGGAAGTTTTAATCCGGCGATTTAACGCATCGACAACGGATTTCCTCGCCTCCATACGCAGCACATAGTAATAAAAATAGGCCTGCTCGTCGTCCATCGAAATTCCCCCGTTCGATGAACTCGCTTACGACATGTGCGAGCCTTGCACGGACCAAACTCACGACAAGCTAACAAGCTATATATCCCTGCGCAAGATTGACACGCTCCACACCTCAGGCGAGCGGTTCGGTCACCGCCCGGAACCGCAGGATGCCGTGATAGGCGGCCGTTTCCGGCTCGCGCCGCGCCTCGGCAAATTGCAGGCGCAGATTGACGAGGTGATAGTCCTTGAGCGGCAGGGCCGCGTCGTTCAGCGTGGTGGCGACCTTGTCCATGATCTCGTAGGTCTCGGCCTTGCCGCCGCCCTTCGCCCAGACATGCAGCGTGAGAATGTGCTCCGCGCCATCCTCGGTGCCGGTCGACCAGTCGACCACCGCCGTGCGCCCCAGGGTCAGGTAGGGGAAGCTCGCCTGTTCGGGCCGCCGGTCGAAGATTTTCGGCCCGCCGAGCAGCGCCGTCAGCGCCGGATCGGACGACAAGGCGGAAAAGATCGATTCCTGTAACTCAGCGCTCGGATGAGCCATCGTTCCATCCCGTTTTCACGACGCCGCTTTCACGAAACTTGTCGCTGTGAAATATACCCTGAAATGATGGGAATCGATACAAGTTCAACGCCAGGGTTTTAACTTTTTCGCGACCTTGTCGTCCGGCCTCCGGTCTTCACCCGACGACGCGGATTCGGCGAAGGGATCGGCAAGCAGCGCGCGGCCTTCCGGCGTCTCCGTAAGGTTCGATGTAGACGGAAGCGACCTCAGCGTCGCGCTGCCTACCATTCTCAAGCGCCGGGAAAGAGCGGCCTCGACGAAGCGTCGAAACGATGCCTGCACCGCCCGATGACGAACAGTGACCGTGAAGCGCATCGTTCAGCGCTCCTCTTCGCAGCGGCAGACGAGATAGCGGCCGCTCTCGTCCGGATCGTGCACCGAGACGATCACCAGCCGCCGCGCGCCGAGCCGGAACGACATGCCGCGTTTGACCACGGCGTTGGCGCGCATCAGCACCCGGTGGGTGATCATCGCCTCGCGCTGATCGAAGCGCTCGCGCGTCGTCACCGACACCGGCTCGATGCGCACGGAAACCGCCCGCAGCTCTTGCCAGTCCGTCGTCCCGCCGCCGGCGCCGTCGGCGGCAATGACCGGCTGATCGAGCGCAACGCGGCGGTTGAAGAGGCCGGGATCGAGAAACAGGGGCGCCATCTAGAGCCTCGCCTGTCGATAGGGGGCCAGCAGCCGCGCCGCGATCGCCGGCCGCAGACCAGCCGCTTCCCCAGACGGCACCAGCGCCCGCGCCTCATAGCCGGCGGCGACCATGGCCTTCATCGCCAAAAGCAGGTCGGCGGGACAACCGTTGGGGCCGAAGCCGGCGGTAAAATCGATCTCGACGCCGTTCACCGCCGCCGCGATCACGATCGGGGTCAGATAGAATGCGTCGATCCCCGGCAGATCGGGGATGATCGCCGTCCCCACGTCAAAACCGACGGGCGCGCCGGTCGCATCATAGGCGTCAACCGCGTCGATCGAGACCAGCGGCCGGCGCGTTGCCGCGACGGGGCCATCCGTCGGGACCGGATCGATCAGCAACTTGAAGCTGCGCCGCAAAAGCGCCAGGCCGGTCTCGCGCTCGATCGTCTGCCGCGCGGCAGTGATCAGGCTGGCAATCAGGTCGTCCTCGTCGTCTCGCTCGATCCGCGCCCAGGCTTTCGCATCGGCGAGCGTCAGCGGCTCGGCGGCCGAAGTGCCAAGATCGATCGTCGTCATGGCTCGTCTCCGATCGAGCGCCGTGCGTCCAACAGGACGCAGAAAGGGCGCTCTCCATCATGAAAGCGACACATCGGGCTTTGCCGAAAATCGACTCCGATTTTCCGGCCGATGCGTGAGCATTGAAGGGCCCTGCCGCTGGGCCGGGCCTGATCATGGCAATCGCAATGCCCGACCGCTCAGGCGGAAAATTCGAGCAGCTTGGCCGCGTCGAAATCCTGGATGCCGCCGCCGACCCGCTTGGTGGTGTAGAAGAGGACGTAAGGCTTGGCCGAATAGGGATCGCGCAGCACTCGCACGCCCTGGCGATCGACGACCAGATAGAAGCGCGCGAAGTCGCCGAAGGCGATGGCGAGACTGCCCGAGGCAATGTCCGGCATCTCCTCGGCCTCGACCACCGGAAAGCCCATCACTGTCGCCCGCCCCCCGGCCGAGGCCGGCGGAAGCCAGAGATAGCTGCCGTCCTTGTCCTTCAGCTTGCGCACGCTCGCCTGGGTGCGCCGGTTCATCACAAAGCTGGCGTTCTGCCGATAGCCCGCCTTCAGCGCATAGACGAGTTCGATCAGCGCATCGGCGGCCCCATCGCTGGCGAAAGCGCCATCGGCACCGGTCGTGACAAAGCCGACCGAGCCCCAGGCCCAGGAGCTTTCAGCAACGGTTGAATAGCTCATGAAGCCCTTCGGCTTGTTGGCCCCGTCGCCGGTGACGAAGGCCGCGCCCTCCTGCGCCGCGAAGGCCTGCTCGACCTCGCTGCCGATCCAGCGATCGATGTCGACCGCCGCATCATCGAGCAGCGCGCTGGTCGCCGCCGGCATGGCGTAAAGCTCCATCGTCGGGAAGGTGAGTTCGGCCAGCTGCGGCGCGGCGGTCTGGTCACGCGTGGCGGTCTCGCTGACCCAGCCGCTTTCGGCCCCGAAGATGGCGAAGGGCTTTTTCAGCACGGCCGTCGACACGGTGCGCACCGCGGCAATCGAGCGGATCGGCGAGATCGCGGTGAGCCGGCGGCCGATCTCGGCCTCGGTCTCGTCCGGCACCAGAAAGCCGCCGTCGGCGCCGGTCAGGCTCGACATCGCCTTTTCCTCAAAGCGCCGCAGCGGCGCCTCGTCACCGCCGCGCACATAGCGCTCGAAGGCCGATTTGTGCTCGCTGACGGCATCCTCGCCGCGCGGCCCGCTCTGCCCCAGCGCCGGGCGGATCTCCTTCAGAGTCAAACGCTCGATCCGCTGGTTCTGCGCGTCGAGCGCGGCGGCGATGCGGTCCACCTTCTCGGCGGTGACGACATCCTCGCCCATCCGCTTTTCGAGGGCGTCGAGGCGGGCGTCATTGGCCTCGCAAAAGCTCTCGAAGGTTCGCATCATATCGTCCTGGAGGCCCCGGATCTCAGGGGCAAGCGCCTTCGTTTCGAAGCCGGCGATCGCGGTTTCGTCCATATCCTGTCTCCTCTGTGATCGATAATCGGTGTTCAGCTCCGCCCCTGCCTTCAGGCCGCCGGTTCGGCGACGAGCGTCAGCCGCGCCCGCTGCTGCATGGGGAAGGTAACGAGGGAAATTTCCCAAAGGTCGATGGTGACCAGGCGGCGCCGCGCTCCGGCCGCGGCCCGCCGGGCGAGCCGGGTGCGAAAGCCGATCGACAGCCCGTCGATCGCGCCGGCCGCCGCGAGCCCCGCCGCCTCGCGTCCGGCTTGGGTGCCGAGCGCGAAGCGGCCGAGCACGAAGAGACCGACCTCGTCCTCGACGATCCTCTGCCAGCGGCCGATCGGCCGGGCGGGATCGTGCTGCCAAAGCATGCGGACATCGCCCGGCTGCCGGTGCAGCAAAGAGGCGCTGAAGGCGCCGCGCTCGATTCGGTCGCCGGCAAGATCGATCTCGCCGAAAAGCGCCGCGTAGCCGGATAGAAGCGGCGGCGGCGGCGATGGCGTCGCCGCAAAGCGTCGGTGCAGCGCGGCCAGTTCAGTCCTCGGCGCCATAGCCGACCGCCTCCCGCTTTTCCGCCCGCGTCAGGAAATCGGCCGCGCCGACCCGCGTCCACAGCGCCTCGCGCTCCGCCGACAGCCCCTCCACCGCGTCGAGATCGAAGCCGAGCCGCAATCCGGGCTCGCCGAGATGCGCGCCGAGCCAGTCGCCGAGCGCGCCGCTGATCCGCTTGACCAGCGGCAGCACCGTCAGCCGATAGAGCGCCCGGTTCGCCTCGGCGTAATTCGAGTAGGTGGCGTCGCCCGGAATGCCGAGCAGCATCGGCGGCACGCCGAAGGCGAGCGCGATGTCGCGGGCCGCGCCGTTCTTGGCCTCGATGAAGTCCATGTCCTTCGGCGTCAGCGCCATTGCCTTCCACTCCAGCCCGCCTTCGAGCAGCAGCGGCCGGCCGGCACGGACAGCGCCTGCATAGCCGGTTTCGAGTTCGCTCTTCAGCCGGGCGAACTGGTCGGGCGAGAGGCTAGCGCCGCCCTCCGATTTATAGATCAGCGCGCCGGATGGGCGGGCCGAATTGTCGAGCAGCGCCTTGTTCCAGCGGCCGGCGGCGTTGTGAAGATCGAGCGCGGCCTGCGCGCTGGCGAGGGGCGGATAGCCCTTCAGATCAGCGAGGGGATGAAACAGAGCCAAGTGCAAAAGGCTTGACGGCGTGCCCGCCTCACCCTCGGCGGCGATGCGTTTGCTGGTCGACCCGACCCGGTATTCGTAGGCGACCGGCCAACCGTCATCGCCCTCGATCACCCGGATGCGATCCGGCCGCAAAACGTGCAGCGCCTTGATCTCGCCGCCAAACATCGCCGCTTCGACATAGGCGTTGCCGGCCATGAGCAAGAAGCCGCAGATCGCCTCGATGAAGGCCGAAGTGCTCTGCATCGGGTTTGGCCGGTGCAGAAGATCGAGCAGCCGGTTGGCGCTGACCTCCTCAGCCCCGTCGTAAAGAACCAACGGAATCGCCGCTGCGGCCTCGCTGATCAGCCGCACGGAGCGATAGACCACCGGGTTCTGCATGAAGCCGGTCCGGGCGAGCGAGGGGAAAGAGCGCTCGGTGAACACCGGATCGCCGCCGCCGGTGAAGATCAGCGTGCCGGTCACCGGCGTCGCGGCCTTCGCTTCGTGGGCGCCCGGCGCGGTGCGCTCGGCCGCGCGCCGACGCCCCGCCCCCAGCCAATCGGCCATGGATCGCACAAGACTCATGCCTGTCTCCGATACCGTCACGATTGGCGGACAGGCCGCCGAAGGGTTCAAAGTTCGCGAATTCGGGGGCCGCTGCCGTCGCCGGCGAGCGCATTGACAGCCCAGACCAGGGCGTCGAGGCGATCGGGCGAGCGGCCACCGGACAGGCCGTCGGGGCCGAAATCCGCCATCTCGTCTTCCAACTCCGGAAACCGCCCGGCATGGCGCACCCGGCCGCGTTCGTAGAGCGCCGCGACGGGCTCGGCCCGCAGCCACTTGCCGCGGCTTGCGCGCACCGCCTGAAACGGCGTGTCCGGTTCGACGGCGCGGATCACCGCCTCGACCATGTCGCCGCCCTGATTGACCTCGGCGACGATCCGGTCGGCCTGCCACTGCCGATAGAGCCCGATCGCCGCCCGCGCCCATTCATGCGGCTTGGCCCGGCGCCGGCTGTGATCGGCGAGGATGTAGATGGTGCCGTCCGGGCCGCGCCCCGCCGCGACGATGCCGCAGGCATCCGAGCGCTGATGGGCGCTTGCCGGCGGATCGACCGCGACGACGATGCGGCCGAGGTTCTCCGGCACCGCACAGCGTTCGCGCTCGATGCGGGCGAGATCGAACAGGGCGTCCTCGCGCAGCGCCAGAATTTCGCCGTCGAGTTCCTGCCGACCCAGCCGCGTACCGCCGTAACGCTCCGTCATCGCGGCGAAAAACCCCGGCGCCAGATTGCCGGCATTATCCACCGTCC
Source organism: Jiella flava (assembly GCF_017349315.1). GTDB lineage: Bacteria > Pseudomonadota > Alphaproteobacteria > Rhizobiales > Rhizobiaceae > Jiella > Jiella flava. The sequence goes on along the minus strand of NZ_JAFMPP010000002.1, from coordinate 401,592 downwards.
GCATGTGGGTGGTCACCGTCGACGGGTCGGCCATCAACCGCTTCAGCAACGGGATCGGCCGAGGCGTCGTGGTGAAGATCGCCCGCGGATCGCGCCCCAGCCGGAGCGCCAGTTGCAGATTGTCGAATGAGGCCTCGCCATGCACCCATTTCGCCAATTCGTCGCCCCAGGCGAGATCGAACTGATAGCCGCGCAGGGCGTCCGGATCTTCCGACGAGAAGATCTGCGCGACCGCCCCGCTGGCAAAGACCAGCCGGCGCCGGCTGACCTCAAAGACCGGCCGCCGGTAGCCTGTGACGGACAGAAGCCCGCTTTCGCCATCGATCATCACCTCGCGGGCATCGGCCAAGGTTTCGGCGACGAGGCCGATCCGCATCGCCGGAGTTTCGGCGAAGGGCGGCTCGCCCGCCGCCATCGCGCTCACCCATTCGGCGCCCGCCCGCGTCTTGCCCGAGCCACGGCCGCCGACGATCAGCCATTGCCGCCAGCGCCCCGGCACCGGTAGCTGGGCCGGCCGCGCCAAAGCCAGCCACGGCGGCGTCTCCCCCACCAACACCCGGCCGCTTGTTTGCCCGACCAACCGCTCGGTCCGATCCCAAAATCGGCTGTCGCCCTCTTCCCTCTCCGCCGCGTTGCCGCAACCGATCGCTTGCATTGGCGAACCGTCACCGACCGGCCCCTCTCCGACGACGGGAGCCTCGTCATTGCGAGCCATCGAAACTCCGGCGGTCCCCATCACCGCCCGGCTCGGCGGTGTCCAACGTTCCGTCTTCAGCCGCTTCGGACTCGAAGTCGGCCAAGAGCCGCGCCGCCGCCGCATCGAGAGCGTAGTTGCCATCCCCGTCGAACAAGCGCGATCCGCCGGGCCGCCGGGCATCCAGCGCCCGAAGACGTCGCATAAAGTCATCGCGCAGCCGCTGAACCTCGCTGTCGTCCGCGTCGCCGTCGCGGGCCTCGCGCCCCCGCAGCTCCAAGAGCTTTTCCAAGGTGCGAGTCAGGAGGCTCAAGACGTCGGCGCGCTCCTTGAAGCCAATTTTCGTCCCGCCCGACGCGGCCGCCCGGGCGGCCGAGCCGCCCGCCTCCGAGGCTCGCCCGTCACCGCTGCGACGCGCCGTCTCCTCGTTCTGATCGACGGCTTCGCTTTTTGGATTAAATTCCTTTCCGCAGGCCTCCAATCGCGCCACCTCACGCGACAGCAGCGCAAACAGCCGATTCGACAACAATTCCGCCATTCAGTCCTCGACGCGCCACATCTCATCAGGGCAGCAGCCCGAAGATCGAAGGCGATATTCGGCTCCAGCATCGGCCCGAACATCGGACTCGATTGTCGGCAACGTACGATGCGGAGAATGACTCAGAGTGCGCTTGCTTTGTGCGTTCTATCGGGCGCACGGCGCGCTCAGCACCATGTTCGAGACCATTTGCCGAGAACAGCTTTGCGTCACCGCAAACGCATGGCGGCCGAACCAGACCTTGGCATCAGCCGCGCCAGGCTTCCGGAACCGAAAGAGCAAGCCCACGTCCTCGGGCGCCCCTCACGAACGTGTTGATGATGCCGACAACTTAGAGGAGGACCGTGACGCTGTCAAGGAATATTTTCATATAACCTTCGCCCGCCACGAAGGACAAAAATCAGTTGCGACATTCCGGACCGCATCAGCACGTCGCTGTCAACCATCGAAGAGACAACGGCCTGAAGCGAGACGCGCTCACCCGTCCAACGCTGCCGTCGCGAAAAATGGACTCATTCCGTCGCGATCAGAGCACACACTTCAATTTCCCGCGTTCAATCGACCACAGCGCAGACCCGCTAACCGGTGGGTTTTGTGACGCAAATTGCATAGCGATCCTGGGTGAGCCGCTCGAAGCCCTGGAGCAACGTCATCTTTCGAGCTTGCGCCCAGTGGATGTCGCCCATCGACCGATCGACCACCGGATCGACAAATCCCGCCTTTTGCAACAGCGCCACCACGGCCTCGGCCGGCATCATTGCGGAGAAATAGACCTGCTCTCGGATCCGTCGATGGCGCTCGGCAGCCGCCAGATCGGTGACAACCCCCGCACCGTTCGGCTGGCCGGTCAGCTTTTCCCAGGCCTTGCGGATTCGCGTGCCCAGGCAGGTTGCATCCTGATTGGTATCGACGATCAGAAGCTTTCCGCCCGGCTTCAGCAGAGCGAACCATTCAGCAAAGGCGGCAGACGGATCGACCAGCGTCCAGACCAGGTGCCGATTGGTGATCACGTCATAGCTTTCCCGCGGTTCCATGGTGTTTTCGGCATCGCGCATGACGAACCGGATATCGGCACCGCGCGCCTCGGCCTTACGCCTGGCCCGCGCCAGCATGTCCTCGGACCAGTCCGCGCCGGTCACCTGGAAGCCGAGATCGTCGAGCAGGTGCGAAATCACCGCCGTGCCGCAAGCCAAATCCAGCGCCGCCCGGCCCTGTCCCGCGCCGAGATGTTTGCGCAGCAGGCGGTGCCAGCCGCGCCGCTCGGCCTCGGAAAAAATCTCGTGGCCGACACTCTCGTCGAAGCTGGCCGCCCGCATCGACCAGTAGTCGCGGATTTCGTCACGAATTGAATAGTTTGTCTCGACGCTGCGCATGCTCGGCTGATTCCCTCGCCCTGATTTCTATAAATCATTGGAATTACTATAAAAAATAGTAGTTGATTAATACCGTCAGCTTTTATACGCGCCTACATATTGAGTTTTTGACTGGGGTTCAAAATGAAAATGATGCAACGCCTCGCAGGCCTCCTATTCGCCTTTTTCGCCTTCGTCACGCCGGTTCTGGCGCAAGGTTTCACCATCACCGACATCGCCGGGCGGCAGGTGCATTTCGACAAACCGGTCAGCCGCGTGGTCCTCGGCGAAGGACGGATGATCTACGCGATTGCAGCGATCGAGTCGGGAAATCCTTTTTCCAAGGTTGTGGCATGGCGCAACGATCTTTGGCTGACTGATCTCGACCTCTACAACGCCTATGTGGCTAAATATCCCAAGGTGAAGGACCTTCCCTTCATCGGCAGTCTGTTTGACGGCACGCTGCAGCCTGAGATGATCATCGCGCTGCATCCGGACGTGGTCCTCCTGCCCATCGGCAACAAGCAAGCGGCTGAAGAAGGCGGCTTCGACAAGGCTTTGGACAGCGCCGGAATCAAGCTCGTCTACATCGATTTTCGACAGAAAATCCTTGAGGACACCGTGCCGAGCCTGCACATTCTCGGTCAGGTCTTTGGTCAGGAGCAGCGTGCCAATGAAGTCGCAGCTTATTCGCAGGCGCAGCTCGCCCGGGTCGAAAGCGTGCTGAAGAAGGCCAATGCGCCGCGGCCGAGTGTCTTCATGTACCGGGCGGCCGGACTCTTGGATTGCTGCGCCACCTTCGGGCCGGGCAACTTCGGCCTCATGGTCGAACTCGCCGGCGGTCGCAATATCGGCTCGGACTTCCTGCCGAGCTTTTCCGGCACGATCAATCCCGAACAGGTGATCGCCTCAAATCCCGACGTGATCGTGGCGACCGGCTCCAACTGGACGCATGCGCACGGCATGCCGAATTACGTCAAGGTTGGACCGGATGCAGCCAAGGACGCTGATGCAGGCCGGGCGGCTCTCAAGAAGCTGATGCAGGACCCTGCTTTCACCGGTTCCAAGGCGGTGGCAAACGGCAAGGTCTATGCCATTTGGCACCAGTTCTACGACAGCCCTTACCAGTTCGTCGCCATCCAGCAGTTGGCCAAGTGGTTCCATCCGGACCTGTTCAAGGATCTCGACCCGGATGCCACCTTCGCCGACTTCTCCAAGAAGTTCCTGCCCCTGCCTTATCAGCCAGGCTATTGGCTGTCGATTAGGCCCAAGGGCTGAGCGGAAGAAGGACAGGGCTGATGGCTCACCTTAGCGCCGCTGAGAGCGCAGAGGTAGCGGTGGCGGGGCGCGGTCAATACCGCGCCCTTGCTCGTCGCAAATTGCTGATTTTAATGGGATTGGCGCTGGCGCTCTGCCTGTCCCTCTGTGTCGACTTAGCATGGGGCCCAGCCCGATACGGCCTCGATCAGGTCGCAGTGGCGCTGTTCGATCCGAGCGGTGTCTCGCCGGTGGTCAGGACGGTCGTTTGGAGCATCCGCATGCCGGTCGCCATCATGGCAATCGTGGTCGGGGCCTGCCTATCGACCGCCGGCGCAGAAATGCAGACGATCCTCGCCAACCCGCTCGCCAGCCCCTTCACCCTCGGCATTTCCGCCGCGGCGAGCTTTGGCGCCGCGCTGGCGATCGTCGCCAGTGTGCCATTTCTGCCGATACCGCCAGACTATGCGGTGCCAGCCTATGCGTTCATGACGGCGCTGATCGCCACCGTCGTCATTCACTTCTTCGCCCAGGCGCGGGGAACGAGCGTCCAGACCGTGGTACTGCTCGGCATCGCCCTGGTCTTCACGTTCAACGCTCTCTTGGCCTTCATCGAGTTTCTGGCGTCCCAACAAGCGCTCCAGACCGTGGTGTTCTGGACGATGGGGAGCCTCGGCAAGGCAACCTGGCCGAAGATCGGGATCACGCTCGCCGTCTTGATACTGTCGTTGCCGCTCTTTGCCCGCAACGCCTGGGCGCTGACGGCGATGCGGCTGGGCGACGAAAAGGCGGCAAGCTTCGGGGTCAAAGTCCGGCGCATCCGTCTCGAGACCATGCTGGTTGTGTCGCTGCTTGCCGCGGTGCCCGTCAGCTTCGTTGGCACGATCGGCTTTGTCGGGCTTGTCGGCCCGCATATGGCGCGCATCATTGTCGGCGAAGATCAGCGATTCTTTCTGCCCGCTGCGGCACTCTGCGGGGCGCTGTTGCTGTCTCTGACCTCGATCGTCTCCAAGTCGCTGATTCCGGGCGTGGTCTTTCCGATCGGCATCATCACGGCACTGGTGGGCGTGCCCTTCTTCTTCTCGCTCATCCTTTCCAATATGAGGCGGGCATGGTGACGCTGAGGCTTGAAGACGTCGGGGCCCGCCATGGGCGTCGCCAGACCCTGACGGCGGTCACCACTCCCAGGCTTGCGGGCGGTGAAATCGTGGCGGTGATCGGCCCGAACGCCGCCGGCAAATCGACGCTGTTCAAGCGCATCGCCGGCCTGATACCCGGACCGGGAGAGGTTCACCTCGACGGCACGGACAAGGCAGGCAAGGCGATCGCATATATGCCGCAGGATACCGGCGCGAATGCGGTCCTCACGGTCTATGAATCGGTCCTGCTCGCCCGCAAGCAGGGGCAGTCCTGGACGGTCGACGAGGCCGAGCTGATCGAGATCGACGCCGTCTTGGCAGCGCTCAACATCGCCGATATCGGGCAGCGCCCTCTCGACGCGCTTTCCGGCGGCCAGCGCCAGCTTGTCGCCATCGCCCAGACCTTGGTGCGCGCGCCCGACATCATGCTGATGGACGAGCCAACCAGCGCCCTCGACATCTACCGGCAGGTCGAGGTTCTGCAGCTCATGCAGAATGAGGCGCGCCGGCGCGGCATGCTGGTGATGATCGCCATCCACGACCTCAATCAAGCGCTGCGCTTCGCCGACAAGGCGATCGTCATCGTTGACGGACGGCTGCGCGCCTGCGGTCCCTGCGCCGAGGTGATCACCGCGGACATGCTGCGCGAGGTCTATCGCATCGAGGCCCGCATCGAGAAGTGCTCGCGCGATTTCGATCACGTCATCGTCGACGGCAAGGCCGCCTGAACGCGATGCTGTTCGTCGCCCACGGCTGGGCCCGGCTGGGCCCGCCAAAGCGGATCATGGGAACCTGCGCCGCCATCGAACGGAACGCACGGCCGCGACGACCCAAGCGCAAAAATTCGCCCGCGAGAAGAAGGCCAACCGGCGCGCCAAACCCGCCATGGCCGAGACCGCAATCGGCGCGCGGCCCGGTGCCGTGGCCGAATGAAAAACGGGTTCGCGGATGCAACGCCCAGAGACTGCGTGAGACCGTGAGACGTCCCAAACGATGTCAAACATTCCTGCGATCGGCGTCGACGATAATTGATTTCACTGGTGATCCCGACAGGATTCGAACCTGTGACCCTCAGATTAGGAATGAAGCGCGGGCCATTGCTTTATATAAATAAAATGATGCCATGTCGCAGACATGTTGCATTAAGTCGATGGACCACCGGTCGCCTTAAACGCTTCAGCCGCCAAATTGGCCACTGGAGATCCATCCATATCCTCCCCTTTTCGACGGTAAGCACCGATCAGTATTGTGATAGTTATCGCTGTTATCGATGCGATCGGAGCGACAAACAAAACCATTACTAACGAACTCGGGGCAGTAAGGAATTTCCAGTACGTGAACCAGCTTGACGCCGAAACTAAAAGAATTCCAAGAAAAACCACAACAAAAACTGCGAATGTGAGCGCAGACCAACGGACAATCACGCGTTGCCTGATCTCCTTTATAATGAGATCTCGTTCTTGAGCCTCTTGAGAGAGCTTGTGCGCATCCCGCGCTGTCTCCAGCACTGCGATGCGCCGCTCGAGCTCTTTGGCGATATCTGACGGCGGAGCATCTACAGGGAGTTGCGGCGGCACATCAGACATTCTTCGCCGCAGCTCGTTTAGACTCGTAGTGTGCCCGAATGAGATCATTCGGGATCGGTGCAAACCAACCTCGCTGGCGGGTTGCGGTATCCCACGGACCGCCTGGTTCATGAGTGAGATTCGAAAGCTGGACTGCGCCCATTGATCCGTAGATCTGGTAAATCTGTTCTAGCAAATGCCGATCCGAGGGCTCAATCTGCCCACTGGGAAGAGACAGAGGCGCTGTTATCTCCACGCCCTGATTTCGATAGGCCGCGTAGACATCCGGTATCACAGGACCGTACTTCCACGCCTCAATCTTGTTGAGGACCAGCGGTGCCTTCCGCATCTCAAGATGCCAACCATGGGCAATATAAACCAGCTTCAGAAGCTGCATAATGGTGAGACGCTTGCCTTCGCTGGCGGCTCTGCTCACAAACCAATTGGCAATGAAACGAGCATCGTACATCACTGCCTCCCTATGTTCGCAGCTTATCCATCGGTAGCACTCAGATAGCACTGACTTGCATTGATTGCGACACGTGGACGAGAATCAGGTCAGAAGCGCTGCCTCAGCAGCAGCCAGCTCGTCGGCATCATCACCGCGCGGGAACAGGTGCCCATAGACGTCCATCGTCATCGTGATGGTGCTGTGGCCCATGCGCTCCTGAACGACCTTCGGCGGCAGGCCGAGTCCTCCATCCTCCTTCCGGTTGATCAGCCAGGACGCGTAGAAGTGCCGGAGGCTGTGCATGCCGGTGTATTTCGCGGCGAGGATCGCCCTGCCCTTCTTGTCGCGCTCGGCCGTGTCCACCGCCACGCCGGCCCGGATCATCGTCGGGTGAAGCCCACGGGTCGCGATGTTCTTCAGGCCTTCGACGTTACCAGCGCCGGTCGGGAAGACGAGATCCCATGTCTTGTAGAGCGCCAGGGTCTCGCACTTATCCGATGCCCCATGTCTCTAAAATCCACAGTTGATTTGCATAGTAAAGCGACACACACACTCCTCGATCACCCCAAGACCGAGCGTCTGGAGGGCGGCATCCTCGCCGAGCACGTGTTGCTGACAGGCTGACCAGCGGGTGCACTGAGCGACCGTCGGTGGCAGCCTACCTCTTGTAGGATTCGCCCATTCGACGGAGCACTTTCGCCATCATCTCGAAAGACTGCGCCAACGTATCGTGCGAGCGAAACACCATCCCGTCGATGCCATCGCCTTCATCGCCAGCGAGAACGGTGAAGCTGGCGACCGGTTCGGGTTCGCTCTCCGAATTGAGCGTCACGCTGAAATTCACGAATCCTTTGCCGGAAGCTGCGTGGACCGCGACGCTGGAAAAGATGCACATCGCGTCCGTCGTTTCGATAATAAGCCCCATCCCGAGCCCTCCCATGTCGCGTGGAGCTGCCGAGTCTCGCAGGAAACCCCTGAAAATCAAGGGAACTCACTGCAACATGGATGCGACATGGAAGCGAAGAAATTCAGGGCTAAGCCTCTGAAATAATTGGTGATCCCGACAGGATTCGAACCTGTGACCCTCAGATTAGGAATCTGATGCTCTATCCTGCTGAGCTACGGGACCACGCGCGAGCGACCATAGTCAACTCCCCCCCCCAGGCCAAGGCCGGATCTCGGCATTTTCGCTTCGGATCGCAGGCGATTGCCAGGGATCCGTTTCCTGACGCAGCGTTTTGAAAAGCGACATCGATTTCTGCGAAGAGACGGCGCGCCCAACCGACGAGGCGGAGCGTTCGGTCTGCGTCCGGTCGAACGCACCACCCCAATATGTGGTGTTTTTGCAAGATTTCGATTCGGGCCGAACCGACAAACCAAAGGTATCGGCAAAATCGCTGCGCGAGCTGCTCACCGCACCGAGGAATCGGCCTGGGCAAGCAGAATGGCCGCGCCCTTGGCGAGACGCACCGTAATCGGCCCGGCGGCCTCATTCGACTGGGTGAGGATCGAGGTGAAGGGCAGCGCGACGTCATTTAGCGGCCACTTGGCGCCTTCGATGGTCAGCCCCTCGACATCGGAGAATTTCAGCACGGAGAACTGCGTCCCGGGCAAAAGATCGGCGCGAAGGGGCTCGGTGTCCAACGGATAGGCGTCTTCAATGCCGTCGTGAAGTGCGACTGCCAGACCCGTTCCGGCATAGCGCAGCGCCAGGATGAAATGGGCAAAAGCGTGGTCGCTGCGCGGTCCGCCAAGGGCGCCGACGAGGGTCAGCCGGCTTGCCCCACGGGCGACCGCCGCCTCGATGGCAAGTTCGCCGTCGGTCTGATCCTTGTCGCGGCCAAAAGTCGTTCGCTCGATACCGGAAAAGGCGTCCGGCACATGGGGAGCGGAATCGAAGTCGCCGACCCACAACTCGGGAACCAAGCCAAGAGCGACGGCGTGGCGGATACCGGCATCGGCGGCGATCACCCGCGCTCCGGCGAGCCGCTGCCGCAGGGCCGGCGTCGGCACCATGCGGCCGGCGAGCAGGATGGCGAAATGCGACATCGTGATGTCCTTGATTGCGGGGCGGCACAGGGCCCGCCTCCATCACGTCCGAAGCGATGCAAACCCGACGGCTTTCAATGCCGAAAATCCGGTAATTGACAAGTCTGCCGATCCAACGCATATCGCTCGACATGACCGTACGCTCCGTGCCCACGAAAACGTCGATTAGCTGACCCCTCGCCCCGCTTGTCTCCCCCGGGGCGGAGGACGAGCGTGCTTGATCGAAAGTCAGGGGAGAGCGAGAGAAGGTCGAATCCCCATGGGTTACAAGGTTGCCGTCGTCGGCGCCACCGGCAATGTCGGTCGCGAAATGCTGACGATCCTTGAAGAACGCGGTTTTCCCGCCGATGAAGTAGTGGCACTCGCCTCCCGCCGATCGGTCGGCCAAGAAGTCTCCTACGGCGACAAGACACTCAAGGTGAAGGCACTCGAAGGCTATGATTTCTCCGACGTCGACATCGCCTTGATGAGCGCCGGCGGCGAGGTCTCGAAGGTATGGTCGCCGAAGATCGGTGCCCAGGGCTGCGTCGTCATCGATAACTCCTCGGCCTGGCGCTACGATCAGGACGTTCCGCTGATCGTGCCGGAGGTCAATGCCGACGCCGTCACCGGCTTTGCCAAGAAGAACATTATCGCCAATCCGAACTGCTCGACCGCCCAGCTCGTCGTCGCGCTGAAGCCGCTGCACGATCATGCCAAGATCAAACGTGTGGTGGTGGCCACCTATCAGTCGGTCTCCGGTGCCGGCAAGGAAGGCATGGACGAGCTCTTCGAGCAGTCGCGCGCGGTCTTCGTCGCCGATCCGGTGGAGAAGAAGAAGTTCACCAAGCGCATCGCCTTCAACGTCATTCCCCATATCGACGTTTTCATGGAAGACGGCTCGACCAAGGAAGAATGGAAGGTGATGGCCGAGACCAAGAAGATGCTCGATCCGAAGATCAAGGTCACCTGCACCGCCGTGCGCGTGCCGGTCTTCATCGGCCATTCGGAAGCGGTGAATATCGAGTTCGAAAAGCCGATCACCGCCGACGAGGCCCGCGATATCCTGCGCGAGGCGCCGGGCTGCCTGGTCATCGACAAGCATGAGGACGGCGGCTACGTCACGCCTTACGAGTCGGCCGGCGAGGATGCGACCTACATCTCGCGCATCCGCGAGGATCAGACCATCGACAACGGCCTCAACATCTGGGTCGTCTCCGACAATCTGCGCAAGGGCGCGGCGCTGAACACGGTTCAGATCGCCGAGCTGTTGGTCAATCGCGGCCTTCTCAAGCAGCGCCGCGCCGCCTGACCTGATCGAAATCCGGAGGCGGACTGTCCGCCTCCGGATGCCGCCTCTTCCTCTGACCATTTCGCCGGTGGCTGCCGAAACGTCGCGCCGCGCGGATGGCGGATGTTTGGGGGATTGACGACGCTCGACGACGATCTCGACACGGTGGCGCTCGCCGAATTGATCCGCGGCCAGGCGGTCAGCCCGCGCGAGGCGCTGGCGGCAGCCGACGCCGGCACCCGGAGAACCGCTCGCCAAACGCGCCACAAGCAGAAAAACTATGTGCACCGGCGGTGGTGAGCTGAGCACGATGCGCTGGCCGGCGAAACGGGACGAATGGCCAACAACGCGGCGGTATGGTGGCTCCAGGAGGAGGCCAACGCCCGAAGACCCGGCGAACGTTGATGACAAATCCTCTGCCCGTCCTTTACGCCACACCGACACCGCAAGCCGTGGCGGCCCTCGTCGAGGCCCACTATCCGATCGGGCCGATTGCGCGCTGCAGCCTCCTCAATCGCGGCTTCAACGATTGCTACGAAATTCGCACGCGTGACGAAGAACGCTTCGTCGCGCGAGTGTCCGGCAGGCGGCTGCGAGGGGAAGCGGATGTTGCCGCCGAGACGGCCTTCATCGCCTATCTCGACGCCGAAGGCGTTCCAGTCGCTGCGCCGTTCGCCGGACAGAACGGCGCGCTGTTCGCCACGGCCGAGTTGCCGCAAGGCAGCCGTCCGCTCGTCCTCTTCCGGCATGTCGACGGCCGTGTCCCAAATCTTGATTCAGCCGCCGATGCCCACCTTCAAGGCGTTGCCCTTGCGCGCCTGCATGCGGCGAGCGCCGCCTATCCGAAGGCGGCGGAGGGACGCCACCGCCTTGATCTCGACCAGCTTCTCCACGGCCCGGTCGCCGCCATTCGGCGCACGGTCGAAACCGTGCTTGGCGTCGGGCCGTCGCTGCCGGAGAGCGCGGAGGCCATCGCCGCGCGGCTCGCCGACCGCGTCGCAGCGTTGGACGATCGCCTGACCCGCATCCGCTGCCATGGCGATTGCCACGGCCTTAATGCCCGGCTTCCCGAGACCGGACCGCTCGCCGGCCAAGCCGTGCTCTTTGATTTTGACGACGGCGGTTTTGGCTATCTCGCCTACGATCTCGCGGTCCATCTGTGGGCGCAGGTCTCGTTCGGCCGGCGCCGCCACGCGATCTGGCGCGCCTTCGATGCCGGCTATCGCTCGGCCCGGCCGGTCGCGGCGATCGACGAAGCGGCGATCGCGATCTTTGTCGCCATCCGCCATCTCTGGCTCATCGGCAATTTCGCCGACAAGACTGCGGAATGGGGCAGCGAAAATTTCACGGCGGAGTGGCTCGGCCGGCAGCTCGAATTCCTGAACGACTGGGAGGTAAGCCAGCTCCGTCCCCGGCTGCTGTGAGCGTCGGCGCCCGTCGCTCCAGGCAGATGCGGCCAATTTGCAACAAGTTGTGCAAAATCGCCCACGGTCCGCGACAGCCCTATTCCAGCCAAGTGTGACCGGTATCGGGGCGCTAAAGAAACCAACGGCGCCGGCGGCGACGCCCGCCCACTCGATAGGCTGGTCAGAACCTGATGAGAAAACTTGCCCTCGCGCTTGCGCTTACCGCCGCTGTCGCCGGCTGCACCACCGATCCCTATACCGGTGAGGAGAAGATCTCCAACACGCTCGGCGGGGCCGGCATCGGCGCCGGTATCGGCGCGCTCGGCGGCTATGTGGTTGGCCGCGCCACCGGCCACAATGCCGGCAAGGCCGCGCTGATCGGGGCCGGCATCGGCGCGCTGTCGGGCGGCGGCATCGGTCTTTATATGGACAATCAGGAAGCCAAGCTGCGCCAGCAGCTGCGCGGCACCGGCGTTTCGGTCACCCGCGTCGGCGACCGCATCATCCTGAACATGCCATCGAACATCACCTTCCCGACCGATCAGGCGTCGATCCTCTCCGGTTTCTATCCGACGCTGAACTCCGTCGCCTTGGTTCTGAAGGAGTTCGACAAGTCGATCGTCGACGTCGACGGTTTCACCGACAGCACCGGCTCGGCCGATTACAATTTGCGGCTTTCGCAGGATCGCGCCAGCTCGGTCAGCCAGTATCTGGCCAGCCAGGGCATCGATCCGCGGCGCCTCAACACCCAGGGCTTCGGTGAAACCCGGCCGGTCGCCACCAATGCGACGGAAGCGGGCCGCGCTCAAAATCGCCGGGTCGAAATCTCGATCTCGCCGCTGACCTCCGGCTGATCCGACCAGATCCGATAAACAAAAAAGAGGGGGCGGGCGTTTGATCGCCCACCCCCTCTCATTTGTCTTGGATCGATCTCAGCGGCCACAACCCCGATCAGAGCATCTCACCAGAATTTATGGCGGCGGAAAGCCGAAGGATCGCCGGACCCGTCCGCTTCCCGCTGCTCAGTAGTGCCGGCCGATATAACCGCCGGCGACCGCACCGCCGACACCGCCGACAATCGCGCCGCCCGTGCCCGCCACCGCATTGCCGATCACCGCGCCGCTGGCGCCGCCGATTCCCGCGCCCGCCAAGGTGCGCTGGGTGCGGCTGCAGCCCGTCGAGATCGCCAGCGCCGCGACCATTGCCAGCACGGCGCCGCTCCTCACCATGGTCCTCATGTCCTGTCCTCCGAAAACCTGAAACATCTGCCTGACAGGAGAGATTGGGCAGCGTTACAAATCGGCAAGGTCGCCGCAGCAGAGGCAATCGGACGCAGCGGGATCTTCATCCATCCGCCGAGCAATCCTCTTGACGCGATTTTAGCGCCGCGTCGCTCTTCCGATCCGCGCCTTGCGCCGCTATTGGCATTCCAACCAGACCGTCCAGAGGAAGGGCTCAGCGTGACGACACGAACAGAAACCGATTCCATCGGCGCGATCGAAGTCGCAAACGACCGCTATTGGGGGGCGCAGACCGAGCGCTCGCGCAACAATTTCAAAATCGGCACCGAGCGCCAGCCGCTGCCGCTGATCCGGGCGCTGGCCACCGTCAAGAAGGCGGCGGCGCGGGTCAATGCGGAAAAAGGCAAACTGCCCACCGATCTGCGCGACGCGATCGAAAAGGCCGCTGACGAGATCATCGCCGGCAAGCTCGACGATCACTTCCCGCTGGTCGTCTATCAGACCGGCTCGGGCACCCAGTCCAACATGAACGTCAACGAGGTGATCTCCAACCGGGCGATCGAAATGCTCGGCGGCGAGATTGGTTCGAAGACGCCGGTTCATCCGAACGACCACGTCAATATGAGCCAGTCGTCGAACGACGTCTTCCCGACGGCGATGCATGTCGCGACCGTGGTCGAGGCGAAGGCGCGGCTTTTGCCGGCGCTTCAAACCCTCCACGCCTCGCTCGACAAGAAAGCCAAAGCCTTCGAGGGCATTATCAAGATCGGCCGTACCCATACCCAGGACGCGACCCCGGTCACGCTCGGCCAGGAATTTTCCGGCTATGCGATGGCGCTCCAGCTTGCCGAGACGCGCATCGACCAGGCGCTCGACGGCGTCTTGGCGCTCGCCCAGGGCGGGACCGCCGTCGGCACCGGCCTCAACGCCCCGGTCGGCTTCGACACGGCGATCGCCGCCGAAATCGCCACGCTCACCGGCCATCCTTTCCGCACCGCCGAGAACAAGTTCGAGGCGCTGGCCTCGCACGGCGCGTTGACCTTCTTCCACGGCGCCTTGAACACGCTCGCCGCCGATCTGATGAAGATCGCCAACGATATCCGCTTCCTCGGTTCGGGCCCGCGCTCGGGGCTTGGCGAATTGAACCTGCCGGCCAACGAGCCAGGCTCCTCGATCATGCCCGGCAAGGTCAACCCGACCCAGTGCGAGGCGCTGACCATGGTCGCGACCGAGATCATGGGCCACGAGACCACGGTGACCGTCGCCGCCTCGCAGGGCCATTTCGAGCTCAACGTCTTCAAGCCGGTGATCGCCAACGCCGTCCTCTCCTCGATCCGGCTGCTTGCCGACGGCATGGAGAGTTTTGCCGAGCATTGCGTCGACGGCATCGAGGCGAATGAGGAGCGGATCAACGCGCTGATGCAGCAGTCGCTGATGCTGGTGACGGCCCTCGCCCCGACGATCGGCTACGACAACGCCGCCAACATCGCCAAGACCGCTCACAAGAAAGGCACGACGCTCCGCGACGAGGCGATCGCCTCGGGCCTTGTCTCGGCCGACGACTACGACCGCATCGTCGATCCATCGACGATGATCGCACCGAAGTAAGTCGGCCCCGAACGACCGAGGGTCGGTGGTCGCGCGGCAGCCTTGTGTCAGGCCCATGATCAGGCCTGAGCAGCCTCGCTTTGCGCGGCGCCCGACTGAGGCATGTTGGCCTGATATTCCTGCTCGGCTTTGGCCGTCTGCTCGGCCTTGGCCGCCGTGCCATTCCCCGCGACGTCATCGCTCTGGCTGGCCTCCTTGGCGGCGCTGATCGCCGTCGTATCGACCCGCGCCGTCACCTTGTAGGGATTTTGCGCCTCGTCGGTGCCGGACGCACCATTTGCCGGCGCATTGGCGCTCTGCTGGGTCGTGGAGGTCGATGTGCTGGCGGCGCTTTGCTGGGCCGCCGCCAATTGCGCGGTGTATTTGGCGACCGCCGCCTCCTGCGTCGCCGTCTCGTCGGCATCGCCCGACTGCTCGGCTTCGGCGAGTGCCTGTTGTGCCGCCGCCAGCTTTGCCGCGATCGCCGAAGCATCATCGCCACTGGAGCTGTCGCTCGAGATGAGGGGCGTCGCCGAGGGACTCGATCCGATGGTCAGTGACATGGCGGTTCCTTCGTCATGCTGGGTGAATGTCAGATGTCGACACCAGCTACACACACAAACGTGAAGCGAACCTTGCGGTAGGTCACGGCTATTTGTAACGAAGCATTGCGGCGACGACGCGCCGCGACCGCTTTATTCGGACACGATAATGCCGGCGACGCCGGGAACGAGCGAGGCCTTCGGATCGCCGCGCTCCGGCGGTGGGCCACCAGCGCCACCCGGACCATCCGGACCACCAAAGCCGCCCGGCGGCGGACCGCTTTTGCCCTCGCCCATCGGCGGACCGTTGAATCCCTCGGCGCTATTGGATTTGGCAGCCGGATCGACGCCGACGATGAGTGCCGCGAGATACCGCGTGCCCTGCTCGGTGATCGCCGCATGCGACGCAGCGCCGGCCTCTCGAGCGATGCCGTCGCTGGCGTTCAGCGTGTCGCGTACCGCCTTGCGCATCGAATAGGGTGGCACCTTGTCGTAAATGAACTGGCTGAGCGCATAGGGAAAGAAAATCTGCCCGGTGAGAACATTCGTTGCGCTCAGAAACACTTTGAAATGAATATGCGTGGTGCGACTGCGATACCAACCGGGATAGATCGTGGTGAAATTCACCAAGCCGTTCGCATCGCTCATTTGTGTGCCACGCAAGAACGTCTCGCCTTTGGTCGAGACCGGATGATCGTGGTCGTCGCCCTGCCCGCCATAGTTCGAGTAAAGGCCGGTGGCGTCGCAGTGCCAGACGTCGACGCGCGCCTTCGCCAGGGGCTGGCAGGTCGCATCCACCACCTGCAGCCGCAGCAGGACCGGCACGCCAGGCCGCCCCTCGGTGATGTCGGCCCGCACCAGCTTGTCGTCGACGTAATAGGGACCTTCCGTCACATCCGGCAGCAGCCGGCAGACAGTCGCCCCGACGAGCATCGCGGCATTGCTCTGCTCGACCGCGAAGGCAGCGCGCGGGATCATCGCCCCGCTGGCGGTCACCGCGATCGCCGTCAGCGCCTGCCGGCGATTGAGCGCAAAGCCGCTGTCTTTCGGTTTTTCCATCGTCCTGTCCTCGAGAGTTTCTTGGCTCCATCGATCAGAGCCCTGCTATCGAGAACGGATATAAAGCTCGCGAAGCGATCACGCCGCCTCGCGCGTATTACGAGTTGTAACCGAGCGTTTCAGCCGCGAAAACGCCGCGCCAGATCTTCGGCGAGCGCTCTGTCGCCGGCCTCGCGTGGCCGGGTTTTGGAGCACAAGAGGCAGGCTTCGGACTTCAGGATCGTGCCGTCGGCGAGCACTTTCAACTGGTTCGCCGTCAGCGTCGAGCCGGTCGAGGTGATGTCGACGATGATGTCGGCCGAGCCCGCCGCCGGCGCGCCCTCTGTCGCGCCGAGACTTTCGACGATGCGATAGCTCTGGATGCCGTGCAGCCGGGTGAAGAAGCCCTGAGTCAGGCGCCAATATTTCGTCGCGATGCGCAAGCGCCGGCCGTGACGGGCGCGGAACGAGCCGGCGATATCTCCGAGATCATCCATCGTCGCCACATCCACCCAGGCCTCAGGGACGGCGACGACGACATCGGCGTGGCCAAAGCTGAGCCTGGCGACAAAATCGACTTGGCCGTCCGCGTCCGGCATGCTCTCGCGGATCAGGTCCTCACCGGTGACGCCGAAGTCGATTGCCCCGTCACGCAGCTGGCGAGCGATCTCCGACGCCGACAGAAGCAGCACGTCCAGTCCGTCGAAGCCGGAGACCGACGTGCGATAGGAGCGCGTCTCGCCGGCGATCACGTCGATCCCGGCGGACTTCAGCGCCGCCAGCGATTTTTCCATCAGCCGGCCCTTGGAGGGAATGGCGAGGGTGAGGCTCATGCCGCGCCTCCACGGGTTTCGAGATCGGCCGCGACCCGGTCGAGCCACAGCGCGAAGCCGACCGCGGGGATCGGCTGGGTCGCGCCGAGCATCGTCATCAGGCGATCGTAGCGCCCGCCACCGGCCAGCGCATCGCTGCCGCCCGGCTGGCGCACCTCGAAGACGAGGCCGGTGTAATAATCGATCGGCCTGCCAAAGGCGGCACGATAGTTCAGGGCAGCCAAATCGACATTGGCCGCCTGCAGCGCGAGATTGCGGGTCTCGAACACGGTCATTGCCCGGCCGAGATCGAGACCGGCGCCGCCCATCAGCTCGGCGAGCCGATCCGCCGCCGCGTCCAACGAGCAGTCGATCGCCAGAAACGCTTCAAGCAGTTTCAGCGCGCCTTCGCCGAGCCGGGCTTCAGCCACCGCAACCTTTTCGATCAGCCGCGCGGCGATCTCGCCCGGCGAGCGGCCGGAATGAGGCGGCAGGCCAGCCTCCTCCATACGCGAACGTATGAGCCGCGTCAGGGCGCCCTCCTCGCGGTCGCGCGCCAGTTCGACGAGCTGTGGCTCGATGCCCTCGAGCGTGTCTTCCGGCCCCTTCGCCAAAGCGTCGAGCACCGCTTTCAACTGGTCGTCATGGCCAAAGGTGCGGATCAGCCGGCGCTGCCAGCCCTGGGGCAGACCAAGCGCCCGCAAGACCGCCTCGAACAGCCCCTGATCGCCGAGAATGACGTTGAGGCCAGCCGGGTCGAGACCGGCTGTCTGAAGCGCCGCCAGCGCATCGGCGAGCGCCCGCGCATCGGCCTCGGCGCGGTGGTCCTCGCCGAGATCCTCGATTCCGGCCTGGACGAACTCCGCCGGGCCATCGGCGCGCTGGCGAAACACCAGGCCGCGATAGCAATAGCGCTTGGGCAGCTCCGCCGCCTCTTCTATATGCCGAATACAGACGGGTATGGTAAAGTCCGGGCGCAGGCACAAGGTCTCGCCGCCCTCGCCCCTTGTCAGGAAGATGCGCCGGCGCAAGGCTTCGCCGGCCGTGTCGAGATAGGGCTCGGCGGGCAGGATAATCGGCGGCTCGGCCGCAAAGGCGCCCCGCGTTGCAAACAGCGCGTCGAGCGCCGGGCCGATGGTGTCGTTGCCAGCTTGCACGCCGTCAACCCTTCTCGCTCAGCGGGCGGGCGAGGATGCGCTTAACCGCTTCAACCAGCTCGGCCTCGTCGACGAGTTCCTGGCCGGCCCGCGCCTCGCGCCATTCGGCGTTGTCGGTGATGGTGGCGGAGAGTTCCTTGCCGAGGGCCAGATCCTTCACCTGGACCTTGCCGGCGGCCTTTTCGTCGCCGCCCTGGATGACGACGACCGGGGCATTGCGCCGATCGGCATATTGCAGCTGCTTGCCGAACTGTTTGGGATTGCCCTGGAACACCTCGACCGGCACAGGCGGCAAGGAGGGATCGTCATTGAGGGCGTTACGCAACAGCGTCGCCATCGCCTGATAATCGGCCATGCGGTCGCGGTCCATCACGGTGACGACCACCGGACCGGTGCGCTCCGACGTCTTGAGCCGGCCGAGATTTTTGAGCGCCGTCATCAGCCGCGACACGCCGATCGAAAAGCCCGTCGCCGGCACCGGCTGGCTCATGAAGCGCGAGACCAGCCCGTCATAGCGCCCGCCGCCGCCGACGGAGCCGAAGCGGACGACCTCGCCCTTCTCGTTGGTCACGTCGAAGAGGAGTTCGGCTTCGAAGACCGGTCCGGTGTAGTATTCGAGACCGCGGACGACGGAGGGATCGATCTTGACGCGGTCTGGGCCGTAACCGGCTGATCCGACAAAATCGGCAATCGACGCTAAGTCTTCGACACCTTCGTGAAATTTTGGATTTGTGCCAAAAGCTGAGGCCTTCAGCTGTCGAATTGCGTGGTTGTTCGTCCCATCCACAAATTCAGACATCGCCGCAGCGATATAATCGTCAACGATTTGCTGAATAGCGCGTTCGTTAAGTCCCGCACCCGGCGTGAAGTCTCCGCTTTCGTCTCTTCGACCCTCGCCGAGCAGAAGCCTGACCTCTGCGGTGGAGAATTTGTCCAGCTTGTCGATCGCCCGCAGCACCGTCAGCCGCCGTCCGGCATTCTCTTCGCCGCCGAGGCCGATCGCTTCCAGCACCCCGTCGAGCACCTTCCGGTTGTTCACCCGAATGACATACTGCCCGCGCTCGATGCCCAGCGCTTCCATCGTGTCGGCCATCATCATCGCCATCTCGGCGTCGGCCGAGACGTTCGGCGCGCCGACGATATCGGCGTCGAACTGCATGAACTGGCGAAAGCGCCCTGGCCCCGGCTTTTCGTTGCGGAAGACGTAGCCCGCCCGATAGCTGCGATAGGGTTTGGGCAGGGTCTCGAAATTTTCCGCCACATAGCGGGCGAGCGGCGCGGTGAGGTCGTAGCGGAGCGACATCCACTGCTCGTCGTCGTCCTCGATCGAGAAGACGCCCTCGTTCGGCCGGTCGCTATCCGGCAAAAACTTGCCGAGCGCATCGGTATATTCGAAAATCGGCGTCTCGACCGGCTCGAACCCGTAGGTCTCGTAGACCCGCCGGATCGTCGCCAGCATCGCGTCCTGCGCCCGCAGATCCGCGGCGTCGCGGTCGACGAAGCCGCGCGGCACCCGCGCCGTCACCCGTTTCGGCTTTTTCTGAGCCATATCCATTCACCAAAGCGTCCGACAAAGCCAAGGCGCAACCGGGCAAGGCGCGCGATCGTCTCTTCGTCACATGTCAATCTCTCGCGAGCGGCTTAGCTGATCATTTCCAAGGGCTCAAGCGGACGGCGCCTGAAGCACCGCGCTCCAGCATGGCCCGGGACCATAAGCAATACGGCGGCCGCCGCCCGCTGGATCAATCGCGCCATCCCGGCTACGATCTGATCACCGCTGCAGGGAGATGCCCGATGACCAGCCTGACGATCCACGATCTCGACGAGGAACTTACCCGTCACATCCGCGAACGCGCCGCCCAGCATGGCCGCTCGGTCGAGGCCGAGGCGGCGGTGATGCTGCGGGAAGCCTCGGGCGAGCCTCACATACCACCGCCTGAATCCGCTGAGGAAAGCGGGAAAAAGATCAATGGCGGGACGGAAAATCTCGTTGACGCCATTCGCAAACATTTCGAGCATCTGGGGGGCGTCGCATTGGATATCCCGCCCCGTGAACCCATGCGGAACCCGCCCCGTTTCAAATGACGCGCCATGATCGTTCTCGATACGAACGTCATCTCCGAGATCATCAAACCTCAGCCAGACCCCGTCGCAGCAGCCTGGCTCTCGGCGCAACCGAGGTCGAACTTTTACATTACCGCCGTCACGGAGGCCGAACTGCGTCTCGGTGTCGAAATTCTTCCCGAAGGTCGGCGCAAGGCCGCCCTGAGGATGGCGATCGAACGCGCCATCGAGCTGGCAATTGGCGACAGGACTCTCAGCTTCGATCGTGAGGCCGCGCGTCACTACGCAACCATTGCGAGCGCTTGCCGTCGGATCGGCCGCCCAATGACGCAATCAGACTGCCAGATCGCCGCCATCGCCCTCGCCCATCGTGCCGTGCTCGCCACGCGGAACGTCAAAGACTTCCAAAACTGCGGCGTCGCCCTCATCAATCCGTGGCAGCCTTGACGGCCGAACGGCCAGAGCCGGCTCGCCCCGTCAGCCGCCCACCGCCAGTTCCGGCACGGTCCGCAGCACAAGCGCCATATCGGCCTCGAACGCCTCGGTCTCCCGCGCCTTGGCGGCGGCGTCGGGCAAGCGCAGAATGTAGGACGGGTGAACGGTGACGAGAAGCCGCGTGTCGGCGTCGACATCAATCAACGTCGAGCGCGTCGCCTTGATCGTCACCGTCTTGCCGAGCACTGCGGCGGCAGCCGTCGCGCCGAGCGCCACGATCAGCTTCGGCCGCACCAGCCTGCGCTCCTGATTGAGCCACCAGCGGCAGATTTTGACCTCCCCCATAGTCGGCTTGGCATGGATGCGGCGCTTGCCCCGCGGCTCGAATTTGAAATGTTTGACGGCATTGGTGACGTAAGCTTGGCGCCGGTCGATCCCCGCCGCAGCCAATGCCTGATCGAAAACCTTTCCGGCCGGTCCGATAAACGGCTCGCCGGCGATATCCTCCTGATCGCCCGGCTGCTCGCCGACAAAGATCACCGGCGCATCGTCCGGCCCCTTGCCGAACACCGTCTGCGTCGCCGGCTCCCACAGCGGACAGGCCCGGCACTCTTCTGCCGCCTCGCGCGCCTCGGCGATCGTCTGCGGCAGGGCCGCTTCGTCACGGCCGATCGGCATCTCGTCGCGTGGCAAGCTCATGGCGCGCCGCTCCTCCTGTTTCGCATGGCGAAAACTCGGAAGGGTCGGCGCGGTTTCGAGCATGCGACGCTCAGCCGCCTTGGCGCCGGCGATCAGCGGTTTGACCAGCGCCGTTTCGGGCATGTTCGCCCAATATTTCTTCGGCATCTCGGCGGTCATCGCCTTCACCTTCAGCCGCGCCGGATTGAAGATCGAGGCGTAATAGGTCAGCCACAGCGCCTCCATGTCGTCGTCGCCGGGTGCCATGTCGCGGGTCGCGCCGGGCAGGAACGACAGCGCTTCGCCGTCCCAATGGGCGCTGCGCTCCGGCGTCAGGATCGTCCAGATCATGCCGGCAAAGCGCCGGGCAAAAAACGGCGCGGTCAGTTCGACGGTGTGGTGGAACGGCTCGAACCAGGCGACCGAATGACGGCCGAGCGCGCTGTCCTCGATCTCGCGAAACCGCACGAAGGCCTTCATTTTGTGGCTGTCGCGATGCACCGCCTTTACCATCTGCGTGGCACGAAGGATGTCCGGATCGGAGGCGATCTCCAGCAGCCGGCGCTCGCCTGATAGCCGCCACAACAGCCGATAGGCGAGGCTGAAACGATCCTCGTCGGCATGGCACACCATCTTGCGCGCGAGATCGGGAAACGCCCGCGGCACCGTCGGCTGCGCCGCATCGTCCGGCACCTGATCGGGCAGCGGCTCGGCGAAAAGCCCCGGCGCCGCTTCGCCGACAGTGAAGCTCAAATCCTCCGGCCGGGTGCCAAGCGCCAAGGCCCGCCGCGCCGCCTCGCGCCAACCGTCGAAGTCTGCCGGAAAGGCCAGCACCGCGTTGTACATGCGAAAATGCTCCCGAGGCCCTGAGACCTGTCAATTGAACAATCCGGTTGGGCGGCGCATTTTCGGTCCGACGAAGCCGCATGGGTCGACATCGTGGACCATAACCAGCGGCGCATTTCCGTGCGGGAGTTCAGCACGCACACATCAGCCGCCAAGAAGACTGCAGATGACACGCCTGTCGTCGTGACCGAAGCAGGACGGCCAACCCATGTCCTGATGCGTTACGACGACTATGAGCGACTTCAAGAGCGCAAGCCTTCGGCGCCCCCGATGTTTGCCGATTTGCCGCCAGAAGCGAATTTTGATTTCGATCCGCCTCGCGACAAATCGCTACCGGACGTCGCCGCGTTCGACCGCGACTGACGGATCTGTTCGATATGAACGTCGTTTTCGCACGTCGCCGACCCGACCACCTCGAGATCAGGAAACAATTCGCGCAACGTGATCGGCATGTCGAAAAGCAGCGCGTCAGACATGACGGGCTCCTGGGAATAGATCTCTTCGGCTCGACAGCCTGGGCAGCGTCCGGTCTCCAACGGGCAACGCTCTGCGCCGCCTCTAAAACAATTCCAGCTGGCTTGCCGCGCGCTTGGCCCGCGGCACGAACCGGTCGCGCAGGCCGTCCTCGTCAGTCAGCCCGCCCGGCGACCAGTCCAAGGCGGTGACAAAGGGCCGGACTTTATCGATCGATTGACAGAGCCGGGCGACGTCGTCGAGCCGCAAGGTCCGGTGCCGGCGGGTGGAGAGGATACGCTTGACAGCCCGGGTGCCAAGCCCCGGCACGCGCAACAGCATCTCGCGATCGGCGCGATTGACGTCGACCGGAAAACGCGCCCGATTCTTCAGCGCCCAGGCAAGCTTCGGATCGACGGTAAGGTCCAGCATCCCGCCCTCGCCGCCCGCGACGATCTCCGCCCGCTGAAAGCCGTAAAACCGCATCAGCCAGTCGGCCTGATAGAGCCGGTGCTCGCGCATCAAGGGCGGCTTGGCGAGCGGCAGCTTGGACGAGGCGTCGGGGATCGGCGAAAAGGCGGAATAATAGACCCGGCTGAGGCGATAGTTGCCGTAAAGATTTTCCGAGCGGGTGAGGACGTCATCGTCACTCGACAGATCCGCCCCGACGATCATCTGAGTCGACTGTCCACCCGCGGAAAAGCGCTTGGGCTTTAAGCGGTCGCGCTTTTCGCCCCGATGCTCTTCGATCTTCGCCCGCAGATGCCCCATGGAGCGGCGGATGTCGCGGGCGTCCTTTTCCGGTGCCAGCGCCGAGAGCGTCAGATCGGTCGGCAGTTCGATATTCACCGACAGGCGATCGGCGAAGAGCCCGGCGTCTTCTAACAATGCCGGCGATGCGTCCGGGATCGTCTTCAAATGGATGTAGCCGGAAAAGTTCTCCTCCAGCCGCAGCTTTTTGGCGATCCGGACCATCGCCTCCATCGTGTAGTCGGAGTTCTTGATGATGCCCGACGAAAGAAACAGCCCCTCGATATAGTTGCGGCGATAAAAGTTCATGGTCAGCGCCACGACCTCGTCCACCGAAAAGCGCGCCCGCTGCACGTTCGACGACGAGCGGTTGACGCAGTAGGCGCAGTCATAAATGCAGAAATTGGTGAGCAGGATTTTGAGCAGCGAGATGCAGCGCCCATCCGGCGCATAAGCGTGGCAGATGCCCGACCCTTCGGTCGAACCGATCCCCTTGGATTTCACGGAATTACGCCCCGCCGCGCCGGACGATGCGCAGGACGCGTCATATTTGGCGGCGTCGGACAGGATGGCGAGCTTCTGGCGCAGGTCGAGTGTCGGCATGATCGAGCTATAATGTTCCTGAAACGTTCCGTCTAGACATTGCCCCGCGCCCGATCGCCACAGGGGCAGGACAGGTCCCTCACGATCGGGCTGTCCGAAGCCTGAAAGACGGCGTTCGAAGCCTTTTGCCTGGGCTGATCAGAAATTCGTCATGAAGATGAACTGTTCGGCCGTTTCGACCGTTTCTTCCCTTGAGGGATGCAAAAGTTCCGAAAACGCACCGCCGCAATTTCGCGTTTTCGGTCATAGGGTTAGGAAATTGTTATGAAAACATGGATCAGCACGGCCTTGGCGGCCGCACTCGTCGTGACGAGCGGATTCGGCGCAACGGCCGTGTCCGCCAATGCCCAAAGCTTCATTCACCGAGGCGACACGATCTTCACCATCGGCGACCGCGACCGATATCGCTATTGGCGCAGGCATCACGATCACGACCGCTGGGATCGGTATCATCGCGACGACTATCGGTGGCGTCACTATCGGCGCCACGACAATGGCGCAGCGCTGGGGGCCGGGATCGCGGGGCTGGCGGTTGGCGCCCTGATCGGTGGCGCGCTCGCCCCGCGCGATTACGGTCCGGTGCCGCTTTATCGCGTGCGTCCCGGCCGGGTCTACCACGGCCGGCACGTGGCACGCTGCGAGGCGCGGTATCGCTCGTATGATCGGCGCACCGACACGTTCCTGGGGTATGATGGCTACCGCCACCGCTGCCGGCTTTGACCGCGCGGCAGATTGATCGACGACAAACGCCGGCATCTTCGTGCCGGTGTTTTCATGCGGTATGTCCGGGTGACGATCGATGCGAAACGCCACCGTTTCCATGAGCTTGCGTGTCCCACCAGGCCTCCGCGACAGCCCCTCGATCCATCAACCTTTCCAAAAATTCATACCTCATAAGGCAACCATAGCTCCTGTTATCGGTTTGTCATGCGACGCAGATCAACGGACCGACCGTTTGTCTGATCGCAGAAGGGACAATCGGGCAATCGCGGCCAAATCCTCCGCAGATCAGGAAAGCCGCTCGCCCGGTATCGACCGGAGACCGATATGCAAAAGTTCATTGTCGCGACTGCGGCATCCGCCGTTCTGGCGACCAGCCTCATCGGTGCCAGCACGCTCAGCGCCAGCGCCGATCCCTATTGGCATCACCGCCACCATCACCACGACAGCGGCGCCGCGATCGCCGCTGGCATCGGCGGTCTGGCCGTCGGCGCGCTGATCGGCAGCGCGGTGGCATCCGATGATTACGATGCGCCGCCGCCCCCACCGCCGGTCTATTATCGGCCGGAACGAGTCGAGCGCGTCTATCGGGTGGAACATGTCTACGATGAGCCCGCCCCGCGCCGCGTCTATTATGGTGACCATGTCACCGTCTGCGCGGAGACCTATCGCAGCTACGATCCGGACACGGACACCTTCGTCGGCTATGACGGCTATCGCCACCGCTGCGATCTCTAAACTCCGTAAAATTTCAGCCTGACGCCGGCCGGCCCTCAATCGCTTCTCGGCAGACGAAACATCCTCAACGAACAAGCCGGCGGCACGTGCCGCCTGCTTTTTTGTGATCGGCAGCAGCGGAAATGGCTGCTGCGAATCAAGACCGCCTCGACGGGACAGCGAGGCTCAGTGGCCGAGCGCCTTTTTCACCGCCCGCTTGGTCACGACCTTGACCAGATTGGCGCGGTAGGCTGAGGAGCCGTGAATATCGGACAGCATGTCGCCATCCGGTACCGACAGACCATCAACCGCATCTGGCGCGAAATGGCCCGAAAGCGCCTGTTCGCCGTCGCTCCAGCGAAACGCCCCGTCCGAGCCGGCACCGGTGACGCCGACCTTGACGTCGCTGCCACGCTTGGCGACGAAGACGCCGCACATCGCATAGCGCGATGCCGGATTGCGGAACTTCTCATAGGCGCATTGGTCCGGCGCCTCGAAGGACACGGCGGTGACGATCTCGCCCTCATCGAGGGCCGTTTCGAACAGTCCCTTGAAGAAGTCGTCGGCGGAAAATTCGCGGGTGTTGGTGTGAATCGTCCCGCCGAGCGCCAGCAGCGCGGCCGGATAGTCGGCGGCGGGATCGAAATTTGCCACCGAGCCGCCGATCGTTCCCATATGCCGCACCGCCGGGTCGCCGATCAGGCCGGCCAGCGCTGCAAAACCGGGGCAGACGCTCTTGATCTCGCTGCTCGCGGCGATTTCGGCATGGGTGGTGCCGCCGCCGATGCGGATCGTCTTGCCGTCGACGGACATGCCTTTCAGCTCGGCGACGTGGCGCAGGTCGATCAAGGCCTCCGGCGCGGCGAGCCGCTGTTTCATGGTCGGGATCAGCGTCATGCCCCCCGAGAGGTATTTGCCGTCGTCGCTCGCTTCGGCGGCGAGACTGGCCGCCTCCTCAAGGGACGTCGGGCGGTGATAGGTGGTCTGGTACATCTCTTGTCTCCTTGGATCGCCGGGCCAGCGCTTGAAAATCCAGCCGCGCGGCGCGCCTTCGTCGAATGTATGGTGCCGGGCGTTGCGCACCGGCGCAAACGGTCGCGGCGGGCGGCCGCGACCGGGATTGGCGAGCGCCGGCCTTATTGGACCGCGTTGAGGGCCTTCCAGACCTTCTCCGGCGTCGCCGGCATGGTCAGCTCGTTGTTGCCGATCGCGTCGGTGATGGCATTGATCACCGCCGGCGGCGAGCCGATCGCGCCGGCCTCGCCGCAACCCTTCATACCGAGCGGATTGCCAGGACAGAGCGTCTCGGTGGTCGAGACCTTGAACATCGGCAGATCCCAGGCGCGCGGCATCGCATAGTCCATATAGGACGCGGTGATGAGCTGGCCGGCATCATCGTAGTGAACACCTTCGAGGATCGCCTGACCGATGCCCTGAGCAAGACCACCATGAACCTGACCCTCGACGATCATCGGGTTGATGACCCGGCCGAAATCGTCCGCCGCGACGAACTGGATGATCTCGGTGACGCCGGTGTCCGGATCGACCTCGACCTCGCAGATGTAGCAGCCGGCCGGGAAGGTGAAGTTGGTGGGGTCGTAGAAGGCCCCCTCCTTCAGGCCCGGCTCCATGCCGTCCGGCAGATTGTGAGCGGTGTAGGCGCCCAGGCAGACTTCGTGCCAGCCAAGCTTCTTGTCGGTGCCGGCAACCTTGACCTCGCCATTCTCGATGACGATGTCGCCCTCATCGGCCTCGAGCACATGGGCGGCGATCTTCTTGGCCTTGGCCTCGACCTTGTCGAGCGCCTTGACGATCGCCGACATGCCGACCGCGCCGGAACGCGAGCCATAGGTGCCCATGCCGAACTGCACCTTGTCGGTATCGCCGTGGACGACCTGGACATTGTCGACCGGCAGACCGAAGCGCTCGGCGACAAGCTGCGCGAAGGTCGTCTCATGCCCCTGGCCGTGGCTATGCGAACCGGTGAGGATCTCGATCGTGCCGACCGGGTTCACCCGGACCTCGGCCGATTCCCATAAACCGACACCAGCACCGAGCGAGCCGACCGCCTTCGACGGCGCGATGCCGCAGGCCTCGATGTAGCAGCTCATCCCGAGGCCGCGCAGTTTGCCCCGTGCCTTCGCCTCCGCACGTCGGCCCTCGAAGCCGGCGAGATCGGCCGCCTTCGTGCCGGCTTCCAGCGTCGCTTCGAAGTCGCCGGCGTCATAGGCCATGATCACCGGCGTCTGGTGCGGGAACGAGCGAATGAAGTTCTTGCGCCGGAACTCGGCCGGTGAAATGCCGAGTTCGCGGGCCGCCGTTTCCATCGTCCGCTCGATGACATAGGTCGCCTCCGGCCGCCCGGCGCCACGATAGGCGTCGACCGGCACGGTGTTGGTATAGACCGCCTTCACATTGGCATGGATCGCCGCGATGTCGTACTGGCCGGAGAGCAGCGTGGCGTAGAGGTAGGTCGGCACCGACGACGAGAACAGCGACATGTAGGCGCCGAGATTGGCGACCGTGTCGACGCGCAGGCCGAGGATTTTGTTATCGGCGTCCAGCGCCAGTTCGACATCAGTCTCATGGTCACGGCCATGGGCGTCGGTGAGGAAGGCCTCGGTCCGATCGGACGTCCATTTGACCGGAACCCCGGCGCGCTTGGAGGCCCACAGGCAAACGATCTCTTCCGGATAGATGTAGATCTTCGAGCCGAAGCCGCCGCCGACATCCGGCGCGATCACCCGTAGCTTGTGCTCCGGTGCGACATTGTAGAAGGCGCTCATCACCAGCCGCGCGACATGCGGGTTCTGAGAGGTCGTCCAGCAGGTGTAGTGATCCTCAGCCGGATCGTAATGGCCGAGCGCGGCGCGCGGCTCCATCGGGTTCGGCGACAGGCGGTTGTTGTGAATGTGCAGCTTGGTCACCTTGGCGGCCTTCGAAAAGGCCTCGTCGGTGGCGGCCTTGTCGCCGAGCTCCCAGTCGAAGATCAGATTGCCCGGCGCCTCGGGGTGAAGCTGCGGCGCGCCATCCTTCAGCGCGTCGACAGCCTTGGTCACGACGGCAAGCTCCTCGTAGTCGACCATCACCGCGTCGGCAGCGTCGCGCGCCTGGGCGCGGGTCTCGGCGACGACAACGGCGACCGCCTGCCCGACATGGCGCACGATGTCGCTGGCGAGCGCCGGCCAGGCGCCCATCTTCATCGGTGTGCCGTCCTTGGAACTGACCGCCCAGCCGCAGATCAGATTGCCGATGCCGTCGCCCTGCAGCTGCTTGCCGTTGAGGATGGCGATCACGCCCGGCATCGCGTCTGCGGCGCCGGTGTCGATGCCGGTGATCTTGGCATGCGCGTGCGGCGAGCGCACGAACGCCGCGAACTTCATGCCCGGCACGCTCATGTCGTCGACATAGCGGCCTCGCCCGGTGATGAAGCGGCGATCCTCCTTGCGCAAAACCTTTGCGCCAATACCTTCAACGCCCATAGTCAAACCTCCCAGTTTGTCGCTTGGCGCCGGCATCCGCGGGCATGCGGCGCGATCGATCGAAAAGACATGCGGCGGCTTTTCAGAGCGCCCTGCGTCCTTTCGAACGCAGACAGGACGCTCTCACTCTCTGAATTGACGCATCGTGCTGACCGAAAATCGATTCCGATTTTCGGGCCGATGCTGTCGGTCGCGCGGCCTCATCCGTACGACCAAGCGTCAGATCACTCGGCGGCGATCGTCGCCGGCGCCGCGTTGGCGGCCGCCAGGATCGCCTTGACGATATTGTGGTAGCCCGTGCAGCGGCAGATGTTGCCGTCCAGCTCCTCCCGGACGGTCGCCTCGTTGAGCGCCGAGCCGTGCCGCTCGATCATATCGACGGCGGTCATGATCATGCCGGGTGTGCAATAGCCACACTGCAGGCCGTGATGCTCGCGGAACGCCGCCTGCACCGGATGCAGTTCACTGCCGTCGGCAATTCCCTCGATCGTCGTGACCGCCGAGCCGGAAGCCTGGACCGCGAGCATCGTGCAGGACTTCACCGCCTTGCCGTCGACATGGATGACGCAGGCGCCGCATTGCGACGTGTCGCAGCCGACATGGGTGCCGGTCAGGCCGAGATTTTCGCGCAAAAAATGCACGAGCAGCGTCCGGTCCTCGACCGCCCCCTTCACCTCCCGTCCATTCACCGTCATCGTAACGTCGGTCATCCGCTCCTCCCAATCTCGCCGGCGCGATCGGCCGGTCTTATCCGCCATCATCGTTCTGCCGTTATCGTTCTGCCGTTCCAACAGCCCGCCGCTTTGCGAAGCGGCCGCTCGGGCAGATCCGCCGCGAGATTGCCCCTTCACGGCCGCCGCTTCAAGCGCTTTTCAGAATCATTCTATGGAAGCGCGCGCTGTGGGGCCAAGTGGCCATCGCCAGTCGGCTCGTCAATGTGCCGCCGATCCCCGCACCGCCGGGCGTCTTCACCGGCCACGGCTGGCGACGGCGCGGATATCGCTGAAGACATCCGGCCGCGGCATTGCAGAGCGGCCACGTGTCCAGCCGAAATCGCTCAACCCCGACCACCTGCGACACAAGGCCCCAAATCACGCCAGCCGCCTGTTGTTCCATTGGCACAGGGCCCGCCCAATCGATCGATTCGACCCGCCTGTGATGGCGTTTGGTGGGCCAAGCTAGTTGTTATTTCACGATTTCCGGCCATCCTGACGATCACCTGAAGGGGGGTACTTCGGTGTCTTGAGGGCGTCTCGGCCCGCCGCACCATGATGGGCGGCGGTTCCTCCTTTTGGCATGGTCGCTGATTCAGGGGATACTCAGCTTGCTCGAATTTGGCCGCCTGTCTGCGATCTCGTTGTCGATTGCCCTGGCGATTTCACTTCCGTCAAATGCGAGCGCCTTCGAGATCTTCGGCATGAAGTTCTTCGAAAGTGCGGACGCCAATGTCGATGTAATCGATCCACTGAACTACTCGGTGCAGATCACCGTCGAGCCGACGCCCGACGGCGACACGTCGCTGGAAAGCACGCTCAAAGACGCCTCCAGCCTGATCAGCGATGAAAACAAGCCGGTCTCCGGTTCGCTCGGCCTGTTGTCCAAGGCCAAGACCGATCGCAAGCGCCTGGTCGCGGCCTTGTTCGAACAGGCCCGTTACGACGGCCTCGTCTCGATTTTCATCGAGGGGCGCGACATCACCACGCTGAAGCCGGACGCGACCTTCACCAACCGCCCGGTCCCGGTGACCATCCGCGTGCGCCCGGGGCCGAAATACACCCTCGGCCAGATCGCCGTCGCCACCGGCGGCCTGCCCGTCGATCCGGCCGAATACGGCCTGAAGCCCGGCGGTGAAGCCGGCTCGGCCACGGTGCTCGAAGCCGAAGGCAAGATGTTCAACGCGCTGCGGTCGGACGGGCGTCCCTTCGTCGCCGTGACCCATCGCGACATCATCGCCGACGCCAAGGTCGATCGGCTGGATTACAATGTCGCTCTCGATCCCGGCCCGCGCGTGCCCTTCGGCGATGTCTGGATCGACGGCGCCAAGGACGTCGATCCGGGCTTCATCGCCTATATGACCGGCATCAAGGCCGGCGAGGTTTTCTCGCCCGACGATCTCAAGGCCGCCCGCGACCGCCTGTTGAAGCTCGGCGTCTTCTCGTCGATCACCGTGAAGGAAGCCAAGGCCCAGGCGGCGGACGGAAGTCTGCCGGTGCAGGTCGAGGTCAGCGAGCGCAAATTCGGCTTCTATGGCGCCGGCGCCACCTATTCCAACACCGACGGCGCCGGCGTGAACGGCTATGTCGGCTATCGCAACCTGTTCGGCCGGGCCGAATCGATCCGCTTCGATGCGGCGATCTCGCGCATCGGCGCCACCGCCCTGTCGAACACCCCGCGGCCGACCAGCGGCATCGACTATTCGAGTTCGCTGGTCTTCAAGAAGCCGGGCGTGCTGGGGCCGGATTCGGTCTATATCGGCTCGCTCGAGATCAAGCGCGAACAGCCTCTCGCCTATGACCGCGAGAGCTATGCGGCAACGAGCGGCGTCGAATACGATATCGACAAATATCAGACGGTCCGAGCCGATATCCGCGGCGAATACGAGAAAATCACCGATTATCTCGGCGAGCGAAAATATCTGATCGGCTCGGTGCCGATCACCTACACCTTCGACAATCGTGACAACGAGTTGAACCCGACCGAGGGCTTCTATTTCCAGGCGCTGGCCGAACCGTCCTACGGCTTCAACACCTCTACGCCCTTCGTCAAGACGCAGCTCGACGGCCGGGCCTATCTGTCGCTGAGCGAATCGAACCGCCTGGTTCTCGCCGGCCGGCTCGGCTACGGCACCATCTTCGGCGCCGATCTCCTCGACATCCCCAACGACCGCCGTTTCTATACCGGCGGCGGCGGCTCGGTGCGCGGTTACGAGTTCCAGTCGATCGGCCCGTATTTCCCGTCGAGTGTGCCGGCCGGCTCGGGCTTCAATTCCGACTTCACCGACACGCCCACCGGCGGTCTGTCGCTGTTCGACGGCTCGATCGAGGCCCGCATCGGCATCACCGACAAGATCCAGATCGTGCCGTTCCTCGACTTCGGCACGGTCTCCGACAAGCTCGTCCCGGATTTTTCCACCTTCAAGCTCGGCGCCGGCGTCGGCGCCCGCTATCTGACCGGCTTCGGACCGATCCGCATCGACGTCGGCATCCCGCTCGATCCCGGTCCGAGGGACGCGAGCTACCAGATCTATGCTGGGATCGGACAGGCTTTTTGATGATGCGCGACCGTCTTGCCGCCCTCGCTCTGACGCTGTTTCTCGCGATCGCCGCCCTGGTGCCCACCAGCCAGCCGGCCGATGCGCAGGAATTCGTCGCCAATCAGATCGAGAAGCTGATCTCCACCGACACGATGAAAGTGAAGATCGAGGGGCTGTCGGGTGCCTTCAACGGTGCGGTCCGAATCCAGAAGGTCACGGTCTCCGATCCCAAGGGCGTATTCCTGACGGCAAACGACCTCGCCATGGACTGGTCACCGTTGTCGCTGGTGCGCTCCAACGTCTCGATCGACAATCTGACCGCCGGCAAAATCGTCCTCGAACGCCTGCCGACAGGCCAGCCGGCCAGCACAAGCAGCAGCGGCGGCGGCTTCGCGCTGCCTTCGATCACCGCCGAGATCAAAAAACTCGCGATCAACGAATTCATCCTCGGCGAATCGATCGCCGGCACCAGAGCCCGGTTGCGGGCCGATGCCAGCCTGACCCTCAAGGCTGATCCGACGAATTTCAGCGCCCAGGCCACCGTCGAGCGGCTCGACCGTCCAGGTCGCATCGCCTTCGATTTCGGCTTTGCCCCCGGCGACAACCGCCTGACGGTGAAGGTCAATGCCAGCGAGCCCCAGGGCGGCCTCGTTGCCACCCTCCTCGGCATTCCCGGAGCCCCGCCGGTCGAGCTGACGGTCAACGGCTCCGGCCCGCTGTCGGGCTTCATGGCCAATGGCGCGCTATCGGTCGACAACCAGCAGGCCGCGACGCTCACCGCCCGTGTCGACCGGCAGAATGCCGCCTATCGCACCGCGCTCTCACTGAACGTCGCCGCCGAGCGCTTCGTCCCCGCCGCCTATCAGCGCTATGTCGCGGGGGGCGCCAATCTCGACGCCACCCTCGCCATTCGCGACGACGGCATCTACCAGATCGAGCAGGCCGAGCTGTCGTCGCAGGCGCTGCGTCTCACAGCTTCCGGCACCGTCGATCCGGCCGGCCCGGGCAACGATCTCAAGCTGCAGCTGGCCGCACCGGGCGGCGGGCCGATTGCACTCTCCTTCGGGACCAAACAAACGCCGATCGACATTTCGGTCTCCAGCCTGCAGGCGGCACTGAAAGGCACGCTGGCCAATGCCAATCTGGCGGTCAACGCCAATCTGCCCGGCGTTCTTTACGGCGAATACGGGGCAGACAATGTCGGCGCCGAGGTCAAGAGCCAGGGCTTCAATCTCACCCAGCTCACCGGCCCGTTCACCCTGTCGGCGAGCGCCGCCTCGGCCAAGGCGCCGGAGGGTGTCGCCAAGCGCTTCCTCGACGGGCCGGTCAAGATCGAGGGCCAGGGCGCGCTCGATGCCAACGGTCTGAAACTCGATCCGGCGACGCTTACCACCGACACCGCCAATCTGAAGGTCAACGGCTCGGCCGCGCTCAATTTCGCGACCTTCGATCTGAATCTGCAGTCGAACTTCAAGACGGTCGCTCTCTCCGCCGGGCTGGTGCCGCTGGCCGGCGAGCAGCTCGCGGTGTCCGGCAATGTCGCGAGGGCGGCGGATGGCGGACTCGCCGCCAAGGACCTCAAGGTCGATGGCGACAATCTGTCGATCAGCGGCTCGGCGGGCCTCAGTAACGAGACTGTCTCGGCCGACATCTCCGGCCGCATCGCCAATACCGGCAGCGTCAGCCAGTCGCTGTCGGGCGCGGCGACCTTTCAGCTCACCGCCGACGGCCCGGTCGCCAAGCCGGACGTCAATCTGACGGTTGATGGCAACGGACTATCGATCAACGGCCGGGAACTGGCCAAGCTGCAAGTCAAGGCGACGGGCACCTTCGATCCGAGCTCGCCCAAGGCGATGGTCGACATCTCCGGCGTCATCGACGGCCAGCCGCTGGAGGGCAAGGGCCAGTTGACCACCGAGGCCGGCGGCCAGCGCAGGCTCTCCGGCCTCGTCATTCGCCAGGGCAGCAACCGCATCACCGGCGATCTGGTGCTGAACGAGAATTTCCTGCCGATCGGCACGCTCGACGTGAAGCTCGACGATCTCGCAGGCCTCGCCGCTCTCGGCGGCGTGACGGCGAGCGGCGACGTCGCCGGCACCATCGGCTTCGACGTGACCGCGGACGGCACGCCGGTCGCCAAGCCGCAGCTTTCCGGCGACAGCATCAGCGTTTCCGGCACCACGCTGGTCGGCGCCAGGATCGATCTGGCGCTCTACGACTATCTCGGCTTGCCGAAGCCCGAGGGCCAGATTCGCGCTTTGTCGATCGGCGCCAGCGGCATCGATGTCGAGAATCTGACCATCGCTCTTTCGCGTGAGGACGACAGCACCGGGGTGAAGGTCTCGGCCCGCGCCAATGGCGTGCCGGTTGCCCTGACCGGCAGCGGCACCTTCAAGCCGAACGAGACGCTGATCGCGCTGCAAACCCTGACCGCCGACATTCCCAAGGCGGCCGTCACGCTGACAAGCCCGGCCGAGGTGCGCATCGCCAACGGGCTGACCTCGCTCTCGGGCCTGAATCTTTCGATCGGCGACGGGGCGCTCACCGCCTCCGGTACGGCCGGCGAGACGCTCGATCTGTCGGCCAATCTCAAGAATGTCCCGGCTGCGGTCGCCAATCCCTTCGTGCCGAATCTCGCCCTCGCCGGCACCATCGACGGCACGGCGCAGGTCAGCGGCCCGTCGCAATCGCCGAAAGCCAGCTTCGACTTCCGCACCCAGTCGCTCGTCGCCACCCGCGGCACCAGCCAGCCGACGCCGCCGGTCGACGGCACCGTGTCGGGCAGCTACGACAACGGCACCCTGCAACTGCGGACCGCCCGCCTGAATCTCGGCGACGGCTCGCTGACGGCGACCGGCTCGGTGGGCGAAAAGCTCGACCTCAAGCTCGACCTGTCGCAGGCCCCGGTTGCCGTCGCCAACGCCTTCGTCGCCGGCCTCGACGCGTCCGGCACCTTGTCCGGCCAGGCGAGCGTTACCGGCACGCGCAGCGCACCGTCGGCGACCTTCAGCGTCACCGGCCGCGACATCACCGCCAAGGCGATCGCCGCCGCCGGCATCGACCCGTTGTCCCTCGACGCCAACGGTGCCTACGACAACGGCACCTTGACGCTCGCCAAGGCCGACATCGCTGTCGGGTCCGGCTCACTCACCGCTTCAGGCACCATCGGCGACACGCTCGATGTGACTGCGCGCGCCGACAACCTGCCCGTCGGCCTCGTCAACGGCTTCGTGCCGAATCTCGCGGCAAGCGGCGTCGTTTCCGGCACGGCCAAGGCCGCCGGCACGCTCGAAAACCCCAATGCCACCTTCGACATTCGCGGCAGCGGGATCACCACCAAGGAAATCGCCAAGTCCGGCGTCAAGCCGCTCGAACTGCGGCTCGCCGGCCGATACGCTGATCAGACGGCGACCATTCAGACCGGCACCGTCAACGTCGGCGACGGCTCGCTGACCGTTGCCGGCAAGATCGGCAAGACCCTCGACGTCGATGCGACCCTCAACCGGTTGCCGGTCGGCCTGGTCAACGGCTTTGTCGATGGCCTCGGCGCCCAAGGCACGATCTCCGGCACCGCCAGGGCCACCGGCACGCTGCAGAACCCCAATGCCAGCTTCGACCTTAAGGGCTCCGGCTTGACCACGCCGGCGATCGCCAAGGGCGGCGTGCCAGCCCTCAGCGTCGACGCCGCGGGCCGCTATGCCGACGAGACGCTGACGCTTTCGAAGGCGCGCCTTGATGTCGGCGATGGATCGCTGGCGGCGACCGGCACGGTCGGCAAGAACCTCGATCTCGACCTGACGCTCAACGCCCTGCCCGTCGGTCTCGCCAACGGCTTCGTCAAAGGCCTCGGCGCCCAAGGCACGATCTCCGGCACCGGCAAAGCGACGGGATCGCTGTCCGATCCGAACGCCACCTTCCAGGTCTCGGGCTCCGGCATCACCACCGACGCCGTCGCCAAGTCCGGCGTCGCGCCGCTGAGCCTCGATGCCGCCGGCTCCTACGCCAACGGCACCGCGACGATCGCCAAAGCCAATCTCACCGTCGGCAACGGCTCGCTGAACGCCAGCGGCACCATTGGCAAGACCCTCGACATCGACGTCACCGCCAACGCCATTCCGGCGGGCCTTGCCAACGGCTTTGTTCAAGGCCTCGGCGCCAAGGGCACGATCTCCGGCACCGCCAAGGCCACCGGCTCACTGTCAGATCCCTCGGCCGACTTCACCGTGACCGGCCGCGGGATCACCACCAACGAGATCGCCAGTTCCGGCACGCCCCCCCTCAGTCTCGACGCCGCCGGCTCCTATCGCAGCGGCACGCTGCAGCTCGCCAAGGCCGACCTCACTGTCGGCAAGGGATCGCTGAAGGCCAAGGGCAGCGTCGGCCAGACTCTCGACATCGCCGTCGCCATCAACCAGCTGCCGGTCGGCATCGCCAACGGATTCGTCAAGGGCCTCGGCGCCCAGGGCATGATTACGGGCACGGCCAAGGCCTCCGGCTCCGCCTCCAGTCCGAATGCGAGCTTCGACCTCAAGGCCTCCAACGTCTCCGTCGCCAAGAGCCGCGCGGCCGGCGCGCCGGCGATCAACGCCGACCTCACCGGCAGCTATCAGGGCGGCAATCTCGATCTGAAGCAGGCGCTGCTGCGGGTCGGCGGCGGCACCATCCGCGTCACTGGCGGCGCCAGCCAAAACAACCTCAACCTCACCGCCGAGATCCGCAATCTGCCGGCCTCGATCGCCAGCGCCGCGGCGGGCGGCCTTGCCCCGCAGGGCACGATCAACGGCACCGTCAAGGCCACCGGCGCGCCGACCAATCCGCAGGTCTCCTATGACATCAACGCCAACGGCGTCTCGATCCAGCAAACCCGCAGCGCCGGCGTCGGGGCCCTCGCTGTCACCACCAAGGGGCGATATGGCGGCAACCGCGTCACCACCGACACCCGACTGACCGGTAGCGGCATCGCGCTGAATGTCACCGGCGCCGTCGGCCTGACCGGAACGCCGAGCCTCGACCTTACCGCCAACGGCACGGCGCCGCTGTCGCTCGCCAATGCGATCCTCGCCGAGGGCGGCCGCTCAGCGCAGGGAACGGCGCGGATCAACGCCCGCATCAGCGGCCCGGCGAGCCAGCCCAACGTCAACGGCACGATCAGCGTCGCCGGTGCCCGCTTCGTCGACACCGGCTTCAACGTCGCGCTGAACGACATCACCACGACGATCGTCCTCAACGGCGACAGCGCGACGATCCAGACCTTCACCGGCCGGATTTCCTCGGGCGGAACCGTCACCATCGGCGGCACGGTCGGCCTCACCGGCCAATATCCGGCCAATCTGACCATCCGCGCCGATCGCGCCCGCTACAATGACGGCGAGGTGATCGCCGCCCGGCTATCGGCCGATCTGACGTTGACCGGTCCGCTCGTCGCGACGCCGACGCTTGCCGGCACGATCGACGCCAAAGAAATCGACATCATCGTCCCGGACAATCTGCCGACCTCGCTCGCGCGGATCGACATCACCCACCGCCACGCCAACGCGGCCGTCCTCAAGCAGCAGCGCGAACTGTTCCCCAAGACGTCTCGCGGTTCCAGCGGCTCCGGCATCAACCTCGACATCACCGCCAATGCGCCGAACCGGGTGTTCGTGCGCGGCCGCGGCCTCGATCTTGAACTCGGCGGCTCGCTGCGGATCACCGGTCCTGCGTCAAACCTGTCGATTGTCGGCGGCTTCGACCTGGTGCGCGGGCGGTTCCAGATCCTCGCCAAGACCCTGCAATTCGAACGCGGTCGCTTGAGCTTCACCGGCGACCTGATCCCGACCCTCGATCTCGAAGCCAAATCGACCGTCGACGAGACCACGGTCTACGTCACCATCACCGGTCCGGCCGGCAATCCGTCGGTCAACTTCTCGTCCAGCCCCGTCCTGCCGCAGGACGAGGTGCTGGCGCGGCTGATCTTCGGCCAGGGCACGTCGAATCTTTCGCCGCTACAGATCGCCCAGCTCGCCGAAGCGGCCGCAACGCTCGCCGGCGTCGGCGGCTCGACCGGCCTCCTCGACAATCTGCGCTCCCAGCTCGGCGTCGATGCGCTCGACATCACCACCACGTCGGACGGCAAGACGGCGGTCGGCGTCGGCAAATATATCAACGACAACACCTATGTCGGCGTCGATTCCACCGGCCGGGTTTCACTGGAGCTGAAGCTCGGCGGCGGGGTCAAGGCCAAGGGCGCGGTCACCTCGACCGGCGGCGGCGAAGTCGGCGTGTTCTACGAGGGCGAGTTTTAAGACCGGTCGTTGGGGCGAACGGCGCCGTCGCCGCGATTTTGTCCCGCGAAGTCTCCCGGCTGATACGAAGTCTTTCGGCTGATACTGGGCGGCAGAAGGACGAGACTGACGAGCCAAACCGCCCGGACACACACGCTCGCCATCCGAGCGGGGCGGCACAGAACCTCCCTCCCCGTGCGAGATATCAGAGATATTTGTCGATCAATGCCGTGACTTCGGCATTGCGCTCGGCGCCAGTGCGCCCGCCCATGACGACGACGATGATCCGCCGGCCGCCACGCATCGCGGTGGCGACGAGGTGGAAACCGGAATCGCGGATATAGCCGGTCTTCAGCCCGTCGACGCCCGGCACCTTGCCGAGCAGCTTGTTTGTCGCGTGGAAGATCTTTCCCTTGAAGGCGAACTGCTGCACCTGGAAAATCGGCATGTTGCGTGGAAACCGCAGCATCAACGCCCGGGCCAGCGTCGCAAGATCGCGAGCGGTGGAGATCTGACGCGGATCCGGCAGGCCGGTGGCGTTGACGAAGCGGGTGCGGGTCATGCCGAGCTTGCGGGCCGTCGCCGTCATGATCGCGGCGAAATTCTCCTCGGTGCCACCGAGATTTTCGGCGATCACGACCGCGACGTCATTGGCCGATTTCGTCGCCACCGCCTGGGCGGCGTCGCGCACCGAGATCGTCTCGCCGGGGGTAAAGCCGAGTTTCGACGGCGGCTCGGCCGCCGCCGTGGCGCTGACCGTCAACTCACTGTCCGGAGACAGCTTGCCCGCCTCCACCGCCGAAAACAGCAGATACAGCGTCATCATCTTGGTCAGCGAGGCGGGGTAGCGCAGCGCGTCCGGGTTTTCCGCGTCAAGAATGCGGCCGCTCTGATAGTCCATCACCAGCATCGAATGGCCGCGGATCTCGGCCGTGCTGTCGCTTGGCAACGCGGTGAGGCCGAGGCCGCTCGGCGACAGCTCGGCCGTCTGACAGGCGGAGAGGGCGAGCGCCACCATCGCCATCATGACGAGCTGCGGCAGGCGGGCGAACCGCAGCTCTCGAAACCAGTGCCGCATGACGGAGGTCGCGTTTTCGATCGGTTGCATGAATCGAGCTATGCGCAACCGCGCAAGGGCCTGTCAAACGACGTTGCTGGCGCCGAAAACTTCGCGCGTCGCCTGTGCCGGCGATGTCACATGATCGTCATGGGCGAATGGTTTGGCGAGTGGCCAAAGTCGGAAATCCTCTGGACGGTGATGCCTGCAGACCGACATGAGGGCGTTACTATGGCCGGCCCAAAGTTCCGCCTCGAAGTCCGATGAATACGATCCGTGCTGCGATCCGACAACAGCGCGACGCATTTCCAAGCAACCGGGCGGCTAACAACCGCCCGTGCCGGCCATGAACCGGCACCACAGCCTGAAGGACGAACGACATGCGCGCGGCGATCTATTTCACTCCGCCGGCCGGATCTGTTCTGGCCAAGACGGCCGCCCATTGGCTCGGCCGCAATCCGTTTGACGGCGAGCCGACCCGCGCGCCGGACAAGACCCGCGACCCGCTCGTGACCTCGCCGGCCCGCTATGGCTTCCACGCGACCATCGTCGCGCCGTTCCGACTTGCGGGCGGCGTCGAACTCGAGACGGTCGACGCCCGGCTGGCGGAGTTCTGCGCGGCGCAGGCGCCGTTTTCGATCATCGCCTCGGTACCCGCCCAGCTCGGCAAATTCGTCGCCCTCGTTCCGGCGGAGCCGTCAGCCCCGCTGCAAACGATGGCGGGCGCGGCCGTTCGGGCGTTCAATCCCTTCCGCGCGCCGCTCAACGACGAGGAGATCGCCAAGCGCCGGCCGGAGACCCTCAGCCAGCGTCAGGGCGATTATCTGACGGAATGGGGCTACCCTTACGTCTTCGACGAGTTCCGCTTTCACATGACCTTATCGAACGGCCTTTCAGACAGCGAAGCGAAGCGCTTGCGGCCGGATCTCAAAGCGACGTTCAAACCGTTCGATGGTGAGCCGCTGATGATTGATCAGCTGGCGATCTTCACCGAAGCCGAGCGAGGGGCCCCCTTCCGCGTCCACTCGGTCCATCGCTTCGAAAATGCCTGAGAGATCCCTGAAAACCTGAAAAGCCGCCGAGACGGGTGTGTCTCGGCGGCTCAAGCTCTGAGGCCAACAACGGCGGTCGTCGATCCCGGAGCTTCACGGCGATGTCAGGGGCAGTGACTCCGCCGCGACTTTTGTGACGGCGACGCGGCGGGTCAGCCCTGCTGCGGCGCGTCCATCGGGTCGGCGTCCGGCGCGTGGTGCTGCGGGCCATCTCCGCGCGGACCCATGCGCATGTCACCACGCGGTCCCGGCCGATGCGGGCCATGGCCCCAGCGCGGGCCGCGATCATCCCGACGCGCATCATGGCGCATGTCGCCCATCATCGAGCGGACGAGACCGCGAGCGGTCTGAATCTGCTCAGGCGTCAGCGTTGTTTCGAGATCGGCGAGCGAGGCTTTCAGCGCCTTGGCCTTTTCCCCGGCGTTGATTGCGCGGTCGGCGAAGTGGTCGAGCATCTTGAAGGCAAACAGCCCCTTCTGCCCTGCCTCAGCGGCGCTTTCATCCGCCGCGCCCGGCTGGCCCGCCGGCCCGGCCTGGTCCCCCTGGTCGGGAGCGGCGGCCGGCAGCTCACCCTGAGCGCCAGGCCCTTTCGGCCCCGGCCCCTTGCCATGCGGGCCGCGCGGCGGCTGCATCGCTTCGGCGAAGGCCAAAAGCGAGCCGGTGAACTTGCGCCAGGGTGCCATCTGGTCCGGCTGGATGCCGATGCCGGTCTCCAGCGCCGACAACGCGACGGCGAGCTTGGCCGGCGACATCATCCCGCGCGGTCCACCATGACGAGGACCGCGATGATGGGGGCCGCGATGATCGCGCGGACCGCCCCAGCCGTCCCGGCCGTCGCGGTCGAAACGTTCGGCCATGCGCATCGGGCCCCGATGGCTGTCGGCCTGCGGGCCCTTCGGCGCCTGGGCAGGCGCCTGAGCGAAGGCGCTGGTGCCGAGCAGTGCGGCGGCCAGCAGCGCGCCGGTCGTCATCTTGGCGTTGCGGCCACAGCGGCCCTGCTTCTTGGCGTTTCCGTCGAAATCTCGGTTCGGTTTCATCACCGATCTCCTCTCGTTCGAGTGATGGTGGAGAGATAGGAGACGCGTGTTGCCAACATGCGGCCAAAGATTGCCGAACGTCGCCAAGAAGCCGCCGATTTGTTACGGCCTGTAACGAGACAGGGAGTGGCAATACGCCGTTACAATTTCGCTCTCGCGCAAACCGGCGAGACGGCGCAAATCCAACCTTGAACTGCATGTCATGCGAGATCGAACACGCATCTGGAACGAGCTGCGATGACCACACCGAACATTCTTGTCGTCGACGACGATCCCGAAATCTGCCGGCTGCTCGGCAAATATCTCGACGGCCAGGGCTTTCGCTGCCAGCTCGCCGCCAATCGGCGACAGTGCCAGCAACGCCTCGCCGACTTCCGCGTCGATCTCGTCGTGCTCGACGTCATGTTGCCGGACGGCTCGGGCCTCGATATCTGCCGTGAGATCAAGGACGAGCGCCCCGACGTCGCGGTGATCCTTCTGACCGCTCTGAAGGAGGACGTCGATCGGATCATCGGTCTCGAACTCGGTGCGGACGATTATCTTGGCAAGCCGTTCAATCCGCGCGAACTCGCCGCGCGCATCCGCGCGGTGCTACGGCGAGGCAATGCCAGCCCGGTCCGCGACGACAGCGAGGCGATGATCTTTGCCTTCGAAGGCTTCGTCGCGGTTCCGGAACGGCGCAATCTGACCGATCCCGCGGGGCAGGAGGTGGTGCTGACCGGCGGTGAGTTCGACCTGCTGATGATCTTTCTGGAGCGTCCGGGCCGCGTCCTCTCGCGCGACGTCCTGATGGACCTTCTGCACGGACGAACCGCCGATCCCTATGATCGCTCGATCGATGTGACGATGAGCCGCTTGCGTCGCAAACTCAACGACAATGGCGTGTTCCGGCTGTTCAAGACAGTGCGCAATGGCGGTTATCAGTTCGCCGCCCGCGTCGAACGCCAGGGCGAGGCCAGCGCGTGAGATCGCTCCGGTTTCGCCTGGCGCTGTTGCTCCTCGTCTCGGTGCTCGGGGTGGTCGCCGTCGCGGCGCTGGTCTCGATCACCGTTCTCGACACCCCCGATCGTGACAGCTTTCGCATGACCTTCGCCGAGGAGGTCCGGATCGTCACCGCCGTTCTGAAGTTCGACCCGGCGGCGGCGGAGCGTTACAACATCAAGATCGCCGGGACACCTGAGCGCGAGCCGGGAATCTTCGTGCACGACAGCCGGGGGATCCGCGATGCGCTGGCTGCGCGAGGGATTGATCAGGATGTCAGGATCGTCGGCGATCCAAATTCCCGCACCCGCCAGCTCGCTTTTGAGATCCGCCCCGGCCGCTGGGCCTATCTGCCCTATCCGGGATTTCCGCCGCGCAATCTCCCCGGCTTTGTCACGTATCTTGCAGTCCTCGCCCTCGGCGCCGCTGCCGTGTCGATCTTTGCTGCGACCAAGATGACCCGCCCGCTGGTCATCCTCAACGAGGCGGTCTCGACTGTCGGCCCGGATGGGCTGCCCGCCCATATTCCCGAGGACGGCCCCGCGGAGGTTCGGGTCACGGCGTCGGCGCTCAATCGGCTGACCGCACGCGTGCGAACCGCCATCGAAAGCCGGATGCGCCTCGTCGCCGCTGCCGGCCACGACCTGCGCACGCCGATGACCCGCATGCGGCTTCGCGCCGAATTTCTGCCCGACGACGAGCGCGAGACCTGGCTGAAGGATCTCGACGAACTGGATCGGATCGCCGACAGCGCGATCCGCCTGGTGCGTGAAGAGGTCGAGCCGAGCAGCCAGGAGGCCACGCGGCTGGATCTCTTGATGACGGAAATCGTCGAGGAACTGGGTGAGATCGGCCATCCGGTCGGGGTGTCCGCCGCCGCGTTTCCGGCGGTCAGCGTCTTGGCCCGGCCCCTCGCATTGAAACGGGCGCTGCGCAATCTCGTCGAAAACGCCGCCGTCCATGGCGGCGGCGCCCGGGTGACGCTGGCCCGCGTGATGGACAGCGCCGAGCTGATCATCACCGACAACGGACCCGGCATTCCCGAAGCGCTGATCGAGCGGGCCTTCGAGCCGTTTTTCCGTGTCGATCCCGGCCGGCGGAAGCTGAAGCCCGGCGCCGGGCTCGGCATGGCGATCGCCAAGGAAATCGTCACCCAGACCGGCGGCACGATCGCGATCACCAACCGCCCCGAGGGCGGGCTTGAGCAGGTGATCCGCCTGCCGCTCGCCGCGGCCTGATCAGCCCTTTGCCATCTCCTCCCGGAAGCGCTCTTCGAGCCCCGGCTCCGGCGGTGGCGGCGTGAGGTCGATCCCTTCCGACAGCCGATCCGCGACATGGCTGAGCGCGCTGACCCGAGCGTATTTCTTCTGATTGGCCGGCACCACGTGCCAGGGCGCATGTGCCGTGTCGGTCCGCGCCAGCATGTCGTTCACGGCCGCGACATACTGATCCCATTTTTCCCGGTTGCGGAAATCCTCAT
Organism: Jiella flava; assembly: GCF_017349315.1. GTDB lineage: Bacteria > Pseudomonadota > Alphaproteobacteria > Rhizobiales > Rhizobiaceae > Jiella > Jiella flava. The sequence continues at coordinate 357,623 of NZ_JAFMPP010000002.1, read as the reverse complement.
AGGTCAGCTTCCAGCGCTTCAGCGGATCGGCCAGCCGCTTCTCGAAGCGCTTCAGCTGCTCGTCCGGATCGATATAGAGAAACACCTTGGCGATCCGGGTGCCGGCATCGGCCAGCATCTTCTCGAACGCGTCGATCTCGCCATAGGCCCGGCGCCAGTCCTTCTCCTCGGTGAACCCTTCGACCCGCTCGACCAGCACCCGACCATACCAGGAGCGGTCGAATACTGCGATCTCCTTGTCCTGCGGCAGCCGCTCGAAAAACCGCGCGAGATAGTGCCGCGATCTGTCCGCCTCGCTTGGCGCGCCGATCGGCCAGACTTTGAGGCCACGCGGATCCATCACCGAGGACATCCGCCGGATGGCGCCGCCCTTGCCGGCCGCGTCCCAGCCCTCGAATACCACGACGCCTTGCGAACCGTGATGCAGATAGGCTTGATGGATCGCCTCGAAGCGCGTCAAAAGCTTCGCCATGGCGCGGTCATAGGCGTGGTCGTCGATCCGAGCCGTCATGTCGAGGTCGTCGAGTCGCATGGTTCCTCATCGTGTTGAGGCCCAGACCAAGCGCGTTTTGCGTTTGGCAGTGCCGCTGCGTTCATTCATTGCGTGAGCTGTTGATCCTGGCATGACGTAGCGCGACATGCGACACAGAGTAGACGATCGATTCGCGGCCATCCCGCGATCACCGCCACTGCGCGAAAGCACATCCGGTTCATGCCCCCCATCGCCAAGCTTCTCTTCGGAGGCTGCCTGACCCTCGCCATCGTCATGGGTGTCGGCCGGTTTCTCTACACGCCGCTCCTGCCGCTGATGCAGCACCAGTACGGCTTTACCCCGGACATTGCCGGGCTGATCGCCGGCGCCAATTTCGCCGGTTATTTCACCGGCTCGATGCTCGCCGCGCTGACTTCGCGAGGCCTTGCCCGGCGGCTGGCCTTCCGGGGCGGGCTTTTGGCCAGCGTCGTCACCACCATCGCCATGGGCCTGACCTCGGATCTGACGCTCTGGCTGATCCTGCGCCTTCTCTCCGGCATGGCCAGCGCCTTTGCGATGATCGCCGCGGCTGGCATCGTCGCCGAGCAACTCGCCCGAATCGGCGAGGAAAGCCGGCTTGCCTGGGTGTTCGGCGGTGTCGGCGCCGGAATCGCCTTTTCCGGCCTTATCGTTCACGCCCTGATCGGGACGATGAATTCCTCCGCGCTCTGGGTGCTGGTCGGCATCCTCACCGCGATCCTGATGCCGCTCGCCCTTGTCTTCGTGCGCGAGCGCCCGTTGCCGACGTCGCGGCGTCCCGCCGATCCGCGGCGGCGCATCCCGCGCCCCCTCGCCTTTTGGCCGCTCTTCGCCAGCTACACCTGCCAAGGACTTGGCTATTCGGTCTTTGCGACCTTCATCGTCGCGCTTATCAAGGCCCGCTCCGGCGTCGAGGGGCTCGGCGACTGGGTCTGGATCGTCACTGGCCTTGCCATCCTGCCGAGCTGCCTCGTCTGGTCGAAAGCTGCCGAGCGGATCGGCTTTGCCGCCGCGCTCACCACCGCCTATGGCGCGCAGATCGTCGGGGTGATGCTGCCGGTGGTCAGCACGTCGCCAGTCGCCGCGCTCGCCGGCGCCGTCCTGTTCGGCGGCACCTTCATCGCCATCACCATGCTGACCATGCCGCTCGGGCGCCATGGCCTCGCCGGCCGGGGCTTTGCCGTCCTGACCGCAGGCTTCGGCCTCGGCCAGATGCTCGGGCCGATCGCGGCCGGCCACATGGTCGGCGCCGCAGCCGACTACACGCGACCGCTCGCCGCCTCGGCCGGCGTTCTCGCCCTCGGCCTTACGGCACTCGTCGTGGCGATCAGACAGCGCGATCGCACGCCGGCGAAAATGGCTTGAGAACGGCGCCCTTGGAGCGATGTTGCCAGGTCGAATTCAAGAGGGGTGGGCTTCCGCCAGCGCCTCGCCAGCCGGCCCGTCCTCGTCGCGACCCGAGCGCTCCAGCCGGTCGAGGAAGCTGTCGCACCAATGGGCGGCCGTGCCGTGGAAGACCGCGTCGCGCATCGTCTCCCAGCGCCGGCGGCGCTCATCGAGCGGCATGGTCAGAGCCCGCTGGATGGCGCGCGCGACATCGTCGGTCGAATAGGGATTGACGATCAGCGCATCCGGCAGCTCGGCTTTGGCCCCGGCAAAGCGGGAAAGAATGAGCACGCCCGGATCGTCCGAATCCTGCGCCGCGATGTATTCCTTAGCCACGAGATTCATGCCGTCGCGCAGCGGTGTCACCAGGCAGGCCCGTGCGGCGCGATAGATCCCCGCCAAAGCCCGGCGGGTGAAACCCCGGGTCATGATCTGCAGCGGCGTCCAGTCGAGGGTAGCGAAGCGGCCGTTGATATGCCCGGCCAGTTCCTCCAGCTCCCGCCTCAGCTCGACATAGGCGCCGAGTTCCGACCGCGACAGCGGCGCGACCTGAAGAAACTGCACAGTGCCACGATTTTCCGGATATTCCTCGAGTAACCGCTCGAAGCCGCGAAACCGCTCCACCAACCCTTTGGAATAATCCATGCGGTCGACGCCAATGATCTGCAGCCGATCGCCGGCGATCTCGCGCACCATCTCCTCATGCTCGCCGGCCTCGGGCGAGACGGCGAAGCGGGCGTAACCCGGCGCGTCGATGCCGATCGGAAAGGTGTCGGCGACGATGATGCGATCGCCGACCTGCAGACGATGACCGGGCAGCTTCTGACCATTCAGCTCGCGGACGCAGAAATTGGCGAAGTTGCGCCGGTCGGTATCGGTCTGGAAGCCGATGACGTCGTAAGCGAGCATCGCCCGCACGATGTCGTGGCTTGAGGGCAGCGCGGTGAAGATTTCCGGCGAGCAGAACGGAATGTGCAGGAAGAAGCCGATCTTGCCCTTGAAGCCGCATTGGCGCAGCTCCGAGCCCATGTAGAAAAAGTGGTAGTCGTGCATCCAGACGAGGTCGCTGTCATCCAGCATCGGCGCCAGCCGCGCCGCGAACCGCTGATTGACCGAGCGGTAGATCCGGTCCGACTGACGATCGAATTCGGCGAGATCGAGCCGGTAGTGCAAGAGTGGCCAGAGCGAGCGGTTGGCATAGCCGTAGTAGAAGCCCTGTAGCTCCTCCTCGCTCATATCGATCGTCGCCATGGCGACGTTGCCCTCAACCTCCGTCGTCGCTTCACTGAACGTGCCTTTGGACGAGGTGTTGCCGCTCCAGCCGAACCACAAGCCGCCCCGCCGTTTCAGCGCATCAGACAAGCCGACGGCCAAACCGCCCGCCTTGCCTTCGTCGTTCAGCGGACCGACGCGATTCGACACGGCCACCAGCCGGCGATGCCCCTCAGCCATAATCTCCCTTTCTGCCCGTCCTGTCGGCCGCCTCGGACCAGCCGACCCTTTTTGTTATATCCCGCAGACGTCGAGCCAGTGATGGACATCTGCCACGTCGGCGAGCCGATACGGTGCAATGCTTTCCTTAACGCCGACTTTGATCGCGATGCCGCCGCTCTCGCTCACCTTTCGCAAGGCGAACTCGTCGGTGGTGTCGTCGCCGAGATAGACCGGAATGCGGCCCGCAAAGGGCGGTTCGGCCATGAAATCTTCAAGCGCCCGGCCCTTATCCATGCCCGACGGATGCACCTCGACAATGTTGTCGCCCGCCATGACGACGAGATCGTCGCGCCCCTTGGCTGCATCAGACATCACGCGTTTGGCAACCTCGGAAAGGTCCGGCGCGGTGCGATAGTGCAGCACCAGGGCCGTGCCCTTGTCTTCCAGCGCCAGGCGCCGGTTCTCTTCCAGGGTCGGTGCCAAGGCGTTCCGCACCGGGTCGAGCGCCTCGGACGTCATGAGCGATTCGATCGCGCCGCCAGGGCGGCGACGGCGCTCCAGGCCGTGCACGCCAGCCGCGGCAAAGTCCAACGGCGCCAGGAACCGGTCGAGGTCGGCGATCCTGCGACCGCTGACAATTGCCAGGGCTCCGGAGAGCCGTTCCTTGATCTCACGCAGCCGCTCGATCCGGTCGGCGGCCAACGCCACGGCGCTGGGATCGTCGACGAGTTCGACCAACGTGCCGTCGAAGTCGAGAAACAGCGCATGGGTCTTCGGATCGATCGCGGGGGCACGTTTCATCTGTCCGGGCAGGGCTCACTGGAGGGTTGGTTGGATTTCTCTCGATATAGGACACACGCTCGCGATTTGTATCGCAAACACACGTTCGATCGAACCGCGCGTCGTCGAATGACCGGCTTTTCTCGGGCCCGACAGCCCGCAGGATGGCGCCGCATCGAACCGCATGGGCCATCTGGAATGCTTCGATTGTCACGGCGGAGGCGAGTTGCTATTTTCGTCCGCGATGACCGGGTCTTTTAAAATTTGGCGGCGCGCCCGCTTGCGCCTCAGGCTGCCGACCAGCGAGAGCTTTGCCAAGCTCTCCGACCACGCGCGTCTGCCCGGTCGCTTCTTCTACCGCATCACGGTCGCCGGGGGTCGATAGACCCGCGCTGCAAAATGGCCGCGCGTCCGCCACGCCGGAATATTACGCTTCCCATTATCGTCTGCGAGAGGCACTCGTTCACGCAAACGAGCGGCCGTTTCGAAAGAAGGCTTCATGAGCAACGCAAGCCAAGCACCACGCACCCTGTACGACAAGATCTGGGACGCCCATCTGATCGAGACCCAGGAGGGCGGCTCGTCGCTGATCTATATCGACCGCCATCTCGTCCATGAGGTGACCAGCCCGCAGGCTTTCGAAGGCCTGCGGATCGCCGGCCGCAGGGTGCATCAGCCCAAGCGCACGCTGGCCGTCGTCGACCACAACGTCCCGACCTCGGCCGACCGGGTGAACGGCATCAAAAACGAGGAAAGCCGCATCCAGGTCGAGGCGCTCGCCAAGAACGCCGCCGATTTCGGCATCGAATATTTCGACGCTGCCGACAATCGCCAGGGCATTGTGCACATCATCGGTCCGGAACAGGGCTTTACCCTGCCCGGCATGACGATCGTCTGCGGCGACAGCCACACCTCCACCCATGGGGCGTTCGGCGCCCTTGCCCACGGCATCGGCACGTCGGAGGTCGAGCATGTGCTCGCCACCCAGACGCTGATCCAGTCGAAGGGCAAGAACATGCTGGTCGAGGTGGACGGGCCGATTCCCGAGGGCGTGACCGCCAAGGACATCATCCTCGCCATCATCGGCGAGATCGGCACGGCCGGTGGCACCGGCTATGTCATCGAATATGCTGGCGAAGCCATCCGCCAGCTGTCGATGGAAGGCCGCATGACCATCTGCAACATGTCGATCGAGGGCGGCGCCCGCGCCGGCCTGATCGCCCCGGACGAAACCACCTTCGCCTATATCGAGGACAAGCCCCGCGCGCCGAAGGGCGAAGAGTTCGAACGCGCCGTCGCCTATTGGAAAACGCTCGCCTCCGATCCCGGCGCCCATTACGACAAGGTGGTCAAGCTCGACGCCCGCAACCTGCCGCCGATCGTCACCTGGGGCTCCTCGCCCGAGGATGTCGTCTCGATCGACGGCGTGGTGCCCGATCCGACCGACATCGCTGACGAGAACACCCGCAAGTCGAAGCAGCGGGCGTTGGATTATATGGGTCTGACGCCGGGCACCAAGATGACCGACATCAGCATCGACCGCGTCTTCCTCGGCTCCTGCACCAACGGCCGGATCGAGGATCTGCGGGCCGCGGCCAAGATCATCGAGGGCCAAAAGGTCGCTGAGGGCGTGTCGGCAATGGTGGTGCCAGGTTCGGGCCTGGTGAAGCTTCAGGCCGAGGCCGAAGGTCTCGATCAAATCTTCAAGGCCGCCGGTTTCGACTGGCGTGAGGCCGGCTGCTCGATGTGCCTCGGCATGAACGAAGACCGGCTCGCCCCCTATGAGCGCTGCGCCTCGACCTCGAACCGCAACTTCGAGGGCCGGCAGGGCTCCAAGGGCCGCACCCACCTCGTCTCCCCCGCCATGGCGGCCGCCGCGGCCATCGCCGGCCGCTTTGTCGACATCCGCGAATTCGGCAAACGCGAAGCCGTGGTGTAGGGATGCGTATCGTCCGCATAAGGCTCAAAAACTTCAAGGCTTTCCAAGACGTCACCCTCAAGGACGTCGAGCCTTATGCGGTCTTCGTCGGCAAAAACGGCGTCGGAAAATCGACATTGTTCGATGTCTTCGGCTTTTTACGTGACTGTCTCAAAGAGAACGTCCGCCCCGCTTTGCAAAAGCGGGGCGGCTTTCGCGAGGTAGTCAGCCGAGGCCGTCGCAACGAAGAAATTCTGATCGAATTGACGCTGCGCATGCCGCTCGAGGGCATCGGCGATCGGACCGTCACCTACTCGGTCGCCATCGGCGAGGAAAATGGCGTCCCGGTCGTTGCAAAGGAAATTCTAAAATATACCCGTTATGGTGGCGGCAAGCCGTTCGAGTTCATTCACTTCGAGAACGGCGCAGGCTCTGCTATCACAAACGAGGTGGAAATCGGTTCGGAGCAAGCCGAGCGACGCGAGGAACAGAAACTCGACTCACCCGACATCCTTGCCATCAAAGGTCTCGGCCAGTTTCAACGCTTCGAGGCAGCAAGCACCTTTCGTAGCCTGATCGAAAATTGGCATGTGTCCGACTTTCATGTGCAAGCCGCGCGGGCAACCCGCGACGCCGGCTATGCGGAGCACCTCTCGGCCGAAGGCGACAACCTGGCGCTGGTGACGCAATATCTGTTTGAGCAGAACAAGCCGATCCTTGACCGCATTCTCGGCATCATGCGCGATCGCGTTCCAGGCATCGAGCAGGTCGAATCGCGGCAGATGGATGACGGCCGCGTGGTTCTTCGCTTTCAGGACGGCTCGTTCACCGACCCCTTCGTCGCCCGGTTCGTGTCCGATGGCACGATCAAGATGTTTGCCTATCTCGTGCTCCTGTACGACCCCTCACCGCATCCGCTACTCTGCGTCGAAGAGCCTGAAAACCAGCTTTATCCGGAACTGCTACAGGAGCTGTCCGAGGAGTTCGAAGGCTATTCGAAACGGGGCGGACAGGTTTTCGTGTCGACCCACTCGCCTGACTTCCTCAACGCCGTCGACTTGAAAAGCATCTACGTGCTTCAAAAAGCCGGAGGCTTCACGCAGGTGCACCGGGCGTTTGACGACGAGAATCTCAAGTCTCTTGTCGACGCTGGAGACAAGCCTGGTGAGCTGTGGCGACAAAACCTGCTGAGCCAGGTGTTCGGCAAATGACACGCGGAATTGTTTTTCTCGAAGAACAATCCGCCTTCTATCTTGCCGTAGCGGTCGCCCATCGACTGGGATTGTCCGAACACCTGATCTTCGTGGCCTATGAGGGCAAAGCTGATCTGGAGCGGAGCTTCGCGCGCAAAATCAAGGCATGGCGCAATCCGGCCGATGCGCGGTTCGTGGTCACGCGCGACAATGACGGCGGCGACTGCCACGCCCTGAAGCGGAGACTTTTCGATCGGATCGACGCCGATCTTCACGACCGCACAAAAATTCGGATTGTCATGCAGGAGTTGGAGTCCTGGTATCTCGGCGACCCAATGGCGCTTTCAGAATCTGGGCTTCTCGACGAGACGCAGGCCTCGAGATACAGCGCCAAACGGAAATATGCCGAGCCCGATCGCTTGACCAACGCCAAGCAAGAATTCGACAAATGGGTCGGGCACCGCGGCAAGATCGCCGCGGCACAATCCATCGGACCCCATCTTTATGAACACCGAAACTGCTCGCAAAGCTTTCGGCATTTCATCGATGCGCTGCGGTGGGCGGCTGCTGAGCGATAGCCTCACGCCACCAGCGCGCCATGACCGCTGACGACGTGGCAGGCCAGACGATGGCCGGCGCGCGTTGCTTCGGCCGGGCTGGCGCCGCCGAGGCGGGCGGCGAGATAGGCGGCGTTGAAGCTGTCGCCGGCGCCGGTGGTGTCGACCAACGCTTGCGGGGCGATCGACGGGACGTCGTCTTCCCCATCGGCGGAGACGACGAGGGCCGCGCCACCGCCGTCCTTGACCACCACCTCATCGACGCCGAGGCGGCGATAGCGCTCGGCCGTTGCCGCACGGCTCTCGTCGCCAAAGGTGTTCTGCTCGTCTTCAAAGCTCGGCAGGCAGAGCGTCGAGACTTGCGCCGCCGCCTCGACGGCGGCTTTGGCCGTGTCGAGATCCGGCCACAGACGCGGGCGGACATTCGGATCGAAGGCGACCATCTGCCCCTTGGCCCTGGCCCTTGCGAGATGAGAAAGCAGGCGGACGCGATCGGCCGGTGAAAGAATCGCCAAGGTGATGCCGGAGAAATAGAACGCATCGCCGATTGCGAAGGTTTCGGCGAGGTGCGCCTCGTCGGCGGCGAGCTGCTTGGCGGCCGCCATGTCCCGCCAATAGGAGAAGGAGCGCTCACCGTCTTTCAGGTGGATCATATAAAGCCCCGGCGCCGCGCCCGGGATACGGCGCACCGTATCGGTGCCAATCCCCGCCTGTTTGAAGAACGCCATCATCTCTTCGGAGATCCGGTCCGTCCCGAGCCCCGTCAGATAGGCGGCCTGCCAGCCGGCGGGCGCATGGCGAGCAAAGTGCCACAGTGTGTTAAAGGTGTCGCCGGCAAAACCCTGACGATAAAGACCCTCGCCGGCATTGGCGAGTTCGACCATGCATTCCCCGATCGCGACCAGGCGATGCGACTGCTCTGCGTTCACGCTTAAGGCTCCGTAGCTCTGCCAACTTGCAGATAACGATGCTTGGCGGCAGCATGTCGGCGCGAGGGGTCGAGGCCGCTGCCGCCAGGCATCGCGGCACTGCACTGGCGAGCCTCATACGGCCTGATATGGCCCTCTGTCCAACCCCGGTCAGGGCCAGTTGAGCACACCGCCCGCCTCGCGCATGGCCGCAGCGGTCGTTCGCGATCGACGTTCCGCCTCAGCGGCGCCCCGCCATGCAGCGGCGATAAGCCCGGTCACCGGCACGCGCGGAAAACTGCTGCTTCAAAACCCGCGCCCCAAAGCCATCCTCGCCGCGATCGACACGGTTCTCGTAGGAATTGGCGGCTGTCTGTCGCGCATATTCCCGGCAAAAACGCGGGCTACCCGGCGTATAGCGATTGGGCGAAATCGTCCCACCCTGAAATGGAGAGCCATTGGGATAGGGCGCCGGCCCGGTACAGGCGGCGAACCCCGCCAGACTGAGAATACAAGGGGCAAGAAACATCAAACGCATCGGCCGCTCCCGGATCAAGGCACAGTCCCTGCGTGAACCATCTGCATCAGTGCCGACCAAAGCCAAATGCGATCAATCAGATGTGTTGCAGCCAGATGTGTTGCGGCCAGGACGCCCGGTGGCGCGAACTGGCATTGCCCCTGCCATCGCGGGGCGACACAAGATCGCGCCGCGGCCAAGTTTGACGCCTGCGAAAAATCCTGTGCAATTCAACCCCATGCGGACCCGCGAGATTCCATTCCTGCCTCCTGAAGTCGCCGCCGAACGGCTGCGACCGCTCGGCCAACTCGCCTTTCTGGATAGCGCCATGGCGCATCCGACCCTTGGCCGTTACGCCTATATCGGCGTGGCGCCCTTCGCCGTCTTCACCGTCGACGCCGAGAGCGCCAAGCTCGACGGTCAGCGCCTTTCCGAACCGCCGCTGGCGGCACTGAAGGCGTTGCTTGCCCGCTATCGCACGCCGACCGCGCCTGAGCTACCACCGTTTCAGGGCGGCGCGATGGGAATGATCAGTTATGATTTTGCCCATCATCTCGAAGTCCTCGCCAAACCGGCCGATCTCGATCCGACCAAGCCAACGATCCGCCTTGGCCTCTACGACACGATTCTTGCCTTCGACCTGGCCGAGGCTCGCGCGATCCTGATTTCGACCGGCCATCCAGAGACGAGCGAGATGGCGCGCGGCAAACGGGCCGAGGCGCGCCTCGGCGACTTCGCCGCAGCCTTGGCGGCGCCAGCCGGCACATCTGCGCCGGCCGAACCGCTCGCCCGCCGGTTCGACTGGCACTCGAACTTTTTCGCGCCGGCCTATTGCGCTGGGATCGAACGGGTGCGCGAATACATTCTCGACGGCGACATCTTTCAGGCCAACATCGCCCAGACGTTTCGCTCGGCGCTCCCCAAGGCTTTCGACCCTTTCGCGCTCTATCTGCGTCTGCGGCAGACCAATGCGGCCCCCTTCGGCGCATTTTTCGACTTCGGCGACCTGCAGATCGCCTCGTCCTCGCCCGAGCGCTTTCTCCGCCTTGCCGATCGGCGCGTCGAGGCCCGGCCGATCAAGGGCACCGCCAAGCGATCAGCCGACGCGGCCGAGGACGCCCGGCTTGCCGCCGAGCTTCTCGCCTCAAAGAAGGATCGGGCCGAGAATGTGATGATCGTCGACCTCCTGCGCAACGACATCGCCCGGGTGTGCGAGGCCGAGAGCGTCGACGTGCCGGTGCTGTGCGGTCTCGAATCCTATGCGGCGGTCCACCATCTCACCTCGGTCGTCACCGGCCAGCTCGCCGCCGGCCACGACGCGACCGATTTGATTGCCGCCGCCTTTCCCGGCGGCTCGATCACCGGCGCGCCCAAAATCCGGGCGATGGACATCATCACCGAAATCGAAAACACCGCGCGCGGTCCCTATTGCGGCTCGCTCGGCTATGTCGGCTTCGATGGCGCGATGGATCTCAACATCGCGATCCGCACCGTCGTCTTTGAGGACGGCCAAGCGCGGCTTTCGGCCGGTGGCGGCATCACCGTGCTGTCCGATCCGACCGCCGAATACGAGGAGACCTTCACCAAGGCCACGCGCGTCTTCGCGGCCTTCGGCGCCGATGACGGGAGAGACCGCCCGTGAAGGTTTGCGTCATCGACAACTATGACAGCTTCGTCTTCAACGTTGCCCGCTATTTCGTCCGGCTCGGCGCCGAAACAACCGTCATCCGAAACGACGCAGTCACGGTCGCCACCATCGCCGCGGAGCCGCCCGATGCGATCGTCATCTCCCCGGGCCCCTGCGCTCCGATCGATGCGGGGATCTCGATCGCCCTCGTCAAAGCCCTATCCGGTCAAGTTCCAATCCTCGGCGTCTGCCTCGGCCATCAGGTGATCGGCGCGGTGTTCGGCGGCCATGTCACCCGCGCGATCCGGCCGATGCATGGCCGCGCCTCGCCGCTCCACCACGCCGGCAAACTGTTGTTCGAAGACATTTCGAACCACACGATGGTCGGGCGCTATCACTCGCTCATCGTCGAGGAAACCGCCACGATGCGAGACACCCTGTCGGTCGATGCCCGCTCGCCGGAGGGGGAGATCATGGCGCTCTCCCACCGCCATCACCCGACCTTCGGGGTCCAGTTCCACCCCGAGTCGATCCTGACCGAGGCTGGTGACCGGATGATCGCCAACTTTCTGGCCCTGGCGAAAGATTTTCATGACCGCCGCGGCTGATGCGATCCGGACAGATCGCGTCCATGCCGACATCACCCGCCGCTCGATCCTCGATCAGGCGGGCCGTCCCAGGCTCAAGATCGCAAAGCACGCAATCGACGCATGGAGACAATCGCCGGACGGTCGCTTTTCGTCACCACCAGCTTCCGCCTCGTCGCGTCCACCGTTGCCCTCGACGGCGTGCATCTGCCGGGCTGCGGCGCGGCGCGGCGCTTCCCGCGCACGCTTCGGCTGTCTGAGACGCCTTCGCTTCAGCGCCGGGTCACGGCCCCGCCGGCGAGCAGCCAGGCCGGGTTGAACCAGGTGTCGGCCTCCCCGTCATAAGGCAGCGTATTGATGTCCCAATGCCGGACATAGCGGGCATAGACATCCCAGACCGCCGGGCCGCCGCCGATATAGACGACGCGGCCGGGAAACCGCGACAGCACGTCTTCAGGGCGCTCCTTCGACCGAATGGTGACAATGGTGCGTTCGTCATGGGCAAAGTCGGGAAACGACGCGACGGTCTTCGGTCCGGCGATCAGCACATGGCCGCGGGTGATCTCGAAAAATCGCTCGACGTCCTCGATGAACGCCCGTTCCTGGCGCCCCTCCCAGGGCATCCCGCCCTGAAGACCGAGTTGGCCGCTACGGCCGATGGCGCAGATCACTCTGACATCCGTCAATTTCTTGCCTCCTGCATTTTATACGAGCATATATAAATATTAACTATTTTTAGGTGCAGACCGAAAAGGATTACTGTGATGACAATCGAAGTGCTGGGCGATTCGTCGCACCGTCCGAATGGGGATTGCCACCCACCTCGACAGCATGAATGCCAGAGAAAATTGGAATTTTTCCAAGAATCAGACGCCGACAATCGGTCTGTCCGGCGCGTTTAGTAAAGCATTTAAATGATGAGAACCGCTCGATCGCTCCATAAGCCAGACTCCGCTTTCACCCATATGGTCGTGGACAATGAAAGAATGCTCTCCAAATCCCCTCCCGTGATCGTCCCCTCGCTGCTCTCCATCGCGAAGTCGACGCGGGCGTTCCTGACGATCCTCCTCGCCGAGATCGATCTTCATCCCGGTCAGGATCAGCTGATCGACAGGCTGGAGATCGAAAATCCGGTCAATGTTTCGGCCTTGGCCGATCTGTTGGCCGTGCGCCCCTCGACCGTGTCGAAGATGCTCGACCGGCTGATCGAGCGCGGCCTCGTCTCCCGGTCGTCCAATGCCCGCGACGCACGCCGCACGATGGTGCATCTGACGCCACAGGGCCTTGAAACCCAGCAAAAGATCCGCGAAGTCTGGAGCAAGCTGGAGGCGGATCTGACCGCGGCCCTGAGCAGCGAGGAAATCGCCCTGCTCGACACCTCCCTCGATCGCGCCGAGGATATCCTGATCCAGCGCCTGCGCCGCTTGCGATAAGTTTGCGTGACGCTTCGCCTGTGCCCGACCACCTGATTGCCGTAACGCGAGCGCCCGACATCCCCGATCGATTTCGCTGAGCCTTCAAAAGAATTGCAGAGAATCGGCGGAAAAGACTCGGAATTCATCGACCTCGCCTTAAAATTCAGCCTCGACGCGCGATCAACGCGGCGACGCAGGCACCCGCCAGGGAACGGATCTTGGGCGACGACACGATTTTTGCGATCGATCACGACGGGATGACCGTCGAAATTGCCGCGATGGGCGCGTCGGTGAAAACACTCTCGCCCCGCGGCGCGTCGCATTCCATGATCCTCGGCCTCGCCGCCAACGATTACGGCCTGTCCAACACCGGTTATATCGGCGCCAGTGTCGGGCGCTTCGCCAATCGCATCGCACGCGGCCGATTCACCGTGGACGGCGAGACCTACAGCCTGCCGGTCAACGACGGTCTGAACCACCTGCATGGCGGTCCCCGCGGCTTTTCGCATCGGGTCTGGTCGCTGTCATCCCGGACCGATCGCGACGTCGTCCTCACCTTGCACTCTCCGGCGGGCGAGGAAGGCTATCCGGGCGCGCTCGACGCCACGGCGCGATTCAAGATCCTTTCCGGCGAAGAGTTCGAGATCGTCTACGAGGCGATAACCGACGCGCCGACCCTCGCCAATCTGACCGCCCATTTGTATTTCAATCTCGACGGAGCGGGCGATGCGCTCGGCCATCGCTTAAGCGTTGCCGCCGACGATTATCTGCCCGTCGACGACAGCCTGATCCCCACCGGCACCCTTGCACCGGTTGCACAGACGCCATTCGATTTTCGCGGGCTTCGCCCCCTTGCGGACCGCCCTGCGGTTCTCGATCATAATTTCTGCCTGGCCTCGACGCGGCACGGGGCCCCGCATCCTGCAGCATGGCTCGAAGCATCGGCAAGCGGCTGGGCGCTGGAGTTGGCGACCACTGAACCCGGCCTGCAGGTCTATGACGGCGCCAAACTCGATGGCTCCCAGAGCGACGCGGCGGGTCGTCCGATCCAAGCCCATGCGGGCCTTGCCCTCGAGCCGCAAGTCTGGCCCGACTCCCCCAACCACCCGAGTTTTCCCTCGGCAATTCTTCGACCAGGAGAAATCTACCGGACCATTTCCCGCTATCGGTTCATCCTCCATTCATGAGCAATCTGCGATATCGCATTGCAACGGGATGGGACGGTATTGGGCGAGCGGAATCTTTTTCGCTGCATCGCAACACGGCTATCCATACGTCTCATTTGTGGATACCGTTCCTTCCAACCACGACCGCCCGATCAGATGTCTCCCGTGAAAACAACGTGTAACGAGTCCCGACGTACGACCCTGAAGCTCGGCCTTGCCGCTGCGGCGAGCGCGGCATTTTCCGCCTCGATCCTGTCGACCGGCCGCGCCGCGGCACAGCAAAAGCAGCCGGCGCAGCCGCAAAATGCCGACGCCAACACTGCTGCCGCGCAGACTGTTGGCACCAAGCAGCAGCCCTTCACCTTTGATGCCCTGTCTGCTCGGATGCAGGCCAAGGCGAAGGAAGACTATAAGGCGCCGGAGTCATCCCTGCCGGACGTCGTCGCCAATTTGAACTACGATCAGCACCGCGCAATTCGCTATCGCCCGGAAAAGGCGTTGTGGCGCACGGAGCCGGTGGAGTTTCATCTCCAGGCCTTCTATCCGGGCTGGGTGTTCAAGGACACGACGACGATCTTCATCGGCACCGATGGCGTATTCCAGCAGCACGTCTTCGACGCCGCCGATTTTGAGTATCGGCCGCCACTCGATCCGAGCAAATTCCAGTCGCTGAAGCTGCCGGGCGTTGCGGGATTCCGCATTCACGCGCCGCTGCAGCGGCCGGACTATTTCGACGAGCTCGTCACCTTCCTCGGCGCCAGCTATTTCCGCGCGCTCGGCTCAGGCTCCCGCTACGGGCTGTCGGCCCGCGGCTTGGCGATCAATACCGCGACGTCGGAAGCGGAAGAGTTTCCGCGCTTCAACGCCTTCTATGTCGATCAGCCGACACCGGCTGATACCTCGATCCGACTGATGGCGGAACTCGACAGCCAGAGTCTGACAGGCGCCTACGAGTTCATCATCACCCCCGGCCACACGACGACGATCGACGTGACCTGCCGGCTGTTCCCGCGGGCCGAGATCAGCCGTCTCGGCATCGCGCCCCTAACGTCGATGTACACCTTCGGCGAGAACGACCACAGCGATCACGACGACTTTCGCCCAGAGGTGCATGACAGCGACGGACTGTTCATCATCCGCGCCTCCGGCGAGGAGATGTGGAGGCCGTTGAAAAACCCGAAGACGCTGGCATTGTCCTATTTCCAAGAGACCAGCCCGAAAGCTTTCGGCCTTTTGCAGCGCGATCGCGACTTCACCCACTATCAGGACACCGAAGCGCGCTACGATCTGCGCCCCTCGCTGATGATCGAGCCCCAGGGCGACTGGGGCAACGGGACCATCGAGTTGGTCGAAATTCCGACGGATTCAGAAGCCAACGACAACATCGCCGCGTTCTGGGTGCCGGCCGACAAACCGAAGGCCGGCGGCAAGCTGGAATATCGTTATCGGATGGACTGGGGCCTTAGAACCGAGAAGCCGACCCTGTTGGCGCGTGTTTCCGGAACCTATGTCGGGGTCGGAGGCAACGCCGCTCAGGCCAGCGAAAGTCCCAAGAGCCGGCGTTTCGCGATCAATTTCGAAGGCGGAGCGATTCATAACCTGCCGGCGGATGCCGAAATCGATCCCCAGATCGACATTCCCAAGAATGCTCGGCTGATCAATTCCAGCCTGTCGCGGCTTCCGGGCGGTGGATGGCGACTGTCGATCGAAATCGAACGTGAAGACTCTGAACCCGTCGAACTTCGTGTGAAACTTTCTATGTTGCAACGCATTGTAAGTGAGACATGGCTCTATCAGTGGACAAATAAATAGGTACGATATGACGACCCTCCCAAGCGATCGCTCCGTACGAAACGAAACCAACTGCGGCGCGATGATCGGCCGGGCCGATCTTTCCGACGACGCCCTTGTCGACGCTTTGAAAGCCCGGCTTGCATCCTGCAACCGGTCGGTGGACGACGCCGAATGTGTGCTCGAAGCGGCGATGGCCGGCGACGCAGAAGCGATTTCGCTGCTGCGTTCCGCGCCCGTGCCGGCGCCGAGTGTTAAGCTGGCGATGCCAATCCAAAGCCTGACCCGCGATGTCCGACGCCGCGGCTTTGGACTGGCCTCTCTGCGCTTATCATGGCACCGCGGCTGAGTTTTCTCGCCGTCCATCAAGCTTGGCTTCGGCGCGCACCAGACGGCGCCGAACGCCCCCGATGCAACAGCGTCCTCGACCTCTCGAAACGAGGTCCTATTTCCGATGAAAAGATCACTGTGAAACCGTCGTCTTCCCGGGCGACCGTTTTCGGCTGGGATATAGACATGTCGATGGCCGCGCGAAGACTTGCATTCATTTTGGCGGCGGTGGTGCTTGCCCTCATCGCCGCATGGCTCTTCTTTGTCGTCGTGACGGCAAACGGCATAACCTATTTGCATTTCGTGCAGATCGGACTGCTGTTGGTCTGCTGCCTCTGGCTGTCCTGGGGGTTCATCACCGCCCTCGTGGGGATTTTAAGCTCCGATCGCCAGCCTTCCCCGGAAAAACGCCCGGTACCGGCGACGAGCCGCACCGCGATCCTGATGCCGATCTATAACGAGGACGCGACCGCTGTCTTCGCGCGCGTCGCCGCGATGTATGAAGAGCTGCGTCAAACGCGCGATTTCCACCGCTTCGACGTCTACATTCTCAGCGACTCCACCAAGGCGGAGAACGTGACGGAAGAGCGGCGCACCTATGAGCTCCTGCTCGGCGAATTGTCCGCCGCCGGCCGCATCTATTATCGCAATCGCGAGAAGAATATCGGCCGCAAGGCCGGCAACATCGCTGATTTCGTCACCAATAGCGGTGGTGCTTACGACTACATGCTGATCCTCGACGCCGACAGCCTGATGCGCGCCGAAACGATCATTGAAATGGTCGGACGTATGGACGAGGAAGAGGATCTGGCGCTGCTGCAGAGCCAGCCTCTGATCATCGGTCGGCGCACCCCCTTTGGCCGCGCGCTGCAGTTTTCGGCCGCCCTGTTCTCGCCGATTTTCTCGCGCGGCATCGCCGGTCTTCAGGGTCATGAGGGTCCGTTCTGGGGCCACAATGCCATCATCCGCGTGCGCGCCTTCGCGGCGAGCTGCGGCCTGCCGACCTTGCCGGGCAAGCCGCCCTTCGGCGGTCACATTCTCAGCCATGACTATGTCGAGGCAGCGCTGCTCGCGCGCGCCGGCTACAAGGTCCGGGTCGACCCCGAC
The DNA here is from genome assembly GCF_017349315.1 of Jiella flava. Lineage (GTDB taxonomy): Bacteria > Pseudomonadota > Alphaproteobacteria > Rhizobiales > Rhizobiaceae > Jiella > Jiella flava. Next base: position 340,396 of record NZ_JAFMPP010000002.1, on the reverse strand, counting down.
CTTGAGGGTTCCTACGAAGAGGCACCAACCAACATCATTGAATATGCCAAGCGCGATCGCCGTTGGTGTCAGGGCAATCTGCAACACGCCCGCATTCTCGCCGCGCCCGGTCTGAAGATGTGGAGCCGGATCTCGCTTGTCGCCGGCATCATGGCTTATCTCGCCTCGCCGATCTGGCTGATGTTCCTGATCGTCAGCCTGCTTGATCCGGTGCTGGCGCCGGAGCCGAATTATTTCCCGGCCAATTCCCTGTTCCCGGTTTTCCCGCAACCGGAGACCAACAAGGCGCTGCTTCTGCTGTTCGGCATCTTCGTCCTGCTTCTGCTGCCAAAGACGCTGATCTCCCTCGGTTCGGCTTTTACCGAGCGGCGCAAAGACTTTGGCGGCGGTTTTGTGGTGCTGTTCGGCGCGTTTGTGGAACTGATCCTGACCAGTATTCTGGCGCCGATCATGATGATGTTCCAGTCAAAGGCGGTCTACGAGATCCTGATCGGTGCCGATGCCGGCTGGCCGTCGACCGATCGCGACGACGACTATATGCCGTTATCAACGGCCTTCAAGGCATCGTGGTGGATGGTGTTGAGCGGCGCGGTGGTGCTGTTTTCCACCTACACATACGCGCCGGACTTGATGCTTTGGACGCTGCCGATCGCTGTGCCACTCGTTACCGCGCCGCTGATGATCAGCCTCACCGGCAATCCGGCCCTTGGTGACATGCTGCGTTGGACCAGCCTGTTCACGACTCCGTTTGAGGAACACCCCGAACCGGTGATCCTTGCGAGCTCGCGGTGGCGTGAAAAGCTTTCTGAGCTCGTTTCGCAACCCCGCCCTCAGAAAGCCATGATGGAACAGTCTGAGGGATTGCCTGACCCCGCTTGAACTGGCGACGCACCCCATGAACATCGCTGCCTTGCCCCGCCCCACCCAGGGCCGTGACCACCGCGTCGATTTTTGGCGCGGCATCGCCTTGGTGATGATTTTCATCAATCACATCCCGGGCAATCTTTACGAGAACTTCACCTCGCGCAATTTCGGCTTTTCCGATGCCGCCGAGCTGTTCGTGTTTCTCGCCGGCTTTGCCTCGGCCTATGCCTATGGCCGGCTGTTTCTTGGCGGCCACCGGCTCGTCGCGACCCTGAAGGCCTGGCGCCGCGCCGGCGTGCTGTTCCTCGTCCAAGCGATGCTGACGCTGTTTGCGATCGGCATCTCCTGCTGGGGGGCGCTGGTGCTCGGCCAGGGCGAGCTGCTCACCCGCATCGGGCTCGCATCCTTCAACAGCGCGCCGATCGAGACGATGGTCGGCTTTGCCACCCTCGGCCATCAGCTCGGCTACGTGAACATCCTGCCGATGTATGCGGCGATGCTGTTCATGCTGCCGGCCCTGCTGTTCCTGGCCCGGATTGATCTCAGGCTGATGCTCGGCGGCTCGATCGCGGTCTGGCTGCTCGCCGGCATCTTCTCGATCGACATGCCGAACTACCCGCTGCCGGGCGGCTGGTTCTTCAACCCCTTCTCCTGGCAGCTGATCTTCGCCTTCGGCTTGTTCTGCGGCTTCCGCCGGATCGAGCGCGGCTATTCGGTCGCCTTCAAGCCTTGGCTGATGGCGCTGGCCGGCGTCTATGCGATGATCGCCTTCCTGACCGTCCGCTTCCAGCTGTGGTCCTGGTGGGGCGCCTTGCCGTTTCCGACTCTTCTGACCGGCTTCGACAAGACCTATGTCAGCCTGCCACGCCTGCTGCATGTGCTGGCCGTCGTCTACATCTTCGCCAACGCAGCCGCGGCTTCGCCGCTGGCGTCGATCCGCCGCGAAAATCCCTTCGCGATGCTCGGTCGCCACTCGCTCCCCGTCTTTGCCACGGGAACGGTGCTTTCGCTGTTTGCGCAGGTCTTTAAGTTCGATGCCCAGCCGCATTTCCTCTTCGACACCTTGATCATCGCCGCCGGCATCACCCTGCAATTTACGCTGGCTCGCTATCTCGACTGGTGGGGCGTAGCGCAAAAGGTTGCTCTCGGTGCAAAGGCGGAACGGCCGATCGATCCGACACGGGCCGCAGTTCCGGCCGAAAGCCGGCCGATGGCCGCGCGCGCCGGTATCTACGGCTCCCAGGTTTCGCCCAACAAAATCCTCGCGCGATAAGGCCGAGGCGGGCTAACGGCTTTCGTCGTACGGCCCGAAGCGTTCACCCGATCGAGGATCGTGCGGCAAATCCACGGCGCCGCGCAAAAGCGCTGATTGTGCCGCGCGGATTCGCTTAAAGTTGTCGCCGGCGATCGTTTCGCATTCGCCGTGACTATATTGTCATGTTATTGAATCCCTATAAGGCCGTGCAGGATTTGGGCGCGCACCCAGTGGGAGGGATAAAAATGGCAACAGTTGCAGCAGGATCGACGGCATCGGGAGGGTGGCTGTCGCGCGGGCATACGGTGGCGAAACCCAGCTTTAATCGCTGGATGGTCCCGCCGGCGGCCTTGTGTATTCACCTGTGCATCGGCATGGCCTACGGGTTTTCGGTGTTCTGGCTGCCGATGAGCCATATGGTCGCCGGCGCCGACGCAGCAGCTTGCCAGAATCTCAGCTTCTTCGCCGAGCTGACAACGACAAGTTGCAATTGGAGCATCCCGGCCGAAACCCACGTCTTCGAGACGTTTATCGCCGTGCTCGGCATCGCCGCCGCCATCTGGGGCGGCTGGCTGGAACATGCCGGCCCGCGCAAGGCCGGCCTCATCGCCGCGCTCTGCTGGGGCGGCGGCCTGATCATCGGCGGCATCGGCGTGTCGATGCATCAGCTTTGGCTGTTCTATCTCGGCTGCGGCCTGCTCGGCGGCGTCGGCCAAGGCCTCGGCTACATCACGCCGGTCTCGACCCTGATCAAATGGTTTCCTGATCGCCGCGGCCTGGCCACCGGCTTCGCCATCATGGGCTATGGCGGTGGCGCGATGATCGGCGCGCCTTTGGCGGTCTGGCTGATGGGCTATTTCGGCACCGAAGGGCAGCCCAATGCCGCGGCGGCGCTGATGGTGCTCGGCGTCATCTATCTGATCGTCATGTCGATCGGCGCTCTCGGCTTCCGCGTTCCTCCGACCGGATGGCTGCCGGAAGGTTGGGTGCCACCGAAGGACGCCGGCCGGGCGATGATCACCCATCGCCACGTGCATCTGAATCAGGCGACGAAGACGCCGCAGTTCTGGCTGATCTGGCTCGTTCTCTGTCTCAACGTCACCGCCGGTATCGGCGTGATTTCGATGGCCAGTCCGATGCTGCAGGATGTCTTCGGCACGAACCTTCTCAGCAACAACGGTGCCGGTCTTTCGGCAGACGCACAGAAAGCCGCCATCGTAGCGGCGGCGGCCGGTCTCGTCGGCCTGATCAGCTTGTTCAACAGCCTCGGGCGCATCTTCTGGGCCTCGCTGTCGGACAAGATCGGCCGCAAGAACACCTATTTCTGCTTCTTCGTCCTCGGCATCGTGCTCTACGTCCTGTTGCCGACCTGGGGTCACCTTTTAATCCCGGCGATGTTCGTCCTGTCGATCTGCGTCATTCTCTCGATGTATGGCGGCGGCTTCTCCACCGCGCCGGCCTATCTCGCCGATATCTTCGGCACCCAGATGGTCGGCGCGATTCACGGCCGGTTGCTCACCGCCTGGTCGGTGGCCGGCGTTCTCGGCCCGGTGCTGATCGCCAATATCCGGCAGTACCAGCTCGACAGCGGCATCGAGAAGGCACTGGTCTACGACCGCACGCTCTACATCATGGCCGGGCTTTTGCTCATCGGTCTCATCTGCAACGCGCTGGTGCGGCCGGTCGCCGAGCACCACCACATGAGCGGCGAGGAGCTGGCAAGGGAACGGGCGCTGCAGCATGACAATACCCCGGCCGCCAGCGCCAAGGCCGCGGCCCGTGGCGAGTTCGGCCTGCTCGGCGTTCTCGCCTGGGTCGGCATCGGCGTGCCGTTCCTGATCGGCGTGTGGATCGCGCTGGCCAAGGGCGCTGCGCTGTTCTGACGACCGGCCCGTCAAGCCAGGGCGTGAGGCTGCCCGCCGGGCGGCAGCATCGAGCACGAGCACCGGTGAACCGATCAAAAAAGGGGCGGCTCAAAGGCCGCCCCAGTTTTTGTCTTGCCTCATCGTGGCTTCAGTGCGCACAGGGGTGATCAGCCTACTTCATCGTCGGGATCGAAAACTCCGCGCCATCCTTGATGCCCGACGGCCAGCGGCTCGTGACCGTCTTGGTCCGGGTGTAGAAGCGGAAGCCGTCGGCGCCGTGCTGGTTGAGGTCGCCGAAGCCCGACGCCTTCCAACCGCCGAAGGTGTAGTAGCTGAGCGGCACCGGGATCGGCACGTTGATGCCGACCATGCCGATATTGATGCGGCTGGCGAAATCGCGGGCGGCGTCGCCGTCGCGGGTGAAGATCGCGACGCCGTTGCCATATTCGTGATTCATCGGCAGATCGAGCGCCGCTTCGTAATCCTTGGCGCGGGCGACCGACAGGACCGGACCGAAGATCTCGGTCTTATAGATGTCCATGTCCTTCGTGACGTTGTCGAACAGGCAGGCGCCGACGAAGAATCCGTCCTCATAGCCCTGCATCTTGAAGGTCCGGCCGTCGACGACGAGCTTGGCGCCCTCCTCGACACCCCGATCGACGAGGCCGAGGACGCGCTTTTGCGCCTCGCGAGTCACCAGCGGCCCGAAGTCGACGTCGTTGCCGGCCGTATAGGGTCCGATCTTCAGCGCTTCGACCTTGGGGACCAGCTTCTCGATCAGCCGGTCGGCGGTCTCCTCGCCCACCGGAACCGCAACCGACACCGCCATGCAGCGCTCGCCGGCCGCGCCGTAACCGGCGCCGATCAGCGCGTCGACCGCCTTGTCCATGTCGGCATCGGGCATGACGATCATGTGGTTCTTGGCGCCGCCGAAGCACTGGACGCGCTTGCCGTTGGCGCAGCCCCGCCCGTAAATGTATTTCGCGATCGCCGTCGAGCCGACGAAGCCGATGGCCGCGATGTCCGGATCGTCGAGGATCGCGTCGACCGCGCCCTTGTCGCCATTGACGACGTTCAAAATGCCGGCCGGAAGCCCGGCCTCCATCATCAGTTCGGCCAGCATCATCGGCACCGACGGATCACGCTCCGAGGGCTTCAGGATGAAGGCGTTGCCCGCGGCAATCGCCGGGCAGAACTTCCACATCGGGATCATCGCCGGGAAGTTGAACGGCGTGATGCCGGCGACGACGCCGAGCGGCTGGCGGATCGAATAGATGTCGATGCCGGGGCCGGCGCCCTCGGAGAATTCGCCCTTCATCATCTGCGGCGCGCCGATGCAGAACTCCGCGACTTCCAGACCGCGCTGCACGTCGCCCTTGGCGTCCGGGAAGGTCTTGCCGTGTTCCTTCGACAGCGCCTCGGCCAACTTGTCCATGTCGCGGTTGAGCAGATCGACGAACTTCATCATCACCCGGGCGCGGCGCTGCGGATTGGTCGCCGCCCAGGCCGGCTGCGCCGCCTTGGCGTTCTCCACCGCGGCGCGCAGCTCGTCGGCGCTGGCAAGCGCGACCTGCCCCTGCACCTCGCCCGTCGCCGGATTGAAGATCTCGGCGTTGCGGCCGCTTGTGCCGGCGACGTGCTTGCCGCCGATGAAATGACCGATGTCGTACATGGATGGACCTCCCTATTGTGTGCTGCATTCAGTTTCGCGCACAATGATGCGGTCATAAAGGTCTTGCGAAGCCCATCCATTGTGCGAAATTTATAGTCTTAACGGCTTCCTCGACGGGCTCTTGCGATGAATTGGGACGACATCCGCATCTTTCTATCGGTCACGCGCGCCGGCCAGATCCTGGCGGCGGCGCGGCGGCTCGATCTCAATCACGCCACGGTCGGCCGCCGGCTGTCGGCGCTGGAGGAGGATATCGGCGCGAAACTCTTCGAGCGCAGCCCGGGCGGCTGCGAACTCACCGAGGCGGGCCGGGTGTTTCGCGATCATGCCGAAGCGATGGAAGCGGCGATGACCGCCGGACGCGCGGAGGTCGGCGGGCGCGACGTGCAGCTCTCGGGAACGGTCCGGGTCGGGGCGCCGGACGGCTTTGGCACGGCCTTTCTCGCGCCACGGCTATGGCGATTTGCGGAAGGACATGGCGATCTCACGGTGCAGCTGGTGCCCGTGCCCCGCGCCTTCTCGCTGTCGCGTCACGAGGCCGACATCGCGATCACCATCGAGCGCCCCGCGACGGGCCGCCTCGTCGCGTCGAAACTAACCGACTACCGGCTTGGCTTTTATGCAAGCCCCGCCTATCTCGACGCGGCCGGCACGCCGGCAACGCTCGATGATCTCGGGCGTCACCGGCTGGTCGGGGCGGTGGACGATCTGCTCTATTCCCCGCAGCTCGCCTATCACGCCGACCTCCTGCACGCCTGGCCGTCGCGCTTCGAAGTCTCCAGCGCCATCGGCCAGACCGAGGCGGTCGCGGCCGGCGCCGGCATCGGCATTCTCCATCGCTTTCTCGCCAAGGGCCGAAGCGATCTTAAAGCCATCCTGCCGGCCCACAAGATGGAGCGCAGCTATTGGCTGGTCTATCACGAGAGCGCGCGCGACGTGCGCCGGGTCTCGGCGGTCGCCGACTTCATCCGCGCCGCCGTCGAGGAAGAGCGCAGTCTGTTTGGCTGAAGGCGCCCCGCCATCCCGGCGCGTTCACGGTCATCCGAAGCATGAGCAGTCTGAATATTTCGCCGGCTGCATCGTCCGCGCGATACCGTAGATCGCGCAATAGGCCGAGGTGATCGACCCTTCCTGCCAGCCCGGCCAATAGCTCCAGGTGTCGCCGGCGCAAAAGAATCGGCTGTCTTTTTCGAAGGTGGTGATCTGCTCATAGATCTTTTCGTTCGTGGAGGCCGTGTCCGACGCCCATCCACCGACCTGATGCGGCATATACTGCCAGGCGATCGACATGCCGTACTCGACCGCATCTTGCTTGCCTGGATGCAGAAGCCCGAGTCCCTTGCGCGCAGTTTCGAGCCGGGCGGCGTTGTTCTGCTTGGCATATGTCGCTGCGTCTGTTCCCCGGTTGTAGGCGCCGGTCAAGATGCCGGTGTGAGCGTTGAAGTCTTCGCTTGGATACCAGATCTGGCCGATGATGTCGGTTGTCCAGGAAATGCCGCCATAGATCTGATCGTCGGTTTCCCAGAACCGCGTCTTGCCCTGCCAGCCGACCTTGATCGCCGGGGTCCAGAGATCCGGCGTCGGGTCGCCATGCCACTTTCCAGTCTTTGAAAAGGCCTCGAGCCCGGCGTTGAACGCCTTCGGCAGGCTGTTTTCCTTTGGAAGAATGGCCTTCAGCAGGGACGGTGCCATGGTCGAGATGCAGAAGTCGAAGGTTGCCGACTCCATCTTGTTGCCATCCGCCTTCCAGCTCACCTCGACCTTATCGGCACTGGGGACAACCTTCGCCGCCTCGGCCTTCAGCCGCACAAGGTCCCCGACTTTCGGCGCCTTGGGGGGAGCCTCGGTCGACCAAAGCGCCGAGGCCGGCACGTCCTGCACCAGCAGACGCTGCCAGACCCGGTCCATGCCGCCGATCGGCTGCATCAAGGTCGGCTGCCAATCGATGTTGAAGCTATTGAACAGAAAGGAGCCTGGTGACAATTCCGGATTTTCGTCGGCATTGCCGATGAATCGCGAATCCAGGATCTTGTCCATGGCAACCACGTCCCGGACCTTTCCCTTGTCGCGCCAGCCGCCTGGCACATCGCTGAAACCGATTCTGGTCGTGTCCTGGAACTTGCCGTGCTCGTTCAAGTCGCCGAACTGGCGATAGAGATTTTGCAGCCGGGTGTCGTTTACCCCAAACGCGCGCGCCTTCGCCTTATGCGTTTCATGGGCCACCTTGACCATCCCCGTGGCGTGCGCCGGCTCGCCCTTCAGCTTGCGGGCCTCATGCGCGACCTTGGCATACATGTCGGCCGCCATCTCGCCATAGAGGCTGTAGGTGATCTGGGCGAAAGAGACCGGCTTGCCCTGATTGTACTCGGCGCTTTGCAGGAGGTTCGACATCGACTGGAAGATATATGGCTCCAGGGCGACACCGATCTCCTTGCACAGATTGATCAGATTGACGTGGTTGGACGGGATCCGCCCCGGCCCGGCGTTCAGAAATAGTTCGACCGGGCCATGATCGCTGATCTTCGGATCCCAGGCGTCATCCATGAATTCGCAGACTTGCAGATCCGGCGCCGGACTGTCAGGCCGCTCCTGATAGCGATCGACATACATCGCCGGAAACAGCTTGTCGGGATCGTATTTCGAGAACCACCAGGCCTTATAGTCTTCATTGCTCGGCCGGGCGGTCAGACTGCGCCCGCCGTAGCGACTATCTGCTTCGAACACCTGAACCTTGAAGCCGAAACCGGCCAGCGTATAGGCCGCGGTCAGACCGGCGACGCCCGCCCCGAGGATCGCCACGGACTTGCCCTTGCCGAAATCCTTCGGCAGGTCTGGCTTGGGTGGCAATTCTGCGGCCCGTGCCGGTCGGCTGCCGAGCAGCGGCGGCGAGAGCGCCGCCGCACCCGCAAGTGCCGTCATCGCGTGTAGCATGGCGCGACGATTCAGGAACATAGACATTAGGATCCTCCCTGCCAGCGAAACCTCTCGCGGGCGCCCAAAGCCAACGACGCCTTCGCGACAAAAGGACGCCAACCCAACGTCATTGAGCGTCCGTCAAGCGAATTGGCTCGGATTTAACTTCTAGTTGCCGAATGCCGAGGACGATAACTTCGAGCGGAAACGCTGTAAACCTGTCGTTTAAAAGAAATTAATATTCTATTTTAAATTGTATATCGACATCTAGAACGCTCAACGTCCGATCGGACGCAGAACGGTCGCTCTCACCCTTTGGATCGACGCATCGCGCTGTGCCGAAAATCGATCCCGATTCTCGGGCCGATGCTTGTAGCGGCGCAGGCGCGAGTATGACTGAAACGCAAAACGGCGCGGCAGGAAAGCCGCGCCGCAGCGATGATTTAAAATCGTCGGAATCGACCGGATCGGTCCGCGCGCCGCTTCAGTGGCCGCGCACCACGGTCAGTTGCTGAAGGCCGGAAGCTTCTCGATCTCGTCCTTGGTCAGCGCGGTCTTCACCCGGCCCATGTCCAAGGCGACGTCGGAAAGCATCAGGATGACCGTCTTCTCGCCAATGCCGAGAAAGCCGCCAACCTCGACGGTGATCGCCTTGGCATTGCCATTCGCGTCGCCGAGCACATGCTCGACCTCACCGACCTTTTCACCATTCGGCCCGACAATCGTCATGTCGTCGACCTGCTCGACCATGAGGTTGAGCTGTGGCACCGGCGCGTCGTCTTTAGAGATCGGCGCGAGCACGCCGCTCGCCGCCGCAGCGCTCTGGTCGACGGCCTGACCCTTGCTTTGCGCATCCTGTGCCACGGCGGAACCGGCGACAGCGGCGATCAGGGTGAAAGCAAGGGCGGCAGAAACAATCGGCTTCAAGGCAATCTCCATGGGTTTTTCAGATCAAGCCGGTGCCGCGTCCGCCGCCAGAGGCGGCCGTCGGCCTCGTCTCAAGGCTTGGGCTGAAGAAACCGGCCGGCGATTACAAAAGTTCCGTTACGAAATTTGCGATACGGCCACGGTGGCGCATCGGCTTGCCGCGTCGGGATCGCGTCATCGGCGTCGAACAGACGCCTTCAGTCGCGGTTCGAGACCGCCGCCTCGGCAAAGGTTGCCATGTCGCGGTGACAGCGGGCCGCCGCCTTGACGATGCCGGCGGCGAGCGCCGCGCCGGTGCCTTCGCCGAGCCGCATGCCAAGCGCCAAAAGCGGCACCTTTCCCATTGCCTCCAGCGCCTTGATGTGGCCCTGCTCGGCCGAGACATGGCCGAACAGGCAGTGATCCAGTGCATGCGGGTCCATCTTATAGAGCACCGCCGCCGCCGAGGTGGCGACGAAGCCGTCGACGACCACCGGCACCTTTTGATGCCGCGCGCCGAGAATCGCCCCCGCCATGCCGGCGATTTCGCGCCCGCCGAGGCGCCGCAGCACCTCCAGCGGATCGGAAAGATGCCCGTTGTGGAAGGCGATCGCCTGATCGATCACCTCGGCCTTGCGCGACTGGCCACCCGAATCAAGGCCCGTGCCGGCGCCGGCCCAATCCTGCCCCGAACCGCCGAACAACGCGGCGTAGATCGCCGCGGCGATGGTGGTGTTGCCGATGCCCATTTCGCCGATGCAAAGAAGATCCGGCTTATCCATCAGAACTTCCATGCCAAACGCCATCGTCGCGGCGCAGGTGCGCTCATCCATCGCCGGGCCCTCGGTAAAATCGTCGGTGGGAATTTCCAGAGCGAGGTCGTAGACCTTCAGCGACATGTCGTAGGCCGCGCAAATCTGATTGATCGCCGCGCCGCCGGCGGCAAAATTCGCCACCATCTGCACCGTCACATCCGCGGGAAAGGCCGAGATGCCCTTGGCGGTGACTCCGTGGTTGCCGGCAAAAACCGCGACCAGCGGCCGGTCGACATGGGGCACGCCGCCCTGCCAGGCGGCCAGCCATTCGGAAATTTCTTCCAGCCGCCCGAGCGAGCCGGACGGCTTGGTCAGCTCTTCCTCGCGATGACGCGCGGCGTGGCGGGCGGCGGTGTCCGGCCCCGGCATGCTGCGGACGAGGTCGCGAATGTCGTCGAATGGAAGGCCGGTGGTGGACATCGCGTGCTCCTTGCTATTCAGCCTGTGCCGGCCGGCAATCACCACGTCGTCGCCCCCGGTGTCGTACGCGTAAGCGAGCCTGATGGCAGGGCGGTTGTGGCATGGTCGGTCTCTGGCATCGATTCCGATCTGCGGCTCGATGCTGTAGCGCCGATCGCGGCGGCAGGAAAGCAACGTCACGGAGAACGCCCTTGCAGCCGATCACGGGAGTTTATCGCGCCACCTTGCGGGCGGCGGCGTTTCTGACACGGCTGCCGATCCCCGCAGCTGCGTTCGAAGACCTTGCCGACTCTGCCGAAGCGCCCGCTGCGGGCGAAAACGAAGCCAGCAGTTCCCCCTGCTATCAGCTCAGCGGCGACGCCCACACCTTTCCGCTGGTCGGGCTTATCGCCGCCGCACCGGCGGCACTCCTGCTTGTCGCGCTGCCACCGCTCGGCCTGTCGCCACTGGTAACCGCAATCCTGGCTGTCGCCGCGCTGGTGGCGATGACCGGTGCTCTGCATGAAGACGGGCTCGGCGACGTCGCCGACGGGCTGTTCGGCCATCATGACCGCACGCGGACCCTCGACATCATGCATGACAGCCGGGTCGGCAACTATGGGGCGATCGCACTGATCCTGTCGCTCGGCCTGCGCGCCGCGCTGCTGGCCGAACTGGGTGCGGCGCGGCCAATCCTTGCCGCTGGCGCGATGCTTGCCGCCGCCACCGCCAGCCGCGGCGCCATGGCCGCCGTCTGGGCGCTCACCCCCCCCGCCACAAACACCGGCCTTGCCGCCCGCGCCGGCCAGCCTTCCGCGCGGCGCGGGCGCGTCGCGCTGATCCTCGGCAGCCTGATCGCCATCGCCATTGCGCTCCCCCTCGCCGGCCTCTTGCCGAGCGTCGCCGCAATTCTTCTCGCCGCCCTGACCTTGATCGCCTTTCGCCGCGCCCTCATTCGGCGGCTCGGCGGCCAGACCGGCGATTGCCTCGGCACCGCCCAACAGCTCTGCGAAATCGCGGTTTTGCTAGGCTTAGCAATGGGGAGATAAGCGATTGCAGACGCGCCACGATCGGGCTGTCCCCCTCTGTCGACAGGCACGGCAAACCGCGGAGCGCCAAGGCGATCAATCGGCGGCGCGCATCGGGTTGACGATCGCGATCTGCGGAAAATCCCGCTCGTTATTCGTCACCACTTTGCAGTCATAGGCTTCGGCCACGGCGGCAATGATCATGTCCAGCCCGTTTCTGGGGCGCCCCATCGCTCTGCCGTCAGCCATCAGTCGCGCCCAGACGAGCCCTGCCGCCTCACAAAACGGCAGAATCCGGCCGGCAAACAACGCCTGCGGCCCTTCCGGTCCAGCGAACCAGACCTCCAGCGACCGCCGCTTTCGACCCTGCGGCTTTTGCAAGATGCCTTTGCAAATCTCGGCCAGGGTCAGGGATGCAATGAAAAGGTCTTCGTCCTTCTGCGCCGCCATCCAAGCCATCAAGCGTTCCGATGGCGTCGTCTTGGTCACGTCACTGATGATGTTGGTGTCCAGAAGATAGCGCGTCACAGCGGCAACGGCCGCTCTTCGCTCTCTCTGGACAGATCGAGATCAGATCCAACGAGCGGCGAACGGCGCAGTGCGGACAAGATCCTGCCGGTCTGAGACGGCACCTTGACCGTCTCGCGATCAAGTATCGTCCGCAGACGAGCCGCGTCAGCCCCGTCGCCCGCCAAACGATGGGCGAAGGACTGGATCAGATCACGATCCTCATGGCGTCCCAGCACTTCGAAACGCGCCAGATCGCCTTCGCTGGAGCCGAACTTATCATCCAAGGCGCTGCGCCCTTTGGCCTGTTCCGAGGACCATCCTCAACGTCTCCGTGAAAATAGCTGCGAACACCGCATGAGGCAAGCAAGGCGAACGCTCCTCCCTCTCAATGACCATGCCGGCGACAGCCTCGGCACCGCCCAACAGCTCTGCGAGTTCACGCCACTGCTCGGGCTGCCAAGATCTCTCAGTCGGGCCACCTCGCGGTCAAACGTGACCGGCCGCTGCCGGCGCGGCCTTCAAGACGGTAGCGATCGGTGCTCGTTCCGGGCCGCCTGCCACACGTCTCGCGCAGCGTCGACATTCATCGCGGCAATTCCGAGTCCCACAATCACATCGGGCCAGATTGATGCCCATAGCGTTGCAGTCACGAGGCCCGCGGCGACGATCGCGACATTGGCGAGCGCGTCGTTGCGCGCGGATAAGAACGCCGCGCGGGTCAGGCTGCCGCGATGCGACCGAAAGCGCACCAGCATCACCGCGCAGGCGAGATTGACGACAAGCGCCCCGCCGCCGGTCACCGACAGCGCGAAGGGCTCCGGCGGCACCGGATGGCTGGCCTTGGCGACGAGGGCCGAGAGAAAGCCGAGAACGGGAAGCAGGAGGACGACGGCCATGCCCATTCCGACCCGCGCCCGGTTTTTCGGCGACCAGCGCAGCGCCGTCGCGATCAGCAGATTGACGGCCGCGTCTTCCAGGAAATCGACAGAATCGGCGAAGAGGGACACCGAGCCGATCGACAGCGCGACAAAAAACTCGACGCCGAAATAAGCAAGATTGAGGAGCGTGACGACCAGAACGACGCGGCGCAGATCCATTTTCTTCAAAGCGTCCTTCAAGCGGCCGATCCGCGATCGCAGTTGGTGGGTCTGCATCCCTGCAAGACGCCAGCCGATCCGACCCCGTCTCTCACAGAACGCCGGGCACGACGAAAACCAGAATGATGGCAATGATCGCCAGCACAACGTCCATGGCCCGCTCGAACAAGGCAATGGCGCGGGCAATGTCGGCGGGCGTCGCCTCGCGTCGGCCTTCGGGATTGAGCTGCGGTGCGTCGACGACGAGATCGCCGTAGCGGCGTGGTCCCCCGACCGAAAGGCCAAGCGCGGCGGCCATCGCGGTCTCCGGCCAGCCGGCATTGGGCGAGCGATGGAGAGGCGCATCGCGCCGGGTGATCGCTACGATGGTGGAAAAGCCCAGGCGCGGCGCCGCGCCATTACCGCCGAACATCGCCGCAAGCGCCAACAGCAGCGCCGTGAGCCGGGCGGGCACGAAATTCAGGATGTCGTCGAGCTTGGCCACGGCAAAGCCGAAATCCCGATAGGGTGCATTCAGATGGCCGATCATCGAGTCGGCGGTGTTGACCATCTTGTAAGCGAGCAGCCCCGGCAAGCCGAGCAGCAGATACCAGAAGGCCGGCGCAACGACCCCATCCGAGGCGTTTTCGGCCAGGCTCTCGATCGCCGCCCGAACGATCCCGGCCTGATCGAGCTGCTCCGGGTCCCGGCCGATGATCATCGCGACCGTCCGCCGGCCTTCAGCAAGGCCGCCGTTCCGCAGCGCAGTCGCGACGGCGCCGACATGGTCGACAAGGCTTTTATGAGCAAGGAAAATCGCGACGATCAGCGTCTCGACGATCATGCCAAGCGCGCCGAAGGCATCGGCGAGCGCGGCGATGAAACCGCCGATCAGCAGCGCGGCGAGCAGCAACAGGCCGAGCGCAAAGAAGCCCGCCCGGCGCCGGGTCTCGTCGGTGAAATCGGGTCGGTTGAGGATCCGGTCGAGAGCACCGATCGCTTCGCCCATCGCCGCCACCGGATGCCGGACATGCCGCCACAGCCAGGGCGGATCGCCGATCAGCCGGTCGAGGACGAGGCCCGCCAGAAGGATTGCAAGGCGTGTGATCACGTCGTCTCTCCGGCGAGCTTGGAGAGGCCCGTCGCCAAGGCTTCGCGATGCCGTTCGGCCGCCGAACCCCTCATTGCCGGTCGATCACATGGCAGAAGGAGCCCATCACCCGGCCGTGGCGAAGTCCGACCGCGCCGAGATCGGCACCGAGCGCGTCGCGGGCCGCAAACAGCCGGGGCGCGCCGGCCTTCTCGCGGATCGTCGTCGCGTAATGGAATTCGTGCCCCATCAGCTCCTCTTCGCCCATCAGTTCCCCTTTAAATGGCGTCCCGCCCAGCGGCGTCAGTCGGCGATAGCCGAGATGCCGGCGGCGCTCGGCAAAGCTCGTCTCGAGCGGCAACAGCCCGAGCATCGGGTGCCGTGCCCCCTCCGCGTCGATCAGCCCGTCGCCAAGCGCCATGTAGCCGCCGCATTCGCCATAGACCAGAGCGCCCCGCGCCGCCGCCGCATGGCAGCCGGCGCGAAACCGATCGGCCGCGGCAAGCCGCCCGGCATGAAGCTCGGGATAGCCGCCCGGCAGAAACAATGCGTCGCAATCTCTTGCCGGAGCCTCGTCGGCGAGCGGCGAGAAGAACGACAGCGCCGCCCCCGCCGTGCGCCAGCCGGCGAGAAGATGCGGATAGGCAAAGGCGAAGGCCGCGTCCCGGGCGATCGCGATCGTCTGGCCGAGCGGCGGCAGCGGCGGCATCGCAGGCCGATCGCGCCCCGCCGCAGGCCTTGCGAGAAGAGCCAGCTGATCGAGATCGGCATTCTCCGTCATCCAGCTGCCCGCCCGCTTGAGGAAGCCGGCGAGATCGGCGTGCTCGCCCGCCTGGACAAGGCCGAGATGGCGGTCCGACAGCTTGAGATCCTCGCGCCGCGGCAAAGCCGCCAGCACCGGCAGGCCGAGCGGGCGCAGCGCCTCGGTCAGCATTTCCAGATGGCGCGGCGAGCCGACGCGGTTGAGAATCAGCCCGGCGAGCCTCGTTCCGGCGCGAAAATTGTGAAAGCCCGCGACCAGCGCCGCGACCGAGTGGGACTGCCGGGCGCAATCGACGACGAGCACGATCTTCGCATCGAGCATCGCCGCCAGATCCGCCGCCGAACCGCGGCCGTCGGCCGCGCCGTCGAAGAGGCCCATCATCGCCTCGATGACAAAACAGTCAGCCGCCGCGCCTTGCCGGTCGGCCAAGGCGGCGATCAGCCCGGGGCGCATGGCGAAGGGATCGAGATTGACGCAAACCGCACCGCTCGCCGCGGCATGAAAGGCCGGATCGATATAATCCGGGCCCGCCTTGGCCGAGGTCACACGGTGCCCGGCCACGCGAAGCGCCGCGATCAGCGCCAGCGTCGCGGTGGTCTTGCCGGCCCCCGACGACGGCGCGGCGATCATCAGCCCGGCCAAACTTTCGCTCCTTCATCCGGTTCGTGCCGACGCGCGCCTCCCGCCCCGACGATGGCACCTTATGCGAACTCGGCTATAAGCGCGCAATGGCTCCACCGCGCGACGACGACCGCAAATCACCGGACCGGCCGCTGCGGCGCGGCTGGACGACAGGCGCCTGCGCCAGCGCCGCGACGAAAGCCGCCTTGAGCGCGTTGTTGACCGGCGACTTTCCCGACCCGGTGACGATCACCCTGCCGAAGGGCGAGACGCCGAGTTTCAGCCTCAACCGCCAGGCGCGCGACGACACCTGCGCCACGGCCGCCATCATCAAGGATGCCGGCGACGATCCGGACGTCACCCATCTCGCCGAGATCGTCGCCACCGTCGCCTTCGGCCCGCCGGGCTCGGGCGTTTGCTTCAAGGCCGGCTCCGGCGTCGGCATGGTGACCCGCCCCGGCCTGCCGCTTGCCCCCGGCGAGCCGGCGATCAACCCGGTGCCGCGCCAGATGATGCGGGCGATCGTCGAAGACCTTTGCGCGGCCCATCGCCGCCCGCCCGACATCGTCGTCGAAATCGGCGTCACCGACGGCGAGGCGCTCGCCCGCCACACCTGGAATCCGCGTCTCGGCATCGTCGGCGGCTTGTCGATCCTCGGCACCACCGGGATCGTTCATCCGTTCTCCTGCTCGGCCTGGATCCATTCGATCCATCGCGGCGTCGACGTCGCGCGGGCCGCCGGGCTGCCGCATGTCGTCGGCGCCACCGGCTCGGCCAGCGAGGATCTCGCCCGGCGCCTCTACCCCGCGCTGCCGCAGATCGCCTATCTCGACATGGGCGATTTCGCCGGCGGCCTGATCAAATATCTGAAAACCCATCCGGTCGAGCGCCTGACGATCGCCGGCGGGTTCGCCAAGCTCACCAAGCTGGCGCAGGGGGCGATGGATCTGCATTCCGGCCGCAGCCAGGTCGATTTTGCCTTTCTGCTGAAAGCCGTCGCCACCTGCGATGCCGCGCTCGCCGAAACGCTCGCGCCCCGCATTCTCGCCGCTAACACCGCCAAGGACGTGCTCGATCTAACCGGCGCGATCGACCTTCCCGCCGTCATCGCCCGCAAGGCGCAGGCCGTCTGCGCCGAGCGGCTCGGCGGCGCGGCGGCGGTCGAGATCATCGTCGCCGATCGCCAGGGAGGGCTGCTTGCGCGGGTCTGAGGCGAAAGGCGATACCGCGATCCTCGTCCTCGGCGGCACCGGCGAGGCGAACGATCTGATGCGCGCCCTGCGCGAACGCTGGCCGCGGCGCCGGCTGATCCTGTCGCTTGCGGGGCGCACCACGGCGCCGGTCGTTCCCGACGCCGTGGAAATCCGCAGCGGCGGCTTTGGCGGCGCTGCGGGGCTCGCCGCGTTCCTCGCCGCCGAACGCATCGGCCTCTTGCTCGACGCGACGCACCCCTTTGCCGCCGGCATCGCCCGCAACGCCGCCAAGGCCGCCGATCAAGCCAACATTGCCCGGCTGAAACTCTTGCGCCCGCCCTGGCAGCCCGGTCCCGGCGACCGCTGGGTGGAGGTCTCCTGCCTCGGCGACGCCTGCGACGCGCTGCCGCCCGGCGCCCGGCCGTTCCTGGCGCTCGGCCGCCAGCATCTGCAGCCCTTCACCCGGCGCCTTGATCTTCTGCCGCTCGCCCGGATGATCGAGCCGCCCGAGCCGCCCTTGCCGGACAGCTGGACGCTTCGCCTCGCCCGCCCCGCGCCCGACGCCGCCAGCGAAGCTCAGCTGATGCGAACCCATGGCATCACCCACCTCGTCACCCGCAACGCCGGCGGATCGGCATCCTACGCCAAGGTCGAGGCTGCGAGAACGCTCGCTCTCCCGGTGATCATGATCGCCCGCCCCCCGGCGCCGGACGGACCCGTGGTCGCAACGGTGGACGCGATGGTCGAGGCGGTGGCCGGCGGGTCCGTGGGATGAGGGTCGGCGGTGTGAGCGTGGGGCAGCGTCAAGTGTTAAGGAATCGGTCCGGCAGCATCGGCCTGAAAATCGGGATCGGCCTCGGGACGGCTGAAGCTTGAAACAGAATTGCCAATTCTGTTTCAGGTAGATGCCTCTCTCGCACCGAGCCGCATCGCTGGCACTGCCCGCCGCAAGTGGCCCTCAGTCCCTGCGGAAGTTTCCGGGGATGAAAGCCGCCCGAAACTCGTAAACGCGTCGGTCAGGGTATATCTCCGGCCATGGCAATGCATAATGGTAACAAGAGCCCCTACTTGTCAGAAAGAGAGAGCCATTGAAGCCATCCGAACACATCCGACCGAGGCAAACCAGAGAAATGCTCCGAGCGGGTCGACATTCGCATTACCTGGGAATGCCGCTGAACTGGAACGCTACGATAGACTTTGGATGGTGTGAGGCCGGCGACGAGCTGAAGCCAGCCAGTGACTTCCAGTCAATACGAAAACGGGTCTGGTCATGGTGGGACTACAAGCGAAAGAAAGGCCTTTTATCGGGCCCGTTCCTTGATTGGGTCACATGGGAGGCACCAAATGGAAATCATCATGCAAACTGGAAAATGCACATTCCCGAGGAATTTCATGAAGAAATAACGTTTGTTATAAAAGACCGAGCAGAAAAGGTGTTGGGAACACTGGAGTACGATGTAATTCAACAAGAGAAAATATGGAACCTTAATGGAACTATGTTCTATGCCCTTAAGGGCACTGAAGAACATTACGCAAAAGACATTGAAATAATACCAAAGCCGCAAGGTCTGATTTGGTCGCGTCGAGCAAGCGCCGCGCGAGCGTTAGGCCCAGCCGCCAGGGAAAGAGATTGGGCAAACGGGCGGATTATTAGGGCGCCGACTAAAGGCTTGCCCATGCCAGCCGAAGCCCGTGCGATTGTGCGCACCGGAGGTACGATAAAGCGGGACATTTGAAACAGAACTGCTGTATTCTGTTTCAAATGCCGACCGCAACCTTGAATCACAATGCGTCGGACGGCCACGAGCCCCCCTCACCTCGCCTTCGGCGCCTTGCGCTTCGGCCGCAGGACATGAACGTGGTTGGCGTCGTAGAGTTTTGAGTCGATGAAGTCCGTCGCGCCGAGCGCCCGGCCGACGAAGATCAGCGCCGTGCGGGTGAGTTTGGCCTCGCGGGCGGCGCGGTGCAGCGCGCTGAGGGTGGTGCGGATGAAGGCCTCGTCCTCCCAGCCGACCCGATAGGCGATGATCGCCGGGCAGTCCTCGCCATAGGCGGACAGCGGCGTCAGCTCGCGCTGGATATGGGGAATGTTGCGCACCGACAGGTGGATCGCCAGCGTCGCGCCGCTGTGGCCGAGGGTCGAGAGCTCTTCGCCGATGGGCATGGCGGAAGACTGCATCGCCGTGCGGGTGAGGATCACCGTCTGGCAGACCTCCGGCACGGTGAGTTCCAGCTTCAGCGCGGCGGCGGCGGCGGCAAAGGCCGGGACGCCGGGGGTAATGTCGTAGGGAATGCCGAGCCCGTCCAGCCGGCGGATCTGCTCGGCGATCGCCCCATAAAGCGACGGGTCGCCGGAATGCACCCGTGCGACGTCCTGGCCGCGTGCATGCGCCGCCTCGATCGCGGCGATGATCTCGTCGAGGGTCATCGGCGCGGTGTCGCGCACGATGGCGTCCGCCGGCGCGGCCTTCACCACCGCTTGCGGCACCAGGGAGCCGGCGTAAAGGCAGACGGGGCAGCGCTCGATCAGCCGCAAGCCGCGCACGGTGATGAGATCGGGCGCCCCGGGCCCCGCGCCGATGAAATGAACCGTCATGTCGCTCGTCTGCGCCCCAGCCCGTGCCAATCTGCCAAAGAGCGCCTTGCAGCACAGATGCCCGGCGCAGACAACCGCGCCGATCCGCTGTCCTTTGCGACAGATGTCCAAATAACATGACACCCGACCTGTCATCTTTGCGCGATCGCGTCTTCTCAGACGGGGCGAAAGCCGGTAGCCTGCCGGTTATGAGAACCGCCTTTCCCTTCGCCGCCATCGTCGGCCAGGATCAGATGAAGCTCGCGCTGTCGATCGCGGCGGTGGATCCAAGCGTCGGCGGCGTGCTGGTCTTCGGCGATCGCGGCACCGGCAAGTCCACCGCCGTGCGGGCGCTGGCGGCGGTGTTGCCTGAGATCGAGGCAGCCGACTGCCTTTATCATTGCGACCCCGCCCGGCCGGACGAGGCCTGCGAGACCTGCCGCGGCAAGGCCAAACCGCGCCGCGCCCGCAAAAGCCTGATGCGGCCGGTGCCGGTGGTCGATCTGCCGCTCGGCGCGACCGAGGACCGCATCGTCGGCGCGCTCGATCTCGAACGGGCGCTGTCGGCCGGCGAAAAGCGCTTCGAGCCGGGGCTTCTCGCCAAGGCCCATCGCGGCTTTCTCTATATCGACGAGATCAATCTCCTCGAAGACCATCTGGTCGATCTCCTGCTCGACGTCGCCGCTTCCGGCGAAAACGTCGTCGAGCGCGAGGGGCTGAGCGTGCGCCATCCCGCTCGCTTCGTGTTGATCGGCAGCGGCAATCCGGAAGAGGGCGAATTGCGCCCGCAATTGCTCGATCGCTTCGGCCTGTCGGTCGAGGTGAAGACGCCGGAGGATCTGAAAACGCGGATCACCGTCATCAAACGCCGCGACGCCTTCGAGCGCGATCCGACCGGCTTCGTGGCAGAGTTCGAGGCCGAGACCGCGGCTCTGCGGCAGCAGATTTCGGCGGCCCGGCAGCGCCTTGGCGACGTCGAAGTGTCCGACGAGAGCCTGGAAAAGGCGGCGCAGCTGTCGATCCGCCTCGGCACCGACGGGCTGCGCGGCGAGTTGACCTTGATGCGCGCCGCCCGGGCGCTGGCCGCGCTCAAGGGCGATGCCGCCGTCCTCTGGCCGCACCTGGCAGAACTCGCGCCGCTCGCCCTCTCCCACCGCCTGCGCCGTGACCCGCTGGACGAAGCCGGGTCGACGATCCGCGTCGCCCGTGCGCTCGGCGACCTTGCGGCGGCATGAGCGCGCTCCGCCCGCTCGCCGTCAACGACGGCCCGGCGACGGGCAGCCTGGAATCGAAGCCTGACGACGGCCACGCGCTTTGGCTGGAGGCAGTGCGGGCGCTGGCGCTGTTGGCCGTCGATCCCGGGATCGGCTTGCGCCTGGCCGGCCGGACCGGGCCTGTCCAGCGGACCGCGCTTGAGCATTTCAACAAGATGATGCCGGCAGGCGTTCCCTCCCGCAAGATGCCGGCGGGCACCGGCGAGGCGGCGCTGCTCGGCGGCCTCGATCTTCCCGCCTCCCTGGCGAAGAAGACACCGGTGCTCGAACGCGGGCTGATAGCGGCTGCCGACGGCGGCATTCTGATCGCCGCGATGGCCGAGCGCATGACGGCAGAGGCGGCCGGCCTCATCGGCCTTGCCCTCGATCGCGGCTGTGTCAGCCTCGAGCGTGACGGGATGTCGGCGACGATCGAGGCCCGGATCGGCGTTCTCGCCCTCGAC
Organism: Jiella flava; assembly: GCF_017349315.1. GTDB lineage: Bacteria > Pseudomonadota > Alphaproteobacteria > Rhizobiales > Rhizobiaceae > Jiella > Jiella flava. The sequence continues at coordinate 319,134 of NZ_JAFMPP010000002.1, read as the reverse complement.
GAGGGCTTTGAGCCGGACGAGGCGCCGCCGCCGGCGCTGTGCGAACGCCTCGGCCTGTGGCTGTCGCTCGACGGCGCCGATCCGCGCGGCGTCTCCAACCCCATCGCCAGCGCCAAGGCGATCACCGCCGCCCGCCGCCGCCTCCCCGGTCTTCGCGCCGGGGACGCGGCGATCGAAACCCTCTGTCAGGCGGCGATGGCCTTCGGCATCGTCTCGCTGCGGGCGCCACATCTGGCGATCCGCGCGGCCTTGGCCTCGGCGGCCCTTGCCGGACGAGCGCAGCCGGACGGCAGTGACGTCGAGACCGCGATCCGCCTGGTTCTGCTGCCGCGCGCCGTGACGCTGCCCGAAATGCCGGCCGAGCCGCAGCCGGACGAGGCCGACACGCCGCCGGAGACGTTAGATACCCCGCCGTCGGACGATAAGCCGGCGGAGACCGACGCGTCCAAAACCGACGCCGATCCGCAGGCTCTGGAGACGCCCGATGACGTCACCCTCGACGCCGCCGCGGTCCGCTTGCCCGAGGATCTGTTGCGCGCGCTGCTAGCCAGGGCCCGTCCGCCTTTGTCACGAGGTGCCGGCTGCGGCCGAAGAGGCGCCTTCGCCGCGCGGGCACGGCGCGGCCGGGTGGTCGGCACACGGCCGGGTGATCCGCGCCGCGAGCGTCTCGATCTGATCGCGACATTGCGCGCCGCCGCGCCCTGGCAGCCGATTCACCGCGCCCGGCAGGCCGAATTTCGCGCCGAGACACAACCGGAACCGCAGCCCCACCGCCTCGACATCCGCGCCGCCGACCTGCGCGTGCGCCGCTACAAGGGCAAAGCCGAGACCGCGACGATCTTCGCCGTCGACGCCTCCGGCTCGGCGGCGCTCGCCCGGCTCGCCGAGGCCAAGGGCGCGGTCGAGCGGATCCTCGCCGAATGCTATGTCCGGCGCGACCGGGTGGCGCTCGTCGCCTTCCGCGGCACCCGGGCCGATGTGTTGCTGACCGAAACCAAATCGCTGACCCGTGCCAAGCGCTCGCTGGCCGCGCTGCCGGCGGGCGGCGGCACGCCGCTGGCCAGCGGCATTCTTTCCGCCCTAGATCTGGCAAAGAGCGCCGCGCGTGAAGGGCGCACGCCGCTGATCACGCTGCTGACCGACGGTCGGGCGAATATCGCCCGCAACGGCGCCGCCGGCCGACCGCAGGCGACGCAGGACGCACACGACGCGGCGCGGGCGGTGCGCTCGGCGAACATCGCCGGCCTCGTCATCGACTTGTCGCAGCGGCCGAGCCCCGAAGCCCGGCAGGTCGCCGAGGCGATGGGCGCGCGCTATCTGGCACTGCCACGCGCCGATTCCGCCGCCCTCGCCGCGGCCGTCGCGACGACGCCGCGCGGGGTCGCCGGCCAAAGGACCGTGCCATGAGAGCGCCGCTCGATCTCGACCGCGAGGGCCGAAACTGGCCGCATCGCGACAAGAGCCGCTTCGTCGAAGCGGGCGGCACGCGGTTTCACGTCCAAACGCTCGGGCCCGAAGACGCACCGCCGCTGCTCCTTCTCCACGGCACCGGTGCCTCGACCCACTCCTTCCGCGATCTCGCGCCGTGCCTGGCCGAGCGCTACCGGGTGATCATGCCGGATCTGCCGGGCCACGGCTTCACCGCCACGCCGCCCTGGCGTCGGGTGTCGATCACCGGCATGAGCGGCGCGTTGCTCTCGCTGCTCGATGCGCTGCAGGTGTCTCCGGCCTATGCGGCCGGCCATTCGGCGGGCGCTGCGATCCTCCTGCGGATGGCGCTCGACGGCCAGATCGCCCCGCGCCGCATCGTCTCGCTTAACGGCGCGCTGCTGCCCTTTCCGGGCATCGCAGCCCATCTGTTTCCGCGCCTGGCCAAGCTGCTCTTCCTCAATCCCGTCGCGCCGCATTTCTTTGCCTGGCGCGCGCGCAGCGGCGGCGCCGTCGCGCAGTTGATGGAGAGTACCGGCTCGAAGATCGACGCTGCCGGCATCGCCTATTACAAGCGGCTGCTCGCTTCCCCCACCCATGTCGACGGCGCCCTGTCGATGATGGCGAATTGGGATCTCGACAGCCTCGGCCGCGACCTGCCGCGCCTCGCCATGCCGCTGACCCTGATCGTCGGCACCCGCGACCGGGCGATCCCGCCGGAGGTTTCGGAGCGCGTCGCGCGGATGGTGCACAACGCCGAGGTGGTGTCGCTCGCCGGCCTCGGCCATCTCGCCCATGAGGAAGCGCCGGACGAGGTCGCCGGCACCATCCTCGCCGCTCTCGAGCGCGACACCGAGCCCGCGCAGCCAAGCCACGATCTGGCCGTCAGCGTAGCGAACGAGGCGTTGCCGGAAAACGCCGCATTCGGCCGCTGACATTTGATAAATTTGCCCTGGATTCCAGCTTCGGGCCCGCCGGGAGCAGCCCCTTCCCCCCCGATGCGCCAGCTGTTTGCAACTCTCGCCTTCATGCCGCTCTTGCCCCCTGTCACGATCGCGGCAAGCGCCGAGATCCCTTTGGCGGTCAAGGCAGGCGTCTGGCCGGCGATAAAGTCGATGCGAAATCGCCGTCGATGGGTGGCCGCCGTGGGGGCTTGAGTGACGACACCGACATGCCATTGGCCTCAGACGAAGCGGCGCGGCATGCGATAGGGCAGCATCGACTGGACGATGGGATTGGCAAAGCGATCGAGATCAAGGCTTTCGTGTATCGCCGTAACGTCCCGGCCGAGCAGCCGCGAGGCGACGACCGAGCGGGTGTAGAAGGGCGAATCCTCCAAGGTTTCGATGATTCGCGCCGAGACGCCGCGCTCCGAGCGGGTGGAGCGGCGCATGCCCCAAAGGCTCTTCGGCAGGCGGGCCGGCGGCGGCGCCTCGAAATCGGCGACGCCACGCTTCGGATCGAAGCGGATCGCCAGCGAACAGGATTGGTCGTCCCTATCGAGGAGATCGTAAAGGACGACGGTGCCGCCCGGCACGCTCGCCCGGCACCAATTCCAGCGGCGAAAGCTCTCCTCCAGCGACACCTCGCCGGTGTTGAAGTCGAAATAGCCACTGCCGGACCAGGACAGTTGCGGGTTCTCGAGTTCGACCTCGACGCGCGCACACGGGGCGATCGGCCACCAGCAATGGCGCGCGTCGCAATCGAGCGCGACCGGATGGTTGACGACGGCTTCCGGATATAGCCTCACCGTCCCGCGCACCCGCTTCGGCAACAGCGGCGTCACCTCGTCGATCGTCACCGTCAGCCCGCTGCCGTCCCAGCGCATGGCGCTCGGCCCGACCGCCAGCGTGCCGGCATCGCGGTAGAGCGCGCTTTGGCGCCGCTCGGTCATCGTCCAGCGCTTGCCGCTCGCGCCGGTCAGCGCGACGTTGAGCGCGACGTGATTTTCCGGGCGCCGCCTTCCGGCCAGGCGGTAATAGGGCGAAAACACGCTGCCGACGAAGCCGATCAGCGTGAGGGCATGGTGGCCGTCGGCCGAGAGCGCGTCCACATACCACCAGGCATAGCCGCCCGGCGGAACCGTCTGGTCGAAGCGCGGTCCGCCAGGATGGCCTCGGCTGCGATCCTGCCAGACAGGGCCGCCATCGGCAGTCCGGCCCCGGGATGGACGCTGCCGCCGCAAAGATAAAGGCCGGGGAGCTTCGTTCTGGCGCCGGGGCGCTGGAACGAAGCCGTCGACCCATGCGAGGCCCGCCCGTAAAGCGCTCCGCCCGTCGCCGGAAAGCGCCTCTCGAAATCTGAGGGCGTCGAAAGCCTGATCGCCTCCCAATCCGGCCGCTCGACCTGCAAAGCCGAGGCTCGAAGCCTTGAAAACGCCGCCGTCACGCATCGTTCGACCTCCTCTTTGTCGAAGTCCGGCCCGTCGCCGTCGGCCGGGGCGTTGATGATCAGAAAGAGCCGCTCGCGTCCGCGCCGACGGGCCGGCTCGGCCAAAGCACCGTGATCGTCGCGGTCCGAGGCGCAGAGATAGACGGTCGGATCGGATGGCAGCCGTCGCTCACGGACGATCTCGTCGAACTCGCGCCGGTAGTCGGCCGAGAAGAAGACGTTGTGCCGGAGCACTGTCAGCCCGCACGTCGGCGCTTCGAAGGCGACGGTCACCGCCGACAGCGAGCGCTCCGCCGACGCCAGCGGCGGATCGACTGACGCCGCTGCCGCCTCGCCGAACCGGCCGCTCGCCAGCGCGCCGACATCGGCATTGGACACGACGATATCGGCGGCGATCGTCTCGCCGCCGACCAAGCTCACACCACTCGCCCGTCCCTGCACGGTGTCGATCGACGCCACCGATGCGCCACAGCGAACCGTCACGCCGCAGCGCTCGGCCAGGCCGCGGAGCGCTGCGGCCAGCTGCGTCATACCGCCCTCGACCAGCCAGACGCCGGCCTTTTCGACATGGGCGATCAGCATCAAGGTCGCCGGTGCAAGATAGGGAGAAGAGCCGTTATAGGTCGCGTAGCGGGCGAACAGCTGGGCAAGCCGCGGATCGGCAAACTGCTGGCTAAGGGATTTCGCGAGCCTCGTCTGTGCACCGATCCGCAGCAGCCCCGGCAGGCCGGACGGCCCCGCCCGCAGCGCCAGACCGAAGGGGCCGGACGGGCGCTCGGCCCGTATGAAGATCGGCGACAGCGTGGCGTAGATATCAGCGGCCCGATCGCAGAATCCGGCATAGTCCCGCGCCGCGTCCTCACCCGCAAAAGCTGCGATCGCCTCTTCGGAACGCGCCTGATCGGCATAAAGATCGAGCCGCGCGCCGTCGGCAAAGATATGGCGCGCGATGGTCTCGGAGCGCCGCAGCGTCAAGTGGTCGTCAAGCGTTTCGCCGGCCGCTTCGAACAGCGCGTCGAACACGTCCCGCATGGTGAACACCGTCGGCCCGACATCGACCGGCCGGCCCGCGACCTCGACCGCACCGAGTTTGCCGCCCACCGCCGCGGAGGCTTCGCACAGCGTGACCCGAAGTCCGGCGCAGGCGAGCCTGATGGCCGCGGCAAGGCCGCCAATTCCGGCGCCGATGATCACTACGTGCATCCGCTCATCCTCGGATCCTTCGACAGGAAGATTGACACGGGGACGATCTGGTTGTCCAATTAAATTGACAGAAATGACTGTCCAATGGATTTTACGCCATGTCGGCTACGGAAATTGAGCCCACGCCGCGCTCCGCCGACAGGCCGTCCGGATGGGCAGATCCAATGCGCGCGATCCGCCGCTTCTTCCGGCCCAGCCGCGATTGGTGGCGCGACGTCCGCAATCGCAAGCTCGCCGATCCAGACTTTCAGCGCAGCGCCGCGAATTTCGCGCTGACCCGGCCCTTTGCGCGACGAAGCTCGCGTCGGCTGTTCGATCTGGTGGCGGGCTTTGTCTATTCTCAGGCCCTGACAGCCGCCGTCGAGTTGGAGCTGTTCACGGTCCTGTCGCGCGGCCCCCGCACCCTGCCGGAGGTAGCGGTCGCCGCCGGTCTGACGCAGGACGCCTGCGAGCGCCTGCTGCGGGCGCTTCAATCCATCGATCTGGTGGAGATCGACGACAGCGGCGAGGAGACGACCTATGCGCTGGCCGCGCTCGGTGCGGCGTTGGTCGCCAATCCCGGCGCCACGGCGATGATCCGCCATCACAAGGATCTGTATCAGGACTTGAGCGATCCGGTCGCCTTGCTGAGGGGGCGGCACAGCGAGACCCGGCTGGCGAAACTCTGGCCTTACGCAGCCGAAGCAAAGGGACAACCGCCGGCCGATGCCAACGTCGCCGCCTACACCGATCTGATGGCGGCCAGCCAGGATCTCGTCGCTGACGAGATCCTATCCGCCTACGATCTTTCCTGGGCCAAGCGCATGCTCGACCTGGGCGGCGGCGACGGGCGCTTTCTGCGCAAGGTCGCCGCTGCCCATCCCGACATCGAGCTGCACCTGTTCGATCTGCCGCCGGTGGCTGCGATCGCCCGCGAGCGGATCGGCGACACCCGTTTCGGCCGGCGGATCATCGTGCACGAGGGCGATTTCTTCACCGATCTCTATCCCGACCGCTTCGACCTCATCAGTCTGGTGCGGATCATCCACGACCATGAGGATGCCGAGGCGGTCCGCCTGTTGACCCGGGCGCGCGATGCGTTGACGCCCGGCGGCGTCGTGGTGGTGGCCGAGCCGATGGCCGGCAGCGCCGACTCGGCGGCGGTCGCCGACGCCTATTTCGGCTTCTACCTCATGGCCATGGGCCGCGGCCGGCCGCGCAGGCCGAGCGAGATCGCCGGCCTGATGAACGCCGCCGGACTGCAGCGTGTGCACCGCATTCCAACCGCCCTGCCGATCGCCACCAGCATCATGATTGGGGAAATTCCGCGCCGCAATGTCAGATTTACTTGACAGTCTTATCTGTCAATTTAGAATTACAAACGAAGTTGGGAGTGTATGACCGTGATGACCCAATCCGATGCCATCGTCTTCGATCAGCCACGCGCCCTTGGCATGCGGCGGCTGGCGCTGGCGGCGCGTCGGGCCGGCGACGTGGCGGTGCAAATCGAAGCCTCGGGGATTTCGACCGGCACCGAGCGCCTGCTGTGGACCGGCGAGATGCCCCCCTTCCCCGGCATGGGCTATCCGCTGGTGCCGGGATACGAGGCCGTTGGCCGGGTCGTCGAGGCCGAGGACGCTCGACGGCTGAAGGTCGGCGATCGAGTGTTTGTGCCCGGCTCCAACGGCTTTGCCGATGCCCGTGGCCTGTTCGGGGCCTCGGCCTCCCATGTCCAGCTGCCTGAAGGCCGCCTGGTGCCGGTGGCGGATGACCTCGGCAATGACGCCGTGCTGCTCGCCCTGGCGGCGACCGCCCATCATGCCGTTCGCGCCTCCGGCCGTGATTTGCCGGAGCTGATCGTCGGCCATGGCGCACTCGGCCGTCTGGCCGCGCGCCTCACCGTCGCGCTCGGCGGCCAACCCGTCGTCTGGGAGACGGCGCCCGCCAGGCAGGCCGGTGCGATCGGCTATGCCGTGATCGCGCCAAAGGATGAGGATCGCACGGACTATCGGCAGATTCTCGACGTCAGCGGCGACTCGACGATCCTCGACCGGCTGGTGCCGCACTTAGGGCGTGGCGGCGAGATCGTCCTCGCCGGTTTCTATAAGACCCCGGTCAGCTTCGCCTTCCCGCCGGCCTTCATGCGTGAGGTGCGGATGAAGATCGCGGCGGAATGGCGGCCGGAGGATATGGAAGCGGTCTGCGCGCTGCTGGCGGGTGGCCACCTGTCGCTGGCCGGGCTCCTCACCCACGCCAGTCGGCCGAACACGGCCGAAGCGGCCTATCGCACGGCGTTCGAGGACGCCGACTGCCTCAAAATGGTTCTGGATTGGAGAGCGCTATGACCAACGCTCTGAGACACGACAGCGCAAACGGGCCGGCGGGCGCAATGGCGGAGCGGCTGCGCGCCGAGGCGGCCGTCGGGCCGGATCCGGTCTCGACCGCCCCGGTCAGCAAACAAACGCAGATCATCGCGATCTACGGCAAGGGCGGCATCGGCAAGTCCTTCACCCTCGCCAATCTCAGCTACATGATGGCGAGTCAGGGCAAGCGGGTGCTGCTGATCGGCTGCGATCCGAAGTCAGACACCACCTCTCTCCTCTTCGGCGGCAAGGCCTGCCCGACCATCATTCAGACCTCCTCCGCCAAGAAGGCGGCCGGCGAGGACGTCGCGATTTCCGACGTCTGCTTCAAGCGCGACGGCGTCTTCGCCATGGAACTCGGCGGCCCGGAGGTCGGCCGGGGCTGCGGTGGACGGGGCATCATCCACGGCTTCGAACTTCTGGAAAAGCTCGGCTTCCACGACTGGGGATTCGACTACGTCCTGCTCGACTTCCTCGGCGACGTGGTCTGCGGCGGCTTCGGTCTGCCGATCGCTCGGGACATGTGCCAGAAGGTCATCGTCGTCGGGGCGAACGATCTGCAGTCGCTCTATGTCGCCAACAATGTCTGCTCGGCGGTCGAGTATTTCCGCAAGCTCGGCGGCAATGTCGGCGTCGCCGGCATGGTGGTGAATAAGGACGACGGCACCGGCGAGGCCGCCGCCTTTGCGCAATCCGTCGGCATTCCGGTGCTGGCGGCGATCCCCGCCGACGAGGACATCCGCCGCAAGAGCGCCAATTACCAGATTGTCGGCAAGCCCGGCGGCCCATGGGCTTCGCTGTTCGAAGAGTTGGCGAACAACGTCGCCGAAGCGCCCCCGCTGCATCCGACGCCGCTTGATCCGGATGGCCTCCTCGGCCTGTTCGACGACGAGGAGACCGGCCGCGAGGTGGTGCTCGATCCGGCGAGCGACGCCGACATGCTCGGTCGCCCGGTGACGATCCGCCCGTCCCTCGAAGTCGTCTATGACGACGCGTGAGGGCCGGGCGATGGATTTTTTACCCTCTGAACTGAGACGCGACGATGGCAGCGGCCCGCCGGTCGACGCGCCGGACGCTGCCGCGACGCCGGTTGCCCGCGAGGGCGATGTCGGTTGCCATGGCGGTAAAGCGCAAATGCGCGCGGCCGCGGAGAAGGCCGGCGCCAGTGCGACGCTGGCGCGCTATGCCAAGGACTATCCCGCCGGCCCGCACGACCAGCCGCAATCCATGTGCCCGGCCTTCGGCAGCCTCCGGGTCGGCTTGCGGATGCGACGCACCGCGACGGTTCTGTCGGGCTCTGCCTGCTGCGTCTATGGCCTCACCTTCACCTCGCATTTCTACGGCGCCCGCCGGACCGTCGGCTATGTGCCCTTCAATTCCGAGACGCTGGTCACGGGAAAGCTGTTCGAGGACATTCGCGAGGCGGTCCATCAGCTGGCCGATCCGGAAAAATACGACGCCATCGTCGTCACCAATCTGTGCGTTCCGACCGCCTCCGGCGTGCCGCTGCGGCTGTTGCCGAGGGCGATCAACGGCGTGCGCATCATCGGCATCGACGTGCCAGGTTTTGGGGTGCCGACCCATGCCGAGGCCAAGGACATTCTGGCCGGCGCCATGCTGGCCTATGCCAGGGGCGAAGCCGAAGCCGGCCCGGTCGCCGCGCCCCGCACGCCACGTTCCGACCGTCCGAGCGTCGCGCTGATCGGCGAGATGTTTCCCGCCGATCCGATGGTGATCGGCCGGCTGCTTGAGCCGCTGGGGCTTGCCGCCGGTCCGGTGGTGCCGACCCGCGAATGGCGCGAGCTCTATGCTGCGCTCGACTGCGCGGTGGCCGGCGCCATTCACCCCTTCTACACCGCGTCCGTGCGCGAGTTCGAAACCGCCGGACGACCGGTCGTCGGCTCGGCGCCCGTCGGGGTCGAGGGAACGGCAGAATGGCTGGCGCAAATCGGCCAAGCCGCCGCCGTGCCCGCAAGCCGCATCGCCGCCGCCCAAAACGTCATCCTCCCCGCGATCCAGGGCGCGCTTGCCGGCTCACCGATCACCGGCCGGATCACCCTGTCCGGCTATGAGGGCTCGGAGCTTCTCGTCGCCCGGTTGCTGGTCGAAAGCGGCGCGGATGTCCGCTATGTCGGCACCGCCTGCCCGAAGACCATCTGGTCACAGGCCGACCGCGAATGGCTCGAGGCCAAAGGCGTCGCGGTCAAATTCCGCGCCTCACTGGAAAACGATCTGGCGGCCTTCGACGAATTCCGCCCGGACCTGGCGATCGGCACCACGCCAGTCGTCCAAAAGGCAAAGCAGTGCGGGACGCCGGCGCTTTATTTCACCAATCTGATTTCGTCGCGGCCGCTGATGGGGCCAGCCGGCGCCGGCTCGCTCGCGGAGGTGATCAATGGCGCGATCAATTCGAAATCCCGCTTTGACGCGATGACGGCGTTTTTCGAGGGTGTCGGCGCCGGCCATGCCAGCGGCATCTGGGAGGACGTGCCGCCCCGCCCGGCGCCGCAAAAGCGCCGCACCGACGTCGCCATCCGCGCCACCGGCAAGACCGCCGCCTATCAATCCGGCATGGGGGACGTCTGAGATGCTCGTCCTCGATCACGACAGAGCCGGCGGCTATTGGGGCGCGGTCTATGTCTTCACTGCGGTAAAGGGCCTGCAGGTGGTCATCGACGGCCCGGTCGGCTGCGAGAACCTGCCGGTCACATCGGTGCTGCATTACACCGACGCGCTGCCGCCGCACGAATTGCCGATCGTCGTCACCGGCCTTGGCGAAGAAAACCTCGGTCAGACCGGCACCGAAGGGGCGATGAAACGCGCCCATGCGACCCTTGATCCGAGCCAGCCGGCGGTGGTTGTCACCGGCTCGATCGCCGAGATGATCGGCGGCGGCGTGACGCCCGAGGGCACCAATCTGAAGCGCTTCCTGCCCCGGACCATCGACGAGGATCAGTGGCAATGCGCCGACCGGGCGCTGAAGTGGCTGTTCACCGAATATGGCCCGAAGAAGGGCAAGATCCCCGCCCCGCGTCCGCGTGAGGCCGGCGACAAGCCGACGGTCAACATCATCGGTCCGGCCTATGGCATGTTCAACATGCCCTCGGACCTTCACGAGATCCGCCGGCTGATCGAGGGGATCGGCGCGACGGTCAATCTGGTCTTCCCGATCGGCAGCCATCTGAAGGACGTAGCCAAGCTGGCCAAGGCCGACGCCAGTGTCTGCCTCTACCGCGAATATGGCCGCCAGCTCTGCGAGGCGCTGGAGCGCCCCTATCTGCAGGCGCCGATCGGGCTGCATTCGACGACGGCATTCCTGCGCAGTCTCGGCGCCATCCTCGGCCTTGATCCCGAGCCCTTCATCACCCGCGAGAAGCACACGACGATCAAGCCGCTTTGGGATCTCTGGCGCTCGGTGACCCAGGACTTCTTCGGTACGGCGAGCTTCGCCATCGTCGCCAACGAGACCTATGCGCGCGGCCTGCGGCATTTCCTCGAAGACGAGATGGGCCTGCCCTGCCGCTTCGCGGTGCCGCGGCGCGCCGGCCAGAAGACCTTGAACGACCAGGTCCGCCAGAAGGTCAGGGAGACGCCGCCGCTGGTTCTCTTCGGCAGCTATAACGAGCGCATGTATCTCGCCGAGACCGGCGGGCGCGGCGCCTTCATTGCGGCCTCTTTCCCCGGCGCGGCGATCCGGCGCCACACCGGCACTCCCTTCATGGGCTATGCCGGCGCCACCTATCTCGTGCAGGAAGTCTGCAACGCGCTGTTCGATGCGCTGTTTCATATCCTGCCGCTCGGCACCGACATGGATCAGGTCGGACCGACCCCCGTTACGACCGCCGGGCCAACCCGCAATGCAGACCGCGAACTCGCTTGGTCGAGCGCCGCCAACGACGCCCTGCACGCCGCCCTCGAGCGTGAGCCGGTGATGCTGCGCATTTCCGCGGCAAGGCGCCTGCGGGACGCGGCGGAAGCGGCGGCGCGCCGCGACCAATCCGCCACCGTCGAAATCGGTCATCTCACCACGTCATCCCGCGCAACGGTGCTCGCATGACCGGAACGCATTTTCCCTCGCCGCCCGAACGGCCATCGAACCCGCCGTCGAACCCGCCAAGGAGACGTCTCCATGAGCCTCGTTGAACGCAGTGGCCTGTCGCAGTTTCGAGCCGAACGGCAGGAATACCGGATGGTCTTTGCCGTGACCTTCCCGATCTTCTTCACGGTCGCCCTGGTCTCGCGCTTGCTGCCGGCCCGGCTGCGGCCGACTCCGTTCGGACAAAGCGGCGTCTTCGCCGTGTTCCGGGACGCCAAGGCCGCGGCCCATTCCGTCCTCCCCTACGCCTTCATGCGATAGCGCGGCGGGGAGCAGAAGCTTCGGCGGCCGAGGCGCCTCTGGCGTGGCCGGCCCGAAGATCCCGGAAACAAGGAGAAAGGAACATGGCAGAGAATCTCACCGGCCGGGAAGCAGGAACGCTGTCCGGCCTGACCGAAAGGGAGGCGCAGGAGTTTCATGGAATTTTCATGACCTCCTTCCTGGTCTTCCTGGCCGTCGCGATCGTCGCGCATATTCTCGTCTGGATCTGGCGGCCCTGGCTGCAGACCCCCGAGGCGCACACGGCGAGTCTCGAAATGGCCAAGCCTCTCCTCTCGATGCTGAGCTAAGGAGCCAAGATCATGTGGAGAATGTGGCTTCTGTTCGATCCGCGCCGAGCCCTGATCGGGCTGTTCACCTTCCTGATGGTGTTGGCGCTGCTCATCCACTTCATCCTTCTGTCGACGGCGCGCTTCAACTGGCTGGCCAATCCGACTCCGCCCGCTGGCGGAGCGCAGCAGACCAGCCAGCTCGACACGCCGCTCATCCAGCTCGGCTGAAGCGGATAGGATCCTCGGGACGGCGCCCGCCGCCGTCCCGGAACGACAAGCATGACAAGACGAGATTTGATCGGCCCAGAGTTGGGCGGTTCGAGCTGCCGCCGCGCCCCATCCCGGAGTTGATCCGGGCGACGGACGTGGGACGGTGGGAGCCTCTTCAAGACTGCCGACCAGACCGCGAATGAACTTCGCCACTCGCCCGCCGATACGCGGCGGCGTGGTGGTGTTCGGTCGCGCGGATCCGCCCACGGCTCGCCCGTGCGTCGGTGCGATCGAGGCCACCACCGGCCTGTGTTTCAACCGCGCGGTGGCCCATGGCGCGGCGTTGCGGCCAAACGCGGAGATGAGAGGCTGAACCGGCCAGACCTCGTCTTTTCATGCTTCAACGTCGGCTTGAAAGAGATGGGACGAAAACCATGGCGATGCTGTCGTTCGAACGCAAATATCGGGTGCGCGGGGGCACGCTCGTCGGTGGCGATCTTTTCGACTTTTGGGTCGGCCCCTTCTACGTGGGTTTCTTCGGAGTGACCGCGGCGTTCTTCGCCCTGCTCGGCGCCCTGCTGATCTTTTACGACATCAGTCAGAGCGGTGCGACCAACATCTTCGCCTTCTCCGTCAATCCGCCCTCGATCAGTTACGGCCTCGGGCTCGCCCCACTCGACAAGGGCGGCACCTGGCAGCTCGTCACCATGTGCGCCTGTGGCGCCTTTTTCTCCTGGATTCTTCGCGAGATCGAGATCTGCCGAAAGCTCGGCATCGGCTGGCACGTGCCGATCGCCTATTCCTTCGCTGTCCTGGCCTATGTCTCGCTGGTGGTGATCCGACCGCTGCTGCTCGGCGCCTGGGGCCACGGCTTTCCCTACGGGATCATGTCGCATCTCGATTGGGTGTCGAATGTCGGCTACCAGTTCCTGCACTTCCATTACAATCCGGCGCATATGCTGGCGGTGACCTTCTTCTTCACGACCACGATGTTCCTCGGCCTGCATGCCGGCGTCATTCTGGGGGCGGTCAATCCCGGCAAGAACGAGCCGGTCAAGTTCGGCGAGCACGAGAACGCGTATTTCCGCGACTACATTTGCTACTCCGTCGGCCCCTACGGCATTCACCGGCTCGGCCTGTTCTTTGCGCTGAACGCTGGCTTCTGGAGCGCGGTCTGCATCATCATTTCCGGTCCCTTCTGGGACAGGGGCTGGCCGTATTTCTACGACTTCGTCCTGAAAACCCCCGCTGCCATCGGCAACATCAATTATTGAGGGAGGCAGCGCGATGGCCACTTACGCCAGCATCTACAACCGCATTCAGGTGCGTGGGCCGTTCGATCCGGGCGTGCCGCTCAAAAGCAGCTCGGACCCCCGGATCCAGGCGAAAAGTTTCTCCTACTGGCTCGGAAAGATCGGCGATCCGCAGCTCGGGCCGCTCTATCTCGGCTGGTCAGGGGTCGCCTCGCTCGCCTGCGGCTTCATCGCCATCGAGATCATCGGCCTCAACATGTGGGCCTCGGTCGGCTGGGATCCTTACGCATTCATCCGCAATCTGCCGTTCTTAACGCTCGATCCGCCGCCGGCGAAATACGGCCTCAACCCGCTCGTGCCGCTCGGCGATGGTGGCTGGTGGATCCTCGCGGGCTTTTTCCTGACCACCTCGATCCTGTTGTGGTGGGTGCGCAGCTACACAAGGGCGCGGGCGCTCGGCCTGGGAACCCACACCTCCTGGGCATTCGCCTCGGCAATCTTCCTCTATCTCTCCCTCGGCCTGTTCCGGCCAATCTTGATGGGATCCTGGTCCGAGGCCGTGCCCTTCGGCATCATCACCCATCTCAACTGGACGGCCTCGGTCTCGGTGCTCTACGGCAACTGGTATTACAACCCGTTCCACATGCTCTCGATCACCTTCCTCTACGGCTCGACCATGCTCTTCGCCATGCATGGTGCGACCATCCTGGCGGTGTCGCGCTTCGGGGGCGAACGGGAGGCCGAGGAGATCGTCGATCGCGGCACCGCGGCCGAGCGCGCCGCCCTGTTCTGGCGCTGGACGATGGGCTTCAACGCCACCTTCGAGTCGATCCACCGCTGGGCCTGGTGGTTCGCGGTGCTGACCACCTTCTGCGGCGCTATCGGCGTGCTGCTCACCGGCACGGTGGTCGACAACTGGTATCTGTGGGGCGTCAAGCACGGCATCGCGCCGCATTACCCGTCGGTCTACCCAGCCTTCCCGGTTCCCCATGAAGCCGTGGGGAGTGCGATGCAATGAGCGCCAAGCCCATCCGCTACAGCCCGATCGTCGTCGGCGTCATCGCCGCCGCCCTGGTGCTAGTCGGCCTCTCGGTGCCGCCCTGGGTGTTTCCGCCGATCCAGTCCCAGGAAACCGGCCCGGCGGCGATCGAGATGGTCCAGTTCAAGGATCCCGATCGACAGCTGCCCTACAGTCTCAAGCCCAAGCCGCTGGAGCCGGCCGACAATGCGGGCAGTCCGAAGGCCAGCGAGGTCTACAAGAACGTCAAGGTGCTCGGCAATCTAACCGACGCCGAGTTCACCCGGCTGATGCTCGCCATCACCGAATGGGTGGCGCCGAAGCAGGGCTGCGAATACTGCCACGATCTCAGCTCGGACGAAGGCTTTGCCAGCGACGCGCGCTACACCAAGGTGGTGGCGCGGCGGATGCTGCAGATGGTCCGCCACATCAATTCGAAATGGCCCCAGCACGTCGCCCCCTCGGGGGTGACCTGCTACACCTGCCATCGTGGCCAGAACGTGCCGCCCTGGACGTGGTACGAACAAAATCATGCCGGCGACGACCAGTTCATGGGCAAGCCGCGCCCCTGGCACCTCAAGGCCAAGACCATCCGGCAATTCTTCCCGGACGTGCCTTACGACAAATATCTGATGGAACAGCACGCCAGCGCCCGGATCCAGTCGACCACGCCGCTGGTCGGCGAAGGCGGACGGCCCGGCGTCGTCGAGGAGCAGGACGCCGAAGACCTCTATCTGTTCATGATGCAGACGGCGAATTCCCTCGGCGTCAACTGCACCTACTGTCACAACTCCCGCGCCTTCCGTGATTGGAGCCAATCGACGCCCTATCGCTGGATCGCCTATTGGGGCATCCGGATGGCACGGGACATCAACAGCAACTATATCGAACCGCTGAAAACCGTGTTCCCGGCGGTGCGTAAAGGCCCACTTGGCGATCCCGCCAAGGCCCATTGCGGCACCTGCCATCTGGGGAACAACAAACCGCTCGGCGGTTACAAGCTGCTCGACCATTATCTCGTTGGGCTGACCGAGGACGGCAAGGCGCCCGATCCGGGGCCGAAGGAGGCCATTCTGCTCGGCAATGCCAAGCCGACCGCCGAAACCGGACCGGATCAAAACGCCTTGCAGCCGAAGCCGGTGGCCGCCCCGGTTTCCAAGGACGCGATCGGCCAGTCGGTGGCGCCAGGCGAGAATGGCCAGGGCACGACCTATAAATCGGAGGAAAAGCCGACGCAGGGAGAAAGCGGCACGCTCGGCGGCACGGTGGCGCCGGTCCCGCAGGACAAGAACACCATGGCGCCCTCGCCGCCACCGACCGGCGAGGAGGCCCCGCAAGGCTCCTCGCCCGACGAGATGAGCCCGAACTCGCCCCCCGCACCGACAAATGGCACCCGCGGCACGGCGGACGCGCCCTCCACGGGCATCCCGCCGAGCAATCCGCTCCCGAAGCCAAAGGGCGAAACCGGCGGCGCGGGCAGCGGCGCGTCCACCGGCAGCGCACCACAGTCAATCCCCGCGCCCAAAGGCCCAGCCCAAGGCACCACGACGCGCTACAACTAGAGCGCCCTGCGTCCTGTCGGACGCAGAAAGGTCGCTAACCCTTTGAATCGGCGCATCGTGCTTTGCCGAAAATCGATTCCGATGTTCAGGCCGATGCTGTAGAGAATGATGCCGAAACGTTCCGTGATGTTTCGGCCCCATCATGCGGTAAAACGATGACTGGAAGCGCAATGGCAAGTCCGGTTCATCGCAGTCCCTCGAAAGCCGGCGGAGATCGGTAAAGGACAGACTGCCCAGTTTTCGCGCACTGCGACGCTCGGCCGCGCCCCTCCTGCACCGCCTGCGCGACCGGCCGGATCGTCGGCTACCGCGCCGAGGATGACAGCATGGTCAGGGCGCCGGTCCGTCGCGGGTGCGATAGCGCGACCTCGACGAGCCAGCGGCGCCTGTGTCCATCTGTCCGCGCGGCGCAATGGCCGAAGCGTTTCGGCTTCCTATCATTCCCGTCGATCTTCGGCATGACCGCGACCCGGTCGTCGGAGTGTGATCATCCGCGAGAGGTCCGCGCGCGATGCCCGTGCCCAAATCCCGCCGCTCCAAGCTTCGATGAATCTGAACCGTTCGCTGCAATCGCTAAAAATCGCCGTCGGGGCCGAGCCGAGCCCCGCCGAGGTCTCGCGCAAGCGCGCCGGCCCGGCCAAGCTTTTGCTGCTCGGCTATCTCGCCTACATCACCATCGGCTGGATGATGCTGTCCTTCGGCTTTTCGCAAAGCAAGCCACTCTCGCCGCTCGACACGCTGTTTACCGCTGTCTCGGCGGTCTCGACCACCGGCCTGACCACCATCGATACCGGCACGAGCTATACCTTCGCCGGCCAGATCATCGTCATGCTTTTGATCCAGTTTGGCGGCATCGGCTATATGACCGGCAGCTCGTTCCTGTTCCTGTCGTTCCGCCATCGCCTCAGCAAGACCCAGAAACAGACGGCCCAAACCGCCTATTCTCTACCCGATTCGATCTCGCCGAAGCTCTTCATCCGCTCGGTGATTCTCTTCACCGCCGCCTGCGAAACGGCGGGGGCGATCGCGCTTTATGCGATCCTGAAGGCGAGCGGCGATCCGGCGCCCCTATGGAGCGCGATCTTCCATTCGGTCTCGGCCTTCTGTACCGCCGGCTTCAGCCTCAATCAGAGCAGCTTTTCCTCTCAGGCCAGCAATGTCGGGCTCAATCTCACAGTGTCGGTACTCAGCATCGTCGGCGCAATGGGCTTCATCGTCATCGTCGACACCGTCCGGCGCGTCGCCGGGCGCTCGCGCCATTTCGGCTTCACCAGCAAGGTGATCGCCCGCATGACCTTGTCGCTGCTTGCCGCCGGAACGCTGCTGATCTTCGTCAGCGACATGACGCTCGGCGCCCTGCCGGCCTGGCAGCGGCTGCAGGCAGCGTTCTTTCAGGCGATGTCCGCCTCGACAACCGTCGGCTTCAACACCGTCAATATCGGCGGCCTGCCGGACAGCACGATCGTCGTTCTCCTGGTGTTGATGTTCATCGGCGCCTCCCCCGCCGGCACCGGCGGCGGCTTGAAGACGACCTCCTTTGCCGCCCTCATCGGCCTGGTGCGCTCGACCCTGAAGGGCCGCAGCTCGGTGCGCTTCTTCAAGCGCCAGGTGACGCCCGCCCAGCTGCAGGCAGCAACGACCTCGCTCGCCTGCTATGGCGGCGTCCTGTGCGCCGCCGTCTTCCTGCTCTGCCTCTCCGATCCCGGCCACCCTTTCGAGACAGTGCTGTTCGAGGCGGTCTCGGCGATCGGAACGGTCGGCCTGTCGATGGGGCTGACCGGCGATCTGTCGGCCATCGGCAAGCTGATCATCATCGGCCTGATGATCGTCGGCCGCCTCGGCGTCCTGACCTTTGGCCTCGCCATCGCCGTGCCCGACGAAAGTCTTGAGGAAGAGGCCGACAACGATCTGGCGGTGTGAAGACCTTGATCTGTCTTGAGTTCGGGCCTTACTCGATCGGCACCACCACGAAGCGGACGTCGCCGTTCTTCGCCGTCAGCAACAGCAGCGCATTGCGCCGGCCGTCCTGTTTCAGCGTGTCGATCTTCGCTTTGACCTCACTGGCGTTTGCGACCGTCTCCTGCGCCACCTCGGTGATCCGCATGCCGGCCTCGACGCCCTTTTCGGCCGCGTCGGAATTCGGATCGACCGCGGTGATCAGCGCCCCATTCGCATCGTCCGGGAGTTCGAAGCTCTTGCGCTTGGCCGCGTCGATGTTGGTGATCGTCATGCCGAGCGTCTCGATCGTGCCGGCGCTTGACGGCGTCGCCGACTTGTCGCCGGGCTTCGTGCCGCCCGGCTTGTTGGCGCGCGACGTGTCACCGCCCGGCTTCTCCGCCGCCGCCATTGTCTTCTCGCCGTCCTCAAGCCGTCCGAGCTTGATTTCGACGGTCAGCGGCTTGGCCGGTTCGCTGCGGCTGGTCTTGCGCAGAATGCCGAGCTTGACGGTGGTGCCGACCTTGGTTTCGGCCACCATGCGCGGCAGATCACTGGAGCCCTCGACCTTGCGGCCCTCGAAGGAGACGATGACGTCGCCGACCTTGAGGCTGCCATTGTCGGACGGTCCGCCGGGCACGACGCCCATCACCACCGCGCCATGCTCCTTGTCGATCCCAAGACCCCTGGCGATCTCCTCGTTCAGCGCCTGCAGCCGGATGCCGAGCCAGCCGCGGCGGGTCTCGCCATATTCACGCAGCTGATCGATGACATTGACCGCGAGATTGGCGGGGATCGAAAAGCCGATGCCGATCGAACCGCCGGTCGGCGAGATGATCGCGGTGTTGATGCCAACGACGTCACCCTCCATGTCGAACAACGGGCCGCCGGAATTGCCGCGATTGATCGCCGCGTCGGTCTGGATGAAATTGTCGTACGGGCCGGCATTGATGTTGCGGCCGCGCGCCGAGACGATGCCCATCGACACCGAGCCGCCGAGGCCGAAGGGATTGCCGATCGCCATCACCCAATCGCCGATCCGCAGCTTCTCGGAATCGCCGAATTTGACGAATGGCAGCGGCTTGCCGGCGTCGATCTTGAGGACGGCGAGATCGGTCTTCGGATCCTTGCCGATCAGCTTGGCGTCGAACTGATCGCCATTGGCGAAATTCACCGTGATCGTGTCGGCATCGCCGATGACGTGGTTGTTGGTGATGATGACACCGGACGGATCAATCACGAAGCCCGAGCCGAGCGATTGGACGCTGCGCTCGCCGGCCCCGTTCTTGTCGCGCAGGAGATCGTCGAAGAAGTCCTGCAGCGGCGAGCCCTCGGGGGCCTGCAATTGCGGCACGCCGCGCCCCGGCTGCTTGACGCCCTGGGCGGTGGAGACGTTGACGACGGCCGGCAGCAGCTTGTCGGCGAGATCGGCGACCGAGGCCGGCCCGTAGCGCATCGGCGTCGGCGCGGAGGCTGCCGCGCCCGGTGCCGTGCCGGGCAGCGCCTTTGGCGATGCCTCGCTTGCGCCGCCGCTCTTGCCCTCCACCGGCGGGACGGGCAATGCCGGCACCGTCTCTTCCGGCGCGCCGGCCTGGGGTTTCTTGGCCTCGCCTTCAGGGCTTGGCGGCTGCGCCGGCGATGGCGCCGTCGGAAGTTTGGGCGTTGCCGGTGCCGGCTTGCCGCCGAGCTGCGGCGTCTGCGCCTCGGCATGGCGCAGCGGGGCTGCGCCTGCCAAAAGCGCGGCAAACAAGACGGGCAGCAGGATCGGGGCGCGCATGGCCATTATCGCGTGTCCTTCGACAGTCTGGAACAACAGGATGCTCAAAGGCGCTCGGCATCATGGCCGAACATGCGCTTGTGCGGCCAATCAAGGCCCGCCAAAAGCTCTGCCTCGTCGCATTTTCGCAGCGGATCCGTGCCCATCCTTGCCGATGGGCGGGCCGATGCGTCGGGGAAAGCGGACCCGAGAAATCCGACTTAATCAAGGGGAATACGGCGCGGCTGGAGAAATGGTGATCGCGCCGCCCCGTCAAAGCGCCCTTCGCCCCTGCGACAGATCAGCCGCGCACCGCCCAGATGATGCAAAGCCCGGCGATCGCCGCGCCAAGCCCGCCGAGCCGCAACCGCTCGATCGAGGCGTATGTCGCCTGCGTTGCGATGCGTTTCACCAAGGTTGGAAACAGGCAATAGACGATGCCCTCGATCACCAGAAGGAGACCGAGGGCATCAAAGAAGTCGATCATCTCACTGCGCCGCCGCCGGAGCGTTCGCGCCGGAAATCACGCCGCCCGCCGCCGCGCCATTGGCCGCGCCTGCCGGCGTACCGGCATTTCGCGGGCCGGCGGACGATGCGCCATTGGCCCCACCGCGATTGCCGGTGGCGTTGGCCGCCGGCGCGGGCGAAGCGGTCTCCGCTTCCGGCGCGGCAGAGGCCTCCGGCACCGTCGCGCCGGACAGCGCCGGCTGCGAGCCGGTTACCGACGGCGCGCCACCAAGCCCCGGCGCAGATGTGCCGCGATCCTGCTTAAAGTACCGGAAAAACTCCGAATCCGGCGACAGGACCATGGTCGTGCCGGAGTTTTCCAGCGCGTTGCGATAGGCTTCCATTGACCGATAGAAGTCGAAGAATTCCGGATCGGCCTTATAGGCGTCGGCGAAGACCTTGTTGCGCTCGGCGTCGGCCTGACCCTTGATGATCTCGGCGTCCTTGCGGGCCGCCGACACCGTCTCGGTGACCTCGCGGTCGGCCGCCGCCCGGATCTCGCGCGCCGCCACCTGGCCGCGGGCCCTCAGCCGCTCGGCCTCGGCCAGACGCTCGGCCTTCATCCGCTCATAGGTCTGCTGCGAGACCTCCTGCGTCAGATCGGTCCGGCGGATCCGCACGTCGTCGATGGTGATGCCAAGGCTCGCCGCATCCGGCCGGATGTCGTCGCGCACCTGGCGCATCATCTCGCCGCGCTCGTCCGACAGCGCCGCCTCGAAGCCGCGCAGGCCGTAGACCCGACGCAAGGCCGCGTCGAGGCGGGTGCGCAGCCGCTGCTCGGCCTGCGACAGCGAGCCGGAGACCGTCTGCAGGAATTTTTTCGCATCCGAGATGTTGTAGACGAGGAAGGCGTCGACCTCGTAGAACTTGCCGCCCGACACCTGGACGCGGATATTGTCCAGATCGAAGCGCAGCAGCCGGTCCGGCAGCATCTGCACAGTATCGGCGCCGCTGAAGGAGAAAGGCAGCTTGAAATAGAGGCCCGGCTCGTCGATCACCCGGCGGATCTCGCCGAAGCGCAGGACGATCGCCTGCTCCTTTTCATTGACGACGAACAGCGAATTCCACAACAGCAGAGCGCCGACCGCCAGGATGATGAGAACGGCGTAGAAGCGATTGGCCATCAGTTGGTCTTGCTCCGGTTTGCGGTTCCGCCCTGGCGCTCGGACGTGTTGCCGTTGAGTTCGTTCAGCGGGAGATAAGGAACGACGCCCTGGCCTTTGCCTTTGACGTCTTCGTCAAGGATCACCTTGTTGGACTCGCGCAAAACGCCTTCCATGGTTTCGAGGAACAGCCGCTTGCGGGTCACCTCCGGCGCGTTGCGGTATTCCTTGAGGATCGAGGTAAAGCGCTGCGCCTCACCCTCGGCGCCCTGGACCACGCGGCTCTTATAGGCCGCAGCATCTTCGCGGATCTGGGCCGCCTCGCCCCGCGCCTGACCGAGCTGCTGGTTGCGATAGCGATTGGCTTCCTCGACGAAACGATCCTCGTCCTGCTCGGCGCGCTGCACCTCGTCGAAGGCGTCGGCCACCTGCGACGGCGGGGCGGCGTCCTCGATCGAGATCGCATTGATGCGAATGCCGATCTTGTAGTCGTTCAGCGTCTCCTGGGTGATCTTGCGGACTTCCTCGGCGATGCCGGCGCGATCGTCACGGAAAACATCCTGCACCGGACGCCGGCCGACCACTTCGCGCATGGCGCTTTCGGAGACCTGCTGCACCATCGACACCGGATCCTCGACGTTAAAGAGGAAATCTTGCGGATTGTCGACTTGGTAGAGGACCGCAAACTGCACATCGACGATGTTCTGATCGCCCGACAGCATCAGACCGGAATTGTCGCCGCGCTGGTTGGACCCGAGGGTGATCTGGCTCTCGACGACGGGGACCGTATCCACCGTCTCGAACGGCCAGATCATGAAATGCAAGCCCGGCTCGGAGAGCTCCGCCTTCGGCTTGCCGAACAGCATCTCGACGCCGACTTCGTCCGGCTGGACGGTGTAGACACTCTTAAAGAGCCACAGAACGACGCCAACGATCAGAACGAGCAACACCCAGCCGAAAGCCGCGCCGCCGCCCGAGCCGCCACCGCCCGGCATTGCCCGGCGCAGCCGATCCTGTCCGCGCCGCAAGATGTCCTCGAGATCCGGCGAATTGTTGCCGCCGCCGCCATTGCCCGAAGGCCGCGGTCCCTGTGGCCGTTGGCCCCAAGGGCCCCCGCTTCCGCCACCTTTCCAGCCCCCGTTGCCGGTCTGATTGCTCCAGGGCATCGATGTCCTTTCAATGAAGCGGAAAACCGGCAGCCGATCCGATTAAAAACCCCGCGTGACACGTCCTCAGCCCTTATAGGAACTGCGAAATTGGCTTTCAACGCATCCGCGACCTTTTCGCGGGCTACGATGAGCACAAGGTTACGGCACGGTCCGGCACCGCATGGGTGGCATCTCAACCAGCGGGCTGAATACGCCGCCAGACACCGAAGCGCGTCGCGGCGCTGTCGCGCTCGCCCTGCGCCCAGGCCTCAAGCGACACGCGTTCAAAGACCGCCGGATCGATATCCGGAAACTTTGCGTCACCGTCGGGCGATGCGGCGATCTCGGTCACGTAAAGCGTGTCGATCCGGTCCATAAACAGGCGGTAGATCTCGCCGCCGCCGGCGATCACGATTTCGTCCGTTTCGCGTGAGCGCGCGCAGTCCGCGGCGATTTGAAGAGCCTCGTCCGGTGTTTTGGCCGAATAAGCGCCCTCGAACGGCACCGTGCCGTCGCGCGACAGAACGATCGTGTCGCGCCCGTCGAGGAGCCGCCCGATCGATTCGAGTGTCTTGCGCCCCATGATCATCGGCTTGTCCATGGTGAGGCGGCGATAACGCTTCAGGTCGCTCGGCACCGACCAGGGCATGTCGCCCTCGCGGCCGATCACATGGTTCTCGGCCATCGCAACGACGGCGACGATCGAGAGTGCGGTATCAGACGCCCTACTCACACCGCCACCTTGGCCGGGATGTGCGGATGCGCCTCGTAGCCCTGGATCGCGATATCCTCGAAGCGGAAGACAAAGAGGTCGTCGATCGCCGGATTGAGCTTGAGCGGCGGCAGCGGCAGCGGGTCGCGGGTCAATTGCAAAGGGCCTTGTCGAGATGATCGCTGGAAAGATGCGCGTCGCCGAGGGTGTGGACGAATTCGCCTGCCTCAAGCCCGCAGACCTTGGCGACCATCGCCGTCAACAGCGCATCGAAGACGATGGTGAAAGGCTTTCCGACATCGTATGTTTTTCATTATCAGGGACCATCATCCCAATCACAAACTGACGTCAATCCCACCCAAAAGACGCATCTGCCTAGTGGATTGAATCTGACATTTGAATCCCAGTTGGGGCCGTCCATCGAATCCAATGTCAAATTCGAAAAATCCGCGAGGATCATAAACTTGGCTAAGGGCCTTTTCGATCCCGACATTTGCTGAGCCGCCGCCACACCATGCCGATAAAAGACGCGGCGTTCCCGCAGGCGTACGGCAGCTGCGTGTTGGGAGCACTTATCCAATCACTGCCTCAGCCGTCGAATGAGTCGGAAGCGGCTGCTCGCACCAAGCCCTGAGACGGCGCTGCAGAGAGGCCCTTCGAGGATAGCTGGCGAAGCCGTTCCACGACCTTGGAGAGACCGACCGATTCACCGTAGTGCATCAGGCCACCTCTCCAACGCGGAAACCCGTATCCGTGGATTTCCACGATGTCGATATCGGCGGCGCGAAGCGCGACCTTCTCGTCCAAAATCGCAGCTCCCTCACTGATCATGGGGAAGATGATGGCCTCAGCGAGAGATTCATTGTCCCATTCACCGGCCAGGTGATCACCAGCTTTGCCGGCGATGATTTTCGTCACAACATCCGACGGACGTGGCGTGCGGTCGCCCGGTGCGTAATCATACCAACCGCCGGATGTCTTCTGACCGAAGCGCCCCAGCTCGCATAGTTTGTCTGCGATTGGCGCGAATACCGCTTCGCCCCGGTCTCTCGCCGCTCTTCTCTGAAATGCAGCGATATCGAGTCCGCCGAGGTCCTGCGCTTCAAACGGCCCCATCGGCATCCCGAACTGCCGCATGGCAGCGTCGATAGCGGACGGCGTTGCGCCGGACAGGAGAAGCCGTTCGGTCTGCGCTCTCGTAACCTTCAATATCCGGTTGCCGATGAATCCATCGCAAATACCGGCCCATACGGGAATTTTCCCGAGCAAGCGGGCTAAAGCGAAACCTGTCGCGACGGCCTCCACACTCGTGGTGGCGGTGGGGACGATTTCCAAGAGCTTCATGACGTTGGCTGGGCTGAAGAAGTGCAGGCCGAGGAAACGCGCCGGAACCTTCACGCCCGCACCGATCTGATTGGGATCGAGGTAAGAGGTATTGGTGGCCAGGACGGCGTCGGCCCTGCACGCTCCAGAGAGCTTCGCAAAGACGGCTTGTTTTACGGCCAAGTCCTCAAAGACCGCTTCAATAACCAGATCGACATCCGTGAGCGCGCCGTAATCGGTGCTCGTCTGCACACCCGCAAGGCGATCTGCCGCCAGTTCAGCCGTCAACCGCCCACGCTTCACCGCGCCGTCGAAAATCGCCCGGACATTCGACAGACCACGCTCTGCAGCCTCCGCATCCCTCTCGATGAGGACAACAGGAAGTCCAGCGTCCCTCAGAGCGGCAACGATACCCGCCCCCATCGTGCCGCCGCCAACAACTGCAGCTGAGAGAATTTCCGCCGCTGGCACGCCCTGCAATTCGGGAGGGCGCGGGGCCGCGCGTTCCGCAAAGAACACATGCCGCAATGCAGCCGCCTGGTCAGACGCCCGAAGGTCCAGGAATGTGCTTCTCTCGAAAGTCATTGCGGCTTCGAAGTCGACCTCGGTCGCGTTCCGAACGGACGCCAATGCTCTCAGAGGCGCGACCTCACGCTTTGCCTTCGACCTGACGGACGACTCGGCTTGGCTCCAAAAATCGCCGTCCTTCTGTGGAGCAGCCCGCAGGGAGATCGGCTGCGGCTTCGGCAGGCCGATAATCGATTGCGCAAAGGCGACCGCACCCTCGCGAAGATCCCCTTCCACAACGGCATCGATCAGACCGACAGCCTTCGCCTTCTCGGTCCCGATGACCGCTCCGGACGTCGCGAGATCAACAGCAGCCTCAACGCCGATCAGTCGCGGCAGGCGAACGGTCCCACCCGCACCGGGAATAATCCCGAGTTTCACTTCTGGGAGCCCGAAGTTCGTTTTGGGCGCAGCAATCCGGTACGTGCAGCCCAGAGCTATTTCTAACCCGCCACCGAGCACATTGCCATGGACCGCGCCCACCCAGGGCTTCTCGGCATGCTCAATCGCGGTGACGACATCCGGCAAATGTGGTGCCTCAGGCGGCTTGCCGAATTCCTTAACGTCAGCGCCAGCGATGAACGTGCGGCCCTCGCACGACAGCACGACCGCTTCAACGGCCGGGTCGGCATCCATGCGGACAACGGCGTCTAAGAGGTCCTGCCGCAGCTGCTTGGACAAGGCGTTGACGGGCGGATTATCGATTGAAACAACGGCAATCGGGCCCTGGTATGAAGTGGTCACGGTCATATGGAAATCTCACGTGGTCGATGAAAAAGGTTCCGTCGGGCGGGCGACCTATTCAGCCGCTTCCTGGAACGGTTTTCTCCACATCGCCACACGAAACCGGTTCGCCACGAATGCGGCGTCGGTTAGACTCGCATTGCCCGCCGGATTCGCCCCTGTGACATGAAAATCGCTGAACGCGGCGCTCTGGTTGACGAAAATTCCGCCCATGAGATTGACCGAGAGGTTTACCCCGGCTCGGGCGAATTGGTCAGCCGCGAAATTCATGACGTCATCGTCCGTGCTGTACAGCGCTGCGGTTATCGCTCCCTTCTTCGACGCCAGTGCCGCCGCTCGGTTGATGCCGTCTCGAACATCGTCCACCGGTATCACGAACGAAATCGGGCCGAACCGCTCTTCGCCATAGGTGTCGCAAGCATCGGTCTCAACCGCGACGATCAGTGGCGTCGCGGTTCTGGCATCGCCCTGCCCCTCAATCACGGCGGAATCGCGGACCAGACGACCGAGCTTTCTAGCATTGCTAACCCGATCAAGCGTGGCGGGGTTGGCAATGGCTCCACAGACGCCTGCCGCTCTCACGGAGTCGGCAAGAAGCCTGTCCACCGCAGCGGCGACTCCATCGGCAAGTTCATCAAACGTCTTGGAGCCTTCGTTCGTCTCAATGCCGCTGCTCGGGATGAAGATGTTCTGCGGCGATGTGCACATCTGCCCACTGTAGAGCGACAGCGAGAATGCGAGATTATCGCACATCCCGACGAAATCGTCCGTTGATCCCATGACGATCGAGTTGATCCCGGCTTCTTCCGTATAAAGATCGGCCTGGGCGTTGTTTCTGACCCATTCGCCGAACGCGGTTGAACCGGTGTAATCGATGATAGCGACGGCCGGGTGCTTCAGAAGATCCCGGGTGATTTCGGAACCAGCCGCATCGGGAGCGAGGAGAATTGCATCTTCGGGCAGCCCCTGCTCCGCAAGGACCTGACGGATGATATCGACTGTCATCGCCAAAGGGAGGATCGCGGAGGGGTGAGGCTTGACGATGACGGTGTTGCCGCATGCAAGGCTCGCGAAAAGCCCGGGATAGCTATTCCAAGTCGGAAACGTGTTGCATCCAACGACGACCGAAACGCCTTTGGGAACGATGCGCCATTTTTTTTCCAAGACGATGGGCTCGCCTTTGCCCTGGGGCTTCGACCACACGGCCGTGGAAGGCACTTTTTTCATTTCCGAGTAGGCATACGCCACCGCCTCTAGCCCCCGCTCTTGAGCGTGCGGCCCGCCAGCCTGAAACGCCATCGCAAACGCTTGTCCAGTCGTATGCATCACGGCATTTGCGATTTCGAAGCTGAGATTGTTGAGGCGAACTAAGGCCTCTAGGCAAACCCCGACACGCCCCTCCGGCGCAGCTGCCGCCCAAACGCTAGAGGCAGCCTGCGAGGCATTGATCAAAGTGGTGATGGACGCGGCCGGATAAGTGATGCCGAGGCGACGTCCGTAGGGTGAAACCTCATTCCCGACAGGCGCTTCCGCCGGATGATTGGCCAAGTTGAACGGCTTTCCAAGCCTCGCCTCGAAGGCTGAAGCACCCTCCGCCTTTGCCCTCTCACCGTATATTTTCCCGCTAGGAACTTCTGAAAACGCCGACCAGTAGGTCCGCTCCTGGGTCGCCTGCACCGCACGCCCCAGCAGATCCCGATGTCTTTCAAACAACTCGCTCAGAGAAGCCTCCCTCACTCATTCAGGCCAAGAATTGACCGGCCGGTCGGTTTATGCAAGTCTTTTTTATCGCCGTATTACGTCCGAGGAGGAAACATGCCTGCGATCGATACTGTCCTTGAGGACGTCAGCCACGGCGTCTTGCGTCTGACACTCAACCGCCCCGACAAGCTGAACGCGTTCAATGAGGACATGCATCTCGCTCTTCGAGCGGGCTTTGAGCGTGCGCGCGACGAAGCGGAGATCCGCGCCGTTCTTTTGACGGGTTCGGGCCGCGGCTTCTGCGCTGGCCAGGACTTAGGAGACCGCGATCCCCGCAACGGTACGCCCGATCTGGGGCACACGATTGAGACCTATTACAATCCGCTCCTCCGCCTGATCCGTATGCTCGAAAAGCCGGTCGTCTGCGCCGTGAATGGGGTCGCCGCGGGTGCAGGTGCAAACATCGCATTTGCCTGCGACATCACCTTGGCTGCCCGCTCGTCTCGTTTCATTCAGGCATTCGCGAAGATCGGGCTCGTTCCCGACTCTGGCGGAACCTGGAGCCTGCCCCGCCTGATCGGGGAAGCTCGCGCAAAAGCACTAGCACTGACGGCAGAGCCTTTGAGTGCCGAAAAGGCTGCTGACTGGGGGCTGATCTGGAAGGTTGTTGACGACCAACAGCTCCTTGACGAGGCCACGAAGCTCGCACAGCAGCTGGCAAGCGGTCCGACGAAGGGACTGGGGCTCACGAAGCGCGCAATCCAGGCTGCAGCAACGAACTCTCTGGATCAGCAACTGGATCTCGAACGCGACTTTCAGCGTGAGGCTGGTCACAGTGCCGATTACGCCGAGGGCGTTTCCGCCTTCCTCGAAAAGCGAACGCCGGAGTTCAAGGGACAATGAACGCATCTGAACAGCTCTCACCGCAAGAGCTTGCCGAGGCGTGCGCGAAAGCCCAGTGGGCAAATGATCATGCGTCCCAGTTTTTGAATATGACGCTGACCGAAGTCGCACCGGGCAGAGCTTCGGTCCAAATGACGGTCACGCGATGCATGTTGAATGGCCATCAGTCCTGTCACGGCGGTTACATTTTCACGGTGGCGGACTCGGCCTTCGCCTTCGCGTGTAACGGCTATAACCAATGGACAGTGGCCCAGCATTGTTCGGTCACGTTTATCGCTCCGGCATTCGAAGGCGATGTCCTGACGGCCCGTGCAAAAGAGGTCTCCCGACAGGGTCGCGGAGGTATTTATGACGTGAGCGTCGTCAACCAGCAGGGTGAACAGATCGCCGAATTCCGTGGTCATTCGCGAACGGTCAAAGGCACACATCTTCCTGAAAACCGGTAACCGGCTGACGCTTTATTCCTTGGAGGAGGACAATATGGTAAGCCTTGAACCGTGCCCTGGCGATCTTGAAGCGATTGAGATTGCATCTCGTGACGAGATCAGCGGCCTTCAGCTGGAGCGAATGACGTGGTCCCTGGCCCACGCCTATGAAAACTCGCCGTTCTATCGCCAACGCTTCGACGAAGCAGGTGTACACCCATCCGATCTGAAGACTCTTTCAGACTTGGCCAAATTTCCGTTCACGACGAAGACGGACCTCCGGGACACGTACCCATTCGGTATGTTCGCGGTCCCCCGCGAAAAACTCGCCCGTATCCATGCTTCCTCAGGCACGACCGGCAAGCCCACCGTTGTCGGCTACACGCAGAAGGATATCGACACCTGGGCGACCGTCGTCGCGCGCTCGATCCGGGCCTCTGGTGGTAGAGCGGGGGATCTTGTCCATGTCGCCTATGGTTACGGCCTCTTCACCGGCGGGCTTGGGGCACATTATGGTGCGGAAAAGCTCGGCTGTACGGTCGTTCCGATCTCGGGCGGGATGACCGAACGCCAGGTGACACTGATACAAGACTTTAAGCCGCGCATTATCATGGTAACGCCGTCCTATATGCTTTCGATTCTCGACGAGTTCCGTCGTCAGGGCGTTGATCCCAGGGAAAGCTCCCTTGCTGTCGGGATTTTCGGGGCCGAACCGTGGACGAACGCCATGCGCGAGGAAATCGAACAGGCTTTCGATATGCACGCCGTTGACATCTATGGCCTGTCCGAGGTGATGGGGCCTGGGGTCGCCAACGAGTGCGTTGAGACGAAAGACGGTCTCCACATCTGGGAGGACCACTTCTACCCGGAGATCATTGATCCTGAGACGGGAGCTGTGCTGCCTGACGGTGAACGCGGCGAGCTGGTCTTCACGACGCTCACGAAAGAAGGCCTACCAATCATCCGCTACAGGACACGCGATCTGACACGTCTCCTTCCAGGATCAGCACGGACTATGCGCCGTATGGAGAAGGTTACTGGGCGCTCTGATGACATGATCATCCTGCGCGGCGTGAATGTTTTTCCGACACAGATCGAGGAGCAGATCCTGAAATGTCGTGGCCTTGCCCCGCACTTCCAGATTGAACTCACACGAGCTGATCGTATGGACAAGATGATCGTGCATGTCGAATGCACCGATGACGCGGCTGATGACGGTGCCCGGGCAGGATCGGCCGAGGAATTGGCGCATCACATCAAGAGTATCGTGGGCGTCTCAACAACAATCGAGGTCCATACTCCCGGCGCGGTCGCCCGTTCGGAAGGCAAAGCCAAGCGGGTTGTGGACAAACGACTAAAGCAATGAACTGGTCCGCGGGGACAGCCCGAGCCCTCAATCTCAGTTTATAGAAACATGACTTTCCTGATACGACGCGAATGAGAGAAGCAGGGTTGCATGGCACGCACACGAGCGGCGGATTTTGAAGAAAAGCGTCGAGGGATTCTCGCGAATGCCGCAGCTGTCTTTGCTAAGGAGGGCATGGAGAAAGCCTCCATGTCGATGATCGCGTCCCAAGGCGGCGTGTCAAAGGCCCTGCTCTATCATTACTATCAGAGCAAAGACGCGCTGATCTTCGACATCGTCCGCATTCACTTATCTGAACTTGATGCAGCGATTGCAGCCGCCGACAGGCCGGATATGGACCCGCATGTGCGGCTGCGGTTGCTGGTGAAAGCGGTTTCGAGAAATTATGAAGGTCGCGACAACGAGCATCAGGTTCAGCTGATGGGCACCTCGGCGCTTTCTGAGAGCCAGATGGCTGAGCTTCAACAGATCGAACGGCAAATTGTGAAGCGATTCTCCTCAATCATTCGAGAAATCAATCCCGACTTGAACAAGGATCGCCCATTGCTGATGCCCGTCACTATGTCACTCTTCGGAATGATGAACTGGGTTTATATGTGGTTCCGGCCGAATGGCCCGATCAGCAGAGACGAGTATGCGGACATCGCAACAACACTGATATTAGAAGGCATCAAAGCTGTTCGTTAAAATTGAGTTCCTCCAGGATGATCCGCCCATCCTCCTGGGCGAACATCCGCCGTCTATCGAGCTCAACCTCTGTTAACGCTGCAGTAGCGACCAGCTTAGCACCTCAACGACCGGATGGTGCCGTGATACGCGCCGATTGGGGGCACGCTTCGCCCAATAATGGGCGGCCAAAATATCAGCCGCCCACATATGAACTTAAGCAGACGGCCAAGTCTTAGCGACCATCGTCAGGACGTCGTACTGAGCAACGGGCTCCGCGTTCTGGTTGGTGACTAAGCAATCCCAGCGAACCTCGCCGTGCTCAGCACTTGCGCGCGGATTGATCTCTTTGCACGTCAGCTGGACTTTAAGTGCGTCGCCAGGATTGACCGGCTTCAAAAAGCGAAGGTTGTCGACGCCATAATTCGCAAGGACCGGGCCTGGGGCCGGATCGACAAACAAGCCGGCAGCAAACGAAACGATCAAATACCCATGGGCAACGCGGCCGTCGAAGAACGGGTTCGCTTTTGCTGCTTCTTCGTCCATGTGGGCGTAGAAGGTGTCACCGGTGAAGTTTGCAAAGTGCTCGATGTCATCCAGCCCGACTGCCCGACTTGCAGTTATCAGCTGGTCGCCGACCTTCAATTCCGCAAGCGACTTTCGAAATGGATGCGGTCCGTCATTGTTTGCCGCCGCTCCTGGGAACCATTTCCCGGTCACCGCGGTCAGCATCGAGGGAGCGCCCTGAACTGCGGTGCGCTGCATGTAGTGTTTAACACCCCGCATGCCGCCCAGCTCCTCGCCGCCGCCGGCCCTGCCCGGCCCCCCGTGCACCAGTCCCGGCAATGGCGAGCCATGTCCGGTGGATGACTTCGCACTGACGCGGTTACCAATCATGACCCGGCCATGATAAGGGGCAAGCCTCAGAACCATTTCTTGAACGAAATCGGCGTCGTTGGTGAAGACGGACGAGACAAGGCTCCCCTTGCCTCGACGCACGAGATCGACGGCCTCGTCCGCTGTGTCGTAGGGCATGACGGTGCTGACCGGACCGAACGCTTCCACGTCGTGAACGGTTCCGGCGGCGGCAGGCTTGTCGCAGTACAGCAGAACGGGATTGAGGAATGCGCCATCCGTGGCATCGCCGCTTACAACCAGAGGGTTTTCCGGATCGCCAGAAACAATCTCGGCATCTGTCATCAAATCGCGGATACGGGCACGGACTTCGTCTCGCTGATCCAAGCTTGCCAATGGGCCCATGCGGACGCCTTCATCGATCGGATTGCCGACCGATGTCTTGGTCAGCCGGTCACGAAGACCGGCGACCAGAGCGTCGGTGTAAGAGCGAGGTGCAATAACGCGACGGATGGCTGTGCATTTCTGGCCAGCCTTGACGGTCATCTCCCGCGCCACTTCCTTGACGAAAAGTTCGAATTCTTCGGTGCCAGGTGCAGCATCAAGGCCAAGAACCGCAGCATTGAGACTGTCAGCCTCCATCGTGAAGCGCACCGAGTTCGCCACGATTGCCTTGCCCGTCTTTAAGCGCTGGCCGGTTGCGGCCGATCCGGTGAAGGTGACGATGTCCTGACTGTCGACATGATCGAGCAGATCACCGGTTGAACCGCAGATCAACTGAAGCGAACCGTCAGGAAAAATGCCTATCTCGACGATCGCGCGGACCATGAGCTCCGTTAGATAGGCGGTTTGGCTCGCTGGCTTGATGATGGCCGGAACGCCCGCAAGGATCGTCGGCGCCAGTTTCTCCAGCATGCCCCAGCAAGGGAAATTGTACGCGTTGATGTGAATTGCCACACCAAGTAGTGGGGTCAGAATGTGCTGTGCCGAGAATGAATTGTCCTTCGAAAGCCCTTCGACGTCTCCATCGAGGAGGACACGGCTATTGGGAAGCTCGCGTCGTCCTTTCGACGCATAGGACAGCAATGTGCCGATCCCGCCCTCAATATCGATCCAGCTATCGGCCTTGGTTGCCCCAGTTGCGGTCGAAAGAGCGTAAAACTTATCCTTTTTTTCCATGAGTGCCAGGCCGAGTGCTTTGAGCATCAAGGCGCGCTCGTGGAACGACAACCGTCGAAGGGCGGCCCCACCCTTCTCTCGACCGTAAGTCAGCACGTCCGTGAAATCGATACCGGTCGAGTCGATGAAGGCGACCGGTGCTCCGGTCGAAGCGTCGAGAAGAACGTTTCCTTCTTTCGAACCGGCGACCCAACCGCCACAGACATAACTTTCTAGGCGGCGCGGCTGCCTGACACTGATGTTCATCGCAATTTCCTTTTCAATTCAGGCCAAGCGAGCCAAGCTGCTGATCCGCCGAAGCAACCCATTCGGCACGCGATGTTTTGTTTGGCTTATGACGCAGGCCAAAGCGCGATTGGGTCTCGAACAGTTGGGGTCTGAGTGGCCAAGGCTGGCAGCGCTGCGGGCCGCCGATATCCGTTCTTGGATACCAGGCGCATCGTTGATCACCTCTGCGCCCCCCGAAGAGGCCGCCAGTTCGCGATCGACGAAGTTGGCCACCAAAATCGCGACAACTCTCCGCGATATCGTGGCGTGACGTTGTCTGGAGACGACAGACCGCCACCTTGCGCGATATCGTCTTCGATGGGCCTCGTATCTGATATCATTGGCCCCCCATTGGCTTGAGCCGGGCCTACTGATCGTAGCTGACGACCAGATTGTCGGTGAGCGGGAAGCACTGGCAGGTCAGGACGTAGCCTTGACGGACCTCGTAATCTTCCAAGGCATGATTGACTTCCATCTCGACGTCGCCTTCCAGGACCTTCGCTCGGCAGGTCGAACAGACCCCGGCTTTGCAGGCGTATGGGGCGTCCATGTTGTTTTCGAGCGCAGCGTCAAGCAAACTCTGACCATGCTTCGGGAAACTGAATGTCCGCGTCGCACCATCCAATGTGATCGTGGCGCGACACGTCGCGGCATGGTCGGCACCGGCTGCAGAGACCGCCTTCTGCCGCGCCCGACCAGGCTGCGAAGATGCGAAAAGCTCGAACTTGATCTGGTCGTCACGAAGGCCGTGTTCCTTCAATGATCCCGCGATGGCCAACATCATGGGTTCTGGACCACAGATGAAGGCTGTCGTGACCGACGCAAGATCAATCCAACCTTTGAACAGCGCGACACACTTCTGTGCATCAACACGGCCGGTGAACAGATCGATGTCCTGAGCTTCGCTTTCGAGGATGTGCAAGACCGCAAGTCTGCCGAGATAGATGTTTTTCAGATCTTCCAGCTCTTCACGGAACATGATCGAGCTGATCTGTCGGTTCGCGTAGACTAACGTGAACCGGGCCTTCGGCTCCCGTGACAGAACGGTTTTGATAATTGAAAGGACCGGCGTGATACCGCTTCCTCCGGCAAAGCCAAGATAATGGCGCGGCGCATCGGGATCGAGAGCGGTGAAAAACGTCCCCATCGGAGGCATGGCTTCAAGGACGTCGCCAGCCTTGAGATTTTCGTTCACCCAGGTCGAGAACGAGCCCCCATCAACGCGCTTGATACCGACCTTCAGGACGCCCTCATCCTTGCCAGCGCAAATCGAATAGGATCGACGAAGTTCCTCTTCATCGAACTTTCGGCGAAATGTCAGGTACTGCCCTTGGGTGAAGTCGAAAACCGAGCGATCTTCGTCGCTAGGTTTGAGTGTGACGACGACGGCATCTCGCGTCTCGTGGCGGACATCGGTGACAGTCAGCGAGTGAAATCTTGCCATATGCGAGCCCTCGGGTCAGATGCACTTGAAGTAATCAAAGGGTTCGAGACAATCGCTACAGCGGTAGCTCGCCTTGCAAGGCGTGGAACCGAACTGGCTGACTTTCTCGGTGTTGGTCGATCCGCAACGCGGACAAGCGATTGACAGGTTCGAACGGCCTGACAGCCGATCAATCCGTTTCATGAGCACGCCATTGGCTGCGGTACCGTCTATAGGCGGCGCAATCCCGTACGACCTCAGTTTTTCGCGGCCTTCAGTGGTGATCCAGTCCGTGGTCCACGCAGGCGAAAGCTCGCGTTCCAGCCTGACGTTTTCAAGCCCCTTCTCAACCAGCGCACGCTCAATGTCGACGTTGATGATGGATGTTGCGGGACACCCTGAATAGGTCGGCGTCACAGTGACGACCAGTTCATCGTCCCGCCATTCGACATCTCGAATGATGCCGAGTTCGGTCAGTGAAATGATCGGGATCTCCGGGTCAGGCACGTCGGAAAGCCAGCGCCAAACCTCTTCAACGGAAGGACGGACTGCTGCCGTGGCCATGACCGCCTCCTACCAGACCGCGCCCGGATAGGCCCGCTGCAGAAACTGCATTTCCGTCAGAATGAACCCGAGATGCTCGGTGTGGACGCCACGGCGCCCCCCCTTGTGCATGTATCCATCGTCCGGCTTCTGAAGTGTCGCCTCGGAAAGCGTCGTTGAGACGATCTCGTCCCACCCGGACTTCAGGCTTTGCGGATGCGGAATGACACCGGCCGCCGACAAGGTCTGCTCGACGTCGTCGCTTGCGAAGAGCTCGCCAGTGTAGGGCCACAGATCGTTGAGAGCGGCCTGCATCCGCCGATGGCTTTCGTCGGTCCCGTCCCCCAAACGAATGACCAGGTCCTGGCTGCGTTCGAGGTGATAGGCGACTTCTTTGAACGCCTTCTCTGCGATTTCAGCGATCCGTCTTTCGCTGGAATTTTGAAGCGCCTTCATGAGCAGGTAGTGCCAGGCATCGAACAGGAACTGACGCATCAGCGTTTTCCCGAAGTCGCCATTCGGGCGTTCGACAAGCAGGATGTTCCGGAACTCATAGCCGTCACGCAGATAGGCGAGGTCATCAGCAGACCTGCCCTGACCCTCGATTTCGCCGGCCAGACCAAGCCAGAGCTGTGTCTGCCCAATGAGGTCGAGAGCCGTGTTCGAAAGCGCGATGTCCTCCTCCAATGCCGGAGAATGGCCACACCATTCCGACACCCGATGGCCAAGAATCAAGGCGTTATCGCCCAAGCGCACGAGGAACGCGAAAAGAGCGGACTGATCGACCGCAGGCTTGAGGTCGAGTTCCATCACATGTGCCCCACTTCATCCGGAATTTCGAAGAACGTCGGGTGACGGTAGACTTTGGAGTTCGACGGATCGAACAACGGCCCCTTTTCGGAAGGCGCACTGGCTGTGATGTCGCTGGACTTTACGACCCAGATACTGACACCCTCATTGCGACGGGTATAAACATCGCGGGCGTTGTTCACGGCCATTTCAGCATCGGGAGCGTGCAAACTTCCGACATGGCGGTGATTGAGGCCGTGCTGACCACGGATGAAAACTTCCCAAAGGGGCCATTCGTTGGACATGTTCAGATCTCCCATTTGTGCCCCAAGGCCTCACTCAGCTGCGATCTTCGACGCGGTTCGACGGTCTGCCATCTTGTTGGCGTGAGCGGTCAGTCCATCTCTGAACCATGCGCCGTCATCCCACGCCTTCTTCCGCGCGTTCAGACGCTCCGCATTGCAGGGACCGTTGCCCGCGATGACGTTGAAGAATTCTTCCCAGTCGGGTTCGCCGAAATCGTAGCCGCCCTTTTCCTCGTTCCACTTGAGGTCCGGATCAGGAACAGTGAGGCCGAGATATTTGGCTTGTGGCACCGTCTGGTCGACGAATTTCTGACGAAGCTCATCGTTGGAGTTCTGCTTGATCCTCCAGGCCATCGACTGGGCAGAATGGACGGAAGCGTCATCGGAGGGGCCGAACATCATGAGCGACGGCCACCACCAGCGATTCAGGGCATCCTGAACCATCGCCTTCTGTGCCGGTGTGCCCTTCACCATGCGCATGAGTGCGTCGTAACCCTGCCGCTGGTGAAAGCTCTCCTCCTTGCAGATACGGATCATCGCCCGCGAATAGGGACCGTAAGAACAGCGCTGCAACGGAACCTGGTTCATGATGGCCGCGCCATCAACCAGCCATCCGATGGCTCCAATGTCAGCCCACGTCAGCGTGGGATAGTTGAAGATCGACGAGTATTTTGCCTTTCCCGAATGGAGCTGCTCGTACATTTCGTCGCGGGAAACCCCGAGCGTTTCTGCTGCACAGTAGAGATATAGACCATGGCCCGCCTCATCCTGAACCTTTGCCAGAAGAATGGCCTTGCGCTCCAGGGTCGGAGCGCGAGTGATCCAGTTGCCCTCAGGTAGCTGCCCCACAATTTCAGAATGAGCATGCTGGCTGATCTGACGGACCAACGTCTTCCGGTAGCCCTCAGGCATCCATTCCTTCGGCTCGATCTTCTGGCCCGCGTCGACGCGCTCCTGGAAGGCACGCTCAACCGGGTCCATCTCGTCGAGAGACCTGACCCGAGCCGCATCGGTTTTGACCATCTGTGCATACATGGTGTTTCCTCCTGGTTCGCGTGTCAGACGCGCTCGATGATCATCGCAATGCCCTGACCGACGCCAATGCACATCATGCAGAGAGCGTAACGACCGCCTTGACGGTGAAGCTGGTAGGCTGCCGTGGTCACAAGGCGTGCACCACTCATTCCCAATGGGTGCCCCATCGCAATCGCGCCTCCATTCGGATTGACGTGCGAGGCATCATCCGGCAGACCAAGGTCGCGAAGAACAGCAAGGGCTTGCGAAGCAAAGGCTTCATTCAGCTCGACAACATCCATCTGATCGAGGCTGAGCCCGGCCTTCTCAAGAACGCGACGCGCCGCCGGAGCCGGACCAACCCCCATAATTCGGGGCTCGACACCGGCTGCAGCCATCGCGACCACTCGGGCTTTCGGCGCCAGACCTTGTGCCTTTGCCATCGCTTCGCTCGCAATCAGCAAAGCGCCGGCGCCATCATTCACCCCAGAGGCATTTCCTGCGGTCACCGAAAGACCGTGGCCGTTTACCCCTTTTAACTTGGCCAGCTGGTCAACTGTGGTGCCTGGCCTGGGATGCTCATCGCGGTCAACGATGATCGGATCACCCTTCTTCTGCGCGACAGAGACAGGCACGATTTCGTCAGCAAATAGTCCTGCCTCTTGGGCGGCCGCCCACCGGGCCTGGCTTCTCGCGGCGAATGCGTCCTGATCCTCACGGCTCACATGAAAATCAGCAGCAACATTGTCTGCCGTTTCAGGCATCGAGTCGACGCCGAAAGCCTGTTTCATCTTCGGATTGACGAAGCGCCATCCGATGGTGGTGTCGTAAACAGCGGCAGCACGGGAAAATGCCGATTCCGCCTTGGGCATAACGAACGGCGCGCGGCTCATACTTTCAACGCCGCCAGCAATGACAAACTCACAGTCCCCGGACCTGATTGCGCGCGCCGCCATACCCACAGCATCCATTCCCGAGCCGCAAAGACGGTTGATCGTCGTACCGGGAACGATGACAGGCATCCCAGAGAGAAGCACAGCCATACGCCCGACATTGCGGTTGTCTTCGCCGGCCTGGTTGGCGCAACCGAAGATGAGGTCATCAACCTTCGTCCAATCGACCTGAGGATTGCGGACCATCAACGCCGACAATGGGATCGCGGCCAAATCATCCGCACGAACCGACGAAAGGAGGCCGGCGTAACGACCAATCGGCGTTCTGATGGCGTCACAAATGTAGGCTTGGCTCACGCCGTTATCCTCCAGGCAGGAATGTCAGCAAGTTCAACCGACCGCTTGGTCACCTAATTAGCATTCGGTTTGTCACATTTCAAATCGATTTTTTGGTTTTGTTGTGATATTTGAAAATCGCGTGAAAGGGACAGCGCTCACCCCATCCTCGACAATAGAAGAGACATGGCTCGGTTTGACGATGTCAGGCTTGCCGTATCGAGATCGCGCCACCGCCTCGAGCAGATGCTGCAACATCCAGCTAGAGCGCCCTGCGTCCTATCGGACGGAGAAAGGTCGCTCTCACCTTTTGAATCAACGCATCGGGCTTTGCCGAAAATCGATTCCGATTTTCGGGCCGATGCTGTAAGCGCTATCCCATCCTGACGAACGTTGAGCGTTGCAAGCCTTCCGCATTGTCGAACAGGAGAGGACCCGTCGATGGCAACGGGTCAATTATGCAGACAACAGTTTCACCCCAGGAAACTTGGCCCCAGGGGCCACTATGCCGAATATGTTTGGAGTTGATTTTCACGCGCAGTAGTGGCAGGCGTTTCCCGCGACAAAGGTCCGCTCTCGTTGACGAAAACCCGACCAATTTGCCGATCAGCAGCGACCGACCAATCCAAATACCGTTCGGAAAACAACCGACGAGCCTGGGTGCCTGGCCAATCGCCCGGCAATGCGGCGCGGGGCAGGTTCGGATCACGCAACACGATGGATCGGAAATCGTGCACCAACAGCAAGCGCAGCGATAACGCGTCTGAGCCGGTTATGGGGCCCGTGGTGAGCTTCGAATATCGATTAATAAAGGCTCGATATGACTCGGCCAATGGTGCTAAGGTGAAACGGTCCGCAGCGAACTTGCCGAGGAAAGTCTCGCCCTCGCTGATGCTTGCATCAAATACGAGCGCGTTGTCATTCAACGTGGGGGGAAGTGGTCTCAAGCCTACCAGAGTGTCCCCGGTGAGACGCGCATATCCATGCCGCTCAAGATGGCGAATTTCGTCTTCGACGGACTCGCCGGTCAGGCAAATGAACCGCCACCTGTCCTGATCCCCCGGAGAAAAGAGCTGTCGGGCAGCAAGCGAGAACTCGACCCGCGCGGCGGGGGTCAACGTGTAAAAACTCCGCTTGCCCGAGCGCTCGCCGACCAGCTGGCCACCACGAACAAGCCTCGAAACAGCTGTTCGAACCAAGGTCTCACTAATTCCAACCGCACCGCAGACATCGATCAGATTCCCGATCCAGACGATGCCACCGCGCGGTTCCACTGCGTCGCCATAGACCGTCACGATAAAGCTGGCAGCTCTGATAGGCTTTTCGTCTAATAAGGCAAGTACAGCCTTTTCCCCTGACATCGGTCTCTTGCTGTTCTGTTCGGCCAATCCGCAGCGCCCCCGGGAGGAAAGGCCACCCTCATAACGCCGCCGACATTAGAAATTCAAGATAAAGCGTCTTTTGCCAATACTGATGGGGGGGATGATCTCTTACATTGAACCGTGGATTGTCCTACAAGAACACCAAGGCGCGCGATTTTGCCGTCAAAGACCTTGAAATCTAGCGACATCGGAGCCTGCGCCATCGGTTCTGAAGATTGCGTATGACAAAAAAAAGGGGCGTCTCCGCCCCCTCTTTACGTCCGCCTATCGAAGGATTTGTGCCAGGAAGTCCTGCGCACGGGGCGTTTTCGGGTTGCCAAAGAACTCTTCCGGCGGGGCCTCTTCGACAATCGACCCTCGATCCATGAAGATGACACGGTCCGCCACCTCACGAGCAAAGCCCATTTCATGCGTCACGCACACCATGGTCATACCGCCTTGGGCAAGACCGACCATCGTATCGAGCACTTCTTTGACCATCTCTGGATCAAGCGCCGACGTCGGCTCGTCCAGGAGCAGGATTTTCGGCTTCATACACATCGCGCGGGCAATCGCGACGCGCTGCTGCTGACCACCGGATAGCTGCGACGGATACTTCAACGCCTGCTCGGCGATCCGCACCCGGCTTAGGAAATGCATCGCCACGTCCTTGGCATCCCGGCGACTCATACCCTTTACGGACATCGGAGCGAGTAGACAGTTTTCCAACACGCTCATATGCGGGAAGAGATTGAAGCTTTGGAACACCATTCCGACTTCACGCCGGATTTGGTCGCGATTCGCTTTCACCTTGTCCAAGGGAATTCCGTTGACCACGACCGTGCCCGCATCGTGGCCTTCGATCCCGTTCATGCAGCGGATCAGAGTGGACTTTCCAGAACCGGATGGCCCACAGATGACGAGTTTTTCTCCGGACGCGATCTCAAGATTGACATCGCTCAAAGCCTGGAAGGGGCCGAAACGCTTGGCAATGCCGACGACCTTGATCTGGCCGGATTGTCCGCTTTCGCCCGCCGCTTGTGCACTATTCGCCAAGGCATTGTTGGTCATATCCAGTTCCTTTCTCGTACCGCCAAGCTCAAGCGTGAACAGTTTCGGTTTGCTGTAGAGGCGTGGGGTTGAGAGTTTTCATGTGTTCAAGCGAAAGGCGCTGCTCCAGGCGTCGCAACAACCAAGAAAGAGTTGTCGTGATGCAGAAATAGATCGCACCAGCCGTCAGGAAGATTTCGTACGGCGCATATGTGTTGGCGACTTCGAGGCGCGCCACACCGGTAAGGTCCATGAGCGTCACGGTGCTGGCAAGTGACGTTGCCTTGACCGTCAAGATGATCTCGTTCTCGTACGCAGGAAGAGCCGCGCGAATGGCGAGTGGTATCGTCACTTTCCGCTGCGTCTGGAACCAGGACAGACCAAGGGCGTAGGCTGCCTCCACAGGCCCCTTTGCGATCAGGCGAAGTGCGCCAGAGATAATCTCTGCTGTATAAGCCGCCGAGTTCAAGCCCAAGGCGATGATCACGCACCAAAATGGATCGCGAAGGATCGGCCAAAGAGCGGAGTGTCGAACGAAGTCGAGCTGTCCCAGGCCGTAGTAGACCATGAACACCTGCAAAAGAGACGGGATGCCCCGGATAAGCAGGATGTAGGCGTTGGCCGGTCCGTGGAGCCAAACGCTCTGAGCGTTGCGGGCATAGGCAATCGGGATCGCCAACATCATGCCGAGGAGAAGAATGAGGATGGACAGCTTGCCGGTCAGACCAACCCCTCCCATGAGCTTGGGGAAGGCATCGGACATCAATTGAAAGTCGAGCATCTCTGGCCTCCTTATGCAAACCCGCGATCAGCTCGCTTGCGAGCGTATCGGAGGCCCAAAGTCGCCACCCCCGTCAAGATCAAGTAGATGACGGCGGCAGCAGAGTAGACGTAGAACGGTTGGCGTGTCGCGCCCGACACGACGGAGGACGCGCGTAGAAGCTCTTCCAGGCCAATCACCGAGATCAGCGATGTCTGCTTGAGAAGGATGATGGACAGATTGCCGAAACCCGGCAGCGCGAGCCGCCAAGCCTGGGGCATCACAATCTTGATGAAACAGACCTTGCTGCTTAAACCAAGAGCCATCGCCGCTTCGGTCTGGCCACGCGGGACCTGACGGATGGCACCACGAATAACGTCACTCGCATATGCCCCAAAAATGAAGGCAAGCGCGAAGACACCCGCCATGAAACCGTTCACGTCGACATATTCACCGGCCAGTTTCGTCAGGGCGATCGTGCTACCGAAATAGATCAGGTAGATGATGATGAGGTCAGGAACGCCACGAACAATCGCGGTGTAGGCCTCAACGGCATATCGGAAGGGGCGGCTCGCGTAGGTTTTGACTGCGCCCAGAAATATCCCCAGCACCGTACCGACAATCAGCGCGGCAATCGTCACCTCGACACTGACCACCGCTCCATGCAGGAGCTGAATGCCGTATCCTGAAAAAACCGTCATACCGCCTCCTTTTCCGCGCTAAAGCGAGCACCTTTTTCAGCGAGGAGACGACGGATCGGCGCGTTCTTAAACGCCTGCAACGTCCCGCCCGACGTGCGCTCGCGAGCATAGACGATCCAAACGTCGTCCGGTGAGCCAATGACCTCGCCGACGCGAACGCGGTCGGGGAATTGCTCAGCATATTCCAGATAGACGAGCGCCGAGTCGTACGCTCCGTTCAAGAGATTATCGAAGATGATTGGAAGCGAGGCGCCCGGTATAAGGGTCTCCCACTTGTTGTGATCAATGTAGCTTTCGGTCGACGGAGACAAAAGCCCTATCGTCCTGGGACTCTCAACCTCTTTTCGGGTCAGGACAGCCAGCTCTTTGCTGCGAGAGATGAAAGAATCGACAGCAAACATCTTGCTGAAATTGGCTCCCATGGTTTCCGGAGTTTCCGGATGGACGGCGCATTGGACCACAAAATCAAAATCACCGTTCAAAAGGCCTTTGGTGGCGACATTGAAATTCGGGACGAGTTCGATCCGTGCGTTTTCAATGCCATGAAAGCGAATATACTCACTGGTCACACGTTCGTGGTTCGTTCCTTTCGGACCGAAGGTAGCGAATGTGATCATTTGGGCACCTATGAAGAAAACAGATGAAGCGGCGACTCGGTCGCCGCTTCGCTGGACGCCGTGAGGCCTACATCAACTTGAACTTGAAGTACTTCGAGGTGACTTGGTCGTATTTGCCGTTTTTGAAGATCGCGTCGAGCGCCGAATTAACCTGCTTCAGAAGCTCGGGGTCATCCTTGCGCACGGCGATGGCATTACCCTCACCGAGAACCCCGCCGGAGTATTCCTTACCCACGAGGCCAAAATTCGCCGCTTCAGGCGTCGCAAGGAAACCGACCATGGAGGTTACGCGGTTTGCAAGCAGCAGATCGATGCGCCCAGCGATGAGGTCCATTTCTGGATCGGTCGT
Organism: Jiella flava; assembly: GCF_017349315.1. Taxonomy (GTDB): domain Bacteria; phylum Pseudomonadota; class Alphaproteobacteria; order Rhizobiales; family Rhizobiaceae; genus Jiella; species Jiella flava. The sequence goes on along the minus strand of NZ_JAFMPP010000002.1, from coordinate 275,782 downwards.
CTTGTCGTAACGAACAATCTCAGAGTCCTTGTAGTTGTCGGTCAGGAACGTGTCCTGGCTGCTGCCACGCTGAACGCCAATACGCTTGCCAGCGAGCGCCGCGGGCGAGGTGTCGGGATAGCTGCCCTTCGCGGCAACAAACTGGCTGGTCGTATTCTTATACTTTTGCGAGAACGCAACCTGTTGCTTGCGCTTCTCGGTCACCGTCATGCTGGCGACAATCATGTCGTACTTCTTGGCCAGCAGGCCCGGGATGATACCGTCCCATTCCTGTGCGACGATTTGGCACTTTACCTTCATCTCTTCGCAAAGTGCCTTGGCGATATCGACGTCCCAACCGGTCAGATTGCCCTTTTCGTCGACGAAGCTCCAAGGCGCATAGGTGCCTTCGGTGGCAATGCGGAGATCACGGGCCATGACGGGAGTCGACAGTGCGCCAAGCGCGACCACCGACATTGCCAAGACGGACTTGAGTTTTCGAAATTCCATCATTTTCGTTCCCTCTTGCTGGGCTCGTCATTGAGCTGTCATGATTGTTTGTCCGTTCGTCCTGCTTGGTCAATCTGACCACAAATATTTTCATCACAGGAAATCGAGCCGAAATTTTCCTAGGGTCAAAAAAGTGACGATATGAATATCAATACAACGCATTATACGTTGAACTTCGTGCGATTTTTTGCCATAAGGTCACGACACTGACTGCGATGAACTTGGCTGAGAGTCAGTTCGTCGCCATGACTTGCAAAAGCAAAAAAAGCAATCTTAGACAGGCAATGCCGTGGTGTATTTGACGGCTTTGAGCGCGAAGTGGGAAGACGAGGTCAGCACGGCATCATGGGTCAAGATTCCCTCCATGAGCAGTGCTTCATACTCGCGGACATCGCCAACGACGGCCCGTATGAGATAATCCCACTCACCGGACATCGAGTAGCATTCCAGCACCTCCGCATAGCTGTGTATGAATGTCTCGAAGTCATGACGTGCCGCTGGATCATGCGACTTCATCCGCACCTGGCAAAACACATTAAGTCCCTTGTCGATGGCATCGGCATTTACCAGGCGCACTGTCTTGGTCAGGACCCCCGCATCTTCCAGCTTGGTGATCCGCCGCCAACAGGACGCGGCGGACGCCCCGACTTTCTCCGCAAGCTGCGCCTGACTGATATCGCCCTGCTCCTGCACGACCCGAAGGATCGCTCTATCGACTGAATCAAGTGTGATTTTTTTCATTCACGATTGCCCGGATGGATGAAAGATATGTTTCAATTTTTACCCCCAATGCGCCAATATTGAAAGGAAAATAGCGTGCGATCTTAATATCCTGTTCTGAACGGAATTTCGGGAGAACGACATGGATCGCGTCGCTGTCAAATCGCACGGGCGGAATTCACCTGACGAGCGGATCGACTGGCGTAAAGCCGCATACTGCCTTCAGCTCTCTCGGGCCCTCGATGAGATGGAGGAGACACGCCTCGTCCCCGAAAAGAAGGTCCTCTATCAGTTTTCTGCTCGCGGGCACGATATGGCCCAAATTCTTTTGGGCATGCAGCTGACAGGGTCGCACGATGCGACCTGCGGCTACTATCGGTCACGGCCGCTTCTCTTGTCGCTGGGTGTCGATCCGGTCGACGCGCTTGGCTCCGCAATGGGTCGCGCGGGCGGATATTCTGACGGCCGCGACATTGGTGTGGTCTTCAACTATCCCAATCTTTCCGGCGCATCCGCACTGCCCATGTGCGGGGGGGTGGGGGCGCAGTACACCCCGACGGCAGGCTGGGCGCAGGCGATGAATTACTACGCCAAGACGCTGGGGAGAGCCGAATACGCCAAGGACATCGGGGTGGTTCTCGGGGGGGACGGCTCGGTCGCCTCGAACGGCTTTTGGGCGGCCATCACCGCGGCCACAACTCAGTCGCTCCCGATGCTGTTCTATATCGAGGACAACGGCTTCGGCATTTCCGTTCCTTCCACGGTCCAAACCCCGGGCGGAAACATCGCTGCGAATCTGGCAAGCTGGAAGAACCTCAAAATTTTCGACGGTGACGGGTGTGACCCAGCAGCCGCAGCTCGTCTCACTCAAGACGCAGTCGCGTTCGTTCGCGATCAACGCAAGCCGGCCATGCTCCGGTTGACGGTTCCACGCCTGCAGGGACACAGCTTCCAGGATACTCAGACTTACAAGAGCGAAGACACCGTCAAGCAGGAATGGGACCGCGACCCCTTCCCGCGCCTGAAAGAGTACCTGGTTCCGGCCGTTATGACGGCTGACGAATGGGACGCGACGGAAAAGAGTGCTCGTCAAGCGGCGGAGACCGCGCGCGAGGCCGCTGAAGCCCGGCCAATAGCCGATCCCTCCACCGTCACGAACAACGTCTTCTTCAGTGGCGAAATGCAGGTCATGGGCGGTCAGCATCGTGACGGTTATGTCGCGCCGCAGAGCACCGAGACACCCGAGCCCTCCGGCGCGCGCATGAATATGGTCACGGCGATCCGCAAGACACTTGACCATGAAATGTCCATCAACGAACGCGTCGTGATCTTTGGTGAGGATATTGGCCCCAAGGGCGGCGTTCATGCCGTTACGCTTGGTCTTCAGGATAAGTTCGGCATCGAGCGCGTGTTCGATACGTCCTTGTCGGAAGAAGGAATCATCGGCCGGGCCGTCGGCATGGCCTTGGCGGGTCTTGTGCCGGTCCCAGAGATTCAGTTCCGCAAATACGCCGAACCGGCGACCGAGCAGCTGAACGACTGCGGTACGATCCGATGGCGGACAAACAATCGCTTTGCCGCACCAATCGTGGTCCGAATGCCAGGCGGCTTCTTTAAGTGTGGTGATCCTTGGCACAGCCAGACTAACGAGGTCGCGTTCGTACACCAGCCTGGCTGGATGGTTGCGGTCCCCTCCAACGCAGAGGACGCCGTTGGTCTGCTCCGCACTTCACTGCGCGGAAATGATCCTGTCATCTTTTTCGAACACCGCGCGATGCTCGACCATGCCTGGGCACGACGTCCTTACCCCGGTGACAACTTCACACTGCCGTTCGGCAAAGCGAAGTTCACGCGCACCGGCAACGACATCACCATCGTAACCTGGGGTGCCATGGTTCAGCGCTGCGAGGAAGCCGCTGACGGTGTCTCGGCTGACGTGATCGACCTTCGCACGCTGATGCCATGGGATCAGGACGCGGTCCTGACCTCGGTCAAGAAGACACGGCGCTGCCTAATCGTTCACGAGGATTTGGGATCGGCTGGTTTCGGCGCGGAAATCTCCGCCGTCGTCGCGGACAAAGCTTTCATGGACCTCGACGCCCCCGTGTCCCGCCTCACGATGCCGGATATTCCGAGCCCGCATAACCCCGTCCTTCTGGACTGGGCGGTCCCGTCGGTCGAACGCATCTCCAAACGTATTACCGAGCTTCTGGAGTTCTAAAAATGGCCGACGTCATTGATATCCTTGCCCCTATCGAACAGGAAGGAACCAAAGCCGTCGTTCGGAACTGGCTGAAGCAAGTTGGCGACACCGTCGCCGAAGGCGACGCACTGGTCGAGTTGGAAACCGACAAGGTAACCCAGGAGGTCCCCGCCCCCTGCGACGGCATCCTGACCGAAATCACCCTGACGAGCGGCGTTGACGCGACCCCTGGCGCGATCCTTGGCCGTCTGACATCTGGAAGCGGCGCGGCGGCGCCGGCTCCCGTCGCCACCGGCCCGGTTGCTGCCCGCGCCGTCGAAGCCGTCTCCGTCAACGAGCACTTCTCGCCGGCGGTGAGGCGTGCCGCTTCGGAATACGGTATCGATCCTTCAACGGTAAGCGGCACCGGCAAGGGCGGTCGCGTGACCAGAGCCGATATGGATCTGGCCAACGAGCGGAAGCCCAAGCCATCTCCGACTCCAATGGCAACACCGTCCGCTCCGATCTCGCCTGTGCCAGCAAGCGCCGCGGCTCCCGCCCCGATTATGAGAATAGACGGCGGCTCGTCTCGCAAGGTCCCGCATTCCTCAATGCGCTTGGCAATTGCCAAGCACATGTCACACTCCCTTTCGACCGCACCGCAGGTCACTGCGGTGTTCGAAGCGGACTTCACAGCCATTATGCGCCACCGCGACGCACATAAGGCTCGAATGAAGTCTGAAGGGGTGAACCTGTCTTACACGGCATATATCGTTGCGGCCTGCACGGCCGCCATGAAGGTCGTGCCTGAGGTCAACAGCCAGTGGCACGACGATTGCCTTGAGGTGTTCGGGGACATCAACATCGGCGTCGGCACCGCCTTAGGAGACAAGGGTCTCGTGGTTCCGGTCATCCACCAGACCCAGCACCTCTCCCTGCAGGGGATAGCAGCCCGTCTGCAGGAGATGACAAACAGGGCGCGGTCCAACACGCTGAAAGGCGAGAACCTCAAGGGTGGGACGTTCACCATCTCCAATCATGGCGTTTCCGGCTCCCTGCTTGCAGCCCCCATTATCATCAACCAGCCGCAATCGGCGATTCTCGGTGTGGGCAAGCTGGAAAAGCGCGTCGTCGTCCGCGAAGTGGATGGCACCGACACCATCCAGATTCGCCCGATGGCTTATGTCTCTTTGACCATCGACCATCGCTCGCTCGACGGCCATCAGACGAATACATGGCTGACGGAATTCGTGCGAACGCTGGAGGAATGGTCCTGATGGGCATCGACTACGACTACGACGCCATCGTCATCGGCGGCGGACCGGGCGGTTATGCCTGCGCGATCCGCGCCGCTCAGCTTGGTTTGAAGACGGCTTGCGTCGAGGGGCGGGAGACGCTGGGAGGAACCTGCCTGAACGTCGGTTGTATTCCGTCGAAAGCTTTGCTCAACGCTTCGCATTTTTATCACGCGGCAGCTCATGGCACCTGGTCGAGCTTCGGAATCAACGCCGAAAACGTCTCACTCGATCTACCGACGATGATGTCGCAGAAGGACGAAACGGTTCGCAGCCTTACCAAGGGCATCGAGTTCCTGTTCAAAAAGAACAACGTCGAGCGGCTACAAGGCTGGGCGCAATTCGAAGACTCTCACACAATTTCCGTCGCAGGAAGACGTCACACTGCGAAATCGATAATCATTGCGACAGGATCAGACCCATCGCCCTTCCGCGCGGTTGAGATCAACAACGACGACGGCGTTGTGGTCGACTCTACGGGCGCGCTTGCTCTAAAATCCGTTCCGAAAAGTCTCGTCGTTGTGGGCGGAGGTGTGATTGGCCTCGAACTCGGCTCCGTCTGGGGCAGACTCGGCGCCGACGTGACAGTCCTTGAATACCTGCCCGAGATTCTACCTGGGATGGACAGCGATGTTCGCAAGACGGTCAGACAGTTGCTTCAAAAGCAAGGCTTCACGATCAGAACAGCGGTCGAAGTCCAGACCATTGAGCGAACAAATTCCATTGCGAAAGTTTCGCTGAAAGAGAACGGTCAACTCGAAACAATCGAGGCTGATACCGTTCTCATCGCAACCGGGAGACGTCCAAACACGTCTCGACTTGCGCTGGAAACCATCGGCATCACGGTTGATGTGCGAGGTTTTATCCCTGTCGATCACGGCGCGAAGACCGCAATTGACGACGTTTACGCCATCGGTGACGTCACCCCTGGCCCGATGCTGGCGCATCGGGCGGAAGATGATGGTATCGCACTGGCTGAACGTTTGGCGGGGATACCGCGTGACGTCAACCACAGCGTCATCCCGGCCGTGGTCTATATCGACCCAGAGGTCGCCAGCGTCGGTCAAACGGAAGACGCCCTCAAGATGTCTGGCCGATCCTACAAGGTTTCCAAGTTCCCGATGCTTGCCAACAGCCGGGCAAAGGCGAATCGGGAGACCAACGGGTTTGTCAAACTAATCGCGGACGAAGAGACTGATGTCGTTCTGGGGGCGCACATCATCTCGTCGGTCGCTGGAACGATGATTGCTCAGATCGCCCAGGCCATGGAGTTTGGCGCAACCGCCGAAGACGTGGCGTACACGTGCCATGCCCATCCGACGCACAGCGAAGCGATTAAGGAAGCCGCGCTGGGCATCAGCGGAAGTCCCATCCATGCCTGACCTGTTCGAGGCTCGGTCAGCATTTACGACAAGCGCCGAAACACTCTAAAATGCATGGAAAATGGAGCACAGCGACCGTGCATGATGGAAAGAAAAAAGTCGTAGAGGGCAAACGCGTGAAGCGCGGCGCTCTTTCCATGATGATCCGGCCAAACACGCAGGATGGGGTTGACGAAACATCGGCTTCATCGGCGGGATCCCCCTCGTCCGTCAAGGCTCCCACCGGTGAAGCTCTGGCTATCGCCGTTGGCAAGGAGATCAAGAGTCTCCGCCTGAGCCTGAGCATGGCAGCCAACCAGTTGGCTGAAGCAGCAGGGCTCTCCAACGGCATGATGTCCAAGGTTGAACGGGGGACAACGACTCCATCCTTTGGAACGCTCGTGGCAATTTCAGCGGCTCTCAAAGTTCCGGTTGCTCGATTGTTTGCAAGCCATGAGCAACGTGCCGACTATTCGCTGGTCCGGGCCGGGAAAGGTATTTCCGTTCACCGTCGCGGCTCGAAGGTCGGTTTAGATTACGAACTTCTCGGCCACCTGCTGTCGGGAGAGAAATATGTTGAGCCGTATCTTGTGACCCTCAGCAGCGACTCGAGTGTCAGCCCCGGATTTCAGCATACCGGGATTGAGTTCATGTACGTCCTCGAAGGTTCGATGGAATATCGATATGCCGACACGTTGGTAGAGTTGCGCCCGGGTGATACGATGGTCTTCGACGCGAACTCCATTCATGGTCACGAAAAGCTCATTGAGGCGCCGGTGAAGTATCTCTCGGTGGTATTCAATCTGCGTGCCTAAGACAATCAGCACTCACCTGAATGAGTGCAACAAATGCCCGTCCGTCGGCCTCTTTCATCTCGCCAAGCCAGCACACCAGCCTTGCAATCAACGTCACCGCGACCACAACGACTCCAATCAACACGCCTGTGTCTACGCCGGGACCGCCATATCCAGCAGGCCCGGATCGGATCAGAGACATTGGGCACCCGAACACCCAATACCCCATCAGCCCGAGAAGCCGCGGCACAAAGGTGTCGAATATCCCGCGCAGGACATTCGAAACGATGTCTCGGCCGTATGCCCAGCGGCACGATGCGGAGACTCAATAACATAGCGTATCCATTATGCGTCCTTTCGGGCGCACGGCGCGCTCAGTGATGTCAATCGTTCCTTGACCGTTCGCCGAAAGGCGACCGATTTTCTGTATGGAATAGGAGGAAAAATGCCCACACGGACTCTATTGGCGGCGTTGCCTGACCAGAAACCAGATCCCCTGCTCGCCCTTATCAAGAAATTCGCAAGCGATGACCGTCCCGGCAAGATCGACCTCGGCGTCGGCGTTTATCGCAATGCCGAGGGCAAGACACCTGTCATGGCGGCGGTCAAGTCGGCTGAGCACCATCTTTGGGAAACACAGGACAGCAAGTCCTATATCGGTCCGGAAGGTGACCCGACCTTTGTGTCGCTTCTAGCACAAGAGGTTTTTTGCGACGGAATGGTGACAGAAAATCTCGCTGGTGTGCAGACGCCGGGCGGGACCGCCGCGTTGCGCCTGAGCGCCGAAATCCTCGCGCATGACAACGACCGAAGCATTTGGATCGGAACGCCGACTTGGGCAAACCACAACGCCATTTTCGCGACCGTTGGCTTGGGTATCAAGACATACCGCTTCTTCGATCCCCAGACCCAGGCTGTCCGGGTCGATGAGATGCTTTCCGCCTTCGAAAGCGCGAAATGCGGCGACGCCATCCTCCTGCATGCGAGCTGCCACAACCCGACCGGCGCTGCCATTTCCGCCGAGGTTTGGTCGGCCATTGCTGAAATCGTCGCGCGGAAAGGACTTATCCCGCTTTTCGACAACGCCTATCAGGGCTTGGGACGTGGCTTTGCGCAGGATGTCGAGGGCATGCACACGGTTTTGAAAGCGGCAGATGAGGCCATCGTGGCCGTGTCCTGCTCCAAATCCTTTTCGCTGTATCGAGAGCGCACAGGGGCGGCCTTCGTCTTGGGCAACTCGGCAACAGACGTCGCCAGAGGCGTCGCAAACTTCGCGTACCATGCACGAGCCAGCTATTCGATGCCCCCTGCTCACGGTGCGGCCGTTGTGGCGACCGTACTTGCAGACGCGGGACGCCGGAAGTTGTGGATCGACGAACTCGCGTCCATGCGCAGCCGCATCTTTGAAATCAGGACCGAACTGACAAACCGCCTTTCCGCCTACATGCCGCAGCTTGCGGCTGTCGCAGATCAGGAAGGAATGTTCTCGCTGCTTCCGCTGACACCCGAAAACATCACCCATCTTCGAGAGGTTCATGGCATCTACATGCCCGACTCTGGGCGCGTGAATCTGGCGGGCCTTCGGATCGAGCAGGTCGATCAGGTTTCCCGGGCCATCGGCCAATTGCTTTAGCACGCCCTGCGTCCTATCGGGCGCAGAAAGGTCGCTCTAACCCTTTGAATCGACAGCATCGGCCCGAAAATCGATTCCGATTTTCGGGCCGATGCTGTCGCGCGCCGTTTCGGATCGTAGAAGCTGGTGCGGTCGAAGCCGTGCTGACGGCAGGCCTCGGGGCGAGGTTTCCCAGCTCCTTGGCCATGCCCAGGATGCTCAGACGATGATGCGCAACCTTCATCGCCGCATCACGCGGCTTGACGGTCTTCCTTGACGATGACTGTCCCATGGTCCGATCCTCCCTCCCAGAAATGACATGGAAAGACGCTTAAGAGGACCACTGATCTCAACTGTTCAATTTTCGCGAGCCAATTCTGTTCATCTGCTTTCGCGAGAAATGGATGTCGAGCCGTATCTTGTCACCATGACGGATCAGGCCCATCCAGCCCCGGACATCATCACACCGACATACAGATGATCGGCCTGTTGGAGAGCCAAATGTCATTTCGCTAGGCGGACGAGGTCGTCGAACTCAAACCGGCCGCGCCCGTTGTTGGATAGTGGCGGTATCCGTGGGCATGAAAGCTTGCGCCACGCATCCGCCAAGTATCTTGCGTTCATATTCCATCTGCGAAACTGACTTGAATTTCATGACATTAAAATATTTTCAGGCGAATTGAACGGTCCGGACTGCCCGGTTATCCGTCTGGAAAACGATGGACGCATCAGCAGCATGATGCTGCCGTAACCGGGACACGGGGAATGAACGAGCTATTTCGGCAGCCACCAACAATTGATGCATCTACCATCAAAAAAGTTGGCTTCGTCGGACCTAACGGAACCTGGACACATCAGGCGACGCTCGACCTGTTTCGCAATGGTCCCGAACTGATTCCGTTCACGGACGGCTTATTTGAAGCCTATGTTTCAGGGCAGGTGGACGCAGTTTGCGCGCCAGTCACGACGTCTCTTGTCGGCACAACACCGTATCTTGACCAAATCCTCGCCCTCCCCTCGGTGACCATTATTGCGGAATATCCTCGTATTTTGAGCTACAGCCTGATCGCGAGCAAAGAAGCGACCTTCGCATCGATAACCAAGGTGCTCGGTCATCCCGTGGCTCTGGAAGAGGTCAGCGCCTGGATCGACGAGAACATGCCTGGGGTTGAGCGTGAGAGCCGCCCGGGTACAACAGCCTATGTCGCCGAGGAGAATTCACCAAACCTTGCGGCGTTCGGGCCGGGCTTGGGCGCAACGCTTTATGATCTCCAGGAACTTCGAACCGGTATCGAAGAGGGTCTCCACAACGTGACGCGTTGGTGGGTTCTGGGCCGAGATATCGCTCCCCCGACCGGCTTCGACCGGACGACGCTTCTGCTGCGGAGCGACGAAGCATCGATCAGTGCGCAGCTTGCCGCCATTGTGAATTCGGGCGTGCCCATCCTCAATATCTACGAACGCCCAACGTGCGAACGGTTAGACGTCCATCAATACATGATTGATTTTGCGGGACACATTCAGGCCGAACCACGGCTCGCGCAGTTGGCATCGCGAGACGACATCCGCCTGTTGGGGTCGTATCCCAGACGATACTGACTGAGGTCGTGCCGGAAAATAGGACAGCTGTTAAGCTCATCCCGACCCGAGAAACAGAACGGGAATGAAGCTTCAGAGCACATCTAGACAGCCACCGGGGCATCGATTGCCGGGTGAGGATCGTAACCCATCACCTCGAAATCCTCGATCCGATAGTCATCAATCGACGACGGTCTGCGTGTAAAATGGAGCTTTGGAAACGGTCGCGGCTCTCTGGAGAGCAGCGTTTGGGCCATGTCGATGTGATTCAGGTACACATGGACGTCCCCGCCAACCCAGATGAGCTCTCCAGGCGTCATATCGACCTGCTGTGCGATCATGTGAACCAAGGCGGCCTGCTGGCACACGTTGAATGGATTTCCCAGACCCAGGTCGCAGGAACGCTGACCGACGAGAAGGGAGAGCGTCCCCTGATTGTCCGTGCCCTCCTTCGGCTGGCGAACATGAAATTGGTACGTCATATGACACGGGTGCAGCGCCATTTGGTCTAGGTCCCCGACGTTCCAGGCATGGAACAGCATCCGCCTGCTGGACGGGTCTCTCTTCAGCATCTCAATGACACCGGCAATCTGGTCGTGCTCCTCCCCTTTTGCATCGACCCATCGTCGCCACTGCTTGCCGTAGACAGGACCCAGGTCACCCCATTGCAGAGCAAAGGCATCGTCCTGGAGAATTCGTGCCTCGAAAGCCTCTTGTGAAATCGGGTCACCGGTCGCCTTGCGATATGCATCGAGCGGCCAATCAGTCCAAATCTTCACATTCTCGCGCAGGAGCGACTGAATGTTCGTTTGGCCGGTCAGAAACCAGATCATTTCTTTGACGGCCGTTTTCCAAAATACCCGTTTGGTCGTGTAGATCGGTAGCGTCCCGTCCGAAAGATCGAAGCGCATCACCGCGCCAAACTTCGACAACGTGCCGACCCCTGTACGATCGATCCGGCGGTCACCGGTTTCGAGCACGTCTTGGATGAGATCAAGGTACTGAAATTCGGGGTGGCGCGGCATTGATCAATCCCAAAATGAAGTCAGGAACCAGTCTGGCCATCATCGGGTGGCGATGCAATAGCGTGATCATCGTCCAGTCGCTGAACGAGAAGCCCGTTCCTGTGGTAACAGTACGTCGATAGAATCGAAAATAATCTTTATCTTTCAATTGTTTATTATCGATCCTCCGACGTCATACCGACACCTATCGGCGCGCCGAGGACGATGCCGGCCGAGCGCTGACAGAACTGGCAAAAGAGCCGCCCGTCGGCGCCACCAAACAAGCCGTGGCAGACAAGCCGTGGCAGAGCGGACGATTTCTCGCGCCATGCCGCACAGGCGGCAGCGCACTCCGGCGCCTCCGGGATCGATCGCGGCGATCCGCCGATCGCCGCCCTAACGCGGTCCCTCAGCCGTAGCTGGCCACCGCCGAACCGGCCAGCGCGGCGGTATTGAGCAGGCCGCGGACCGTCACGCCCGGCGTCACGATATGGGAGCGGTTGCCCATGCCCATCAGGATCGGGCCGACTTCCAGACCGCCGGCGACCGACTTCAAGATGTTGCGCACCGCTCCGGCTGCGTCGGAATTGGCATAGACGAGGACATTTGCCCGCCCCTCCAGCCGGCCGGCCGGAAACAGCCGATTGCGGATCTCGGCGTCGAGCGCCGTGTCCGTGGTCATCTCGCCCTCATATTCAAAGTCGAGCTTCTTCTCGTTGAGGATTGTGAGGGCGCCGCGCATCACCCGGCCGGACTCGTTGTCGAGATTGCCGAATTGCGAGCTGGAGCACAGGGCGATCTTCGGCTCGATGCCGAAGCGGCGCACATGGCGCGCCGCGGCGATCACCGTCTCGGCGACCTGCACCGCGTCTGGGGTCATATGAACATGGGTATCGGCGACAAACAGCGGTCCGCGATCGAGCACGATCAAGGACAGCGCCGCCACCGGATGGAGATCGCCCGTCGACAGGATCTGGCTGACATAATCCAAATGCCAACGATATTCGCCGAAGGCCCCGCAGATCATGCTGTCGGCCTCGCCGCGATGGACCATGACGGCGGCGATCGCGGTGGTGTTGGTGCGCATCACCGCGCGGGCGAGATCGGGCGAGACACCGCGCCGGCGCATCAGCTCGTAATAGGTGCTCCAGTAATCGCGATAGCGCGGGTCATCCTCGGGGTTGACGATCTCGAAATCTTCGCCGGCCCGGATTTTCAGCCCCTCACGCTCCAGCCGGGCGTTGACCACATCCGGCCGCCCGATCAGGATCGGCCGGTCCTGGGTCTCTTCGGCAATCGCCTGGGCCGTGCGCAGCACCCGCTCGTCCTCGCCCTCGGCAAAGACGATGCGCCGGCTCGAGGCCCGCGCCGCATCGAACACCCGGCGCATCACCGAATAAGAGCGGTAGACCTGGCTGTTGAGGCGGGCACTGTAGGCGTCGAGGTCGATCGGGCGGGCGGCGACGCCCGATTCCATCGCCGCCTTGGCAACAGCCAGAGCGATGGTCGGCAATAGCCGCGGATCGAAGGGTTTGGGGATCAGATAATCCGGCCCGAAGGCCAGCCGCTCGCCGCGATAGGCCTGACCGACCTCGGCCGAGGCGGTCTCGCGGGCAAGCCCCGCGATCGCCTCGACGCAGGCGAGCTTCATTTCGTCGTTGATCTGCGTCGCCCCGACGTCGAGCGCACCGCGGAAGATGAAGGGGAAGCAGAGGACGTTGTTGACCTGGTTCGGGTAATCCGAGCGGCCGGTGGCGATCAGCGCGTCGGGCGCCGCCTCACGCGCCGCCTCCGGCATGATCTCGGGCGTCGGATTGGCCAGCGCGAAGATGATCGGGGCTTTCGACATCTTGGCCACCATCTCCTTGGTCAGGAGACCCGGCCCGGAGACACCGAGGAAAAGATCGGCGCCCTCCATCGCTTCGAGGGTGGTGCGCATTTCCGTGTCGCGGGCGAACTCGGCCTTTTCCGGCGAGAGATCGTTGCGCCGCTTGTGCACCACGCCCTTGGAGTCGAGCATGGTGATATTGTCTTTCCTGGCGCCCATCACCAAAAGCATCTTCAGACAGGCAATCCCGGCCGCGCCGGCACCGAGGGCGACGATGCGGATGTCTTCGATTTTTTTGTCGGCCACCCGCAGGGCGTTGACCGCCGCAGCCGCGGCGACGATCGCGGTGCCGTGCTGATCGTCGTGAAACACCGGGATCGACATCGTCTCGCGGCACAGCCGCTCGACCAAGAAGCAGTCGGGGGCCTTGATATCCTCCAGATTGACCGCGCCGAAGGTCGGCTCCAGGCTGGCGACGATCTCCGCGAGCTTTTCCGGATCGGTCTCGTTCACCTCGATGTCGAAGCAATCGACGCCGGCGAATTTCTTGAACAGAACCGCCTTGCCCTCCATCACCGGCTTGGAGGCCTGGGCGCCGATATTGCCGAGGCCGAGAACGGCGGTGCCGTTGGAGACGACGGCGACGAGGTTGCCCTTGGCGGTATAGCGCGCGGCATCGGCGGAATTCTTCTGGATTTCGAGGCAGGCTTCGGCAACGCCCGGCGAATAGGCGTTGGAGAGATCGCGGCCGGTGGTCATCGGCTTGGTGGCGCGGATTTCCAGTTTCCCGGGCTTGGGAAACTCGTGATAATCGAGCGCCTCCTGCCGTTTCGACAACGGCTGCGACTCGTCCTTCGACATGTGGCGTTCCTCTATCCCTTGTTTCGCTGGGCGATCATGCGTACCATGTCCAGCATTCTGCATGAAAAGCCCCATTCGTTATCGTACCAGCCGAACACCCGGAGAAGGCCGCCGGCCCGTGATGTCTCGGGCCCGGCGATGACGATCGATTCCGGACGAGCGCGAAGGTCCGAGGAGACCAGCGGCCGCTCGGTCCAGCCGAAGACGCTTCTCGCCTCGGCCCGAGCCTTCAAAAGCGCGTTGACCGCCGCGACGCTTGCGTCTCGCTCGGTCGCGACGGTGAGGTCGATTGCCGAGACGCTGGCCGTCGGCACCCGGATCGCGCGGGCGGCGACGCGGCCCGCCAAATGCGGCAGGACGTCGCCGATCAGCCGCCCGGCGCTGGTGCTGGTCGGCACCATCGACAGGGCCGCGGCGCGGCTGCGCGCCGGATCGCCGAGCGGCTTGTCCACCGTCGGCTGGCTACCGGTGTAACAATGGACCGTGGTCATCTGGCCGGAGACGACGCCGAACGCCTCGTCCAGCACCTTCAGCAACGGTGCCAAGGCGTTGGTCGTGCAGGAGGCGTTGGAGATCACCCGCTCGTCACCGAGGCGATCGGCGTTGGCGCCGAGCACCAGCGTCGCGTCGGCGACCTTGGACGGGCCGGAGATCAGAACCGCCCCGGCGCCAGCCCGCAGGCCGCGCTCGATACGTTCGCGGTCGTCGTTGTGGCCGGTGCATTCGAGTACCAGGTCGATGCCCGATAGATCGAGCGCCTGAAGGTCCGGCACGGAGTGAAAAGCGATATCCCGGCCGTCGACGACAAGCCGTCCGGGCCTGGTCTCGATCGTTCCCGAAAACGGTCCGAACACGCTGTCGTATTCAAACAGATAAGCACAGGTCTCCAGCGCCTCGATATCATTGACGAGGACGACCTCGATCCCCGCGTAGCCGCCCTTGGCGAGGATCCGCAGGACGGTGCGCCCGATCCGGCCAAAACCGTTCAACGCCAGTGTGATCGTCGGGTGAGCCATCGTCGCTCTCAACAGACCAGTGCGGGACTGGACAGGCCCGAATCCCCATTGAGCGTGTGTAGCGCGATCCGCGCGTCGACCGCCAGCCTTCGACCGTTACGACCTTAGCGACACCGCCAATCTGCCGCAGAGAAATATACAGGACATTGTCGCAAGCGATCATATGCATTGTTTTTCTCAAAACGATTGGTAAAATCGAACAATTGTCGTTTCGTTAGATTCGCTCATCAGATTCGCCCGATGACCCTTGAGCAGCTCCGCATCTTTCTCGCCGTCGCCGAGCGCCAGCACGTCACCCAGGCGGCAGAGGCGCTGAACCTGACCCAATCGGCGGTATCGGCTGCGATCGCGGCGCTGGAGACCCGCCACGCGGTGAAACTCTTCGACCGGGTCGGCCGCCGGATCGAACTGACCGATGTCGGCCGGGTCTTCGTCGGCGAGGCGCGGGAGATCCTCGGCCGGGTCGAGACGGCAACGCTGGTGTTGGAAGATCTTGCCGAGCACACGATGGGCCGGATCCGCGTCGCCGCCAGCCAGACGGTGGCGAGCTACTGGCTGCCGGCCCGGCTGATGCGCTTTAACGACCGCTTTCCGGACGTCGAGATGACGCTGGCGGTCGGCAACACCACGCAGGTCGCCCGCTGGGTGGTCGAGGGCGGCGCCGATCTCGGCGTCGTCGAGGGTGCGGTGGACGCGGCCGAACTCGAACAGATCATCGTCGGCACCGACGACCTGATGGTGATCTGCGCGCCGGGCCACCCGTTTGCCGACGGCCGGACCCTTGCCGTTTCCGATTTCAGCGAAGCCTCGTGGATTCTGCGCGAAGAAGGCTCCGGCACGCGCTCGGAATTCGAGGCTTGGTTCAGCGCGTCCGGCGGACGCTTCGAAACATTGAAGATCACGCTGGAACTGCCGTCGAACGAGGCGGTGCTCGCCGCCGTCGCGGCCGGATCGAGCGTCAGCGTCTTGTCCGGCCGGGCGGCGGCGCCGGCGGTTGCCCTCGGCAACATCATCGCCATCCCGTTGCCGGGCGCCAAGCGCCGTTTCTTCGCCATCACCCACCGCCGGCGCCATCGCACCCGCGCGCTTGCGGCGATGCACCAGTTGCTGAAGGCCTCCGGTTGAGGCGGCGGCGGCGATAAGCGCCTCACAGATGCTGGAGATGATATGTCTCGAGCAGATTGATGATCAGATCGCGCGCGGCGATCTTGTGGGCCTGCGCCGCATCGCGGGCGGCCGTGCCGTCACCGATACGGATCGCGTCGACGATCGCCTGATGCTCGGCGAGCGAGCGCACCGGACGAGGCCGCAGCCTGAGCGTCATCCGCCGCGCCCGATGCGACTGATCGAGATGGACTTTGGCGATCTGCTCCAGCCGACCGTTGGCACTCCCCTCCACCAGGCGGGCATGAAAATCGCTGTCGAGCGCCGCCCAACGGTGCAGGTCGTCGCCATCGATCGCTTGGCGAAGCCCACCATTCAAGGCTTCAAGATCGGCACACAGCGCCTGGCGCTCCACCGTCCTGCGTTCGGCCGCGAGCATCGCCGCCATGCCTTCGACTGCGACGATGACATCGTAGATCGCCCGCATGTCGGCCGGCGACAGCGCGCAGATGACGACGCCGCGCTTGGCCTTGAGTTCGACCATGCCCTCTGCCTGCAACCGGATAATCGCCTGGTGGACGGGCGTGCGGCTCATGCCGAGACGCTCGGCAATCTCGATCTCCGAGCCTTGGAAGCCGGGCGCGAACTCGCCGTTGCAGATCGCGCGCTTAATCGCCTCATAGGCGGCATGGACCAGCGATGGCCGGCGCTCGGCCGGCAGCGCATCGTGTGACAAGCGGGTTTGCGACATCAGGCCTCCTCCAATCGAGACCTTAGTGCCGCCGTTGCGAAGCGGCAAGTCTGATGCATCCACTGTTGCATGCATCATCGGACGCAACGTTGACATTACCGCAAAACTCGTCCCTGATAGAGTCGACCCGGCCGGGACACACTCTGGAGGAGCGTGCGGACCACCACGGTGCCGGATCGCATTGATGGGAGGAATTCATGAAGCTCAAGGCCTTGCTGGCGAGTGCCGTTTTCGCGTTCGCCGCTGCCACCGGAGTTGCCGTCGCGCAGGACTATCCGTCGAAACCGGTCAACTACATCATTCCCTTCAACGCCGGTGGGGAATCCGACATCGCCGCCCGGCTGCAGCAGCCGGTCTGGGAGAAGATCACCGGCAAGCCGTTGGTCATCCAATACATGGCCGGGGCCGGCGGCGCCCAGGCCTGGTCGCAGCTGAACGGTCTTGAGGCCGACGGCTACACCATCATGGGCACCAATCTGCCTCATATCATTCTGCAGCCGATGGCCCAGAATGTCGGCTACAAGACCGACGACATTTCCAATGTCTACTTCTTCCAATACACGCCGGACGCGATCATCGTTCCGAAGAACAGCCAATTCAAAACGTTGAAGGATCTGATCGACTACGCCAAGGCTAATCCAGGCATTGTCACCGTTTCCGGTTCGGGCACCAATTCGGCCAACGATGTCGCTCAGACCCGCTTCGACAAGCTGGCGGGCGTCACCACCACCTATATCCCGTTCTCCGGCACCAGCCCGTCGACCGCCGCGGTTCTCGGCGGTCAGGTGATGGCCGGCTTCAGCTACACCACCGCGGCAATCACCCAGGGCGACGCCATGCGGGTGCTTGCCGTCGCCGCCGACAAGCGGGTGCCGAGCTTCCCCGACGTGCCGACCTTCAAGGAGCTTGGCTACGACATGGTGGGCGGTGCCTATCGCGGCGTCGCGGTTCCGAAATCGACGCCTGAAGAGGTCAAGAAGCAGCTCTCCGACGTCCTCGACAAGATCAATCACGACCCGGACTTCATCAAGAAGATGGAAGACGGCGGCTTCGTGGTGATCAACGTGCCCTATGACCAGGTGCCGGATTTCATGGCCAAGCGAAAAGCCGAATACGAAGCCGCCGCCAAGGACATGGGCATCGCCAAGAAGTAGGCGCAAGCCTGGCTCGCCGATGGATGAATGAAAGACGTCGCCGGGCATCGGACGCCGCACGCTGGCCGACACGGCGCCCGGCGGCCGAGCAAAGCCCGAAGTTGAGCGCAGGTCTGGACTTTCCTGCGGCCCGGCCGGGATTATCGTGATCCCACGGCACCATGTCGGGCTGCGGCCCGCTCCCCTTCGATCGTCCCGTTTCGGATGGCCTCGATGTCCCATTTCACCTATCTCGCGGCAGCGCTGACACCGCTCAACCTGCTGCTCGCCTTTGCCGGCGTCCTGGCCGGCATCGTCATCGGCGCTTTGCCCGGCCTGTCGGCGACCATGGCTGTGGCGGTGCTGGTGCCGTTCACCTTCACCATGGATCCGGCCTCGGGCCTGATCGTCCTTGGGGCGATCTACACCGGCGCCATCTATGGCGGCTCCTATTCGGCGATCCTCGTCAACACGCCGGGCACCCCCTCGGCCATCGCCACCACCTTCGACGGCTTTCCGATGGCCAAGCGGGGCGATGGCGCGCTGGCGGTGACGCTGTCGACGATCGCCTCGGTCACAGGCGGACTCGTCGGTGCCTTGATGCTGATGTTCCTCGCCCCGCCGCTGGCACAGGTCGCCCTCGCCTTCGGCCCGCCGGAATATTTCTGGCTGGCGGTCTTCGGCCTGACGTTGATCTCGGCACTGTCGGTCGGCAATCTCTTAAAAGGTCTGATCGGCGCCTGCTTCGGCCTGCTTCTGTCGATGGTGGGCGTCGCGGTGATCGGTGCGGACGTCCGCTTCACCTTCGGCAGCCACGTGCTGCTCGGCGGCATCGACATCGTCTCCGGCCTGATCGGCCTTTACTGCGTGCCCGTGCTGATCGACCTCGTCGCCACCAAGGATCCGCATCTGAAAGTCGCCGACAGCACCACCGGCTTCCGGCTGAAGGAAGCGCTGGCGATCACCATGGGCCAGAAGGTCAATCTGATCCGGTCCTCGATCATCGGCACGGTGGTCGGCATCCTGCCGGGTGCCGGCGGCTCGGTCGCGAGCCTCGTCTCCTATTCGGAAGCACGACGCGCCTCAAAGCATCCCGAACGCTTCGGCACCGGCGAGCCGGCCGGCATCATCGCGACGGAATCGGCCAATAACGGCACCGTCGGCGGGGGGTTCATCCCGACCCTCGTCCTCGGCATTCCCGGCACCCCGCCCGATGCCGTCATTCTCGGTGCGCTGCTCGTCCAGGGCATCAAGATCGGCCCGGCGCTGTTCACCGCGCAAAGCTCGATCGTCTACACCTTCATCTTCGGCCTGCTCATCGGCACCATCTTGATGCTGCCGATCGGCCTGATGGTCGGGCGCTACGCCTATAAGAGCATCATCGCCATCCCCAAGGCCGCGCTGGTGCCGACCATCGCCTTCATGACGGTGATCGGCTCCTTCGCGATCCACAACAACCTCAACGACAGCGCCGTGATGCTCGGCCTCGGCGTCATCGGCTGGGTGCTGAACCGCGCCGGCTTCGCGCCCTCGCCGATCGTGCTCGGCCTGGTCCTCGGCCAGATCGCCGAACAGGGCTTCGTCCAGAGCTACCTGATCGGCAACGCCCAGAAGAACGTCATGGGCATGTTCTTCGGCCGGCCGATCTCGCTAGTGATCATCGCCTTTGCGGCGCTGACCCTGTTCTATCCTTTCATCGTCCAGGCGATCGGCGCCGCGCGCGCGCGCGCAAATCGTCGACCGACATGGTCGTGGAGAGCCCCGATGGCACATCATCCTGAATCGCAAGTGTCGCGCCTGCCGCACGACCCGGCCGGAACGACCGTCGCCCTTTTGTTCATCGTCCTCGCGGCCGTGCTGATCCGTGAGACCGAGACGATGTCACCGCTCGGATCGGTGTTTCCGATCACCATTTCGGTGGCGATGATCGTCGCCGCCGCGATCCTCATCCTGCGCAATGTGATGATCGGCCTGCGGCGCAAGCCACCAGCGCCGGACGAGAGCGCTTCAACGCCGGCCGAGCGCGGCTCGACACCCCGCCGGCTGTTGTTTCTCCTTGCCATGGCCGCATGGATCGGGCTCATCCCGGTGCTCGGCTTCTTCGTCGCCAGCCTGCTCGCCTTCTTCGCCATCATGGCGATCGCCACCCATGAGCAGGTATCCGTCAAGGAACTGGCGCTGCTGGTGGTGTTCGGTGTCGCAATCCTGACCGGCTTTTATCTTCTCATGGCGCATGTTCTCTTGATCCCAATGCCGCGCGGCCTGTTTTTTTGACGACGCCGTCCGACGCGGCGCCACCCTGGCGTAGGGACAACTTTGTGCGCCCGGCCCCTGATATGAAGACGTGAAGCAAAGGCCTTTCCCATGCCAAAAACCAACGCCCTCAAGATCGCCACCATCCCTGGTGACGGCATCGGCAAGGAAGTCGTGCCGGAGGGCATGCGGGTCCTCGAAGCGGTGGGGCGCAAATTCGACATCGCCTTCCAGTTCGACGAGGTCGACTGGAGCTGCGAGACCTACAAGAAGACCGGCCGGATGATGCCCGAGGATGGGCTGGAGCGCTTCAAGCGGCATGACGCGGTGTTCCTCGGTGCCGTCGGCTGGCCGGACGTGCCCGACCACATCTCGCTCTGGGGCCTGCTCATCCCCATCCGCCGGACTTTCAACCAATATGTCAATCTGCGCCCCTGCCGGCTGTTGAAAGGCACCACCAGCCCGCTCGCCGGCCGTGGGCCGGAAGACATCGACTTTTATGTCGTGCGCGAAAACGTCGAGGGCGAATATTCCGAGGCCGGCGGCCGGCTCTATCACGGCACCGAGAACGAAATCGCCATCCAGGAGGCGATCTTTACACGGCGCGGCGTCGACCGCATCCTGCACTATGCCTTCAAACTCGCGCAATCGCGGCCGAAGAAGCACCTGACCTCGGCGACCAAGTCGAACGGCATCGTCCATACCATGCCGTTCTGGGACGAGCGCTTCAAAGCGGTCAAGGCCGACTATCCGGACATCCGAACCGACCAGTACCATATCGACATCCTGACAGCCCATTTCGTCCAGCATCCGGATTGGTTCGACGTCGTCGTCGGCTCCAACCTCTTCGGCGACATCCTGTCCGACCTCGGCCCCGCGGTGGCAGGGTCGATCGGCATCGCCCCCTCTGCCAACATCAATCCGGAAGGCGACTTTCCGTCGATGTTCGAGCCGGTCCACGGCTCGGCGCCGGACATCGCCGGCCAGAAGATCGCCAATCCCATCGGCCAAATCTGGTCGGCGGCGATGATGCTCGAGCATCTCGGCCACCCCGAGGCGGCCGAGGCCGTGATGACCGCGATCGAGACGGTGATCGCCGATCCGGCCGCCCGCACCAAGGATATGGGCGGCAAGGCCACCACCGCCGAATGCGGCGCGGCGATCGCCGAAACGCTCGCGGGCTGAAGGCCGGCCGAGCCCGGCCAGCAGGGAGAGCTTCGATGCGCATCACCGAAATCCGCGAAAAGACCGTCTCGATCGCCAGTCCGATCGCCAATGCTTTCATCGACTTTTCCAAAATGACCTGCTCGGTCGTCGCGGTGATCACCGATCAGATCCGCGACGGTGAGCCGGTGATCGGCTTCGGCTTCAACTCCAACGGCCGGTATGGCCAGGGCGCCTTGATGCGCGAGCGTTTCATCCCGCGCCTGATGGAGGCCGATCCGGAGACCCTGATCGACGCCACCAATGCCAATCTCGATCCCTTCGCCATCTGGGACCGGATGATGATCAACGAAAAGCCGGGCGGTCATGGCGAACGCTCGGTCGCCGTCGGCACCCTCGACATGGCGATCTGGGACGCCGTCGCCAAGATCGCGGGCCAGCCGCTCTACCGGCTGCTTGCCGAGCGCTATCGAAGCGGTGTCGCGGACGATAAGGTCTGGGTCTATGCGGCCGGCGGATATTATCATCCCGGCAAAGAGATCACCGGCCTCAAGGACGAGATGCGCTCCTATCGCGATCGCGGCTACAGGGTCTGCAAGATGAAGATCGGCCTCGCCCCGCTGGCGGAGGATCTGAAGCGGATCGAGGCGGCGCTGGAGGTGGTCGGCGGCGGCCAGAACCTGTGTGTCGACGCCAATGGCCGCTTCGACCTTAAAGCCGCCCTCGCCTATGCCGAGGCGCTCGAGCCCTATGGTCTCCACTGGTATGAGGAGGCCGGCGATCCGCTCGATTATGGGCTGCAGGCCGAGGTCTCGAAGCGCTACGGCGGCCGCATGGCGACCGGCGAGAACCTCTTCTCCCATCAGGACGCCCGCAATCTCCTGCGCTATGGCGGGATGGACGCCGAACGGGACATTCTGCAATTCGACTGCGCCCTCTCCTATGGCCTCGTCGAATATCTGCGAACGCTGGACGGGATGGCCGAGGCCGGCTGGTCGCCCCGCCGGGTGGTGCCCCATGGTGGCCATCAGATGTCGCTGAACATCGCCGCCGGTCTGCATCTTGGCGGCAATGAATCCTATCCGGACGTCTTCCAGCCCTTCGGCGGCTTCGCCGACGATGTCCGCGTCGAGGACAGCCTCGTCGGGCTGCCAGATGCGCCGGGCGTCGGCTTCGAGCGCAAGGCGGCCCTTTATGCGCTGCTCAAGCGCGAGCTGCTGGACTGAAGCCTGCGCCGCGATCTCAAGGCGACACAAATCTGGGTGGCGCGGCGCTCAATGTCCCTGATAGGCGACCAGCGCCTTCACCGGCACGCCCAGGGCTTCGAGTTTCTGCCGCCCGCCGACCTCCGGCAGGTCGACGACAAAACAGGCGCCGACGATCTCCGCCCCCAATTCACGCAAAAGCTTGACCGCCGCCTCGGCGGTGCCGCCGGTGGCGATCAGGTCGTCGGTGATCAACACGCGGGTGCCGGGGGTGAGCGCGTCGCGATGCACCTCCATTTCGTCGACGCCGTATTCCAGACTGTAGGCGACGCGGATCGTCGCCAGCGGCAGCTTGCCCTTTTTGCGGATCGGGACGAAGCCGGCCGCGAGCTGATGGGAGATCGCCCCGCCGAGGATAAAGCCCCGCGCCTCGATTCCGGCGACCATTGCGACGCCCATCTCGGCATAGGGCGCGACCATCGCATCGACCGCGGCGCGGAACGCCGCCGGATCGGCGAGCAGACTGGTCACGTCGCGAAACATGATGCCCGGCTTGGGATAATCCGGGATGGTGCGGATCACCGCGGCAAAATCGATCGTCGGTGCCGGGATGGCGCCCTTCTCGGCGGTGTCGTCGCGCATGGCCACGTTCAGACGTCCTTGTTGATCGTCTGGATGACCTCAAAACCCTCGAAATTCGGATGGCCCTGATAGAGCGGCCGGGTGCCGCCGGCGCTGCCATGGGCCGCGCGAAACGCCTCGGAGCGGGTCCAGGCGAGAAACGCCGCCTCGCTTTCCCAGATCGTGTGCGAGGAATAGAGCCGGTAGCCCTCTCCCTCCGGCCCCTTCAGCATGTGGAACTCGACGAAGCCCGGCACCGCCGTCAGCTTGGAATCGCGGTTCAGCCACAGGGTCTCGAACTCGTCCTCGGCCCCCGGCAGAACCTTGAAGCGGTTCATCGCAATATACATCGCATGTCCTCTTTCGCACGACGTCGCCGCGCCGGCCCTCAAGCGGCCCTTTGCGCCCGGCGATCACGCTCGATCCACCGCCGCCCGCCGCGCGGACGGCCGATGATCAAACGTGCGGCGCGCCGCAGGCGGCATGTTCGCTTGTGGTTTTCGGCTCTCGGCCCGGCGATTGCAAGCGCCGATCGCTCATCCGGCGTTCCGGCCCTCGCCCCAACGGCAAAAAGGGAAGCCGGCGCCTCCCCTTTTTTCGTATCGCTACAGCGCCCTGCGTCCTGTCGGACGCAGAAAGGTCGCTCTCACCCTTTGAATCTAAGCATCGTACTTTCCGAAAATCGGGACCGATTTTCGGAAAGTACGATGCTGTAAGCCCTGACACGTCCGATCAGTGCGGCGTGTTTGCCCAGACCCGTCGTTTGACCGCAAAGAGCAGGCCGGCAAAGACGATCAAGAAGATCATCGTCACGAAGCCGGTCGCCTTGCGCTCGGCGAGATGCGGCTCGGCCGCCCACATCATGAAGGCCGCAACGTCGCGGGCATACTGATCGACAGTCTGCGGCGTGCCGTCGGTATATTCCACCTGACCGTCGCTCAGCGGCGGCGGCATGGCCAGCGCCGGCCCCGACATGAAGTAAGGATTGTAGTAGGTGCCGTCCTGGATCAGATGCTCGACGCTTTTCGGCGGTGTCTGGCCATAGCCGGTGATGAGCGCGTGGATGTAGTCCGGCCCGCCCTGCTGATATTGCGTGACAAGATCGAACAGGAAGGTCGGAAAGCCGCGTTCGGCCGCCCGCGCCTTGGCGAGCAGCGAGAAGTCCGGTGGCGCCGCGCCGTTGTTCGCGGCCGCAGCCGCCTCGTGATTGGGGAACGGCGAAGGAAAATAGTCGGACGGAATGCCCGGGCGATCGAACATCTCGCCGTCGCCATTCGGCCCGTCCTTGACGGTGTATTGCGCGGCAAACGCTTTCACCTGATCGTCGCTGTAGCCAAGGGCCTTCAGGTTGCGGAAGGCCACCAGACGCATGCTGTGGCAGGCCGAACAGACCTCCTTGTAGACCTTCAGCCCGCGCTGCAGCTGCCCGAGATCCCAGTGTCCGAAGGGGCCGGCAAAGGACCAGGAAAGCTCCGGCGGCTCTTTCAGCGGAAAATGCGGCAGCTCGGCATGGCCCTCGGCGGCCGCGTCCTGCCCGGCATCTTTGCTGGCGGCACCGGCGCTGGCAGCAGCGCTTTCCGTCTTGTCCTGCGCCATCGCCGCCTGCAGCGGCATCGCCATCAGACCAAAGGCCAACAGAGCCGACAGGAGTTTCGTCATCATTCCCTCTCCCACGTGGCTCACCGTCAGCCCCTGGTTTCCGCCTTGGCAGCGGCGCCGGACGGCGTTCCCCCTCCGCCATGCTTGGCGAGCACCGCCTCGGTGATCGATCCGGGCAGCTTCAACGGCGTCTCGATCAGGCCGAGAACCGGGAGAAGAATGAGGAAGTGGCTGAAATAGTAGATCGTCCCGACCAGTGCGAGCGCCGGATAGATGCCTTCAGCCGGTTGCGAGCCGAGCCAGCCAAGGAAAATGCAGTCGGCGACGAGAATCCAGAAGAAGATCTTGTAAAGCGGCCGAAAAGCGGTCGAGCGGATCCGCGAGGTGTCGAGCCACGGCACGAAGAACAACACCAGGATCGAGCCAAACATGACGAGTACGCCGCCGAGCTTGGAGTCGATCGGGCCGATATTGAAGGTGATCGCCCGCAGCATCGCGTAGAACGGCAGGAAGTACCATTCCGGCACGATATGGGCCGGCGTCTTCAGCGGGTTCGCCTCGATATAGTTGTCGGCATGACCGAGATAGTTCGGCAGATAGAACACCATATAGGCGAAGACAATCAGGAAGACGGCCATGGCGAAACCATCCTTGATCGTCGCATGCGGGGTAAACGGCACCGTATCCTTGGACGATTTCACCTCGACGCCGGTCGGATTGGTCTGACCGGTGACATGCAGCGCCCAGACATGCAGCACCACCACGCCGGCGATCATGAAGGGCAGAAGGTAGTGCAGCGAGAAGAATCGGTTCAGCGTCGCATTGTCGACCGCGAAGCCGCCCAGCAACAGCGCATGAATCGGGTCGCCGATCAACGGGAAGGCGGTGAAGAAGTTGGTGATCACCGTCGCGCCCCAGAACGACATTTGGCCCCAGGGGAGCACGTAGCCCATAAAGGCCGTCGCCATCATCAGAAGGAAGATGATCACGCCGAGGATCCACAGCACCTCGCGCGGCGCCTTGTAGGAGCCGTAATAAAGGCCGCGGAAGATGTGGACGTAGACGGCGATGAAGAAGAACGACGCGCCGTTGGCATGCATGTAGCGCAACAGCCAGCCCCAGTTGACGTCGCGCATGATCTTCTCGACGGAGTCGAAGGCGATCGCCGAATTGGCGGCGTAATGCATCGCCAGCACGACGCCGGTGAGGATCTGCAGCACCAGGAAGATCGCGAGGATGCCGCCGAACGTGTAGGCGTAGTTCAGATTGCGCGGCACCGGATAGGCGACGAAGGAATCATACATCAGCCGGGGCAGTGGCAGCCGCGCATCCAGCCACTGCATGATCCCCTTGGAGGGTACGTAAGTAGAATGACCACTCATCGGATTATGCTGCCCCCAGTCAGCCGATTCGAATGTTCGTGTCGGATGTGAACTTGAACAGCGGAATCGCCATGTTCTCCGGCGCCGGGCCTTGTCGGATGCGGCCGGCGGTGTCGTAGATCGAACCATGACACGGGCAGAACCAGCCATTGTAGGGGCCGGATTCGCCCAGCGGGATGCAGCCGAGATGGGTGCATACGCCGATCATCACCAGCCAGGCTTCTTTGCTCTTTGCGGCACGGTTTTCGTCCGTCGCCGGCGCATCTGACGGAAGATTGGCGTTGCGCGCGATCGGGTCCTTCAGCGCCGTCAGCGCGACCGCCTTGGCCTCCTCGACCTCCTTGGCCGTCCGCTGGCGGATGAACACCGGCTTGCCGCGCCATTTCGCGGTGATCGACTGCCCTTCGGTGATCTGGCTGACATCGACGTCGATTTCGGCCAACGCCAAGGTGGCCGCATCCGGATTCATCTGATCGATGAACGGCCAAGCTGCAACTGCGACACCAACGGCGCCGACGGTCCCCGTGGCGATGTAGAGAAAATCCCGGCGATTCGGTTCGGCGGTGTCGTTGACGCTCACGGTCGCAGCCACTCCTTCGGTGCCGAACCGGTCGTGCCGTCCGGCCGTTTGTCGAAATCAACCTCTTCGCGACAGAGAAATGGCCGGCACACGAATCTCACACGTCCCCCCAGCCGCGATGATTGGAGCGTTTCTACGAAGTTATCTCCGCCTTTGTCTAGTACCGTCTCCGAATTGTGGGCAACGTGTCGCTGCAGATCACTGTAATCCGAAAAAACCCAACGTAGCGGCAATCCTCGCTGCGGGATCGTTCAAGCCTCGGCCGCGTCGCCATCACCGAACCGCTTGTGCGACTTAAAATTGACGGCGAAGACTGCTTTTTCGTTGCATCGTTAAAATTGATACGCTCAAGTGGCCTGTGGAAGGTCGCCGCAGGCTTGGGCTCGGCGACAAAATGCAAGAGCGAATTTTCGGATCATGGCTCACGACGTGACTTCGGTTGCCGCTCCAACCTCGACGAGCGCCGGCTTCGATGTCAGCCGTTTGAGCGGAGAAGAAAAGTTCGATATCTGGCGGAACGTTGTGCGGCCACTGTTCGACGTTCGTCCCGCCGGCGGCGATCCGGCGACCTTCGACGGCGGTGCCAACGCGCTCCACGCCGGCACGGTGCTCTTGTCCCGGGCCAAGGCGACGGCTCAGTCGTTCCACCGCGAGGTTCGCAAAAACACCACCCCCGAGTGGGATCACATCGTCATCCAGCTCTACGAGCAGGGCGGATACGTCGGCGATTGCGCCGGCACACCGATCGATCTGAGGCCAGGGGAAATCAGTGTCCTCGATCTCGCCCGGCCGCTCTCGACCGTCGCCTCGAACTTTTCCAATATCACGCTGTTGATCCCCCGCGAGTTCGGCGCGCGCCTGCAGGGCGCGATCTATCACGGCCGCCGACTTGGCAACGGCGAGCGCCTGACGCCGCTTGCCCGCAGCCACATGA
This sequence comes from Jiella flava, assembly GCF_017349315.1. Lineage (GTDB taxonomy): Bacteria > Pseudomonadota > Alphaproteobacteria > Rhizobiales > Rhizobiaceae > Jiella > Jiella flava. The sequence goes on along the minus strand of NZ_JAFMPP010000002.1, from coordinate 248,316 downwards.
GCTTTCTCGCCGACAATGCCGGACAGCTGACAAACGCCGAAATGGAAGCCGGCGTCGAGGCGTTGCTCGCTTTGATGAGCGCCCGCTCGTTCCGCGACGCCAACGCGCACGTCAAGGCGGCGATGGCGGCGAGCCTGCGCCAGCGCATCGTCCACTTCATCGATGAACATCTGGCGGATTCGGACCTGTCACCGGCCGCAATCGCCTATGCCTGCGGCATGTCCCGCGCCAGTCTCTACCGGTTGGCGGACGTGGACGGCGGCCTGTCGACATTGGTGCAGGCGCGCCGGCTCGCCAAAGCCTACGACATGATCACCGACATCTCCGCCCGGGCGATCCGCATCGACGACGTCGCCTATGCGGTCGGCTTCGTCAGCGCAGCGCATTTTTCGCGGGCCTTCAAGGCGCGCTACCTGATCGCCCCACGCGAGTTGCGCAGCCTGTCGATGAACGGCTTTGACCGCACCCTGCTGAAGCACGATCGGCGGCTCTATGACTGGACCCTGCAGATGCGCCGGCAATACGCGCGCTATGTCGACGATTCGAACTGACCTAACGATCGAAGAAATCCGGCGCGACGCCTGTCACCGCAAGGAGTTCGAATTTTTTCGTCGAGCGGCGTTTGTGACCAAATCCTGAGACGCTCAGTCAAACGCGAACGGCGAAGGGGGTGTAAAAGGTCCGGGCTTGCCTGATCCGGCAAGCCCCTTGAGCGGTCACCGCTTCGTTCGAGGGAGAGATCGCCTCGATCCGTCCCAGATGGTGCGCGGTCCACGCACGACGTGGTCGCCGGTGATCCGGGAGAGAACGGTTTCGATTCGAGCTTGGATGGCACGAGACGGCGCCAATGTTGCCCCAAAAGCGCCTGATCGCGCCCATCAAGGCGAGACGGCGCCGGTCCTAACGCCCCACGGACCGGCGCCGTCTGCGGACCTGTGGTTCTCTACCCCGCCCATCTGCACGAATCGTTGCTAAAATACGTCGGTTTTTCGATAGATTTCGACTTTTGCCCATTGCACCGCAACCAAACATGCCGTGCGACATTTTCAAGTCAAGGAAGGGCAAACCAATGACCATACTCATTCTGGAAGATGAACCGATCATAGCCGTCGATCTCGAAGAGATCGTCCAAGACCGTCTCCGCGATGATGTCGTTGTGGCGTCCACGTTGGAGGACGGTCTGCGCTTTGTGAAGGAGCACGGCCGCGACATCGGGTTCGCGTTACTGGATCTGCAGCTTGGACGCGACGGCTCAACCTCGTTGCCGGTCGCCCGTCTGCTGATGCGGGCGAAGGTGCCGTTCTGCTTCGTTTCGGCGACGACCGAGAGTATTCCCGGCGATATGCAGTCAATCCCGTATGTGTGCAAACCGTTCGAGCCTGAAGAGATCGAAGCCGTCCTGCCGGTCGCAGCCTGAGCGAGCCACACGTATTAATCGCGATCGCGCCGCGCGCGATCGCTCGTCCTCGCTCCTCATAAAACGCCGATGCGGCCCGGGCAGGCCGGCTCTGGCGTTTCACGGCAACGATCGTCTCGCGGCATAAAATCGGCAGAGATCGCTCAAGAAGCAGCCGCCGCATTTCGGTCGCCGCGCCACGCAGACCGCCTTGCCAAACTGGATCAGCCAGAAATGCCCGTCGCGCTGCGCCCATTCGGGCGCATGCCCGGCGAGTTGATCGGCGGTCTCGTCCGCGGTCTTCGCATTGGTCAGGCCGAGGCGATTGGCGACCCGGTGAACGTGGGTGTCGACGGCAATGATCGGCCTGTCGAAGCTGAAACTTAAGACGATATCGGCGCATTTGCGGCCGATTCCAGGGATTTGCATCAACCCTTCACGCGTCTCCGGCACCCGCCCGCCAAGCTGGTGAACCAAGACGTCGCACAGCTTTCGAATGTTGCGTGCCTTGGTGTTGTAAAGGCCACAAGGCTTGATCGTTGCGGCGATCGTCTCTTCGGAAAGTGCCAGCATCGCCTGGGGCGTCGCGGCCCGTGCGAACAGTGCCTTGGCGGCTGCAGCGGTGTTGATGTCGCGACTCTGGGCCGACAAGAGGCAGGAGACCATGGATCGAAACGGATCCGGCTGATCCTTGGGGCCTTTCGCCGTGAGCGTGCGCCCGGGCATGTGCTCGCGGAGCCGGCGGAACGCGATGGCCATTTCCTCCGCCGAAAGCCCGGCCCCTGAGCCCTCCCATCCGACGCTTTCCATCTATCAGCGCTGCCGGGTCTGCCAATCCGCCGCAATCCACGGCTTCAGCTCCGGCTCCGGCGTCAGCATCCCCTTCCCGAGGATGTGATCGGCGGCCTTTTCGCCGACCATAATCGACGGGCCGTTGAGATTGCCGTTGGTGATGCGCGGGAAGATCGAGGAATCGGCGAGCCGCAGATTGTCGATGCCGATCACCCGACAGTCCGGATCGACCACCGCCTGCGGGTCGTCGGCCGCGCCCATCCGGGCGGTGCCGCAGGGATGATAAGCGCTCTCGGCATGTTCGGCGATGAAGCGGTCGAGATCGGCGTCGCTGGTGGCATCGGCGCCCGGCTGGATCTCCGGCCCGCGATAGGGATCGAAGGCCTTTTGGGCGTAGATCTCCCGAGTCAGCCGGATTGCCTTGCGGAACTCGCGCCAATCGTCCGGATGCGACATGTAGTTGAAGCGGATCGAAGGCGCCGCGGTCGGATCGTTGCTCTTCAAGCGGATCTCGCCGCGCGATTTCGAGCGCATTGGCCCGACATGGGACTGATAACCGTGGCCGGGCGCCGCTGCCTTGCCGTCGTAACGGATTGCGCCGGGCAGGAAGTGGTACTGGATATCGGGATATTCGATGCCGGCGTCGGAGCGGATGAAGGCTGCGGCCTCGAAATGGTTGGTCGCACCGTAGCCGGTGTGGAGCATCATCCATTCGAGGCCGATCCGCCCCTTGGAGAAGAGATCGAGATAGCCGTTGAGGGTGATCGGCTGGATGCAGGTCTCCTGGATATAGAGTTCCAGATGGTCCTGCAGATTGCGGCCGACGCCGGCGCGGGGCGCCACCACGTCGATACCGACGCGGTTGAGATCGGCGGCGTCGCCGATGCCGGAATGCATCAGCAGCGTCGGCGAGTTGATCGATCCGGCGGCCAGCACGACCTCGCGACGCGCCTTGACCACACCGCTCGCCCGCCGCCCCTTGCCGATGACGACTCCCGTCGCCCGCTTGGCCCGACGATCGATGTCGACACGGCTGACGTGGCCGTGCATCAGCCGGCAGTTGTCGCGCTTCAGGGCATCGCGCAGATAGGCATTGGCGGCCGACCAGCGCCGCCCCTGCCAGATCGTCTGCTGCATCGGCCCGAAGCCCTCCTGCTGCGCGCCGTTGTAATCCTGCGTCTCGGGATAGCCTGCCTGCTTGCCCGCCTCGACGAAGGCTTGATAGAGCGGGTTCTCCATGTCGCCGTTCTTGACGTGCAGCGGCCCGTCGGTGCCCCTCCAGCGCGGATCGACGCCGCGCCCGGCGCCGCCGTGGAAGTGCTCCATGCGCTTGAAATAGGGAAGCACGTCGGCGAAATCCCAGCCCGTAGCGCCGCTTTTGGCCCAATGGCGATAGTCGCAGGCGTGGCCGCGCACATAGACCATGCCGTTGATCGACGACGAGCCGCCGATCACCCGGCCGCGTGGCGTCACCAGCCGGCGCCCGGCCAGCGTCTTTTCGGCCTCGGCAACATATCCCCAGTCGTAGCGGCGCATGTTCATCGGAAAGGACAGCGCCCCCGGCATCTGGATGAACGGTCCGGCGTCGGTGCCGCCCGCCTCGACCACCACCACCTCGTAGCGTCCACCGGCCGACAATCGGTGAGCCAGGGCCGATCCGGCCGACCCGGACCCGACGATGACGTAGTCGGCTTCATCGATGGTCTTCATGCATTCAACTCCGCGTCGATGAAGCGCTCGACCATGGCGGTCGCGCTGTCAGGATCGGGCTCGGTGACAGGCGTAAGGGCCTGGCGCAGCCAGACGCCGTCGATCATCGCGCCGGCGCCGGCGGCGATCCGCCCGGCGCGCTCGACGCCGACAAGCGTTTCCAGGGCCGAGACGAGATTGGTCTCCAGCCGGCGAAAATAGATCCGCAACAGCCGCGCTGCTTCGAAAGAGCGCCGGGCATAGAGATAAAAGACCAGCCAGGCCGAGACGGTTTCCTGGCTGAACTGGCTCGGCGCGAAACTGCCGGCGATCACCGCCCGCACGCGTGCTCGCGGATCCTCGCCGGCCGCCCGCAGGCGCTGCGCCACCTCCTGGCGGCACTGCTTCAGGAGCGAGCGCATGGCGGCGATCATCAGATCATCCTTGGTGCCGAAATAATGATGCACCAGCGCCGAGGAGATGCCCGCCCGCCCGGCGATATCGGCCACGGTGACGTTGAGCGAACCCGCCTCGTCGATCGCCGCGATGGTCGCGGCGATCACGGTTTCCCGGCGAGCGACCTCGACGGGTCGGCGCATGGCTCTTTGGCGGGCAAGGTCCGACATCTCAGGCAAGATAGCATCGTTGATTGATCAGTCAATCAACAGGATTCCGTCCAAGCTGTCACGGTCGAGATCCGGCGTTCGACGGTCAAGTTCCCTGCTTGCAGGCATCAAGCCCGACGAGATAGCGACGAGGGTCACCGCCCGCAAAACGCTGGATGAAAAGACGTTGCCGCTATCCAACCGTCATCTTGACGGCTTATGATCCTCCCATACGGAAAGGCGGATCTTCCGCTTCGGAATTTCCTGTCTTCGCCGATTTGACGACGCCCCCTTCGAAGCCGCTCGGAAAGGACTTTGAATGACGCATCTCCTTGGATCCGCCGCCGCCCTGGCGCTGCTGGCAATTGGCACCCAGGCCGCCTTCGCCGACTACACGCTGACCATTCTCCACACCAATGACATCCACAGCCGGATCGAACCGATCAACAAATACGATTCGACTTGTGACGAGAAGGATCGCGCCGCGGACAACTGCTTCGGCGGCACGGCGCGGCTCAAGACAGCGATCGAGGCGGCTCGCAAGGCGGCCGACAACCCGATCCTCATCGACGGTGGAGATGAGTTTCAGGGCTCGCTCTTTTACTCCCAATACAAGGGCAAAGCCGCATCCGAGATGATGAATGCCCTCGGCTACGAGGCGATGACCGTTGGCAACCACGAATTCGACGACGGCCCGAAGGTGCTCACGCACTTCGTCAAGTCGGTCCATTTTCCGGTTGTGATGGCGAATGCGGACGTTTCCAAGGAGAGCGAGCTCGCCGCCCTGGTGAAACCCTTCACCATCATTGAGAAGAAGGGGCAGAAGATCGGCATCATCGGTCTGACGCCGCAGGACAATGCCGAGCTGTCGAGCCCTGGCAAGACCATCACCTTCTTTGATCCGGCCGAGGCCGCCAAACGCGCGGTCAAGGCGCTGAGCGACGCGGGCGTCGACAAGATCATCCTGCTCAGCCATTCTGGCTACATGGTCGACCAGAAGCTGGCGGCCGAGGTGCCCGGCATCGACGTCATCGTTGGCGGCCACAGCCACACCCTGCTCTCCAACACCGATAAGAAGGCCTCAGGCCCCTACCCGACAATGGTCAAGGGTCCCGACGGCCACGACGTGCCGATCGTCCAGGCATACGCTTATGGGAAATATCTCGGCGAGCTGACCGTCACCTTCGACGACAAGGGCGTCGTCACCAAGGCGGACGGCCAGCCGATCCTGCTCGACGGCACCATCGCCGAAGATCCCAAGCTGAAAGCTCGGATCGCCGAGCTCGCCAAGCCGCTCGACAAAATCCGCAAGACAGTCGTCGCCGAGACCGCCGAGCCGATCGACGGCTCCCGCGAGAGCTGCCGGGCCGGCGAATGCCAGATGGGTGACCTCGTCGCCGATGCGATGCTGGCGCGGGTCAAGGACCAGGGCGCCGAGATCGCCATCACCAATGGCGGCGGCCTGCGCGCCTCGATCGATCAGGGCAAGGTCACCCAAGGCGAGATCCTGACGGTGCTGCCGTTCCAGAACACGCTTTCGACCTTCAAGCTGAAGGGCTCGGATGTGAAGGCGGCGCTCGAGAGCGGCGTCTCCCGGGTCGAGGAAGGCGCCGGCCGTTTCCCGCAGGTGGCGGGGCTTAAATTCACCTGGTCGAAAAGCGCCAAGCCGGGCAGCCGCATCAAGACTGTGATGGTGAAGGAGAACGGCCAATTCGTGCCGATCGACCCGGACAAGACCTATCTCGTCGTCTCCAACAACTACATGCGCTCGGGCGGCGACGGCTATTCGGTCTTCGCCAAGAAGGGCACCGACGCCTATGACTACGGCCCGGATCTCGACGCGGTCGTCGCCGACTATCTCGCCAAGGATAACAAGGCTTACAAGCCGTTCACCGACGGCCGCATCACCGCGACCGACTGATCGGTCATCGGGGGCGCGCTCGGCCAAGCCGACAGCCGCGCCCCCTCGCCGGCTCACTCGGCGTCGGTGAAGAACACCTGATGATCGAGCAGATAGCGGGCGAAGAACGGCAGGCTTGCCGAGCCGATCTCGCGCGCGTCAGCGCCAATCGTCCCCGGCCGTACCGTTACGGGAAACAGGCCCTTGCGCTCGATCGTCGCCACGACCGCCGCCGTGCGTTCGGCAAGCCGTGTTCGCACGGCAGCTGGAAAGCGCCCGTCGATCAGCGCACATTCGAAGTCATAGACCGAACTTGCGGCGACGATCGCGTGGGCAAGACCGTAGGCCGCCTTGTCGATCCATTGGTCCAGCATCGGCCCAAAGCGTTCCCAAGAGCGTTCGCCACGCCAGACGGCCAGCATGTCGCCGCCTCTGGCTTCAAAGCTTTTCTCCAGAAGATAGAGCGAGGCGAAGTCGATGAGCTGCGCATATCCGCCGTCCGGAGCGGGAATCGGCATCGAGCCCAGGGCACCGGCGTTGCCCCGCCGCCCCGAGACGAGATCGCCATTCATGACGATGCCGCCGCCGACGAACGCACCGACGAAGAAATAGAGGAAATCGGCCGTCTGCGCCGAGCCGAAGACGTTCTCGGCGGCGCAGGCGGCGGTGGCGTCGTTGGCGAGATCGACCGGCAGATCTGTGACGGTGGCGAGAACCGCCTTGACGTCGAGATCACGCCATTCATCCATCGCCCCCTCCGGCGCGCCGATATCGTCGGCCCAGGACCACAACTCAAAGGGCAAGGCGACGCCGAGCCCGACCACCCGTCCGGCGAGCGGTCCCGGCAGCGTGCCGCGCAGCGTAGGTTCGGCCTTGGCTATGAAGTCGAGGATCTGGCGCAGTCTCGGAAAGGCATAGGCAATCCGCTCATGCGCCCGGATCCGGCCGATGAAGTCCATCAGCACCAGATCGACCGAGCGGCGGCCGATCTTCAGCCCCAGCGAGAAGGCGCCGTCCGGATTGAGCCGCATCGGAATCGACGGCTGACCGACGCGCCCGCGCTGCGGCTGATCCCGCAGGACCAACTCGTCGGCTTCGAGTTCGCGCATGATCACCGATGCGGTTTGCGGCGACAACCCCGTGCGACGCGCAATCTCCGCTTTGGCAAGGCGTCCGTTGCGACGAATGAGCGATAGAACCGCTCTTCGGTTGTGGGCTCGCAACCCGGACTGGTTGGAGCCGCGCATCCGGCTTTCTGCCGCATCGTTACCCTCGGCTTCGCCCCGTCCGCTTTCAGAAGGCGGCATAGTTTTCCTCCCGATCGGCGACGATGCGCCGCGCTGATAGTGATACGACCGGGCGATTCGAAGTGTTGTGAGGCGCCGCGAGGACAGCCTATCATCGCCTGACAGAGGCGCCCAACCCAATCCACTTTATCCACCACACTATAAATAAATCCATCTGAGTTACAATTCTTGACAAGCTTCTGAGCTTGGTGTTCCCTGCATCCGACCTAACGATGACAGGTCACCCGGCGACGGGGCCGCGAAGCCACCGATCGCCACGATTTTCGGGAGGATTTCACGTGAAGATTCGCACACTCGTTGCAGGCACGATTCTGGCGTCGGGCTGCGCCCTCGCGGCCGCTCCGGCCATGGCGCAGGACAAGACGATCAGCGCCTGCCTGATCACCAAGACCGACACCAATCCGTTCTTCGTCAAGATGAAGGAAGGTGCCACGGCCGAAGCCAAGAAGCTCGGTGTGAATCTGAAGACCTATGCCGGCAAGATCGACGGCGACAACGAAAGCCAGGTCGCGGCGATCGAGACCTGCATCGCCGATGGCGCCAAAGGCATTCTGATTACCGCCTCCGACACCAAGGCGATCGTGCCGTCGGTGAAGAAGGCCCGCGACGCCGGCCTTCTGGTGATCGCGCTTGACACCCCCCTCGACCCGATCGACGCCGCCGACGCGACCTTCGCCACCGACAATATGAAAGCCGGCGAGTTGATCGGCCAGTGGGCCAAAGAGACCCTCGGCGACAAGGCCAAGGACGCCAAGATCGCCATGCTCGACCTGGCCGTCTCGCAGCCTTCGGTCGGCGTCTTGCGCGATCAGGGCTTTCTGAAGGGCTTCGGCATCGACCTCGGCGACCCGAAGAAGTGGGGTGACGAAACCGATCCGCGCATCGTCGGCCACGAAGTGACCGCGGGCAACGAGGAAGGCGGCCGTAAGGCGATGGAAACCCTGCTGGCCAAGGATTCCGGCATCAATCTCGTCTACACCATCAATGAACCCGCTGCCGCCGGCGCCTATCAGGCGCTGAAAGCCGTCGGCATGCAGGAGGGCGTCACCATCACTTCAGTTGACGGCGGCTGCCCAGGCGTGAAGAACGTCGAAGCCGGCGTCATTGGCGCGACCTCGCAGCAATATCCGCTGAAGATGGCCTCGCTCGGCGTCGACGCGATCGCCCAGTTTGCCAAGGAAGGCACCAAGCCGAAGCCGACTGAGGGCAAGAGCTTCTTCGACACCGGCGTTCAGCTCGTCACCGACCACCCGGTCGAGGGCCTTCCGTCCATCGACACGAAGGAAGGCCTGAAGCTCTGCTGGGGCTGATCGCCGCCCCCTTTAAAGCCAAACGAGACAGGCGCCCGCCATGGGTGGGCGCCGATCGGGCATGATGTTTTCGCACCGCATCGATGCGCGGCCCCGCCGACACCGCGTTCGGCGATGAGCCGCCGGCGTGGCGCACACCGCTTGCTGCCGTCATCGGCGCAGTCCATCATCACAGCGAAAAACCGGCGATTGCGCAGAGCCGAGGCTAGCCCGGCAGCCCATCGACCGCGCATGCCCACCTGACAGGTCTCAACGAGATCAAGGGGGGCCGGCATCATGGCGAAAGCCGAAAGGGAGGCATCGAATGGGCAGTGAAACGCGTGGCCCGCAAGGTTTTGAAACGGCCATCCACAGCGGGCCGAACACGGTCGCCGAGTTCCACCAGCGACGCTCCGTCGTCAGTCAGCTGCGGCAGTTGCTGCATCAGACCCCATCGATCGTGCCGCTGATCGTGCTGGTCGCCGCGACGATCGTCTTCGGCATCATTCTCGGCGGTCGCTTCTTTTCCGCCTATGCGATGACGCTGATCCTGCAGCAGGTGGCGATCACCGGCATCGTCGGCGCGGCGCAGTCTCTGGTCATCCTCACCGCCGGCATCGACCTGTCGGTCGGTGCGATCATGGTGCTGACCTCGGTGGTGATGGGCCAGTTCACCTTCCGCTACGGCCTGCCGCCCTTTTTCTCTGTCGCCTGCGGCATCGGTGTCGGCGCCCTGATCGGCTATATCAACGGCTTCCTCGTCGCCCGCGTGAAACTACCGCCCTTCATCGTGACGCTCGGCATGTGGCAGATCGTCTTGGCGACGAACTTCCTCTATTCCGCCAACGAAACCATCCGCGCCCAGGACATCGAGACCCAGGCGCCACTGCTGCAGGTCTTCGGCGAAACGGTGCGGGTCGGCGGCGCGGTGCTGACCTATGGCGCGATCATGATGGTGGTGATCGTCTGCGTCCTCGCCTATGTGCTGAGACATACCGCCTGGGGGCGCCACGTCTATGCGGTCGGCGACGACCCGGTGGCCGCCGAACTGGCCGGCGTCCAGGTGAAACGCATCCTGATCAGCGTCTATGTTCTCGCCGGCATCATCTGCGCCCTTGCCGGCTGGGCCCTGATCGGCCGCCTCGGTTCGGTCTCGCCAACCTCCGGCCAGTTCGAGAACATCAATTCGATCACCGCCGTGGTGATCGGCGGCATCTCGCTGTTCGGCGGACGCGGCTCAATCATCGGCATGCTCTTCGGCGCCCTCATCGTCGGCGTCTTCTCGCTCGGGCTCGGCATGTACGGCACCGACCCGCAATGGACCTATTTGTTGATCGGCATGCTGATCATCGCCGCCGTTGCGGTCGATCAATGGATCAGAAAGGCAGCTGCGTGATGGAACCGATCCTGAAAGCTCGTGGCTTGGTCAAGCGCTACGGCAAGGTGACCGCTCTCGACCACTGCGACTTCGACCTTTATCCAGGCGAAGTTTTGGCGGTGATCGGCGACAACGGTGCCGGCAAGTCGTCGCTGATCAAGGCGCTGTCCGGCGCCGTCAGGGCCGACGAAGGCCAGATCTTTCTCGACGGCAAGGAGATGCACTTCTCTTCGCCGCTCGACGCTCGCGAGGCGGGGATCGAAACGGTCTATCAGAATCTGGCCTTGTCGCCGGCGCTGTCGATCGCCGACAATATGTTCCTTGGCCGCGAGATCCGGCGTTCGGGCTTCATGGGCAAATATCTGCGCACCCTCGATCGCAAGACGATGGGGCGGCTGGCCCGAGAAAAGCTCAATGATCTCGGCCTTTTGACCATCCAGAATATCGACCAGCCGGTGGAAACGCTGTCCGGTGGCCAGCGCCAGGGTGTCGCGGTTGCGCGCGCCGCAGCCTTCGGCTCGCGTGTCGTGATCATGGACGAGCCCACCGCCGCCCTCGGCGTCAAGGAATCGCGCAAAGTGCTGGAGCTGATTCAGGACGTGCGCGCCCGCGGCCTGCCGATCGTCTTGATCTCGCACAACATGCCGCATGTCTTCGAGGTGGCGGACCGGGTGCATGTCCATCGCCTCGGCAAGCGCCTTTGCGTCATCGATCCGAAGCTTGCGACGATGAGCGACGCAGTGGCATTGATGACCGGCGCCAAGCAGCCGGAAGCATCGATGGAAGCCGCCTGAGCCCGTGTCATTCGCGATCGGCCGAAGGGCGCCGCCGGGCGTCAAACGGCCCTGAAACGACAAAGCACGCCTTGAATAGGCGCGCTTTGTCGGCTGATGAGCGGCTCTGCCCGATCATTGGTGCGGTCAGTGCAGGCTGACGGTATCGAGCTCGTTCTGCGTGGCGCTTACAAGAATGCTCGAACGGTCGTCCGAGACCGCCAGCGGCGTGCCGTCGGCACTAAACAGCGCCCACAGCTTCAGCCCAGGCTCGATCGATTTGACCGACGGAAAGCGGGCCCGCATCTCGTCGGAGGTCATCTGTCGCAAATAGGCGATATGCCCCTCGCCCAGCGAGGCAAGGTCGAAACTGTCTGCAGTGGTGGTCACATGGTTACGCATGATCGTCTCCTGTCAGAGGCAAACGCGAAACCCGGTCATTCGTTGACCGCGATTTCGATCTTCTTGACGATGCGTTCGGGTTCGGGCTTCGCCAGATCGACCAGAAGCAGCCCGTTTTTGAGCTGCGCTCCGATCACTCGCATGCCATCGGCGAGAAGGAAGCATTTCTGAAACTGCCGCGCGGCGATGCCGCGATGCAAAAATTCGCGCTCTTCCTCGTCCCGCTGGCGACCGCGAATGAGGAGTTGGTTTTCCTCGACGGTCACTTCGAGATCTTCGGGAAGAAAGCCCGCAACCGCCAAGGTGATGCGGATCAGGTCGCCGAGCGGCCCGCCGTCAACACCGACATTGCTACCGTCGCAGGGGCGCACGCGCTCGATATTGTAGGGCGGGTAGCCATCGCCCCCCTTGGCGATCCGCTCCAGCGTCTTCTCGACACTGTCGAAGCCAAGCAGCAACGGGCTGGAGAACGGCGTCATACGACTCATCGGTTTGAAAGCCCTTGATCAAGCGACTTCATCGGCGATGACCCATCGGCGGCGCCATCGTCACCACCAGGATATGGCGATCCCCCGCCGCCGGTTCAATCCTCACTGCGGCGCAAGACCATCTCAAACATGCCGCCGCCCCGATTTGGCTGTCACAAGTGCATGCGCGCGGTGGATCTTGTTCGGGGCGGGCCGATCAGCGGGTCCGCAGCTTTGCGAGACGCCGGCTTGAATGGCGCGACGAAAATGGTTTGCAAGCCATGAAGACGAGCGGTGGGTGACGACGGGTTGGCGCCCGTACGTCCGATAGAACGAAAACCGGACGCATATTCTGATTGAGTTCACCCATCGGGGTTTACGAAAATCGATTCCGATTTTCCGGCCAATGCTGTAGGTCTTGATGCGGCTCCATCTTTAGGAGGCCTCCGGCGATCCCGGCGTGAAGTCGAGCACGACGCCGTTAATGCAATAGCGCATACCGGTCGGCTTCGGTCCGTCGTTGAAGACATGGCCGAGATGGCCGCCGCAGGTGGCGCAATGCACCTCGGTGCGCGGATAGATTAGCGTGTAGTCCGTCTTGGAGGCGACCGCCGTCGCGGAGATCGGCTCGAAAAAGCTCGGCCAGCCCGTGCCGGAATCGAACTTCGCCTTGGAGGAGAACACCGGCGTATCGCAGCCGACACAGCTGTAGACGCCGGACTGCTTGTTCTCGGTCAGCTGGCTGGAGAACGGCCGCTCCGTCGCCTCATTGCGCAGCACCGCATATTGGTCGGCGGTCAGGAGCTTCTTCCACTGCGCGTCGGAATGGCGGACGGGAAACTTGCCCTCCGCCGCATCGGCACGGACGCGGAACATCGCCGCACCGCCAACCACCGTGACACCAGCGGCCAGACCCGCCTTGATAAAATTGCGTCTGATCATGCCCATTTCTCCTTCGACCACGCTTTGCCGCAAAGGCTTGTCTGATCAAAATGGGGCGTCGGCGCCTCAAATCCTGCGGCTGAACGTCGAAACGCTCTTAAAATCTCTTCGATGAAGGGCCAGGTTCGTTACGCCCGGCCCTTCATCAGTCATCGATGGAGAGGGCTTTGGCGGCCGAAAGCCTGATCGGCTCGTCCGCCCTTCGCCGCAGCTCACATCTTCGGCATCAGGACGCGATTGATGACGTGCACCACGCCGTTCGACTGCGTCACATTCGCCTGGGTGACGGTGGCCGTGTGACCGCTGGCGTCCTTGATCTCGAGCTTCTTGCCCTTGACCATCAAGGTCAGTGTCTCGCCTTCGACCGTCTTCACCGCAACCTTGCCGCCATGCTTCTTGATCGCGGCCATTGCGTCCTTCGAGGTCATGTCACCCGGGACGACGTGATAGGTCAGGATCTTGGTCAGCTTGTCCTTGTTCTCCGGCTTCAACAGCGTCTCGACCGTGCCCTTCGGCAGCTTGGCGAAGGCAGCGTTGGTCGGCGCGAAGACCGTGAACGGGCCCGAGCCGGAGAGCGTGTCGACGAGGCCGGCCGCCTTGACCGCCGCAACCAGCGTCGTCAGGTTCTTGGCCTTGGAGGCGTTCTCGACGATGGTCATTTTCGGGCTCATCGGAGCGCCGCCCACCATCGGCATTTTTTCCGACATCGCCATCTTGTCCTTGGCGAACACGACCGGAGCCGTTGCGAGCGACCCGGCGGCGAGGAGCGAGGTGATCGCGGCAGCGCGCATGACAGACTTGAGCATGAAATTTCTCCCGTTTCGAAAAGGTCGATGTCCCTCTCCCTTCGGAAGAGGTTGCGGCAATTACGAACGAACTCGGCGACTGGCTTCAAATTATTTCGATTAATTTTTTGTCATGAAACCAAGAAATCCACGACAACCATCTGATTTTTAAAAAATTTTCGACGAGAAAGGACGAATTATTCATATGGTGATTGACGTCAAATCTTGAATTGAGACGATTTTTGGGAAAAAATATGATGATTTCTGGACAAAATCCGGAATTTCGCTTGTCTCAGCAAGATCATCAGCCCGGCGCGGGAGGGGCCATTACCGAAAGAGATCCGCGCCAACTGATAAATTGAGAACGCCACGCGCGAAAAGAGTTATCCCGCTGTCAGGTCAAGCTACGCGAAGGATCGCCGCCCGGCTTCGACCGAGCCCATCATTTTTTGAACGAGCGTCGACTTGATCAAGTCGCGCGTCCTTTGTGCGTCCTGCCGAACGCACGGCGCCCGAGCCGCGCCCTCGAACAGAAAAATGCCCGTTCGCGCACCGCCCCTCAATCCGGCACCCGGCCACGCATCGCCTTGATCTTCGCGCGGCCCTTCTTCGCCTTGATCCGGCGCTCGACCGCGCCCTTCGAGGGCTTGGTCTTCTTGCGCGGCGGCGGGGGCGGCTTCAGCGCCTCGCGCACAAGCTCCGCCAAACGCTCGCGGGCGTCCTCACGATTGCGCTCCTGACTGCGAAACCGCGACGCTTCGATCAGAATGTCGCCGTCCTTGGTCGCCCGCTGGCCGGCGAGCCGCAGCAGTCGCCGCTTGGCGTCGGGCGAAATCGCTCGTGACCCAAGCGTGCGATAGCGCAGCTGCACGGCGGTCGCGACCTTGTTGACGTTCTGGCCGCCCGGTCCCGAGGCACGGATGAATTGCTCCTCAAGTTCGTCTTCCGGCAGCACCACGGAGCCTGTCACCTGCAAATCCCGCGTTTCCGCCATCGCGTCCCGTCCGTGGTCTTCATCCGCCAGCGCCGCCACGCGACGTCGCCGTCGCAAGGCCTCTGGAAACGCATGATGTAGCGAAAATGGCGGACACTCGACAGACCCTTGCCGATTCAGGCGACTCCAATGCACCACCGCCCGGCGCTGCAAGACCGGAACGGTCCCCGGCACCGGGCGATGGTTCGCTCCCTCCCAGGAGACGGCGATCGCGCGCGCATCATCCGATCACGGGACAACGAGCGCGCAAAATTTGTTGATCGGCGAGAACGCCGGCCGCGGGCGCGACACCGACTTGCCGGCCCGGCGACCTCGCGTGGCTTACTCGGCCGCGAGCGGCATCGCAGGCGCCGCCTGGCTCACCGCGTCATCGACGTGAGCAGCGAATTTTTCGAAGTTTTTGGCGAACATCGCGACGAGCTTCTTTGCCTGCAGATCGTAGGCGCCCCTGTCACTCCAGGTGGAGCGCGGGTCGAGAATACCGGAATCGACACCCGCGACCGCCACCGGCACCTGAAAGCCGAAATTCAGATCGGTGCGGAACTCGGCATCGTTCAAGCTGCCATCCAACGCCGCTTTGAGCAGCGCCCGCGTCACCTTGATCGGCATGCGCTGGCCGGTTCCATAAGCGCCGCCGGTCCAGCCGGTGTTGACCAGCCAGCAGTCCGTGCCGTGACGGGCGATCAGATCGCGCAGGAGATTGCCGTATTCGGTCGGATGACGCGGCATGAAGGGCGCACCGAAGCAGGTCGAGAACGTCGCTTCAGGCTCCGTCACCCCCTTTTCGGTGCCCGCCACCTTCGCCGTATAGCCTGACAGGAAATGGTACATCGCTTCAGCCGGCGTCAGCTTGGCGATCGGCGGCAGCACGCCGAAGGCATCGGCGGTCAGCATGATCACATTCTTCGGATGGCCGTCACGACCGCTCTTGGAAGCGTTGGCGATGAAATGCAGCGGATAGGCCGCGCGGGTGTTCTCAGTGAGCGACCCGTCGTCGAAATCCGGCACCCGGTTCTCGTCGAGCACGACATTCTCCAGCACCGTGCCGAAGCGGCGGGTGGTCGAGAAGATCTCCGGCTCGGCCTCGGCCGACAAACGAATGGTCTTGGCGTAGCAGCCGCCTTCGAAGTTGAAGACGCCATTCTCGCCCCAGCCATGCTCGTCGTCGCCGATCAGCGTGCGGGTCGGCTCGGCCGACAGCGTCGTCTTGCCGGTGCCGGACAGCCCGAAAAACACCGCGCCGTCGCCCTTGGGGCCGACATTCGCCGAACAGTGCATGGGCATCACGCCGGTCTGCGGCAGACGGTAGTTCAGCGCCGTGAAAACCGATTTCTTCATCTCGCCGGCATAGGAGGTGCCGCCGATGAGGACGATATTGCGGCTGAGATCGCAGGCGATCACCGTCTCGCTACGGCAGCCGTGCCGCTCCGGATCCGCCACGAAGGACGGCAGATCGATGATCGTCATCTGCGGCACAAAACGGGCGAGATCCGCGGCGCTCGGACGGATCAACAGATTGCGAATGAACAGCGAGTGCCAGGCATATTCGGTGACGACCCGCACCTTGATGGCATTTGCCGGATCGGCTCCGCCGATAAGATCCTGCACGAACAGGTCGCGGCCCTGCGCCGCCGTCTTGAAGTCCTCGTGAAGCGCCCCGAAGGCTTCCGGCGTCATTGCCGCATTGTTATCCCACCAGACGACCGGGCCGGTGTTCTCGTCGCGCACGATGAATTTATCCTTCGCCGAGCGCCCGGTGTGTTTGCCCGTCGTGGCGACCAGCGCGCCATGGGCTGAGAGCTTGGCCTCGCCACGGCGCACCGCGATTTCGACGAGTTCCGCCTCCGAGAGATTCCAACGGATGGACGCCAAACCGTGGAGGCCCGTCGTCTCGATCCCGCTCTCAGGATTGTGCGTCCCGATCTGATCCACGATGTCGTCTCCCGAAACAGTCCCTAAAGGCATTTTGTCGGCGCATAGATAGAGGAGGACGAAGTTGAGAGCAAGCGCGAAAGCCAAGAAAACTTAATGAAATCAGTAATTTAATCGATTTAGATTGCGTATCGCTGAATTCAATCGTTTCGATGCTTCGATTTCACCACTTTGTCTTCCAATCGTCATGATGCCAGTTGCGGCACAGTCGGCGGCCGGCTGATCAGCCATTGCGGCGGGTATGACCGGCCCGGGCGCGATCGCCCTGGCCAAACCGGCACAGGGCTGTAAACCCGCTTCCATCTGGTATATTGGCGTTGACATCGGTGCCCCTTGCCGACCTCGCGATTCGAAGATGTGCGCTGCAGCAGGAGATCAGGAGCAGCGAGACCAATGGCGGCGCATTCCCGAATGCCCGACCTTACGCGGAGTAAGAAACGTTGCTAGTTTCGTGTTCCGCCACATTTTATTCGGATTGATGTCAACGAAGGGCACATTCATGCGACGGCATGACGGCATGGCGGCGATCAGCGGGACACCCCGCATATATCGTCTCGGTATGCGCGTCACCTCGCCCGATCCGGCGGCCCCGACCATGGACAGATCGCGCCATGCCGTCGCCGGCTCGAAGACTGGAGAAGATTGAACATGCCGACAATCGCCCTCGTCGATGACGACCGCAACATCCTGACGTCAGTGTCGATCGCACTTGAAAACGAGGGTTACAGGGTCGAAACCTACACCGACGGCGCCTCCGCGCTGGAGGGGCTGCAATCAAGCCCACCCCATTTGGCGATCTTCGACATCAAGATGCCGCGCATGGACGGCATGGAGCTGCTGCGGCGGCTGCGGCAAAAGTCCGATCTGCCGGTGATTTTCCTGACATCCAAGGACGAAGAGATCGACGAATTGTTCGGCCTCAAAATGGGCGCCGACGATTATATCCGCAAGCCGTTCTCCCAGCGCCTTCTGGTCGAGCGGGTGCGGGCCATCCTGCGCCGCGGCGCCCCGCGCGAGGCAGGCATGAAGACCGGCATTGCCGCCACGCCGGAATCTTCGCTGGAGCGCGGCCAGCTGGTGATGGATCAGGAGCGGCACACCTGCACATGGAAGGGCAAGCCGGTCACCCTGACGGTCACCGAATTCCTCATCCTGCACGCCTTGGCGATGCGCCCGGGCGTGGTGAAGAGCCGCGATGCGCTGATGGACGCGGCTTACGACGAGCAGGTCTATGTCGACGACCGCACCATCGACAGTCACATCAAGCGCCTGCGCAAGAAATTCAAGGCGATTGACGACGACTTCGATATGATCGAGACGCTCTACGGTGTCGGCTACCGCTTCCGCGAGGTCTAGCGGCGCGCCGTACCTCCGATAGCAAGCACAAAGAACGCTCTCGATCATTGAAGCGACGCATCGAGTCTGCCGAAAAGCGATTCCGATTTTCGGGTCAATGCTGTAGCCTGCGAGTTTCGAAGGTTCATGGTTTCGGTTTCTGACAGCGACAGCGCACAGGCCCAGGAAGCCGCCGCGGCCCGCCGCCGGCGCCGCGATGCCATGGTGCGCCGGCGCATCCGCCGCCTGCCCTTCATCCGCCGCGTCCTGTATCGCCTGCGCTGGCTGCTCGGCCATTCGATCTTCTCGTCGCTGACCCGTCGGATCGTCTTCCTCAACCTCGTCGCGCTGATCGTCCTCGTCTCGGGCATTCTCTATCTGAATCAGTTCCGGGCCGGACTGATCGACGCGCGCGTGGAAAGTCTGCTGACCCAGGGCGAAATCATCGCCGCGGCGATCGCCTCCTCCGCCACCGTCGAGACCAATTCGATCACACTCGATCCGGAGCGCCTGCTCGAATTGCAGGCCGGCGACACGCTGGCGCCCTCGACCGAGGCGACCGACAGTCTCGATTTCCCGATCAATCCCGAGCGGGTCGCACCGCTGCTGCGCCGGCTGATCTCGCCGACCCGCACCCGCGCCCGCCTCTATGATCGCGACGCCAATCTGATCCTCGATTCGCGCCATTTGTATTCGCGCGGGCAGATCCTGCGCTACGATCTGCCCCCGGTCACCGAGAACGATCCGGATCTGGCGAGCCGCATCCTCAATTCCATCCGGAGCCTGTTCACCGGCAACGACCTGCCGATCTACCGCGAGGCTCCCGGCGGCTCGGGCACCGCCTATCCGGAGGTGATGAGTGCCCTCACTGGCGGTCCCGCGACCGTGGTGCGGGCGACCGAGAATGGCGAGCTGATCGTCTCGGTCGCCGTGCCGATCCAGCGCTTCCGGGCGGTTCTCGGCGTGCTGCTTTTGTCCACCCAAGGCGGCGACATCGACAAGATCGTCCAGGCCGAGCGCATGGCAATCGTGCGCGTTTTCGGCGTTGCCGCGCTGGTCGTCATCGTTCTATCGACCCTGCTCGCCTCGACCATCGCAACGCCGCTGCGCCGGCTGTCGGCCGCCGCGATCCGCGTTCGCCGCGGCGTCAAGGATCGCGCCGCGATCCCCGACTTCGGCGATCGCACCGACGAGATCGGCAATCTCGCCCGGGCGCTCGGCGACATGACGCGCTCGCTCTACGCTCGGATCGACGCGATCGAATCCTTCGCCGCCGACGTCTCGCATGAATTGAAGAACCCGCTGACCTCGCTCCGAAGCGCCGTCGAGACGCTGCCGCTCGCCAAGAACCAAACCTCGCGCGATCGGCTGATGGAGATCATCCAGCACGATGTCCGCCGCCTCGATCGCCTGATCACCGACATCTCCGATGCGTCGCGCCTCGATGCCGAGCTCGCCCGGCAGATCGCGGCCAAGGTCGACCTCGCCGCGCTGCTGCGCTCGGTCGTCGACGGCGCCCGCAGCCACGCCAAATCCGGCCGCAAACTGACGATCAGCTTCGAGGCCCAGAAGCTGCCGCCCACCCAGCGCAACGGCTATGTCATCAACGGCCACGATCTGCGGCTGAGCCAAGTTTTCACCAATCTGATCGAAAACGCCCGCTCCTTCGTCCCGGCCGAGGACGGTCAGATCGATGTGATCGTGCGCCGGCGCGGCCAGCGGGTGATCGTCACAATCGAGGATAACGGGCCGGGCATTCAGGCCGAGATCATCGATCGGATCTTCGAGCGCTTCTACACCGACCGGCCGGCCGGCGAGGCGTTCGGCCAAAACTCCGGCCTCGGCCTGTCGATCTCGCGGCAGATCGTCGAAGCCCATGACGGCACGCTGCGGGCCGAGAACATCGAAGACGACGAGGCGCCGAACGGGATCGGCGGGGCGCGCTTCATCGTCTCGCTGCCGGCCGAATGACGACGGCGAGCGCCAATCTCCACGCCTCGGCGCTCGCCCTTGCTGATCGCGGCATCTTGATCCGCGGGCCGGCCCGCAGCGGCAAGTCCACCCTTCTCCTCGCCTTGCTGCGCCGGGCGCCGGGGATCGGGCTGCGAGCCGAGCTGATCGCCGACGACCGGGTGATCGCGGAGACCATCGCGGCCGGACCCGGCGGCACGATCCGCCTATCGGCACCGGACAAGCTCAAAGGCCTGATCGAAATTTCCGGGGTCGGAATCGTCAGCGAGCCGGCGCGGATCGCGGTCGACCTCTGGCTCGTCGTCGATCTTGCCCCCCAAAGCACAATCCTCCGCCATCCCGGCGCGCTGCAGGCCGAGATCCTCGGCCAGGCCGCGCCGCGGGTGGTCCTGCCTGCACGCGAGGCAGGCCTTGCGGCGGACACGCTTTTGTCTCTCGCCCTATCCGGCCAGCTTCCCCGCTGATCGAACGGCACCAGAAACAAACCATCTGCCCGCAAAAGCATCACGCAAGCCCACGGTGCGATCATTTGACTTGCGAATTCGAACAGGGCTGCCAAGATGGCCGTCACCAATTTGAAACGGACCGGACAGTGCCTGAACGCGGTCGACCAACGGGGCCCCTTCGGCAGGAGCTTCGATGCCATGATGGAGAACGCGCGCATGCCATGTTCCGGTGACGGACGGATTGTCGAGGCCCACGCCGCATGATCGGACTCGTGCTCGTAACCCACGGCCGCCTGGCAGAGGAATTTCTCAATGCGGTCGAGCATGTCGTCGGCCCGCAGGATGCCTTTGAGACGATTTCGATCGGCCCGGAAGACGACATGGAGCAGCGGCGGATCGACATCGTCGAGGCGGTGGCCAAGGCTGATCGCGGCGCCGGCGTCATCATTCTGACCGACATGTTCGGCGGAACGCCCTCAAATCTGGCGATCTCCGTCATGGAGGGCAGCCGGATCGATGTCCTCGCCGGCGTGAACCTGCCGATGTTGATCAAGCTGGCCAGCGTGCGTGGCGAAAAGCCGATGGATGACGCGCTGCTGGCAGCGCAGGAGGCCGGCCGCAAATACATCAACGTCGCAAGCCGTGTGCTCAGCGGAACCTAGAGGCAAGCCGATGCGACGCTTCGACGAGAAGGATAACAGCGGCGAGATGCCATCCCCGGCAGAACCCGACCGAGGCGAAGATCGTTGCGCCAGGCTGGACACGCCCCAGCCCGCCGATCCGGCGGCTCGCGTCTTCCCGATCATCAACAAGCGCGGCCTCCATGCTCGCGCCTCCGCCCGCTTCGTCGAGACCGTCGAAGACTATGATTCGGAGGTCACGATCGTGCGCGACGGCATGAGCGTTGGCGGCCTGTCGATCATGGGGTTGTTGATGCTTGCCGCGAGCCAGGGCACCACCATCGAGGTCAGCGCCACCGGCCCGGATGCCGTTGCTGTCCTCGACGCTCTGGAAGCGCTAATCGCCAATCGCTTCGGCGAGGACGGCTGAACGCCTCAAACGCCGGAGCCTCCATTCACGCCGTCTCAAGAGTATCTTGCCTTGCCGGCGCTCGATCCCGACGATCCGGCTGGCACAGCGTGCGTCCGACAGCGCGCACGGCGTGCCAGCTCGTTGATTCGACACATCGCGCCTTCCGAGCAGCGATCCGATCTCGGTTTGATGCTGTCAAGCCCGAGCGCCCGCAAGGACGCCCAGAGCCTTACAGGCCGATCAATCCTCGTCGTCGTCCCGGCCACCGCCGATGATATCCGACATATCCTCGTCGTCCTCATCGTCTTCGAGGAACGTGTCGTCATCGTCGCTGTCGCCGTCATCGGAATCGTCGTCGATATCCGGCAGGTTGTCGACATCGTTGTCGTTCTCATCTTCGGCAACGTCTTCGAGCGACACGGTGTCCGGCGTCGATTCGACCTCGACGGTCTCGGGCTCTTCGACCTCTTCCTCTTCCTTCACCGAGTCGCCTTCGAAATACGACCGAGGATAGGACTTGCCGGTGAAAGGCGAGACGATCGGATCCTTGTTGAGATCGTAGAATTTGCGTCCGGTTTCGGGATCGACCCGCTTGGTTCCGAGCTCGGGCTTCGCCATCACTGCCTCATCATTCGCTGTCATTAGAATTCGCACCGCCGCGTTGCGCTCCATTCGGCGCCCGCGACCCTCGTCGCCGCCCGCAAATTCACGCTTCTAAGGCCTCCATCCCAACCATGCAGGATGACGCGACGCCCGCCAAGACGTGGTCCGGCAAAATCGGCTGCTCCATACGGTCTCGCCGAGCCCTTGTCAAAGCCCGATTCCAAAGACAGAAAGAGGCCGCTCGCACCCGATGCGACCAAACGATCCTGACGACGGGCGCAAAGGCGCCGCGTCGATCGGCTGACCGCCGACCGAGATAACGGGAAACAGGGACCATGCAGTCAGATCATCAAGCGCCGCGCCCGCTCGCGGCACGGCTCGCCGGTGCGTTGAACGGCCGCGTGCGGGTGCCCGGCGACAAGTCGATCTCTCACCGCGCCTTCCTGTTCGGCGGGCTGGCCGCCGGCACCACGCGCGTTCACGGCCTGCTGGAAGGCGAGGACGTGCTTGCCACCGGGCGTGCGATGGCGGCGATGGGCGCGCGAATCGAAAAGCGCGACGACGTCTATATCGTCGACGGCGTCGGCAACGGTGCGCTGCTCGAGCCCGAAGGCGTCATCGATTTCGGCAATGCCGGCACCGGCGTCCGGCTGACCATGGGCCTTGTCGGTGCCTATGACTTTGCCGCCACCTTCGTTGGCGACGCCTCGCTGTCGCGCCGGCCGATGGGCCGAGTGCTCGATCCGCTGCGGCTGATCGGCACCCAGGTCGTCGCCCGATCCGGCGATCGCCTGCCGCTGTCGATCCATGGCCCGCGCGTTGCCGCGCCGATCAGCTACCGGGTGCCGATGGCGTCCGCCCAGGTCAAGTCGGCGGTGCTGCTTGCCGGCCTCAACGCGCCGGGCGTGACCACCGTGATCGAGCCGGTTGCGACCCGCGACCACACCGAAAAGATGCTGCAGGGCTTCGGCGCCGCCCTGTCGGTCGAGACGGATGCCGACGGCGCGCGCCACATCGCCCTCGAAGGTCAGGGCCCGCTCAAAGCCGTCGCCGAGCTGACGGTACCGGGCGATCCGTCGTCGGCCGCCTTCCCGATCGTCGCGGCGCTCATCGTGCCAGGTTCCGACCTCGTGATCGAGAATGTTCTGATGAATCCGACCCGCACCGGTCTGATCGAGACGCTGCTCGAAATGGGCGCCGCCATCGAAATCACCAACCGCCGCCAGGCCGGCGGCGAAGACGTCGCCGATCTGCATGTGCGCCATTCTGAGTTAAAGGGCGTCACCGTTCCGGCCGAGCGCGCGCCATCGATGATCGACGAATATCCGGCGCTGGCGATCGCCGCGGCCTTTGCCGAGGGCAAGACGCTGATGCAAGGGCTCGACGAGTTGCGAGTGAAGGAGAGCGACCGGCTCGCGGCCGTCGCGAGAGGTCTCGAAGCCAATGGCATTCCCCATGTCGAGGGCGCCGACAGCCTGAGCGTCACCGGCACACCGGACGGCAAGGGCCTGGGCGGCGGGCGGGTGGTGACCCATCTCGATCACAGAATCGCGATGAGCTTCCTGGTGCTCGGCATGGCATGCGGAAAGCCTGTGACCATCGACGACGCCCGAATGATCGCGACGAGTTTTCCGGAATTCGAAACGATGATGACCGGCCTTGGCGCCACGCTGGAGCCCGCCGCCCTCGCCTGAAAGCCGACAAATCGGAACGGTCGATGAATGGTCTTCTGGTCGTGCTGTTCTTTGTCCCGCTGGTGTTTGTTTACGGCCGCCACCGGGCTCGCGCGCTTCTGCCAAGAGACGGAGGGCTCGGCATGACGCTGCTGCGGCTGGCGCCAGTGCCGATCGTTCTCCTCATCGCCCTGTCGACGGCTCCGGGGGCCTATGAGGCCGCCGGGAGCTGGTCCTCCGCGGCAAGCGCCATCGGTCCGCTGTGGGCGCCGATTCCTCGAGCAAGGGTGCTGTTCTGGATCGGCGAATTCGCGCTCATTTTCTTCTTTCTCTCTATCCCTTATATCCTTGCGAGCGTAGTCGCCGCCGCGTTGCTCATTCTTCATTCCTGGGGCGAGATCACCCTGACGCCGCCGCCCACCGAATCCAACGAGCAGATTTCATGACCGTGCCGCTGACAATCGCCATCGACGGCCCCGCTGCCGCCGGCAAGGGAACCCTCGCCAAGCGCGTCGCGAGTCACTACCAGCTGCCCTATCTCGACACCGGCCTGCTCTATCGCGCCGTCGGTCGGCAGGTGGCCAAGGCCGGGGTCGATCCGGACGATGCGGAGGCTGCCGGCGCGGTCGCTCGCGACCTCGACGTCGGCCATCTCACCGACCCGACCCTGCGCGGCCACGAGGCCGGCGAACTCGCCTCGCGGATTGCCGTCCACGCCCCGGTGCGTGAGGCGCTGGTCAGGTTCCAGCGCACTTTTGCCGCCAGTCCCGAAGGCGCCGTTCTCGACGGGCGTGACATCGGCACGGTGATCTGCCCGAACGCGCGGGTGAAGATCTTTGTCACCGCCTCGGCCGAGGTTCGCGCCCGGCGACGCACCGACGAATTGGTCTCGCATGGGCGCACCGATATCGACTATGCGCGCATCCTTGCCGAGGTGAAGTCACGCGACGCCCGCGACGCCGGCCGCACGATGGCACCGTTGAAACCGGCCGAGGACGCCCACTTGCTGGACACCAGCGAATTGGATATAGCTTCAGCATTCCGAGCTGCTTGCGCGATCGTCGATCGTGTTCTGGCGGATCCGGACAGGCATTGAGGGGCCGCATCCGAAAGGGGCGTGCCCTTTTCGGCTATATGGGCGGTGCGTCAGTTGCCCTGGCCATGCTGAACGAGACGTCCGGTCCAGGCTTTTCGAGCGCCGACCATTTCGCCCGCAGCCAGTCGCGCTGCCGGCCGATTGGAGGCTCCGCCGATCGATCGCGGAGCCACGAGCGTGGGACGGACGGTTTGACAACTCAACCCGTGCGGGGCGGACACCCCGAGGCGCATGCCCCTCCCCCGACCGCAGCGGGTGGAAGGGTCTCAAGGAGAAAGAATGTCTAACCTCAATCCCTCGCGCGACGATTTCGCCGCGTTGCTCGAAGCCTCATTCCACGAGCAGGACGTCGCCGAAGGCGCGGTCGTCAAGGGCACCGTCGTTGCGATCGAAAAGGACATGGCCGTCATCGACGCCGGCCTGAAAGTCGAAGGCCGCGTGCCGCTGAAGGAATTCGGCGCCAAGGGCAAGGACGGCGAGCTGAAGGTCGGCGATACCGTCGAGATCTATGTCGAGCGCATCGAGAACGCTCTCGGCGAAGCGGTTCTGTCGCGCGACAAGGCTCGCCGCGAGGAGAGCTGGGTCAAGCTTGAGAAGCAGTTCGAAGCCGGTGAGAAGGTCGAAGGCCAGATCTTCAACCAGGTTAAGGGTGGCTTCACCGTCGACCTCGACGGCGCCGTGGCCTTCCTGCCGCGCTCGCAGGTCGACATCCGTCCGATCCGCGACGTCACCCCGCTGATGAACACCCCGCAGCCGTTCCAGATCCTCAAGATGGACAAGCGCCGCGGCAATATCGTCGTGTCGCGACGCACGGTTCTCGAAGAGAGCCGCGCCGAGCAGCGCTCCGAGATCGTCCAGAATCTCGAAGAGGGTCAGGTCGTCGAGGGGATCGTCAAGAACATCACCGATTACGGTGCGTTCGTTGACCTCGGCGGCATCGACGGTCTTCTCCACGTCACCGACATGGCCTGGCGCCGTGTGAACCATCCGACCGAGATCCTGCAGATCGGCCAGACGGTTAAAGTCCAGATCATCCGGATCAACCAGGACACCCACCGCATCTCGCTCGGCATGAAGCAGCTCGAGGCCGATCCTTGGGATGGCATCGGCGTCAAGTACCCGATGGGCGTCAAGGTCACCGGCCGCGTCACCAACATCACCGACTACGGTGCGTTCGTCGAGTTGGAGCCGGGCATCGAGGGCCTGATCCACGTTTCGGAAATGTCCTGGACGAAGAAGAACGTCCATCCGGGCAAGATCCTCTCCACCTCCCAGGAGGTCGAGGTGGTCGTTCTCGAAGTCGATCCGAACAAGCGTCGCATCTCGCTCGGCCTCAAGCAGACCCTGCAGAATCCGTGGGAAGCCTTCCGCGACAAGTTCCCGATCGGCACCGTGGTCGAGGGCGAGGTCAAGAACAAGACCGAGTTCGGCCTGTTCATCGGCCTCGAAGGCGATGTGGACGGCATGGTTCACCTCTCCGATCTCGACTGGAACCGTCCGGGCGAGCAGGTGATCGAGGAGTTCAACAAGGGCGACCTCGTCAAGGCGCAGGTCCTCGACGTCGACGTCGACAAGGAGCGCATCTCGCTCGGCATGAAGCAGGTCGCCGGCGATCCGTTCGTCGACGCTGCCGAGGCTGGCGAAATCCGCCGCGGTTCGGTCGTCACCTGTGAAGTCACCGAGGTCAAGGATGGCGGTCTTGAGGTCAAGATCGTCGATACCGATCTCACCGCCTTCATCCGCCGGGCCGATCTCGCCCGCGACCGCGACGAGCAGCGCCCCGAGCGCTTCCAGGTCGGTCAGGCGGTCGATGCGCGCGTCACCCAGTTCGACAAGAAGGCCCGCAAGGTCGGCGTGTCGATCAAGGCGCTGCAGATCGCCGAAGAGAAGGAAGCCGTCGCGCAGTACGGCTCGACCGACTCCGGCGCTTCGCTCGGCGACATCCTCGGCGCGGCCCTGAAGAACCGCGACGAAGACTAAGCCCCCCTCTGCCGGCGAGACCTGTTTCGCCGGCAGAACCCCATTCGAAAAAGCCCGCGGCGATCGCTCGCCGCGGGCTTTTTCATGAAAACGATCGAAAAGATTTCGCCGTCGTACCGGGCGCGTGCGACCGCCTCACCGGACGAGGGCGATCAGCCGGCCGTTGCCCGCCGGCTCGCCAGCGCCGGCCGGATCTCGGCGTCGAGCCGCGTCACCGCAACGCCGCGCGCCATCGCTTCGAGAGTCGGCGACTTGCCGCCGAGGCTGATGGCCTGGCTTTTGGTGACGAGAAATCCTTCGGCGAGCGCAGTGCGGATCTGGCGCAGCCGCTGAAACAGTCGCGGCCGGTCGATTGCCGCCCGCCGAAAGCGGGCGGCCGGCGTTTTTGCCCGCCCCGCCACGACCTGGTCGGCGTGCTCGATCGCCGCTCCGATCCAACCCGGCTGCAGCCGCGCGCCCGGCTCGAGGAACAGCAGCCAGTCGCCCTTCGCGGTCCTGACGGCCTCGCGCAACGTCGCCGCAACGATCAGCCGGCAGCCGGCATGATCAGCGACCTTGCGGGCCTCCGGTCCCATGCCGCGATCGACCAGCAGCACCTCGCGTACCACGCCCTCGACCGCCCCCGGCACCAGGCTCGCAAGGGACTTGGCCAAGGCCTGATCGTCGGGGCCGCAATCGATGAAAACGCTCAGCATCTCTTGCGAGTATCCGAGCGCGCCCCGCTTGGCCAGCCGGCTTGTGAATTTGTTCTTGCAATGTTCTCATTTTGGCATTAGCTATTTGTTCACAGATTGCCAACGCCCATTATTGGGAGGGCCGGACATGCATCAGATCAACACGGCCGATCAGGCCGCCTTTGCCAGCGCCAACGGCGTCGAGCGCGCCAACGGTATCATCGACAGCGCCAATCTGCGCCTTCCGGCCGAGCGCCGGCGGGGCCGCGGCGCCGGGATCAATCCGTCGGGCCGCTACGAACCCTTCGCACGGTCGAGCTTCGACGACGGCTGGGACACGCTCGACAGCCTGCCGGCCTTCAAGACCGAAGTGCAGGTGGAAAAGCCGAAGACGATCATCACCCGCAATTCCTCGCCCGACATCTCCTTCGACCGGTCGATCAACCCCTATCGCGGCTGCGAGCACGGCTGCGTGTACTGCTTCGCCCGCCCGACCCATGCCTATATGGGCCTGTCGCCGGGACTGGATTTCGAGTCGCGCCTGTTCGTCAAGCCGAACGCCGCCGAGCTTTTGGAACGCGAACTCGCCAAGCCCGGCTACGAGCCGAAGTCGATCGCCATCGGCACCAACACCGATCCCTATCAGCCGATCGAGAAGGATCGGCGCATCATGCGTGAGATCTTAGAGGTGCTGGAAGCGGCGAACCATCCGGTCGGGATCGTCACCAAATCGGCGCTGGTCATCCGCGATATCGACATTCTGCAGCGCATGGCGGCCAAAGGACTCGCCAAGGTCGCGGTGTCGGTGACGACGCTTGACCGCACACTCGCCCGGGCGATGGAGCCGCGCGCCGCCACGCCGGCCAAGCGCCTCGACGCGCTCAAAACCCTGTCGCAGGCCGGGATCCCGACCATGGCGATGACCGCGCCGATCATTCCAGGGCTCAACGACAGCGAAATCGAGCGGCTGCTGGAGGCCGCCGTCACCGCCGGTGCGAAGGAGGCCGGTTACGTGCTTCTGCGGCTGCCGCTGGAGGTGGCACCGCTCTTCAAGGACTGGCTGCTGCGCCATTATCCGAACCGTTATCGCCATGTTTTGTCGCTGCTGCGCTCGATGCGCGACGGCAAGGATTACGACGCCGAATGGGGCAAGCGGATGCGCGGCTCGGGGCCTTATGCTTTCCAGATCCGCCGCCGCTTCGAGATGACGGCGCGGCGGCTGAATCTCAATACCGATCGGCTCAAGCTGCGCACCGATCTGTTCACGCCGCCGAAAAGCGCCGGCGTGCAACTCGCCTTGCTTTAAGCCGCCGCAGCTTCGAGCAAAGATCGTCGCCAGACGCGCCGCATCGCTCTGACGACACACCGCCGGCCGTTCGCGGCAAGGCGGTGAGGTTCGCCGCCGTCCGCACCCTCGGGACGTCGGCGGACCTTGCATGGGATCGGAGGATGCGCGATTTTCCGCCGCACGATGACCGCGCATTCCTCCGATTCCCCCTTTTCGCCGCCCGGCACCGCCAAGGCGGAAAAGTCGGCGAAGCCCTCTCGCGCCAAGCGCGCTGGGCCAGATTTCAATCGCGAACGCCAGCTGATCGCCAACGGCAGACGGCGCGTCGCCGGCGTTGACGAGGCCGGCCGTGGTCCGCTGGCTGGTCCGGTCACGGCAGCCGCCGTCATTCTTGACCCCGACGACATTCCCGATGGCCTTGACGATTCCAAGGCGCTGAAGGCCAGCCGCCGCGAGGCGCTATTTGCCGAAATCCTCGCCAAGGCCTGGGTCGCGGTGTCCTTCGCCAGCCCGGCCGAAATCGATCGCCTCAACATCCGCGGCGCGACGCTGCTTGCCATGCGCCGGGCGGTCGCGGCGCTGGAAACGACCCCCGACCACGCCCTGATCGACGGCCGCGACGTGCCGCCGGGCCTTGTCTGCGAGGCCGCCGCCGTGATCGGCGGCGACGCCGCCTCGCAGTCGATCGCCGCCGCCTCGATCGTCGCCAAGGTGCTGCGCGACCGGCTCATGCGCCGGGCCTGCCTCGCCTTTCCCGGCTACGGCTTCTCACAGCATATGGGTTACGGCACCGCCGCCCATCTGGAGGCGATCGCCAGGCTCGGCCCCTCGCCGCTGCATCGCATGAGCTTCAGCCCACTGAAGCAGGCGCTGCTGCCCCTACCAGCTCAAAGCGGCGAACGCCAACGTCGGAGACATTCGAGCCGATAACATCGCCGGGCATCGGGCCACCCGGGAACTGGATCCGCTTGAAATCGAGCGACGGCCCGGCGGCAGGACTTTGGGCAGGCAGCATCTCGGCCGGGCCCGATGCGCCCCGCAGCGACGCGACGCCGTGACACTTGACGGCACCCCGACACACGGTGTCTTGAAGGCCTGACCCGAGCGGTGGTTGCCTCGCATCATTTCCCAGGATCGTGTTACCCTAATGGATTTCGCCCTTCCCACCGATCTGGCCGGCTGGCTGCCCTTTGCCGCCGCCTGCGTCACCATCCTGCTCGGGCTGGCGGCACTGTTCGCGCCCCGGCTGACGCTCTCGGCGATCGGTCTGGCTCCCAGCGCCGGCAGCCGCGACGCTCTTGGCGGCTCGCGCGCCAGCCTCGCCGGCTTCTGGCTCGGCGTCGGGCTGATCGGGGCTGCCCTCTACGACCAGCCCTTCGTCCAGCTCGCCCTCGGTGCCGGTTGGCTGATGTCGGCCTTCGGGCGGCTCGTTTCGCTGCTGTCAGACGGCAACAGCCTGCGGGCGAGCTTCTATCTACTCATCGAACTCGCCCTGGCGGCGGCCACCCTCGCCCCGGCGCTCGGCTTCCTGCCGTCCTGATCGGGGCCTTGCCCGCCTGCGGCGATCTTCCGAATCGGCAGGCAACCCTTGATCGACCGTGAATAACCGGAAAACCGCTGCGAATTGCCGCCCGAAAGCGTGTTGTCGCGGTGAAATCCCTATGCTAGACGGACCCAGTCTCAAGGAGGAGGGCCGGCATAACGTTGGCAGTCCCCTTGGCATCCTACCAACGGGTTCAAGCCTTTACGGCGCGGGAGACGATCCGGCAACGCGGGCTTGACGACAACGCGAAAGAGAAACGGTCGTCCGTGGCACAATCATCCTCTCCCGTTTCGGGGGTCGCAGACCGCTACGCCCAGTCCCTGTTCGAACTCGCGCTCGAAGACAACGCGCTCGAGACGGTTGAATCCGAGCTCCAGTCCTTCGATAGCCTGATCCGGGAGAATGCCGATTTCCGCCGTTTGGTGGAAAGCCCGGCCTTTTCGTCCGGCGAGCAGTTGCGAGCGATCGAAGCGATCGTCGCAGAAACCGGCCCAAGCGCCTTGACCGGCAATTTCTTGAAGGTCGTGGCCGCCAATCGCCGGCTGTTCGTGTTGCCGGGGATGATCCGTCGCTTTCGCCAGCTCACAGCGGCGCACCGTGGCGAGATCGAGGTCGACGTGACCAGCGCGCATTCGCTCGATGACGGGCAGCGCAAGGAGCTCGCCGACGCCCTCGGTTCCTACGCCGGAAAGACGGTCACGATGCGCGAGAAGGTCGATCCTGCGATTTTGGGCGGTCTGATCGTCAAGATCGGCTCGCGTCAGATCGACACCTCGCTCCGCTCTAAACTCAATTCTCTCAAGCTTGCACTGAAAGAGGTCGGCTGATGGACATCCGCGCCGCGGAAATCTCCGCGATCCTGAAAAACCAGATCAAGAACTTCGGCAACGAGGCGGAAGTCTCGGAAGTCGGCCAGGTTCTCTCGGTCGGTGACGGCATCGCCCGCGTTTACGGCCTCGACAACTGCCAGGCCGGCGAGATGGTCGAGTTCCCGGGTGGCATCCAGGGCATGGCCCTGAATCTGGAAGCCGACAATGTCGGCGTCGTGATCTTCGGTTCCGACCGCGAGATCAAGGAAGGCGACACCGTCAAGCGCACCGGCGCGATCGTCGAAGTGCCGGTCGGCAAGGGTCTTCTCGGCCGCGTCGTCGACGGTCTCGGCAATCCGATCGACGGCAAGGGCCCGATCGAGGGCGCCGAGCGCCGCCGCGTCGACGTCAAGGCGCCGGGCATCATCCCGCGCAAGTCGGTGCATGAGCCGATGTCGACCGGCCTTAAGGCCATCGACGCGCTGATCCCGATCGGCCGCGGCCAGCGCGAGCTGGTCATCGGCGACCGTCAGACCGGCAAGACCGCGATCCTTCTGGACACCTTCCTGAACCAGAAGCCGGCCCATGACGAGAACCGCGAGGGCGACAAGCTCTACTGCATCTACGTCGCCGTCGGTCAGAAGCGCTCCACCGTCGCCCAGTTCGTGCGCACCCTGGAAGAGCGCGGTGCGATGGCCTATTCCATCGTCATCGCCGCGACCGCCTCGGATCCGGCACCGATGCAGTACATCGCGCCGTTCACCGGCTGCGCCATGGGCGAGTATTTCCGCGACAACGCCATGCATGCGGTGATCGGCTATGACGATCTGTCGAAGCAGGCCGTCTCCTACCGCCAGATGTCGCTGCTCTTGCGCCGCCCGCCCGGCCGCGAAGCCTATCCGGGCGACGTCTTCTACCTGCATTCGCGTCTGCTAGAGCGCGCCGCGAAGATGGGTGACGATCATGGCGCCGGTTCGCTGACCGCCCTTCCCGTCATCGAAACCCAGGCGGGCGACGTGTCGGCCTACATCCCGACCAATGTGATCTCGATCACCGATGGCCAGATCTTCCTCGAGACCAACCTGTTCTACCAGGGCATCCGCCCGGCGGTGAACGTCGGTCTGTCGGTGTCGCGCGTCGGCTCCTCGGCCCAGATCAAGGCGATGAAGCAGGTCGCCGGCTCGATCAAGGGCGAGCTCGCCCAGTATCGCGAAATGGCCGCCTTCGCGCAGTTCGGCTCGGATCTCGATGCCGCGACCCAGCGCCTGCTCAACCGCGGTGCGCGCCTGACGGAGCTTTTGAAGCAGCCGCAGTTCTCGCCGCTGAAGACCGAAGAGCAGGTCGCGGTGATCTTCGCCGGCACCCAGGGCTATCTCGACAAGCTCAAGGTCGATCAGGTCGGCGATTTCGAAGAAGGCTTGCTGACTGCCCTGCGCACCGAGCACACGGACGTGCTCGACCAGATCGCCAAAGAAAAGTCGCTGACCGACGAGATCAAGGGCAAGCTCAAGTCCGCGATCGATTCCTTCGCCAAGGGCTTCGCCTGATCTGATCAACAAGGCTCGATGATCTCACCCGGCCCGGATGCGGGGTGAGACCGAGCCAGCGGGAGACTGCGCCAGACCATGGCATCATTGAAGGACCTTCGAAACCGCATCGCGTCGGTCAAATCCACGCAGAAGATCACCAAGGCCATGCAGATGGTCGCGGCGGCGAAACTGCGTCGGGCCGAAGAAGCGGCGGCCGCCG
The DNA here is from genome assembly GCF_017349315.1 of Jiella flava. GTDB lineage: Bacteria > Pseudomonadota > Alphaproteobacteria > Rhizobiales > Rhizobiaceae > Jiella > Jiella flava. The sequence goes on along the minus strand of NZ_JAFMPP010000002.1, from coordinate 215,466 downwards.
CGAGGCCCTATGCCGATCGCATGGCATCGGTTCTCGCCAATATCGCGGGCGCCGTCGAGGGCGACGGACCGCCTCTGATGGTCGGCACCGGCAAGGACGACGTGCATCTTTTCGTCGTCTTCACCGCCGAGCGCGGCCTGTGCGGCGGCTTCAACGCCTCGATCGTCAAGCTTGCGCGCCAACGCCAACGCCAGCTCGAGGCCGAGGGCAAGACCGTCAAGTTCCTCGCCGTCGGCAAGAAGGCGTGGGATCTGATGCGCCGCGATCTCGCAAGCAAGATCGCCGAGCGCGTCGATTTTCGCGACGTCAAGCAGATCGGCTTCGACGAGGCCGACAGGCTCGGCGAGAAGATCATCGAGCTGTTCGACAAGGGCGAGTTCGACGTCTGCACGATCTTCTACTCCGCCTTCCAGAACGTCATTACTCAGGTGCCGACCGCGCAGCAGATCATTCCTGCCGATCTCTCCGAGGGTACCAAGGATGACGGCGACGAGGCCTCGAGCGCGGTCTACGAATACGAGCCGGAGCCGGGCGCCATCCTCGACGCCCTCATTCCGCGCAACATCAAGGTCCAGATCTTGCACGCCATGCTGGAAAACGCCGCCTCCGAACAGGGCGCGCGCATGTCGGCCATGGATAACGCGACGCGCAACGCCGGCGACATGATCGACAGGCTGTCGATCTCCTACAACCGCCAGCGTCAGGCGCAGATCACCACGGAACTGGTCGAAATCATTTCGGGCGCTGAGGCGCTCTGACACCTATCGAAAGGAGGCCTTTGAATGGCTGACAAGATCGTAGGGCGCGTCCATCAGGTCATCGGCGCCGTCGTCGACGTCAAGTTCGACGATAACCTGCCGCCCATCCTGAATGCGCTCGAATGCGACAACAACGGCAATCGCCTGGTGCTCGAAGTGGCGCAGCACCTCGGCGAGAACACCGTGCGCACGATCGCCATGGACCTCACCGAAGGTCTGGTGCGCGGCCAGGAGGTCACCGACACCGGTGCGCCGATCGAGGTTCCCGTCGGTGACGAGACCCTCGGCCGCATCATGAACGTCATCGGCGAGCCGATCGACGAGGTCGGCCCGATCAAGACCGAGAAGAAGCGCGCGATCCACCAGCCGGCTCCGCCCTATATCGAGCAGTCGCCGGAATCGCAGATCCTGGTCACCGGCATCAAGGTCATCGACCTTCTCGCCCCTTACGCCCGTGGCGGTAAGATCGGCCTGTTCGGCGGCGCCGGCGTCGGCAAGACGGTGCTCATCCAGGAGCTGATCAACAACGTCGCGAAGGCGCATGGCGGCTACTCCGTCTTCGCCGGCGTCGGCGAGCGCACCCGCGAGGGCAACGATCTTTATCACGAGATGATCGAGTCCGGTGTGAACAAGGATCCGCACGAGAACAACGGTTCGGCGGAAGGCTCGAAGGCCGCCCTGGTTTACGGCCAGATGAACGAGCCTCCCGGCGCCCGCGCCCGTGTGGCCCTGACCGGCCTGACGATTGCCGAGCATTTCCGCGATCAGGGCCAGGACGTGCTGTTCTTCGTCGACAACATCTTCCGCTTCACCCAGGCGGGCTCCGAGGTCTCGGCGCTGCTCGGCCGCATCCCCTCGGCGGTGGGCTATCAGCCGACGCTCGCCACCGACATGGGCGCGATGCAGGAGCGCATCACCACCACGACCAAAGGGTCGATCACCTCGGTGCAGGCCATCTACGTGCCCGCCGACGATTTGACCGATCCGGCGCCGGCGACCTCCTTCGCCCATCTCGACGCGACCACGGTTCTCAACCGTGCGATCTCGGAAAAGGGCATCTACCCGGCCGTCGATCCGCTCGACTCCACCTCGCGCATGCTGTCGCCGATGATCATCGGCGAGGAGCACTACGACGTCGCCCGCTCGGTCCAGCAGATCCTGCAGAAGTACAAGTCGCTGCAGGACATCATCGCCATTCTCGGCATGGACGAGCTGTCGGAAGAGGACAAGCTGACGGTGGCCCGCGCCCGCAAGATCGAGCGCTTCCTGTCGCAGCCCTTCTTCGTCGCCGAGGTGTTCACCGGTTCGCCCGGCCAGCTGGTGCCGCTGGAAGACACGATCAAGTCGTTCAAGGGCCTGGTCAACGGCGAGTACGACCATCTGCCCGAAGCCGCCTTCTACATGGTCGGCTCGATCGAGATGGCCGTCGAGAAGGCCAAGAAGCTGGCGCAGGACGCCGCCTGATGAACGTCGATTGCGTCCTCAGGATCGGGGACGCGATCGACCCGACCTGCCCTTGGTCGAAACAACCGATCACGGGCGAAACCTTGATACTCCATCACGGGCACGGGGTTGGCTCGATCAACCCCGGCTGCCGCGACACGATCGAGGCGGCGTAGCGCCCCTTCGACGCCGCGATGAAAGAGACGCACGATGGCCGACAGCTTCCAGTTTGAACTCGTCTCCCCGGAAAAGCTTCTGATGTCGGAAGCCGTGACGGCGGTCTCGGTTCCCGGTTCGGAAGGCTTCTTCACGGTGATGGCGAAGCACGCGCCGGTGATGACCACGGTCAAGCCGGGCATCGTGCTGGTCACCACCGAGAGCGGCGAAGAGCAGCGCATCTTCGTCCAGGGCGGCTTTGCCGACGTCAACGAGATTGGCCTGACGCTGCTCGCCGAGCACGCCTCGCCGGCCGACGAGGTCGACCTTCAGGCGCTCGACCAGAGCATCAGGGATGCCGAGGAAGATGTCGCCGATGCGACCAGTCCGGAGGCGAAGGCTCATGCCCAGCACAAGCTCGATCAGTTGAAGGAAGCCCGCGAGGGGCTGTCCGCCGCCTGATTGGTTCTGCCGGCACCATCAACGCCAACCGTGTTCAACCCGGTGCGGCCTCCGCGCCGGGTTTTGTCTTTCCGAAATGCCGTCACCGGACCCGTATCGAATCCCGCCGGTCGGGCGATCAGCCCTGCAGATGGCGAAAGGCTTTCACGACCGCCTCATAGACGGGGCGCTTGAACGGCACGATGAGGTCGAGCAGCTCGTCCATCGGTTTCCAATCCCAGCGGTCGAATTCGGCATGATTGCCACCCGGCGGCGGGTCGATGGCGATCTCGCTTTCCTCGCCCTCGAAGCGGAAGGCGAACCAGCGCTGGGTCTGGCCGCGATATTTGCCCTTCAGCGCGATGCCGACGAGATCCGCAGGCAGGTCGTAGTTGATCCAGTCCGGCGCCTCGGCGAGCAGCGAAACGGTTGTCATGCCGGTCTCTTCGTAAAGCTCGCGCTTGGCCGCGGCGAGCGGATCCTCGCCCGGATCGATGCCGCCCTGGGGCATCTGCCAGAGCTTGTCCGCGCCGGTCATCTCTCCCTTGTCCTCGACCAGCCGGCGGCCGGCCCAGGCCAGGCCGTCGCGGTTCAGCACCATGATGCCGACACAGGGACGATAGGGCAGCGATTGGGGATCAACCTTCGGCATGGGCTCTCTTTCTTAAGCATCGGCTCGAAAATCGGAACGATTTTCGGCAAAGCACGATGCGTCGATCCAAAGGTGAGAGCGTCCTTTGCGTCCGACAGGACGCAGGGCGCTTTCAGGTCAGATCGCGGGCAGGTTCGGGCTGATCTTTAGCGCCGCGGCGCACCCCGCCGCAAGCGGGCCGGTTTTGCGGCGGCGGCGGCGAGATCGGCACGATCTTGTCCAATCGGCTCGAAACGCGAAAATTACGGCCTCGCCTTGGCCTTGGTCTTTGCGGTAAGGTTTGGCCTTGATCGGAACGTGACATATTGCCATGACCCTGACGTCTGTCTTCCCGCCCAAGAAGGATCCGACCGCCGCCCGCCGCAAGCGGATGGGCGCGCTCTCGGTCCTGCCAGTGTTCGTTTCGCTGCACGGTCGCCCGGTGCTGCTCGCCGGCGGCTCGGCGGCGGCGGCCTGGAAGGCGGAGATGCTGGCGGCGGCAGGCGCCTGCGTCGAACTCTATGTGCCGGCGGCGGAGCGCGATCCGGAGATGCAGGCGCTCCTCGCCGAACTTGGCACGAGCGAGACACCGCGCGCCGGCGAAATCCGCCATCACGACCGGGCCTGGGCGATCGACCTCTTCGCGACACGACCGGCCCTCGCCATTCTCGATACCGAGAGCGAAGCCGAGGGCCAGGCCTTCGCCTCTGCGGCGCGGGCCGCCTCGGTACCGGTCAATGTCGTCGACAAGCCGGCCTTTTGCGACTTCGCCTTCGGCTCGATCGTTAATCGCTCGCCGGTAGTCGTCGGCATTTCGACCTTCGGCGCCGCGCCGATCCTCGGTCAGGCGATCCGCCGGCGGATCGAGACCCTGCTGCCGCCAGCCCTCTCCGACTGGGCAGCGCTCGCCGCCAAGCTGCGCACGGCCGCCATGGAGAAGCTCGCCCCGGGGCTCGAACGGCGCGCCTTCTGGGAGCGCTTCGCCGACAAGGCCTTCCTCACCCGCGCGCCGGAAGCGGCCGACGACGCGGAGGCGACGCGGCTGATCGATGCGATCGCCAGCGCCCCCAAGGCGGCGGTCGAGGGCACGGCGATCGGTAAGGTCACGCTGGTCGGCGCCGGCCCCGGCGAGGCGGAACTCTTGACCCTGAAGGCGGTCCGCGCCCTCCAGGCCGCGGACGTCATTTTGTTCGACGACCTCGTCTCCGACAGCGTGCTGGAGCTTGCCCGGCGCGAGGCCAAGCGCATGCTGGTCGGCAAGCGGGCGGCCCGCGAGAGCTGCCGCCAGGAGGACATCAACGCCCTGATGATCCAGTTCGCCAAGGCCGGCAAATCCGTGGTGCGGCTCAAATCCGGCGACGTGTCGGTGTTCGGCCGGGCGGGCGAAGAGCTGCGCGAGCTGAAGGCCGAGGGTATTCCGGTGGCGATCGTGCCGGGGATCACCGCCGCCTCGGCGCTAGCGGCCGCCTTCAACGTCTCGCTCACCCACCGCGACCACGCGCAGGAGCTGCGCTTTGTCACCGGCCATTCCAAGAAGGGCGGCCTGCCCGAAAATGTCGATTGGGCGGCACTCGCCAAGCCGAATGCGACGACGATCTTCTATATGGGGGGTCGGATGGCGGAGAAGATCGCCTCGCGACTGATCGCCGAGGGGCTGTCGCCGGCGATTCCCGTCGGTGTCGCCGCCAATTTGTCCCGCGAGGACGAAACCCGCGCCGCCGGTCGCTTGGACGATCTCGGCGCCATCGTCGGCGCGATCGGCTTCGACCGGCCGATCCTCATCGGCGTCGGCGCGGTGTTCGGCGAAGCGGCAGCGAAAGCCGCATCGCACGACGGCGCAGCCGACGCGGCCGTGGCGACCCTGCGCGCGAGCTGAGCCCACCCTCGCAGACTTGCGATCTCGACGTCGTCCAGGCGTCGCGTATCAGGGCGCCGAAGGACCGTATTGGCGCGCCTCACGCTCGGCCCGCTTGGCGAATTCGCGCCAGGAAAACGGGATCGAGACGTAATAAAGCAGGATCGTTACCGTCAGCGTCTCCCAGAAATAGCTGACAAGCGTCGCCACATAGAGCACCACCAGCATCGTGATCGGGATGGCGTAGTTGCGTGGTACCCGGATGCCGGCGCCCTTGCCGGACCAGGTGGGAATGCGGCTCGCCATCAAAAGCCCGACGAACACCAGATAGATTGCGGTGAAACCGGCGGTGATGCGTGGCAGATGCACGTTGATCCCGACGAAGCTGACATACATCGGCAGCAGCGCCAGCGCCGCGCCCGCCGGCGCCGGCACGCCGACGAAGAAAGCCGAATGCCACTTCGGCCGGTACGGATCGTCGAGCATCGTGTTGAAGCGCGCAAGCCGCAGGGCGCAGCCTGTGGTGTAGAGCAGCGCCGCCGTCCAGCCGAAGGCCCCCGCCTCCTGCAGAACGAAGGCATAGAGCAGCAGGGCCGGGGCGAGGCCGAAATTCACGATGTCGGCGAGCGAATCCATTTCCGCGCCGAACCGGCTCTGCCCCTTGAGGAGGCGGGCGACACGCCCGTCGATCCCGTCGAGCAGCGCTGCCCCCAGAACCATGGCGACAGCCATCTCGAACCGCCCCTCGAAGGCCAGCCGAATGCCGGTCATGCCGGCGCAAATCGCGAGGATGGTGATCAGATTCGGCACAATCCGGCGAAACGGAATGCGGCGGGGACGACGGCCGTCGTCCTGATCCGAATGCCCCGGATCGAAGGGCGGAAAAATCTTTTCGAGCGGCATCAGTCGCGCCTCGCCGGCCAGGATTGCAGCATCTCGCCATATTCGGCGATGATCGTCTCGCCGGCGATCGCGGTCTGCCCCTCGGCGACGCGCGGCTTGACGCTGCCCGGCAGATAGACGTCGAGACGCGAGCCGAAGCGGATGAGACCGAAGCGCTCGCCGGCCTCGAGGCGATCCTCGGCCTGTGACCAGCAGACGATCCGCCGGGCGACGAGACCGGCGATCTGGACCACACCGAACTCGCCCTGTGGTCCCTCGATCACCAGCGAATTGCGCTCGTTGACCTCGCTCGCCTTGTCCAGCTCGGCATTCTTGAACTCGCCCTCGCGGTAGAGAATGCGGGCGATGCGGCCACGCATCGGCGCCCGGTTCACATGACAGTTGAAGACGTTCATGAAAATCGAAATGCGCAGCATCGGCTCCGTGCCGAGGCCGAGCTCGACCGGTGGTATGACCTGCCCGACCAGCGACACCTTGCCGTCCGCGGGGCTGATGACGAGGTGGTCGGCGACCGGTGTCAGTCGCTCGGGATCGCGGAAGAAATAAGCGCACCACAAGGTGACCACGACGCCGATCCAGAACAACGGCCCCCACAACAAGCCGAGCACGATCGACGCGGCGAAGAAGGCGGCGATGAACGGATGGCCGGCCCGATGGATCGGGACGAGGGCATTGCGGATCGACGTGAAGATATGCACCTGTGCGGGTCTTTCTGTGTTGTCTCGGCGTGGGCGTTCTTTCGCTGCTCAGGCTTTAGCCGATGGACGCGCCGCCGCATACTCCCGCGCGCGCCGGACTTTGAGCGCCCTGCGTCCGATCGGACGCAGAAAGGTCGCTCTCACCCTTTGAATCGACCCATCGGGCTTTGCCGAAAATCGAGTCCGATTTTCGGGCCGATGCTGGAGGCTTGCGAGCCGTTCCGTCCGAGGCCAACGCGGCCAAGGCTGTGCCGTTCCACCGCCACGGCCTCGCGCGGCGCGGCGCCCAATCAGGCGGTCTGTGGCGGTCGTCGCTCGATGACGCCAAGGGCGTCGGCCTCGCGGGCCTTGCGCAGCGCCTCCTCGGCCTCTGTCGCCTCGCGCTGCATCGCCCACATCTCGGCATAAAGGCCGTCCATCGCCAAAAGCTCGCGGTGAGACCCCCGTTCGACGATCTCGCCGGCCTTCAAGACCAGGATCTCGTCGCAATTGACGATGGTCGACAGGCGGTGGGCGATGGTCAACGTCGTGCGGTTCCTCGAAACCAGGTCGAGAGCCGACTGGATTTCCTGCTCGGTGTGGGTGTCGAGAGCCGAGGTCGCCTCGTCGAGCACCAGGATCGGTGGCGCCTTAAGGATCGTCCGCGCGATCGCCACCCGCTGCTTCTCGCCGCCGGAGAGCTTCAGCCCGCGCTCGCCGACCATGGTGGCGAACCCGTCGGGCAGCTGGCGGATGAAGCCGGCGATCTGGGCGAGTTCGGCGGCGCGCAGCACCTCCGTCTCGTTGGCGTCCGGGCGCCCATAGCGAATATTGTAGGCGACCGTATCGTTGAACAGCACGGTGTCCTGCGGCACAATGCCGATCGCCGCCCGCACGCTCTCCTGGGTCACCGTCGCGACATCCTGGCCGTCGATGGTGATCCGCCCGCCGCCGACGTCATAAAAGCGGAACAGAAGGCGCGAGATGGTCGACTTGCCGGCGCCCGACGGGCCGACGATCGCCACCGACTTGCCCGGCGGAACCGCGAACGAGACGCCCTTGAGGATCTCCCGGTTCGGATCGTAGCCGAAACGCACATTCTCGAAACGGATCGCGCCGTCGGTGACGATCAGCGGCCTGGCCGCCGGCTTGTCGACCACCTCCGCCTTGATCTCGAGCAGTGCGAACATCGCTTCGATGTCGGTCAGGCCCTGGCGAATCTCGCGATAGACGAAGCCGATGAAGTTCAGCGGGATCGAAAGCTGCATCAGCATGGCGTTGACGAAGACGAAGTCGCCCAGCGTCTGCTGGCCGCTGCGCACCGCCATGGCCGACATCACCATGACGATCGTCGTGCCGATGCCGAAGATCACGCCTTGGCCGAAGTTCAGCCAGCCGAGCGAGGTCCAAATCCGGGTCGCGGCAATCTCATAGCGCGCCATCGAACGGTCGAAGCGCTCGGCCTCCATCGCCTCGTTGCCGAAATATTTGACCGTCTCGAAGTTGAGCAGTGAATCGATCGCCTTGGTGTTCGCGTCGGTGTCGGAATCGTTCATGTCGCGGCGGATGGCGATACGCCAGTCGCTCGCCCAAATCGTGAACCAGCCATAGAGCCAGATCGTCACCGCGATCACCACGACGTAGGAAAGGCCGTAGGCAAAGCCGAAGATGACCGCGACGAGAGCGAATTCGAGGATCGTCGGCAGGGTGTTGAGAATGGTGAAGCGGACAATCGCCTCGATGCCCTTGGTCCCGCGTTCGATGATCCGCGACAGGCCGCCGGTGCGCCGTTCGAGATGAAAGCGCAGCGACAGCTGGTGCATGTGAACGAATGTGCGAAACGCCAGCCGGCGCACCGCATACTGGCCGACCCGGGCAAACAGCGCATCGCGCAGCTGGTTGAGCGCCACCGCGATCACCCGCGCCACATTATAGGCGACGACCAGCGTCATCGCCCCGGTGAGGATCAGCGGCAGCCATTCCGTCGGCTGCGTCTTGCCGTCGAGGGCATCGGTCGCCCATTTGTAGAAATAGGGGACGCCGACGGTCAAAAGCTTGGCAAGCACCAGGAAGATCGAGGCGTAGATCACCCGCATCTTCAAATCCGGGCGATCGCTCGGCCACATATAGGGCCACAGATTCTTGAGCGTCGACAGCGTATCGTCGCCGGAAACGCGGGTGGTGTCGGGTTGCGCCAAGATCGTCCTTCGCCGGCCGGTGTCGGGCGGCATCACTAAAAACAGGTTCGCGTGATCGCTGCGACCCGATCTAGACCATCGGCACGGCAATTTCGACCTTACGTTACCTTGCGGGGCAAAAAGGCCGCAGGCACGCCATGAACGCACCGTCCATCATCGCCTGACGCCTCAAATGAATGAGAGCGCCTCGGGCGTCCTGTCGAACCCATGACGCTTTAACGCCGGCGCCGAACGGATCACGCCCGCCGATCGCAGCGGCGCCACGCCTCCTTGCGGCATCTTGGGCCGGATCAGTCCGCCGTGACCGCGCCTTCGGTGTTCGTCTGCTCGTCCGGCATCCGGAACACCTGGCCCGGATAGATCAGGTTCGGATTGCGGATCTGATCGCCATTAGCGAGGTAGATCACCGTGTAACGGCTGCCCTCGCCATAGGTGTCCCGCGAAATCCGCCAAAGCGAATCGCCCTTGCGGATAATCACCCGGCTCGACTTCGAGGCCGTCAGCGCCGCTTGTCGGCGCACCGGGAAGCGATCGGTCTTGTCGCCCGGCGCTGCTTCCGTCGAGGGTTGCGCGACGCTCACGCCGGCCGACGGCGTGCTGCCCGCCCCGGTCTCGGCAGGTTGCGCGCCCGAGGCTTCGGCCGGCGCGGCACCCACCTTCGGCTCGCTCTGCGGTCCGGTGTCACTCATCGCCTCTCCGGTCGATGCGGATGGCGGCGCGGCAGGCGCCGCCCCATCGGCGTTTTCCGCAACGGCCGCGAGCGAACGGCCCTCCGGACGGAAGAACGGCACCTCGACGCGGGCGACGACATCGCCTGAACCGTTCAGCTCGTCGATCCGAATCATGTGCTGACCGACGCCAAGGTCGTGTTTGGTCGAGACGACGAAGCGGCCCTTGCCATCGGCCTGGCCCTCGGCGAAGGGCTTGTTGTCGATGTAGAGCCGGAAGCGCGCGCCGGGTTTGGCCGTGCCGGCGACGAAGATTTTGCCCTCGTCGATCTCAACGGCCTCGACATGCAGCGGATTGTTCTGATCGACGGCGCCCGGCTGGCCGGCCCCTGCCTTCGGCTCGGCCTTAGCGGTCACCGCCGGCGGCGTGGCGCTTTCGGCCGCCGCCGGCGCGCCTGCTGCCTGATCGGGCTTGGCGTTGTCGCCCGATGCCGAGGCCGTTTCGCTCTTCGGCAAGTCGATCAGCCGTGAGGCCTCGCCGGGCTTTTCGATCATCGCCAGAAGCTCGTCGCCCTTGCCGTCCTTTGGCACAGAGACAACAGCGGTCTCCTTCGAGACCTTGGCGGTGTTGTCCTTGTCGGCCTGGATCTTGATCGCGTGATCACCGGGCTCCAGCGGCTTGTCGAGCACGATGACAAAATCGCCAGCGCTGTCGGCCTTGTCGCTGCCGAGCGTCTTGTCGCCGTCGCGAAGAGTCACGGTGCTGCCCGGCGCCGAGCGGCCGGCAACCAGCGTCGAGCCGTCGGGTTCGACGCGGAGTACGTCGAAACGCGGCGTGCCGCTCGGGTCGGCGGCGGCGCGATCGGCCGCAGTTGGCTGTTCGGCTGGCGCAGCCGGCGTCGCGTTGGATGCGGCGGCGGGCGGCGTCGCGGTCTCAGACCCGCCCAATGCCGATCCCTCAGCCGTCGCCGTCGTATCCGATGGCGCGCCAGCCGCAGCGGGGGCCGCGCTCTTGGGCGTCGCCGACGGGGCGGACGACGGCCCGGTGGCGCTCGGCGGCGGGGTCGAATTGGAGGAGATGTCAGCCTTGCCGATTTCAGTCGGCCGAGCCGTCGCATCCGGCTTGTTCGGCGCGGCCGTTGCCATCGATGCCGCGGTCCCCGGTTGCTCGGCATCTGGCGCCGAGATCACACCGTGGGCCGGCGTCTTGGCAACCACCCGGCTGGAATCCGGCGATCCGCCCGGCCCGTTCAACGTCGCCGACGGCCGATCGCTCTTGCTGGCCTGGTCGGTGCCGGCAATCTTCTTGTCAACCGCCGGGCGATCGCCCTTCGGCGTCGCCATTGTGCCAACCGCCTCGGACGGTACCCCGCCGCCGTCCTTCGGCAGCGTCGTCGCGCTGCGTTCGCGCTCGGCGATGCGCAACTTCTCGGAATTCAGCATGTCCCAGTAGCCGGCGACGATTGCCACCAGAAGAACGAGGCAAAAGAGAACGATACCAAGGGCTCTGCGCTGCATGTATCCACTCAGACGTCGCGCCGAGTGTTCTCGTCGCAATATTAAGGCAAGACCGATTTCGACGTGTAGCGAACCAGATGGCGGCCTACAAGCGCTAGATCAACTTGCCAGAACGGCCTGCTCCCTATTGTTGCCGCAAAACCGCCATGGGGCGATCAAATCACCACAAAGGCATGGTTGAAAAGACGGAGGGAGATTGACTTTTCCCGCCCGGCCTTCCTATAAGCAGCCTCAGCGAGCGGGCGGCGTTCCGCGCGACGGTGGTTTGCACTCGGATGGCCGCGCCGGTTTCCCGGATCACACATGACTGAAGGGCCCGCGTTCTGAACAATCGCGGGATTTGACGATGAAGCGTACGTATCAGCCTTCGCGGCTTGTCCGCAAACGCCGCCACGGCTTCCGCGCCCGTATGGCGACCAAGGGTGGCCAGAAGGTCATTGCGGCGCGCCGTGCGCGCGGCCGCAAGCGCCTCTCCGCCTAACCTCGGCTCCTGGGCGATCGCCGGTCGCCCGGCATGGCTGCAAAAATCCTCAAGAAGCGCACGGAATTTCTCGCTGCGCGGCGGGGCCGTCGCCTGAACGGCCCGTTTTTCTTTATCGAGGCGCTCGATCGCGGCGACGACCGTCCGGCACGTTTCGGCTTGACCGTCACCCGTAAGGTCGGCAACGCCGTCGAACGCAACCGGATCCGCCGCAGATTGCGCGAAGCCATCCGCCTCGAAGCCGAGGCTGACATGGCGCCCGGCATCGATTATGTGGTCGTCGCGCGTCGCGATGTCCTAACGGCGCCATTCACCGTCCTGTCGCAGGAATTGCGGCTTCGGTTCGCCCGGATGGCCGAACCGAATCGCAAGCGGACACCGGCAAGCAACAGCGCGTCCGATCGCCGATCGAGGTCTGATTGATGGAAAACAACCGCAACTTCCTGATCGCCATGGCTTTGTCCGTTGCGGTGCTGATCGGCTGGCAATATTTCGTTGTTTCTCCGCGAACCGAGGCCCAGCGCAAGCTGGCCGAGACGAGCCAGACGAATGCCGACAAGGGCTCGCTGCAAACGCCGCAGACCCCGGCCGGCACCAAGCAGAGCGACATCGCCGCGCCGTCGGGCCGCGAAAGCGTCATCTCCAGCCCGCAGTTGCCGGCATCCAACGATCGCCAAGCGGTTCTTTCGAGCGGCCAACGCGTTCCGATCGAGACCCCGCAGCTTTCGGGCTCGATCAATCTCGCCGGCGCCCGCATCGACGATCTGCGGCTGAAGAAATACCACGAGACGGTCAAGGACAGCTCGCCGACCATCGTGCTGCTTTCGCCAGAGCAGCTGCCGAACGGCTATTTCACCGAAAACGGCCTGATCGTTCCCGGCAAGGGCCCCGTCATCGGCGCTTCGACCGAATGGCAAGCGCCCGAAGGCGCCAAGCTGACCCCATCGACCCCGGTCACGCTGACCGCCAAGGCCGACGGCCTCACCGTCCACCGCACCATCTCCGTCGACGACAAATTCATGTTCACGATCGAGGATTCGATCGAGAACGACGGCTCGTCGCCGGTCAAGGTGTCGCCCTACGGCCGGGTGGTGCGCTATTCGAAGCCTGAGGTCGCCTCGGCCTATGTCCTGTTCGAGGGCCTCCTCGGCGTCTTCGGCGACGACGGCCTGAAAGAGGTCAAATACTCGGCGATCGAGGACTCGAAGAAGGACGCCCTGCCCAAATCCACCGACGGCGGCTGGATGGGCATCACCGACAAATATTGGGCGACGGCGCTCGTCCCCGAGGCCTCGCGGCCGTTCAGCAGCCAGTTCCTCTATCTCACCGGACAGCGACCGCATTATCAGAGCGAATACGTCTCCGATCCGATCGACATCGCGCCCGGCCAGGCGAGCACCGCCACGGCCCGCACCTTCGCCGGCGCCAAGGTGGTCGACATCATCGACGGCTATGAGGACACGCTCGGCATCAAGCAGTTCGGCCAGTTGATCGACTGGGGCTGGTTCTTCTTCATCACCCGCCCGATGTTCCACGCGCTGGACTACATCTACAAGCTGGTCGGCAATTTCGGCGTGGCGATCATGATCGTCACCGTCGTCCTGAAGCTGTTCTTCTTCCCGCTCGCCAACAAGTCCTACAAGTCGATGGCGCGGATGAAGACCGTACAGCCGAAGATCATGGAGCTGCGCGAGCGCTTCAAGGACGACAAGCAGAAGCAGCAACAGGAGATGATGCGGATCTACAAGGAGGAGAAGATCAACCCAGCCGCAGGCTGTTGGCCGGTCGTCATCCAGATCCCCGTCTTCTTCGCGCTCTATAAGGTGCTCTACGTCACCATCGAAATGCGCCACGCGCCGTTCTTCGGCTGGATCCACGATCTGGCGGCGCCCGATCCGACCTCGATCTTCAACCTCTTTGGCCTGATCCCGGTCACCCTGCCGCATATCCTGATGGTCGGCGTCTGGCCGATCCTGATGGGCATCACGATGTTCTGCCAGATGCGGCTGAACCCGACGCCTCCGGATCCGACCCAGCAGCTGATCTTCACCTGGATGCCGGTGATCTTCACCTTCATGCTCGCCGCCTTCCCGGCCGGCCTGGTGATCTACTGGACCTGGAACAACACGCTATCGATCATTCAGCAAAGCGTGATCATGAAGCGCAACGGCGCCAAGATCGAGCTTTGGGACAATGTTCGCAACACCTTCCGACGAAAACCGAAGACATCCAGCTGACGGGATCGATCAAAGGCGGGCTCCAGCGGCCCGCCTTTCTGTTTGGCGGCGTGGGATTGGCCTGGATGTTGCGCCCTATGCCATCGTCGGCGGCAATCCGGCGCGACCGATCAAGGCCCGCTTCGACCCGGAAACCGTCTCCCGGCTTCTTTCCCTTGCATGGTGGGACTGGCCGGTGGAGAAGATCACCCGCAACCTGAGCGCCATTCGCGGCGCCGACATCGATGCATTGGAGGCGGCGAGATGAGCCAGAGCGAGGAAGAGACCGCACCGCAGAGCGATGTCAGCGAGGCCGATCGGCGCTTTTTCGCCAAGCCGTGGGTGTTCGTGCGCGGTGTGCCGGCGCTGAAATTCCTGCCGCCCGAGGGTCCGCCCGAAGTCGCCTTTGCCGGCCGCTCCAATGTCGGCAAGTCGTCGCTGATCAACGCCCTGCTCGGCCAGAAGGGGCTCGCCCGCACCTCCAACACGCCGGGCCGGACCCAGGAGCTGAACTTCTTCGTTCCCGACGGCTTCGGCACCCCCGAGGCCGGGCTGCCGCCGATCGCCCTCGTCGACATGCCGGGCTATGGCTATGCCCGCGCGCCGAAAGAGCAGGTCGACGCCTGGACCGCCCTGGTCTTCGACTATCTGCGCGGCCGCACCAGCCTCAAGCGGGTGTTCGTGCTGATCGACGCGCGCCACGGCATCAAGCCCAATGACGAGGAGGTGATGACCCTGCTCGACAAGGCGGCGATGTCCTATCAGCTGGTTTTGACCAAGACCGACAAGATCAAGGCCCCGGCGGTGGAGACGCTGATCGGCGAAACCTTGCAGCGGATCCGCAAACGCCCAGCGGCCTTTCCGAGCCTCATCGCCACGTCGTCCGAAAAGGGCCAGGGCCTCGACGATCTGCGCGCCGCGATTCTCGCCCAGGCGGTCTGAGGCCGGCCGCGCTTTGGCCCGGGCCAAAGCTCAGGCCTCGAAGCGCTGCCTGATCCGCTGCTCGATGCGTCCCAACAGGTCGCGATAGGCGTCGAGGATCTGGTCGCGCGAGCCGGTGACGACGGAGGGGTCGGGCATCGGCCAGAACTCGACCTGCACCGAGGCCGTTCCGGTCGCGTCGAGCGCGGCGTGATGGGCCTCGGGCGCCATGGTGACGATCAGATCGAAAAAGCCGTCCTCGAGATCCTCATAGCGCTGCGGCTCACGCTCGCCGAGGCTGAGCCCGCGCTCTTCCAGCACCGCGTCGACGAAGGGGTCGCGCTCGCCGTGCCGCACCCCGGCCGAGGCGATGTAAACGGTTGGCGGCAACAGGCTGCGCGCCAGAGCCTCGGCGATCGGCGAGCGGATCGCGTTCATCCCGCAGAGGAACAGAACCGAGGAGACCTTCGGGCGGGCGGCGTCGCCCGGAGCGCCAGCTCCTTGCGCATCGTCGTCCCGCCCGGCGCTCATATGCCGGCCTCCGAAGCTTTGACGAGGCAGGCGCAGGGTTTTCCGGCGCCTCGCCCGGTGATGCCGAGCGCGGAAGCCCCCGCCAGCCTAGAGCCACGATCGTTTCGCACCGTCGAACGCGCCGGAGCCGCCATCGCCTCAGCTCCGCCAGTTGAGGACGCAAATCAGCGTGAACAGCCGGCGGGCGGTGTCGAGATCGACCTCGATCTTACCCGTCAAGCGATCCATCAGAGTTTGAGAGCCATCGTTGTGGATGCCGCGCCGGCCCATATCGATCGCCTCGATCTGCTGCGGCGTCGCCGAGCGAATCGCCTCGTAGTAACTGTCGCAGATCATGAAATAGTCGCGAATGACCTTTCGGAAGGGTGTCAGCGACAGAATGTGCGTCACCAGCGTCTCGCCGGCTTCGTCGCGAATGTCGAAGACCAGCCGCTTGTCGACCAGCGACAGCTTCAGCTTGAACTTCGCCCCCGCCGGCGCGCCGACCGGATCGAAGACGTTCTCCTCGATCAGGTCGAAGATCGCGACATTGCGCTCATGTTCGACATCAGGCGTCGCCCGGCCAATCGTCTCGTCGAGTTCGACGTCGATCAGCCTGCCTTGACCAGTGTTGCCCTCGCCCATACCAGCCGCCCGCGTCAGAGGTTCAGCCGGATGGCGACCGAACGGCTATGGGCGTCGAGCCCCTCGACGCGGGCCAGCTCGATCGCCGCCGGTCCGAGCGTGCGCAATTGGTCGGCCGAAAGCTTCAGGATCGAGGTCCGCTTGACGAAGTCGAGCACCGACAGGCCGGAGGAGAAGCGCGCCGAGCGCGCCGTCGGCAGAACGTGGTTCGACCCGCCGACATAGTCGCCGATGACCTCCGGCGTGTAGCGGCCGAGGAACACCGCGCCGGCATTGCGCAACCTCGCAAACAGCGCGTCCGGATCGGCGACGGCGAGCTCCAGATGCTCCGGCGCGATCCGATCGGACAGCGGCACGGCGTCGGCGAGCGTCGGCACGGTGACGATCGCGCCGTGATCGGCCCAACTCGCCGCAGCGGTCTGGCTCCGCGACAGCGAGCCGAGCTGGCGCTCGACGGCATCGGCGACGGCATCGGCGAAGGCCGCATCGTCGGTGATCAGGATCGACTGGGCGGCCGTGTCGTGCTCGGCCTGGCTCAAGAGATCGGCGGCAATCCAATCCGGATCGTTGTCGCCATCGGCGATCACCAGGATTTCCGACGGCCCGGCGATCATGTCGATGCCGACATGGCCGAAGACCTGCCGTTTGGCGGCGGCGACGAAAGCATTGCCCGGACCGACGATCTTGGCGACCGGCGCGATCGTCTCGGTGCCGTAGGCGAGCGCGGCCACCGCCTGGGCGCCGCCGATCCGGTAGATCTCGGTCACGCCGGCGATCTTTGCGGCGGCCAGAACCAAGGGGTTCAACGCACCGCGCATCGCCGGCACCACCATGGCGATCCGTTCGACGCCCGCCACCGTGGCCGGCACGGCGTTCATCAGCACCGAGGACGGATAGCTCGCCATGCCGCCAGGCACGTAGAGGCCAACGGATTCGATCGCCGTCCAGCGGCTGCCGAGCTCGACGCCAAGCGCATCCTGATAGCGATCGTCCTTTGGCATCTGGCGGCGGTGATGGGCGCTGATCCGCGCATGGGCGAGTTCGAGGGCTTCCAGCGTCTCTGGATGGGTCGCCTCGAAGGCCGCGTCGATCTCCTCGGCGGTGACCCGCATGGTCGCCGGCGTCAGGTCGAGTGCATCGAACTGGCTGGTCAGCGCGATCACGGCAGCGTCGCCCTCGGCGCGAACCCGGGCAACGATCGCCCGAACCGCCGCGTCGACGTCGGCCGCCTGCTCCCGTTTCGTCGCCAGAAGGCTCGCAAAACCTTGCTCGAACTCCGCATCGGTCGAATCGAGGCGCCAGGGCAATCTCGAAATCCTTTTCACTGGCCCACAACCGGGCTGATCCATCGTCGCTCGAGGCGTCTTGGAGACAGTCGGCTCGCCGGCCGCAAGAGCCGTGTACTCAGCGGCCGTGATTGGGCCGGGTCAGCGTCCCCCAGGCGCCACCGACATCGGCAAGCTGCGCCTCGATCACCTCGACCTCCAGCCTTATCGCGGAGCCGCCGGCAAAGACAAGTTCGATGACACCGGAGGGCTCGTCCTCTTCCGCGAAGCGGATGGCGAGAAGAACGAGAACCTCGTCTGCAGGCAGACGCTCAAATCCGAGACGACGGGCGGCCGTCACCCGATCGAAATGCAAAATCGCCCGCCGCCGCTCATAGTCGGCCCGGCGAAACATCGAAAACCGCTTCGGCGGCGCGAGCTTTTCCCAGACGAAGCGGTTCATCTCCATGACGAAGCGCCGGTCCTTCGGTACATAGCGAAGATCGTCGACGCGCAGGACGGCATCCTGGCAATGGGCCGAGACGATTTCCAGGTCTTCAGCATCGACCGCAAGCAGGCGCATCCGATCCATTGTGGCCGATTATCCTTCAAAAACGTGATGCCCGTCGTCGCGCGACACTTAGGCGACGCAGCGGCGACTGCAAGGAAGCACCCGCCGCATCGGGCATGGACGGCCGAGTGGGAACAGGTCGTGGCGATGCCGAAAAACGGTATCGCAGTCAATCGGCCAACCCCGATCACTGCCATCGCCTCGCCCGATTTGAACGCATGGTCGCACGGCCTTAACCGTTCCTTGCGCGATCGCGGCGACAATGGCGATCACGCGGGATGCCCGAAGCACGCCACGGCGTTTGGAACAGGACGAGACCCGATGATCGAAGGCCGCGCGGCGACGAAAACCGATGGCGCCCGCTTTCAGGCGCTCGACGGCTGGCGCGGCATCTGCGCCCTTCTCGTCGTCGGCTTCCATGCGCCGGTCGGCGGGATCGCAGAGAACAGCGGCGTCATCCGCAACGCCTTCCTGTTCGTCGACTTCTTCTTCGTCCTTTCGGGCTTCGTCATCACCCATGCCTTTTTCGAAAAGCTGAAGGCCGAACGCGCTTTCGGCCGCTTCTTCCTGCTGCGGCTGTTTCGGGTCTATCCGCTGCATCTGTTCATGCTCGCCCTCTACGTCGCCGTCGAATGTGCGATGCTCGCGGTCAAGGGACCGGGCGAGGCATTTCAGGGCGGCACCTCGATCGCAGGGCTGATCGCCAATCTGGCGATGGTCCACTCCCTTGGCGTGCTCGACACGCTGACCTGGAACTATCCGAGTTGGTCGATCTCGGCCGAACTCGTCGCCTATGGGCTTTTCGGTCTGGCGGTCGTCACCGTGCCGCGGCTGATCGTGCCGCTCTGCGCCCTGGCCATCGTCATCGGCCTGCCGGTGATCGCGCTCGTCAACGGCAATATGGACGCGTCCTCCAATCTCGGCTGGCTGCGCTGCGTTGCCGGTTTTTCGCTCGGCGTCATCCTGCGCCGGGCGATCTGGCGGGAGGAGGCCGGCGAAACCGCCAGACGGCACGTGATCAGTTGGAGCCTTGCCGAGGCGGCGGCGGTGCTGTTGCTGATCGTCTTCGTCGACCAGATCGGCAGCACCACGCTGTCGGTCCTCGCGCCCCTGGTCTTTGCCTTCGCCCTCTATGTCTTCTCCCATGAGGGGGGCGTCCTCAGCCGCGGGCTGAAATTGCGGCCGATCGCCTTTCTCGGCGCGGTCTCCTATTCGATCTACATGACCCACGCCTTCGTCATCGACCGGGCGATCAATGCGACGTCAGTGCTCGGCCGCCTCACCGGCTGGGCGGTGTTTTCGCAAGCCTCCGATGGCCGCCGTCTGATCGGCGTCACCGGCTGGCAGGGCGACATCGCGCTCGTCATGATCGTCGCGGCAACCCTCGTCGTCAGCGCCCTCACCTGGCGGTGGGTGGAACAGCCCGGCATGGCGCTCGGGCGACGCCTCGTCTCCCGACGCAAGCCGGCGGCCAAGGATGACGGCGCCAAGGCGGCCGCATAAACCACCCGGCAAAGCCCGCCGACAGACACAAGGTCAGCCCGGCACCCCGCTCTCCATCCGATGCCGGGCGAGCAGCCGCAAGCCGACCACGGCAAACCAGACCAGCATCCAGATCGGATTGGCCCGTTCGAACAGATAGCTCTCCAGAAACGAGTTGAGCAGCAGGTAGAACAGCACCATCAGCAACGTATCGCCGAGCCGGGTGCTTTCCGGATCGCGGCCGATCCGCGCATAGTCGACGAGCGGCAGGATCACCAGCATCACGACCGCCAGAAACAGTCCCGGAATGCCCATCGAGATGGCGATGTCGAGATAACCGTTATGGGCGTTCGGGCTGCCGCGCGGATCCCAGGAGAGTTCGAAATTCTTTTCGGTGTGGGCGACGACGTCGGTCTGCCAGAAGGCATTGAGGCCGAAGCCGGTCCAATGGTGCCCCTGCCAGACCTCCAGCGCGTAGCGCCACAGATCCATCCGGCCGGTATAGGTGGTGCCCGGCGCCGCCCATTGCACGATGGCGTCGAGCGTTGGCGACAGCACGGTGCCGAGCGTCAAAAGCGCCATCGCGACGATCGCCAGAAACACGCCAACGGCGAGCAGCCGGCGCCCGCCGACGATGCGGCCGAAGATGACGAGCAGGGTGACGAGCGGCAACAGGCCGGTTGAGGTCTTGGAGCCGGTGTGGAGGACGAAGTTGGCGGCCAGGGCACAGATCGAGAGCCCGATCCAGATCATGCGCGAGCGCAGGAGATAGACGCCGAAGAAAAACAGCGAACCGATCACCGCGCCGGCGATGTTCTTGTGAGAATAGATCCCCCGCCAGAGCCCGGCATGTTCGGGCTCCGATCCCGAGCCGTCATTGATGGCGAGATGCGGCAGGGCGATGACGCCGACATAGCACAGGCCCAGCACCGCCAGCGCCGCCACCACCAGCACCCAGCGAAACGCCCGGCCACTGGTCGGAAAGGCAAAGACGCCGGTGACGGCGCTCATCGCCAAAAGGGTAAACAGCGCCGAACGCAGGGCATTCTGCGGATCGGGTGCCCACAGGGCGCTGGCCAGCAGCCAGCCGATCATCAGCACCCACCACGGTCGGATCAGAGAGACCAGCACATGCCGCTCGGTGAAGATGAGATGTCCGAGAAGGACGATCGCCGCAAGACCGGAATAACCGAGCTGATTGGTCAGATCGCCGGCATTCTCGCTGCCCTGAAAGGTGACCGCGAAGGGCGTGAAAGTAACGAGCAACGCCGATAAGACAGCCGCCGCGAGCAGAAAGCGGGTGAGGCCGATCCAATCCGGCGTGTCGACGACGGACCCGGCGTCAATTGCGTTCCGGTTGCCGATACTGCTCATTCACCCGTCCAAACTCGGCCATGAGACGCCCGACGGCGACCTGGCAGTGATAAAGACCGATGGTCGCCGACCCCGTGTTAAGACCGAGCCGCAGTGAGCGCCAGGGTGATGCGACCAAAAGCGCCAGGCTCTTGGCGAGCCGCTTGGCCGCGCCACCGCCCCCCGCGCACCGTCGCCGCTCAATGATTGCTGAGATCGCGCCGTTGCGCAAACTGCGGGCGTTCAGCCAGGAAAATTCCGTCCGCCGCGCCGGAACGGTCTCGAAAACCGGCGCGTCGGCGCACCAGCCGAAGCCAAAGCCGCGCTCGCGGCAGCGCGAATAAAAGTCGCTGTCGCCGCCGCCGATGAAGTTGAAGGCCGTGTCGAGGAATGGCGCGCCCATGGTGTCGAGCACCCGCCGCCGGATAAGGACATTGCCGGAGGAAAAAAGGATCGGCACGACGCCCGTCACCGCATAAGGCCGGCGAAACACCGGATGCCGCTCGAAACCGCTCCGCGCCCCGGTTTCAAAGCGCGGCACCTGCGGCCCGCCGAGGATGTCAACATTAAGCCTCGCCGCCGCATCGACCATCCGCGCGACCCAATGCGCGTCGGCCAATTCGTCGTCGTCGATGACCAGCAGATGGCGGAGCTGCGGAAATTCGGAAAGCGCGGTTTGCCAGCCGGCATTATAGGCCGAGCAATTGCCGCGCTCATGGGCGATCAGCACCAGGCCCGTCATATCGCCGCGCTCGAACAGCGACCGCGCCGCCTCCAGCCCCTGCCGGCCCTCATCGTCGTTCTCCATCACGATGACGGCGAAGGGCGGTGCGCCCTGTTGCGCCGCAAGGCTTGCCAGCGTTTCCAGAAGATGGCCCGGCCGGCGAAAGGTCGGCAGCGTCACGACGGTTTCGACGGCGCTCTTCGCCAAATTTGGTGAGACGCAGGCAATGGTGATCGTCGGTGACATTCCGTCGGCATTCCGCGTGGTTCGGCCGCCGAGGACGGCCGCTTGTTTCGGATGGACAGCTGACGATACGCTCGATTCCATGAAAAAAGTCTCGCCGTGCGAAGGATTGTCCATCATCGTCACAGCACGATCAGATGAAGCGACAGGATCATCCGGCTGAACCGTTGGATTGACCGGAGACGATTAGCCGGATCGAAACCTGTTCTTGGGACTCTTGGAAGCGATCGTCCGACCGAGACCGCCATCGGCCAGATCGCTGCGAGGCTTCGGCTCGAACAGAACCAGGATTTGGTTGGGGGCACATGCATCTTCTGTTTCTGTCCTCGCTGCTGCCCGATGGCGCCCCGAGCACCGGCTTCGAACTCGCCAATCAGGCCATCCTCGACGGCTATCGGCGGGCAGGCGTCAGGCTGACGATCGCCGGCTTTCGCCGCGAAGGCGCCCGGCCGGCGACAGCGGACGAAATCGATCTCGGCACCATCGTCATCGAAAACGCCGCCGCCTCCCGGCTGCAGAAGGCCCGCTGGGTGTTCGGCGCCATCCGCTCGGGGCGCACCGTTTCGGCCGAGAAGCTCGCCCGGCATTCCCGCGCCGCCCTGCTCGATCGCCTCGCCACGGCCGGCCCGGTCGACGGCGTCATCCTCAATTCGGTGCAGATGCCGATCGCCTATCCGTTTCTGGCCAGCGAAATGCCGGCGATCTTCATCGCCCACAATGTCGAGCACCGCTCGGCCACGGAAAACGCCCGCCATGGCGAGACCCGCCTCGAACGGCTGTTGTTCCGGCGCGAGGCGCAGATCCTGAAAGGCGAGGAAGCCCGGCTCTGCCGCAGCGCCGCCGTGATCCACACACTGAGCGAGGACGATCGGGCGGGCCTCGGCCTTAGCGCAGATCCCCGCGCGATTCCGCTGGCTTTGTCGATCGACCGGCCGCGCCATGCGATCGACGATGGCGCGCGCCGCCATGACGTCGGGCTGATCGGCACCTGGAGCTGGGCGCCCAATCGGGTCGGGCTCGACTGGTTCCTGGCCGCCGTCGCGCCGCGCCTGCCGAGCGACATTGAGATCGCGATTGCCGGGCGCATGGACGGCGCACCGCCCGAGGCCCCCAAGAATGTTCACTTCCTCGGCCGCGTGCCGGACGCCCAGCTTTTCGTGCGCGGCGCGCGGGTGCTGGCGCTGGCCACCAAAGGCGGGACCGGCGTGCAGCTGAAGACGATCGAGACTTTTGAGGAAGGGCTTCCAGCTGTTGCGACGCCCGCCGCCCTGCGCGGGATCGGCGCCGTGCCGGCCAACGTCCGGGTCACTGAGGATCCGGACGCCTTTGCCGCCGCGATCGCCGAGTTGGTCGCCGCCGAGCGCGCGGGGGCTCCGCTCCGTCTCGACGGATCGCTGTTTGCCGCCGCGCAGAAGGCCGCGCTCGACGCCGGCATTCGACAAGGGCTCGCCCTGTTCGAGGCCGCCCTCCGCAAGTCTCCGGTGGCCCGGCGCACTGAAGCCGAAGCCGGTCCGATCGCGCCACCGTCGGCGGACAAGGTCCAATGCTGAGCGAACCCGCCCGCCCCGTCGCCGCCCCCGCCGCAACGGGCCCGTCTGCGCCAGACTCGGTGACCATCGCCGGGCTCGCCATCGCCGACATCACCGGCGCGGCGGCGATCGCGAAGGTCGAGCACGCCCTGAGCACGCGCGCGCCTTTGAAGCTCGGCTTCGTCAACGCCCATTGCGTCAACATTGCCCGGCGCGACGCCGCCTATCGCCGGGCACTCGCCGATTTTCTGCTTTTGCCCGACGGCATTGGTGTCGATCTCGGCGCCAAAATCCTGCGCGGCGAGCCATTTTGCGAAAATCTCAATGGCACGGACTTCGTCCCACGGCTTGCTGCGCAGCTTGCAACGCCCCGGCGGATCGCGCTGCTCGGCGCCGCGCCCGGCATCGCTGAACGCGCCGCCGCGGCCCTTTCCGTGCTTGCGCCCCAGCACGCGATCGTCGCCATCGGCGACGGCTATTTCGGCGAGGCCGGGCGACCAAAGGTTCTCGCCACGCTTGCGTCGGAGCGGCCGGACATCGTGCTCGTCGCGATGGGTGTTCCGGCCCAGGAACGCTTCATCGCCGACCACCTCGACACACAACACGGCACGGTCTTCATCGCCGTTGGCGCCCTGTTCGATTTCCTCGCCGGCAATGTCCAGCGCGCGCCACAGGCGATCCGTCGGCTACGGATGGAATGGGCCTGGCGGCTGGGACTCGAGCCGAAGCGGCTGTTTCGCCGCTACGTTCTTGGCAATCCGCAGTTTCTCATTGAGGTCGGCCTTGACAGGTTGCGCCCGTCCAGGCGTCACCGCCCATAGATTCTGCTGCGACACTTCGACATACATCTTTACACGCCGCGCCTTTATGGTGCCCGGCACCATCAAAGGAGCCTCCTCGACCGTGTCCACGACGATCGCAACAGCCAGCTACAAGGGCGATTTCGAGCGCTGCCGGCTGCTGTGCGAGAGCATGGATGCCCGTGTCAGCGGCCATTCGCGCCATCTGATCCTGGTCGAAGCGGCCGACGTCGCACTGTTTCGCCAGCTCGCGGGCCCGAAACGCGAGATCGTCGACGAGCGCGATCTGCTGCCGGCCTGGCTGCGCCCCTTTCCGGATCCGACCAGTTTCGGGCGCCGCCGCATCTGGCTGTCGCCCTTTGGCTGGCCGTTGCGCGGCTGGCACGTGCAGCAGCTGCGGCGGCTGGCGCTCGCCGCCGCGCTCGACGACCAGGTGATGGTCTCGGTCGATTCCGATGTCGTCTTTCTGAAGGATTTCGATGTTGGCTTTTTCAAAAGAGACGGGCGCACCTTGTTCTTCCGTCAGCCGGACGGCATGGCCAAGGTCCTGCCCGAGTTGCAGGAAACGCACCGCGACTGGTCGCGCAAAGCCGGAGCGTTGCTCGGCATCAAAGCCCCGGACACCACCGACATCGGCTATATCGGCACGCTCATCCCCTGGCGCACTCAATCGGCGCGCGCCCTCGCCGCCCGGATCGAAGCCGTCACCGGCCGCGGTTGGATGAAGACGCTCGCCGGCACGAGGGCGCTGTCGGAATGCACGATCTACGGCCGCTTCGTCGATGAGGTCGAGGGCGAGCGCGAGGCGCATCTGCCAATGCCGGAATCGCTCTGCCAAATGTATTGGGCGGGCGCGGCGATGGATGAAGAGACCCTCACCCGCTTCGTCGCCTGTCTGAAACCGCATCAGGTCGCAGCCGGCATCCAGTCCTTCACCGCCACCGATCCGCAGCTCATTCGCCAGGCTGCGGGGCTGGGCTGAGCGCCTCCCGGTTGCGGACAGCCGGGCTTTGCCAATCGAGCGCCTTGTAACTCGCCGCCGCCGAAACCATCCACAAAACGAGGAAGACTCCGTTCAGCCCGGCGATCCACAGCCGGTCGTCGGCCCAACCATGCAAGAGGGCGAGCAGCAGCCCGGCCTTGACGACACCGACCATCGCCATGATCGCCGCGCGGACGGCGGTCTTGCCGCGCGCATAAAGCAGCTCGCTCTGATATTCGACGAGATTGCGGAAGGCGGGCACCAGCAGCGGGATCAGCACCAGCGGCGCCGCGTCGGCGACATTGTCGCCGAGAAGCCGAGGAAAAAAGTGCAAAGCCCCACCGAGAAAGGCCAGGCCGGCGATCGATACCGCGGCGATCCCCGCCTCGACGCCCCAACGGATGCGCCAGGTCGCCAGCAGCCCCGGCGCCCGCATCAGCTTCTGCACGATCATCGTGTTGAAGGAGCGCACCGGCAAGGCTGTAAGATCGATCAGCCGCATCAAGATGGCGTAGATGCCGGCGGTGTGCGGCCCGCCAAAGGACAGGACCAAAAGCTTGTCGAGTTCGGACTGCAGGTAGAAGACGATCTCGGCGCCGGCAACCGACAGGCTGTCGCGCAGCCGGCCGAGATAAAGTTTTGGCTTGAACCGCAGCCGTTGACGCGGATAGCAAAACACCACCGAGCCCAGCATCGCCAGCGCATTGGCGCCGAGATAAAACAGCGCCCAGTTGACGAGCGTGCCGGTGCCGAGGCCGACGAAGGCCAAGGCCGCGGCCGCCCGCACCGCCGATCCGGCGATGACGAGCACGGCGCCGATGAAAAAGCGTCCGAGGCCGTTATTGACGATGACGACGACCTCCAAAAGCCGCCAGCACAAGACCTCGGCGGCGACGATGGCGGCGAAGGCGGCGAGCGACATCTCGCCGGCGAAGAAGGCCAAGAAGAAGAAGCCGGCCGCCAGTGCGACCACCGGTAGCGACGCCGTCAGCGCGATCAGGAAGCCGGTCGTGTAGGTGCCGATCAGCCGCGGCCGGCGGGCCGCCGTGCGGTAGAGCGGCGAGACGAAGCCGAAGCCGGCGATCCGCGACAGGACGATCCCGGTCGCCGAAGCGGTCGCGAAGAGGCCGAAGTCACCGACCGACAACCCATTGGCGACACAGACGAAATAGGCAAGCGACAGCACCAGTCGGCCGGCCGAGCCGGAGAGCAGCGACGCATAGTCGCGGATCAGCCCAAAATTGCTGCTAAGCGTTTCGATCCAGTATGATCGTGCCGACATGCCAAGGGTTCCGACGAAAAGACGCTCACGATGACGAAAGCCAATCAATCCATGGCGGGGCCCGCCACTGCGGCGCGCGCCGCCTCGCAGAAATCCGGCACGGCGACGACGCGTGGTTGCGAAAAGACTATCATGGGAGGATTAACGCGTCGTTCCGTCCTGGCCAATGCCGCCGCCCTCGCCGCCCTACCCGGTGCGATCTGGGGAACTGGAAGGCCGGCTCGAGCCGCCGGCAAGCCGGTGCCCTTCGGCAGCGCGATCCAGTTCAACCTGATGGATGGCGATCCGGCCTATCGCCAGCTCTTCGTCGATCATTGCGACCTCATCATGCCGATGAACGCACTGAAATTCGATCTGTTGCGGCCGACGCGCGAGGTCTGGAACTTCGCGCCCGCCGACAAGATCGTCGACTTCGCGCTGCGCCACGGCAAGACCAGCCGCGGCACCTGCCACATCTGGTGGGGCGCGACACCGGCCTGGGTGAAGGCGATCGACAGCCCATCGGAAGCCGAAAAGGTGCTCGTCGAGCATATCGAGCGGGTCACCGACCGCTACAAGGGCAAGCTGATCAGTTGGGATGTCGTCAACGAGGTCATCGCCAACGATCCGATCTACGAGAAACGCTCGCTGCGCGACACCTACTGGCTGCGCACCCTGGGCCCCCGCCACATCCCGATCGCCTTCAAGGCTACGGCGCGGGCGGATCCCGATGTTGAGCTGGTGATCAACGATTATGACCTCGAGTTTCAGGGCCCGCATTACGACGAACGGCGAACGATCATGCTGTCGATCATCCGGCAGTTGCAGGATGCGAACATCCGAATCGACGCGGTCGGCATGCAGGGCCACCTCTATGCCAGCAAGGTCATCGACGTCGACGCCATCGAGCGCTTCCATCGCGAACTCGATCAGCTTGGCGTCAAGCTCCTCGTCACCGAACTCGATATCATCGACTGGCAGTCCCCTCCGGGTTCAGCCAGCCAGGACGCCACCGCAGCCGACC
Source organism: Jiella flava (assembly GCF_017349315.1). Taxonomy (GTDB): domain Bacteria; phylum Pseudomonadota; class Alphaproteobacteria; order Rhizobiales; family Rhizobiaceae; genus Jiella; species Jiella flava. Next base: position 188,211 of record NZ_JAFMPP010000002.1, on the reverse strand, counting down.
TCGTCTCGCGCTATCTCGATGCCCTGTTCGCAGACAAACCGCCGGAAATGGTGATCAGCTGGGGGCTGACCGATCGCTACAGCTGGATCAACGATGTCATGCCACGGCCCGACAAGGCGCCGAGTCGGCCGCTGCCATTCAACCGGAATTTGCAGCCCAAACCCTGGTTCAAAATGCTGCGCAAGCGCCTGGCGATGACGTAGACACGACGTCTGGCCGGGGGCGGACTGAAACCTATCCGGGAATGATCCAGCGAAATCCTTCGCGTTAAGAATTTGTTTAGCATAAACTCCGATTGTCGGAAAACGACTCTCAAGTCAGCGGTGGCATCAATGTTTCTGAAACCCGGCTCCGAAAGCGGAGTGAGGCGGCCCGTGCCGGTCAAGGCACCGGCCGGCGCCTCACTGTCGGCGCGGAGCGATCCGGGTTCGCTGGTCGATCCGCTTTTTCTGTTGCGGGAGGTGTGGGCCGCCAAATGGCTGATCGTGCTGATCACGCTGCTCGGCATCGCGCTGTCGGTGCTGATCGCCCTCAACATGCCGCACAAATACACCGCCGTCACTCAGGTGCTGATCGACCCACGCGACCTCAAGGTGGTGCAGAACGAGGTCACGCCGAACGGCCTACCGGGGGACGCCACGCTGGCCCTGATCGAGAGCCAGATGTCGATCATCTATTCGAACGACGTGCTCGGCGCGGTGGCCAAGAAGGCCGATCTTGCCAAGGATCCGGAGTTTAACGGCGAGACCAAGAGCGTCCTCTCGCCGATCCTGTCCTTCTTTGCCAAGCCGGAAGACGCTGACGCGCTCCGCCGCCGTGACCTCGTCACGCTCGCCGCGCTGCGCAAGTCGATCGACGTCAGCCGCGATCCCAAGACGTTCGTCATCAACATCGCGCTGACGACGCGCGACCCGGACAAGTCGGCGCGCCTCGCCAATCTGCTCGCGGATGCCTTCATCGATCAGATCGCGCGGGTTCAGTCCGACACCGCCAAACGAGCGAGCGATGCCCTCTCCTCGCGCCTGGCCGAGTTGCGGCAGAAGGTGGTCGACGCTGAACAAGCCGTCGAGGCCTACAAGCAGAAATATCGGCTGGTCGGCGTCGGCGGCCGGCTGGTCGACGATGACTACATTGTCCGGATCAATGATCAACTGGCCAGAGCCCGGGGCGAGACCACCACCTTGCGGGTGCGCGCCGAGCAGATGAAGAACGCCAGCGTCGACGATGTCGTCAAAGGCACGCTGCCGGAAGAACTCACCTCCGATACGCTCAACCGCCTGCGGACGACCTATTCCGAGCTGGCGCAGCGTCGCGCCACCCTTGCCGCCACCCTCGGCCCGCGCCATCCCAGGCTGATCGCTGCCGAGGACGCGCTGCAATCCGCCCGCCAGGCAATCAAGCAGGAGCTGCAGCGGATCGTCTCGGCGGCCCAGACCGAGCTTGCCCGCGCAGAGCGGACGGACAAGGAACTGACCGCCCAGGTCAACGGACTGAAGGACAAGCAGCTGCAGACCAGCGCCGACTTCGTCAAGCTGCGGGAACTCGAGCGCGAAGTCGATGCCTCGCGCGCCGTCTATGAGGCCTTTCTGCTACGCGCCCGCGAGACCGGCGAGCAGGAGCGGCTGAACACCGCCAATGTCCGAATCATCTCCTCCGCTACGCCGCCGCTGTCGCCGTCGAGCACCAGCCGCAAGCTGATCGTCATCGTCGGCGTGATCGGCGGCTTTCTCGTTGGGCTCGGGCTCGCAGTGCTGGCCGCACTGATCAAGATGCTGCGGCGAACCCTGCGCCAACCGGAGCAGACGGATCTTTGGCGCGAAGAGGCCGAGAGAACCGAGAACGAGGTGGCGGCGAGGACGGTCCGATCAGGTGCCGCAGCCGACGATGTCGCGCAGGCCGTGCGCCCGACGGTCGACACGCCTGTGGAACGCACGACGCGTGAGGAGCGGCGCGGCCCATTCCGCTCCCGCGATCGCATGGCCGGCCGTGTCTCGCGCGCGGAGGAAGCGTTAGCGGCGCGCCTGCCCGAGTCGGGGCTTGCGGCCCCCGATGCCGGCAGCGCCGGCGACAGAAGTGACCGCGCGCCGATCGCCGGCCCGTCGCGCGCCGCTCGGCGTTCCCCTGCCGACCGCGAAGCGTTGCGGCAGAAGCTGCGCGCGATCGCCGAAGAGGCGGAGACGGATGACGGCGCCGGGGATCGGCCCGTCTACAATGAAGACATTGCGCGTCTCCAGCAGGATATCCAAGCGGTCAAACGCAATCTCATGGACGCGCGAAACCGGCGCAATCCGTAAGAGGATCACGCCGGCTTTGATCGTGGCAGCCGCGAAAAACGCAGCGGCATTCGCCTATCGGGGCATTCGTCGATCCGAGACGGTCAGGCGACCTTGCGCTCCTCGTGCCGCCCTTCCTCGACTTCCTCGATGATCTTGGCGATGAAGGCCGGCAGATCGTTCGGATTGCGCGAGGTGATCAGCGCCTCGTGGCAGACGACTTCCCGATCGAGCCAGTTGCCGCCGGCATTTTTCATGTCGGTCTTGATCGACTTGAAGGAGGTGACGTCCCTACCGCGCACCACATCCGCCTCGATCAGCAGCCACGGCGCATGGCAGATCGCCGCCAAAGGCTTCTTGGAATTGAAGAATTCCCGCACGAAACTGACCACCTTCGGATCGGCGCGCAGCGTATCCGGATTGATCTGGCCGCCCGGCAGAACCAGCGCGTCGAAATCGGTGCTGCGCACCTCGGAGAGTATTTTGTCGACCGGGACCTCCTGATCCCAGTGATCCTTGTCCCAGCCCTTGATCGAGCCGCTTTTCGGCGAAATCACATGGACCGTGGCGCCCGCTTCACGCAGCTTCTCCAATGGCTCGGTCAGTTCGACCTGCTCGAAACCGTCGGTGGCGAGAATGGCGATCTTGGCGTCGGTAATCTTCGGCATGTTAGGCTGTCCCTTTGTTCGAAACGGCGCGATGGGGCGCAATCCTTGCTGGATTGTTCACCGAACCCACACGCCTTTGTCGTTTCCGGAACAACGATGAGTCCGCGCTCAAGTTCCTCCCAGGGACCCCGAAACTTCTGAACACGACGCTCAATCGCCTTCGCTTAAGTCCATATCATTGCTTGAGATTTCGCCATCGATGGCGGCAATCGCAAGACGCATCGGAAAGCCCGCACGCAGCATCGACGCGATTTCCTTATCGCGTCGGTCGTCGCGGCCCGATCGCCGATGCGGACCGAAACGCCGACGTTTGGCATAGGTTGCCGCTGCGGCGGCCTCGGTGGTCTCATCCTCATCCAGGACCGCCTGGACAAGAGCGCGGCCGACGCCCTTTTCGCCGAGCCTGGCGGCGGCCATCGACCGCGACGTACCCTTGCGCCTGAGGCTGGCGAGCCTGGCCTCGGCAAAGGCGCGATCGTCGATCAGCTTCAGCTCGGCGAAGCGCTCCAGCAGCCCATCGATCATCGTGTCGAGATCGTTCGGCAGCGCGTCGACGCCGCCGACCCGGCGCGCCGCGCGCCTGCGCAACACGCGGCGCAGTCCCTCGCCGGAGGCCGCATAGCGTTCCAGATAGTGAAAGGCCGATCGCCGAAGCCAGTCTTCGGTCACCGGTTTGGGTTGAAATTTGCTCTTCGCGCCCCGCTCCGCCATGGCTGATCGCTCAGCCTTTCGCCTTGTCGGCCGTCGGCACATAACGATTGTTGGTGCGCGGCGGCTGCTCGGCGAGGCCGGCGATCCAGTCGAAGAACCGCCCGACGGCACGACTGTCGCTCTTGCCCGCGACGATGTCCTTTTGCGGAAACTCCTTCAGCGCCCGATAGCGTTTCAACGCGCGCTCGGAGAGACCGAAATAGGCCCGCAGCTCCTTATCGGTCATGAAGCGTGGCCAATGCTGCGGGGCGGGTTCCTCGGACATGGGCTAGACATGCCGAGCTGCGGCGGGCTTGTCCATCCCGTCTTCGCCCCGTGCACGCAACTATTCCGCCGCTTGCCGGATGCTTTCGGCCGCGAAAAACGCCGCCTCGGCCGCTCGCCGCCGCAGATCCGCCGCCTGCGCCTTTTTCTGCCGCACCGGGCCGAAACCGTTCAGCCCCTCCGGCCAGCGGACCCATTGCAGCGCCGCCTCGTAGCGCTCTGGCGTCAACCCGGCGAGAATGGCATCGAGGGTATCGCGATAGGCGGCGAGCTGACAGCGCTGAGCCTTGCGTTCAGCGGAAAAGCGGAACGGATCGAACAGGCCGCCCCTCAGCTGGCGCACTGCCGCCAACAGCTTGAAGACCTGCATCATCCAAGGACCAAAAGGCCGTTTCGCCGGCCGCCCATTCGACCCGTCCTCGCCGAAGATCGGCGGCGCGAGATGGAAGGTCAGGCGCTTGTGACGCTCAAAGCTGCCGGCGATCTCGGCGGCAAAGCCACCGTCGGTATAAAGCCGCGCGACCTCGTATTCGTCCTTGATCGCCATCAGCCGATAAAGCTCGCGGGCGACCGTCGCCGTCAACGCCTCCTTGCCCGGCGCCACCCGGTGCTCGGCCTCGCGCAGCGCCATGACCTTGGCCTCATAGGTCTTGGCATAGGCGACATCCTGATAGGCGGCGAGATCGCGTGCCCGCCGGGCGATCAGCGGATCGAGGGCTTCACGCCCAGGCATGGCGGTGGCGAGGTGCGCCCCGGCACCAACCGGCAACGCAGCCGGATCCGCAAAGAGCGCCCGGCCCCATTCGAAGGCGGCGAGATTGGTCTCGACATCGACGCCGTTGAGCCGGATCGCCTCGCGCAAGGCCGCCCGCGAGACCGGCAGCGCGCCGGTCTGATAGGCGAGCCCGAGCATCAGGATATTGGCGAAGATGGTGTTGCCGAACAGCGTGCGAGCCGCCGCCTCGGCGTCGATCGAATTCACGTTCGCCTCGCCCGCCGCCGCTTCGATGGCCTCGATCAGCCGCCGATTGGGGAAGGAAAAGTCGACATTGCGGGTAAATTCGCCCGAGAGCGTTTCATGCGTGTCGAGCACCACCGCCGTTTTGCCGTGGCGCAACGCCGCCCGGACCTTGGCCGATCCGGCGGTGACGAGATCGCAGCCGATCACCAGCGTCGCCTCGCCGGCGGCAACCCGGATCGCCTTGACGTCACCGGGCGCCGGCGCGATCCGCACATGGCTGGTCACCGGACCGCCCTTTTGGGCGAGCCCCGCCATGTCGATGATCCCGGCGCCACGCCCGTCGAGATGGGCGGCCATGGCGATCAGAGCGCCGACCGTGACGACGCCGGTGCCGCCGACGCCGGTGATGACGATGCCGACCGCGCCCTGCGGTTCCGCGATGGCGGGATCCGCCGTTGCCGGCGCCTCCCGCCGCATCCCGGCAACGGCCTTCAGCGCACCGCCCTCCACCGTCACCAGCGCCGGACAAAAGCCCTCAAGGCAGGAAAAATCCTTGTTGCAGGCCGATTGATCGATCTGCCGTTTGCGGCCGAAGGGCGTCTCGACGGCGGCGATCGCGACGCAGTTCGACTGCACGCCGCAGTCGCCGCAGCCCTCGCAGACCCGCGTGTTGATGACCACCCGCCGGTCCGGATCGGGAAAGCGGCCGCGTTTGCGCCGGCGACGCTTTTCGGCGGCACAGGTCTGATCAAAGATCAGCACCGTCAGGCCCTCGATCGTTGCCAGATCGCGCTGCACCGCGTTCAGGTCACGGCGATGATGCAACGTGACGCCGGCCGGCAGCAGCGGATCGCCGCGATGGGTCTCCGGCGCGTCGGAGACGATCACCACCCGTTTGGCGCCCTCGGCCGCAACCTGCGCCGCGATCATCGGCACGCTCAGCTGCCCCTCATGGGCCTGGCCGCCGGTCATCGCGACCGCATCGTTATAAAGGATCTTGTAGGTGACGTTCGCTCCGGAGGCCGCGGCCGCTCGCAACGCCAACAGGCCGGAATGGTTGTAGGTTCCGTCCCCGAGATTCTGGAAAACGTGGTCGCGGGTCGAAAAATGCCGCTCGCCGATCCAGTTGGCGCCCTCGGCGCCCATCTGGGTGTAGCCCTCGGTCGCCCGATCCATCCATTGAACCATGTAATGGCAGCCGATCCCGGCATAGGCCCGCGCGCCATCGGGTACACGCGTCGAGGAATTGTGCGGGCAGCCAGCGCAGAAATAGGGCGTGCGGACAGCGATCTCTTCGCTAGCGCCCAGATGCTGCTGCAGCGTCTCGATTGCACTCAGGCGGGCGGCGAGCCGCTCCTGCGGCATGCGGTCGGCAAGCGTTTGGCCAATGACGAGGGCGATCTCGTTGGAATCAAGCGCGCCGGTCGCCTTGAACAGGATGCCGCCCGTTTCGCCGCGCTTGCCGACAACGCCGGGCGCGTTTGCCATGCCGTAGAGGATGTCCTTGACCTGCGGCTCGACGACGCCGCGCTTTTCCTCAACGACGATCACAAGCTCCAGGCCGGCAGCGAAGCGTCGCACGAAATCCAGATCGAGCGGCCAGGGCACCGCCACCTTGCCGAGCCGCAGGCCGAAGCCGGCCGCGGCCACCTCATCGATGCCGAGCGCCACCAGCGCCTGCTCGACGTCCAGCCAGGACTTGCCGAGGGAGAGAATGCCGATCCGCGGGGTTCTCCCGCCGGAATGGACGATCCGGTTCAGCCCATTCATCGCCACAAATGCCTGCACCGCCGGCAGACGATGCTCGTGCACCATCGCCTCCTGCTCAAGCGGATGGGCGGCCCGGCGGATATTGCGATAGCCCGGCGCGTGCCGATCGTCGGGCAGGACGAAGACCGTCCGGTCCAGCGCGGCCTTCACCGTCGCCGTCGATTCGATCGCGTCCTTGATGCATTTCATCGTCGTCCACAGGCCGGAGAAACGCGACAGGGCGTAGGCGGCAAGGCCGTAGTCGAGAATCTCCTGCACCCCCGCCGGATGCAGGATCGGCATCATCGCGTCGATCGCGGCAAATTCCGATTGGTGAGCCGAGGTCGAGGATTCGCAGGTGTGATCGTCGCCGAGCAGCGCGAGGACGCCACCATGGCGGGATGTTCCGGCGAGATTGGCGTGGCGAAACGCATCGCCCGAGCGGTCGACGCCCGGTCCTTTGCCGTACCACAGGCCGAAGACGCCGTCATAGCGCCCCTCGCCCCGCAGCTCCGCCTGCTGGCTGCCCCAAAGGGCGGTGGCGGCGAGGTCCTCGTTGAGCCCCGGCTCGAAGACGATGCGGCTTTCGCCCAATGGGCCGGCGGCGCGCGAAAACTGCTGATCAAGGCCGCCGAGCGGCGAGCCGCGATAGCCGGAGACGTAGCCCGCCGTCGACAGCCCAGCCGCCCGATCGCGCGCTGCCTGCATCAACAGCAGTCGCACGACCGCTTGCGAGCCCGACAACAGCACGTCCTCGACGTCGAGATCGATTCTGTCGCGCAAGGCGACCCGACGAACCGCCATATCTTCCTCCACGGGACTTGCGACGCCTCCCCGCGCCACGGCTGGATCAACCAACCTGCCCCCGTCTTTTCAATTTGTTGTGGGCTTTCTAGCAGCGATCGTCAAAGACTTTCACGGAAAACACCGCGTCCATGCGCGGCGCTTGGAGCCGGGATCAGCGATCAAATTTCCGCATCGATGATGACGATCATCTGCACTGAACGCGCTCGAGACTTTGGTGCACTTGCAGAGCGATCGGAATTTGCTTAACGCAACCAGGCTTTCGGCTCCGTCGACACTATTTGTCGCGGCCGCCCGGCAACCGGTCACGCGCCGGTCGACAAGGCCCCGCATCGGCCCGAAGATCGACAGCGATTTTCGGCCGCGCAGGGTGCTGAAGGATCAAAACCGAGAGCGGGCCTTGCGCGCCCAGTCGCAGGCACGGCGCTCTCAAACGCTAGGACGGCCGGAGCAACGGGTTCAAAGCCTGTTCGCCGATCCATGATGATTGGGGGGAATAAGCCGCATGTCGGCGCTCATGTCTTTCGCACGCGGGATCGACCGGATCACCACCTTCATCGGTCGGGCCGTTGCCTGGCTGGTGCTGGTCGTCGTCCTGGTCAGCGCGGGCAATGCAGTGATCCGCAAGATCTTCGATATTTCGTCCAACGCATGGCTGGAGCTGCAGTGGTATCTGTTCGGCGCGATCTTCATGCTCGCCGCCGCCTGGACCCTGCAGCGCAACGAGCACATCCGCGTCGATATCGTCTCCAGCTTATTGTCGAAGCGCACCCGCGACTGGATCGACTTCCTCGGCCACCTCGTGATCTTGCTGCCCTTCGTGACGCTGATGGTCTATCTGCTCTGGCCCTATGTCCTGCATTCCTACGAGATCAACGAATATTCGCCGAATGCCGGCGGCCTGATCGTCTGGCCGGCCAAGGCGCTGCTGCTCGCCGGTTTCGCGCTTTTGTTCCTGCAGGCGATTTCCGAGTTGATCAAGCGCGCGGCGGTGCTGTTTGCCGGCTATCCCGATGAGACACCGGCCGGCGCCGGCCATGCCGAGGCCGCCGAACTCGCGACACTGGCCCCAGACGAACAGCAAGGCGGCACACCGACACCGACAGGCGCGAACGGCGCTCCCGACAGCGAGGCGCCACGTCGATGATCGCGTTCATTGCCCACAACCTCGCGCCGATCATGTTCATCACCCTCGTCGTGGTGCTGCTGCTCGGCTATCCGGTCGCCTTCGCGCTGGCGGCGATCGGCCTCGGCTTCTTCGTTGTCGGCGTCGAGCTGGCGCCGCTGTCACCCGACATCAACCTGTTCTGGCCGCTGCTGAAAGCGCTGCCCGACCGGTTCTTCGGCGGCGTCATGTCGAATGAGACGCTGCTCGCCATTCCGTTCTTCACCTTCATGGGATTGATCCTCGAGCGCTCCGGCATGGCCGAGGATCTCTTGGAAACGGTCGGCCAGCTGTTCGGCCCGCTGCGCGGCGGTCTCGCTTATGCGGTGATCTTCGTCGGCGCGCTGCTCGCCGCCACCACCGGCGTCGTCGCCGCCTCGGTCATCGCCATGGGCCTGATCTCGCTGCCGATCATGCTGCGCTACGGCTATGATCGCCGCTTCGCCTCGGGCGTCATCGTCGCCTCGGGCACGCTCGCCCAGATCGTGCCGCCGTCGCTGGTGCTGATCGTCCTGGCCGACCAGCTCGGCCGCTCGGTCGGCGACATGTATTCCGGCGCGCTGGTGCCGGCACTGGTCCTGACCGGCCTTTACGTCGCCTATGTCTTCGGCATGACGATCTTCCGGGCACAATCGGCCCCGGCCTTGCCGCCGGAAGCGCGCACGCTCGGCGGCGGCGTCACCTCGCTGATTGCCTGCCTCGTCGCCGGCGTGGCGATCGCCTATGGCGCGACCCTCTATCTCGCCGGCTGGGCCCATCAGGGCGCGGGCATCTGGGGCGCGGTGATCGGCGTCGCGGTGATCTACACCATTGCTGTTCTCAACAAGACGTTGAAGCTCAAGCTCCTATCCTACCTCACCCAGCAGGTGATCATCGTGATGATCCCGCCGCTGGCTCTGATCTTCCTCGTCCTCGGCACCATCTTCCTCGGCGTCGCGACGCCGACCGAAGGCGGCGCGATGGGCGCGGTCGGCGCGTTGATCCTGGCCTTCTCCAAGCGCAAGCTGAACACCTCGCTGATGGTTCAGGCGATGGAGTCGACGACCAAACTGTCAGCCTTCGTGCTGTTCATCCTGATCGGCGCGCGGGTGTTCTCCCTGACCTTCTACGGCGTCAACGGCCATGTCTGGGTCGAGCATCTGCTGACCTCGGTGCCCGGCGGCGAGACCGGCTTCCTGATCGTCGTCAACGTTCTGGTCTTCTTTCTGGCCTTCTTCCTCGACTTCTTCGAGCTGGCCTTCATCATCGTGCCGCTCCTGGCGCCGGTCGCAGACAAGCTCGGCATCGACCTGATCTGGTTCGGTGTGCTGCTCGGCATCAACATGCAGACCAGCTTCATGCATCCGCCCTTCGGCTTCGCGCTGTTCTATCTGCGCTCGGTCGCGGCCAAGGTGCCCTATCTCGACCGCGTCACCGGCAAGCGGATGGCGCCGGTCACCACCGGCCAGATCTACTGGGGTGCAGTGCCCTTCGTCTGCATCCAGATCGTGATGGTGGCCCTCACCATCGCCTTCCCGGGCATGGTGATGCGCTACAAGACGGCAACGCCCGCTCCGGCGGTCGAGGACTTCAAGGCCGATCTGCCGAGCTTTGGCGGCGGCGGCAACGGCGATGCCGGCTTCGGCCTGCCGCCGCTCGGCATGCCGTCCAGCGGCAACGGTGCCTCGGGCAATGCCGGCAATGGCGGCTTCGGCCTGCCGCCGCTGCAGTTCCCCGGCAACGACACGACGCCGCAAAACGCCCCGTCCGGCAACAGCGGCGCGGGCGCCAAGGCCCCCGCCGCGAGCGGCCAAGCGCCGGCCTTCGGCCTGCCGCCGCTGCAGCTCGAAAATGGCAGCGGGTCGACCCCGGCTGAGCCTGCGACCGGTGGCACCGGCACCGGCGGCGTCGACCTGTCGAAACCACCGTCGTTCAACTGACGACGCGGGCGACAGCGCAAGCAAAGCCAACGGCTGCGCAGGTTTAACCGCGCGGCCCGAAAATCGGAATCGATTTTCGGCAAAGCACGATGCGTCGATTCAAAGGGTGAGAGCGGCCGTCCGCGTTTCATCCTTTGATTGGGTGCGCCGCCGCGCGGATCGGGCGCTATTTGCAGACCAGCGTCGCGGCCTGGGGAATGATCGCCCCGCCCCAATAGGCGCCGGCCTTATCGTCATAGACCTTCGGCGTACAGCCATCCTCGGTGCCACCGGCGCCCTTGATCAACACCGGGCTCGGCGTCGCGAACAGCGCGTAAACGAAGAACTCTTGATCCTTGATCTCCACCGTCAGCTTGTGCTGCCGCGGATCGATCGGCTGCGGCAGGGGTACGGCGAAGGCGATCGAGACGATGCCGTTTTGGACGGCGGCGCGAAAGCCCGAGGCCTTCGGTTTTCCGATGTCCTGGCCGTCGACGGAAATATAGGTGAAGTAGCGCGACGCCCCGAGATTGGTCATCACCTGGGCACCCATCCTGCGCGATTCGGCATCCGACAGTTTGCCGTCGTGATCGGCGTCGAAATCCTTCATCAGCTCGTCGCTGAACGTCTGATCGAAAGTCCAGGCTTCGCCGATGCCATTGATCAGATCGCCCTTGAAATTGAACAGGACCCGGCACTGCATCATGATGTTGGGATGGGCGATCGCCGGACCGCCCGTCGCCAAAACGAGACCGACAACGAGCCCGGATGCTGACCGGCGCCAGAATTTGCTGATCACTCGCACCATCCGTCCCCTATCTGAAAGACGCCGCGTTAAAAGGGTTTCGCTTCGCCGCCGGGCATCAGGTCATTGCCGGCCGAGCCCGTCTGGCCATCGGCTTGGCCTTGGGTCGGGAACAGCCCATCCATCAGGCCAGGATCCGGCGCGGTCTTGGCCGGCGGCGGCGGCGGCGTCAACGGCACCGGCTTGGTCGCAAGATACGTGCCGCCATAAAGCAGTCCGATCGCCACCAGCCAACTACCGCCGATCGGCGCAGCGACGAACATCCAGGGCCGGCGATAGGCCAGCACCGTCGGCGTGACCGCGCCCAGCACCGCCAGGGCAACGGCGATTCCGGCGAGCGTGATCTTCAGATCGTGCATCGTCGGATCGAGCAGGTTGATCCACAGCGCCCACAAGGCCGCCAGCAGAAAGGCGGCGATGGGCGTTACCACCGGCCGCAGCCGCATCCCGCAAATCAGCGCAAGGCCAGCGACGATTGACGAGACCGGGCCGACATAGAAGTCATGCGCCGTCGCCGCCGGCAGCAGCGCCAAGAGATTGAGCCAAGCGACCTGCCCGAAGACTCCGACGGCAAATCCGGCAACGGCAAAGATCAGCGCGGCGCAGCGGACCTTCCATCCGACGAGACCGAGGGCAAGGCCGAGCGCCAGAATGGGAATCGAGCGCTCCGGCGCGATCGGCCCATAGGCCGTCCACCAGAACAGGGTGTCGAGCGAGGCCGCCGGCTGCAGATAGAGGATCGCGGCGAAGGCCAGTTCGGCAAGCAGCAAGGCCGGACCCAAAAGCCCGGCGATGCGATGATCCTGCCGTTCTTGGGCCTCAAGCGACAAGGTAGTAGACGCCTCCGAGCGCGATGACGCCGCCCAGCATCTGCGAAACCCGGCCCCGCCACAAGCGGCCGACGAGGAGACCGACGCCGATGCCGAGAATATGGATCAGACCGGTGGCGAGCACGAAGCCGATGGCGTAGTCGGCGGGATCGGCCGCCAGCGGCAATTCGGCGCCATGGGCATAGCCGTGGCAGATCGCAAAGAAAGCGATCAGCAGCAGCGCCATCCATTCCGGCGCCTTCCAGGCGACGCAGATGACCAAGCCGAGAACCAGGATCGACAGCGCGATGCCGGTCTCGATATAGGGTAGATGGAAGCCGGAAATGCCGATGATGCCGCCGACCACCATGATCAGCGGAAAGGCGACCGGCAGGGTCCAGACCTGCCGCCCGCCCATCTGCGCACCCCACAGGCCGACCGCGAACATGGCGAGGAAATGATCAAGGCCGGACAGCGGATGCAGAAAACCGCTGCCGAAGCCGCCCTGCGCGCCGCGCAGGATATGGGCGCTGGCAACGGTCGGAATCAGCACCGTCACCAGCCAGGCAAGGCTCGCGGCCCGCTGCGCCGCAGTCCGCGCAATGGCAAAGCGGCGATGGGAGAAAGTGGTCAAGGGATCGGCTCCGAGCGGTTTCGACAAAGTCCTCGGTCCTTGTAGCGCAGCGGCTTTGTTCAACCTGCCTTAAATTTTGGTCACGAACCAGCCGGTCTGACCGTGTCTGACAAAAGCGCCGGGGCACGGCCGCGATCGAATTTGCCGACCATCCGCCCTGCCCTTCCGATCGATCGGCCGATCATGCCGAGGCCGCAATGCGGCTTTGCACCGAACGAACTGCCAAAGCTCTTTCCCCCTGGCCGGGCCCGTGGCAAAAGACCGCCATGCTTCAGATCACCGACCTTTCCGCGCGCGTTGCCGGGCGCCTGCTTATCGACCACGCCAGCCTGACGATTCCGTCCGGAACCAAGGCAGGCCTTGTGGGGCGCAACGGCGCCGGCAAGTCGACGCTGTTTCGGGTGATCACCGGCGATCTCGCCTCGGAAACCGGTTCGGTTTCCTATCCGAAGAACACCCGGCTCGGCCAGGTCGCCCAGGAAGCGCCGGGGACCGAGGAGTCGCTGATCGAGATCGTGCTCAAGGCCGATACCGAGCGGCTGGCCCTGCTCGAAGAGGCCGAGAGCGCGACCGATCCGACGCGCATCGCCGACATTCACACCCGGCTGGCCGATATCGATGCCCATTCTGCCGAAGCCCGCGCCTCGGCGATCCTCTCCGGCCTCGGCTTTGATAGGGTCGCGCAGGCGCGTCCCGCCTCGTCCTTTTCCGGCGGCTGGCGCATGCGTGTCGCGCTGGCGGCGGTGCTGTTCTCGCGACCCGATCTCCTGCTGCTCGACGAGCCGACCAACTATCTCGATCTGGAAGGCACGCTCTGGCTGGAGAATTTCGTCCAGCGCTATCCCTACACCGTGCTGGTGATCTCCCATGACCGTGACGTGCTCAACAACGCCGTCAATGCGATCGTCCATCTCGACCAGAAGAAGCTGAATTTCTATCGCGGCGATTACGACCAGTTCGAACGCCAGCGGGCCGAGAAGATCGAGCTGTTGCAAAAGTCGATCGCCAAGCAGGAAGCGCAGAAGAAGCACATGGAGGCCTTCGTCGAGCGCTTCCGTGCCAAGGCCACCAAGGCGCGTCAGGCCCAGTCGCGGCTGAAAGCGCTGGAGCGGATGCGCCCGCTGCAGGCGATTGTCGAAGAGCACGTCACGCCCTTCGTCTTCTCCGCCCCCGAGAAACAGGCCGCCTCGCCGATCATCCGCATGGAGGGCGTCTCGGTCGGCTATCAGCCCGGCCGGCCGATCCTGAAGAATCTCGATCTGCGGATCGACACCGAGGATCGCATCGCCCTTCTCGGCCAGAACGGCAACGGCAAATCGACCTTTGCCAAGCTGCTCGCCGAACGGCTGAAGGCCGGGACCGGCACGATCACCCGCGCGCCGGGGCTGAAGATCGCCTTCTTCGCCCAGCATCAGATCGACGATCTGCGCCCGGCCGAAAGCGCCGTCCAGCACGTGCGCCGGATGATGCCCGGCGCGCCGGAAGCCAAAGTGCGCGCCAAGGTCGCCCAGATGGGGCTGCCGACGATGAAGATGGACACCGCCGCCGACAGCCTGTCGGGCGGCGAGAAGGCACGCCTGCTCATGGGCCTTGCGACACTCGACGCGCCCAACCTTCTGATTCTCGACGAGCCGACCAACCATCTCGACATCGAAGCCCGCGAAAGCCTCGTTCACGCCCTCAACGACTATCCCGGCGCCGTGATCCTGATCAGCCATGACCGGCACATGGTCGAGGCGACGATGGACCGGCTCTGGATCGTCGGCGACGGCACCGTCGCGCGCTATGACGGCGATCTCGACGACTACAAGAAGCTCATCCTTTCCGGCACGCGCAGCGGCGGCGGCGCGGCGGGCGGTGCCGGGCAGGATCCGGCCGAGCCGGAGCCGCAGCAGCCGCAGGTCTCCAAGGTCGATCAGCGCCGGCAGGCGGCGGAGCGGCGCGAGGCGCTGAAACCGTTGAAGAAGAAGATCAGCCAGTTGGAGATCCAAATCTCGCGGCTGCAGAAGACGATCGGTGACCTCGACGAGACGCTGGCCGACCCGGCGCTCTACACGCGCGATCCCGTCAAGGCGACGACGCTCAACAAGCAGCGCGCCGACGCGTCAAGAACCTTGGAGAGCTGCGAAGAGGATTGGCTGGCCATGACCGAGGAACATGATGCGGCAATGGGCGCTGATTAGCGCTCCATGCGTCCGAGAGGATGCACAAAGGACGCGCAGTCTGATGGAGTCGACACATCGGCCGATCAGACCACCGGGCAAGAATGCTCTACGCCGGACATCCCCGGCCGCCGAACGGATCCCGTGCTGACGCGGTCGCGGCACCACCGTCACCGGCGAAGGATGAGTGACGCGCGGTCTATTCGATTTCCCGGGCTTCCGACGGCAGCATGATCGGAATGCCGTCGCGGATCGGATAGGCGAGCTTGGCCGCGGACGAAACGAGTTCGTTGGCCTCCCGATCGAACACCAGCGGCTTCTTGGTCAGCGGGCAGACCAAAAGTTCGAGAAGTCGGGGATCGGGCTGATCGTCCTTGCTGCGTTCGCTCATCATCTTGTCCGTTTTGTTCCAGCCACCGGCTGATCACGCCGTTTTGTCGCCCATCGTCGCCGCCCATCGGCCCACCGCCGAACGCCCCGCCCCGCCGGCTCGCCTCGTGCCGAGCCGACGCCTTACCATGGCGCCGGACACGCCGCGAGCCGTCACTGCAAGGTCGGCGCGCCGTCCTCGCCGCCGTCTCGCGCCAAAGCGATCTCGGTGATCGCGACCAGCGTCTCGGCCCGGGTCTTCAGATCGTTCGCTTCGAGCAACGCCTGTTTTTCCGCCGCGCCATAGGGCGACATCATCGACAAGGCGTTGACCAGGGTTTCGTTCGATGCCCGGGCGATCGAGTCCCAGTCGGCATCCATCTGATTCGCGTTGAGATAATGGCGAAAGGCCCGTAGCAAGCCCTCGCGGTCGACCTCGTCGGCGCCCTTGCCGGCCTCCAGATCGCCTAAGAACGCCGCGATGCGACAGACCCGGTAGGCGGCGCGCACCGCCATTTCCTCGACCACCCGGAACCGGGCAACACCCTGCAGACTGATCACATAACGCCCGTCGCCGGATTCGGCGAAGGAGGTGATCCGGCCAATACAGCCGACTTCGCACAGCTTCGGACGGCCATCTTCGCGCATGGCACCGTCAAGGCTCGGCTGGACCATGCCGATCAGGCGTTCGCCCGCCATGGCGTCGTCGATCATTTCGATATAGCGTGGCTCGAAGATGTTCAGCGGCAGCTGGCCGCTCGGCAACAGCAACGCCTCGGACAGCGGAAACACCGGGATCGTCGCCGGCAGATCGGTCTCGTCCGTGTAATAGAAATTTCCCGCCTGAACCAAAACAGCCTCCGTTCCCGTCAACCGAATTTGGATCGACGCAGCGCGATCTCAAGCCCACGCGGCCCCCGCGGCCGTGGACGCGCGCCGGCATCACGCCGACACGCTTGTCTTTGGAACCCAGCTCTCGGCTCTTCGTCATCATGACGCGAAGCAAAATCTTTTTCGGCAAAGAACAGCGTCAACCAACGGGCTCGATCATCCACGCGGCCTTGCCGGCGGGGCGACGCGTCACGAAAACAGCAACGAGGACAACTTGCGCCGGGCCTCCTTGGTGGCGGGATCCGCCGCCCCCCAGGCGGCGAAGAGGTCGAGCAGCTTCAGCCGGGCCGCGTCGTCGTCAAAGCTGCGATCGCGCCGCATGATTTCCAGGAGCTGATCGGCCGCAATCTGGCGCTCGCCGCGAGCATTGGCGATCAGCGCCAGATCGAAGCGCGCCCGATGATCGTCGGCATTGGCGTCGAGCCGCGCCTGGAGTTGAACCGGATCACCGAGCTCGGCAATCTCCTCCATCAGCTTCAATTTGGCCACCACCGCCGTCAGCGCCGGATCCTCGGCTTTGTCGGCAGGGACTTGATCGATCAGCGCCTTGGCCCGCTCGCTGTCGCCGGTCTTCAGATAGCATTCGGCAAGCCCTGCCGTCGCGGCCGGATGGCCTGGCTCGTGCTGGAGAATCGCCCCGAAGATTTGCGCCGCACTGCCGGCATCGCCTGCGTCCAGCAGCGCGCTCGCCTCCTGAAGCGCCTCGCCGATCGGGTCGCCGCCCGGCTGGCCGGCGGTGAGCCGGCCGATAAAAGCCTTGACCTCACTCTCCGGCAGCGCCCCCATGAACCCGTCGACCGGCTGGCCGTTGACGAAGGCAAAGACCGCCGGGATCGACTGAACGCCGAGCTGACCGGCGATCGAGGGATGCTGGTCGATGTTCATCTTGACCAGCTTGACCGAACCGGCGGCGGCCTGGACCGCCTTTTCAAGAATCGGCGTCAGTTGCTTGCAGGGTCCGCACCACGGCGCCCAGAAATCCACCAGCACCGGCTGGTGACGCGATTCCTGGATGACGTCGGCGGTAAAATTCGCCGTCGTCGTGTCCTTGATCAGATCGCCGGCAGCCGACCCCGCTGGCTGGCCGAACCCTTCGAGCCCGCCGGCCGCGGGCTGTCCCGCGCGGGGCGCCGCACCCGACCCGCCGGCGCCGCCGAAACCAACCGTCTGCTGTCCGAAACCGCCTTGCGAATTGTTGTAAGGGTTATCGTTCATCCGTCCTGCCCCCTTGCCTGTTCCGCCGGCGTATCGAGTCGTGTCATCAGCGGCTCGTGCCCGGTGGCCTTGAAGAATGTCATCAATCCGTCGATGGCAATCGTGGTGGTCGCCGTATTGGTCAACGGATGGCAGTTCACCATATCGTGTAAGGTGAGGCCTTCATCAAGCACGACGGTGACCTGACCACCGCGATCATTGAGAACGCCGAAGGCGGTGACGGAACCGGGCGTGACGCCCAGCATCGCCATCATCGCATCGGGTCCGGCGAAGGACAGGCGCCCTTGCGCTCCGATCAGCTTGTGAAGCGATTTCAGATCAACCGCACGATCCTCCTCCGCGACAACGAGAAAGTGCCGGCTCTTCTTGTCCTTCACGAAGAGATTTTTGGTGTGGCCGCCGGCAATCGTGCCACGCAGTTTCTGCGATTCGGCGACGGTGTGAAGCGGCGGATGATCGATCGTCGTCACCGTGACACCGAGATCGGACAGAAACGTCATCAGTTCGTCACGCGTCGCCGGCATCGGCCTCTCCACCGCTCGCTCCTCAGCTTCACCGGTTTCGCCATATCCCAAGTGGCGCGCGGCTTGAAGGCCTTGGCCACTCTCGCCAGGCCCTTGGCCAACAATTTGCCGCGGCGCCAATTTTGGCTGTTGCATTGTCCGATTCTTTCGGCCATATAGCGCCCGTTCGCGGCGCCGGAAATGATGCGCAGCGGGGAGCGGGCGGGTGTAGCTCAGGGGTAGAGCACAACCTTGCCAAGGTTGGGGTCGAGGGTTCGAATCCCTTCGCCCGCTCCATTTTTCTTAATAAAATCAACTAATTATCTGACCAGCACTCAAGGCATCCATCTCTTTTCTGGCGTTGGTCAACACTTGGTCAACACAGTAGCTGGTGACTCGGGAACGGTCCCAAACTTGCGTCTGTTCGCCTTACCGCCGTGGCCGAGAAAATACTCCCGCTCAGCAAGCGAAGAAATTGCGGTACATAGCCTTCGCGCGACTTATGGCTTGGGCGCTTTCAAGATAATCCGTCGGCTAACACGGCTCTCAACGTCGATGTAAATACGCAAGCAATGAGCTACCCCCCGAAAATCGGACGGTTACGGAAGCTACGATCTGACATCGGCTGGTCTCCAAGAACGAGGAGATCAGAACATGTCGAAACGCAGGAACCATGACGCGGGCTTCAAGGCTCGCGTCGCGATGGAAGCCGTGAAGGGCGAGCGGACCGTGTCGCAGCTGGCCGCGGAATACGGCGTGCATCCGACGATGATCCATCAGTGGAAGAAGGCGCTGCTCGAGGGGGCATCGGAGATCTTCGAACGCGGCGGGAAGAAGAAGGCCGAGGTCGACGAGGAGACGGTGCGCTCGCCGCATGCCAAGATCGGGGGACTGGGTGTCGCCAACGATTTTTTGTCTAGAAAGCTCAAGCCGTGGACCGGAAAGTGAGGCGCGGGATGATTGAACGTGCCCACCCCTCGCTGTCGGTCGGGACGCAATGCCGTCTGCTGTCGATCTCGCGCTCCTCGTTTTATTAAGCGCCTCAGGGCGAGACCGAGATGAACCTGGCATTGATGCAGGTGATCGACCGGCAGTTCCTGGAAGCGCCGTTCTACGGGGTCCGGCAGATGACCTGGCACTTGCAGAACGACGGCCATCCTGTGAACCAGAAGCGCATCCGGCGGCTGATGCGGCTCATGCGCTTGATGCCGGTCGACCAGAAGCCGAACACGAGCAAACCAGCCAAGGGGCACAAGACTTACCCGTATCTGCTGGGTGGCCTGCGGGTCGATCGGCCCCACCAGGTCTGGTGCGCCGACGTCACCTATTTGCCGATGCGCCGGGGCTTCCTCTACCTGGTCGCTGTCATGGGCTGGTTCACCCGCAAAGTGCTCGCCTGGCGCATCTCCAACACGCTCGAGGCCGACTTCTGCGTTGAGGCCCTGAACGAGGCGGTCCATCGCTTCGGACCGCCTGAGATCATGAGCACCGATCAGGGGTCGCAGTTCACATCTTTTGCCTGGACTGATCGGCTGAAACGGATCGGCACGCGGATCTCGATGGACGGCAAAGGGCGCTGTCTCGACAACATCTTCATCAAACGCCTCTGGCGATCCCTGAAGTATGAGTGCGTCCATCTGCACGCTTGGGAGACCGGCTCTCAGGCCAAGGCGGGCGTTGACCGGTGGATCACCTTCTACAATCACCAGCGGCCCCTCGCCGCCCATGGCGGACAGCCGCCCGCCGTGGTCTACTTCAACCAGATCGAAAATGACCAGCAGCGGCAGAGAGTAGCTTAAATCACCGCGCGAACTGTCCAACGATCGGGGAGTAGCTCACTTCAGCATGCACCGACGCGCGCCGCAAGCAACACGCCTCGAAGTTTTTTGCACTCATCTGTCTTTTGAAAATAGCCGAAAGCGATTCACCGGCTAAAGCGATCGAGCAGCGCGCATCCGACCCGTTGCATGAACGCTTCATCTGCGCTCAACCGTCTGACAGTCTGAAAATCGGCGGCCTCCAACAGCGTACACTGATAATACAGCAACGAAATGTTTAGTCTTGGAATGCAACCTTACAGACCTGCCTCGTGATGCAGCGCAGATCCTGGATCCTGGCCAGGCCTGCGACAGCCCGGCTTCCTTGCGGCAATTTCGGACAACAGGTCGTTCCATGCTTAAATCCAGCCTTTCAGCAAAAGTCTCGGCGATGGTCTTTGGCGCCATCGTCACCTTGGCGGTCATTCTCTCCTCGGTTGCGCTGATCGAGGTTCACGCCAACGGCATGCGCACCGCGACCGAGCGCCAGGAGGCCAATATGCGGGTCGCCTGGGACGTGCTCGGCCGCTATGGCGAGTGGTTCAAGCTCAGCGACGACAAACTCTATGCCGGATTCCAGCCGCTCAACGATTTCAACACGCCGGTCGACCGCATCAAGGCGCTCGTCGGCGGCACCGCGACGATCTTCATGGGCGACCGACGGATCGCGACCAATGTGATGAAGGCGGATGGCAGCCGGGCGATCGGCACACGGCTCGCCAAGGGCCCGGTCTATGACGCGGTGCTGACAGCCGGCAAACCCTATCGCGGCGAAGCCGATATTCTCGGCCGGGCGTTCTTCACCGCCTATGATCCGATCAAGAACAGGGACGGTCAGACGATCGGCATTCTCTATGTCGGTGTTCCGAAATCCGAATTTCTATCCTCGACCGATGCGCTGCAGACCCGCTTGGCGCTGGTCGCGGTCGTCGCCTCGCTGCTGATCGGCTTCGCCGTTCTGCTCGCCTCCCGGCGCATGTTCAAACCGCTGCGCAATCTCACCGAGACTGTGACGAACGTCGCCGAGGGCAACACCGAAGGCAGCGTCGACGGGCTGGAGCGCAAGGACGAGATCGGCCGGATGGCCCGCTCGGTCGAAAAGCTGCGCCATGCGGTGATCGACCAGCAGGCGCTCCGCCAGGAGGCAATCGACACCGCCGCGCAAAAGGAGATCGAGCGCCGCCATCAGGACGAACAAGGCGCCGAATACGTCAAGGCCCACGAATTCTTCATGGCCGAGGTCGAGGCCGGCTTCGGGCGCCTGGCCGACGGCGATCTCACCACTCGGCTCGACCAGCCCTTCTCCGTCGATTACGAGGGCGTGCGGGCGCTGTTCAACGACAGCGTGGCCAAGCTCGACAGCGCCTTTGCGGAGGTCATCGGGCTGACTGCCGCCAATCGCAACGGCATCTCGGAAATGATCGTCGCCACCAACGACATCGCCCAGCGCACCGAACAGCAGGCCGCCTCGCTGGAGGAGACCGTCGCGGCACTCGGCGACGTGACCACCGCCGTGAACGACACCGCCGACGGCGCGAGCGACGCCCTCAAGACCGCCGAGGCGGCGCGCGGCAAGGCGACCAAGGGCGGCGCGGTCGCCGCCAAGGCGGTGACGGCCATGCAGGCCATCGAAGCCTCGTCGCAGCAGATCAACCAGATCATCGCCGTGATCGACGAGATCGCCTTCCAGACCAATCTTCTGGCCCTGAACGCCGGCGTCGAGGCGGCCCGAGCCGGTGAGGCGGGCAAGGGCTTTGCCGTGGTTGCCCAGGAAGTGCGGAGCCTCGCCCAGCGCTCGGCCGAGGCGGCGAAGGAAATCAAGGGGCTGATCACCACCTCGCGCGGGCAGGTCGAGGAGGGCGTCACGCTGGTGACGGCCTCGGGCCAATCGCTGGAGGAGATCGTCACCGAGGTCGCCTCGATGACCGAAATCATCGCCGAGATCGCCGCCAACGCCAAGGACCAGGCGACGAGCCTTAAGGAAGTGTCCACCGCAGCCGATCAGATGGACAAGGTCACCCAGCAGAACGCCGCAATGGTCGAAGAGACCACGGCGGCCTGCCAGACGCTCGGCACGGACAACGATCGCCTCTCCGCCATCATGGCACGCTTCAAGACCCAACGCGCCAGAGGCGCCGAACACGCATCACTCACGGCAGCGGCCAGACCCGTCGCTCAGATCCGCCGCCAGTCGAATGCCGCGCCGGCGCCGGCAGCGGCCAATGATGTGGAGAGCTGGGAGGAGTTCTGATCGCCCCGGCCAACCGATAGCCTCACGCGCCCAGGCGCGGCAAAAAGACTCTCGCAAAAGCTTCGATCGGGAGAAATGGTGCCCAGGGGCGGAATCGAACCACCGACACTGCGATTTTCAGTCGCATGCTCTACCAACTGAGCTACCTGGGCGCCGCCGCCGCAAGCTGCCTGCGGAACAGTCCGCATGTGCCGCCCCGGCAGGGAGTGGCGGCCTTATAGAAAAGCTTGTTCGTCCTGTCCAGCGCCAAATCCCCCGCCGAGCAAACCGTCTTTGGCAATCCGTCGACGGCCGATGGCGGTTTCCTCGCCGCCCTGCGCAGCCGCCGCCGCTCCTCCCCTCGAACGTCGCCCTTTTGCCGCAGGCCTGCGGCCCCGGTGAATCGCGCGATGCGCAGCGGACGTCGAAGGCTGCCCGCGGCCGATGCTGGAGGTCTTTACAAATGCTGCGACAGGATCAGCCAAAGCGAGAGATTTGCGTCTTTCTCGCAAGAAGCACGTGGACAGGGCTTGCAGAACACAACTAGAACAGATAGGTTTGTTCAGGTTTTGTTTTTAAGGGGCTCGTCATGCTCACGCGCAAGCAGCACGATCTGCTGTTGTTCATCCATGAACGGCTGAAGGAAAGTGGCGTGCCCCCCTCCTTCGACGAAATGAAGGACGCGCTGGAGCTGCGCTCGAAGTCCGGGATCCACCGGCTGATCACCGCGCTCGAGGAACGCGGCTTCATCCGCCGCCTGCCCAATCGCGCCCGAGCGCTGGAGGTTGTGAAGCTGCCTGATTCGATTCGCAGCGGCCGGCCGGCGACGATGAGCAAGACCGGCTTCACGCCGAGCGTCATCGAAGGCAGTCTCGGGGCGCAGCGCAGCGAAGCGGAGGGGGCCGCCATGACGCGGCGCCCGGCCTCCATCTCGGCGCCTCGCGTGATGGAGGGCCATCGCGACAGTGCAGTGTCGGTGCCGGTCATGGGCCGGATCGCCGCAGGCGTGCCGATTTCGGCCATTCAGAACAACACCCATTCGATTCAGGTGCCGCCGGAAATGCTCGGCAATGGCGAGCATTATGCCCTCGACGTCAAAGGCGATTCGATGATCGAGGCGGGTATTCTTGACGGCGATACGGTGGTGATCCGCCGGATGGACACTGCGGCCCCCGGCGACATCGTCGTCGCCCTCGTCGACGACGAGGAAGCGACGCTGAAACGCTTTCGGCGGCGCGGCGACACAATTGCGCTGGAAGCCGCCAATCCCGCCTATGAGACCCGCATCTTCGGCGCCGACCGGGTCAAGGTGCAGGGCCGGCTGGTGGGTCTGATCCGGCGCTACTGATCGGCGTCGTCCGTCGGCGCCACCGCTTGGCCCGCGGCGCGCCCGGCCGCTTGGTTGGCCGCGCGTTCAGCGGCGCTGTCGATCGTGCGATCGGCGGCACGGTCGGTTCGGCGGAAGGGCCGGCGCAGTTTTGATGCTTTGGGGCGGCCCCGGCCGTGCGGCCAGGGTGCAAGGCGATGGCGGTTCCAGGGTTGGATGCTCGGCGCGACGGAGCGGATCTCGACCGCTTTGCCGGTGGCCGGGTCGCGGCTGAAGGCGAGCGAGCCGGTCTCGCGCAGCGTTCTGAGCGTGACGAGGATCGCGCCCGAGCGGCAATGCGTCAGACGGATCGCCCGAGCGACGATGGCGATATCGCCGCCGTCGCAGGCCTCGCCGGTGCGCTTGTAGTCGCTGGTCCAGACGACCCGCAAACCGTCGCGGGTGGTGAAACGACAGATCTTGTCGTCGCAGGGCGGCTGGATCCGACGCAGGCTGCGGGATGGAGAGGCGGCAGGATCACCAGGGGCCGGCCCTGAGCCGAAATCGCGCGCCCATTGATCGGCGACGAAGCGCGGACGCCCCGCGGCGAGATAGGCGATCGCGCCTGACGGCTCGAAGGCGGCGATGGTGCGGCCATCCTCATAGACCAGCAGCTGGGGCAGCGGGCTGGTGTCGCGGATGGTGAGCAGGCCGAGGATCGCCAGCGGCGCCGCCGCCCAGCGCAGATGACTGGCGAAATAGGCAAACGAGAGAAGCGCTCCGGCCAGCAGCGCGACGCCGATGCCAGCGATCGGGCCGGTGCCGTGGTCGGGCATCAGGGCGTACAGCCATGCGGCGATCGCCAGCGCCAGCTCGATCGCCAACCCCATCAGGTGGAAGCACCAGGCGTCGAGACCGAACGGCATCAACAGCGTGCCGAGAAGACCGAGCGGCATGATGATCAGGGTGAAGAGCGGGAGGATCAGGATGTTGGCGACCAACCCGAAAGGCGCGATGCGGTGGAAATGATAGGCCGCAAGCGGCGCCGTCGCCACTCCGGCCATGATCGAGCTGGCGGCGATGCCGAGAAGCGCCGCGCCGACGAGCCCCAGCAGGCGAATTGCGTGCGGGCGTTCGACCTGCAGGGTGTCGCGCGGGCGCCAGCGCATGACGTCGCCATAACCCGCGACAAGCGCGAGCGTTGCCGCAAAGCTCATCTGGAAGCTCGCGGTCGTCACCTGATGCGGCGCGATCAAGACGACGATTATCGCCGACAGCGACACATTGCGCAGGGTAAGCGCCTGGCGGTCGGCCATCACCGCGACCAGCATGACAGCAAGCATGACAAAGGCCCGCTGGGTGGCGACGTTGCCGCCGGATAATAGCAGATAGAGGGCGGCGACGATCAGCGCCGCGCCGGCCGCGATCTTTTTGACCGGATAGCGAAGGGCAAGACCCGGAATCAGAGCGAAGCCGCAGCGCAAAAGGAGCAGCACCGAGCCGGCGACGATGGCCAGATGCAGACCCGAAATCGACAGGACATGGGCGAGACCGATCCCCCGCAGCCACGTCTCGGTCTCGTCTGAAATGCCGGCCCGATTGCCGGTCACCAGCGCCGCGGCGACCGCGCCGGCCTCGCCGCCCGCGGTGGCGGCAATCCGCGCGGTCATGGCATCGCGGATCTGCTCCAGCCCAATCCGCAACCGTTCGAAGCCCTGCAGTGGCGGTGGCCGGGCAAGACCGTGAGCCGGCCTCGCATCGGGCGCGCCGAGGGCGAAGCCGAGCGCGCCGACGCCGTCGAAGAACGGCTGAAAGGCGAAATCATGAGCGCCCGGCGCGACCGGCCCGGATGGCGGCGAGAGCCGAACCAAACCGTCATAGGGATCGCCCGGCTGTTTCGGCATGTGATGGGCGACGACCACGATCTGCGCGCGCTGCGGGGGGCGCGACAACGCCGGCCGCGCCGTCCCCGCGATCGCGATGAGATAGCGCATATGGCCCTTCTCATCCCTGGACGCCGCAAGCACGGTGCCGGCGATCCGGGTGGTCACGGTGCCGGAGATGATCGTCGTGTCGGTGCGCTGCAGATCGATGAGCGAAACCAGCGCGCCGACCAGAAGTCCGGCGAGCGCAACCAGAGCGGCTTTGAGCACCGGGCGGGATGCGGCGCTGACCGCCGCGGCGACAAACAGCGCGGCGGCGATGAACGTGGCTGCGAGATTGGGACGCCAGTCGAGGGCGAAGATGGCGATCATGCCGGCGATCAGCGCGACCGGAATGACGTGAAAGCCCGACCGATGCGCCGTCTCGATCGCCACTTGCCGCGCGAGCCAGCGCCGGGCCGCGGCCAGGCAGCCATCGCCCTCCTCCCCGAAGGGCGGCTCGGTGTCGACGTCGCGCAATGCCGACCGCAAGCGACCGCGCCACCGATGTCGTTCGACCGGTGACGGTGGCCTGATGCGTTCGTGACCAGCCGGCGTCTGAGGCAACGCTCCCGTGCCTCCGCTTGCCTCTCGATCCGCCTATGCTACACAGCCCGCGCAGGAAAGCGATGGCCGATTTGCCCCGCTTCAGCCAACCCTTTGCATGATTGGAGCCCCTATGGCGGACACCGTCGTCACCCGCTTCGCCCCCTCGCCGACCGGTTTCCTGCATATCGGCGGTGCCCGCACCGCGCTGTTCAACTGGCTCTATGCCCGCGCCAAGGGCGGCAAGATGCTGTTGCGGATCGAGGACACCGACCGTGCCCGCTCGACCGAACCGGCGGTTCAGGCGATCATCGACGGCCTTGATTGGCTCGGGCTTTCACCCGATGAGCCGGCAGTGTCTCAGTTCGCTCGGGCCGAGCGTCATCGCGCCGTCGCCGAAGAGCTGCTCGCCAAGGGCCAGGCCTATCGCTGCTATGCCACGCCGGCCGAGCTGGACGAAATGCGCGAAACGGCCAAGGCTGAAAAGCGTCCGCCGCGCTATGACGGGCGCTGGCGCGACCGCGATCCGTCCGAGGCACCCGCCGGCATCGATCCGGTGATCCGGCTGAAAGCGCCGCTCGACGGCGAGACGGTGGTCGAGGATCAGGTTCAGGGCACGGTCCGCTTCCCGAACAAGGATCTCGACGATTTCGTCCTTTTGCGCTCGGACGGCACGCCGACCTACATGCTCGCCGTCGTCGTCGACGATCACGACATGGGCGTCACCCACGTCATCCGGGGCGATGACCACCTGACCAATGCCGGCCGCCAAACGATGATCTATCGGGCGATGGGCTGGGACGTCCCGGTGATGGCCCATATCTCGCTGATCCACGGCCCGGACGGCGCCAAAATGTCGAAGCGCCACGGCGCCCTCGGCATCGAGGCGTATCGCGAAATGGGCTTTCTCCCGGTCGCCCTGCGCAATTATCTCGTGCGGCTCGGCTGGGCCCACGGCGACGAGGAAATCATCTCCACCGAAAACATGATCGCCTGGTTCGATCTGCCGCAGATCAATCGCGGCGCCGCCCGCTTCGACTTCAAGAAACTGGAGGCGCTGAACGGCCATTGGATCCGCCAGAGCAGCGACACCGAACTCGTCGCGCTGCTGATGGAAAACCGCGACCATCTGCCGAATGGCGCGATCCTGACGAGCGCCGACGAAGCGACCACCCGCGCCCAGCTGACCGCCGCCATGCCGGGTCTGAAGGAGCGCGCCAAGACGCTGGTCGAGCTCGCGGACGGCGCCGCATTCCTCTTCGTCAAGCGCCCCCTGACCTTGGATGAAAAGGCCGAAGCCATCCTCGCCGATGGCGGCCGGACGGTCGTGAAAGACCTGCTGCCGATTTTCCAGGCAGCCCAGCCTTGGGATGCCGAGACCCTGGAGAGCCTGGTTCGGACCTATGCCGAAGCGGCCGGACTGAAGCTCGGCAAGGCGGCGCAGCCGCTGCGCGCGGCGCTCACCGGACGCACCACCTCCCCTGGCGTTTTCGATGTTCTGGCGGTGCTCGGCAAAGACGAATCCCTGGCCCGATTGCAAGATCAGGCCGGCTGAACGCAACGGCATCATATTGCGCCGCACACGGCGGCGGCGTGGAACTTGTCCAGGCTAAGCCTTTGGAGTAGGCAGTGTGTGGCTGAAACGTGTGCGCTGCGAAAAGCGCCTGCGTGGTCGCGATTCATGAAAGGACGACGCATGACAGAACAGTCGGCGAAACTCAATTTCGGATCGACGGATGCCGGTCTGGCGATGCGTAGCGGCACCCTCGGTCCGGATGTCATCGACGTCACCACCCTCTACAAGCAGGGTGGCGTGTTCACCTACGATCCCGGGTTCTCCTCGACGGCGTCCTGCGAATCGAAGATCACCTATATCGATGGCGATGAGGGCGTGCTGCTGCATCGCGGCTATCCGATCGATCAACTCGCCGAAAAGGGCGACTATCTCGAGACCTGCTATCTTCTCTTGTATGGCGAACTGCCGACGCAGCGCGAGAAGGACGATTTCGTCTACCGCGTGACGCGGCACACGATGGTTCACGAGCAGATGAGCCGCTTCTATACCGGCTTCCGCCGCGATGCCCATCCGATGGCGGTCATGGTCGGCTCGGTCGGCGCGCTCTCGGCCTTCTATCACGACTCGACCGACATCGCCGATCCGCATCAGCGGATGGTCGCGAGCCTGCGCATGGTCGCCAAGATGCCCACCATCGCGGCGATGGCCCACAAATATCACATCGGCCAGCCCTTCGTTTATCCGCGCAACGATCTCTCCTACGCGGAAAACTTCCTGCATATGTGCTTCGCGGTGCCGTGCGAGCCCTACCGGATCAACCCGGTTCTCTCCCGCGCCATGGACAAGATCTTCATCCTCCATGCCGATCACGAGCAGAACGCCTCGACCTCGACGGTGCGGCTCGCCGGCTCGTCGGGCGCCAACCCGTTTGCCTGTGTTGCGGCCGGCATCGCCTGCCTCTGGGGCCCGGCCCATGGCGGCGCCAACGAGGCCGCGCTCAACATGCTGATGGAGATCGGGTCGAAGGATCGCATCCCCGAGTTTATCGCCCGCGCGAAAGACAAGAACGACCCCTTCCGCCTGATGGGCTTCGGGCATCGGGTCTACAAGAACTACGACCCGCGCGCCAAGATCATGCAGCAAACCTGCCACGAGGTGCTCGACGAGCTCGGCATCAAGGACGATCCGCTGCTGGAAGTCGCGATGGAGCTGGAGCGCATCGCGCTCACCGACGAATACTTCATCGAGAAGAAGCTCTATCCGAATGTCGACTTCTACTCCGGCATCACGCTGAAGGCCCTCGGCTTCCCGACCACCATGTTCACCGTGCTGTTCGCCGTCGCGCGCACCGTCGGCTGGATCGCCCAGTGGAAGGAAATGATCGAGGATCCGCATCAGCGCATCGGTCGTCCGCGCCAGCTCTATACCGGCGCGCCACTCCGCGATTACGTTGCGATCGATCAGCGCGACTGAGACGCGGCCAGGATCATCGCATCCGCCTGACGACACGAGCCCTGCCGCACGATCGGCAGGGCTCGTTGTTTTCAGGGAGATGGCAACGGAAACGCTGGAATTCGTCCGCCCGAGCCCGAGGAGCGGCGTGCGGGCAACACGATGTCAGGGAGCCACGCCATGAAGATCTGGGGCCGAATCAATTCCTCCAATGTCCGCAAGGTGCTCTGGTGCGCCGAAGAGCTGGGCCTGAGTTATGAGCGGATCGATGCCGGCGGCGCCTTCGGCGTGGTCGAGACGCCGGCTTATCGTGCGCTCAATCCGAACGGTCGTGTCCCGACGCTCGAAGATGGTGATCTGGTCCTCTGGGAATCGAATGCGATCGTGCGCTATCTCGCCAATCGCTACGGCAAACTGCCATTCACCCCGACCGATCCGGCTCGTCTGGCCGCAGCCGACAAGTGGATGGACTGGGCGTCGACCTCGCTCGCCGCACCATTTCGCGACGTCTTCTGGAATGTCGTGCGGATGACGCCGGAGACCCGCGACGACGCTGCGATTGAGAACGGCATCGCCGGCTGCAGCGCGCTCTTGGCGATTGCCGATGCCGCGCTTGCCAAGAGCCCTTATCTCTCCGGCGAGGATCTCGGCATCGGCGATATTCCGCTCGGCGCCGTCGCTTATGCCTGGTTCGAAATGCCGATCAACCGGCCGGACCTGCCTCATCTTGCCGCCTGGTACGGACGGTTGAAAATCCGGCCGGCCTACCAAAAAAGCGTGATGACGGCGCTGACGTGAGCCGCGCGCCGGTGTAAAGCTTCGCCCGACCCGCCGACGGGCAAGGGCCACGACAACAGCAGCAACAGAGGTATAGCCGCGATGAAACGCTCGGTGATCAACGACATCATCCGCGAATCGGACGCCTTCATTCGGTCCTTCGGCTATGTTTTGCCGCCCTTTGCCTATTTTTCACCAGAGGAGATGGTCCGCCGGCGCGGCGATCTGGCAGGCATCGTCGACGCACGACTCGGCTGGGACATCACCGATTACGGCCGGGGCCGATTTGACGAGCTTGGCCTGTTCCTGTTCACCGTTCGCAATGGCCAGGCCGAGGATCTTACCCGCGGGCGCGGCATGCTCTATGCCGAAAAGGCGATGATCTCGCGTAAGAATCAGCTCTCTCCGATGCACCGTCATGTGGTGAAGGCCGAGGACATCATCAATCGCGGCGGCGGCACGCTGGTGCTGGAGCTCTATATGTCCGACGCCAATGGCGACGTCGACGCGAGCGCCGAAGTCGTGGTGCCGACCGATGGCATTATGCGCAAGATGCCGGCCGGCAGCCATCTGAAGCTCGATCCCGGCGAGAGCGTCACCCTGATGCCGGGCGTTTGGCATGCGTTCTGGGCCGAGGGCGCCGACGTCTTCATCGGCGAGGTGTCAACGGTCAATGACGATTTGACCGACAACGTGTTCCGCGAGCCGCTCGGGCGTTTTGCCGAGATCGAAGAGGACGAGGCGCCGCTACACCTTCTCGTATCCGATTATGAAAAACATCTCGGCTGATCCCCGCCGCGATCGCTGTGGTCCGGGGATCTGACCTTCAAGCGGCGCGGTGGAGATGACCCGTTGTGCCCATCGGCGTTTGCCTCCGCGAAATCTTGTCTTTTGCGACACAAGGGCACCGATTAAGTTGACTAAAGACATCATCTTTCCTTAAAGGAGACCGGAAGCGGGTGTGCGGCGCCGCCGTCTGGCAGGCGACCGCCCCTTGTCGAAGTCAGCAACCGGTGGTCAGTTCGCCATGTCTCTCCGCTTCGCCTCGATCCTGCGACCGATCGCGCTGTCGGTGTTCGTCACCGTCGCGGCCCTTGGAAGCGTCGGCGCCCAGACACCGCCCGCGGAGAGTCCCTCGGCAAAGGGCGAGACCGCTCCAGCCACGACCCCGGCGACAGTGCCCGGCGGACGCTCTGACGCCGCCCCCGCGACAGCGCCGAGCAAGGCGGCACCCCCCTCCGATTCCATATCGCCCGCTCCGCCCCCCGCCGCCAGCGACAAGACCGACCGTCCAGCGAGCCCGACACCCTCTTTGTCCGAGCCCCCTGCTGCGATCCAGACACCCCGGGACGACAAACTGCCCCACGATCTGTCGCCGCTCGGCATGTTCCTGGCCGCCGACTGGGTGGTCAAAGGCGTGATGATCGCCCTGGCTCTGGCCTCCCTCACCACCTGGACGATCCTTCTGGTGAAGGGGTTTGAGGTGTTCGCTGCGAAATGGCGAGCCCGGGCCGGCATCAAGCGACTGACGCGCGCGACCTCGCTCAACGAGGCCGTCGGCGATCTTCTGGCGAAAGACTGGCGCGGACCGGTCGGCAATCTCGCCAAGTCGGCCAAGGCCGAGACCGAGCGCTCCGTCGGCCTCGCCGCCGAGGGCATCAAGGAGCGCGTCGCCATCGGCCTGTCGCGCATCGAGTCCAATGCCGCCCGCTCGCTCAATCGCGGCACCGGCATTTTAGCGACGATCGGCTCAATCGCTCCCTTCGTCGGCCTGTTCGGCACGGTCTGGGGCATCATGAACGCCTTCATCGGCATCAGCGAGGCGAACACCACCAATCTCGCCGTCGTCGCGCCCGGCATCGCCGAGGCGCTGCTCGCCACCGCCATCGGCCTCGTTGCGGCGATCCCCGCCGTCATCGTCTATAACGGCTTTGCCCGCGCGATCGCCAGCTACAAGGCGATGCTGTCCGATGGTTCGGCGCTGGTCATGCAGCATCTGTCGCGCGATCTCGACCGGTCCGCCGCCCGCGGCCGTCCGGCGCGGCTGGCCGAAGCGGCGGAGTAACCGCCATGGCCGTCAAGCTGAGCGCCGGCGACGACGAGGCAGACGAGGTCGCGGAGATCAACGTTACCCCCTTCATCGACGTGATGCTCGTGCTTTTGATCATCTTCATGGTCGCCGCGCCGCTGTCGACCGTCGATGTCCCGGTGGATCTGCCGACGTCCAACGCCGCGCCTCAGGAGCGGCCGGACGAGCCGGTCTATCTCACCATCCAGAAGGATCTCACGCTCAGCCTTGGCGAACAGCCGATCGGGCGGGAGGAGCTTGCCGCCGGCCTCGACGCCGCAACCAAGACCAATCACGACGAGCGGATTTTCGTCCGGGCCGACGGGTCCGTGCCCTATACCGACGTCATGGCGGTGATGAACGCGCTGCGGCGGGCCGGCTATCTGAAGATCGGACTCGTCGGGCTCGAAGATCCGGCGGCCGTGACCGCAGCACCCGGGAAATAGGGGACGGATGGCCCCGCAGACAGCCGCAAGCGGCAATCCTTTTGACGAGGACCGTCGACACGGCCGCGCCCAGCGCTGGCAGCTGGCCGGGCTCGTTGTGCTGTTGGCTCACGCCACCGCCGCCTATGCGCTAATGACCCGCATGCCCGAGGCGCCGCCGCAGGGGGCCGAACAAGCGCCGGTGTTGATCGATCTCGCACCACCGGCACAATCCTCGCCCTCCGAAGCGATCGAGGACGCCGCTCCGGCGCAACAGACCGTCGACACAAACGAGCCCGCGCCGCGCGGAGCGACGACGGAGCCGAGCCCCGCCGAAGCCGAGCAGCCAGAGGCCAATCCGGAGCCCGCCCCGGCGCCCGACACCGCCAAGCCGGAGCCTGCCGCGCCGCCGCCGGCGAGCGAGCCACCACCGCCCCAGCCGCAGCCGCCTCAGCCAACTCCCGCGCCTGCCGAGCCGCAGCCGCAAACCGAACCCGAACCGGCAACGCCGCCGATCCCGGATGCCGTGCCGCTGCCCCAGCCGAGCCCAGAGCCGCAACCGGACGCGACTGCTTCGCCGACCGCCTCTGAGACAGTCGCCCTGCCCGACGCCGTGCCTCTGCCGACGGCGCGGCCTCAGCCGCCCAAACCGCCACGCCAGGCCGTGCGCGAGACGCCCAAAGCCGCGCCCCCGCCGTCCCGCCGAAAAGCACCCCAACGGCAGGACAACCGTGCCCGCCAACGCCAGACAGCTACGGACTCGGTCGCCGCGCGCGGTCAGAGCCGTAACCAGGCTTCGCAAGGCGCGTCCGTCTCGCGCGCCGAGATCGCCGGCTGGCAGTCGCAGGTGCAAGCGCGGCTCAACAGCGCCAGCCGCCGCTTTTCCGGGCGCGGCGCCGGCACCACCCGCATCGCCTTTGCCATGGACGGCAACGGCCGCGTCATCCGGGTGAGCGTGGTCGCCTCCAGCGGCAATCCCAGCCTCGACGCGATGGCAGTCGAGTTGGTGCGCCGGGCAAGCCCCTTTCCGGCACCGCCCTCCGGCAGAGACGTGTCGCTGACCGTCCCGGTGCGTCTGCGCTGACCGGCGGCCGACCCAGCCCCACCGGAGCTATCTCGTCTGGCCTTTTTGCGGCGCGAGGATTGATTTCGTTCCCGAGCGATGAGCAACTGCCCGCCACGAAAGGAGCCGTTATGACCGCCAGCCGCCCTCTCGATGCCGCCCGCCGGCTCGCCGTGCTGATCGACGCGGACAATGCGTCTGCAAAAATTGCCGACGGGCTGTTCGAGGAGATCGCCACGATCGGCGAAGCCAGCGTGCGCCGCATCTATGGCGACTTTTCCAGCTCGCGCTCCAAGGGCTGGACCGACGTTCTGACCAAGCACGCGATCATTCCGCAGCAGCAATTCGCCTATACGATCGGCAAGAACGCCTCGGACATCACCCTCGTGATCGACGCGATGGATCTCCTGCACAGCGGCCGTTTCGACGGTTTCTGCCTGGTCTCTTCCGACAGCGACTTCACCCGCCTCGCATCGCGCATCCGCGAACAGGGCGTCGACGTCTACGGCTTTGGCGAGCAAAAGACACCGGAAAGTTTCCGCCAGGCCTGCCGCCGCTTCATCTACACCGAAAACCTTCTGGCCGATCGGCTCGGCGTCGAGGGCGAAGCGTCTGCCAAGAAGACGCGAGCGCTCGCCAGTCTGAACGACGCCGTGGCGCTGTTTCGCCGGGTCATCGACCAGATGGATACGGACGACGAGTTCGTGAATCTCGGCAGTTTCGGCAAGCAGATCCTGAATCTGTCGCCGGACTTCGACGCGCGCACCTACGGCTTCAAGAAGCTCAGCGAGCTGATGCGGGCGACGCCAGCCTTCGAAACCCGCGCGCGCTCGGGCGGCGGCATCGAGATCCGGCTCGCGCCGCAACCGCAAAACCGCGCCACCGCGCAAAAGACGGCCCCGGCCAAGCCGCGGGCGAAACACAGCGCGACAACCGGCAAAGCGGACAAAGCGGACAAAGCGGACAAAGCAACGAAATCCGCCGCCTCCAAGGGCTGAACGGCCCGTCGCCGGCCAATCTTCCGGCTTGATGCGCGGCCGCTTGTCGACGATAGTCGCGCCGTTCTCAGGGCGGAGTGAAAGTCTCCACCGGCGGTAAGCAGATGACTGTAAGCCCGCGAGCGCCCTTCATCGAAGGGGTCAGCAGATCAGGTGCGATTCCTGAGCCGACGGTTACAGTCCGGATGAAAGAGACCGTGACGGCGACCTGCTCTTGGCGGGGCGTCTCTGCGTGATCGCCTTGGGTGACGTGTCGTTGCGAAAGGAGATCCGGATGACACCCACCCGCTATGCCTTCATCAAGGCCAACTGGCATGCTTCGATCGTCGACCAGGCGCTCGCCGGCTTTCTTCAAATCATCGCCGAAGACCAGACCGACGTGTTCGATGTGCCGGGCGCCTTCGAGCTGCCGCTGCTTGCCCGCGATTTGGCCCGGACCGGCCGTTACGAGGCGGTCATCGCCGCGGCGCTGATCGTCGACGGCGGCATCTATCGCCACGACTTCGTGGCGAGCGCGGTGGTCAACGGTCTGATGCAAGCCGGCTTGGAGGCCAACGTCCCAGTCCTGTCGGTGGCGCTGACGCCACATCATTTTCAGGAAACCGAGCACCACATCGCGATCTATCGCGAGCATTTCGTGGTGAAGGGCCGGGAAGCGGCCGAGGCGGCGCTTAAAATCAGCGAAACCCGCCGCGCGCTGGTCGGCTGATCGCGCACGCGTCAAGAGGATGCAGAACGAAAAGCGCAGTGCTGCCGTGAGGGCGGCGCTACGCTTTGAAAGCGAGCCGCCGCGCACCGGCGCCTCAGGACATCTGCCTATTCGAAAAAAGATCTCGGGGAGCGGCACACGGTCGAGCCTGTTCCACGACTCCAACGGCTCGTCGGCCGCTCCCGAGACTGGTTCGTGACATCGCCGCTAGACGGAATTCCGAACGCCTAACCCCGTCGTCTCAGCGGCAACCTGCTGGGGTGGTTCCATCTCGACCTCCCGAGACTGCCTTCGACCCAACAAGCTTACGCCTCTTCTCGCCCCCGTCAAGCATCATCCGCGATTTATTGTATCGCAACCGTCACGGCCGCAAGCAACGCGGCGCGCGGCCTTCGATTATACCGCGTCGCAACAGTGCCGACGCGATCGTTGGAAAGCGACGCGGGATCCGCGGGCAGGCATCGGCCGCAAGCGGCGACGGGCGAGCGCCCCATGATCCGGCCCGTCCCACGCCTTCACAACGTCGCGGCAAAGCCGCGCGCTCCGGGGCGCAGCGGCCCGACGCCGTGCCGCAAAAGCGTGCCGCACCTCAGCCGCGCTGCGGCAGTATGGCCCGCACGTCGCCGGTGCGGATGCCTTCCCAATTCACCATGTCGTGCGTCGCCATCGCGGCGAAGCGCGCGGCGAGCGCGGCGTCCTCGCTCTCCAGCGCCTTGGCGATCAGCGCCGCGACCAGCGCCTCGCTCGCCCGCGTCGCGCCGTCGTCGATCTTCAGCGCAAAGCCAAGGCCGAGCTCCGGCAGCGCGCCGCAGAACACGCCCTCGGCGCCAGTCTTGGCGAAGACCTTGCCGGGCTCAGCTTCCATCAGCCTTCGGCAAGCGCGGCCGGTGCCGGACATTTCGAACGGCTCGGCCATGCAGGCGCGCATCAAGGCCCGTCCCGCCTCGGCTCGCGGCGCGCCGACGCCCTTGCCGGTGGCAATCTTGGCGAAGGCGCCGGCGAAATCGCGCAGGGGCGCGGCATAGGTCGGGATCGAGCAGCCGTCGGTGCCGCACACGTCGCGATTGAGACTGTGGCCGACGAGATCCTCGATCACCGCCTTGGCGCGCAACTGCACCGGATGGTTTGGCCCGACATAGCCGGCCGTCGTCTCGCCCCGCTGCACCGCCGTCAGCACGAAGCCGGCATGCTTGCCTGAACAATTGTTGTGAAGCGCCGTTAGCGTCTCGCCGCTGCGGGCGAGATCGCGGGCAACAGCCGCGTCGAAAGGCCAATGGCAGCCGCATTCCAGAACGCCGCCATCGAGGCCGGCTTTTGCTAGCATGGCGGCCGCCCGCCGCACATGCGCGGGCTCGCCCGAATGGGAGGCACAGGCAAGCGACAGATCCTTGTCGTCCAGTCCGAAATAAGCGGCGGCTCCAGTCTCGACCAGCGGAATTGCCTGCAAGAGCTTCACCGCCGAGCGCGGAAACACCGGCCGCTCAATGTCGCCAGCCGACACCACGATCGCCCCCGCGCCATCGACCAAAGCGAAGGCGCCGCGATGGAAGCTCTCGACCAAATCACCACGCGTGATTTCCACGACGACGGGATTTTCCATAATCTCGACCTGCCTGCCATGTGGGTTGTCATTTGCCCGCCCGGGCTTTGATCCCCAGCTACAGCATCGGCCGGCAAAGCAAAATCGGTTTCTGGCAGATGCCGATGGGCGATACCGAAAGCATCCGCACAGGAATGGCCATTCCTGCCAGACGACGGACCCTCGCCCTTATCGGCGCTTTGTCTCGGCCGACGCAAATCCACCGGAGAGCCATGCGCATTTTCAAGTTTTTGCTGATCGGCTTTATCGCCGCCTTCCTGCTGCCTGCCGCCGCCTCGTCCGCGATCTGGGCTTTAGGCGACCACGCGACCTCCTGGCGAACAGCCGACTGGTCGTCCGCCGGTCTGCTTCCGGTCGCAGACGCCGATCGCGAGGCGGCCGTCTACATCCTGTCGGCCCGCACCGGCGGGCTCAAGGGGGCGGTCTCCGAACATGCCTGGATCGTGGTGAAGGATGCCGGCGCGTCCCATTATGAGCGCTGGGACAAGGTCGGCTGGGGCCTGCCGATCCGGCACAACGCCTATCCCGCCGACGGTCGGTGGTATTCCAACCCGCCGCGGATCGTCTTTGCCGCAAAGGGAAACCGGGCGGAGACGCTGATCTCGAACATCCGGGCAGCGATCGACAGCTATCCCTTCGCCAGCCGGACCGGCTATCACATCTTTCCGGGGCCGAATTCCAACAGCTTCGTCGCCCATGTGATGCGGCAGGTGCCAGCGATCGATGTGGTGCTGCCGCCGGCCTCGATCGGCCGCGACTATCCGACCGACGGGCGCCTCGCCTTCGTCGATCCCGATGGCCGGGACATCCATCTGACGCTGTTCGGCTATGCAGGGTTTTCGGCCGGCTGGAAGAGTGGGTTGGAGATCAATCTTCTCGGCCTCGTCGCCGGGCTCGATCTGCGCCGCATCGGCATCAAGGTGCCGGCCTTCGGCAGCTTCGCGCTGCGCGAGAGGTGACGAGAAAGGCTATGATCAGCAGCCGATCCGGGCACGAATGGCGTCGACTTCCTGCTTCGTCGAGCAGACATTCTCGCAGGGGATGCCGTCGTGATCGCCATCCGCCCGACGATAGCCGCTGCACCACAGCCGCACCGCCTCCTCGCAGCTCGACACCGACCTGCACGTGCGCCGCGCGGCAAAGAGCACGGCTTTGACCCGGCTGACGTCCTGGCTTGGATCAGCCGCCGGCCTGCTCTGCGCCGCGGGCGCCGGGACGGTGCTGAGGGCCATCGCGCCGAGAACCATCCAAGCGACGATCGGGCGGGCGGTAAAGGACAAGCGGCATGGCGCCGCATCGGCTGTGTGATGTTTGCTCATGACGCGCATGATTGCTCGTCATGGTTGCTTTTATAAATATACAATTTTTTGATTGATCAGAAAAACCGCCACACACTTAACGCTGCGTAAATTTGAAATCGCGGAAAAGCTGCGTCTTGCGATGATCGCGCATGAACGCATCGGCTTCATGCGGTTGCCTCTGCCGTCAGCCCCAGCGTCTGGCTCATTTGCGAGCGCAGCGCGAATTTCTGGATCTTGCCGGTCACCGTCATCGGAAACGCCTCGACCAACTCGACATAGCGGGGGATCTTGTAATGGGCGATCTTGCCCTGGCAGAATGCCCGCAGCTCGTCGCCGGTCAAGCTCGGGTCGCTGGCAATGACGCAGGCGCACAATTCCTCGCCATATTTGCGATCCGGCACGCCGACCACCTGCACGTCGCGGATCTTCGGATGGGTATAGAGGAACTCCTCGACCTCACGCGGATAGACGTTTTCGCCGCCGCGGATCACCATGTCCTTCAAGCGCCCGACAATGTTACCATAGCCCTCGTCGTCGATCGTCGCGAGATCGCCCGAATGCATGAAGCCGTCGGCGTCGATCGACTCGGCGGTGCGTGCTTCGTCGTTCCAATAGCCCTTCATCACCAGATAGCCGCGCGTGCACAATTCGCCGGGCTCGCCGCGCTTCACCGTCTCGCCCTCCGGCCCGACAATCTTGACCTCGCAATGGGGCTGGACCCGGCCAACGGTCGAGACCCGGCGAGTGACCGGATCGTCCATTCCGCTCTGGAACGAGACCGGCGAGGTTTCGGTCATGCCGTAGGCGATCGTCACATCGCGCATGCCGAGCTTGTCGATCACCGTCTTCATCACCTCGATCGGGCATGGGCTGCCAGCCATCACCCCGGTGCGAAGGCTCGGCAGATCCAGCCGCCCGCAATCTGGATGGTCGAGCAGCGCGATGAACATCGTCGGCACGCCATAGACGCCGACGCAGCCCTCGCCCGCGATCGCGTCCAGCACCGCGCCGGGGTCGAAGGCGTCGGACGGATAGACCATCGCCGCACCATGGGCGAGACAGCCGAGATTGCCGAGCACCATGCCGAAACAGTGATAGAGCGGCACCGGGATGCAGAGCCGATCGCCGGGCGCAAGGCCGATCGCCTCGGTGACGAAAAAGCCGTTGTTCAGAATGTTGCGATGGCTGAGCGTCGCCCCCTTCGGTGCGCCTGTTGTCCCCGAGGTGAACTGGATGTTGATCGGCTCGTCGGCGTCGAGGCGTTCCCCAAGCGCCTCGAGATCGGCCCGCTCGGTGTCGGCCGGCTCGGTCAGGAGATCGTCGAAGCGGGCAAATCCCGGCACGGCGTCGGCCCCGAGCGCGATCAGGAACTCCAGGCTCGGCAGCCGTTTGGCCGCAAGTTTCGCGGTGCCATCATCGATCTCCGGCGCCAGCTCGCGCAACACCGCCACGTAATCGCTGGTCTTGAAACGCTGTGCCGACACCAGCGCCCGGCAGCCGACCTTGTTGAGGGCATATTCGATCTCGGACAGCCGATAGGCCGGATTGATGGTGACGAGGATCAGCCCGGCCTTGGCCGTCGCGAACTGGGTCAGCGCCCATTCGGCGCAATTCGGCGCCCAGATGCCAACGCGGTCACCGGGCTTGAGACCCAGCCGGATGAAGCTGCAGGCGAGCCGGTCGACCGTTTCGCGCAGCTCCGCCCAATTCATCCGGATGCCCTGATGGCAGGCGATCAACGCTGGAAGCTCTGGATATCGCGCGGCGGTCGCGTCGACCATCGCGCCGATCGTCATCTCGATGAGCGGCGCGTCCGTACGCCCCATCACATGCGCAAGCTCCGACATGCACCGTCCTCCCGTTGCGATCGCCGCGACCCGGCCCGCTCCTCCCGCGACACCGTGTCAGTTGAACTCGGCCGCCGAATTCGACATAGATGAATGAACGACCGTTCATAACGAGATTAAATGGATACGATCGCCGATACAAGTCGGACGGACAAACGCGGCCGAGACACGCGCAGCGCGATCCGCAAGCAGGCGCTGGCGCTCTTTGCCGAGCGCGGCTACGGCGCGGTGTCGATGCGCGACATTGCGGAGGCGGCGGGCATCCGCCAGGGGGCGATCTACAACCACTTTGCCGGCAAGCAGGATCTTCTCGCCGATTTGATGATCTCGCATCTGGACCGGCTGCTCGCCGCCCTCGTCCGCGCGGTTCCCGCCGGCGGAGATCCGATGCGGCGGCTCGAAGCCTTTGCCAGCTTTCATGTCGGCTATCATCTCGACCAGCCGGACGACGTCGTCATCGCCGATATGGAGCTGCGCAGTCTCGAGGCGGGGCGCCGAGGCGCCGAGGTCCACGCCCTGCGCGATCGCTACGCGGGCGTGCTCGCAACGATCCTGGAGGACGGCCGGCGGACCGGTCGCTTTCAGACACCGAACGCCAAGGTGCAGGCCGGCGCGCTGATCGCGATGATGACCGGCATTACCGTCTGGTCCCGCGACGGTGCCGCGCTGACACGCGAAGCGGTCACCGCGCACTATGTTCAGATGGTGATGCAGAGCGTCGGCCTGATCTGGCCGCTGGGGGAGGAAGCAGGATGTTCGACCGCGCAATGACATTCGCGCTCGGTGAGGAGATCGACGCGCTGCGCGAGACGGTGCACCGCTTCGCCCAGGAGCGGATCGCCCCGCGGGCGGCCGAAATCGACGCCTCCAACGCCTTCCCGAACGAACTCTGGCAGGCGATGGGCGAGCTCGGCCTCCTCGGCATCACCGTCGAGGAGGAATTCGGCGGCGCCGGAATGGGCTATGTCGCCCATTGCGTCGCGGTCGAGGAGATTTCCCGCGCCTCGGCCTCGGTCGGCCTGTCCTACGGCGCTCACTCCAATCTCTGCGTCAACCAGATCCGGCGAAACGGCACACCGGAGCAGAAGCGCAAATACCTGCCGAAGCTGATCTCCGGCGCCCATGTCGGCTCGCTGGCGATGTCGGAGACGGGCGCGGGCTCCGACGTCGTCTCGATGACGTTGAGGGCCACGCCGAAGACCGACCGCTTCGTCCTCAACGGCTCGAAGATGTGGATCACCAACGGCCCGGACGCCGACACGCTGGTGGTCTACGCCAAGACCGATCCCGGCGCCGGGCCGCGCGGAATCACCGCCTTCCTGATCGAAAAGGGCATGGCGGGCTTTTCCACCGCTCAGAAGCTCGACAAGCTCGGAATGCGCGGCTCCAACACCTGCGAACTGGTCTTTGCCGATTGCGAGGTGCCCTATGAGAACGTGCTCGGCGAGGTCGGCGGCGGCGTGAAGGTGCTGATGAGCGGGCTCGACTACGAGCGCGTTGTGCTCGCCGCCGGCCCGCTCGGCATCATGGCCGCCTGCCTCGACGTGGTGATTCCCTATGTCCACGAGCGTGAGCAGTTCGGCCAGGCGATTGGGACCTTCCAGCTGATGCAGGGCAAACTCGCCGACATGTATGTCCAGCTCAGCGCCGCTAGAGCCTATGTCTATGCCGTCGCCGCGGCCTGCGATCGCGGCGAGACCAATCGCAAGGACGCCGCCGGCTGTATCCTTTATGCCGCCGAAGCCGCCACCCAGATGGCGCTGCAGGCGATCCAGGCACTTGGCGGCAACGGCTATATCAACGACTATCCGACCGGACGGCTGCTGCGCGACGCCAAGCTCTACGAGATCGGCGCCGGCACCTCGGAAATCCGCCGTATGCTGATCGGGCGCGAACTGTTTGCCGAAACGGCGTGATAGCGGCGTCAGTCGATCGTTGTCGTTTTAGGATCGAGATCGATGTCCGCGTGCCGCTTCACGGTCTGGACAGGCCACGGATTGATCGAGGCCGAACGGCGGCGGCAGTCCGCGGGTGTCGCTCCGGAGAGGTTCGCAGCGACAGCGTCCCGGAAAACAGCGTTTGCGGCTC
Source organism: Jiella flava (assembly GCF_017349315.1). Taxonomy (GTDB): domain Bacteria; phylum Pseudomonadota; class Alphaproteobacteria; order Rhizobiales; family Rhizobiaceae; genus Jiella; species Jiella flava. The sequence goes on along the minus strand of NZ_JAFMPP010000002.1, from coordinate 146,665 downwards.
GATGCCGCCCTCGCGGCAACGGGCCAGGCGGAAAATCGTGCGTTCGCCACTCAGCGCGCCGCCGTCACGCAGATCTGCCCCCCCGGCCCCAGGCCGTAATCGAGATCAGCGCCAAGACTGTGCGCCATCGCGCGAATGAGCCGGGTGCCGACGCCAGTGCCTTGCGGCTTGCCGCTGAGATCCACCCCAGGCCCATCATCCTCGACGCTGAGTTTAAAGTGCAGGCCCTCGCTGCGCAGCAAGATCCGCACCTCGCCGGATTGGTTTTCGCCGTAGGCATATTTGCAGGAATTGCTGACCAGTTCGGTGACGATGATCCCCAGCGAGACCGCCCGGTCGGTCTTCAGCCGCAGCGATTCCGATTGCAGGATCAGCCTGCGCGGCGAGGCCGGCGTCGACCAGGTCGCCTCCAGCTCTTTGGTTAGCGGAACCAGATAGTCCGCGACGTCGATCGTCTCGATGTCGTCAGAATCGTAGAGCCGGCGATGCACCTGAGCGATCGCCGCGATCCGCTGCTGGGTGTCGCGCAAGGCCGATTTGGCCTCGTCGCTGGCGACCGCCGAGGCCTGCATGTTGACGAAGGCCGACAGAATCTGCAGGCTGTTGGCGACCCGGTGGTTCGCCTCCTTGACGAGCGCTGCCAGCCGCTCGTTCGAGGCGCGCAAGGCCCGTTCCGCCTCCTCCTTCGCCGCCACAAGAGCGCGGCGCTCCAGGGACTGGCGAAAGCTTGAGGCCAAAAGGTCGAAGAACTCGTCGCCGACGGTCTTGACGACATAATCCGAGGCGCCGGCTTTGAGCGCCGCCACGGCGATACTGGTTTCTTCCGAGCCGGTAACGTAGACTACCGGCGGCGGCGTCGGGAGTTCGGCAATCATCGCCAGTGCGTCGAGCCCGGTCTTGCCGGGCATGTAGTGGTCGATCGCGGCCAGATCGAAACCACCCTCGCGCAGCTTGGCCAGTCCGCTGTCGGCATCGGCGGCCGTTTCGACCTCGAAACCGCGACGACGCAAAGCCCGGCTGGTCAGCAGCCGCAAGACCTCATCGTCGTCGATGTACAGAACACGCGGCATGGCAGCCCGGCTATGAGGTTGAGCAGGAAAGATGAGATAAATTCGACTGCACGGTCACGCAAGCCAATTCGTAGCCGGCCAACAATTCAATCATAGATCGCATTTTGACACTTGCTCGTTCAGCTGACATCGGTGTCCGGCACCTGGATCACCGACAGAAACAGGCCGAGCTGTCGGATGGCCTGCGCGAAGGTTTCGTAGTTCACCGGCTTGGTGATGTAGACATTCGCCCCAAGATCATAGCAGCGCTCGATCTCCACCTTGTCGTCGGTGGTGGTGAGAACCACCACCGGCGTGCGCTTCAGCGGGCTGTCCGGCGCTTTCATCCGCTGCAGAACGTCGATGCCGCTCATATCCGGCAGGTTGAGATCGAGCAGAACCAGCGCCGGGCCATTCTTGGCCGGACCATCGGCGGAGTCGAACAGATACTGGAGGGCGGCCGTGCCTTCCATGAAGTGCCGAATCTCGTTGTTGACACCGGCCCGGCGGATGTTCCTTTCGATCAGCCGGGCATGTCCTTCGTCGTCTTCGATCATGACGATATTGACGGTCTGGGGTTTTCTCACGTGTTCGATCCTTGTTGTGGCGCAAGGTCCTTCGGCAGCGACAGTCTGAACGTCGCGCCGTTCTCCAGCGCAGATGTGCAACTGATCGTGCCGCCCAAGCGGTGTGCCAGCGCTCTGACATGGGCAAGGCCGATGCCCTCGCCCGGTTGATCCTGTGTTCCGGAGCGGCGGAACAGATCGAAGATCCGCTCGTGATCCTTCGGATCGATACCCCGACCGTTGTCCTCGACCTCGATCAGAACTCGGCTATTCTCCTTTTGTCCACGAATGATGATCGTCCCGGGGCGATCAGCCTTGAGATATTTGATCGCATTCTCGATGAGGTTGGACAAGATCTGCTCGATCGCTAGCTTATCGGTGATCACCGTCGGCAGCGGTTCGGCCTTCATGGTCACACCGAGTTCGCCGACCCGGTGCTGCAGGCTGTCGATAATCGAGGTGACAAGGGCGTTCATGTCGACCGCCTCAGGTGCCAGCATCCGGCGCCCCTCACGCGACAGCCGCAGGATCGCGTTGATCAGCCGATCCATCTTCTCGGTCGAGGTGCGGATGAAGCCAACCGACTCGGGCAGATTCTCGCGCACCGCGTAGCGCGCCTCGTCGGTCACGCTGTCCGGAATCCGCTCTTCGGCCATCTCGAGCAGCTCGCTCAGCGGTTCAATCGCCGCGGCGAGTTCGGAGGTAAAGCCCATGACGTTGACCAAGGGCGAACGCAGATCGTGGGAGACGATATAGGCGAAGCGCTGAATTTCGGCATTGGCGCGTTGCAGCTCAGCCGTCCGCTCGGCCACGGCCGATTCCAGGTCCCCGTTCAACAATCGCAATTGCTCTCCGGCCACCGAGAGCGCCGCCAAGGTGCGGCGCACGACCCAGATCGTGCCGAAAGAAACCAGAAGCAGGATGGTCGCGGCCACGATTCCGATCGAGGTGGACAAGAGGATGCCGGCATGTTCTCGGGTGGTGCGCTTTTCGAGCAGATCGCGCTCGGCGCTGCTCATCGTGTCCGACAGATCGCGCAATTGCTGAGAGACAGCGATGTCGGCCTTATCGAGCAGGCTCGAACCTGGAACTGTGGTGATTCCGGCCCGCTTGTTCGCGATCGATTTTTCGACGAGATCAAGATAGTTCTTGGCCAGTTTGCGATACTGCTCTACCCGCCGGATCTGGTCCGGATTGTCGGCAGTCAACTTGGCCATATCGTTGATCTTGTGAGGAATTTCGGCCGCCGTCACCTCGAATGTCCGCAGGAATCGCTTGTCACCTTCCAGCAGAAAGCCGCGCCTCGCGGCCTCGATGCGCTCGTCCAGCCGATTGAGGTTGGCGATCGCCGCTTCAATTTCGATCGAATGAGTGACGCGCTGCCCGATATCCTGCGTACGCTGAAACGCCCAGACCACGGCCCCTGCCGCGATAATCAGCATGAAGAAACCGGTCGCAATGGCGGCAAAGATCGCGCGGTTAAACTGGCGCTGCGCTGTATTCATCGGGTCGTCTCGTGCCGGCTCCAATCGACGCGCCCTAAGTCAGAGGCACCGGGTATGGCGAAATGCGGGCGTCAGTCGTCGTCCGATTCGGCCAGACAACAATATCGTGCGAGAGTGATCTTTAGCCGGCACCGATCTTTAGCTCAAGCTCGATAAAAATTATTACTGCGCACGCCAAACTGTACCCCACATCATTTCACGAAGACATTCGTGCGCGCCGCCGCGCCGCGACCATCGACCACCGAGATCGATAAAAACCCGGGTTCCGTCGGCTGAAAGGTCGACTGCCGCAAAAGCTGATCGCGATCGACGGGGACGCCGTCGACATACCAGGTAAAGGGGGGCCGACCGTTGCGCACCTTCAAATAGAGCGGCGCCATTCCGCCGGCATCGTCGCCGAGTGCGATCCGGCTCTTGTCCGGCGGATAGACGATCTCCGGCGTCAGCCCGGTCTCCAGACGCTCGGCGGCGCGCCCGATCCGCTGCAAGGGCGGCGGCAAGCCGGCACCGGACAAGGCGAGGATACCGGACGGTGGCCCTGGCAAGCGGCGCCGCGGTCCGATGCGGGAGAACACGTCGCGCATCACCGGTACCGCCATGTCCTGGCCGATTAAACCCGGCACCGGTGCGCCATCCGGCCGCCCGAGCCAGACACCGACGACGTCGCGGCCATCATAGCCGATGGTCCAGGCGTCGCGGTAGCCATAGGAGGTTCCGGTCTTGTGGGCGATCAGGCCGGGCGAACCTTTGGTGGTCGAGGTCGCGCCCGACAGGATCGAGGTGACATACCAGGCCGCCTGACGCGACAGTATCCGGCGCGGCGTGGAGCGCGGCGCGTCCGCGTCGACATGCAGAGGGATCGACAGCCCGCCATTGGCGATGCCGGCATAGATCCGCACCAGATCTTCGAGCGTCATGCCGAGGCCACCGAGACCGATCGCCAGGCCCGGCAGCGAGCGATCGCCGAGCTTCGGCGTCGCGCCCGCCCGCCGCATCCGCTCGACCAGCCGGCTCGGCCCGACCGCCGAAAGCAGTTCCACCGCCGGCAGATTGCGCGAGAGCTGCAACGCCCGGCGGGCGGTGATGACGCCGTCGAATTGATGGTCGAAATTCTGCGGCGTATAGCCGGCGAACCCCGCCGGCGCGTCGTCGATCAGACTTTCGGGATGGGCGATGCCGCGCTCGAAGGCGAGCCCGTAGATCAGCGGCTTCAAGGTCGAGCCGGGCGAACGCGGCGCCTCGGTCAGATCGACGAAGCCCTGGCGGCGGCGATCGAAATAGTCCGGCGAGCCGATATCGGCAATGATCTCGCCGGTGATGGAGTCGGCAACGACGATCGCCAGCGACAGCGGGCTCGTCAGGCTTTTGGCCTTGGTCAACGCGTAGGTCTCGAGCCGGGTCTGCAGCGTCTTGTCGATCGTCACCGCGATATGGGCACGGGTCGGATCGGCGCGGTGCAGCCGATCGGCGAGATGCGGGGCGAGCGTCGGCATAGCCAGCCGTCGGCCGGGAATCGGCTCGGCGAGCGCGCGGTGCTCCTGCCCGGCGTCGATCACGCCGCGCGACGCCATCCGTTTCAGCACCCGGTCGCGAGCGGCCTTGGCGCGTTTGGGGAAGCGGTCGGGCCGATAGCGCTCCGGCGATTGCGGCAGGGCGACCAGCAGCGCGGCCTCGGCCGCGGTCAGCTGGCGCGGCTCTTTGCCGAAGAGGACAAGAGAGGCTGCGCGGATCCCCTCGACATTGCCGCCATAGGGCGCCAACCGCAGATAGAGCGCCAGAATCTCGGCCTTGTCGTAACGCCGCTCCAGCGCCAGGGCAGTCAGTATCTGCTCGATCTTCGCGGCAAAGCTGCCGGTCGGCAGCTGGTTGAGCATCCGCGCGACCTGCATGGTCAAGGTCGAGCCGCCGGAGACGATTCGGCCATAGCTGAGCGATTGCCAGGCCGCCCGAAGCAGCGCTTGCGGATCGATGCCGTGATGGGAAAAGAAGCGCTTGTCCTCCCAGGTGAGCAACATCTTGACGAAGCGCGGGTCGACATCGTGGCCGTCCGCCGCCAGCCGCCAACGGCCGTCGCTCACTGGAAACGCCCGCAGAAGCCGGCCCTCGCGGTCGACCACCTCGACCCCGACCGGCGGCTGAGACAGCATCGTGACACGGCGGGCGACAGCCTGTTCGATCGCCGAATAGCCCCAAAGGCCGGCGATCAACAGCATCATCCCGATCAGGATGCCGAGTTGGGCGAGGCGGCGGCGTGGCGACATTGACGCGCCCCCGCCCGTCGGCGTGACCGGCGCGTTCGGCCGCGTTCCCGGCCGCTCTCTCACCGCAGCGGACCAATCACCGTGATCCGCCCCGCATCGGTGCGCCCGCGCCGGCTCGGATCGTACATGTTCTCGACGGTCGCTGCGGGATGGACGAAGGAGCCGGGGGCGATGGCGCGCACGATATAGGCGAAGCGGCGTACAGCGGGATCGGCCGGCTTGACGTCGACCGCCGCCAGGAAGCGGTCGGAGCGGAACTCGACATGCGCCGTGTCGCTGGTCAGCTGCAGCCAGTCGAGCGCGGCGACGTCGCCGCTCTGCAAGATCTGCGGATTGTCGATGGCAAAGCCCGCCGGCAGCGGATCGTTGACCATCAGATGCGCCGGCCCGGTGTCGATTGCCGTCACCTCGTCGACGACCACCAGCCGGTCGCCCTCTTTGATCTTGGCGGGATCTGCTGGTTTGCCGTCCAGCGTGTAATATTTGCGAGTGATATCGAAGCCGTTGTGGGAGGCCGGCGGCGTGATCTCCGGCACACCGAAGATCGTGACGCTCGCCAGTTGCTGCGAGGTCCCGCGATTGACAATGTCAAAGCCCTTGGCGAGATCGCTCGCGTCGATCGTGGCCGAATACGGTCCGTCGACGATCCGCCCGCCGACTTCCAGATGCGGTGGATAGCGCTCCAGCAAAGCGTGGGCGGCAAGCAGCGACCAGGCATCTTCCTGGGTGGAGGTGTCGTCATACGCCGCCCATGCCGCGTTGATCTCTTCAATCAGCGGCTTGAACGACACGCCCTCGATCTTGGTCTCATAAGCCAGCGTCAAGATGGCGGCATCGTCGCGCAGCGGCGAGCCGTAATCGGACCGCTCCACCTCCGCGTTGTCCTTGGGTAAATCGGCCACGACGGTGGTGAAGATCCGCTCCGCCCGCACCCGATCGCCATAAAGCGCCAGTGCCGCGCCGAGCTGCGCCTTGGCCAACGGCGTCGGAAACGTCTGGAGCTGGTTGTCGGCATAATAGCGCAGGTCACCGATCGACGCCGAACCATTCCGGGCCAGAACGTAATAGGCATAAGCCACCGCGCTCCAATCCGGTTTGTCGGACAGATAGGCGAGCGAATTCTTCAGATTGTCGAGCGCCGTTTTCAGGCTGACCTGCGGGACCTGATAGGCGGCTTCGCGCGCCCGGGTGAGGAAATCGGTGACATAGGCATCGAGCCAGAGATCACCGCTATCGGGTTGCCACAGACCGAAGGAGCCGCTCGGCGACTGATTGGCCAGCACGCCGGAAATCGCCTGCTGGACCCGCTCCTTGACGTCCTCGCCCTTGCCGAGCCCGGCAGCAAGGATCATGCGGTCGAGATAGATCAGCGGCAACGCCCGGCTGGTGAGCTGCTCGGTACAGCCATAGGGATAGCGATCGAGCGCTTGGACGATCCCGGCAACGTCGAAATGCGCCGCGCCGATGATCGACACCGTCGCCCTGGCCGTGCCGGGCTTGAAGCCGGTGAAGAGTTGCGGATCGAGGCTGAGCTTGCCGTCCCTGGCCGCCAGCGTAACCTGGCTCCGCTGGACAATCTCCGGCGCGTTGGAGCGCACGCTGAGCGCCACCGTCTTGGTGAAGGTCGCGCCCGAGGCCATCCGCAACGACACATGGATCGACGCATCGCCGATGGCTTGGCCGCTCACCGGGATCAGCACCCGGGTTTGGCCGGTCGGGGCGATGCTAACGGTCTTTTCGGTCTCGCCACCGAAGGCGACGACCGAATTATCACTGGCCACCGATAGCGTCGCTGGCCCGGTCGGCCCCTCGACATGGGTCAGGTCGATCGCGAGCCGCGAGGTATCGCCAGGGGCGAGGAAAGTCGGCCGGGCGACGTCGATGACGATCGGATCACGCACCACCATGTCGCGATTCGCCTCGCCGACCCCACTCTTCGACCAGGCGATCGCCATCAACTTCATCGTGCCGTTGAAGTCGGGAATGTCGAAGGTGATCGTCGCGTGGCCATCGGCACCGACGGCCACCGGCCCCGAATAGAGCGAGACGAGCTGGTTCATTGGCGGCGGGCTCTCGTAGCTCGCGCCGGCGTCGCCGCCCGAGCGCACCGTTCCCGGCGCGCCTTGCGTGCGGTCGATCAGCCGCGAATAGAGGTCGCGGAAGGCAACGCCCAGCCGCCGCTGGCCGAAATAATAGCCCTGCGGCGACGGCGGCTCGAAATGGGTGACGTTCAAGATGCCGACGTCGATCGCCGCGAGCGTCACATAGGCGGTCTCGCCGCTGGCGATGCCATCGACCGTAACGCCGATCGTCTGCAACTGACGCGGCCGGATCGTGTCCGGCGCCTCGATCGCCACCGTCAGCGCGCGCTGGCCCGGATCGACCTTGGCATAGGCGATGCCGATCGCCCGGCTCGGCATCAACTTCTCGCTCAGATTCATCGGCCGGTAGACCATCGCCGCGACGTAGGCGCCCGTCCCCCAATCCTTTGTGACCGGCAATTCGACCTCGCCGCCCTTGGCCGAAATATCGGCGGTCGTCCGCTCGATGATCCCCTCGTCCATGACGAAGATCTCGGCCTTGCCGGCAAAGCGCGATTCGATCCGAACCTTGGCGGTCTCGCCGATCCGATAGGCGTGCTTGTCGAGCGAGACCTCGGCGATCTGGGGCGTTTCGACCGATGTCGGCGCCACATACCAGCCGGCATCGAACCTGATGCTCGCCGGGATCGCGCGCCCGGAGGGGTCGACGACGTCGAGCTCGTAACCGCCCCACTCGACCGGCACCGACAGCGACACCGGATCCTGCGCGTCGACATCGACGGTCCCGTCGGCGACGAGCTTGGACGTCTCCACCGGTTCATAGTTCCAGGATCCCGAATTTTCGTACCACTGGAATGCGACGTTGATCTGCTTCAGCTGCCATTTCAGGCCGCGGGCAGCCACGCGCTGGCCCGCCGCATCGATCGCGACAACGTCGAAGCCGGCGGTCGACCGTTCGGCGACCGCGCCGGAAAATCGCGGCTTGATACCGATCCGCTCGCTGCTTTCGTTCAGCGGCAGCTTGCTGATCTTCTCGACGGGCTTGCCGTTCGCATCGACCACCCGCAGCTGCAGCGTCGCCGTCAAAGGCAGCGTCGTCGCCGGCGGATCGAAGGGCGGGATCGAAACCTCGGCCTGACCGTCCGGTCCCGTCTTCGCCTCGGTGAAGGGCTTGCGCGTCGCCGTCACCTTGTCCGCATCAAGGCCGAAAGAATAGCCAGGATAAGCGGCGATCGCGGTCGAGGCCGACACCACCACCTCGCCATTGACCGCGAGCCCCGCCGCCGGCGCGCCGAAGAGATAGCGCGCCGCCACCTCGATCGTCGGCGGCATCGCCGGATCAAAGCTCTTGGCGGGCGTCGAAATATCGAAATCCAACTTTTGCGGCTCGAAATCCTCGACCAGGAAACGGGTCTGGCCGATCGCCGGCTTTTTCGGATCGGTGTAGAGGCGGACATCCCACGCCCCGCGCATCGCCTTGTCCGACAGCGAAAGATCAAAGGCATAGCCGCCGGCGGCAAAGTCCGACACCGTGCGCCGGGAGTGTTCCACCCCGTCCGGCCGGGTGACGATCGCGGTGAGCGTCAGCCCGGCGATCGCCGCGCCGGTCTTGTCGCGGGTCAGGGCATTGAAGTGCGCCGTGTCGCCAACCCGATAGATGCCGCGATCCGGGGTGAGGAAGACGTCGATCGCCCCCGCCGGCGCCCGCCCCTCGACGCCGCGATCGGTCAGATCGAAGGGCGAGTCGCTTAAGTTGAGGAAGACGAAGTCCTTGTCCTTGCGGGCAATGAGCAGCGCCGGTTTGTCGCCGCCAAGGCCGCGCATCAGGCCGGCCGGCAGCCGCAAATGACCCTGCGCATCGGTCGCGCCCATGCCGAGAATCTGGTTGTTGGTGGCGACGAGATCGATCGTGACGCCGGCCAGCGGCGCTGCGCTCCCCAAGGATCGGGCGACGATATCAAAGCCGTTGCTGCCGGAAAAGGTCGACAGGCCGATGTCGCTGACGACGAACCACTGCGTCGCGAACGGATCAGGCGTTTGCATCGCATTCGCCACTTGGGCGGTCAGAACATAGACGCCGGGTTTGAGATCGGGGACCATGTCGGCGATCGGGATGGCCGTGGTCACGTCGGTATTGGTATTGCGGACCACCGACACCGAGCCCGTCCAGACGTCCTGGCCGGACTGGCTGGAGATCTGGTTGATCTGCCATCGCGACAGGTTGGTCAGAAACTGGCCTTGGGTGAGCATGTCGGCGAGGCCGCGCTCGCCGATCCGCTGCACCCTGGCGTCGATTGTGTCGACATTGACCGTCACCACCGAGATCGTGGTCTTCCCGCCCGCCGGCACGACATAGGCGCTGGTAGTAAACCGCACCGTCGGGTCGCGATCCTTCACATAGACCGACAGATCGACCTGTTTGCGCAGCGTTTCGCCATCGGTCGCGGAAATGCCCGGTCGCGCGGTGATATGATAGCTGCGGCCGTGTTCGAGACCGCCGACGCAGAGCTGGTTGCCGGTGGCGGTGACCGGCAGCGTCTCGCCGCCTTGAACGCTCAGATAGTCGCCCGGATGATCGGACCCCGTCAGCTTGCGCGACAGCTGATCGGAAAACACCAGACAGATGCGGGGACTTGCAGCATTGTTGTCGACCGTATGATCGACGATGCGGAAGCCGTGGGCGCCGACGACGGTGTTCAAGCGCTCGACCACGAACGGGTCCGCCTTGGCGGCGACGCTCATGCGGTAGGCGTGTATCGCCGGTTTCCAGTCCTCCTTCTTCTCGTAATAGCGGCCGATCCCGGCCAACGCCCGCGCCTTCTCGGCGTCGGTGCTGGCCGTCAGATAGGCGTTGATCGCAGCATTCAGCAGACTGAAGCGGTGACGGGGAGGACCATCACCCTGCTCGAACTTTCCGGTGGCCGTGGCGGTGTCGACAAGGCCCTGCCAGGCCCAATTGGCCAGCGGCTGACGCTTCAGGATCTCCCGCCAGCGATCAAGCCCCTCGACGAAGGAGGGCGCCGCCGCGGCTTCCATCGCCAGCTGCGTCGTCGACTCGTTTTTGAGGAGCGGATCACGATCGGCCTCGATCAGCCGTAGCCGCTCGCGGTTGGCGCTGGCCAGGGCGTCGGCGGGAAGGAAGGACAGCTCCTTGCCCCGCGCAGCCAGGCTGGCGCGATCGACGGCCGGAGCGACAACGATTTCGCCGGCTGTCGCCCCGGCGGCGCTCTGCAGCGTGCCGACACTGTTCTTTAGAAAGCACCAGCGGGATTTCGAATTGTAGGTGAAGGCCTTGCACTGGTTGTCAAAGGTGCAGGCGGTCTTGCACCCATCGAGGTCGAGGTTTTTCAGAGTCTTGTAGTCGCCCCCGAAGTAGTCGCCGTCCTTTGTGATCACCACATCGCGCTGACCACTCGTCTGCGCCGCCGCTTCGCCCGGCGCCGCGGCGAAAAGACCGGTCGCGACCAAGACCGCAAGAGCGAAGACAGCGAACCTCCTCACGAAAAAATCTCCCCCTCGCGTCGCCCCTATTAATAAGTCAAACCTATGATAAAGCGGCCATGGTGGCCACCGTCATCACCAAGAAGATTGGATGACACGGAAATTGCAAGCGATTTCGGCCTCTCCCAACACCAGCCGCCGCAGCGTGACCTGAGGCGCTTGGAGATCTCGGGCAGCCGCCTCCCCCTTTCCCCGAAGGCGCCGGCGATGATCCCGTCCGGCAGGGCTTTCCGCATGCCGCTGCATTTGCCATAGATCACACGACGGTTCGTGACAGGAGCATTGCAGGCGTTCGTGGCGCAGAAGGTGAAATTGTCGACCATCGCGGATGCGCTCGGCCTGTCGACGGCGACGGTTTCGCTGGCCTTGCGGGACAGCCCCCTGGTCGCCGACGTCACGCGCGAGCGGATCAAGGACGCCGCGCGGGAGCTCGGCTACATCTACAATCGTCGTGCCGCATCGCTGCGCACCTCACGCTCCGGCATCGTCGGCGTCTGCGTGCATGACGTGATGAACCCGTTCTATGGCGAGATCCTCAAGTCGATCGAGACCGAGCTCGATCGCCAGCGCCAGACCTTTATCCTGTGCAATCACCATGACGACCTGTCGAAGCAGCGCTCTTTCGTTGATACGCTGCTGCAGCTCGGCGCCGACGGACTGATCATGTCGCCGGCGCTCGGCACGCCGGCGGCCGACATCCGCCTTGCCGAAGATAACGATCTGCCGGTTATCCTGATCGCCCGCACCATCGACGGTGCCGGTGTTCACGGCTTTCGCGGCGACGACGCTTACGGCATGGGGCTCGCCGTCGATCATCTGGTCTCGCTTGGCCATCGCTCAATCGCGATGATTGGCGGCACCCACGCCACCTCGACCGGGCGCGAACGGGAAGCCGGTTATCTCGCGGGACTCGAACGTGGCGGCATCGCCTTTCAGCCGCGATGGCGAATCGAGGGCCCGCGCGACCGCCATTCCGGCTTTGATTCTGCGGCGACATTTCTCGCCATGCCGGATCGGCCGACCGCGATCGTCTGTTTTTCCGATCTCGTCGCGCTTGGCCTGATGTACGGCCTCGCCCGCGGCGGCGTGCGGCCCGGCATCGACGTCGCCGTCGTCGGCTATGACGACATCGACGAAGCGGAGATCGCCACACCGCCGCTCACCACCGTCTCCAACGGCCAAAGCGAGGTCGGCGAGTGCTCGGCGAGAGCCCTCATCGATCGTCTGCAAGGCACGACGGCCAGCGAACAGACGACGCTGATTCAGCCAGAGCTGAAGGTCCGCCGATCCTGCGGTGCGGGCGCATGACGCTCGCAGCGAAAAAGTTCCCGCCGGAGCTGTGCAAATTGCGAATAGCTGCCTCACAGGAATTTTAATAACGAATAGTGACCGACGGCCACCATCGTCAACGCTCGCTTAAGGTTTTCGCGATGATAATCGGGTTCAGTCAATTTTAACGGAATCCGAGTTCCATTCATGAACTTCACGGCCACCGTTCTGGGCACCGCCGCTGCCGCTCTGCTTCTGATTGCCCAGCTGCAGGCAGCCCCCGAGCATTCCCTCGAATTGGGCGATGCGAATGCCGGCGTCACCGTCACCAATCTCAATGCCGAGCATGTCGGCGCAATCCAGCCACGTGCCGGGCATGCCAACGCTGTGCGGCTGATCGATCTGCGCTCCGGCGCCAGTTGCAAGGTCGCCGGCAAGGCGCCCAAGGGGCAAGGCTTTGCGCCCGCGCCGATGGGGCCGGACTGCGCCAACTCCCCGGCTCTTGCCAAGGTCTCGCAGTGGCGCGCCAATCACGACGGCACCCTCGACATGGCCGACGCCAGCGGCCGAACCGTGCTGCGCTTCATGCCTGGCGACGGCGTCCTTTACGAGTCGGTCTATCCGCAGAACGAGTTCGTGACGATCGTCCCCGCCCGCGGCTGAGCGGCGAGAACTGAAAAGCCGCAGTCGATCGGCGATAAGACGCCCTGACCTGAGATGAACAACACCGCTCCGACCTGACGGCTGGCGCGGTGTTTTCGTTTATCCCGGCACAAGACCTGGCCTTCGGTCGAAAGCTCGCCGCGCCTCCGACAGAACACACAAAGCACGATGCGTTCAGGCGGCCGCGTCATGCCGAAGGCGCTCCGCCCGTCCCTCTTCAAAAGCAGTCGGCCCGAAAACCGTGTTACCGATCTCCGGGCCGATGAACTCAACCTAGAACGCCCTGCATCCTATCGGACGCAGAAAGGTCGCTCTCACCCTTTGAACCGACGCATCGGCCCGAAAATCGATTCCGATTTTCGGGCCGATGCTGTAGCAAACGGACGCGCCGCCCGCTTGATCAAAGCGAGGATGCCGCCGAGACCGCCGAAGCGGTCGCGGAGAGCGGCGACAGGCTGCCGTTAAAGGCATCGAAAGCCTGCTTCACAGAAACGTAAGGCGCCGTCGCCACATAGAGCATGTCGCCTGTGTGTATCTTGAAGTCCTGTGAGTAAATCAGACCCGACGGCTCCCGCAGATTGAAGCGGTAGACCACCGGAATATTCCCAGACAGACTGATTGCCTTCGGATCTGTCAGCGAGGCCGATTTGAACGCCTTGCCCTGATAGCGGGCGAGCATTTCACGGGCCGGCTCACGCCGCAGGACGAAAACGCCGGCAGGATTGGCGAGATTCGGACTAAGGCCTCCGACCTGGGCAAGCGCCTCGGCCAGTGACATCTCGTAACCTTGCAGCGGAAGCTGGGCACTGCGTCCCGTCGCCCCGAGGGCGACATAGGTTCGTGGCTGATGGGTCAGCAGGACCACATCCCCCGGCTCGACAAAGACGTTCTCAGACGGCGTATTGACCAGTTCGGAGAACGGCATTTGGATCGTCTGACCACGGCGGGTCAGCGAAATCGCGGTCTCGTAAATCGGCGCATTCGGCCCACCGACGCTGGCGACGAGATCGAGAATCTTCAAACCGCTTGTCGGAATCGGAACCGTCCGTCCTGCAACCGCGTCGCCCGTTACGGTCACCGACGTCGACGTGCCCTTCTGGACGGTGACCACGGCCTGAGGCTCGATCGCCCGGTCGCGCAACGCCGCGACGATCCGCTTTTCGACGGTCCCAGCAGTCGCGCCGGCGACTTTGATCCGCCCTGCATAAGGAATGTTGATCGTCCCGTCACGCGCCACCTCCTGGGGCGGCAACACGACGGACGACGAGCCTTGCCCGTTGCTTCCGAGCGAGGAGAACAGCCCGCCGACCCCCGCCTCGAAGATCGAGACCTGAACCGTGTCGCCAACGCCGATGCCGGTGTCGCGGGGGAGCTTCTGGTTGGCGATGGACCGAAAACTCGGCCGAACTTCAGGCTGTTGATAGGCAAGGACCGTCTTATCGACCGGCACTAACAGATAGCCGTTGCGCCACTGGACCACGTTTTCATCGACATTGCCGACAAACGCGCCCGACGAGGGACCGACCGACGGCAACACGGCACATCCGGACAAAAGTCCGGCAACGGCGGCTGAAAGAATGAGATGCGACACTCGACGATTCGAAAATACCCTCGACGTCCTCGATTGCGGCCCAACCCTGATCGCATGCATTGCTTCGAGGATATTCGTCTGCACTGGCTTCATGGCCAACATTCAACGTCTCTCCACGCAAGCCGTTCTGGCCTGCAAACACATTCACGCATGCGAGACGACCCCGCGACCGCTCTGTCGATATCGGACGCCGGTATCGCGAGTCCCGTGACGCACGCGCCGCCTTGTGCCACACCGGTACACTTGGAGGGTAAACAGAGACCAGTTTCGTCTCCTCAAGACGACGGTTTGCTGCATGCCTGTTGGCATTTTGCCACAGAGCCGCCAACCATAGCGCGAAGGTGCAGCGACAATCAGCCGTGACCAGCCCGTTCGGCCCCGCCAATCAGCATGTCGAAGGCGAAATCGCCATGATCAGATTCGGTCCGCCGCCGCAGCGTCGCCACGCTCGGAACGAAGCGGGCTTCACAGGCGTCGATCAACCCGCCCTGAAGGCCCCAAACCTCATCGAAGAGGCTGACGACGAGCAGATTCGGCGTTGGCGCATGGCGGCAGAAGGTCGGCAGGGCCGCCGCCGCCTGCCCCGGCGCGGCTGCCCCGGCGAGGAGACCGAGACCAATGGCCGGCGCCCGCCGCACACCCTGCAGGCCATGCAGACACAGCCGCGCAGACGCCGGCAGGCCGGCCGCCCAGGCGACGATTGTCTCGACGATCTCCCGCGTCGGCGCGCCGGGCGAGCCAGGGCTTTCGACGTCGTCGAACGCCACCTTCAGGTGATGATCCGGCGCAACGTCCTTGGGACCGAGATAGGACCGACCCGGGGTCACGATCGACAAGACGTGGGTGGGATCGATGTCGGCGTGAAACCTCCGGGCCTCGGACTGGCCGCAGATCAGCATCCGGCAGGGCCAGCGATCCCCCTCCCCATTCAGCATCGACAGCGTTTGAAACGAAGCAACCAAGACGTCCTCCAGCCACCGATCTCATCCCATCAGACTGGAAATCGAAATCGATTTCCGGCACAGAATGGAATGGAAAATCAATGAGTTAAAGCGCTTCCTGTGCGTCCACTCGGACACATGGCACTCCCACGACGCAGTGTAGTATGCACCGATGAGCATCGCGGCGCCAGCGCCATAATTGCGGTGCTGCTAACGGTTTGACCGGCGCGCCGGCGCCATCACCCAAAGCACCGTCGACACACGAATTATCTGGGAACATCGCTGGTGCTGCCGGAGAGATTTGAACTCTCGACCTCTCCCTTACCAAGGGAGTGCTCTACCCCTGAGCTACGGCAGCGCTGCGGGCGCCTTCTTTGACGATTTCGGGCGGCGCGTCAACACCCGAAACGGACGGTTTTCACCGATTTGCAGAACCGAACCGTCCGGCACCGCTTTCGCGCCCCGGATCACCGTCGCCGGATCACCCTCAATAGCGGAGCCGGCTGGCTTCGAGCTTAAGCCCAGGGCCGCTCACCGGCCAAGCTGTCCTCGAAGGCGGCGATCTTGTCGACGCGCTCGAGCGTCAGACCGATGTCGTCGAGACCGTTCAGCAGGCAATGGCGGCGGAAGGAATCGATCTCGAAGGAAATCTCGCCGCCGTCGGGGCCGGCGATCGTTTGATTTTCCAGATCGACGGTGATGCGCGCATTCGCCCCCCGCTCGGCGTCGTCCATCAGCAAAGCAAGCTGCTCCGGCGTCACCCGGATCGGCAAAATGCCGTTCTTGAAGCAATTATTGTAGAAGATGTCGGCGAAGGACGTCGAAATCACACAGCGAATGCCGAAGTCGAGCAGCGCCCAGGGGGCATGCTCGCGCGACGAGCCACAGCCGAAATTGTCGCCCGCGACCAGGATCTCGGCGCCGCAATAGGCCGGCTTGTTGAGCACGAAATCCGGATTATCCGAACCATCCTCTTTGTAACGCAGCTCGGCGAAGAGCCCCTTGCCGAGGCCGGTGCGCTTGATCGTCTTCAGATAGTCCTTCGGGATGATCATGTCGGTATCGACATTGACGATCGGCAGCGGCGCTGCCACGCCGGTCAGCTTGTCGAACTTCTGCATCGGTCTTACCTCCTCGTCGCGTCGAAGCTTGCGCAAGCCCTTACTCCGATGCAGGAAGTGAGGCAATTCTCGCCATCCTTTGCCCCATCGCCCACCCGGTCCGACGAGTCCCCATCGATGCTGTGCCGTTCCCTCCTCTTCGTTCCCGCCGTCAATCGCCGCGCGCTGGAAAAGTCCGACGCCCTGCCAGCCGACGTCGTCATCTACGATCTGGAGGACGCCGTCGCGCCGCGGGCCAAGGCGGAGGCGCGCGAGATGCTTCGCGAGCATCTGGCGGCGCGGCGGTTCACCGGCCTGCGGGCGGTGCGCATCAATCCGCTGGATACCAGCGAAGGCACCGAAGACCTGTTGATGGCCCGCGGGGCCGGAGTCGATGCCGTGCTTTTGCCAAAGGTCGAGGACGCCGACCAGCTGAGCGAAGCCGCCCGCGCGCTCGATGAGATGGACGCGCCGGCCAAGCTCCGGCTATGGGCGATGATCGAGACGCCGCTCGGGATCGTTAAGGCCGAGAAAATCGCCCGCAAGGGCGTGCGCGGACGGCTTTCGGCGCTCGTCGTCGGCCCGAACGACATCCAGCTTACGACCAACATCCGCCCCGATGCCGAGCGCACCGAACTCTTGCCCTGGCTGATGCAGATCGTGCTGGCGGCAAAAGCGAACGGCCTGTTCGTTCTCGACGGCATCTATAGCGATTTTCGCGATCCGGACGGATTTGCCCGCGAATGCGCGGCAGGCCGGCGCATGGGCTTTGATGGCAAATCGCTGATCCACCCTGCTCAGATTGCGCCCGCCAACACCGCCTTTGCTCCGAGCGAAACCGACGTCCTCGCGGCGCAAAAGATCCTCGCGGCCTTCGAGCACCCGGAAAACGCCGAGCGCGCCGTCATCCAGATCGACGGCCGGATGATTGAACGCCTGCATCTCACCGAAGCCCGCCGCGTGCTCGCCCAGCGCGACGCGATCGCCGCGCGCGCGGCCGCAACCGCGACCGCCTGACCAGAAAGGCCGACGCCCATGAAACTCTATCGCTTCCTCACCGGCCCCGACGACGCCAGCTTCTGCCACAAGATCTCGCTGGCCCTCTCCAAGGGCTGGGAGCTCTACGGCGCGCCGAGCTACGCCTTCGACGCCGAGACCAAGGCGATGCGCTGCGGCCAGGCGGTGACCAAGATCGTCTCCGGCAAGGACTACGCCCCGGACATGAAGCTCGGCGACCAATAGCACGCGTTTATGTCGACGGCCGACAGCATCGGCCCGACAATCGGAATCGATTTTCGGCAAAGCACGATGCGTCGTATCAATCAGATCGCGCGTCCTGTGTCCGTCCTGTCGGACGCTCGGCACACAAGCCTGCAAAGCCGCCTTTACGGCTTGTCGCCGCCGTCCGCCGAAAAGCCGTAGACCGGCATCGTTCCGGTCCGGCTGGAATAAAGCGGCGCGCCGATGCTGCCCAGCTGGTGGGCGCCGAGGCGCTTGGCGGCGTCTGCGTCAAAACCGAAAAGCAGCGTGCCGGCGCGCACGTCGTCGCCGTTCCAAGGACGATCCATCTGGAAGCCGTCGCTCGGACCGTCCCCTTTCGGCAGATAGGTCAGCACCGGCAGGCCGGCATCGCGCATCGCATAAGCGATGCCCGCCGTCAGCGCCCGGCCCTCGACGACGATACGCGCCGCGCCGGCCTTGTCGGCAAAGGCTTGCAGATTGTCAGCCGTCTCGTTCCAGCCGGCCATCTGGCGCAGTTGCTTGCCGGCCCGCGGCGCCATTGCCGGGTCGAAGAAGGCTGTTCCGGCGAGAAGCGCCAGCGAGAGCGCGCCGCAGACGATCAGATTGGTCCAGAAGAAAAACCGCCAGCGATGACGGATGACAAGGGCCGTCGCGACGATGACACCGGCTGGATAGGCGGTGGCGCCCCAATTGACGTTGGCCTGAGCGAGGAAGCCCTGGACCGTGATGGCGAAAAGGATCGGCCAGGACAGAAGAAGCAGCAGGACGTCGGTGCGCGGCGCTTCGGTTCGGGCGCGCAGAACCAGCGCATTCACCATCGCACCGAAGATCACCGGCCCGGCAATGCCGAACTGCGCGCCGAGAAATTCAAAGCCCTTCTGGGCGTTCAGCCGCGCCAGACTCCAGCCGATATTGTCGTGAGCGGTGTGTTCGAAGGTCGCAAAACCGTGCAGCCCGTTCCAGATGAGGTTCGGCGCGATCAAGACGAGCATCACGGCAAGCGCCAGCAGGCTCTCGCGGCGCCAGATCTTCGCCCGCAACTTTGGCATCACCACCGTAGCGAAAGCGACCAGCGCCGGCAGATAGATCATTGCATATTTGGCATTGAGGCCGAGCCCCGCCGCGATGCCGAACAGCAGCGCCGGCTTGATGCCGGGCGCATCGAGCTGCCCAATGACGGCGTAGAGCGCGAGGCTCCAGAAAAACAGAAGCAAGGGATCCGTCGTCATCAGAAATGACGAAACGGCAATGCCCGGCATGATGGCGAAAAAGACGCCCGTCCAGAAGCCGGTCGCCGCGCCGTAAAGTCGGCGCGCCAAAAGCGCGAGAACAAGGGCCGTTGCACAGTTGACAAGCGGCACAAGCGAGCGCACACACGCCGCGCCCGTTCCGCAGACCTTGGTTTCCGCGGCGATGGTCCAGGCGATCAACGGCGGCTTGGTGAAATAGCCGAAGTCGAAATGCTGCGACCAGAGGAAATACTGGGCTTCATCGAAGCCGAGTTCGCTTGGCGACAGGAAAAGCGCGATGAGCCGCAAGATGGCGATCGCGGCCAGGACGGCCAGCAGCCATCCAATGCCGAAGGAGCGGTCCTGAAACCGCTCGGCCGGACGTTTGCGGGGGTCGCGAAGGTCGATTGTCGGAAGTGTCATTTTGGCTTCGAGTAGAACATCTAAAGGCGGTGCTTCCCTTCGGACTGCGACGTCGCGCCAATTGGCGAGCGACGCAGCGGGCGGGTCCAGGCGTCCCACCGAGTGGCCAAAGTCGCGGCGAAGTGCAAGGAAAGTTTGAATGGACGTAGGGATCGATCCCTCCGCTCGGCTTTCCGCAGAGCGTCTTGCAGCATCAGACGAGACCGATACAAAGCCTCGGGCAGACGGCCATCAACCGGCCGGGCGGCCATCTTTGCCGGCGCCTCGGCAGGCGCCAGGTTCGCCGCTTGCGTCCATCGCCGCGCGCCCTGTCCTGTCGGTGATTTTCGCTCTCATCGCCGTCAGCCTCGTCTTCCTGATCTTCCCCGGCATCGACACGCGCGTCAGCGGGCTGTTTTACCAGCCGGGCCTCGGCTTTCCCGATGCGAGCGACGTCCAGCTCGGTATCGTGCGCAGATTTGGCAATGCGATGACAGCGCTGGTGGTCGTGGCAAGCCTTGCGGCGATCATCGCCGCGCTTGTCACCCGGCCGCCGCGTTTCTTGCTGCGTCCAAGCCAAGGGCTGTTCATTCTCGCCGTCTATGCGATCGGCCCCGGCCTCATCGTCAACTCGATCCTGAAAAACACCTTCGGCCGGGTGCGCCCGCGCAATGTCGCGGAATTTGGCGGCCATCTCGACTTCACCCCGATCTGGCACCTTGGCGGCCAGTGCGTCGGCAATTGCTCCTTCTCGTCAGGCGAAGCCGCCTCGGCCGCGGCGATCCTGGCGCTCGTCTTTATCGCGCCGCGCAGCGAGCGTCCGATCGTCGCCCTTGGCCTCGGCACCATCGCCGGCTTGGTCTCGATCAACCGGATCGCCGCCGGCGGACACTTCCTGTCGGACGTGTTGATGTCCTGGATCCTGGTCTTGGCGACCATCGTGATCCTGAGGCCGCTCCTCCTCGGTGAAAGAGGCGCTGCGATCGACGCCGGTTTTCGGCGGATCCGGAACCGCCTGCGTGAGCGCCTCGCGCTCAGCCCCCAGCCGGAGGATCTCGTCTCCCCCTCATCGTCGAGCCCGGGCGACACCCATGCGCCCCGCTCTGCAAAGGCCTATTCGATGAATTCTGCATCCGCAAAGAGCCCGCCTCGGACATTCGAGATGGTCACCGTCGTCGTGCCGGCCAAGAACGAGGCGGACAATCTTGCCCTCCTGGTGCCCGAGATCGCCGAAGCTTTGGCGGCGAGGCGGCACGAAATCATCGTCGTCGACGACGGATCGAGCGACGACACCGCCGCGATGCTGGCGCGGCTTCGCGCGGCGGGGATTGCCGTGCGCCATATCCGCCACAAGCGCTCCAGCGGCCAGAGCGGGGCGGTGCGCACCGGCGTCCTGATGGCCGAAGGCGACTGCATCGTCACCATCGACGGCGACGGCCAGAACGATCCGGCCTTCATCCCGGCGATGGTGGATCTTCTGGAACAAGGCGGCGCCAGCCGCGGCCTCGTCGCCGGCCAGCGGGTCGGGCGCACCGACCGCTTTGCCAAACGCCTCTCGTCGCGGGCGGCCAACCGTCTGCGGACCGCGCTGCTCAACGACGCCACTCGCGACACCGGTTGCGGGCTGAAGGCGGTGCCGACCGCGCTGTTTCGCACGCTCCCCTATTTCGACGGCTGGCATCGCTATCTGCCCGCCCTCGTTTTGCGCGAAGGCTTGACCATCGCCCATCTCGACGTGAAGGACCGACAGCGCCGCTTCGGCCAATCCAATTACGGAATTTTCGATCGAGCTGCCCGCGGCGCCCTCGATCTCTTCGGCGTCTGGTGGCTGATCCGGCGCGGTCAGCGGCGCCCGGGCCATGTGGAGGATCTTACTGCGGTTCAGGAGCAGACAGACTGATGTGGTCCTATCTCTATCACGTCTTCATTGAGCAATTCGATTTGTGGATCGTGCTCGGCTTTTTCGCGCAGGCGATGTTCACCGCGCGATTTCTGGTTCAATGGATCGCCTCCGAGCGGGCTCGCCGCTCGGTGGTTCCCTTTGCCTTCTGGACGTTTTCGCTGATCGGCGGCGCGCTTCTGCTGCTCTATGCCCTGCACCGCCGCGACCCGGTGTTTATCCTCGGCCAGGCAACCGGGCTGATCATCTATACGCGCAACATCATGCTGATCGCCGGAGAAAAAAAACGGGCGATCGCGGAAACAGAGAGCATCGAGATTCCGAGGTCCTGACGTTCCTTACGCCCGCTCGACTTGCGCGAGCAGCACGCCTTCTGTCGCCTTCGTTCATTGAACACAAAGGCAGGACGTGCATTACAGAGAGCGGGGCGGCTTTGCCGCAAAGAAAAACGTCAGAATCAGGAAACACGCAATGCTCCGACGCACGATGCTCGCCAAGATCGCCATCGCCGGCTTGACCGCGGCAACGCTCAGCGCCATCGCGCTTCCAGCCGTCGCGGCCCAGTGCGGCAACACCGCTTCCGGTTTCAATCAGTGGAAGCAGCAGATGGCGCAGGAAGCGGCTCGCGCCGGCATTTCCCAGCGCACCATCCAGTCGGCCCTGATGCCGGCGCAATACTCCACCACCGTCATCCGGCTGGATCGCAACCAGCATTCGATGAACCTGTCGCTCGACGCCTTCATGAAGCGCCGCGCGCCGGCCTCCTTCGTTTCGAAGGGCAAGCGGATCATCGCCCAGAACGCCCAGCTGCTGAATTCGATCGAGAGGCGCTACGGCGTGCAGAAAGAAATTCTGGTTGCGATCTGGGGCATGGAAACCGGCTTCGGCGCCAATTCCGGCAATATGAACGTCTTCAATTCGCTGGCGACGCTCTCCTATGACTGCCGCCGCTCCGACTTCTTCACCGAGGAACTGCTGGCGGCCATGGCGATCGTTGATCGCGGCGACATGCAGCCGAATCAGATGCGTGGGGCCTGGGCCGGCGAAATCGGTCAGACCCAGTTTCTCGCCAAGAACTATTTGCGCTTCGCGGTCGACGGCGATGGCGACGGCCGCCGCGATCTGATCCGCTCCAAGGCCGACGTGCTGGCCTCGACGGCGAACTTCCTGCGCCAGCACGGCTGGCAGCCGAATGCCGGCTATCAGCCGGGCCAGCCAAATTTCGCCGCGCTGCGCGAGTGGAACAAGGCCGGCGTCTATCAGAAGGCCCTCGCCCTCTTCGCCTCCAAGCTGGCGAACTGATCGCTCGGGAGAGCCGCCGCGATGAAGCCAAAGAGCCCGGCCCGTGTCCTGCGGCCGGGCTCTTCGTTGATCGGCCCCTTGCCTTTGCCGGGCTGGGGCATCGCGTCAGTCGCCGTCGAGTTCCGGATAGTGGCGGAAAATGCCGTCCTCGTTGAATGCCAAGCGTCGGGGACTGTCGAGGTAGGCTTTGACATTTGGATGGGCGGCCACTCGCTCGCACAGCGCGGCAATCCGTGGATGGGACGGCATCAGGCTCGCCATGCGCCGGGGAAAGGCATAGCGCAGCCCCAGGATGGATTGGAACAGGCCGAGGTCGGCATAGCTGAGCCGATTACTGACGAGCGCGGTGTCGCCGGCGGAGTTTGCCGCCAGGAGCGCCTCATACCAGCCCAAAAACTTCGGCATCCGCGCCTCGCGAAAACTTTTGGCGCGCGCTGCTGCCGCCTCGGTCTGCTCCTCATAATAGCGATCGACGCCGAGCGGATGGTGGGTGTCGTGCGTCTCGTCGACGAAATCGGCGGTGGTCATCGCGATCGCGCGCGCAAACAGCCGATCGGCCTCCAGATCTGGCGCCAGACCATGCCGCTCCCCGAGCCAGGCCACGATCACGGCGGTCTGGGACAAAGTGACGTCGTCCGCCACTAGAAACGGCGGGGCGAGCGGGCGATGGGGAGCCGCATCCTTGATCATCGCCAGCATCGCGTCCGGTCCGCCGCCCTGAGCTGGATCGAGACGCGCCACATCGCGATAGGGCGCTTCGGCAGCCTCCAGGACGAGACGGACATATTCGCCGCGCCCGGGAATGAAGGGCCAATAATAAAGGTCGTACATGCCGCCACCTCGCGTGCTTGTCGATCAAACCATGCCTGCGACCGGCTATGAAATATGGGCCCGACGCGGGCCGTCGATGGCACCGGCCTCCCGGCGCCCCGGTTCGCGGGGCAAAAGCCGCGTGACCACGCCGGAGCCGGAGGGGGCAGACCAAGAAAGGCAGAGAGCGCTCGGCTTTTCTTCATCGGCCGGATCGGGCAAGGTTCGCCCTGGAACGAGGCCGCGCCGCGGCGTCGGAATTTCGTCGCTTTGTCACGGCTTGTTGGTCGGCGAGACTGGAAAGAGATGCCATGATCCGATTGCCGACCCCGGTCGCCGTAACGCTTGTCATCGCAAGTGCCCTCGGCCCGTTCGCCATCCCGACGGCGCAGGCCGAGCCGGCCGCGAAATTTCTGTTTTCGCAGAAGAAAACGCCGACGGCCGGCCCGACCCGCAGCATCGGCTTTTATTCCAACGGCTGCCTTGGCGGCGGGGCGCAATTGCCGGCGGACGGCCCCCATTGGCAAGCGATGCGCCTGTCGCGCAATCGCCGCTTCGGCAATCCCGTGACTATCGCCGTCATCGAGCGGATTGCCGGCGATGCCGCCAAGACCGGGGTCTGGCCCGGTCTGCTCGTCGGCGACATCTCCCAGCCGCGCGGCGGGCCGATGTCGTCCGGGCACTCCTCGCATCAAATCGGTCTCGACTTCGACGTCTGGCTGCGGCCAATGCCGACGCCGCGCCTGACCGCCGCCCAACGCGAGACCTATCCGTTTCGGTCGGTCCTGAAGAAGGGCACATTTTCTGTCGATGACCGGATCTGGAACGACCATTATCGTGATCTGATCAAGATTACCGCTGAGCAGCCCGAAGTGCAGCGGATCTTCGTCCATCCCGGCATCAAGAAGAAGCTTTGCGAGACGGCGGGGCGCGATCGCGGCTGGCTCGCCAAGGTGCGCCCCTATTACGGCCATTACGAGCACTTCCATGTGCGCCTGTTCTGTCCGCCCGGCTCGACCACATGCAAACCGCAGAAGGCAGCGGGCAGCGGCGACGGCTGCTCGAAGCTCGACTGGTGGTTCAATGTCGCCCTGCAACCGTCCCCGCCGAATGCGAAACCGCCGAAGCCGAAGCCACCCCTGACGCTCGCAGGCATGCCGGCGGCCTGCCGCGCGGTGCTTGCCGCGCCTGCTGCGGGTGGGGCATCCGGCGGTGCAATGACAGCGGCGCAGACGACGCCGCCCCCTGCCGGCGCACTCGTTGCCAAGCCTTCGCCGCGGCCGCGACGCTAGAGCGCCCTGCGTCCGATCGGACGCAGGGCGCTCTCACTCTTTGATTCGGCGCATCTTGCTTTGCCGAAAATCGATTCCGATTTTCGGGCCGATGCTGGAGGGCATGATGCCGAATGGTTGCGTGACGTTGCGGGTCACATCATGCGGCTCGACAAAGATTTTGAGCGCAATGGCGATTCCGCTAGATCGCATTCTGTTTTAACGACACGCATGTTTCGCCGTCGCAAACGCGCACCGGCTTTCCGCTTTGCGTTGTGAGCGTGATGTCCTATGTCGGTCACGATGCGAATCGATTGAAAACGGGCACCTTCCATGGTCACGACACGCAGCAATGCGACCGCGTTGCAATTTCCGATTTTGATTGGAGACATCGGCGGCACCAATGCCCGCTTCGCCATTATCGTTGACGCCAACGCCGACCCGAAGATGTTTCCGATCGTCCAAACGGCCGATTTCGAAAATATCGACGACGCAATCCAGAGAACGGTTCTCGACAAGACCTCGTTGCAGCCGAAATCGGCCGTGCTGGCGATTGCCGGCCCGATCGACGGCGACGAGATCGATCTGACCAACTGCCCCTGGATTGTCCGGCCGAAGGTGATGATCGAGACACTCGGCATTTCGGAAATCATCGTCCTCAACGATTTCGAGGCTCAGGCGCTGGCGATTTCGTCGCTGCGCGACGACGCTCGTACCCAGATCGGCGGCGGCGTGATCCGCGAGGGCGCAAGTCGCGCCGTGATCGGGCCCGGCACCGGCCTGGGTGTCGCCGGCCTGATCCGCGCCCGCAACATGTGGATCCCGGTCGCCGGCGAGGGCGGCCATGTCGATATGGGGCCGCGGACCGAACGCGACATGGAAATCTGGCCGCATTTGAAAGCCATCGAGGGCCGTATCTCCGGCGAGCAGATCCTTTGTGGTCGCGGCTTGATGAACCTTTATCAGGCGATCTGCGCGACGAAGTCCGTCGCGCCCTCGCTGGAAACGCCCCAGGCGATCACCGAAGCGGCGATCAACCGGCTGGATATCGAGGCCGGCGAGGCGATCGATCTCTTCGCAACCTATCTCGGGCGGATCGCCGGCGACATCGCGCTGGTGTTCATGGCCAGAGGCGGTGTCTTCATTGGCGGTGGCATTTTCCAGCGCCTGATTCCGGCGATCAAAAAGGATCACGTCCGACGCGCCTTCGAAGACAAGGCGCCGCACACCGCCTTGATGAAGGAAATCCCGCTCTATGTGATGACCGAGCCGCTCGCCGCCCTGGCCGGCCTCGCAACCTTCGCCCGCACCCCGCGCTTCTTCGGCCTGGAAACCACCGGGCGTCACTGGATCGGCTGATTCTCAAGGAGCTGACCCTGGCGCAGATGCTCGATCAATCCGGCGACAATCCGACCGTCAACGCGATCGTCGGCCGCCATCAAGCGGGCTGAATGACGGCGCGGCGGCAAATCGCGCGCCGGATCGTCCGCGGCCTTGTCGCCGTCGTTGTGCTGGCGGCTCTGACGTTGGCGCTTGGTACGCTGATCCCGCGCGGCGCCGCACTTCCGGCCGCAAGAGACGACGACAACCGGCGGATCCTCCTACTCGAAGGGCCGATCCACACCGATATCGCCCTGCCCGCCGACGATGCGACCCGGGTGCGCTTCGGCTTTTTGACGGCGGCGGGCCTGCCCGTCGACAATCCGGCGGTCGCCTGGCTGGTCGTCGGTTGGGGCGGGAAAAGCTTCTACACCGAAACGCCGACCTGGTCCGAACTGAAGGCGCGGCCGTTGCTGCGTACCTTGATTGGCGATGCCTCGGCACTGCATGTGGCGCTGGCCGGACCGATCGATCCGAACCACCCCGGTGTGCGGGCCTTCCGCCTGTCGCCGGAGGCCTATCGGCGCCTGCTCGACGCGATTCTCGCAAGCTTCGTCCCCGGCCCGAACGGCGCGCCGCAGCCAATTTCCGGCACCGGCTATGGGCTTTACGATCGCTTTTTCGAGGCGCGCGGCACGTTCCAGCTGCTTGCCAACTGCAATAGCTGGACCGCCGCCATGCTGCGTGCCGGCGGGATCCGCACGGGGCTTTGGACACCGCTGCCGCAGCTCCTCTTTTTGTCCCTCGACCTTCACGCCGGCTGATGCAAGACGCCGCCTTGCGGCCTGAAACGGCCGAGCAGGAACTCAGTCGGCCTCGCGCTCCAGCCCGTACATGTCGTCGTCGGAGAGGCCGAAATGATGGCCGATCTCGTGGATCAGCACATGCTTGACGATCGCCTCCAACGTCTCGTCGTGCTCAGCCCAATAATCGAGAATTGGCCGGCGGTAGAGCAGGATGCGATTGGTCATCGCGCCGGTGGCCGGCACGCCCATCTCACCGATCGGCATTCCCTCGAACAGGCCGAGAATGTCGAATTCCGAGGCCAGCTTCATCTCGCCGATCACGTCCTCGCCGGGAAAATCGGCGACAATGAACCGGATGTCGCCGCACAAGGCGCGAAAATCCTCCGGCAGATCGCGATAGGCGGCGACCGCGAGGGCCTCGATCGCCTCCAGATCCGGCGCCCGGCTCAGCCTGACATCATCCTTCATCGACAATCTCCCCCAACTCCATCTTCACCGCCGTTGCGTACAATCATGCCGCTCGTCTCATTGCAGAGAAGATAGGCATGCGAGGCGGCGGCCAAAAGCGTCGCCGTCCGGCGCCCGCCGGCGACACCGCGGATCTGTGTTCTCGGCGTCCCCTCAGCCGGGCTTGTCGCGGGCGGTGATGGTGCGGGCGGATGCTTTGGTGATGACCTGTTCGACGCTCATGCCGCGCTCGAGATCGGTCTTGATCTCGTCGAGCAAGTTCTGAAGGCCTGACGAATCCGGGCTGTTGTTGGCCGAGGTGACGGCTTCGAAACCGGTACCGGCGTTGCGCACGACGCCCATGTCGGCGGTCAGGCGGGTGCGGGCGCCAAGATCGAGGACCGTTGCCGACACCCGCGCTTCGAGGGTGGGGTCGTATTCGCTGGCGAGGAGCAGGTTCATCACAACGTTATGGACCGGGCGCTCCATGACGATCTGAAAATTGCTGTCGCGTTTGAGCGCGTAGCCAAAATTGGTCATGATGCCGACGAAAGCGGTCTTCACCGTTTCGGACGGAGCCGCAATGGTCACCTCGGGCCGGCCGCTCTGCGTGTCGTGCTGCACCGTCTGGCAGCCGGCCAGACAGAGACAGATGACCGCCAGGAACCAGCGCGCCATGGATCGCCCCCTTCGCCGACACGGTGCAATAGGGGATCAATCGATAACAATTGTCAATTGTTGCGAAAAAAATCACACGTTATGCGCCGACCGTTTCCACAAGCCGGCCCCAGAGAGACTGCCCGAGGCAGCCACTGCAAAGGAGCCGAACCCCGAATGATCAAAGATTGTCTGATAAAGAAGCTGGTACGGTTGAGTGGGTTCGAACCACCGACCTTCGGAGCCACAATCCGACGCTCTAACCAGCTGAGCTACAACCGCATGCGAGATTTCAGTCTCGTCGGGCACCGAATAGTGATTTTTGGCGGGCGATGCAAGCCCGCACATCGTCTTGTCCGACACGATATGTGGACGTGTTTGATGCGATATGCGGATGACGGCGAACCGATCGCATCAACATCGAAATCCAATCGCGATTGACAACCAACCCATTCCCGCAAATTGCCTGGCTCGAGGCGACCGGGCGGCATCGCTCCGGTGCGAGCCCCGCCCAGCGCGACCCGAGATGAAGAAGCGGCCCTCGTCGCGACGGCCGCCCCGACAGGCGCGAACGGCCCCGCCCTTACTTGCCCTTGGTGGCCTTTTGGAAAGCGTCGCGGCCCGGCTTCATCATGTCTTGGGCGACGGCCTGGGTCAGGGTCTGCATTTCCTTGGCCTGGTCGGTCGCCATCTCGACCTGCTTGCGCACATAGGCCGTCTGCATTTCAATGACTTCAGCGAAGGACTTCGCGGACATCATCGAGTCGAGATGGGCAAATCCGAGTTCGGCATTGGTGCGCATCGCGTCGATCGCCTTCTTGGACAACTGCAGCGAGCCCTGATGAACATTTTCCATCGTCGCTTCGAGCGCTTTGGTCGCCTCATCCGCAGCCGTCTTCATCCGGCCATAGGCTTCCTTCGACTGCTCCATCGACTTCTGCGTCATCGACCGGAACGTCTCGTTGAGCTGGCTCGGATCCATTCCGAGGATCGACTGCGCATTCGGCATCGCGAACGGATCGCTCTTGGCTTCAGCCATCTGGCTATCTCCTCAATTCTTGTTTTTGTCAGGGACGTCTATGGTTTCCCTACCCGTCCCCTACATAGCAATTAGCATGCTGCACTGCAACAAACCACGCAGATTTTTCCCATCCGGCAGACGTTAACCCTCTTGCAAGTCCGTAGTGGGTGAACCTGGGGGGTTCTTTATTCGCATCGCCCACAACACTATGAAAGAAAGCTTAAGACTGATCGGAACTCGAAAGGCCTCACCGGCGGCGCGCGTGTGGCGGAAGTGACGAACCAATCCATGGCGACCACACCGATGCGACAAACGCTCGCCATCATGGCGGACCCGGCCGTTCAAGGCGCGAATGACCCCGATACGGCGATCATCGTCTTATCGGAGGATCTTTCGGCCATTTTGTGGGCCAACAGCGCAGCTGCGGGAAGTTTCGGCCTGTCCGCAGTCGGGCCGCGAAGTGAGAATCAGTCCGACTTGACACGCCAGCTCGCCGGCTCGCGCGGCATTCTGTCGCGCAAGGGTGCGACGACGCTGATGCTGCGCCCATCCAATGGCTTCCGGGCGCAGAGCCAGCCTGCCAGCTTGCGGCGCCTGATCATCGATGGGTTCGGCGAACATCCGGCAATGGAGGTGGCGCTTCTGACCACCCGCGCTGTGCGGACCGCCTATGCGCCGGCCGAGAGCGATGCCGCCTTGCTGCGCGAGGCGGGGGCGGCAGCCGGTGCGGCCGTCACGCTGTTCGATCTCGACGGCACACCGCGCGATCCCAAAGCCGCAGGACGCATCGGCGCCGACGCGATCCGCGCCTTCTTTGCCGGCGCCGAAGCCATTGCCGAACAGCAAGCGAGCGACGGATCCACCCTGCTGCTCGCCCGGGTTGCCGAAGATCGCGTGATTGCCCTGCCTGTCGCTTCGGAGGGTACATCCTCGACCGAGAGCGTCGGGGCTGAGCCCGAAGCAGTTGCCGACAGCGCCGCACAGAGTGACAGCCTGCAGGGTCAGGGCACTGGCGGTGAACCGGCCAGCGTCAATCCATCCGCGCCGGTGGCGGCGTCGGATGGCGCTGACATCGTCGAGCAGGAGCCGGACCAGGACCAAGCCGCCACCGATGCGGCAGCAGAGGACGCAGCGTTCCGCAACGCCGATCCCATCGACGACACCCCACAGGAGGCGCATCAGCCGATCGCGCCGCTTGACCGTCCATCGAACTGGTTCCTGCCGGCGCCAAGCTCAATCGACGCCGTTCATCCTGTGGATGCGGCAATGACGCAGAGCGCCGCGACCAGCGATTCCGCTCCCGCCGAAGCGGGGCCGAATTCTTGCGCCGAGCCGGCGGCGCCCCAGCCTCCGCGACGGCGTCATTCGGTCTGGTCGGTTCCCGAGAGTGAGACGGACGGCAACGCGGTATCTTCGACGGAGCATCTCGACGCCGCCGGGCGGACAGACCAGCCGCGCGGCGCCCCGCCGCCAGCCGACGCCACCGCCACGAGCGACGGCGACGGCGTCCCCGACACGCCTTCCGCGGAGACCGAGATGCCGATCGCCCCCTACTCCGACGTCGCTCCCGCAGCGACTACACCCATTTCCGCCACGGACGATCAGCGTAGCGACGTGCCGGTCGAAAACACTCGCGCGGCGACCGCCGGCGATTTTGCGGCCGCGCACGCAGAGCAGGCCGCGCCGAAAAACGGCCCTGACGGCGGCTTTGCCCCGCGGCTTGACGCCGAGCCCGTCCGCTTCGTTTGGCGGATCGACAGCGACGGGCGCTTCCGCTCGCTCTCGCCGGAATTTTCCGAAGCCGTCGGGCCGATCTCCGCGGCGATCGTCGATCGCAGCATCGACGAGGTTGCCCACGCCTATGGTTTTGACGCGGACGGCGCGTTGCGCCGCTTGTTGAAACGGCGCGAAACCTGGTCGGGCCGCACGGTGATGTGGCCGGTCGAGACGACCGCCAAGAAAGTCCCCGTCGATCTCGCCGCCCTGCCGGTCTTTGCCCGCGATCGCACCTTCGATGGCTTTCGCGGCTTCGGCGTCGTCCGCCTCGCCGATGCCGAAGATGATCCCGAGGCGATCGGCCTCGCGCCGGCCGAGGCCTTTTTCAAAAGCCAAGTCGTGACCGATACAGCCATCGCCGCCGAGCAACAGCCCGAGGACGCGGCACTGACGGCCGTCATGCGCACGATCGGCGCCCCGCCGGCACCGTCAATTGCCTTCGGTCGCCGCGATCCCGAGGTGCGGCCGAGCGCGCCAAGCAAGCCGGCCGACGAGCCCGCGCCGGTCGAAGCACCACGCATCAGCAGCGGCCCGGACGGTAAGGTCATTCGCCTCGAAGAGCGGCGGCGTGGCGGCAACGGAACTCTCAGCCAGACCGAAGAGGCGGCATTCCGGGCGATCGGCGAGACGCTAGCCCAGGGCGGCGATCCCCGCGAGCTCGTCGAAGCGGTGCGCTCGGCCTCGGAGCGGATCGATGAAATCGAATGGGAGCGCCTGTCGCATCCCGTCGCGCCGGCGAGTTCTAATGCCGGTGCCGACGACGCTCCAGCCAAAGAAGCCGCGGACAGCACGCCATCGCGCCATGCCGCAGCGCCGGCCAGTGGCGAAGCTGCGAATGCTGAGGCTCTGCTGGAAGCCTCCTATGGCACGCTGCCGCTGCCGATTCTTGCCCAGGTCGGCGACGCGCTCGTCTATGCCAATCGCGAGTTCTTCGATCTCACCGGCCATGAAGACCTCGCCGCGTTTCAGGCGGCGGGCGGTTTGGAAACGCTGGTTCAGGAGCGTCAGAACGGCGACGACGACTGCTTGCGCATCCGCCGCGCCAATGGCCGCAGCCTGTCGCTGCGCGCCCGGCTGCAACGCAGCTGCGTCGGCGGCGTCTCCTGCCTGATCCTGTCCTTCTTCGCGACACCACGTCTGGCCGTCATCGCGCGGGATCTGGCCGATGAAGACGAGGGCGAAAGCCCCGAAGCGGTCCCGGCCGACGCGCTCGACGACGCAATCCTCAATCTCGCTGCGGACGGCGTTGTGCTGATCGATCCGAACGGGCTGATCACCGCGATGAGCGCCACCGCCCGGGCGCTGTTCGAAATTCCCGAAGACGATCTCACCGGTCGCCCGTTCCTGTCGCTGTTTGCGCATGAAAGCCAGAAGGGGCTGAAGGGCTTGTTAGCCGGCAGAGAAGCCGCGGCGGCACCGACCAGCGAGCCGGCTACGGGCGCGGCGAAATGGTTCGCCCGGCGTGAAGTAATCGGCCGCGTCGCCGGCGGCGCCTTTCTGCCGCTTTCGGTGACCCTCGGCCACATCCCCCGCCGGCCCGGATGCTGCGCGGTGGTGCAGGACATCACCTCCTGGAAACGTTCCGAGCAGACGCTGGAAAAGGCGCGCTCGGATGCCGAAGCCGCCAATCTGCAAAAGACGACCTTCCTTTCGGAAGTCGCCCAGGAGATCCGCGATCCCGTCGATGCGATGATCGGCCTGGCTGACCTGATCAGCAGCGAGAGCCTCGGCCCGGTGGGCAATGAGCGCTATCTCGAATATCTCGACGACATCAAGCGCTCCGGCCATCAGGTCATCGATCTCGTCACCATTCTGCATGATCTCGCCAAGGTGGAGAGCAGCGGTCAGAGCATCGCCTTCGAAGCGGTGTCGCTGGCAGAGATCGTCGATGAGGTCACCGCCATCATGGGACCGAAAGCCAACCGGCAACGGGTGATCATTCGCACCCATCTGCCCTCTTCGGTGCCGCCGGTCGTCGGCGATCCCGAAACCCTCCGGCAGATCACCACCAACCTCGTCGCCAACTCGATCCGCTCGACACCGGCCGGCGGCCAGCTGATCGTCTCGACCAGATTCAGTCCCGAAACCGGCGTGACGCTACGCTTTCGCGACAGCGGCGTCGGCATGCGGCAGGACGAAATCGAAAGCGCGATGCGCGCGCCGGGCATCGGCCACAACAGCGGCCACGGCACCCGCGAAAGCGGTCGCCTCGGCCTGCCCCTGACCAAGGCTCTCGCCGAGGCCAACCGGGCGCAGTTCTCGATCGCCTCGACGCCCGGCGAGGGCACGATGGTGGAAGTGCGCTTTCCGCTCTCCCGCGTGCTTCTCGACTGATCGCGACGCGCGGGGTCAAAGCGCCATGACACAGGATCGCTCGGAGGGCCGAGCCTTGGTCATTTCCATGCGCCTCGATCAGATCGGGATGCGTTGATCAGGCGCGAGCGCGGATCGGCGCATTCGCCGGTCGCCGATTGGGCAGGCCCACGGCACGCAAACATTCAACGCAAATGTGATCGTCGTCTCTGATGGACCGATGGCCCGGTCCGACAGCGCTAAGGCGTTGAAAACCATACGAACATTCCCATAAGTCATATAAGAACCTTACGAATAGTTTAGAATTCTTTTAAATCATTGATTTTACTAGTCAAACGTCGCTTGCTACAGATTTCGTGATACGGCGTGGGGGACCCATCTTCCGCGTCGCGAACCAACGCGATGGCCGCCGGCGGGGGTGGTGATCCGCTTCATCCCAAGCCCGCAATCGACAGCAGACGGGAGCCCCGGCCCCCGCCATTAGGAACGAAGCCTCATGACTCAGTCTCTCGCCCGCCACCTCACGACCATCGCCATTTTTTCAGCCACGCTCGCGCCGATCACCGTCGCCGCCTCAGTCGTCCAGGCCGCCGACGTCAACATCTACACCTCCCGCCAGCCGGAGCTGATCCAGCCGGTTCTTGATGCCTTCACCAAAGAGACCGGGCTGAGCACCGCGACGATCTTTATCGACAAGGGGCTCGAAGAGCGCGTCAAGGCGGAAGGGGCCAATTCGCCGGCCGATCTGGTCATGACCGTCGATATCGGCCGCCTCGATGCCGCCAAGCAGGCCGGCATCGTCCAGCCGGTCGACAGCGCGACGCTTGCGACAAACATCCCGGCGAATTTTCGCGACGGCGCCAAGGATTGGTTCGCGTTGACGGCCCGCGGCCGCGTCGTCTATGCCTCCAAGGACCGCGTCGATGTCGCTGCGATCCGCTACAAGGATCTCGCCGATCCGAAATGGAAGGGCCGGCTGTGCACCCGCTCCGGCCAGCATCAATACAATATTGCGCTGATCGCCGCCTATATTGCCCATTACGGCGAGGACGCCGCCCGTGACTGGGTGAAAGGTCTGCGCGACAATCTCGCCCGCCGGCCCGAAGGCGGCGACCGCGACCAGGCCAAGGCGATCTTCGCCGGCGAATGCGATATCGCGCTCGGCAATACCTACTATGTCGGCAAGATGGCGACCAACGAGAAGGAGCCGGAGCAGAAGGATTGGGCCAAGGCGATCCAGGTGATCATGCCGACCTTCGACAACGGCCTCACCCATGTGAACATCTCGGGCGTCGCCCTCGCCAAGAACGCGCCGCACAAGGAGAACGCGATCAAGCTGATGGAATTCCTGTCCTCCGACGACGCCCAGAAGATCTATGCCGAGCTGAACTACGAATATCCAGTCGAGCCGGGCATCGCGACCTCCGATCTGGTCAAGTCCTTCGGCGCGCTGAAGTCGGATACGCTGGCGCTCGACGAGATCGCCAAGCACCGGGCGACGGCTTCCGAGATCGTCGACGAGCTGAACTATGACGGTGGCCCCCAGAGCTGATCCGTTTTGAACTGAACTGAGCGGACACGATCGCCGGCATCGCCTTCATGCGAGGCGATACCGGTTCTTGCCGGTCCATCACCGCCCGATGATGCGCCGCTCCGGCTGGCGCCTGACGCCGAGACCATCCGCATCCATGTCCGTCATTCGCCCCGCCAAGACCTGGCCGATTCCGGCGCGCCTTCGCCTGCTCCCGCGGGGCGATCGCGGCTATCTCGCCGCGGCCTTCGCGCTCTCGGCCGTGATCGCCATGCCCTTTGCCGCGCTGGTCTATCTGGCGCTCTCCGGCACCTCGACGAACTGGTCGCATCTCGCCCGCACGATCTTGCCGCAGGCGAGCCTCGTCACCCTCGGGCTGATGCTCGGCGTCGCGCTCGTCACCGGCTCTATCGGTGTGATCACCGCCTGGCTGGTCGCCCGCTTCAGCTTTCCGGGTCGGCGGATGTTCTCCTGGGCCCTGGTGCTGCCGCTCGCCGTGCCGACCTATATTGCCGCCTATTGCTTCGTCGAATTTCTGCACTTCGCCGGACCGGTGCAGACGGCGATCCGCGGCGTCTTCGGTTTTACGACCAGCCGCGAATACTGGTTTCCGGACATCCGCTCGCTGCCGGGAGCGGTGCTGATCCTATCGTCGGTGCTCTACCCTTACGTCTATCTCACCGTGCGCATGGTCTTTCTGATGCAGGGGCAGAAGGCCGCCGATGTCGCCCGCACCCTCGGTGCCTCGCAGGCGACGATCTTTCTGCGCATTCTCCTGCCGCTCGCCCGCCCGGCGATCGCGGTCGGCGTTATGCTGGCGCTGATGGAGGCGGTGAACGACATCGGCGCCGTCGAGTTTCTCGGCGTGCGCACTTTGACCTTCGCGGTCTATTCCACCTGGCTCAATCGCGGCGACCTTTATGGCGCGACGCAGATCGCTTTGTTGATGCTGGTGATGATCGTGCTTCTCGTCAGCGTCGAGCGCTTTGCCCGCCGCAAGCAGCGCTTCACCCTCGGGCGGGCAGACCGGCCGCGACCGGGAGCGGACCGGCTGACCGGCGGCAAGGCCGTTCTGGCCGTTGCCGCTTGCGCCCTGCCGATCCTCCTCGGTTTTGCCATCCCCTTTGCGGTGCTTACCGATTACGCGTTCGAACGGCTCGATCAGCTGGCCGATCCGCAGCTTTGGCGGGCCCTGCAGCACACCGTCGTCCTCGCCGGCATCACCGCGCTGGTGACGATCATCGCCGGCTTTCTGCTCGCCTATGGCGTTCGGCTGACGGGCTCGCGTCGGCTGGTGCTGATGACCCGGCTGGCGGTGCTCGGCTATGCCGTTCCCGGCACGGTGCTTGCCATCGGCATTCTCATTCCGCTGGCTGGCTTCGACAACTGGGTGGATGCGCATCTCAGCGCCGGGTTCGACCTCTCGACAGGGCTGCTTTTGTCGGGTTCGGGCTTTGCTATCGTCTATGCCGGCTTCGTGCGGTTTATGGCGATGGGGCACGGCGCGCTTGAAAGCGGCTTCGCCAAGCTCTCGCCACATCTCGACATGGCAGCGCGCACGCTCGGCCGCGCGCCGGGCTCGACCCTCGTCGAGGTGCTGCTGCCGCTGATGCGCCCGGCACTGATGACCGCCTTTCTCCTGGTCTTCGTCGAGTCCAGCAAGGAGCTGTCGGCGACGATCCTGCTCCGGCCCTTCGACTTCGAAACGCTGGCCACCTTCGTCTACGCCCAGACCTCTCGGGCGGCCTTCGAGGATGGCGCAGTGGCGGCGCTGATGATCGTCCTCGTCGGCATGTTGCCGGTGGCAATCCTCAACCGCTCGATTCTTGCGGAAACCGCCCGCAGTTGAGGCGAAGGCGGCAGCCCCGCGCGCGCGAATCGAGGGCGAACGCAAGGAGAAGCGGCCGCTCGCGGCCGCGGTGACGGCGCTCGACACCGGCAAGGCGCTGTGGAAAGCCCGTGTCGACGCCCCGGCCGTCTCCCCCGGGCCGTCTCGATGCCAACCGTCAACGCCTGTAAACGCTGCCAATAGGTGACCTTCGTCGCCGGCGGCAACACGATCTTGCTGCCGACGGTCTCCGACCAGGTGGCGACGTCCGCGCTGCCGCAGTAGAGCGCCCTGCGTCCTATCGGACGCAGAAAGGTCGCTCACACCTTTTGAATCAACGCATCGGGCTTTGCCGAAAATCGATTCCGATTGTCGGCCGATGCTGTAGCTCAAAGAGCAATGGACTCAAGCAAAGCGTCTCACTTCCGCCCCTTCGCTTTGACTCATTGTGAAGCATGCAAGATGACTTGTTTTGCGTCAGGTGCCGCGCTCTCGTCAGACCGTCCCGTTCGACACGACAGTTGCGCAAGATCCGCTGCAACGTTATCCGCCGTGGGCTCGAAGCCAGGCGGTGATCGCGGCGATGACGGGCCGTTCGATGCCGTCATAACCGTGGGGCGAACGCGAACCGCAGGCCGTCTTCGAGCGCTGTTCGCCTCCCTCGACGCGCAGCACGCGGACGCTAGGCGAATGCGCCATGGCCGAGGCGATGCGGGGAGCCATGGCGGGTGGCGCGACATCGCAACGATCGTCGCGGTTGGCGATCACCAGCGCGGGAACACGGACGCCCGGCGGATCGGCATCGAAGACGGTTTCGGTGCTCCGGCGGCCGGGCACGGAGATGGATTCGCTCAAAACGACACCGGAAACGAGGCCCGACGGGGCATGGGCCGCCCCGTTCATCGCCGCGATCGTCCCCTGGCTGGTGCCGACCAAAAATACCGGCACGCCGAACCTCTGACGAGCGTATTCGGCCAGACCGTCCACCACCCGGCCATAGGCCGGAGAGCTGCGCATGCCACGCAGATTTATCTTGGCGACAGTCTCCGGAATCAGCACGGCATAGCCCCGCGCCACAAAAGCCTGACGCGTGCGCACGACGAAATTGTCATCGTGACGCACCGCACCATCGCGCCGCAGGCCGACCTCGCCGGTGCCGCCCGGCAGCATGATGAGCGTTGCCCGAGGATGCGGCGGCGCGTCGAAAAGCACCCGCTGGGTCAGACCGACACCGTAGGGCAGGCGCACCACATGCTCGCCGGCGACGGGCGCGTCCCCTGCCGGCTCGGCCGTTGCTCGCAGGGGCGCTGCGACGGCAAAATTCAAGATCCCGGCCACAAGAAGCGCAATCTTCGGCATGATCATCGGATCCTTGGCCATCGGACGCAACTGATAGGATCAGCCGGTCACGACGCGGGCTGTCGCTCACGACTTTGGGCGATATCTCACGCCATCACCGCCTTTGATCAGCCCTTTAACGCGATCGACACTGAGAACGTTCGCAGAATTCCACCAGTCGAAGCCGTCTGCGAGATCGCTCCGGCAGCGGACAGTCTGCCCCTCACTCCGCCAGTTCCGCCCGGCCCTCGAATTCCGCCAGCGCCTCCGGATTGGCGAGGGCCTCCTTGTTCTTCACCGGCCGGCCCTCGACCACCTCGCGCACGGCGAGTTCGGTGATCTTGCCGGATTTGGTGCGGGGGATGTCGGCGACGGCGAGGATCTTGGCCGGCACGTGGCGCGGCGAGGCGCCGGAGCGGATGGCGTCCTTCAGCCGCTTGATCAGCGCCTCGTCCAGCGTATGGCCGTCGCTGAGGCGGACGAAGAGGACGACGCGCACGTCGCCGTCCCAACTCTGACCGATGCAGATCGCCTCGGCGATCTCATCGAACTGCTCGACGATGTTGTAGATTTCGGCCGTACCGATCCGCACCCCTTGCGGATTGAGGGTCGCGTCCGAGCGGCCGTGAATGACGATGCCGTCATGCTCGGTCCATTCGGCGAAATCGCCATGGGCCCAGATGCCCGGAAAGGTCTCGAAATAGGCGCCGGTATAGCGCGCGCCGTCGGGATCGTTCCAGAATGCGATCGGCATCGAGGGGAACGCCTTTGTGCAGACGAGATCGCCCTTTTCGCCGCGCACCGGCCGGCCCTCGGGGTCGAACACGTCGACCGCCATGCCGAGGCCGGCGCCTTGAATTTCGCCCTCATAGACCGGCCGGATGGGCACGCCGAGCACGAAGCAGGAGACGATGTCGGTGCCGCCGGAGATCGAGGCGAGATGCACGTCCGGCTTGATGTCCTCATAGACGTAGTCGAAACCCTCGGGCGACAGCGGCGAGCCGGTCGAAGCGATCACGTCAACGCTGGAAAGATCATGGGTCTTAGCGGGCTTTAAACCGAATTTGCGGGCCGAATCGATATATTTCGCGCTGGTGCCGAAGAAGCTCGCCTTTTCCTCGGCGATGTAATTGAAAATGACATCCTGCGTCGGATGGAAGGGCGAGCCGTCATAGAGCAAGAGCGTGCTGCCGCCGGCCAGCGCCGAAACCAGCCAGTTCCACATCATCCAGCCGCAGGTGGTGAAATAAAACACCCGCGAGCCTTGGTCGTTGCCGCAGTGGAGGAGATGCTCCTTCCGGTGCTGGATCAGCGTGCCGCCGGCCGAATGGACGATGCATTTCGGCACGCCGGTCGTGCCGGAGGAGAACATGATGTAGAGTGGATGATCGAAGGGCAGCCGTTCGAAGGTCAACGCCTTCCGCGCGAAGGGCGCGATGAAATCGTCCAAGATCACGCCGTGATGAGCGCTGGCGGCCGCCCTCGCCCCATCGCCGAGATAGGGTACGACGATCGTTCGTGCCGGAGCGAGCTTTTCGCTGATCGGGCCGAGCTTGTCGGCGATATCGATCGCCTTGCCGGCGTAGAAATAGCCGTCGCAAGCCACCAGCAGCTTCGGCTCGATCTGGCCGAAGCGATCGAGCACCCCGCGCTCGCCGAAGTCAGGCGAGCAGGAGGAAAAGACCGCGCCGATCGAGGTTGCGGCAAGCATCACCGCGATGGTCTGTGGCATGTTGGGCATCATCGCCGCGACGCGGTCGCCCTTTTCGAGGCCGGCATCCCGAAACGCCTGCTGCAAGCGCGAGACGAGTGCCTTGAGGTCGTCCCAGTTGAGCCGGGCTGAGCGCTGATCCTCGCCGCGAAACACCAGCGCGTCGCCCGTTCCGGCCTTGGCGAGGAGGTTTTCGGCAAAATTCAGCCGCGCGTCCGGGAAGAACCGGTCCGCGCGCATCGTCGCGCCCTCGAAGAGTCCGTGCTCGCCCTTGTCACCCACGAGACCGGCGTGGTCCCACAGAAGCGACCAGAAACCGGCGCGATCATCGATCGACCAGCGGTGCAAAGCGGCATAGTCGGACAAATCCTGGCCGACCGCCTTCCCAGCGATTCGGGCAAACTCCGTCATCGGATGGGTCTCGACCCGATTGGCCGAAGGGGTCCACAAGCATTTATTCGACATCAAAGAACCTCCCAGAGCACGCCTTGCTGGCGCCATACCCATGTATCAGAAGTGAAAGGTGCGTCGATCCCGACAGATCCCTTCCCCAGGGGATAATGGTGTCCCGCCGAGCCAAACGCCTTTCGTCATTTTCGTTCCGGCGTTACGAACAGGCAACACCGATCAACCTGGAGAGCATCGAGTTTGGGACGTACACCGCCCGCTTCAGACCCGTCTGAAGCCTTGACGACGGCTTCCGGTTCGCGGCCTGCGCGTCGCAAATGGCTGGCACTCGCCCTTGCGGCGAGCCTTGCCGCCATCATCGCCGTGGTCGCGGTGCTGCCGGGCTTGGCTCTCGGCTCCGATCAGGCGCGGACACTGGTGATCGAACGGCTGGAACAGCTGACCGGTCGCCATGTCTCGGTCGACGGCCGAATCGATTTCTCGATCCTTCCCCGGGCGCGGCTCAGCCTGGAACATGTCCGCCTCGGCAGCACCAATGGCATCGACATCGATCGGCTGGTCGCCAATTTCAGCCTGCTCGACGTTTTTGCCGGCAAGGGCGAGATCTCCCGCCTGGTGCTGGTGCGCCCCGAATGGCAGTCCGCGCCCCCCATCGACGACGCCGTTGCCGCTGCGGCAAAAGCAAACGCCGCATCCGGCCTCATGGCCACCGGCACTGGCGAAGGATTGATGACCGGCCTGCATCGGCTGATGTCGCGGTTGCAAGGCGTGCGCGCCATCGAAATCCGTGACGGCTTGTTCCGGCCGAGCGAGCCCGGCTTCGAAGGCTCGCGTGGCATCAGCAACGCCAATGTCACGATCAAGCAATCGACCTCGGGCGACAGTCTCAGCCTGTCCGGCAGCTTCGTCTGGAACGGCCAACCGACCACCGTCGATTTGGGCATCGATTCGTCCAAGCCGCTGCGGGATGGCGGTTCAGGCAATGTCGATCTCAGCCTCGATTCGCCAGCTCTGACGGCGAGCTTCAAAGGCACGGCCGAGTTCGACAGGCTGCGGGATGCGCAAGGCAAGCTGTCGATCGCCGGCCCGTCCTTCACCCGCGGAATCGAATGGCTGTTCTCGCCGGATCTCAGAGTTCCCGAAATCGGCGCGGTCGCCCTGTCCGGCGATCTGATGCTGCGCGGCAAGAACGCCGAGCTGCGCAACGCCAATCTCAGCATTGCCGGCTCGCAGGGCCACGGCGCGATGGAGGCGCGGATCGATGACGGCATCCCGGTGGTCGGCGGGACACTGGCTTTCGATTCCTTGAACATCACCCCCGTCGCCCGATCGATCGCCCCCTTCCCGCGCAACGCCTTCGACTTCGAGCGCCCGCTCGACGTCGACTTTGCCAAGGCGATGCGGATGGAGATCCGGCTGTCGGCCAGCGACCTGCAGCTCGGCACGGTGCCCTTCAAGGACGTCGCGGCGGTGATCAGCGCCGACGGCGGCATCGCCAAGCTGGAGGTCGGCGACGCGACGATTTTCGGCGGTCGCGGCCAGGCGACATTGACGGTCGACGGGCGTCCAGCAACACCCGGTGTCGAGGGCTGGTTTAGCGCCAGCAACATCGACATGGGGCATCTCTTCACCGGCCTGTCGATCAAGTCGATCGGTATGAGCGGCACGTCGTCGATCACCGCCAAACTCAGCGCGCCCGCAAAGAACTGGCGCACGATCCTGGCCGGCCTCAAAATTTCCGCCAAGCTGGCGACGACGAACGGCACGCTCTCCGGCTTTGATCCGCGCGTCTTCGCCCGGCCGGGCGCGCGACCGCTCGCGGCCGGTTCCGGCGACGGCATGATCCCGTTCTCGGTGCTCAACGCAACGGTCGACCTGCAGGGCTCGACCCTGACATTCCAGCCGATCACCATCCGCAATGACGCCGGCAGCTTAAGCGCCAGCGGCGACTATCACGCCCGCACGAACACCATCGATCTGAACGGCAACTTCGTCGCCGCAGCGCCGGCAACGGCCAGTGCCGACCCGGCAACGCCGGCCATCCCGCAAAAGACGATTGCTTTCGACATGAAGGGCAACTGGCCCAATCCCTCCGTCACCACCAAGGCCGCCAGCCCAATCTGACACGTCGCATCCCGGCATCACCGCGGGCTTCTTCGCGTCCGATCGCCGGGTCGGTCTTGGTTCGCTCAAGCTTTCAGGCGCATGGTCGACGACGATCCTCAGAAGATTGCATCCCATTTGCAGATCGCAGCGAGAGTTTGGCCGATGCCGCACTCCACCCTATGGCCTTCCTCGAACCGCACCGATTCCATTGCCCGCGCCCGCCGGGCGATGCGCCGAGGCATGGCCGCCTGCATCGTCGCGGCGGCCGTCACCGGTCTGACCGCCGGGAGCGCCCAGGCGCAATCGATCGTGACGCTCGGCGACAAGGACGGCCCAAGCAGCAGAGACAATGCTGGCAGCTGCGGATCGGCCGCGCGCTATCATGACGCTCTCGCGGCCATCGCCGACACGGAATACAATGCCATTAAGACCGCCCGGCAGAATGCCGGCAACCCCGATCCGGCCCTGCCGGGCCGCCTGGTCTTCGCGCCCATCGTTCTGCCGAAAACCACCGACGAGCGCCGAGCGCTG
Organism: Jiella flava; assembly: GCF_017349315.1. GTDB lineage: Bacteria > Pseudomonadota > Alphaproteobacteria > Rhizobiales > Rhizobiaceae > Jiella > Jiella flava. Next base: position 104,228 of record NZ_JAFMPP010000002.1, on the reverse strand, counting down.
ATGCGCGCCGCCGAGCTGGCGCGCTCGCGCAACCGGCCGAACTGGATGACGAGCCGCGACGCGCGCTGGGTCATCGGCGAGGTGTCGGACGAGCTCGGGCGCTATCTCCGGCAGAAGGAGACGGCCTATCTGTGCGGCGGCGTGCCGAATTATCTCGCCACGATGCATCGCTATCTCGCGCGGGCCGGCAGCGACACGGGCGCGATCACCCGGCTCGAGATCGTCGCGGCCGCCACGGCCTCCCATCAGATCATTGCGACGCTGGGCGACTTGCGGCCGGTGCCGCTACCCACCGCCGCCCCCGCAGCGAGGGGGCAAGCGATCGGCGATGATCTTCGGCCGGCAATGGGAATCGTCGAGCGGCCGGCGGCCGCTCCAACCGATACGTCCGTAACGAATGATCCGAACACGGTGGACGAAACCGACGCCACCGTGACCGGCGGCACGAGCGCGCCCCATCCGTCCGCCGACGATCCGGCCGCGACGACCACCATCCCAGCCGATCCGGATCTGCCGGCATTGACGCCGCCAAAGCCGATCGCGCTGATGACCGACGCAGAACGGCTAGCCGCTTTGGATCGGCTGGTCGAGGCGGTGCGCCAGAACGGCGCGCTGGCTGGCGATGCGGCGATCGGTGACACGCCCAACGCGGCAGTGGCCAACGATGCGGCAGCGGCAAGCCGCGACGAAGCCGAAAGCCGGCCGGTGATCGCCCGCCTCAAAGCCTTGCGGCCGCTGGTCTATGGTGCGCGACCGGCGATCGGCGACCTGCGTGTGCGCCGTGAGCTGATCCAGAGCTTCTCGACCATCGAAATCGTCGATTATCTCGCCCACCGCCCGTCGGACGACGCGAACTCGGTCCCCGCCGCGATCAATCGCACGCTCGATGCGATCGCCGCCGCCCACGCGGCCAATTGTGGCTGTCGCGGGAACTGACGACGGACGGCTGATATCGGAGTCGAGCCACTCTCAACCTGCGGCGGCGAGGCGCTCGTCGCGGGCCTGCAGGATCAGCCGGCGCTTGTTGATCAGCGTCGCAACGATGACGCCGGTCGAGACGATCGCAATCAGGATCGTGCAGACGGCGTTGATCTCCGGGGTCACCCCCAGTCGCACCTGGCTGTAGATCTTCATCGGCAGGGTCGTCGCGCCGGGGCCGGTGGTGAAGGAGGCGATGACGAGATCGTCGAGCGACAGGGTAAAGGCCAGCATCCATCCCGCCGCGACCGCCGGCCAGATCAACGGCAGTGTCACCTGAAAGAAAGTCACCGTCGGCGTTGCGCCGAGATCCATCGCCGCGTCTTCGAGCGAGCGGTCAAAGCTCATCAGCCGCGACTGCACCACCACGGTGACAAAGCACATGGTGAAGCTGATATGGGCGAGCGTGATCGTCACGAAGCCGCGGTTCAGATCGAGTGCCACGAACAACAAGAGCAGCGACAGACCGGTGATCACCTCCGGCATGACCAGCGGCGCGTAGACCATGCCGGTCATCAGCGTGCGACCGAAAAAGCGCGGGTAACGCGACAGCGCCAGCGCTGCCATCGTGCCGAGAAGGGTGGCGACACTCGCCGAAATCAGGCCGACGCGTAACGTCACCCAGGCCGCGTCGAGCAGCGCCTGATTGTGCCAGAGCTGGCGATACCAGACGGTTGAAAAGCCGGCCCAGACGGTAACCAGACGCGAGGCGTTGAAGGAGAAGATGACGAGCAGAACGATCGGCAGATAGAGAAACGAAAAGCCGACGACCAACCCGACCACATTGATCTTCGACAGCCCTTGTCGCATCACTGCGCCCTCGCCTGGACCCGTTGGAAGAGCACGATCGGCAGAACCAGGATGATCACCAGCACGACGGTCACCGCCGAGGCGACGGGCCAGTCGCGATTGGTGAAGAATTCCAGCCAGACCGTCTTGCCGATCATCAAGGTTCGCGATCCGCCAAGGAGGTCGGGGATGACAAATTCGCCGGTCGCCGGGATGAAGACCAGGAAGCAACCGGCGATGACGCCGGGCAGCGACAGCGGAAATGTGACCGTCCAGAACGTCTTGAACGGGGTCGCGCCGAGATCGGCGGCGGCCTCGATCAGGCTCTGATCCATCCGCTCCAGGCTCGCATAGATCGGCAGGATCATAAAGGGCAGATAAGAATAGACGATGCCGATGAAGATCGCCGTCGGCGTGTTCAAGATGACCAACGGCTGGTCGATGACCCTGAGCCACAAGAGCAGCTGGTTGAGCAGCCCTTCCGGCTTCAGGATCGCGATCCAGGCATAGACGCGGATCAAAAAGCTCGTCCAGAACGGCAGGATCACCAGCATCACGAGCGACGTGCGCCAGGCGGGCGATGCCTTGCTGATGCCGTAGGCCAGCGGATAGGCGAGAAGCAGCGTCAGCACCGTCGAGGCGGCGGCAATCCCGAGGCTGAGCACATAGGAATTGAAATAAAGCGGGTCGCCGGCGATCCAGCGATAATTGTCGAAGGAGAACTCTTTCAGCGCACTCCACCAGCCGGCGATCGAACCGAAGGTCGGCTGGTAGGGCGGCATCGCCGTCACCACCTCGGACAGCGAGATCTTGAAGACGATCAGGAAGGGAACGAGGAACAGCGCGAACAGCCAGAAGAACGGCACGCCGATGACGATCCGGCGGAACCAGCCCCGGGTGTCGGGGCCCGGCTGCGAGATCGTCTTGCGCGCGGGGCGGGTCTGGGTTTCGCCCGAAGCCTCGCGGGCAGAGCGCGCCATCGCTTGCTCCTCAGGCCGTCAGGACGAGGCCGGCATCCTCGTCGAATTGCAGCCAGGCGCGATCGTGCCAGGTCAGTTGCAACGGGCTCTCGCGCGTTGCATTGATCATCGCCACCTTGACCACCGCGCCATTGGCCAGCCGAATGTGGAAGGAGGTGACCGGTCCGACATAGGCGATGTCCCAGACCTCGCCCTCCAGCACATTGGCGCCGGAGAGCGGCTCGGCGGCGATCCGCAGCTTTTCCGGGCGCAGGACGAAGGTCACCGCCTGCCCGTTCGACACCGCCACATCGCTCGTCACCGTGAATGGCGAGCCCGCGCTGGTCTGAAGCGTGATCCGCCCGCGATCGACGGCCTGCACGGTTCCGTCGAACAGATTCACGTCGCCGACGAAATCGGCAACGAAGCGGGACTTCGGCGCTTCGTAGATTTCCGCCGGCGTTGCCACCTGCACGATGCGTCCCTTGTCCATCACCGCGATGCGGTCGGCCATGGTCATCGCCTCCTCCTGATCATGGGTGACCATGATGAAGGTGGTGCCGAGTTCATATTGCAGATCGGTCAGTTCGAACTGGGTCTCCTCACGCAGCTTCTTGTCGAGCGCGCCGAGCGGTTCATCGAGAAGAAGCACCTTCGGCCGCTTGGCGAGCGAGCGGGCGAGCGCCACCCGCTGACGCTGGCCGCCTGACAGCTGATCCGGCCTGCGCCGGGCGTAGTCCTGCAGCTTGACGAGCTTGAGAACCTGCTCGACTCGGGCGGCGATCTCGCCTTTCGGCATACCCTCGCGCTTGAGGCCGAAGGCGATGTTTTTCGCAACGCTCATGTGCGGGAAGAGCGCGTAGGACTGGAACATCATGTTCACCGGGCGGCGATAGGGCGGAATCCCGGCCAAATCGTCCCCGTCAAGAATGACACGGCCGCTCGTCGGCGTCTCGAATCCGGCCAGCATGCGCAACAGAGTCGACTTGCCACAGCCCGACGCGCCGAGCAGCGCGAAGAACTCGCCCTTGAAGATCGACAGGCTCAGATCGTCGACGGCGTTAAATTGGCCGAAGCGCTTGGTGATGGCCTCGAACCGGATGAAGGGCTGCGCCTGCGGTTCGCGCCAGGGCGCAAAGTCGTTGCGGATGCTGCCGAGGGACTTCATGGCCAGCCGAACGCCCGCGATGCGACGCCCCTTGGGCTGAACAAGATCTCGGTTTGCATCACCCGTCCTACTGCCCGGTGACGATGCTCGTCCAAAGCCGGGTCTGCAGCCGCTGGGCCTTCGGATCCTTCGGCAAGATCGCGGTCAGACGCTTCATCGTCGCGGCGGGCGGATAGACGCCCGGATCGTCGAGAATGTCCTTGTTGACGTATTTCTTCGCCGCCAGATTGCCGCTGGCGTAATTGACCACATTGGTCGACTTGGCGATGACCTCCGGCCGCATGATGTAGTTCATGAAGGTCAGCGCGTTCCCGGGATGCGGCGCATCGGCCGGGATTGCCATGTTGTCGAGCCAGATGACAGCGCCTTCGCGCGGAATCACATATTTGATCTCGACGCCCTGTTTGGCCTCCTTGGCCCGGTCGCGCGCCTGCAGAACGTCGCCCGACCATCCGTGGGCCATGCAGATATCGCCGTTGGCGAGCGCCTGGATGTATTCGGACGAATGGAATTTGCGGATATAGGGGCGGATCTTCATCAAAAGATCCTTGACCTTGGCGAGGTCCTTGGGATCGTTGGAATTCGGATCGAGGCCGAGATAGATCAGCGCCGCCGGCACCACCTCGTCAGCGGTATCGAGCACGTAGATCCCGCAATCGGCGAGCTTGGCGGCGAGCTTTGGATCGAACAGCAGCGCCCAGGTGTCGAGCGGCTGGTCCTTGCCGAGACGCTTCTGGACCTCCTTGACGTTGAGCCCGAGGCCGGTCGTGCCCCACATATAGTCGATGGCGTATTGATTGCCGGGATCATAGACTGCGAGACGTTTCATAATCTCGGGGTCCATGTATTTCAGATTCGGCAGCTTCGCCTTGTCGAGCTTCTGAAACACCCCCGCCTTGATCTGGCGGGCGAGAAAACTGCCCGTCGGCACCACGACGTCGTAGCCGGTGCCGCCGGTGAGCAGCTTTGTCTCGACGAGTTCGTTGGAATCGAAGACGTCGTAGACGACCTTGATGCCGGTTTCCTTGGTGAAGTCGGTGAGGATCGACGTATCGATATAGTCCGACCAGTTATAGACGTTGACGACCTTGTCCTCGGCCGACGCGCCGCCCGTCGACATGGCGGCCGCGACGAAAGCGAGCCCCGCCAAAGCCTGCGCTAGAAACCTTTTGATCTGCGACATCGCCCCCGCCCCTGTCCAACATCCGTGGCGGCGAAGACCGTGGTGGTTGCCGCATTCGCAACCATAACGACAATGGATGCGCGATGCCTAGGGGCGGCAGCCAAGAAAAGCGACAAAAGCCACGCCTGCTCATTCCGGCGTCAATCGGACCATCCAGAGCGCGTCGGCGCCATAGGCTGCGAGCGCGCCCGGCGCACAGTCACAGCTCGCATCGGTAAATCCGAAGCGGCGCCAAAACGGCGCCGTGCCGTAAACCGAGATGAGACAACAGCGTGGAAAGGCGGCGCCAAGCGCCAAGAGTGCCCTGATCGCCGCCGCCGCATGACCACCGCCCCGCATGTCCGGCGCGATGGCGACGTCGTGGATGTAGAGCGCGTCGCCGAGCGGCGGCAGCGCGCCGATCAGCGTGTTCAAGGCCGGCGGATGCGGATAGCAGATCGGATGGGCGAGCGCATAGCCCGCAATCTCAGCGTCGCTCGCAAGAACGCGGCAGCCGGAGGGATAAAGCGGCAACCGCTCGGCGAAGACCGCCCGATCTTCCGGCAGATCCGGATGGATCCGGTCGGCAAGATCTGCGACCGCATCGAGATCGCCGCGCCGCATCGCACGCCAGGCCATCGCTAAAGCCGTCATATCCGTCCCGATGGTTGCGTTGCGTGCCGCCGCCAAGCGGTCGGTCGGCCTCAGCGGTGCTTCTGGCCCTCGCCGTAGAACAGCTTTTCCCACTTCTTGTGGGCCTTGTAGCCTTCGCGAATGAACGGCGTGAAGACGGCCATGTTCAGCACCGCCTTGTTGGTCACGCTGGCCGGGAAGCGGGTCGGCTTCTCGAAGTCGACGAACAGCACCACCCGCACCTTGTCGGAGTGGTTCCACGCCTCATGCTCATAGGCATCGTCGAAGATCAGCGCCTTGCCCTCTTCCCAATGGCAGGTGCGATCGTCGACCCGGATGCCGATCTTGTCCGGCTCATCCGGCACGATGAGGCCCAGATGGAAGCGCAGAACACCATTATAGGGCCCGCGATGGGGCGGCAGATGCTTGCCCGGCTCGAAGATCGAGAACATCGCCGACTTCAGGCCGGGGATGTTCTGCAGGATGCGCCAGGTTTCCGGGCACTGGGCGATAGCGTTCTCGGAGGTGATGCCGTAGCCGCAAAGGAAGAATGTCTTCCAACTGTTGTCGGATGAGATCGAGCGCACCTCCGAGGAGATCTCATGGAAAGCCGGCAATTCGCCCTTGCGCACCAGAACCTTATCGAGTTCGGCACGGATCAGGTGCCATTCGGACTCGATCGCGCGCGCCCAGGGAAAATCGTCGGTCTCGAACACCGGCGGATTGCCGACGGATGAGTATTTGAGGTTCAGCGCCTCGGCCCCGTCGACGAGCTTCTGGATGGTGCGCGCGGCAAATCCCGCGCGCGTCATCGTGTCTTCGAGGCCCGTGGTCTTGAGTTTCTGCTGACTGACGCTCTTGTCCATGTTTTACGCTTTACCTCACATTCAGCGGTCGACCGGCAGACCGGAACGGGCCCGCGCCAGCCAAGCCTTCCCGCCATTGCGAGCAGGATCATGACGATTCGATGACAGGATGGTCCCTCGGACGAAGACTCTGCGCTGCGGATTTGGACCTGCCGTCACTGGAAGTCAAACGCCGAGAGACCGGTGACCATTTCGTCAAGGCCGAGCGGGCGGGTCAGCGGCGGCTCGGCGCGGGCGAGACACCCCTGACGCTCGCACAGCCGGCAGGCCGGTCCGATCTTCAAAACCGTCGATTTTTCACCGAGATGGCGGCCATATACCGTGTCGTCGCTAAAGCCGATATCGCAACCGATCAAAATCGCCGTGCGCCGCGGCCGCTCCTCGAAGCCGGCGCCTAACCCTTCGAGAGTGCGGGCGATCAGCAAAAATTCCGCGCCGTCCGGCATTTCCGCCCGCTCGACGATGATCTGGCCCGGCTGAGCGAAAGCGGCATGGATCGGCAGCTTCGGACACCCGCCGCCAAAGCGCTGGAGCGGAAAGCCGCGCGCGCCGGCGCGGCGGAACCGATTGCCGGCATTGTCGACCTCCAACATGAAAAACGGCACGCCCGGCGCACCTTGGCGCTGCAACATGGTCAGGCGATTCGCTGCATGCTCGAACGAGACCTGGAACCGGCTCTTCAGAACATCGACGTCATAGGCTGCCCGTTCGGCCGCGGCCTGAAAGGCCGTGTAGGGCATCATCAGAGCGTGGGCGGCGTAGCGCAGCAGTTCGAAGCGGGCGAGCCGGCGCGCCTCATCCGTCGCGAAGGTGAAGGTCCGGCTTTCGGCGTCGGTCTCAGCTCCGATCGCGAGTTGGCAGACCTCCATCGCCGTCTCGCGGATCCGATCGGCGGTCGACAGCCGCTCGGACAGAAACAGCCGCCGCGAGTGACGGTCGAAGCGGCGGCGCCAAAGCGGCATGGCCTGCAGCGGCAGAACCCGCACCGAAACGTCGTGCTGCTTGCGCAGCCACACCCGCATCGCGCCGAAGAGGTCGTCGCCCGGCGCCAGCGCCTGGTGCAAAGCCTCGGCCGCGGTCTCGATCGCGGCGAAGAAATTCGGCCGCATCTCGAAAACCTCATGGACCTCGTCGATCGGCAGACGGGCGCCGGCCGAGCCGAGCATGCGACCCTCGCGAGCCAGAAGCTGGGAGAGATCGGTCAACCGCGCCTGCTGCTCGCGATAGGCCCGATAGAGCTTGGAGACGCCGGCCGCAGCGTTCGGCGCAGCGTCGGCGAGTTCGACAAGCTCCTGATCGCCCGGCAGTTCGCCGGACAACAGCGGATCGGAGAAAATCGCCTTCAACTCCGAAAACACGCCCTCCTGCCGCCCGCCCTGCAGATCGGCAAGATCGACTTGATAGGTCTCGGAAAGCTTGAGCAGAAGCTGGACCGTCAGCGGCCGCTGATTGCGCTCGATCAGGTTGAGATAGGACGGCGAGATGCCGAGTTCCTCGGCCATCGCCGTCTGGGTCAATCCCAGGCCGTTGCGAATGCGGCGAATGCGCGGACCGGCAAAGATCTTGTTCTCGGCCATGGCGCTAGCTCGTCACGCGGCAGGCGGCCGGACCAAGCGCCCATGCGCGACAAACGGCCCGGGGGCTGCGCGCCGGCCGATCGATTAGGGGGTCAGCGGGGTGCCGCCCTTGCGCGCGCAGGCCGGGCCCGGACCGCGCATGTAATAGCGCTCCGGCCGGTAGCTTGGCCGCAGAAATTCGGCCACTGCCCTCATCATGGACATCATCACCGTGCCTGACATGACACCCTCGCAGGATCCCAGTCCCGTCCCTCTCATAGAAGCACGACAATAGCGCCTGAACCTTGCGAAAGTGCAAACGAATTGAGGCATTTAGGATCATTTGCAACAATCTCCGATCGCGGCGTCCATCCCAGGCGCAGACACTGCAGAACGATCGCCGGCAAAAGCGACGCCGAGCCGCCGCTTCAGCGAGGCTCAAACACGCGAGAAGACTTTACATTTTTTACAGATTTACAAATTCGGGCTGTAAAAGGCAAGACATCGCAACCCGAAATCTCGACCCAAAACCGCCACCCGCTCTTCGCCGATCGCTCTGCAAGTGGCAATTTCCCTGCACCGGCGGCGCTGTGGCGTGAACCTGTCTCGGCCCCGTCGACGCTGCGACACGAATGGAGGGTTCCATCATGACCGATTTTTACAATCTTGTTCCGTCGGCGCCGGACGGCCGTTACGACAATATCGACCGCCCCTACAGCGTCGCCGACGTGCAGCGCCTGCGCGGCTCGGTGCAGATTAAGCACACCCTCGCAGAAAACGGCGCCAACCGGCTGTGGCAGCTGATCCATTCGGAAGATTTCGTCAATTCGCTCGGTGCCATGACCGGCAATCAGGCGATGCAGCAGGTTCGCGCCGGCCTCAAGGCAATTTACCTCTCCGGCTGGCAGGTCGCCGCCGACAGCAACACCGCCTCGGCGATGTATCCCGACCAGTCGCTCTATCCGGCCAATGCCGGCCCGGAACTCTGCCGCCGGATCAACCGGACGCTCCAGCGCGCCGACCAGATCGAGACCGCCGAGGGCAACGGGCTCTCCGTCGACACCTGGTTCGCGCCGATCGTCGCCGATGCCGAAGCCGGCTTCGGCGGCCCGCTGAACGCCTATGAGCTGATGAAGGCCTATATCGAGGCGGGCGCCGCCGGCATCCATTTCGAGGATCAGCTGGCGTCGGAAAAGAAGTGCGGCCATCTCGGCGGCAAGGTGCTGATCCCCACCCAGGCCCACATCCGCAACCTCACCGCCGCGCGCCTGGCCGCCGACGTGATGGGCGTGCCGTCGCTGGTCGTCGCCCGCACCGATGCGGAAGCCGCCAAGCTCCTGACCTCGGACATCGACGAGCGCGATCAGCCTTTCGTCGACTACGACGCCGGCCGCACGCCGGAGGGCTTTTACCGCGTGAAGAATGGGCTGGAGCCCTGCATCGCCCGAGCGATCGCCTATGCGCCCTATTCGGATCTGATCTGGTGCGAGACCTCCAAGCCGGATCTCGATCAGGCGCGGCGCTTTGCCGAGGCGGTGAAGAAGGAGCATCCGAACCAGCTGCTCGCCTATAATTGCTCGCCATCCTTCAATTGGCGAAAGAACCTCGACGAGGCGACGATTGCCAAGTTCCAGCGCGAACTCGGCGCGATGGGCTACAAGTTCCAGTTCATCACCCTCGCCGGCTTCCACCAGCTGAACTACGGCATGTTCGAGCTCGCGCGCGGCTACAAGGACCGGCAGATGGCGGCCTATTCGGAGCTGCAGCAGGCCGAATTCGACGCGGAATCCAATGGCTACACCGCTACCAAGCATCAGCGCGAGGTCGGCACCGGCTATTTCGACGCCGTCTCGATGGCGATCACCGGCGGCCTGTCCTCGACGACGGCCATGGGCGAATCCACCGAGAGCGCCCAGTTCAAGGCGGAAACCCGGCTCAACGTCGCCGCCGAGTGACACCGACGCCGGGCGCGCCGCGATCGACGCCAGCGCCCGGCTCGTCATCAATATCGATTGCCGCCCAGCGGCCAGCAGCATCGGCGCGTCCTAGCTTAAAGGTCAGCCGCCGGTTTCTTCAAGGGAGATAGACCATGAGTGCAGTTGCCAACGATCTTCCCCGCACCCGCGTCAAGGAACGGGCCGAGGAGCAGGCCTCGGCGATGGACGAGACGCAGCAGAGCGCCATCCGGATGCTCGCCAATGACCTGCATCGCCTCAACCAATCGGTGATGAAGGCGGTCGAGGCCGGCGTCTCGGTCGAGCTGGTGCGCTCGGCCCGGCATCACGGCGGCAACGGCAACTGGGGCGACCTTCTGATCCCGGTGGTCCTGAAGAGCGAAATCTGACCCAACGCGCCAGACTTCGCGGGGACCACCACGTCGGTCGACGATCGGTCCCGCTTTATCCGGTGCGACACCGGCGCTTGGGCAGATGAGTCAAACTTTGCCTCACCCCGGCGGCGATGGTAAAGTCCGAAATGAAAACCCCGGCGCGGCGTCCGCACCGGGGTTTTTTCTCAAGAGCGGTCAGGAACAAGCGCCCGTAACGCGCCCGCCGGTCTCGCCGCATCAGCGGCTCCGGCTTCCGATGTCAGTTGCTCTCGCGCCGCGCCACGCCATCCTTGCGCCGCAACCGCACGACGATGTCGACATTGACGATTTCCATGCCCTCCGGCGGCTCAGGCAATTCGCCGAGTTTCAGCGTGCCGGTCGGGATATCGACCATCGCGTTGTCTTCCTCGATGAAGAAGTGATGGTGGTCGGAGGTGTTGGTGTCGAAATAGGTTCGCTGACCTTCGGCCGAGAGCGGCCGCACCAAGCCAGCATCGGTAAACTGATGCAGCGTATTGTAGACGGTCGCGAGCGACACCGCCTCTCCCGCCTTATGCGCTTCCTCAAACAGCTCTTCGGCCGACAGATGCCGATCGCCCGAGCCGAACATCAGATTGCACAGGGCAACGCGCTGCCGAGTCGGCCGAAGCCCCACCGAGCGAAGCCGTTCGAACACGCAAAAGCCTTGAGTCCGGGTCTGCTTTTCCATTCCTGAAAATGCCACTGTCCGTATTTCCATTACCCCAACACCGTTCCGGCGCTGACCATATTCAGATTGCCCCATAGCACAGACTCTGCCTGTAAGCATCAAAAATTAGGGATATTCCTGATAAGGAATGTCATCTTTTTGATAGTGGCGTCAAGCCCTGCCCTCACCCCAGACCCGGGCAAGCCTCAATCAGCCGGTCCAGCGCCTTCGCCGAGCCGGAGAGCGGCAGCCCATAGCGCCCGGCCGGGGTGGAGATTTCTGCCTTGCGCCCCCGGCGGATCGCATCGACAATGTTTTTTGCCTCGGCCCCGGCAAGCGTCACCGACAGCACCGAGCCGGGTGCCCCACGCCGGGTGCCGGGCCTTGTCCGAAGCCGGCGCGCGGTGCCGTCCACATCCAGGACGACCGTGTAGCCGAGCCCAGCCTCAAGCCGTTCCGGAAAGCCGAAAACGCTCATCGCCAGTTCGCCGTTTCGGCAGCTCAGTGTGATTCCATTGAAATCGCCATCGACCCAGAGGCCAGCCTCGCCCCCGGCATAACGCCAGCTCGCCGCCGCACCGGGCGCGGCAAATGTCACGAGCGTGGCAAAGCCGACGATCGAACCAAGGAGACAGCGGGCGCGAAACGAAGCCGAAGACATGGCGATCCTTTTCGAGGTCAAGTGCGCTTTCCGCAAGGCGTTTGGCGACAACCCGGTGGCGCGTCACGCAAAAGGTCGCGCCACGCTCTTTAAAATGCCGGCCGCGGCCCACATTTGCACTGGGCGGCCCAAGGCCGAAAGCGCGTCATCACCGTCAGTTTGGCGTGGGAGCCGGCGCAAAACTGTGGCAATGCCACCCAGGCGGTTTTCAGTCTCGTGCCGGACATGCTATGGCGCACACGAATCTGGCCCCAGCGGGCCGGCGGGATAGACATGGCGGATATTCGACAGCGATGACAGCACGCAAATCCTCTTTCGACTACGACGACCTCCTTGCCTGTGGTCGCGGCGAGTTGTTCGGAGCCGGCAATGCGCAGCTGCCCCTTCCGCCCATGCTGATGTTCGATCGCATCACCAATGTCGACGAGAAGGGTGGCGAAAACGGCAAGGGTGGCATCACCGCCGAATTCGACGTCAATCCGGATCTCTGGTTCTTCCAGTGCCACTTCCAGGGCGACCCGGTGATGCCGGGTTGTCTTGGCCTCGACGCCCTGTGGCAGCTGACCGGCTTCTTTCTTGGTTGGCTCGGCGAGCGCGGCAAGGGCCGCGCGCTGGGCGTCGGCGAAGTCAAGTTTACCGGCCAGGTGACCCCGAAGGTCAAGCACGTCGAATACGGCGTCGACTTCCGCCGCGTGATCCGATCCAAGCTCAAGCTGGGCATCGCCAATGGTTGGGTGAAGGCCGACGGCGAGCTGATCTATCGGGCCAACGACCTCAGGGTCGGCCTGTTCATTGAAGGCGAGGCCGACGCGGCCCTCGCCTGAGACGGATCAAAAAAGGCACCAGAAGAGGACGTCTGCGGATGAGACGGGTCGTCGTGACGGGCATGGGCATCGTGTCTCCCATCGGTAACGATGTGGAAGAGGTCGCACGGTCTTTGAAGGACGCCCGCTCGGGCATCTCCTTTGCCGAAGAATATAAGGAGCTCGGCTTCCGCAGCCATATTCACGGCAAGCCGACCCTTGACCCCTCGACCGTCCTCGACCGTCGCGCCATGCGCTTTCACGGCGGCGGAACGGCGTGGAACCACGTCGCCATGGATCAGGCGATCAAGGATGCCGGCCTGAACGGGGCCGAGGTCTCCCACGAGCGCACCGGCATCGTCATGGGCTCCGGCGGCTCCTCGACCATCTCGATCGTCCAGGCGGCCGATATCACCCGCGAGAAGGGACCGAAGCGGATCGGCCCGACGGTGGTGCCGAAAGCGATGGCCTCGACCGCCTCGGCGACCCTCGCCACCTGGTTCAAGATCAAGGGGATCAACTATTCGATCTCCTCCGCCTGCTCGACCTCCAGCCACTGCATCGGCAACGCCGCCGAGCAGATCATGCTCGGCAAGCAGGACATTATGTTCGCCGGCGGCTGCGAAGACCTCAACTGGTCGCTCTCCAACCTGTTCGATGCGATGGGCGCGCTCTCCTCCAATTTCAACGAGACGCCCGCCGTGGCTTCGCGCGCCTATGACAAGAACCGCGACGGCTTCGTCATCGCCGGGGGCGCCGGCGTGCTGGTACTCGAGGCGTATGAGCGGGCAAAGGCCCGCGGCGCGACGATCTACGGCGAGCTCGTCGGTTATGCCGCGACCTCCGACGGCGCCGACATGGTCGCGCCCTCGGGCGAAGGCGCCGTGCGCTGCATGCGTCAGGCACTCGCCGGCTTCTCCGGCAATCTCAATGGCACGGTCGACTACATCAACCCCCATGCGACAGCGACACCCGTCGGCGATCGGGTGGAAATCCAGGCGATCCGCGAGGTCTTCGGCGATGCGATCCCGCCAATTTCAGGCACCAAGTCGCTGACCGGACACAGCCAAGGGGCGACAGGCGTGCATGAAGCGATCTATTCGCTGTTGATGATGCGTGACAACTTCATTGCCAAGAGCGCGCATATCGACGATCTCGATCCCGAGTTCGAAGGTCTGCCAATCGTTCGCGAGCGGCGCGACGCCGTCAAACTTGACCGTATCTTGTCCAATTCGTTCGGTTTTGGCGGCACCAATGCTTGCCTTGTCTTCCAGCGCGTCACGGACTGAAGAAAAGAAAGAGACCGCCATGGGCGATCTGATGAAAGGCAAGCGCGGGCTCGTGATGGGCGTCGCCAACCATAACTCGATCGCCTGGGGTGCGGCCAAAGCCCTGGCCGACAACGGCGCGGAGGTTGCCCTCACCTATCAGGGCGAAGCGTTCGGACGGCGCGTCAAGCCGCTGGCCGAGGAAATCGGCTCCAAGCTGGTCATTCCTTGCGATGTCGAGGACGCCGCTTCGCTCGACGCGGTCTTCGAGACGCTGAAGGACGAATGGGGCTCGATCGACTTCGTGCTCCACGCCATCGCCTTTTCCGACAAGAACGAGCTGAAGGGCCTCTACGCCGATACGACGCGCGAAAACTTCGTGCGCACCATGGTGATCTCCTGCTTCTCCTTCACCGAGGTCGCCAAGCGCGCCGCGGCGATCATGGAGAATGGCGGCTCGATGGTCACCATGAGCTACGGCGGCGCCGTCCGCGTGATGCCGAACTACAACGTCATGGGCGTCGCGAAAGCCGCACTGGAAGCTTCGGTGCGCTATCTCGCGGCGGATTTCGGCCCACGCAACATCCGCGTCAACGCCATCTCGGCGGGCCCGGTGCGCACGCTCGCCGGTGCCGGCGTGTCCGACGCGCGGCTGATGTTCAACTATCAGCGCCGCAACGCCCCCATGCGGCGTAACACCACGATCCAAGAGGTCGGCGGCGCGGTGCTTTATCTGATGTCCGAGCTCGCCAATGGCGTCACCGGCGAAATCCATTATGTGGATTCGGGCTACAACGTTGTCTCGATGCCGGCGCTGGACGAATTGAAGGCGCAAGAGCATCGCAAGATGATGATCGAGGGTGGCGGCGACGACCCAAGCGAGAGCTGAGCGACAGAGATCGGCTCAAAGCCGTCGGGCGCATCAGCGGCTCGGCCGAGCCGCGTTACCCCTACCGGGGCGGATCGCATCGAACGATCATCCAGGCTGTCGCGCCCAAGCCAGACATTCATCCATCATCCTACGATGATACAAAAAGGGCGGCCCATCGGACCGCCCTTTTGCATGTCTGAATGTTCTTTCCGCGATCAGTCACGATTGCCGAAGAGCTGCAGCAGGAAGAGGAACATGTTGATGAAGTCGAGATAGAGACGCAACGCGCCCATCACGGCCTTGCGCCCCATGACCGCCGAACCGTCACCTTCGTAATACATCTCCTTGATCTGCTGGGTGTCGTAGGCGGTGAGGCCCGCGAAAACCAGGACGCCGATGACCGAGACCGCGAAGTGCAGGGCACTGGACGCGAGGAAGATGTTGACGATCGAGGCGAGGATAATGCCGATCACGCCCATGAACAGGAACGAGCCCCAGCCCGAAATGTCGCGCTTGGTGGTGTAGCCCCACAGCGACAGCGCGCCGAAGGCGGCGGCGGTGATGAAGAACACCTGGGTGATCGATTCCTGAGTGTAGACGAGGAAGATCGTCGACAGCGACAGGCCGACCATGCCGGCATAGGCCCAGAAGGTGGCCTGCGCCGCCTGGACGCTCATCTTGTGCACCCGGAACGACAGGAAGAACACCATCGCAAGGGGAGCAAGCATCAGAACCCACTTCAGCGGCGAGACGAAGACCGTGTAGCCGAGATCGGTGAGGAAGAGGTCCGGCCGGACCTGGTAGGCCGTCGGCTCCGTAGTCACCGACATGGCGTAGAGCGCGTAAGCCGCGATGCCGGTCAGCGCGAGGCCGCCCGCCATCAGATTGTAGACCTTCAGCATGTAATTGCGAAGGCCGACGTCGATATCCGTCCGGGCACCGGCAGCGGGCACGGACCGCATACTGGCATTCCGATAATCAGCCATGAATCGATTTCCTTTCTGCGTGTCCCGTCCGGTGTCCGCGTCGCGCCGTTTCGAGCCGGACGTGGAGGCGCCGCTGGCGGGACGCCCAGCAGTCCTACCACCAATATGCGGATTGAGCGGTTGCGGCACAAGAGCATCCGCCCTGCCTGACAAGGATTTCACCTCGCGCGGCGCTGACTTCGCCGTGAATTGTGTTAACGCCGGCTTCCGTTTGCCAGCCGCCAGTCGCGCCGTTGCCGGTCAAAGGTTTCGCAGGACCGGCGCTGCCTTCTGGCCGAGAATGCGCCAAGTTCCCGCAAGACCGAAGCCGACGGTCAGAAGCAGCGACACGACGAGCGTCGTCAGCGCCACCGTCCAGCTGAACACCCAGGGCAGCTTCATGATGGTATCGACGACAAAGAACGAGGCCGCCGCGCCTGCCGCAATGGCGAAAACCCCAGTGGCGATTCCCAGAAGCAGATATTCGGTGGCAAAGGCTTTGATCAGTGTGATCCGCGTCGCGCCCAGCGTCTTCAGCACCACCGCGTCATGCATCCGGCCGCGATTGCCGGCGGCCAGCGCGCCGGCCAGCACCAGCACCGAGGAAATCAGCGCCACTGCGGCGGCGACGCGGATCGCCAAGGCAAGCTGAGCAATCAGCTTGTTGACTTCGCTCAGCGCCTCTTTGACGCGGACACTGGTGACCGCCGGGAAAGCGTTGGTGATGCCGTTGACCACCGCCTTTTCCGCCGCCTCGCTGTCGCTCTTGATCGACAGGGTCGCCAGCCAGGAATGCGGCGCCCCGGCGAAAGCGTCGGGCGAGAACACCATGATGAAGTTGATGCCGAGATTTTCCCACTCGATGGTGCGGAAATTGGCAATCCGGGCGGTGATGTTGCGGCCGAGCACGTTGACGGTCAGTGTGTCGCCGATCTTCAGGCCCAGTTCGCTGCCCTCCTCCGCCGCGAAGGAGACCAGCGGCTCGCCGGCATAGTTCTTTGGCCACCACTGGCCCTCGGTCACAGTGGAGTTTTCCGGAACGGTGCCGGAATAGGTGATGCCGCGATCGCCGCGCAGCACCCAGCCGCCCTTGGCCGGGGCTTTGATCTTGCCGACGTCGGTGCCATTCAGCTTGACGATTCGACCGCGCAGCATCGGAACGGCGTTGAGTTTTGAGCCCGGCGCCAGCGCCTCGACCTTCTGGCGAAACGGCGTGATCTCACGGGATTGGATGTCGAGGAAGAAGAAGTCCGGCGCCCGGTTGGCAAGGCCCATTCCGATCTCACGGCGAAGATCGAAATCGATGGTCGCGAGCGTCACAAGTAAGGTCAGGCCGAGCCCAAGCGACAAGACGACGGACGGCGTCAGCGCGCCGGGCCGATGGATATTGCCGATCGCGAGGCGCAGGGAGGTGGAGCGGACGCGCGGCGCGCGGCGCGCCAGCGCGGCAATCCCGGCTGCGACGACGCGCAGGATGAGAAAGGCCGCCGCCGTCCCACCAAGGAAGATCAGCGCCACCGTCTTGTCGCTCGCCATCAGCAGCGCCAGGCCGGAGATCGCCAGGGCCAGAGCGATCGCCGCGCCCAAATAGGCCCAGCGCATCGGCGCACCGCCGCTGCCGCCGGCCTCGCGGAACAGCGCCGTCGCCGGCACGTCGCGGGTTCGCCCCAGCGGAATCAGCGCGAAGGCGAGCGCGGTGAGGAAGCCGAAGGCGGCGGCCAGCACGAGCGGCCCCGGATAGACCGACGCTTCGGCGGGAACCGAAATCACCCCTTCGAGGAACCGCGCGGTCAAAAACGGCGCGACAGCGCCGAGAACCAGCCCGAGCAAGACGCCAAGCGTCGCGAGCCCCATGATCTGGATGAGATAGACGGTGACGACG
The DNA here is from genome assembly GCF_017349315.1 of Jiella flava. Taxonomy (GTDB): domain Bacteria; phylum Pseudomonadota; class Alphaproteobacteria; order Rhizobiales; family Rhizobiaceae; genus Jiella; species Jiella flava. The sequence goes on along the minus strand of NZ_JAFMPP010000002.1, from coordinate 86,650 downwards.
AAGCGTCCGCCCGCACCGAGACTCTTGAAGGTGGCGATCACCCCGCGCTTGGAATCGAGATAGGCGCGCACCGCATTGGCGACCCCGACGCCGCCGACGATCAGCGCCGTCAGCCCGACCAGCGTCAAGAATTGCGAGAAGCGGCCGATATTGCGCTGAAGCGCCGGCGAGGCATCTCGCGAGGTGCGGATCTGAAAGCCGGATTGCGGAAACTTCGCATTGGTCTCGTCTTCGGCGACCGAAGCCCGTTTGCCGGGCGGCAGCTTGAGCTTGTAGTGATAGCCGATCAGGCTGCCGGGTTGGATTAGGCCGCTCGCCTTCAGCGCCGCCTCCGAGATCATCAGCCGCGGCGCAAGCGCAAAGCCATCGCCGATCAGATCCGGCTCGCGGTCGAGGACACCGGTGAGCGTCAGCGTCAGATCGCCGAGCTTCACGGTGTCGCCCGGCTTCAGACCGAGCCGATCGTAGAGCCCCTGGGCAGCGATCGCGCCATATCCGTCGCCGGTCTTGGCGAGCAGCGTCGTCAGCGGCCTTTTCGGCGTCGTGCCCACCGACCCATAGAGCGGATAGGCCTTGTCGACGGCTTTCACCTCGGCGAGCGACTGGTCGCTACCGTCCATAAGCCGGACCATCGAGCGCAGCGACTGGGTCTGCGAGAGTTCGCCAAGCCCGTTGAGGAAGCTCAGCTCCTCGGCCGTTGCCGGCCGTTGCACCAAGGCGAGGCGCAGGTCACCGCCAAGAATCGCCTTGCCCTCGCGGGTGACGCCGTCGGACATCATCGCGGCGACCGAGTTGACCGCCGCGATCGCCCCGACGCCGATCGTGATGCAAGCCAGAAAAATGTAAAAGCCCGAGAGCCCGCCGCGCATCTCGCGCAAGGCGAAACGCAGCGCCAATCGCAGCTGCGCCACCCGGTCGAGCGGCTCATTCTGACGTTTGCCGTTGAGAACGGCGATCTCGCCCGTCGCGACACTCATCGCGCGGCCTGGGTGATCGGCTCGACGAGCCGCGCGGCGCCATCGGCGCCGCGCTCCCCGGCCGGCGACTGGACCGAAGCGCTCCGGCGGGCGCCGTCGTCATGAATGACGCCGGCGCGCACGGCGATGGTGCGGCCGCAGCGCTCGGCGAGCGTCGGATCATGGGTCACGAGCACCAAGGTCATCTGACGGCGCTGCTGCTCGGCAAACAGGAGATCAGCAACCTGCCGCCCGGTCTCCTGGTCGAGATTGCCGGTCGGCTCGTCGGCGATCAGGATCGCCGGCTCCGGCGCCAGCGCCCGCGCCATCGCGACGCGCTGCTGCTCGCCGCCGGAGAGCTCCCCGGGATAATGCGTCGCGCGATCTTTCAGCCCGACATTGCCAAGCTCGCGTTCGGCACGCGCGAATGCGTCAGGCATGCCGGCCAGTTCCAACGGCACGGCGACATTTTCCAGCGCCGTCATGTTCGGGATCAGATGGAAGGATTGGAAGACGATGCCGACATTGCGACCGCGAAAGGCCGCCAACTGGTCCTCGCTCATCGGGCGCAGCGGCGTGCCGGCGATTTCGACCAGGCCTTCGTCGGCCCGCTCCAGTCCGGCGAGCACCATCAACAACGTCGATTTGCCGGAGCCCGATGGCCCGACGATGCCGACGGATTCGCCGCGATCGACCGCCAAGTCGACGCCCTTCAGCACATGCACGGTCGATCGGCCGGATCCGAGGGTCAGGTGAACGTTTCGCAGTCGGATTGCCGTTTCCGCCAAGGTCGTCCCTTCCTATCTGATGGTCGCACATGTTTGCGGGTCCAACCATTCGATCCGTGCGGTGGCTCGGCCGGTCCGGGTGCGGATATGGGTGACGAATGCAACGCTTCCAACACTTTCTTCGTCGTGGGGGCCTAGTCCTCACGGCCTTGTCATGGCTTCTGATCGCCGCACCCTTCCCCTTCGGCATGAAGGCGCAGGCTGCCGAGCCATCCGGTAAAGCGGTCGAGATCGTCGCCCTCGGCGATAGCTTGACGCAAGGCTACGGCGTCAAGCCGGGCAAGGCGTTTCCCGAGCAGCTCCAGGCGGCCCTGCGGGCAGACGGTCTCAACGCCACGGTCGTCAATGCCGGCGCCTCCGGCGACACCTCGACCGGCGGGCTCGCCCGCCTCGACTGGTCGGTGCCGAAGTCGGCCGATCTGGTGATCGTCGAACTTGGGGCCAACGACGCTTTGCGCGGCATTTCGCCCGACATCACCCGCAAAAATCTCAGCGAAATCTTGGAGCGCCTAACCGATCGGGGCCAAAAGGTGCTGTTCGCCGGCATGCTGGCGCCGCCGAACATGGGCAAGGACTATGCCGACGCGTTCGATGCGATTTATCCCGATCTCGCCAGACAATATCCCGTCACCTTCTACCCCTTCTTCCTCGATGGCGTGGTCGGCAAACCCGATCTCAACCAGGGCGAAGGCATGCATCCGAATGAAAAGGGCGTAGCGAAGATCGTCGCGGCGATGAAGCCTTTGATCGAGAAGGCGCTCAGCGGCGAAAACGCGGCAGCGCCATCCAATTGAGATCGGCGCGTCGCCAGAGTGGCGCAAGACGGTGCCGATGATTCACGACGGACCCCATGCTTGGCGCAACGGCAGATTTTGCGGGCCGTCGGCGAGTCCTCCCGGCCTCGGAGATAATTGTGCATTGCGGCATCGGCAATCGGGAAAAGCCGTGTGCAAAGCTGACCAGTCCTTGAAACATGGCTTTCGAGATGAAAGTCTCGCGCATGAAGCGAGTGGTAGGGTGTGACTCGCGCCGCCTCACCCTTGCTTCACCTCAATGCCCTGGTGTGGGCCGAGGCGGCTCGCCAGCGGGCGACGCGATGAGGCGCTCGCGCGTTTAACGGGCAGCATGACGGACGGAGGTCTTCCGATGCCGCGACTCTTCACCGCCCTCGAAATTCCAAACGATATTGGCTTGTCTCTCTCGCTTCTGCGCGGCGGCCTGACCTCTGCCCGTTGGATCGATCCGGAAAACTATCATCTGACGCTTCGCTTCATCGGAGACGTCGAGGCGCGGCTGGCGGACGAGATCGTCGCATCGCTGGACCGGATCCGGCGCAGCCGTTTCGAACTGACGTTTTCGGGCCTCGCCGCCTTCGGCAGCAAGAAGCCCCATTCGGTCTATGCTGAGATCGCGCCCTCGGCCGCGCTGTCGGCGCTGCAGGCCGATATCGACCGGGCCTGCAAGCGCCTTGGCCTTGCACCAGACCAGCGCAAGTTCGTGCCGCACGTCACCCTGGCCCGGCTGCGCAACGCCAAGGCCTGCGACGTCGCCCACTATCTCGCGCTGCGCGGCGGCTTTCGCAGCCGGCCTTTCGCAGTCGACCGCTTCGCCCTGTTCTCCTCGCGCGATTCGATCGGCGGTGGCCCCTATGTGCTGGAGGAAGCCTTCGATCTGAAGCGCTACGACGACTTCGTTTCGCACAGCGGCGAGTCTTTCGCTCCGGCGATGCCCGAGTTCGGCTGAGGCGCCAAGCCCGCAGTCTCAGCTAACACCTTCACGATGAAAGCAGATCCGTGCGCCGAATGGGCGCCCGGGTCTTGAGCCGTGGCCAATCCCTCGCCATCTTGATACGTAACCAAGAGGGAGTGAGCCATGACGCTAAGCGAGGGCATGATCGCGGAAATCTTGAAGATCGGATCCGATCGCGACTCGGCAGAGCGTGAAGAGCGCGTCCGCTCGTCGTTCTTTGCGGCGGTGCGGCGTGCCTTGCGCCACATTCCCTTCATGGACGACGTCGTCGCCGCCTATTATTGCGCGCTCGATCCCAAGACCCCGGCGACCACTCGCGGCATCTTGATTGCGGCGCTTGCCTATTTCGTGCTGCCGATGGATCTCATCCCCGACATGCTGCTCGGCCTCGGCTTTACCGACGATATCGCGGTGCTTCTCGCCGCGTTCAATGCGGTTCGCGGCAATATCCGGCCCGAGCATTACGATCGCGCCCGAGAGACGCTGGCGGATTTTTAATTGCGCGAAGCTTGCGCCCTGAATCTTTGGTGGGGCGAAAAGCCCCAGCGAGCCCAACTCTCGCCCGATTCCTTCTCTTGTTCCTGAAATCGCGGGTGTCGCAAGATCGCCCGTCGCTGCACCGGGCGTCGACGGTCGCGAGCAAAAATCGCCATACCCAATGATGGCGCACCCCGATCGTCTCGCAACCTGAAAATTGTCCCGGGGGTTTTTGCCCTTCGTTAACCATCGCGAAACCGGCATCGCCTATTGTGGCGCCAGTCATCGTTTTCCGACGGTCGCCGAGCCTCGGCGAGGTTGCGGCGCCGCCAGAAAGACGCACACCGGAGAGCAGGAAACCATGAATCCCAAGACGATCCTGACCACCGCGGCGGCATTGCTGATTGTCTCCAGCGCGGCCGTCGCCGCCCCGACACCGACACGGATGAACACCTTCAACGACTGGGGGACCTATTCCTATTCCGGCTCCGGCGGGAAGGTCTGCTACATTCTTTCGACCCCGAAGAAGGAACTGCCGGCCAATGTCGATCACGGCGACATCTTCTTCCTCGTGTCGCAAAAGCCCGGCCAGGGCGTATCCTACGAGCCGCAGGCGGTGATGGGCTACGAGCTGAAGGAAGGCTCGAAGGTCACGGTCGACGTCGACGGCAAGAAATTCTCGATGTTCACCAAGGGCAACTCGGCCTGGATGGAGAACGCAGCCGAAGAGCCGCAGCTCGTTTCCGCCATGCGCGCCGGCCATTCGCTGGGCCTCGAGGCCGAGTCGAAACGTGGGACCAAGACGAGCTACAGCTATTCGCTCTCGGGCGTGAGCGCGGCGCTCGATTCGATCAAGGACTGCAAATAGTCGCCTGAGCGTCTGCCAAAGCGATTGCATACGCCCGCAAGCGACGCTGCGATCGCCCTTAAAGGCCCTGCCCTGGCGGCGGGCCTTTTTCGTTTTCACGCACTCGTCACCGACGCGCCGGCGGCAAGCCGCTCGCAAGCGATTGGGCTGCATTCATCCGAATACCGCCTGCCCTCATCGCCGTTGCAGCACAGCCCCCGGGCCCCTATCTCCATCTCGCCGAGACAATGGAGCTGCTTTTGATCTTTACCAGCGCTCGTCTTGCCCTGAACGATCTCCTGTCGCCGCCCTTCCGTGCGACGCTGTGGAAGTCGCTCGGCCTGACTGCCGTCGTCCTGATCCTGTTGTGGATCGGTGTCCAGACCGTGTTCGAGTGGCTCGCCGTACCGTTTTTGTCGAACCTCTTCCCGGACGCACCGCATTGGGTGGACGAGGCCGGATCGCTTGCCGGCTGGGGCGCGGGCATCGCGCTCGCCATCGGGCTGTTGTTCCTGATCGGACCGATCAGCGCGATCATCGCCGGCATGTTCCTCGACGACGTCGCCGAAGTGGTCGAGCGCGACAGCTATCCCGCCGCGCCGATCGGCCGACCGTTGCCGGTGCTGCAGGGGCTGTTCCTGTCGATCAAGTTCTTCGGCGTCGTCATTCTCGGCAACCTGATCGCCCTGGCGCTCTTGTTGGTGCCGGGCGTCAACCTCATCGCCTTCTTCGTCGTCAATGGCTATCTCGTCGGCCGGGAATATTTCGAATTCGCCGCCATGCGCTATCGCGGCGAGGCGAACGCCAAGGCGATGCGCGCGCGCCACGCGCCGACGATCTTCGTCGCCGGCCTGCTGGTCGCGCTGTTCATGGCGATCCCGATCGTCAACCTTTTGACCCCACTCTTTGCCGCCGCATTGATGGTGCATCTGCATCAGCGGATCTCGGCCAAGGACGGCGACTTTCCCAGCCTCGATCGCGCCGCTGGCGTCAGGCCGCCGTCGCCGATGGCGGCGGACCGGGCGGCAAAGGCGTAAGCGCGGCCGGCACGTCGCAGGTCTTCACCTCGGCCATGCACAGATCGGCGATCACGCAGGCCTCGCAGACCGGTTTGCGGGCTTTGCAGACATAACGGCCGTGCAGGATCAGCCAGTGATGGGCATGGCGGCGATAGGGCTGCGGAATGAGGCGGAGAAGATTGTCTTCGACCTCGTCCGGCGTCTTGCCCGGCGCCAGATGCAGCCGATTGCCGATACGGAAGATATGGGTGTCGACCGCCAGCGTCTCTTCGCCGAAGGCGACGTTGAGGACAACATTGGCGGTCTTACGGCCGACCCCGGGCAGCGCCTCCAGCGCCGCACGGTCGTTCGGCACAGCACCCTCATGCCGGGCGATCAGCGCCTCGGACAGCGCCGCGACGTTCTTGGCCTTGTTGCGATAAAGACCGATGGTCTTGATGTGTTCGCGGATCGCCTCTTCCCCGAGCGCCGCCATCGCCTCAGGCGTATCGGCAGCCGCGAACAGGCCGCGCGTCGCCTTGTTGACCCCGGCATCGGTCGCCTGCGCCGACAGCACCACGGCGACGAGCAAGGTGAAGGCGTTGCTGTATTCGAGTTCCGATTCCGGCTCGGGCCGCTGCACCTGGAAGCGCCAGAAGATCTCGGCGATGTCCTCGGCTGTATAGGGCACCGTGATGCTTCGCTTGGCCGCGCGCGCCTTGGGCGTCTTCGCCGCCGTCTTGGCGACTGCCCGCTTGACCCGAGGGACCGGCTTGTCGATCTTTTCAACCATCATCGCCCTATAGCGAGCCTGGCCGATGGATGACAATCGCAAGGACCAAAACATGACCCCCGATTCCCGCATGGCGGATGGGCGGTCACCGATCGCATCGTCCGAGCGCCCGATCTTTCAGGCGCTGCTGACGCCCTACCGCTCGCTGGGCCGGGCGGGCTTTACCATCATGATGAGCTTTTTCTGCCTCGTCAGCCTCGTCAGCGGCCTGTTGTTCTGGATGAACGGCGCCTGGCCGGTGGTCGGCTTTTTCGGGCTCGACGTTTTGTTTCTGTGGTGGGCCTTCGCGGCCAGCTATCGTTCGGCCAAGGCGCGGGAGGAGGTCTGCGTGACGCGGACCGATTGCGCCATCCGCAAGACCTCGCCCCGCGGCGACGTGCGCGAAGCCCATCACAACCCGTTCTTCGCCCGCTTCTCGATCAATCGCCATGAAGAAATCGGCATCACCCGGATGAGCGTCGATTCGAAGAACATCTCCACCGAGATCGGCGGTTTTCTCAATCCCGACGATCGCGAGAGTTTCGCCAAAGCGTTTGGCGACGCGCTGACAACGGCCAAACGGCGATAAAATTGAAAGCCGTCTGGAAAACGGGTGGCGGGTGGTTATGGCCCATGCGCAGATGACGGTGAAGGAGATTTCGCCATGCTGACCTTTTCCGCCGAAACCTGCGAAGCCGTTCCCCTCCCTGACGTCATGCCCTCCGGACGCGCGACCTTGACCGACTACGAAACCGTTCGCCGCATGATCGAGTTCATCTCGATCGAATATCGCAGCCAGCCGAGCCTTGCCGAAATCTCCGAAGCGATCGGCCGATCAGAAGAAACCTTGACCTCGCTGCTCAGACGCTGGGCCGGCTTGACGCCCAAGGCCTTTCTCCAGGCGGTGACGCTGGACAATGCGCGGCGGCTGCTCGACGAAGGCGCCTCGCTGCTCGATGCGGCCTATGAGGTCGGGTTTTCAGGCCCCTCGCGCTTGCACGATCTCTTCGTCAAGCACGAAGCCCTGTCGCCGGGCAGCTATAAGGCGCGCGGCGACGGCATCGATCTGTTCTATGGCTATCATCCAACGCCCTTCGGCCTCGCCATCGTCGTCGCGAATGATCGCGGGCTCGCCGGGATCGGCTTTGCCGAGCCGACCGATGGTGGTGAAGCCGCCGCACTTGACGACATGCGCCGGCGCTGGCCGAGGGCGCGCTTCATCGCCGACGCGATGCGCACCGGCCCGTTCGCCAAGCGCATCTTCGAGCCCTCGCGCTGGCAGCGGGATCGGCCGCTGAAGGTCGTCTTGATCGGGACGGATTTCGAAATCCGCGTCTGGCAGACACTGCTCGAGATCCCGCTCGGCCAAGCGGCGAGCTATTCGACCATCGCCGAACGAATCGGCGCCCCCAAGGCCGCGCGGGCGGTCGGCGCGGCGGTCGGCCGCAACCCGGTGTCCTTCGTCGTTCCCTGCCATCGCGTGCTCGGCAAGAGCGGCGCCCTCACCGGTTATCACTGGGGCATCACCCGCAAGCGCGCGATGCTCGGCTGGGAGCACGGCGTCCTCGCCCGCGATTGACGGCCCGCCGCACTGGCGTGGGGTTCGCGTCCCTCGCCACCGGTGCCACACGGGCTCAACCATTCGATTTTATCAATTAAAAATACAAGAATTACCATTTGGACCGATTGAATATCGCTCTCTAAGATTGTGGTCAGTAAACACCGCATGGCGGAACTGATCATGACCAATCTCAGTCAAGCGAATGCATCCAGTGCCGACGCCCTGCCGGCCTCGATCGGACCGGGGCTTGCCCTCACCGTGGCGATCGCACTGCTGGCCTTTGCGATTCACGCTGTGCCCGGCTTCGGCTTCATGAGCCCGCTGATCTTGGCGATCATTCTCGGCATGGTGTTTCATAACACCGTTGGCACGCCGGCAGCCGCGCTGCCCGGCGTCAAATTCGGCCTGAGACGGCTGTTGCGGGCGGGCATCGTGCTGCTCGGCCTGCAACTCACCCTGCCGCAGATCGCCGAGGTCGGCGCTCTCGGCGTCGCGGTGATCGTCGTAACGCTGCTCTCGACCTTCCTGTTCACCAAATGGCTTGGACGAATGCTCGGTGTCGACGCCAAGCTCGCCGAGCTGATCGCCGCCGGCACCTCGATCTGCGGTGCCTCGGCCGTGATCGCGACCAACACCGTGACCCGGGCGCGCGACGAGGATGTCGCCTATGCGATCGCCTGCGTCACTGTGTTCGGTTCGCTGTCGATGGTGGCCTTGCCACTTGCGAACAACGCCCTGCATCTCAGCCCCGCGGTCTATGGCCTGTGGACGGGTGCTTCGATCCACGAGGTCGCTCAGGTCGTCGCGGCTGCCTTTCAGGGTGGCGACCTCGCCGGCCATCTCGGCACCATCGCCAAGCTGACCCGCGTGTTGATGCTCGCCCCCATGGTCCTTGGGCTTGGTTACTTCGCCGCCCGCCGGGCCCGCACGACGACGAGCGAAGGCGGCGGGGTGCCGGTCCCCTGGTTCGTCCTCGGCTTCATCGCGATGATCGGCGTCGCCTCGATCGGCATTGTTCCGGAGGCGGTGATGCCCGGCACCATCTGGACGACGCATTTCCTGCTGGCGATCGCTCTGGCCTCGATGGGGCTCGAAACCGACATGCGCAAGCTGGCGGCGAAAGGCCTGCGCCCGGCCCTTCTCGGCGCGGCGGCCTGGATCTTCATCATCGCTCTCGCCTTCGCCCTGATCATCCTCACCGGCGCCGGCCAGTAAAACAAGAGGGGCGCCGCCGGCGCCCAAGCTTGGCGTTGTCTTAAGAGGAGGCGCCCTGCGGATCAACGACCGCGTCGTCATAGCCTCGCGCGCGGTAGATGACCGTCGAGACCAGCCAGCTCAGGGCGAAAATGCCGACAAGCACATAGCCGAGATCGGCGAGATTGTCGTTGAGATGGCCGATAAGATCCCAAAACCGGCCGGTGAGGTTCAATTCGTCGGCGGCCAGTCCCAACGCCTCGATCCCGCCGATAAAGATCGCCACCGCCACCGAGGCCGCGGTGATGGTCAGATTGTACCAAAGCTTGCGCAGCGGCTTCACCGACGCCCAGCCATAGGCCCCGGTCATCAGCATGCTGTCGAGCGTGTCCATCAGCGACATGCCGGCGGTAAACAGCGCCGGAAACACCAGGATCGACCAGAGCGACAATCCCTGCGCCGCCTGGCTCGCCGAGATGCCCAACAGGCCGATCTCGGTCGCGGTGTCGAAGCCGAGGCCAAACAGGAAGCCGATGGGGTAAAGGTGCCACGAGCGTGTCACCACCCGGAACAGCGGGCGAAAAATCCGGGCCAACAAGCCGCGTCCGCGGAGCAGGCCGTCAAGATCCTCTTCGCCGATTTCCTCGCCGCGCCGGGCCCGCTGAAAGGCCGCAAAGATCGAACGTAGGACGACGAGATTGGCCAGACCGATGGCGATCAGGAAAAGCGACGAGACCAGCGTCCCGACGACCCCGCCGATCGCCTGAAGCGCGTTCTGGCGGTCCTGAAAGGTTGAGACGGTCAGGGCGATCAGAACCGTCGCCGCGACGACGATGGTGGAGTGGCCGAGTGAAAAGAAGAAGCCTACCGAAAGCGGCTTCTTGCCGCTCTGCACCAGTTTGCGCACGACATTGTCGATGGCGGCGATGTGATCCGCATCGAAGGCGTGACGGAGCCCGAACATATAGGCGAGAAACGCCGTGCCGAGAAGCGCCGGCCGTCCAGCAAACGCATCGAAGGCCCAGAGCCAGACGCCCAAATTGGCAGCGCCGAGCAAGACAAGGGTGAACGCCGCCTTCGCTTTGAACTCAGCGGGCTGATCGTCGAACGGATTGAGAAGCAAGATTTTATCCCAGTCTATGGTTGACGGGCCGCGCGATCCAAATTTGAAACGTTCTGGCAGCCGCGGGCGCAGGCTCGGCCACGACGCGCCGCGACGACCGGATGGGCCGGAGCCTTCAAAGCGTTTCACCATCGGTTTTGACGACGCGGCGCCGCATTCGTCAATCCCGGCCCGCGACGCTCTGCGCCTTTTCCGCGTCCGAGTCGGTCGGCGGTGCCCTGATGCCGACCGATAAAAGGCCCATAATCGATAAGGCGCAATCACCCGGCGATTGCCAACAGCTCCACCTCGGTGGGCGGCGATCATCGCGCCTGAAGCAGGAGCGATCCGACCCCACACCGAGATTCAGCGCTCGCCATTCGCCTCGCACCATCCGCCCGGCTTTTAGGCCGCCCGGCTTTCAGGCCTCCCGGCGAGTCCCCTCGCCGCCCTCGCCATTTCCCCCGCGGCTCTCGTCCTGCTCCTCATCCTTGCTGTGGAACAGAAACCGGTAGGTTCCGACACAGCCGATCAGGCAGATCGCCGCCGCCGCGACATAGAGCGGCCAGGTCGAATGGCCGGCAAAATAGGTCTGGAAGGCCGAGCCGAAGGCATAAGCGAGCCCGCCATAGGCCAGCGACCAGAGCGCGGCGCTGATCGAATTGTAAAGCAGGAAGACCGGCCAGTTCATCTTCATCGTGCCGGCGACGAAGCCATTGAGCTGGCGCAGGATGATGATGAAGCGGGCAATGAGCACCACGGCGATGCCGTAGTTGTCGAACCGATCCTCGACCATCTTGAAGCGCTTTTCGCCAAGGCCGAAATGCTCGCCCCAGCGTACGACGATCGTGCGGCCATAACGCCGGCCGACCGCATAGCCGATATTGTCGCCGACGATCGAGCCGGCCCAGGCCGCGCCAAGCACCAGCCACAGACTCAACGAGCCCTGGCCGGCCAGCAGTCCCCCGGCGACGACGAGACTTTCCCCCGGCAGCGGCAGTCCCGTCGATTCCAGAAGGACGACGAGAAACAAGAAGCCGGTTCCATACTGGGCAAGATATTCGGTCAAGATCCGTCGGCCTGCAGTTCGCACGCGGGGGAGCGATGGGTCGCGTTGGGTCTCGCTCGCATGCTGGGCGACAAACGGCAAGTCGCCCGGCGATCCGTCATTCGGTGACGCGAGGATCTCACCCGCGTTCGAGCAGGGCTACCACCTCGACATGATGCGACCATAAGAACTGGTCGATCGGCGTGACCGAACGGATCCGATAGCCGCCATCGACGAGGATCTTCAGATCCCGGGCAAGGGTCATCGGATTGCAGGAGACGGCAGCGAGCCGGCCGATCCTTGAGGCGGCAAGTTCCCGTGCGAGCCCTTCGGCGCCGGCTCGTGGCGGATCAAAGACCGCGGCATCGAAAGACGCCATCTCCTTGGCCGGAACCGGGCGACGGAAGAGATCGCGGCGTTCGGTGGTCAGAGGCTTCAGCCCCTGGGCCTGACGGTGTGCCTGATCCTGGACGGCGAGCGCCAGCGCGTCACTTTCCACGGCGTTGACCGCCGCCTGCCGCGCCAACCGCAGCGAGAACGTGCCGCAACCGGAAAAGAAGTCGGCGACGCGCTTGGCTCCCGCGAGATGGGTGGTCACCCGCTCGGCCATCGCCCGCTCCGCGTTCTCGACCGCCTGCAGAAATGCGCCAGGCGGCAGCGCGACGGGAACGCCGGCAAAGTCGATGAAGGGGGCTCTGGCCATCACGAGGATCTCGTCGCCAAGGCTCAGCCGGGCAACCCCCGCCTCCAGCGTCAAGGCAACCGCCTGCTGCCGGAGCGTGTCGGACAAGCGCGCCGCGCCTTCGGCGGCAATGTCGAGGCCGGCCGCCGTCATCGTCACCAACAGCTTCAACGGCCGTTTGCGGTCGATCAAAAGCCCGGCGAGCCGTCGCAGGACTGGCAGCGCCGCCGTGATTTGCGGCATCGCGATAGGGCAGGTTTCGATCGGCACCACACGGGTCGAGCGGGCGGCGTTGTAGCCGAGAAGCACGCGATTGCCGGTACGCACCGCCGTCAGCGTCACCCGGCGGCGCGAGGCCGGCGCACAGGGCACAAGCGGCGCCACCTCGACCTCGATCCCCTGCCGCTGCAAGGCGGCAACGACGAGGCCGCGCTTGAAGGCGTGATAGGTCGTCTCGCTCGCATGCTGCAGATCGCAACCGCCGCATTCGGTAAAATGCCGGCAGGCCGGCGACTGACGCTCGGGCGACGCCGCGATCAGCGTGAAATCTGGCCGCGCCTCAGTGCCTTCCAGTTCCACCACCTCGCCCGGCAGGGTGAAGGGCAGATAGGCCGGCCCGGCATGCGTTATCGCGACGCCGTCGCCCTTCGCCCCGAGGCTGTCGATCGTCACGCGCAATGGTTCGCCTTTCGTCCATGAAGCAGAAATTCGCGGTTGCCGTCGCCGCCGCTGATTGGGGAATCGATGAGCGCCAGTGCCTGCCAGCCCGGTTGTCGGTCGAGCCACTCCCGCACGTGCCCGGCGATCGTCTCGGCCGATGCCGGATCGCGCAAAAGCCCGCCCTTGCCGATCGCCGCGCGCCCGGCCTCAAATTGCGGCTTGACCAGAAAGAGGCCGTCGGCACCCGGCTCGGCCAGCGACAACGCCGGCGGCAAAGCAAGCGTGAGGGAAATGAAGCTGACGTCCGAAACGATGAGGTCGATCTTGTGGCCGGCAAGATCAGAGCGTGCCAGCTCGCGGGCATTCAGCCCTTCGAGCGCCGTCACCCGCGGATCAGAGGCGATCGTAGCATGCATTTGCCCGTGGCCGACATCGATCGCCACCACATGGGCGACGCCGGCCTCCAGAAGAACCTGAGTAAAACCGCCGGTCGACGCACCGATATCGAGGGCCGCGCGGCCGCGCGGGGCAACATCGAACATGGCAATTGCCTGTCTCAGCTTCAGCGCCGCGCGCGAGACATAGGCGCAGGCCGGATCGGAGACAACGATGGACGCGTCCGGCCGAACCGTCAGGCCGGGCCGCGTCTCAGGCTTGCCCGCAACGACGACATGGCCGCGCAAAATCGCGTCGCGCGCCCGCGAGCGGGTGGCAAAGAAGCCCTTGTCGACGAGCAGTGCATCGAGCCGGCTGCGGCTGGAAATGGTTGCGGCCATGACGGGCGTGATGCGACGTAGCCGCCCGTTTGGCAAGCCGGCCGTTTGGTCAGCCAGGGGCCGCGACCACGGTCAAAGACCGCCGCTTGGGGCCAGGGTTAGCCGTTAATGGCGGCGCCCATGCTTTTCGGCGTCCTCGCGGATGGCGTCTTCGTGATAGGCGGCACCGCCGGCGGCAAATTCGACGAAGCCCGGCAAAGGCTGGGACAGGCGCTGCGAGCGCGAGGCGGCGACGCAGGCAAGACGCGCCTTTAAGGGAAACGGCAGGATCTCGGCGCCTTGATGGCCCTCTCTCGGTTTCATGGGCTGTTCCTCAATGAGCCTCCCAACAGGAAGGGGTTAAGATACAGGTAGGTGTGCATATCTTTTATGCAATATGATCAAATAATAGACTTTACGCACCCGCTTCACAACCATGCGAGCTCACCGAGCACCTAAATGATCCGCAGCCGGCGATCGGATTATTCTGCCACGAGATCCCTTTCCCGGACTGACCAGCGAGCGCCCTTCCGCTCACTTTGCAGCGCATGGTTGCTGAAATCTTAGGATATTTTGGCTTTGGACGGCCAAGGATAAGGGCCGAACCGCGCAGGCCCAGATCCCGCCGCCGCGACAATATTGCGCGGCGGCGAGAAAAACGCCGGCCGATATCCGCATCGACCCGGCTTGGCACGCCGCATGCATAGGCCGAGACGACCCCGTTTGAGCGCGCATCGCCGCGCCGCGGGTGATCATTGTGTTTCGATGCGCGAAAACGCGTCCACCCACGGAAGAACGACCATGACGAAATTCAAGCTCGAGTATATTTGGCTGGACGGTTACAAGCCGGTCCCGAACCTGCGCGGCAAGACGCAGATCAAGGAATTTGCCGAGTTTCCGACGCTCGAGCAGTTGCCGCTGTGGGGCTTTGACGGCTCCTCGACGCTGCAGGCCGAAGGCAGCAGCTCCGACTGTGTTCTGAAGCCCGTGGCCAGCTATCCGGATCCTGACCGCACCAACGGCGTTCTGGTGATGTGCGAAGTGATGATGCCCGACGGCGTCACCCCGCATGAATCGAACAGCCGCGCCACGGTCCTCGACGACGAAGACGCCTGGTTCGGCTTCGAACAGGAATATTTCTTTTATCAGGAAGGCCGTCCGCTCGGCTTCCCGGCCCAGGGCTATCCCGAGCCGCAGGGCAAATACTACACCGGCGTCGGCTACGGCGCCGTCGGCGCCGTCGCCCGTGAGATTGTCGAAACCCATCTCGACCAGTGCCTGGCCGCTGGCATCAATCACGAAGGCATCAACGCGGAAGTCGCCAAGGGTCAGTGGGAATTCCAGATCTTCGGCAAGGGCTCCAAGAAAGCTGCCGATCAGATGTGGATCGCCCGCTATCTGCTGATGCGCATCTGCGAGAAATACGAGATCGACATCGAGTGGCACTGCAAGCCGCTTGGTGATACCGACTGGAACGGCTCCGGCATGCACTGCAACTTCTCGACCAAGCATATGCGGGAAGTTGGCGGCAAGGAGTATTTCGAGGCGCTGATGGGCCAGTTCGAGAAGAACCTCGAAGACCACATCGCCGTCTACGGCCCGGATAACCACATGCGACTGACCGGCAAGCACGAGACCGCGCCGTGGAACAAGTTCTCTTACGGCGTCGCCGACCGCGGCGCGTCGATCCGCGTCCCGCACTCCTTCGTCAACAACGGCTATAAGGGCTATCTCGAGGATCGCCGCCCGAACTCTCAAGGCGACCCCTACGCGATCGCCTCGCAGGTTCTGAAGACGATCTCGGAAGTCCCCGCCGGCAAGGCTGCCGCCGCCGCATAATCGGCCCGGATGACAGCAAACGATGAAAGACCCCAACGGCGCGGCTTCGAATGAGGCCGCGCCGTTGGGCTTTTACACAGCCGTGACGTCGACGCTGACAAGTGATTTCGGCCCGATGCTCCCGTTGCAGATCTGCACATGTCGAACGAGTCAGATAACGCCCGGCTTGTTGGAAATTGCGGACGTTTTGGGGCAGTGAAACATTATTTCTTATTCATTTGCGACAGCCCTCGCCCGGCGGTAATTTCTTCCTCGAAGCCGGGAAGCGCCGGCGGCGCTCCCAAGTGAGGCCGTGGCTCGACGCTAAACCTGACGGCTTCTATCTACCGGGACAAGCCGCGGCCTATGCCGGGCGCCGGTTTATCGACGAGGATGCGTCGAATGCGTAGTCTCACCCTTCCCCTCACCCTCGCCGCCAGCCTGCTCGTCGGCACCTCGGCGTTCGCTGCGACTTCGACCACCACGTCGACCGACGCGGCCAAGAAGCCAGCGGCCAAAGTGCACGTGGCCTCCAAGCATGTTGCGAAGAAGCACACGGCTGCGCTTCACGTCAGCACGAGCAAAATCAAGATCCTCGACACCGGCAAGTTGACCCTCGCCAACGGCAAGACGTTTGTGCTGCCGGCGAAGATCGTCGTCGCTGACTTGAAGGTCGGAGACACGGTGAAGGTTAGCTACCACATGAAGGGTAAAGAGCGGACCGCAACCACCGTGAAGGTTGTCAAGTAAGCCTCGCCTTATTGCCCGTCGGCGTTAATTGACGGGCCGTGAGTTGCGATCGCACCGGATCGTCCTTCTCCCATCGGACATCCCCCCAAGATCCGGGGCTCGCAAACATCCCCCCCAGCCGCCGGGTTCACCCTCTCCCGGTCGGCACCAAGCAGGACCGGAGGCTATGCCTCCGGTCCTCTTTTTTTGTCCAAAGCAGTGCGTTACCGCCCATTCGACGAGGTCAGGGCGGCCTCCAGCATCGGCCCGAAAATCGGAGTCGATTTTCGGCAGAGCACGATGCGTCGATTCAAAAGGTGAGAGCGACCTTTCTGCGTCCGACAGGACGCGGGGCGGCCTGGTCGCGAAAGTACAAGCGATCGACCCGAAGCGCGACTTTCGGGCCCAGTCTGCGGGTCATACCAAGGGCGTTCGAACCGAAGGGGCCGGCATGAACTGGGCCGGACACGAACTCCCCGGCACCGCGACGGTCATGCGATCCGCCGGCGATTCGCGGCGGCGACGGCCAGTCTCACTTTGTCCAGTCTCACATGGTCAAGCCGCCATCGACCTTGTATTCGGCCCCCGTGACATAGGCCGCATCGGCGCTCAACAGAAAACACGCGACCGCCGCGACATCCTCGGGCTGGCCGAGGCGACCGAGCGGCACCGCCTTGGCGACATTCGCCTTGTAGGTCTTCTGCGCCGCAGCTTCCATGCCGCCGCGATCGTGGAAATGGGTTTCTGTCAGGCCCGGTGTCACGACATTCACGCGAATTTTGCGCGGCGCGAACCGGGTCGCCAGCGAACGGGCGATCTGACGCACGGCAGCCTTGGTCGAGCCGTAGACCAGCACGTCTTCGCGCGGCGAGGCCGCAGTCCCAGAGCCGGTCAAAACGATCGCGCCATCGGCTTCGATCAGCGGGTCGAGATGCTTGGTCTGAAGAATCGGTCCGCGGACATTCAAATCGTAATGGCGATCGAAATCCTCGGCGTCGACGTCGTCAAGCGTCGCGAATGAGCCGAAGCCGGCGTTGAGAAACGCCGCGTGGATGGTGCCGAAATGCGCCTTGACGGCCTCGGCCAGCGCCGGCGCGCCCATCGGGTCCGCGGCGTCATTGGCGATCACCTTCGCCTCCGGCAGCGCCCGGCGAGTCGCCTCGATATGCTCAGGCGAATTGCCGGTCAAAAGCAGCGCGCCGCCCTCTTCGGCGATGCGCTTGGCGGTGGCAAGTCCGATACCGCTGGTGCCGCCGGTGATCACCACGCGTTTGTTCTCAAAACGTTTCATCCCTCGTCTCCGTGTTGGGATGCCCAAGCCGCCGATCGCCCCTCCGTCTAAGCGCATGCCGGCAAGGATGCCCGAGACAAGCGGGCGCCCGACCGTCAACGGCAACCGGTTCGGCCTTCGAACGCGTCTGGTATGGTACAAGTTGCCCTTGCAGCGGCGAACGCTGCGTCACCGGACCAAGCGACGATGATCAGTGATGCGATCCCCAGGCAATGGTGCCGAATCAATTGCAACGGCCGCGCACCGGCACAGCTTCCTTCTTGTCGCCCCAGAACACGGTCATCTCGCCCTCATATTCGGCGTGGCCGGACACCTGCTCGACTCCCGACAGATCGAGATTGACGCTGATCCGTGGCTCGCCGGCCGAGCGCCAGACGGTCATCACCGTGCCGGTCTTGCCAGCGGCCGTCTTGCCCTTTTCGAGCTCCCGGACGAGGCCGTTGGCCATCACATAGCCACGTTCGAGCGGCGGCGCGCCGCCGCTCGCGTCGGCGAGCATCGTCACGAAGACGAAGCGACCGTAGCCGTTTGCCTTGGAAGAGGATTGGCCGGGTTCCGGAATGGCTTGCTGGTTCGAATCCGCGGAGCCGGCCATGCGCACGAAGGCGCAGCGGCTCGCGATCGGTGCCCAGTCGAGCTCGCCGAGGTCGAGGCCGCGCGGCGTCAGGTCGGGCGAGGCATCTTGATTTTGGCCCGGCGCGGCCGCGACAAACGGCGAGGCATCGAGCTTCATGCCGCTTGGCTGCGCCGCGACCGCAGTCCCAGCACTGAAAAGAGTCAGAGCGGCGGTCAATCCCAGTCCCCGCAATGCTCGTTCCTGTATCCTCCTCATAACGCAACGGTCCTCCCACTGTAGCCCCTTGCTTCCCGCATGTCTCATAGAAAGCTCTGCGGGTCCACGTCGATCTGCACCTGAACCGAGCCGCGCGGCCGCGGCGCCTTTGCGAAGGTCGCCCGCAGATAGCTCTGGATCGGCGCCCGCCGCGTCGCCTCGACGAGCAGGCGAAAGCGGTGGCGCCCCCGCACCACGGCGAGCGGCGCCTCGGCCGGCCCGAGCATTTCGATCTCCGGCGCCTCCGGCGCGGCCTTGCGAATCTCGCGGGCGTGGTTCTCGGCGTCGGCGCGGGTGTCGGCCGAAACGATGATCGCCGTGAGCCGTCCGAAGGGCGGCAGGGCGCTGCGCCGACGCTCGTCGATCTCGCTTTCATAAAAGTTTTCCGGATCGCCGGCGATGAGCGCCTGCATCACCGGATGCTGCGGCTGGAAGGTCTGGATCAGCCCATGGCTGGCCAGACCCGTGCGGCCCGCCCGGCCGGTCACCTGATGGAGCAGCTGAAAGGTCCGCTCGGCGGCACGCGGATCGCCATTCGCCAAGCCGAGATCGGCGTCGATCGCGCCGACCAGCGTCATTTTCGGGAAGTGATGCCCCTTGGCGACGAGTTGCGTGCCGATCACGATATCCGCCTCACCATCGGCGACCGCTTCGAGCTCCCGACGCAGACGCCGCGGACCACCGGCAATGTCGGACGACAGGACGATGGTGCGAGCGTCGGGAAAGTCCTCGACGATTTCCTCGGCGATCCGCTCCACACCCGGGCCACAGGCGACGAGATGATCGAGCGTGCCACATTCCGGACAGGCTTCCGGCCGCCCCATCGAGAAGCCGCAATGGTGGCATTGCAAGATGCCGCGCAGGCGGTGGTCCACCAGCCAGGTCGAGCAATTGTGGCACTGGAAGCGATGGCCGCAAACCCGGCAAAGCGTCAGCGGCGCATAGCCGCGCCGGTTGAGAAAGAGCAGCGTCTGTTCGCCGCGCTGCAGTGTTTTCTTGATCTCGGTCGCCAACACCGGCGAGACGAAGCGTCCACGCGCCGGTGGATGGCGGCGCATGTCGACGAGCGCGAGTTCCGGCAAGGCGGCATCGCCGTGGCGGGCCTTCAGCCGCACATGGGCGTAGCGGCCGCTACCGGCATTGACACGGGTTTCGACCGACGGCGTCGCCGAGGCGAGAACGACCGGAAATCCGCCGAGCGAGGCGCGCACCACCGCCATGTCGCGGGCGTGATAGAATGTGCGGTCCTCTTGCTTGTAGGCCGGGTCATGCTCCTCGTCGACGACGATCAGGCCAAGTTCCTGGAACGGCAGAAACAGTGACGAGCGGGCACCGGCGACGATCCGCACGCGGCCTTCGGCGACCTGCCGCCAGATCGCCTCGCGCCGTCGCGGCGGCACGTCCGAATGCCATTCGGCCGGCGGCGCGCCGAAGCGGGCGTCAAAACGGTCGATGAAGCTCTGGGTCAACGCGATCTCGGGCAAGAGAATCAGCACCTGCTTGCCTTGATCGAGAGCGCTCGCCACCGCTTCGAAATAGACCTCGGTCTTGCCGGAGCCGGTGGCGCCTTCGAGGAGGATCGGCGCGAAGCTCGCCTGCTCGACGGCGGCGACAAGATCGCCCGCAGCCTTCGCCTGATCCGGGCTCAGCGTCGCCCGGCCATAGCCGGTATCGGGCTCGGCGACGGCCGGCGGCGGCGGAAAGCGCGTGATGCGAAAGACATTCTGCTTGATCAGCCCGTCGACGACCGACACGCTGACGCCGGCTGCATGGGCAAGGCCGCTCTTCGACCAGGCGTGGGCCTCCTCTGCAGCCGCGATGACCCGTTGCCGCGCTGCGGTCAGCCGGTCAGGCGCCTCCCCCGTCGCCTCGATGCCCGTGATCCAGGGCTCCGGATCAAAAGCCGCCGGCGCGCGTAAGGCCATGCGCACGACGAGACCGGGCGGCGACAGCGTATATTCGGCCACCCAATCAATGAATCGCCGCATCGTCTCGTCCAGCGGTGGGCACTCGAAGACATGGGTGATCGGCCGTAATTTCTTCGCGTCGATAGCATCGATCGGACCGTCCCAAACGACCCCCGCGACCTGCCGCGGCCCAAGCGGTACCTGAACGATCGCACCGGGCCGCACCGCCATTCCCTCAGGAACCGTGTAGGAATAGGGCCGATCGCTCGGCAACGGCACCAGCACCGGCACGATGGTTTCGGGAAAGAGCTGGTCGGTGAGGTTCAACGGGGCTCCCAATCGCATGTCCAGTCGCCGGCGGAAACAAACCACGCAGACCACTCCGGCGAATCGAACCGCCAATCCTAACGGCTCTTTTCGTCGCGACCAGCCGCCAGTGCCAAGCCCGGTTTTCGACCCGTTTGGGAAATCCCATATGGCCTTTGAGACAACGATGCTGATAAAGAAGCCAACATCGTTCAGTGGCGATAGTTCGGAATCGAAAGGGCACCCCTCATGAAATTTTTCGTCGACACCGCAGACGTTGCAGACATCCGTGAACTCGCCGATGCCGGCCTCCTCGACGGCGTGACCACCAATCCGTCGCTGATCAAGAAGGCCAACCGGCCGATGAAGGAGATCATCGCCGAGATCTGCGACATCGTCGAAGGCCCGGTCTCGGCCGAAGTCACGGCGACGGAAGCCGGCGAGATGGTCCGCGAGGGCAAGATCCTCGCCGACATCGCCGACAATGTCTGCATCAAGCTGCCGCTGACCATGGATGGTCTGAAAGCCTGCAAGGAGCTGACCGGCGAAGGCTATCTCGTCAATGTCACGCTCTGCTTCTCGGCCGTGCAGGCGCTGCTTGCCGCCAAGGCCGGCGCGACCTTCATCTCGCCCTTCATCGGCCGCCTCGACGACATCAATCTCGACGGCATGGCGCTGATCGGCGACATCCGCCAGATCTACGACAATTACGGCTTCGAGACGGAAATCCTGGCCGCGTCGGTGCGCACCATGAACCATGTGCGCGAGGCCGCCCTGATCGGCGCCGACGTTGCGACGGTGCCGCCGGCGACGCTGAAGGGCCTCGTCAAGCATCCGCTGACCGACAAGGGCCTGGAGCAGTTCCTCGCCGATTGGAAGGCGACCGGCCAGACCATCGCCTGATCACGATCGGCAAAACGGATAAAAGGGCCGTGCGGCATCGCTGCGCGGCCCGTTTTCATTCCATCTATTCGCCCTGCGGCGCTTCGGCAGATGCCGCCTGCTCCGGCCGCACCGCGCGCTTGACCAGTGCTTCGAGCGTCAGTCCCTGGACCAGCACGGAAAAGACGACGACGGAATAGGTCGCAGTGACAATCAGATTGCGCTCCGTCCCGGCTGGGAGCGACAGCGCCAGGGCAATCGAGATACCGCCACGGACGCCGCCCCAGGTCAGCGCCGCGACGATGCCGCGCGAAAACCGCTCCCGTAGCCGGACGATCTGAAACGGCAGATAGACCGAGAAGAATCGGGCGACGAGCACCAGCGGAATGGTCAAGAGACCGAGGACCGCATTCTCCCAGCCAAACGAGATCACCAGAAGTTCAAGCCCGATCAGCATGAACAGGACGGCATTGAGAATGTCGTCGATCAGCGTCCAGAATCCGTGCAGATAGCGCTGGGTCAGATCACTCATGGCATAGGCGACCCCGCGCTCGCCGATGAGCAGGCCGGCGACGACGACGGCGATCGGACCGGACAGGCCAAGATTGTGGGCTGCGGCATAGGTGCCCATCACCAGCGCGATGGAGATCATCACCTCGACCGGATAGTCGTCGATCTTCAGCATCATGCGATAGGCGATATAGCCGGTCAGCACGCCGAACAGCGCACCGCCGAGCGCCTCGACGGCGAAATGCTCCAGCGCCAGCTCCAGCGAGAGGTGGCCGCCGCCCTCCCCAGTCGCGACCGACAGCAAAATGCCGAAGACCACGACACCGACGCCGTCGTTGAACAGCGACTCGCCGGCCATGTCGATTTCGAGCCGCTTCGGCACCCCGCTCATCGACTTCAGCGTCGCCAACACCGCGACCGGATCGGTTGGCGAGATCAGCGCGCCGAAGACCAACGCCCAGCTGTAACCGATCGGCAGGCCGACAAAGCCGGCGAGGTAATAGAAGCCCGTGCCGCAGATCGCCGTCGAAATCAGAACGCCGAAAGTGGCCATCAGCCCGACCGACAGGCTTCGCGATTTCAAGGCGTCCCAATCGACATGCAGTGCGCCGGCAAAAAGCAGGAAGCCGAGCATGCCCTCCATCAGCGTCTCGTTGAAGTCGATCGAGGCGACGGTCTCTTTGATCTGTTCGGGAAAGCCCAGCCCCGGCACCAGCTTGTCGAGCGCCAGGAGCACAATCGCGGCGAGCAGCGCCAGGATGAGCAGCCCCGCATTGCTCGGCAGGCACAGATAGCGCTTGTTGAGATAGCCAAAGCCGGCCGAGAGCGTCAGCAACAGTGCAGCGAGATCGAACAGCGAGAGCATGGCCAGTCTCCGGGCGGAGCATGAAAAAGGGCGACGCAATGCGCCGCCCTTCAAAAAGGATAGGACGCTCCCCGGACTTGTCAGCCCGGCGCCGCGCCATCAGCTCTGGAAATGGCTCTCCAAAAAATAGATCGACTTGTCGAGGCCGCGACCGACCTCGGTCAGGAGATCTTCGGTCAGATCGTCGCCCGCCTCGGACGCCTCGCCGATGCCTTCTTTGACCACCTTGCTCCATTTGGCATAGGAGTTGGTCAGCCGCCGCAGATGATCTTCGGATTTGACGAGATCGAGCGGATAGGGATCGAGAATCGAATTCTCCACCGCCGCCTGGACCGTGCCGTGCGCTTGGCCGCCGAGCGCGGTCAGCCGTTCGGCGATGGTGTCGACATAGTCCTCGACAACCTCGTGCAGATCGTCGAACAGCTCATGCACGGCAATGAAATTCATGCCCTTGACGTTCCAGTGGGCCTGCTTGGTCTGATAGGTGATGTCGACCGACGTCGCCAGATGGGTCTGCAGCAGTTCAACCATCGAGCCGCGGACGTTCTCCGAGATCGGGTTCTTGGTCGGATGCAGCTTGGTCTTGCCGGTCTTGTTGGCCTTCGCCATCGAAATACTCCCTTCACATGTCGAAACGACGCCCGGCCGCGGGGGCTCAGGCGTTTGAATTGTTCGGCCTAAACAGCTCCGTGGATAGGAAGTTCCGCCTCTATGAGCGATGCGCGACAGTGGGTCTCGGCCAGGGCGTTGGCAGCCGATCTGCGGTTGCGTGTGTCGCGTGACCTGAACGAGATCGACGGCAAAAGTGACAACGAGAGCGCCTGCTGAAAGCGATGCTGATCATCGGCGGATCGGCAACGCGACCGCCCAGCGCGCCGTCGTCGACGCGCTGACACGGCCGTCCAACCAGCCGGCCGGCGAGATCGTGACAAAGCCGCTCAATCGGTGAGGCTCAACGGCGCCTTGCGCGGGCGCTGCACCAGGCTCCCCGCCACCGTCAGCCCATATGCTCGCCGATACCCATATAGGCCTTGTCGCCCCAGATCTGCTTGACCCGCGCATTGCGGCCACATCCGGTCCGGTAGAACCGATATTTCAGCGGGTTCTTCTGATAGTAGTTCTGGTGATAGCCCTCCGCCGGCCAGAACGTCGGCGCCATGGCAATCGCCGTCGCCACCGTGCCGAGATCCTTCTTCACCTGAACCTCCGAGGACTCGGCTTCCTTCAACTGGGTCTTCGATGTCGCGTAAATCGCGGTGGTGTAGGAATGGCCGCGATCGCAGAACTGGCCGCCGCCATCGGTCGGATCGACCGAATGCCAATAGGCTGTCAGGAGCTGCTTGTAGCTGACCTTCGACGGATCAAAGGTGATGCGCACCGCCTCGCGGAAGCCGGGATGGTTCTCGTAGGTCGGATTCTGGATCTGGCCGCCGATATAGCCGGAGGTCGTGTCGAGCACGCCCTTCACATGATCGAAGTCGCTCTCCACACACCAGAAGCACCCGCCGGCGAAGATCGCCGTCTCGGTCTTCTGCGCGCCAGCCGACGAAGCAATGCCGGCCAACCCCAGCGCCATGGTGACGGCGCCCGCGAGCGCTGCTGCGGATGTGCGTTTCATTCCCATCTCCTCGGTCGACCTTACCGGCGTCGCGGGGCTCCTCCCCGACATTTCGGCATCAACAGGCAGACGAAACCGGCCTCGACTGAGAGAGCGCTCGGCCGGCTTCTTTCAAGAAAATTTCGATCGCCGAGGCCGGATTGTTTCAGATCCGGCCGATCAATTCGCGCGTGAACGACAGGCCAAGGACCGCAGCCGCCAACACGGGACGCGCGGCCCGCTCAGTTCAGCTTAGCCGCCATCGGCCGCAAAACCGGCGGCCTCGATGCCGTCAATCGCAGCGGTCTCGTCATTGTCGGAGGTATCACCCGTCACGCCGACGGCGCCGAGAATCTCACCACCCTGCCCCTTGATCAGCACGCCGCCCGGCACCGGCACCAGCACGCCCTTCGCGAGAGCATTCATCGCCTGGATGAAATAGGCCTGCTCCTCGGCGCGCCTGTGCAATGCCCGCGAGCCCATGCCGAGACCGATGGCGCCATTGGCCTTGCCGATCGCGATATCCGGCCGCATCCGCGATGAGCCGTCCGAGCGCTCCAGCGCAATCAGCGCGCCACCGGCGTCGAGCACGGCGACGGTGAGCGGTTTGAAGCCTTTGGCGAGCCCGGCTTTGAGAGTTTCGGCGATAATGATGCGGGCCTTGTCGAGGGTCAGCATGAATGACGTCTCCTTCCTGGTTTGCAGGCGGCAGATAGGCACGAATGCCAGCCTGTCACCAGCCGGGAGACGATGTCGCCCGGCCCGTGCGCAGACTTTCAGAGCAATGCAGCCCGGTCAGCGGGGCGGCACACCGCCATCCGTGACCCACTCGGCCCCGGCCTTCAGAGGCGGCGGAGCCGGAGAGCCATGGTCAGCCGAATCGGTTCGCGTCAGGCTTCGTCGGACAGCCCCTCGAACAGGGCGGTCGAGAGATAGCGCTCGGCAAAGGACGGGATGATGATGACGATGTTCTTGCCGGCCATCTCGTCGCGCTGGCCGAGCTTGATCGCCGCCAGAACCGCCGCGCCCGACGAGATACCGATCGGAATACCCTCCAGCCGGGCGACCATGCGCGACGTCTCGAAGGTGTCCTCGTTGGACACCTGGATGATCTCGTCATAGATTTCGCGGTCGAGAATCGCCGGGGCGAAGCCCGCGCCGATCCCCTGGATCTTATGCGGACCGGGGTTACCGCCCGACAGCACCGGCGAGGCTTCCGGCTCAACGGCGACGATCTTGATCGCGGGATTGCGCTCTTTCAAAACCTGGCCGGCACCGGTGATCGTGCCACCGGTGCCGATGCCGGCAACGAGCGCATCGACATTGCCGCCGGTGTCGTTCCAGATCTCCTCGGCCGTCGTCACGCGGTGGATCTGCGGATTGGCCGGGTTCTCAAACTGCTGCGGCATCACCGCACCGGGCAGCTCCTGCAGCAGCTCTTCCGCCTTGGCGATGGCGCCCTTCATGCCCTTAGCACCTTCGGTCAAAACCAGATCGGCGCCGAGCAAACGCAGCATTTTGCGACGCTCCATCGACATCGTCTCGGGCATGGTCAGGATCAGCCGGTAACCCCGGGCGGCAGCGGCGAATGCGAGACCGATACCGGTGTTGCCGGAGGTCGGTTCGACCAGGGTGGTCTGCCCCGGCACAATCTTGCCGTCGGCCTCGAGCGCCTCGATCATCGCGACGCCGATGCGATCCTTCACACTGGCGATCGGATTGAAGAATTCGAGCTTGGCAAGAAGATTGGCCTTCACGCCGTGCTCCTTGGCCACCTTGTTGAGGCGCACCAGCGGCGTATCGCCGATCGTGTCGGTGATGGAATCGTAGATCCGCCCCCGTCCCTTGGTGCGAGGCTGGCTGTCGTTGAGGGGGTTATCCATGATGTCCTCCGTAGTGGATCCTGAGCGCACGAGCGCAATCGAGAGGGGTGAGTCCGGACGGGCTGCCGCGATGCCCCTGTTCTCCGATTCGGCGCCTTTGCCACGAACAGACCACGGACCGAGTCGTCCCGCGATCGATCACCGGGCGCCAACGCGCCGAAACGCTGGTTTCAGTCCAATGTAGGTCGCAGCGCCGCAGTCTTGGAGGCCGGTTTTCCCAAAGCCGCACATGTTCGGAGAAAAGCTTTGCGCCCGGACGCTGAGCCACGCGACGGCGAAAGATCGGCTTTGAATCCAATTCGATCGAGACCGCTGAAACTTTCTTCAAGAATTGGGGAGATACTTCATGCTCGAACAGATGCGATGTCAAACCGATTATCAGTGAAAGAAACGATTATGTCCAAAGGATCTGCCCGCACGAAGATCCTCTGCGGTGAATTCCTTCTAATCGCCGTCATGGTCGTTCTGGCTGCCACGGCGTTGGCGCTCTGGTTCTTCCGGGCTTATGGCGAACATGTAATGATGTCGGCCGTTGGCTTCACCATCGCGGTGACCACCCTCAGCGCGCTTCCCTATCTCGCTTATCTGGCCTTTCGGGTTTCGAGCCTTTACGCTGACAATGACGGCCTGATGCGGGCGGCACTGACCGACCGCCTCACGGGAGTGTTGAACCGACAGGGATTCGACCAGCAATTTCGCGCCCATCTTCGGGCGCTCGTCGGGCAACCGGAACGCGGCTTGATGTTGCTTATCGTCGACGCCGACCACTTCAAGCGGATCAACGACCAGCTCGGCCATCCGGTCGGCGACATTGCGCTCAAGAAAATCGCCACGACGTTGAAGCGGCTGACTCGTGAGACGGACGCCGTCGGACGACTCGGCGGCGAAGAATTCGTCATCGCCCTGCCCTGCGGCAGCTCTGAACAAGGCGAGATTGTCGCCGAACGTCTACGCGCGGCGATCAACCGACTCTATGTCGGCTCGGGCACCAAGGGCGCTCAGCTGTCGGTGTCGATCGGCGGCGTCTTCATGCGCACGCCGCACAGCTTCGCCCAGGTCTATGAGGCGGCCGACGCCAATCTCTATCGTGCCAAGGACGGCGGCCGCAATCGCTGCACCATCACCAAGATCGCCGCCGGTGGCCGCGGCCGTCTGCGTGGTCTCGACGGCGACCTGATGCTGGACGCCACGCGGTAGGGGTGAGCGGGGGAGTGTCGCTGCAGCCGCGATTATGACGCCTGCGAACGATCAAAGCCAATCCGCAGCCCGAGCCTTCTCATCTGCGTCCCGTTGAGCCGAAGCCGCCGGTTCCCCGCGTTGTATCGGACAGCGTTTCGGCCAGAGTGAAAACGGCGCGGGTCACCGGCGCGATCACCGCCTGGGCAATCCGGTCGCCCGGTTCAATCGCCACCGGTTCCTCTCCGAGATTGACGAGCAGCACCTTCACCTCGCCGCGATAGTCGCTGTCGACCGTCCCGGGGCTGTTGAGAACCGTGACGCCATGGCGCACGGCAAGCCCTGAGCGCGGGCGGATCTGCATCTCAAACCCATCCGGCAACTCGACCGCAAGCCCGGTCGGAACCAGCGCTCGCTCGCCCGGCGCCAGCTCCAAGGGCCCGTCAAGCGACGCACGCAAGTCGGCTCCCGCCGCCCCCGCGCTCGAATAGCTCGGCAATTCCGCATCGAGACCATTCTCAAGGCGCCGGACACCAATTTGCACCGTTTGCTCGTTCATCGTCATCGGTCCTCGCCGCGTCCCATGCGCCGCACGATCCAGGCCACCAGTCGGGCGGCAGCCTCCGCCTTGGCGAGTTTGGGCCAATCCTCTACGCCGTCGGCGGTGACCAACCGCAAGGTATTGTCCGCGCCGCCCATCACCCCGCCGGCCGGAGACACATCATTGGCGAAAATTGCGTCTGCGCCCTTCTTGGCAAGCTTGCGGCGGGCATTGTCCAGGAGATCGTCGGTCTCGGCCGCAAAGCCGATGACCAGGGCCGGCCGCCGCGGGTGATGACCTATGCTGGCGAGGATGTCAGGATTTTCCGCGAGTGTGAGTTGAGGCGGGCCACCGCCATTCTTCTTGATCTTCTGCGCGCTTTCGCTTGCCACCCGCCAATCGGCGACGGCGGCGACAAAGACGGCGATGTCAGCGGGCAGCGAGGCTTCAACCGCGCCACGCATCTCGTCGGCGGTTTCGACATGGACGACGCTCATGCCATCCGGATCGGGCAAGCTGACCGGGCCCGACACCAGGGTCACGGTGGCGCCAGCCTTGCGCAGCGCCTCGGCGATGGCGTGGCCCTGCCGACCGGAGGAGCGGTTGGCGATATAGCGCACCGGGTCGATCGGTTCGTGGGTTGGCCCGGAGGTGACGATTGCCAAAAGGCCCTGCAGCGGCCGTTTGACGGTTGCGACAAGCGTCTCGGCGGCGGCAACGATCGCCAGCGGCTCGGCCATGCGGCCAATGCCGGCCTCGCCGCGCTCGGCCATCTCGCCTCTGTCGGGGCCGACAAACTGTACCCCGTCGGCGAGCAGACGCTGATGATTGCGACGGGTTGCCGGGTGCTCCCACATCGCCGGGTTCATCGCCGGCGCCATCAACACCGGCGCACGGGTCGCCAACAACACCGCGCCGGCGAGATCGTCGGCCAAGCCGTTCGCCAGCTGCGCCATCCGATCGGCCGTCGTCGGCGCGACGATGACCAGATCGTGCTCGCGGGCCAGGCGAATGTGGCCGACATCCTGCTCGTCCTCGCGGTCGAAAAGGTCTGAGTAGACTTTCGTCGCAGCGAGCGCGCCGACCGACAGCGGCGTGACGAATTCCCCGGCGGCCCGCGTCATCACCGGCGTCACCGCCGCGCCGCGCTCCTTGAGCCGGCGGATGAGATCGAGGGCCTTGTAAGCCGCGATGCCGCCGCCGATCACCAGCAGCACGCGCCGCTGCGAGAGCGCGCTCATCGGATCCATGCCACCGCCACGTCGATTGCCAAAACCTCGTCTCCTGAAAACCTGCCGGCGATCGCCGATATCCCGTCTTCTTATGCCATCTGCCGCCGCCCCGGCAACGCAGACAAAAGCGACCGCGGATCAGAACAGCAGGGCCGCGGCGATCGCAACGAGCGCGCCGGCGATCACCCAGCGCTCGACATGGCCGAGAATGATGCTCGCCTTGGTATCCTGAACGAGATCGATGAGCGTATCGTCATTCAGCCGGATGCCGTTCTCGATCAGCTCGGGCAGCTCGCGGCCGAGAATTTCCAGCCCCGCCGCCAATTCCGGCGCCTTGCGCAGAAGCTTCAGCCCGGCCTCGACCCCGTCCCGCACCTCCTGCAGCTTCGCCGCCGGGCCCAGTTCGCTCATGATGTAGTCGGAGACCACTGGCTCGGCCGCCACCCACATGTTGAACTTCGGATCGAAGCTCCGCGCGACGCCCTCAACGACGACCATGGTCTTTTGCAGAAGCACCAGTTCGGGCCGGGTCTTCATGTCGAAGAGTTCCGTCACCTCGAAGAGCAGCGACAGCAGGTGCCCCATCGAAATCGTCTCGGCCGGCTGGCCGTAGATCGGCTCGCCGATCGCCCGCAGCGCCTGGGCAAAGCTCGCGACGTCCTGGGTTCGCGGCACGTAACCGGCCTCGAAGTGAATCTCAGCCACCCGCCGGTAATCGCGCTGGATAAATCCGTAAAGAATCTCCGCCAGAAAGCGCTTCGAGTCGCGGCTCAGCCGACCGACGATCCCGAGATCGACGGCAACGATCGTGCCGTCCGGCGCGATAAACAGGTTTCCCTGATGCATATCGGCGTGGAAGAAGCCGTCGCGCATGGCATGGCGCAGGAAGGACTGCACGACGGTGACGCCGATCTTCTTGACATCATGGCCGGCCGCGATCACCGACGAGACATCGCTGAGCTTGATGCCGTCGATCCACTCCATGGTGATGACGTCGCGGCCCGTCCGCTCCCAGTCGATCGCGGGAACCCGGAAGCCTTTGTCATAGGCGACATTTTCGGCCATCTCCGAAGCCGCCGCCGCCTCCAGCCGAAGATCCATCTCGATGCGGGTCGACTGGGTGAGCGTCTCGACGACGGCCACCGGACGCAGCCGCCGGGTGGAGGCGACGAAGCGTTCGAGGAAACGGGCAATGAAGGCAAAGGCGTCGAGTTCGCGGCGGAACCGCCCACGCACGCCAGGCCGGATCACCTTGACGGCGGCAAAGCGTTCGATCCCGTCCCGGCCGCGCACCCGCGCCTTGTAGACCTGCGCAATCGAGGCCGCACCGACCACCTCGCCGAGGTCGAGGAACAGCTCGCCGATCGGCCGGCCAAGGGTGACTTCGATCTCCGCCACCGCCTGCTCACGCGGAAATGGCGGTACCTTGTCCTGCAGCGCACCGAGTTCGGCGGCGATGTCGGCGCCGACGATGTCGGGACGGGTGGCGAGGAATTGGCCAAGCTTGACGTAGGAGGGCCCGAGCCGATGCAGCGCCCGCGACAGCCGGTCGGAGCGGTCCTGCTCTTCGATCGACTTGCGCTCGATCAGCCGCGCCAGGCGATGCAGCAGCGCCGCGCCCGGCGGCAGCCCCTCGGCGGGGAATGCTCCGAACACGCCTTCTCGCGCCAGCACGAAAGCGGCTCTGACCAGCGCGAATGTTCCGTTGATGGGATTGGCCACAGATCTTTTCGCTTGGTCCGACTAGAGCATGATGCCGAAAAGTTGCATGACGTTTCAGATCACATCATGCGGTAAAACAAGGACTGGGAGCGCAATGGCGATTCCGGATCCTCGCATTCCCGTCTAAAGCTTCCAACCGGAATGGATGGCAGCGATGCCGCCGGAGAGATTGCGATAATCCACCCGCTCGAACCCGGCCTCGCGAATGCTTGCGGCAAAATTTGCCTGGCTGGGGAAGCGACGGATCGATTCGACGAGATATTCATACGACTGACGATCACGCGCCACCATCTCGCCGATCCGCGGAATCGCCTTGAACGACCAGAGATCATAGATCTTGTCGAGAATCGGCAGTTCGACTTCGGAAAATTCCAGACACAGAAAACGGCCGCCGGGCTTGAGCACCCGGTAGGCCTCGCTCAGCGCGGTCGCGATCCGCGGCACGTTGCGGATGCCGAAGGCGATCGTATAGGCGTCGAAATGGTCGTCCGGAAGCGGCAGATCTTCGGCATTGCCCTCGACGAAGCTCAGATTGTCCGACAAGCGCCGCTTGACCGCCCGCTCGGCGCCAACGCCCAGCATCGAGGCATTGATGTCGAGCACGGTGCCATGGGCCCGGCGCCGCGTCGCTTCGATGATGCGAAAGGCGATGTCGCCGGTGCCGCCGGCAACGTCCAGGAACCGGTATTCAGGTCGGTGCGGCGGGCTCAGCCAGGCGACCATCGCCGCCTTCCAGGCCCGGTGCAGACCGCCCGACATCAAATCATTCATCAGATCATAGCGCTCGGCGACCCGGTGGAAGACTGCGTTGACGCGCTCCTGCTTCTCACCGCCCCCACCAACGGTCTCGAAACCATAGGCCGTTTCCATGGCTCCGGTTTCGGTGACGCGCGATTGCGACATGACAAGCACCTTCGTTGAAAAGCATCGACTCGATGCGGATATTGCGATCGCCCTTTGCGAGCGGCACTGGCCGACGCAAGGCGAATGCGTCACGACAGGCCCTAAAGGCTTCCGCGTGCCGCGCCAAGGGGCGAAACGTCGAGCAGGCATACGATCGAAGGACTTAAGCGACAATGCCGGAATTACCAGAGGTGGAGACCGTCCGCCGAGGCCTTGAGCCGGTGATGGCGGGGGGGCGAATCGAGCGCGTCATCCTCGGCCGGCCGGATCTGCGTTTTCCATTGCCGGAGCGATTTGCCGATCGCCTCGCCGGTCGCCGGATCGAAGCGCTGGGGCGGCGGGCAAAATATCTTCTCGCCGATCTCGAAGGCGGTACGGTCTTGGCCATGCATCTCGGCATGTCCGGCTCATTCCGAATCGAGAGCCAGAGAGGCACGAGCCTGCCCGGCGTCTTCGTCCGTGAACGCTCGCAAGAGCGCCTGCACGATCACGTCTGCTTCGATCTGAAGGCCGCTTCGGGAGTTCCGGTTTCGGTGATCTTTAACGATCCCCGCCGGTTCGGCTACATGTCGCTGATCGAGCGCGTCGATCTGGGGGCTCATCCGCATTTTCGCAGCCTCGGCATCGAGCCCACCGGCAACGCCCTGTCCGGTCCGGCGCTGGCGCCACATTTTGCCGGACGAACGGCACCGCTGAAGGCGGCGCTGCTCGATCAGAAGATCATCGCCGGTCTCGGCAATATCTATGTCTGCGAGGCGCTCTGGCGCGCCCGCCTGTCACCGCGCCGCGCGGCCGGCACGCTGGTCACCGCCAAGGGCGCGGCCTCGACGCGCTTGAACGCGCTCGCGCAACACATCCGCGAGACAATCGCCGATGCCATCGCCGCTGGCGGCTCGTCCTTGCGGGACTATCGCCAAGCCGACGGATCGCTTGGCTATTTCCAGCATCGCTTTGCCGTCTACGATCGCGAAGACGAGCCTTGCCAGCGCAAGAGCTGCTGCGGCATCGTGAAGCGCATCGTTCAGTCCGGCCGCTCGACCTTCTATTGTCCGGTCTGTCAGCGTTAGCGCGCCGTGCGTTCAGTAGCAGGCACAAAACACGATGCGTGGTGCGGAGTCGGCCAGGCCCGGACGCGACCGTGAGCGGATATTGCCTTTGCCGGTGCAATCGGCCACTCATGAGCATCGATCATCACGCACCCGTTGATTGAGAACATCAGTCGTTGGAGCACCATGAGTTACGAGACGATCAAGGTGGAGACCCGCGGCCGCGTCGGTCTGATCACCTTCAACCGCCCGAAGGCGATGAACGCGCTGAGCCAACAGATGATGCGGGAGATCGTTCAGGCGCTGCATAGCTTTCAAGGCGAGGCCAAAATCGGCGCGGTGATGCTGACCGGATCGGAAAAGGCGTTCGCCGCCGGGGCCGACATCAAAGACATGCAGGACATGGAATTCGCCGACGCTCTCAGCATCGATCTTTGGGGAGAGTGGGAAGCACTCGGCAACTTCCGCAAGCCGACAATCGCTGCGGTCGCCGGCTATGCCCTTGGCGGCGGCTGCGAGGTGGCGCTGATGTGCGACATCGTGATTGCCGCCGACAACGCCAAGTTCGGCCAGCCCGAGATCACCCTCGGCGTCATACCGGGCATGGGGGGCACCCAGCGGCTCGCCCGCTCGATCGGCAAGGCCAAGACGATGGATCTGTGTCTCACCGGCCGGCTGATGGACGTCCAGGAAGCGGAACGCTGCGGCCTCGTCTCGCGGATCGTGCCGGCGACGGATCTGATCGAAGAGGCGCTGCGCACCGCCGACAAGATCGCCAATTTCTCTCTGCCGGCGGTGATGCTCGCCAAGGAAGCCGTCAACCGCGCCTTCGAGGTGCCGCTTTCGGACGGCCTGCGGTTCGAGCGCCGCCTCTTCCATGCGCTGTTCGCGACGGAAGATCAGAGCGAAGGCATGGAGGCCTTCGTACAGAAGCGCTCGCCGCAATTCAAAAATCGCTGACCGGCAGGGGGGCGGCAGAGGTCAGGATCGGCGACACAGCCGATCCCGCCGGCAATCAATCGCCAGCCGACGGGCAAAGCATTTCCACCCGTCGTGCATCACGATTTGCTGGAAACCGCCCTCACGATGTTGACGCGACACCCCCCTCTGCTTATAAAGCGCGCCACGTGGCGGCGTCTCTCGGGCGCCGCCTGTTGTTTTGCGCTGCCGCGTCGTTTTAGTTGTCGCCGGCGCTTCACGGTCCGGTCAGAAAAGAGAGACAAAAATGGCCAACACTCCTTCGGCCAAGAAGGCAACGCGCAAGATCGCTCGCCGCACGGCCATCAATGGTGCCCGCCGCTCGCGCGTTCGTACCTTCCTGCGCAAGGTCGAGGAAGCAATCGCCGCCGGTGACAAGGATGCCGCCGTCGCCGCGTTCCGGGTTGCCGAGCCTGAAATGCGTCGCGCCGCCTCGAAGGGCGTCTTCCACCGCAATACGGTGTCGCGGAAGATTTCGCGCCTGTCGCACCGGGTGAAGGCGATCGGCGAAGCCTGACCGCGGCCCCATCTCAGTTATCGAAAAAGCCCGGTCATCGACCGGGCTTTTTCGATTCCGTGACAGCGCCCATGATCATCAACAATCTGTAATCTGTTCTTCAATCGATTCGCTGCGGCAAGCAGGCAGATTGTCACCAGCGTCCGGAAGAACGTTCCCGGAATGTCCTTATTGTCAGAAAAAGATGATATTTTTCATTGTCTTATTTGAGGTCACTGAACTCCTTAAAATTGCCGGCTAACCATTTCGTCGCAAGCCTTTGAGTCAAGTGGGCTGTCACAAATTCTGCAAAATTTATTCTTTTGCTCCACCGGCTTTTCGCTGCTCGGTCCCAAAACCACCGCACCATAAGGGATTTTCGCCGAGCTCTCTCGACGCCCCGATGTCAGAGTCGCAACAGAGGGACGACAAGTCGTTCGGAATCGCTGCGAGTCGGCTTGCCCCGCCCGACCCGGTCTCGTAACGTTCAACCATGACAAGGGCAGAGCGAGACAAAGCGCGGGGAAAAGTCCGGTTATCCAACGCTTCCATAGAGGCTGCGGAATTCGGCGCCGTTTTTCCCGAGACTTTCGTTTTCTAGCTTCTGCATCCCAATTAAAAAAAGAAGCCAGAGTGCTGCCGGCGCGCAACATCGCCGGCCGGCTCTCATGACTTTTGTTTATCGACAGGAAGACGAATGGCGGACGGCTATGCAGGTGATGTCACCCCCCAACAATGCTGGGCAGCCCTCGCGGACGATCCCCGGGCCGCGCTGATCGACGTTCGCACCGCCGCGGAATGGACCTATGTCGGCATTCCGGACCTGTCGCCCCTCGGTAAGTCGACGATCCTCACCGAGTGGCAGAGCTTTCCCTCCATGGCCGTCGATCCGAACTTCGTGGATCGCGTAACGGCAGCGCTTGGCTCGGATGGGCCAGATAAGGACAAGCCATTGTTCTTGCTCTGCCGCTCCGGCGTGCGGTCGATCGCCGCCGCCAAGGCGCTGACGGCGGCGGGCTATACGCAGTGCGTCAATGTTCTCGACGGCTTCGAGGGCCCCCTGGACGGCCATGGCCACAGGGGACAGAAGACGGGGTGGAAGGCTGAGGAGCTTCCGTGGCTTCAGCGATGACGAGTGTGGCGGGCGTAAACGCAGGGGATCGTATGATGGGGCATCCGAAAGGCGAGCATGAAGCGCGCCGGAACGACGGCATGGACGGCGGGGCGAATATGGTGACTGGCGACGAGGCTCGGGGCGAGGTGATCGAGCGCGTGAAGGCCCGCTTGAAGGCTCAGCTCGGCCAGGACATCTACATGAGCTGGTTCCAGCGCATGAAGCTCGACAGCCTCGGCAAAGGCGTGTGCCAGATCTCCGTTCCGACCGCGTTCCTGCGCAGCTGGATTCAGTCTCATTATCTGGAGCTGTTGACGACGATCTTCGCCGATGAGGTGCCCGGCACGCTGCGCGTCGACGTGACCGTGCGCTCGGCCGTGCGGGGCGGCGGCGTGACCATCCGCTCCAGCCGGATCGGCGGACGGGCCGAAAGCTCGGCCAAACCGGTCGCGAGCGAGACGCGCGTGCCCGAAAAGCCGGCGTCGACCTTTGCCCCCGTCAGCGCCGCGACGCCACTGACCGTCGCCGGCACGCCGGACTTCGGCTCGCCCCTCGATCCACGCTATGAATTCGAGAATTTCGTCGAGGGATCGTCGAACCGCGTGGCGCTCGCCGCCGCCAAGGCGGTGGCCGAAAACGGCCCCGGTTCGGTGCGCTTCAACCCTCTCTTCGTTCACGCCTCGGTTGGCCTCGGCAAGACCCATCTTCTGCAGGCGATCGCCAATGCCGCCGTGCGTCGGCCGGATAAGCCGCGCGTCGTCTATCTGACCGCCGAATATTTCATGTGGCGCTTTGCGGCCGCCATTCGGGACAACCGGGCGCTCGATCTGAAAGAGACGTTGCGGGGCATCGATATCCTGATCATCGACGACACCCAGTTCCTGCAGGGCAAATCGATCCAGCAGGAGTTCTGCCACCTGCTCAACGCCCTGATCGATTCGGCCAAGCAGGTGATCTGCGCCGCCGATCGGCCGGCAGCCGAACTCGAATCGCTCGACCCGCGGGTGCGCTCGCGGCTCGCCAACGGCATTACCCTCGAAATCGGCGTGCCAGACTATCCGATGCGCAAGGCGATTCTCGAAAGCCGGGCCGCCGCCATGCGCGCCGAAGACACGACCTTCACGATGCCCGATCACATGATCGACACGATCGCCAAGCGCGTCGCCGGCTCCGGCCGCGACCTCGAAGGCGCCTTCAACCAGATCGCTTTCCGCCATTCGCTCGGCCAGCCGTTGTCGAAGGAGCATCTGGAAGATCTCCTTAACCAGCTCACCCGCGCCAATGTCGAGCGCAAGGTGCGGATCGAGGACATTTTGAAATTCGTCTCGCGTCACTACAACGTGACCCGGACGGATCTGCTCTCCTCTCGGCGGACCAAGACGATCGTGCGGCCGCGCCAGATCGCCATGTATCTCGCCAAGACCATGACGCCGCGCTCTCTGCCGGAGATCGGCCGGCGCTTCGGCGGGCGTGATCATACCACGGTGCTGCACGCCGTGCGCAAGATCGAAGGCGAGCGTTCGAAGGACGAAACCTTCTCCAACGAGCTCGATCTGATCCGGCGGATGATCGAAGAATAGGCGCTTGCGGCGCCTCGTTTGCCTCTTCCCGTTATAGACTGTTGAAAACCAGCTCGCGCGGTGCTCTTTGTGGGGTTCCGCTGCGCCGCCTTACCCTTTCCAAGGCGGCATGTTGCCACTAAGAACACGGGTCCCGTCCGGCTGGCGCGCGCCACCGGGACCGAATGGAACGGCAGACCTCATGCGTATCATTATCGAGCGTTCGAACCTCCTGAAGTCGCTGTCTCACGTGCATCGCGTGGTTGAACGGCGCAACACGATTCCGATCCTCTCGAACGTCCTGGTGCGCACCGAGGATGCCGGCATGCGGCTGAAGGCGACCGATCTCGATATCGAGATCACCGAGGACGTCCAGGCGGTGGCCGAGGAGGCTGGCGCGACGACCGTCCCCGCCCATCTGCTCTACGACATCGTGCGCAAGTTGCCGGACGGGTCCGAGGTCAAGCTTGCGACCAACGGCGAGGGAACGCAGATGACCGTCTCATCCGGTCGCTCGAACTTCCGCCTGCAATGCCTGCCGGAAGCCGATTTTCCGGACATCACCGCCGGCAGCCTCAGCCACAGCTTTACGCTGGAGGCGGCGCAGCTGTTGCGGCTGATCGAGCGCACCCAGTTCGCCATCTCGACCGAAGAGACCCGGTATTATCTGAACGGCATCTATCTCCACACCGCCGAGGTCGGCAGCGACCTGTCGCTGCGGGCCGTGGCGACCGACGGTCACCGCCTCGCCCGTGCCGAGGTGACGGCGCCGTCCGGCTCCGAGGGCATGCCGGGGATCATCGTCCCGCGCAAGACCGTCGGCGAGGTGCAAAAACTCCTCAACGATTGTGAGGACGACGAGACCATCGCGATCGAATTGTCGGATTCGAAGATCCGCTTCACCATCGGTGCGGTGGTGATGACCTCCAAGCTGATCGACGGCACCTTCCCGGACTATCAGCGCGTCATTCCGCAGAACAACGATAAGGAACTCAGCCTCGACCGGCAGAGCTTCTCGGAAGCGGTCGACCGAGTGTCGACGATTTCCTCCGAGCGCGGCCGCGCGGTGAAGCTGGCCTTGTCCTCGGGCCAGCTGATGTTGACGGTCAATTCGCCCGACAGCGGCACGGCGACCGAAGAGCTCGCCGTCACCTATGAGGCCGACGACATCGAGATCGGCTTCAACGCCCGCTATCTCCTCGACATCACCAGTCAGCTTTCCGGCGAAAGCTCGGTCTTCATGCTGGCCGATCCGGGCTCGCCGACCTTGATTCGGGACGGTGGCGATGCGACGACACTCTACGTCCTGATGCCGATGCGGGTGTGACGGCGCCGGCAGACCTTTCTCTCAATCGGGAGGCGTCGGCTTCCGTGGCGCCGGGCGCAACCCGTGTGACCGGACTGCGGCTTGGCGACTTTCGCAATCACGCGCGGTTGGATCTTGCCTTCGACAGCTCCTTCGTCGCCTTTCACGGCGACAATGGCGCCGGCAAGACGAACCTCCTCGAGGCGATCTCGCTGCTGTCGCCGGGGCGCGGCATTCGCCGATCGACCTATGGCGACATGGCCCGGAAGGATGGCAGCGGCGGATTTTTCATCCGGGCCTC
This sequence comes from Jiella flava, assembly GCF_017349315.1. Taxonomy (GTDB): domain Bacteria; phylum Pseudomonadota; class Alphaproteobacteria; order Rhizobiales; family Rhizobiaceae; genus Jiella; species Jiella flava. The sequence continues at coordinate 48,067 of NZ_JAFMPP010000002.1, read as the reverse complement.
GATGACCAGCAACGACGCCGATATTGTGGTTGAATCGCGACTTGCGCCCGGCCAGAACGCCCTCTCCGGCCGCTTGCTGCGGATCGACGAGACCACCGTCAAGACCGCCGAGGAATTGCTCGACATCTGCCGCGTCCTCTGGCTGACCCCGGCCATGGACGGCCTGTTTACCGGCCCCGCGGGTGACCGCCGGCGCTTTCTCGATCGCATGGTGCTCGCCGTCGATCCCGCCCATGGCCGCCGCGCGAGCGACTACGAGCGCGCCATGCGATCGCGCAACAAGTTGTTATGCGAGGATCGAGTGGACGACGTCTGGCTCTCCGGCCTGGAGGCCCAGATGGCAGAACTCGGCGTCGCAATGGCGATCGCCAGGGCTGAACTCGTCCGCCTGGTAGACGATATGATCGCCGCAGTGGCCGGGATGAGTCCGTTTCCGGTCGCCCGTCTTGCCTTGTCCTCGGGCTATGACGACATCGAATTTTCGCGCCCCGCCGTCGAGACCGAAGAGGCCGTGCGCCTGGCGCTGAAGCGGTCACGCGGCCTTGACCGGGCCGCCGGCCGCACCCGCACGGGCGCCCACCGCGCCGATCTGTCAGTGTTCTTCGCCGCCAAGGCGATGCCGGCCGCCCTCGCCTCGACGGGCGAACAGAAAGCGCTGCTGATCGGTCTGGTGCTCGCCCACGCCCAGCTTGTCGCGAGGGTGTCCGGCTTCCGGCCGATCCTGCTCCTCGACGAAGTGGCGGCCCATCTCGACCCCGGTCGCCGGGCGGCGCTCTTCGACCTCGTCGCTGCGCTTAACGTGCAATGCTTCATGACCGGCACCGACGCCGCCCTGTTCGAGGCACTTGAAGGCCGCGCCGACATGATCCCGATCACCGCCCCCCTTCGCGGAGCATGACAGGATGAGCGAGAGCAAACTTGAGCCCGGCGAAATCGAACGCTATGCCCGCCACATCGTGCTGCCGGAAGTCGGCGGCCCTGGCCAGCAAAAGTTAAAAGCCGCGCGGGTCTTGATCGTGGGTGCCGGTGGTCTCGGCTCGCCGATCGCCCTCTATCTGGCGGCGGCCGGCGTCGGGACGATCGGCATGGCCGACGACGACATCGTCTCCCTGTCGAATCTGCAGCGTCAGATAATCCACGCCACCGGCGATATTGGCCGGATGAAGCTCGACAGCGCCATCGGGCGGATTGCCGCCCTCAACCCCCATGTCAGCGTCACCGCGCATCCTGCCCGGCTCGACGCCGCCAACGGCGCCGAGATCGTCGCAAACTACGACCTCGTCCTCGATGGCTCGGACAATTTTTCGACCCGCTATCTGATGGCTGATCTCTGCGAGGCGGCGGCGGTTCCGCTGGTCACGGCGGCGGTCCAGCGCTTTTCCGGATCGCTCACCGTGCTCGCGCCGTTCCGGAGCGATGCCGATGGACGACCCAACCCGCGCTATCGTGATCTGTTTCCTGAGTCCCCTGCTCCGGGCGTCGTTCCCAGTTGCGCCGAAGCCGGCATCCTCGGCACCACCACCGGCGTTCTCGGCACGCTGGCCGCCAATGAGGCGGTCAAGCTGACCTGCGGCATCGGCGAGCCGCTGATCGGCAAGCTGTTGATGATCGACCTTCTCACCCTGCGATTCGAGACGATCCGCTACCGGCGGGCGAAGGCCGGCTGACCCGGCCGATTTTGGCGCTCCCCCTGTCGCCGCTTCCAACGTCATCGGCTCACGCAGAAAAACGCCCCCGGCAAAAGCCGAGGGCGTCCGACGACAAGTCGGGGCAATGACCGGGAGCTTGCGACAGCGCCCCGGTCATCATCAGACCATCAGGCCGCGGCGGCCTCGATCTGCTTGCCATTAGCGTTTCCAGGTGCCGTCGCAATCTCGATCTTGCGTGGCTTCATCGCCTCCGGAATGACCCGGACGAGATCGATGTGGAGAAGGCCGTTCTTGAGGTTGGCGCCCTTCACCTCGACATGGTCGGCGAGCTGGAAGCGACGCTCGAAGGCGCGCCCGGCGATACCGCGATAGAGGGTCTCGGTGGTGTCGTCGCCCGTCTCCGCCTTCTCGCCGGTGACGGTCAGCGTGTTCTCCCGCGACTCAATCGACAACTCGCTCTCGTCGAAGCCGGCCACCGCCATGGTGATGCGATAGGCGTCCTCGCCGGTGCGTTCGATGTTGTAGGGCGGATAGGTCTGGACGTTGTCCGGCTGGGACAGACCATCCAGCATCGAGAACAGCCGGTCAAAGCCGACGGTGGATCGATAAAGGGGGGCAAAATCAACGTGACGCATGATGTTCTCCATTGGAAGCAACAGTGAAGCGTATGACCGATCAAGCAACCCGTCCGGCGTTGCTTCGGTCTTGCGATCCTTTCCAGCGACCGCAGGCTTGATTTGGGTGGGCTTGTTTTCGCCTTCAAGAGGAGAGCACGCGAGGCCCGCAAAATTTTGCGCGGAATTTTTCACCTCGAAACGACCGCCTGCCGTCATCCCACTGTTTTTGAACGACAACCGAAAAGCCCAAAGCAGCAGACGCCGCAGCGAAAAATTGCCAAACCACTGAAAAATAAGATGAACGAGAGATGAACGAGGGTTTCCGGCGACGTTCAGGCCAACTTCGCCAAGATGCCCGACATCCGCAGACGAGAGAGGCCCGTCCGCCATCAATCGTCCGCAGCCACCGGACCGTCTGACGCAATTCCTCCCGGTGGCACTCAAACGGTCACAGTGTCCCGTCCCTTCCACTGTGGCCGCTCGACCGGGAGTCTTCAGACGGGGCTCCCGGTCTTTTTTTCGCGCCTGCTCAATCACTCAATCCGCTGCCGCGCCGCGGAGGCGGCCAGCCGACTCCTCGTGTCGATGACAATCGCCGAAAAATCACGCCTCAGGCGGCGCGGGCCGCCGGGACCATGGCACGAGAATCGCCGGCGCCCGCCGACGGCATGCGGTCACGGTCGTCCTCGAGCATGCGGATCTTCTCGTCCTGCTTGTCGGACTCGTGCTTCAGCCGCTCAATCTCGCGCTTGCGCTTGGAAGACAAGCGGCGGTGATGCGACTGGGTAAGGAAGGTGCCGATCCCGCCGAGGATCAATCCGAAAATCACCGCGCTCATCAAAAGCACCGACAGCGAAACGGTGAACGTCAGCTGCGGAATGGTACCGAAGGGATCCAGGCTGACGGGAACCGCACCGCGATTGACCACCATGAAGATGATGAGAACGATGGCAATCGGGATCAGAATGATGGCGGCGATGATTTTGGCGAACATGTCTCTTCGTCCAGACTCGGCGCGGAATGCGACCCTCACAGACACTCATAACATGGCAAAAGCCCCTGCGACGTCAACGCAAAGGCATAAGTTGGAATGCCGGCCGGCTCGCGAACGCCTGGCCTGCTGGCAAAGCCCGCTCGGGCTTATTTGCGATTGAGGCGTTCGCGCAGCTCTTTGCCGGCCTTGAAGAACGGCACCCATTTTTCTTCGACCGACACCGCCTCGCCGGTGCGCGGATTGCGGCCTGAGCGCGGCGGCCGGTTTTTTACCGAAAACGCCCCGAAGCCGCGCAATTCGACGCGGTTGGAATCGCAGAGCGCTTCCGTGACCTCATCGAAGATGGCGTTGACGATCGTCTCGACATCCCGCTGGTAAAGGTGCGGGTTTCGATTGGCGATGGCCTGAACGAGTTCCGACTTGATCATCCGCGATACGTCCTTATCCAACAACCTGGCCCCGCCTCGAGCGGATCGGCCGAGTCGTCATTTACCCCTTCGCTGGAAACGCGTAAATCGACAGACATTTCCAACACTTCACTGAACTCGTACCTGGCTATCGAAAGGCTGCCAGAGCGACACCAGCCCGTCAAGCCGCCCCGTCTTCATCATCAGCGCAGATTGAAGATTTTCGGCCCGTTGATCGAGGCCGATAAAACCGAACAGGGCCGAACGCGCCGAACCGAGCAGCGACCAGGAGGAATGGCTCTTCGGCTCGCGGTCGACGATTTTCAGGCCGACCGACACCTTGCGCTGGGTTTCCAGCCAGTGCCGCACCGCCTCTTCACCGCCGAGTTCGTCGACCAGCTTATTCTGAAGCCCCTGATGACCGGTAAAAATCGAGCCGTCGGCGAGTTCGCGCGCCTTGGCGAGGGACATGTCGCGGCGCTGAGCAACGAGACCGACGAACCATTCATAGGTATCCATCACCAGGCGGCGGATCATATCTTCGGCGCCGGCCGGTGCCGGGCCGAAGGGCGAGGGTTCCGCCTTCAGCGGCGCGGATTTGATGGCATTGACCTCGACGCCCACGGTGTCGAGCAGCTTGCCAGCATTGACATATTGGAACAGGACGCCGATCGAGCCGACGATCGAGGTGCGCCGCGCGACAATATGGTCCGTACCGATCGCGATCATATAGGCGGCGGAGGCTGCCAGCGTGCCAACCTCCGCGACGACCGGCTTGGTCTTGGCAAGGTCGCGCACGGCTTCATAGATCGACTCGCCGCCGACCGTCGTGCCGCCGGGCGAATCGATCCTCAGCACCACGGCCTTGACGTTGTCCTCGCGTTTCAGCTCTTTCAGAAGGTCGAGAAGATCCTGATCTTCGAGGATCATGCCCTCGATCGACACCCGCGCGATCTGATCGCCGCTCGACGCTCCGTCACCTCCTGGAAAGCCGAGCAGGACGGGCACGGCGATCAAGGCCACAACAGCGATCGCGACCGCAATGATCCGCCAGAAGCTCAGCTTGCGGCGCAGCCGTCTGCGGTCGATCAACTCTCCGGCCACATTGACCATTTCGCGCTCCGTCCTAAGACTCGTGCCATGCCGCGTAGCGAAAAGCGCGGCATGTGTGAAGCGCAAACCGGCCAGGTCCGTCGCTGATCACGGCTTTGCGGCGGTTTTTCTTGACTGTCGCAAACGGTCCGCATTGATGCTACAAGGCCCGGCTTTCCGGATTTCGGGATCGTGTCCGGATTGCCCCAACAAGACATGCGACATGCCGCATCGAGAGGTCTTCATTGACGTTGCAGACGGTTGCAATCGACACACGGCAACTGAGCGCCCCTCGCGCCGCGGGGATGTCAGCTGCCCGCCAAGCGGAGTTCAAGCGCGCGGCTCGGCATGCACGCATCGTCCGCTTCCTGAAGGTCGCTCTCCCGGCTCTCGCCTTTCTGATCGTCATCGGCGGCGCGGTGACGATCTGGATCGCGCGCAGCGCTCCCGATAACGTGTCGGTTTCGAGCGCGGCCTTTGACGAGGGCAATGTCGTGATGGAAGATCCACGCATGTCCGGCGTCGACAGCAAGAACCGGCCGTACCAACTGATCGCCCGCCGGGCGATCCAGTCGGTCGATGGCGGCGGCATCACCCTCGACGCCATCCAGGCCAAGGTCTCCGTCAGCGACGACGCAACCGCCAATATTCGCGCGGCCTCAGGCTATTATGACGCTACGATAGGATCGCTAGAGCTCACCAAAGGCATCTCGGTCAAGACCACCAACGGCGTCTCGATACAGCTCTCCGGCGCCGATATCGATCTGACCAAAGGAACGATGGAGGGTCAGGGCCCGGTCATCATCAAATCCGGCAGTCAGACGATCCAGTCCCAGACTCTCAAGGTTTCCGACAGCGGCAAGCTCCTGTCTTTCGGCGGCCGGGTGAAAATGTCGATCGAACCCGCTTCGTTGAAGAACGAAGCTTCCGCCTTCCAATCGAAAGAGTGACGGAGCATGAGCTCGAAATTCATTTCCCGCATCGCCGCCCTTCTCATGCTGTCGCTCAGCCCGACTCTTCCGGCTCTCGCGCAGCAGAACGGAACCGATCTCGGCCGCAATTTCAGTGGGCTGCAGTTGCGCGGCGACAAGCCGATTGCCATCGAGTCGAACCAGCTTGATGTCGACGATCGCAACAATGTTGCCACCTTCAGCGGCAATGTCTCGGTCAAGCAGGGCGACGTCCAGCTGCGCTCAGGCAAGCTCATCGTCTATTATAAGCGCGATGCCAAGAAGGCGGGCGGACCGCAGACGAGCCCGGCCTCGACGCCCGGCGCGTTGCCAGGCGGATCGAGTCAGATCGACCGCCTGGAGGCCACGGAAAAGGTCTATGTGAAGTCGTCCAACCAGGTCGCGACCGCCGATAAGGCGCAGTTCGACATGGCCAAGAAGCTGGTCACGCTCACCGGCAACGTCGTTCTCACCCAAGGCGACAACGTTGCCGAGGGCTGCCGGCTGACGATCCAGATGAACACTGGCGTCGCCCGGCTGGAAAGCCAGAGCTGCGGCAAGGCCTCAAACGGCCGCGTCCGACTAATGCTGACCCCCGGACAGAACGGCTCGTCGTCCGGCAACTGAGGATTTCGACGTGAACGTCATCTCCCAGCCCACGCCAGCGGAAGAGACCGCCGCGCGCCTTGAAGGAACGCTTGTGGCGCAGGGGTTGAGCAAAACCTATCGCGGCCGACGCGTCGTCGACGATGTCGGCCTGGTGGTGCGCCGCGGTGAGGCCGTCGGCCTGCTCGGCCCGAACGGCGCCGGCAAGACCACCTGCTTCTACATGATCACCGGCCTGGTGCCGACCGATTCCGGACGGATCGGCCTCGATGGCCATGACATCACCCGGGTGCCGATGTATCGCCGCGCCCGCCTCGGCATCGGCTATCTGCCGCAGGAGGCCTCGATCTTCCGCGGCCTGTCGGTCGAGGACAATATTCGCGCCGTCCTGGAAGTCGCCGAGCCTGACAAGAAGGCCCGCGAAGCGCAGCTGGACGAGTTGCTCGACGAGTTTAACATCTCCCATCTGCGCAAGCAGCCCTCGACCTCGCTGTCCGGCGGCGAGCGGCGGCGCTGCGAGATCGCCCGCGCCCTTGCCTCCAAGCCGACCTTCATGCTGCTCGACGAGCCTTTCGCCGGCGTCGATCCGATCGCCGTCTCCGACATTCAAGGGCTGGTGCGCCATCTGACCGCCCGCGGTATCGGCGTCCTGATCACTGACCACAACGTGCGCGAGACCCTCGGCCTTATCGACCGTGCGTATATCATGCATGCCGGCTCGCTGCTGACCCACGGCACGCCGAAGGAAATCGTCGAGAACAAGGATGTGCGGCGTCTGTATCTCGGCGACCAGTTCAGTTTCTGACCGGCAGACGCCGCTTTGATCCTCACCAGCCGCCGATCGAATGCGCCTGCGACCCCGGCTGCGTGATGCCATGACGTAAGGGCTGAAGAATTTGCGACAGCGTCGCGAGTCAACGGCTTAGCGTTGATCGCAGCGGCCATTCAGCGGACCTCCGCCGCTCTGCACATGTATGCACTGCATCCAAGATGCGGTTGCCTAATTGACAAGCGCTGGCCGGACTCGCTTTGATGGGCATCGACGGATCGGGGGGGACCGCTGGCGATACCCTCTTTCGATCTTGTGGTTGAATCACCGACGCGTTCGAGTTCCCCCTCCTGCGTGCCGGATTGAGAGCGAGTTCGATCGAAATTCATGGCGCTTTCGGCAAAGTTGCAGCTCCGACAGTCCCAGGCGCTGGTGATGACACCCCAGCTGCTGCAATCAATCCGTCTGCTCCAATATAGCAACGCCGAGCTGCAAGCCTTCGTCGAACGACAGATGGAGAGCAACCCGCTCCTCATTCACAGCCCCGCCGCTGCCGACGCTGCGGTATCCGTCGGTTCCGGTGAGGTCACTGGGGAAGCCCGCTCCGATTCCGCTGGGTATCCGGGCGCCGCACCGTCTGCGGTTGCAAATGGCATTGGCGGCCCAGCATCCCGGCGCAGCGCCAACCAGGCCTTTTCAGGCGACAGCGAGTTCGGAATCGAGGATCTTGCCGACCGCCGCCCGTCGTTACACGCCCATGCCGCGCAAGAGGTCGCCGATATTCTCGAGGATGCCGACGAGCGCCGGATCGGCGAAGAGCTATGCGAGCATCTCGACGAAAGCGGCTATGTCTACGTTTCGGCAGCGGAAATCGCAGCCCAACTGCGGTGCCCGATCGAGGCTGTCGAGCGCACGCTTCAAACGATCCAGCGCGATATCGCGCCGGCCGGCCTGTTTGCCCGCAGCCTCGCGGAATGCTTGGCGATCCAGCTGAAGCGGCAGAACCGCTTCGATCCGGTGATTGCCATCGTCCTCGACCATCTGGATCTCCTTGCCCGACGTGACTTCTCGGCGCTGCGCCGGCTGACCGGCGAAGACGAAGCCGGGTTGATGGAGATCCTCGCCGAAATCCGAGGCCTGGATCCCAAGCCCGGCCACGCGTTCGATCATGACGGATCGGAGGTTATCGTCCCGGATGTCTTCGTCAGCGAAAGCGCCGACGGGACCTGGCAGGTCGAACTCAATCCCGACGCCCTGCCCCGGGTCATCGTCGACAACGCCTATCTCACCACCGTCCGTGACGGCGCGACACGCGAGGCGGATCAGGCCTTTCTCGGCGAATGCCAGCAGTCGGCGAACTGGCTGGTCCGCTCTCTTGATCAACGGGCGAAGACGATCCTGAAGGTGGCGAGCGAGATCGTCCGGCGCCAGGACGGCTTTTTGACCCGCGGCGTCGGCGGGCTGAAGCCGATGACGCTGATGTCCGTCGCCGAGGCGATCGGCATGCACGAATCGACGGTCAGCCGCGTGACCTCGACGAAATACATCGCGACCCCGCGTGGCACATTCGAAATGCGGTTCTTCTTCACGGTCGCGATCGCCTCGGCCGATGGCGGCGACGCGCATTCGGCCGAAAGCGTCAAACACCGCATCAAGATCCTGATCGACGCCGAGAGCGTCGGCAAGGTGATGTCCGACGATGACATCGCCGTTGTCCTGAAAAAAGAGGGCATCGATTTGGCACGGCGGACCGTTGCCAAATATCGCGAGGCGCTGGGCATCCCGTCCTCGATCCAGCGGCGGCGTGAAATGAACGCCCGGCAGCTCGCGTCCTGAGGCCTGCCGGTCGCCGCTTATGGGCGACCGGGCAATTTCGACGGAGTGCCGATCCGCCCTCCATTGCGAAGCCGACTCCGATTCCTAGTTTTGTAAGGCGGGCAGGCGTCGCGTTGACAGAAACCAGCTGCGTTTCTAGAAGGCGCCACCTCCCGTGCGCGGTCCCGACCGGGGCCGTCGACGTGCAGCTGGACGCAGGGGCAAAGGCGAAAGCCCCCCGCGTGGGCCATCAGACGGGCGACGCATCCAATGAGGTTTCGCTCGTTCGACGGCAAGGACGATAGGAGAAGTTGAATGGCCTTGCGTGTATCGGGAAAACACATGGACGTGGGCGAAGCCTTCCGTGTCCGGATCGAGGAACGCCTCGGCGAAGCGGTCGATAAATATTTCGACGGAAATTTCTCCGGTACGGTCGTCGTATCGAAGGACGGCAACCGATACGCCACCGACTGCACCGTCCATCTCGACACCGGCGTCGTCTTCCAGGCGGCCGGTCAGGCGCATGAGCCCGATGCGAGCTTCGCGGAGGCGGCCGAACGGGTCGAGAAGCGCCTTCGACGCTACAAGCGGCGGCTGAAGGACCACCAGAACAACAGCCACCGGGAAATGGCCTATTCGATCATGGCCGCCATTCCGGAGGAGGCCGAGGACGTGCCGGTCGACTACGCGCCGGCGATCATTGCCGAAACGACTCTGAAGGTCGGCACCCATTCGGTTGCCGGGGCCGTGATGGAACTGGATCGCCAGGACAGCCCTTTTGTCCTGTTCAGGAATGCCAATTCCGGCGATCTGAACATCGTCTTCCGCCGCCCGGATGGAAATTATGGGTGGGTCGATCCTTCGAATTACTCGCAGGATGCGTAACGACGAGATAAGTTTCGTCGGATAAGAAGACGTGCCCGAAACGAGAAGGCTGGCCTTCGATGGATGTCGAAACCCTGATTGAACCCGGCGCGATTTTGCCCGACCTCAGGGCAAACTCAAAGAAACAGGTCCTGCAGGGACTGGCCGCGAAGGCCGCCGAAATTACTGGCATTTCCGAGCGCGAGATCTTCGAGACGATCCTCGGGCGGGAAAAGCTCGGATCGACGGCGGTCGGCAACGGCATCGCCATTCCGCACGGCAAGCTGGACGGCATCGAGCGAATCATCGGTGTGTTCGCCCGGCTAAATCGCCCGGTGGATTTCGATGCCCTCGACGATCAGCCCGTCGATATCGTGTTTCTGCTCCTGGCACCGCAAGGGTCGGGAGCAGATCACCTGAAGGCGTTGTCCAAGGTCGCCAGATTGCTGCGCAACCGCAATATCGTTGAGGAAATCCGCGAATCCCGCGACAGTCATACGATCTATGCGCTGATGACGAATGCCATGGCGCAAAACGCTGCCTGACATCGTATCGTCACTCAAGCGATGACGTTCCCGACGAAGCGATCGCATCGCGGTTGGCGCGGGTCTGGCAAACGATCACCGGCATGCTCTGCCTTGGTCCGATCACGCGGCCTCTGTTGCTTCAGGCGCCGAGCGGGAAAAACCTTTGTCGAGCGCGGCGAGCGCATAGGCCGTCGCCGCATCGAACACCAAGGCGTCGGTGTCTTCCTCAAGAATCAACGGCGTGTCGGCGCCAAGGCCATCGACGGCGGATTCGGCGATCCCCCGGCGGATCACCGGCTCAAGCCGGTCGATCGCCTGGACGCCGGAGCCGGTCAGCACGATCGGCAGCGGATCGATCATGGTGAAGACCCGCCCGAGGCCGTAGCCGATGGCAATACCGGCCTCCTCGAAGGCCGTCGCCGCGGCGGCGTCACCGGCCCGCGCGGCCTCCGCCAACGCATGGATCTCCTCGTCGCGAATCCTTCGCGCGGCGATTTCGTCGGTGCCCTTGGCCCGCCGCCAGATCGCATAGTCGCTGGCATAGGCCTCGACGCAGCCGCGATTGCCGCAGCGACAAAGCGCCCCGCCGGGCACATGATTGATATGGCCGAATTCCACCGCCGAGGAGCGCTTTCCCTGAAAGGTCTCGCCGCTGATCTGGAGGCCCATGCCGACACCGAAGCCGACGAACAGCGTGGCAAAATCGAGACCGGCGAAATCCGGCTGCCAGCGAAAGGCCTCCGGCATTACCGAACAATCATTTAAAACGCTCACCTCGGCGCCGAGCCGCGCGGTCAGCGGCGCGGCGATCTCAATGTCGCGGTGACGCAGGGCCGGCGACCAGACAATGCCGGAGAGGCCGCTGTCGGTCTTGCCCTGAACCGCGACCACCACTTTGTCGAGCGGCCGGCTCCGCCCCTGCGCCTGGCTCCTCAACGCCCCGCAGAGATCGGCGAGCAGCATCACCAGCGCGGCGCCGTCATGACTGGCGATGTCGACCTCGCGGCGGATTTCGGCGAGCGGTCGGCCGGCATAATCGCTCAGGCGGCCACTGACCTCGCCGACCGCCAGCTTGAGTGCCGCGACACAGGCCGCACCGCCGCTCAGACCAAGGCCTTTGCCCGGCCGGCCCCGACGGTTCGAGCGATCGTCCTCTTCAACCTCTTCGAGAATACCGCAGCGCAGGAGCGACGCAGAGATCGCCGACGACGCCGAGACCGACAAGCCCGTGGCTTCGCTGACACTTTTTCGTGTCGAAACGGAAACTCGGCGCAAATGATCGAGCACTGCCAGACGATTGTGCGCACGCACCGTCTCGGCGTCGGTTTTCGCCAGCCTGCTCAACAGTCATTCTCCTCCCCCGCCACACGCTCTCCCGGCGCTTCGGCGGCTCAACTCTAACACGTTGACATGGATCGGAATTGCTGTCACCATTTTTTACGAGGCTTGGAAAAAGTCTTGGCCGGTGCCACGTCGCCGGGCTCCGTGACGCGAAGGCGCCAGGGGCGCCAGGGAGGAAAAATCATGAAGATGCTGAAGCTCGCGCTGGCCGGCGCGATGTTCTCGATCGCTGCCATCAGCACCGCGGCCTTTGCCCAGGACGGCAAGGGAATCACCGTGGGCGTCTCCTGGTCGAACTTTCAGGAAGAGCGCTGGAAGACCGACGAAGCGGCTATCAAAAAGGCACTTGCGGCCGCCGGCGCCAAATACATCTCAGCCGACGCCCAGTCCTCGGCGGCCAAACAGCTGACCGACGTCGAATCGCTGATCACCCAGGGCGCCAACGCGTTGATCATCCTCGCCCAGGATTCCGCGGCGATCGGGCCCGCCGTCCAAACGGCCGCGAACAACGGCATCCCGGTGATCGGCTATGACCGGCTGATCGAGGATCCGAACGCCTTCTACATCACCTTCGACAACAAGGAAGTCGGGCGCATCCAAGCCCGCGAGGTCGAGAAGGTGAAGCCCGAGGGCAATTACGCCTTCATCAAGGGCTCCTCCTCCGATCCGAATGCCGACTTCCTGTTCGAAGGACAGATGGAGGTGCTGAAGCCCGCCATCGACGCCGGCAAGATCAAGAATGTCGGAGAGGCCTATACCGACGGCTGGCTGCCGGCGAATGCCCAGAAGAACATGGAGCAGATCCTGACGGCCAACAACAACAAGGTCGATGCGGTGGTCGCCTCCAATGACGGCACCGCGGGCGGCGCCATCGCGGCGCTGGAAGCCCAGGGCCTCGCCGGTTCCGTGCCGGTCTCGGGCCAGGATGCCGATCATGCGGCGCTGAACCGCATCGCGCTCGGCACCCAGACGGTCAGCGTCTGGAAGGACTCCCGCGAGCTCGGCAAGCGCGCGGCGGAGATCGCGCTCGAACTCGCCGGCGGCAAGAAGATGAGCGACGTCACTGGCGCCGAGGAGTGGGACAGCCCCAACGGCAAGAAGCTCGAATCGATCTTCCTGAAGCCGGTGGCGATCACCAAGGACAACCTCAACGTCGTCATCGACGCCGGCTGGATCACCAAGGACGAGGTCTGCCAGGGCGTCAAGCCGGGTTCGGTGCCGGTCTGCGGGTAGTCCCTGTCACCTTGAGACGATCGGTGGCCGCGGCGCTTCGCTGCGGCCATTTTTCAGGGGCGAGCGTGCCCGCGGTGCGATCAGCCTTATGCCTTTCGCACCGCTCCAGCATCGGCCCGAAAATCGGAATCGATTTTCGGCAAAGCACGATGCGTAGAATCAAAGAGTTGGAGCATCCATTCTGCGTCCAAAGGGATGCAGGGCGCTCTAGGGTGCATTCTATCCTCAGCAGCGGCGCTCCGAAAGGGCCGTCCAGACGGCTCGGTCGCGTTTGCCATAACGATCATTCGATCATTGGTGCAGCCCAGCGCGCTGGGGATCGGGACGCATCTTCGACGGGCGGGTCACGACGACCCGGCTCAAACAACAAAGACGAGCGCGACCGCGTGATGCCGGCCAGACGGCGCCGTCTCGCAAAGCGTTCACATTTTGGGAGGCGGCATTGAGCGAAGCGACCTCGGATACGGCCCTGACCCGGCCGGCGGCTGGCAACGCCACCCGCGGCGGCTTCAAGGGTTTCTTGCGCGCGACGGAGATCGATACGCGCATGCTCGGCATGATCGGCGCGCTGCTGGTCATCTGGGTCGGATTCCACATCCTGTCGGGCGGCACCTTCCTGACCCCGCGCAATCTGTGGAACCTTTCGGTGCAGACCGCCTCGGTCGGCGTCATGGCGACCGGCATGGTGCTGGTGATCGTCACCCGCAACATCGATCTCTCGGTCGGCTCGATCCTCGGCGTCACCGGCATGATCATGGCGGTCGCCCAAACCCAGTACCTGACGCCGATGCTCGGCTATGACAGCGGGCTCGTCTGGATTGCAACGCTCATCGTCGGCTTGATCTGCGGGCTTTTGATCGGCGGCCTGCAAGGCTTCATCATCGCCTATCTGGGCGTGCCGGCCTTCATCGTCACGCTGGGCGGCCTCCTGGTCTGGCGCGGCGGCGCCTGGTGGGTGGCCTCGGGCCGCACCATTCCGCTCACCGACGACAATTTCAAGCTTCTCGGCGGCGGCAGCGACGGCTCGATCGGCGCCACATGGAGCTGGATCTTCGCCGCCGCCGCGATTGTCTTCATCGTCCTTGCCGCGGTCGCCGCACGCCGCCGCCGCAAACGCTTCAACTTCACGATCAAGCCGATCTGGGCCGAGATCCTCACGCTCGGCCTGTCGCTGATCGCCGTCGTCGCGGCGACGATGATCGTCAACGCCTATATGCTGCCCGCTCCGCTCGCCCGCCGTTACGCCGAGGCGCATAATTTGACAGTGCCGCCAGGCGGCCTCGAGATCAGCTTCGGCTATGCGATCCCGGTCCTGTTGTTCATCGGCGTCGGCATCGTCATGGCCTTCATCGCCCGGCGCACCCGCTTCGGCCGCTATGTCTTCGCCATCGGCGGCAATCCGGAGGCCGCAGAGCTCGCCGGCATCAACACCAAGCGCGTCACCATGATGGTGTTCATGCTGATGGGCATGCTCGCCGCCATCGCGGCCGCGATCTCGACGGCCCGCCTGTCCTCGGCGACCAACGCCCAAGGCACCCTCGACGAGCTCTACACCATCGCCGCGGCGGTGATCGGCGGCACGTCGCTGGCCGGCGGCGCCGGCACGATCTTCGGCGCCATGCTCGGCGCCCTGGTCATGCAGAGCCTGCAATCCGGCATGGTTCTGCTCGGCATGGACACGCCGCTGCAGAACATCGTCGTCGGCGCGGTTCTCGTCGTCGCCGTCTGGCTCGACACCATCTATCGCAGGAGGTCCGCATGAGCACCACGATGGAGCAGATCACCGATCACGGCCCGGCGCATCATCACGACACCATTGATCGCTCCGGCCCGGCGCTGGTCCAGATGGAGGACATCTCCATCGCCTTTGGCGGCATCCACGCCGTCGACGGCGCTTCGATCGATCTTTATCCGGGCGAGGTGGTCGCCCTGCTCGGCCACAACGGCGCCGGCAAGTCGACGCTGATCAAGATCCTGTCGGGCGCCTATAAGCGCGATTCCGGCGAGATCTACGTGCGCGGCGACAAGGCGACGATCGCCAATCCCCGCGACGCCAAGGCCTATGGCATCGAGACGATCTACCAGACCCTGGCGCTGGCCGACAATGTCGATGCCGCCGCCAACCTGTTTCTCGGACGCGAGATCATGACCGCCTGGGGCACCCTCGACGACGCCGCGATGGAAGCCGAGGCACGCAAGGTGATGGGGCGGCTCAACCCGAATTTCCGCCGCTTCAAGGAACCGGTGAAGGCGCTGTCCGGCGGCCAGCGGCAGTCAGTGGCGATCGCCCGGGCGATCCTCTTCAACGCCAAGATCCTGATCATGGACGAGCCGACCGCCGCGCTCGGTCCCCAGGAGACCGCCCAGGTCGCCGATCTGATCAAGGAGCTGAAGAAGGAGGATATCGGCATCTTCCTGATCAGCCACGACATTCATGACGTCTTCGATCTGTCGGATCGGGTGGTGGTGATGAAGAACGGCCAGGTCGTCGGCTCGGCCCGCACCGAGGACGTGACCAAGGACGAGGTCCTCGGCATGATCATCCTCGGCAAATGTCCGCCCGGCGCAACGCCCGGCCCCGGCGCCATGAAAGAGTAAAGAGCGGCGGGCGGGCGATCGGCCTGCCTTGAGAGCGCCCTGCGTCCTCTCGAACGCAAAAAGAACGCTCTCAGGCTTTGAATCGGCGCATCGTGCGTTGCCGACAATCACGTCTGATTTTCGGGCCGCTGCTGCAGCCGCGTTTCCAGCCGTTCGCGGCCGATCAGCGGCAGCAGCGGACCGAGTTCCGGCCCGTGATCAAGGCCGGTGATCGCCCGGCGCAGCGGCAGGAACAGCGCCTTGCCCTTGGCGCCGGTCTCGGCCTTGATGGCGCTGGTCCAGGCGCGGAACGTCTCCGAGCCGATGGCTCCCGCCGGAAACAGCCGCAGTGCCGCCTGCCGGAACACCGCCTCCTCCGCGTCGGCAGGCGCCGGCACCATGACCGCGCCATAGACGATTTCGGCCCAGCCCTTGGCGTCGACGACCTTGTCGCAATTGGCCCGCACCGCCAGCCAGAACGCCTCGGCCTCGCCGTCCGGAATGCCGAGCCTTGCGAGCCGCTCGGCCACCGCCGCTGAGGGCAGCGCGTGGACGATCTCGCGGTTGAGGCGGTCGAGCTCGGCCGGATCGAATTTCGAGGCCGAGGCGGAAACCGCGGACAGGTCGAGCCGCGTTTCCAGCGCGGCGAGATCGGCCATCGGCTCGATCGCCCCCGCCATGCCGACCAGCACCGCCAGCGAGGCGACCGCCATCGGCTCGAAACCGTCCTCGCGCAGCGTTTCCAACGACAGCGCGCCGGAGCGCTTCGACAACCCCTCGCCGCCGATCGTCGTCAACAGATTGTGGTGGCCGAAGCGCGGCATCGGCACTCTGAGCGCCTGAAACAGCGCCGCCTGAACGGCGGTGTTGGTGACGTGATCGTCGCCGCGAATGACATGGGTCACACCCATTTCGGCATCATCGACCACCGAGGGCAGCGTATAGAGATAGCTGCCGTCTTCGCGGATCAGCACCGGATCGGAGAGCGAGGCGAGATCGATCGTCGTTTCCCCGCGCACCAGATCGTCGAAGCTGAGATCGGTGCGGGTCGGAGCGAAGGGATCGTCGGTGAAATTCGGCAGGAGGAAGCGCCAATGCGGCCGGCGGCCCTCGGCCTCCAGCCCGGCGCGCTCGTCGGCCGACAGTTTCAGCGCCTCGCGGCCATAGACCGGCGGCAGCCCGCGGGCGGCAAGCCGCTTGCGCCGGCGGTCGAGCTCGTCCGGCGTCTCGAAGCAGGGATAGAGCAGCCCTGCCGTCTTCAGCTGCTCGGCTGCCGCATCGTAGAGCGCGATCCGCTCCGACTGGCGGGCGACGCGGTGCGGCGTGATGCCGAGCCAGGCGAGATCGCGCTCGATCAGATCGGCAAATTCGCGCTTGGAGCGTTCGCAATCGGTGTCGTCGAAGCGCAGCACGAAGAGACCGCCCTCGCGCCTGGCGAACAGCCAGTTGAACAGCGCGGTGCGCAAGTTTCCGATGTGCAGTCGCCCGGTCGGCGATGGCGCGAAGCGAAGAATGGCAGACATGGGGAGCGACCTACACCAAAGCGGCCGCGCCCGAAAGCCGCTCTGCCAGATCAGCGCTCGCCCGGCTGGGGATCGATCCGGTCGATCGCTTGTTGCGGTGACAGCGGCAGCGACGCCTCGGCCTCGACCGCCGCCGCGACCTGGCGCCGCGAGACGACCAGCATGACGACGGAGATGGCGACGCAATAGAGCCCCATCACCCCGATCTGCAGCGGATAGTCGACCTGCTGATCGATCAGCAGCCCGGTGACGCCCGGGCCCAGCGCCGAAGACAGCACCATCATCGCCACCAGCGCCGACCGCAGCGAGCCGAGATGCTTGATGCCGTAAAGTTCCGGCAGGATCGCCCCCTGCAACGTCGAGGAAAAGCCGTTCGACACGCCGAGACACACCATGAAGACGAAGATCGAGGCCTCGGCGGAAAATTGCCAGACGACGAAACAGGCAAGCGCCATCGGAACGAGAAACACCGGCAGCAGCCGCACCGCCGAAAACCGATCGATCAGCCCGCCGGCGATCAGCGCGAAGACCAGCGTCGTCGCCGACATCACCGCAAAGCCCGAGGCAAAGACTTCCAAAGACCAGCCGCGCAGATTGGTCAAATAGACCTGGTGAAAGAACAAGGTCGTGACGATGAAAGGCGGCGCCAGCACCGCCGAGGCGATCAGCCAGAAGCTCGGCGCGGCGAGCACCTCCTTCAGCGTCCAGTCCCGCACATCCGGTTTGGCGCGCGATTTCGGCTCCGACTGCGGATCGCGGTCCTTGTGGGTGGTATAGACGATCACCGGCAGCGCGAGGACGACCAGAACCGCGCCGCAGGCGAGCCACGTCCCGCGCCAGCCGAGCGCCGCCGCGACCGACACGAAGATCAGCGGAAACAGCCCGGTGCCGAGGTGAAAGCCGAGGGAGATGATCGACATCGCCCGGCCGCGATTGGCGGCAAACCAGCGCCCCGTCGCCGTCATCGCGGTTTCGGTCATCATGCCCTGGCCGAAGAGGCGCAGCAGATAGAGCGAGAGGAACAGCAGCGGCAGATTGCCGGCCACCGCCATCAGCGCCGTCGCGAGGGCCAGGCTGAGGACGGTCGCGCAGCCGACCTGCCAGGCCTTGAACCGGTCGAGCAGCCAGCCGAGCAAGGGCAGCGTCGCCGCGCTCGCCAGCGTCGCGATCATATAGACCACGCCAAATGCGCCATTCGACAGATCGAACTCGCGCCGGATGTCGCCATTCGACAGGGAGATGTAGAAGGTCTGCCCGAAGGACGAGAAGAAGCAGAGCAGAAAGCCGCCGGCCAGCCAGCGGGCATTTCGCCCCATGAAGCGCAAGAAGTCCATGATCGATCCGATGAGGCTGCCGCAACGGCGCCGTCAGAGAGGAATGGCGCTGGGTAGCATCAAATGGGGTGCGGGCGAAATGGGGGGCTCAAGATGTCTGACCATATGACAGGCATTTAATTTGCCCGCGATCGAAAGACAGGGCCGCAGCAGTCACACTTGAGACGTCATGGCTCAGTTTCGATCGTCAGCAGAACGAGCCAAGGCATACCCCTCGGGAGCGATTTCAATTTACGACGCCGGCGGCTCGACGTCATTTCCCCACACCGTTGGGCACGAACCACGGCACGAACTCAGCCCATTACAACCTTAATTTTTATTTACATAACGCTTTACTTTGACGATTTATTAGTCTATTTTTCAACCTAAGATCGTCACACAATCTGAATTAGGTTCGCTCCTTGATGAGGAATGAAACATCATGCAAATAAAAAAGATTTCATTAACGGCGTCAGCGGGTGTAATGTGTCTGTCGTTATCTTCAATTTGCGTTGATGCGGCGACAATTGAGAATAAAATCATCCAAGCCCCATCACAAACAGGTTCTGAACACCAGAGATCAGACCAAAGTATTGAGACAAACAGCAAAAAAGTTATAAAAAAAATAATATCTGAATTTGATCCAGCTGTTAAATCCCTTGATGCAGCCAATAAAGCGCTGGAGTATTCGATAAAGAATGGCGATTACTCAACCGCACTGAAAGAAGTCGATGCCCTATCCGGAAATGTAAACGCCTTAGCAGATCGCGTTGCCCCTGGGAACTTTACTGAAAGACGAATAAAACAAATTATTTCAAATATTGACTCTATTTCTGCACAGTTACGAAATGATAGAACGATATCATCTACGTTCAAAACAAGTCGCATTGAATCGCTGTCGAAAATAAAGAGAAGATTCGAATCAGGAGAACAAGTTTTTTCGCAATTTTATCCTAAGCTCAATTCCTTGGCGGATGAACTGCATAGAAAACGGGAAGCCGTTGGGTATGACATAATCATATCGTCTCTCACACAGGCGGCTGAGCAATTAGATCAAACAAATGAAAAAATACAATCGATAATAGATGGATTAACTAATTATCTTTCAACAATTAAAGAACCTCTAACGAATTAAAGGACATGGACATGAAGATGATTATTTGCATTTCCCCTATAATTTTGGGAACATGCATTTTAATCGCTCTTTCTTTGAGTACATCGTTTGCTTCACAACGTGAAAACCCAAGACAAATCGTTAAAAATGCCGGGAAGACGCAATTAAACGCCGCCGGTGTTCGCGACCAGATTTCAGCATTGAACGAACAACGCAAGCCTTTTGATGCTTCAGTAGCAGATATAATACAAGCAGAACCAGTTATTGAAATGAATCTTGGGGCATGTGCAACAAGAGATATCGAAAAATTAAACAAAGAAAATAAAGATATTGAAAAATACTTATCAAACACGATATTTGACGACGTAAATGATTTGAATAATGTAGTAAAATTACACATTTCGGAATTAAATCAGATAAAAGACGAAGCATCGACACCACAAGGGTTACGCATATTTGAAAGAAAAATCGCAGCATGGGAAGAACAATCTGATTTGCTAGCACATATAATTAAAGATTTAAACCAAGAACGAAACGACTTGATAAACAAGTCTAGCACAATTAAAGATATGATCAAAGCATGCAACGGTGTGGAAGCCAAATATACGGAGACGGAAAAAACCGATAAAAACACATCCGATGGTTTTTTTAAAAATGGACAAAAATCGAATATTGACGTTGAAAACGACTGCGGTGTCGGCATAAATATCGCACTCGCATTCCTTGATCCTCAAAAAGAAGACTCATACGATTTATATTATTGGATAAATGTTCCCAAGTATTCTAACGAGAATGTAAAAACGGTTAAAAATATCCAATTAAAATCTGGTGAATTATTTTACTATGCTGCATTTTCTGATAATTCCAATTTTTTTTGGGGAAAATATAAAAGAAAATCATCATTTGACGTTTTGTCGATGACAATTGACGGCGATGAGTGGAATCTCATCCCGAAACACGTCTCATACGCACGGAATGTTCCGGATTTGATCTTCAATTGCAGCATGAATTAAGATTTTTAACGAATTTTGAGAAGATTGCCTCTGATTGAATGCCATTTGCCATCAACGCGGAGCAAATGGATACAGTTCGCCGAGGAAGATACTTGATATTCTTCCGTGCGTAGCTAGCACTGGGAAGGATATGCTGTAGGATTTGGCGATCCCGTTCAAGAGCTGGCTAAAGTGCGTCAATTGCCCCTCCCCCTCACCCCTCCCGAAACCGGTTGGTGATCGGGTAGCGCCGGTCCCGCCCGAAATTCTTGCGGGTCACCTTCACGCCCGGCGCCGACTGGCGGCGTTTGTATTCGGCGATGTAGAGGAGCTTTTCGATGTGGGCGACGGTGTCGCGGTCAAAGCCTTCGGCGACCAGATCGTCGACGCCGCCGTCCGCTTCCACCAGATGCCGCAGGATGGCGTCGAGGGTGTCGTAGGGCGGCAGGGAATCTTCATCCTTCTGGTCGGCGCGCAGCTCGGCCGAGGGCGGCTTGGTGATGATGCGCTCGGGCACGACCGCGCCTTCGGGGCCGCGAAGGGCGGCGCGGTGGTTCTGGTTGCGCCAGCGGGCGAGGCGGAAGACCTCGGTCTTGTAAAGGTCCTTGATCGGGTTGAAGCCGCCGTTCATGTCGCCATAGAGCGTCGCATAGCCGACGCTCATTTCGCTCTTGTTGCCGGTGGTCACGACCATCGCGCCGAATTTGTTGGAAATCGCCATCAGGATCGTGCCGCGAGTGCGGCTTTGCAGATTCTCCTCGGTGATCCCCGCCCCGCTGCCTGCAAACATCGGCGCAAGCGCGCTCAAAAAGCCTTCGACCGGCTCGGCGATCGGCACGATGTCGTAGCGGATGCCGAGGGTTTTCGCGCAAGCCGCCGCATCTTCGAGGGAGGTCTCGGCGGTGTAGCGATAGGGCAGCATCACCGTGTGCACGCGCTCGGCGCCGAGCGCATCCACCGCCATCGCCGCGCAGACCGCCGAGTCGATGCCGCCGGACAGGCCGAGGATCACCGACTTGAAGCCGTTCTTGTTCACATAGTCGCCGAGGCCGAGGACGCAGGCCTGCCACACCGCCGCGTCGTCATCGGGGATCTCGGCGACCGTGCCGCCCGCCGCCTGCCAGCCCGCCGCGCCTTTCACCCAGTCGCAGACGAAGACGCCGGCCTGAAACTGCGGATATTGGAAGGCGAGGCTGCGATCGGCGTTGAAGGCGAAGGAGGCGCCGTCGAACACCAGCTCGTCCTGGCCGCCGAGCTGATTGGCATAGACCATCGGCAGATCGGTCTCGATTACCTGACGCAGCACCATCTGATGGCGCACATCGAGCTTGCCGCGATAAAACGGCGAGCCGTTCGGCACGATCAGCAGCTCGGCGCCGGATTCGGCCAGCGTTTCGCAGATGCCAAGGTCGCCCCAGATATCCTCGCACACCGGAATGCCGAGGCGCAGGCCGCGAAAATTCACCGGTCCGGGCATCTCGCCGGCCTGAAACACCCGCTTTTCGTCGAACTCGCCATAATTCGGCAGATCGACCTTGGAGCGCCAGGTGACGACCGCGCCGCCATCCAAAACGGCGACCGCGTTGAACAGCCCCGCCTCGGTGCTGAGCGGGCAGCCGATGACGACGCCCGGCCCGCCGTCGGCCGTTTCCTTGGCGAAGGTCTCGACCGCGGCCATGCAGGCGGCGACAAAGGCCGGCTTAAGCACCAGATCCTCCGGCGGATAGCCGGCGAGAAACAGTTCGGTGAAGAGGATGAGATCGGCGCCGGCCTCCGCCGCCTCGGCTCTCGCTTTGCGGGCCCGCTCGAGATTGCCGGCGACATCGCCGACGGTCGGATTGAGCTGCGCCACGGCGAGGCGAAAGCGGTCGGTGATGGCGGGCATGGCGGGCATGGCGGCGGCTCCTCGTCAGAACGCGAGTTCTGCATGGCGATGTCGTTATGGGCGAATTGTTTCGCCGCGACCCGATAGCAAGGCCATCCGATCGATCGGGCTTGGATATCAAAGGCAAAATCACCGATGCAATGTCACGCCGCCGACTTGCAGCCAAAGCGTGATCGGTGGCCGGCTGCAATTGCGCGGCCGATCGGCGCAAAGATCTTGAAATCTGCGCCACGAAGCGCCTTTTAGCAAAACATTACGGAAAGCCGCGCGCGGCCTGCATAAGAGACCTTCGATCCGGCGCGATAATCCAGCCGGCGCGGCATCTGCGTGTTCGCGCGCCACGCCATGCCACTTTCTTGTGCCGCAAAGTTCTGCGACAAGGCGGCATCGACGGAGCACCGCCGGCGGGCACCAGCGAAAAGGCGCGCCATTTGCGAGAAGCGCGCAAGAGGATGGAAATGCCAGTGAGTTCGGAGCACACGTGTACGAAATCCTGACCCTGATCGCGCAATTCGGGCCGGTCATCGTCCTTATCGGCACCTTTTTCGAAGGCGAGGTCTTCGCGATCATCGGCGGATTCCTCGCCTATCGCGGCGCCTATCCGCTCGAGATGATGATCGCGCTCGCCTTTACCGGATCATTCTTCGGCGATCTGTCGGTGTTCCTGTTCGCCCGCTTCTTTTCCAATCACCGCTGGGTCATGGTCTGGCGGGAAAAGCCGCGCTTTGCCAAGGCGCTCGGCCTCGTCGAGCGCTACCAGGCCTATTTCGTCATCGTGAACCGCTATGTCTATGGCCTGCGCATGCCGGGTCTCGTGGCGCTCGGCCTGTCGCGTCTGTCGATCATCCGATTCCTAGTGCTGAACTTTGTCGGCGCGGGCCTTTGGGCCGGCATTTTCACGACCATCGGTTTCGTCTTCGGCTATTCGATCTGGTCGGTCTTCGCCAATCTGCAGCTGTTCGAGCGCGGTGCGGTGATCGTGCTGGCGGTGCTCGCGGTGCTTCTCGCCGGCTATTTCGGCTGGCGGCAATGGGGTCCGCTGATGGCCGCATGGTGGGCCCGTCCGCGCCAAGGTCGCCACGCCAAGATGCGCCATGGCGGCCTGTTCGGTCCGTTGCGCCAGATGTTCAGAACGCCGCGTCTCCGCGATCAAGGATCAGAGGAATAATAAGGTCTTCCTCGTCTTCCAGATGACGCATCAGCCGCATCAGCAGCCGCTCGCTCGCCTCGGAATAGGCGTCGCGCGCCCGGCGCACACCGTCCGATCCCCCCTCACCCGTCGCGCTCGCCTGTAAAAACGCATTCGCCGTTGCGGCGGTCGATTCCAGGTCGTGATGGATGACCGAATGGTCGGCATCGAGCAGCTCAAAGCCCCGCGCGAGCTTCGGCTCGGCCGCTTGATAGGCCGGGAAGTAATGCGCGTCCTCGATCCGATGATGGCCGTTCAACTCGTTGAGAAAGAAGCCAAGCCGCGGCACGAACCACTGGCGGAACGGCTCGATCGCCACTTCGCCTTCGCGCTCCTGATGGAGTGCCGCGGTCAAGGCCGCGCCAAGCTCGCGAAACATGTCGTGGCGCGACAGCCAGAAACGCGCCGTGCCTTCCAAATTGGCATGGCCCTCCCAGCTCTCGCGCGGATATTTGTCGAGCAACAGCTTCAGATCGTCCGGCAGGCCCGGCCGCAGATCGAGATCGAAGGTGACGTCCATATTGCCCTTTCGCCGCCTCGGTGCCTCGGTGCCGCGTTGGAGCGCGCCGATCGGCGCTTGTCCCCCCAGGGCTCAGGCGGCTTTCTGGAACGCGAAAGTCTCCATGGCGAGCACGCCGAAATCGCGGCTTTGATGCAGCATCGTGGCGCTCACGGCCGCACCCGCCGCGCCAAGCGCGACATAAAGCGGCATCAAGTGCTCGTCGCTCGGATGATTTTCCGCCGCGAACGGCGCTTGCCGGCGATAGTCGAGGAGAGCGTCAAGATCGCCTTCAACGAGCTTGCGGCCCATCCAGTCGGCGAAGGCTCCGACCCACTCGGGAACCGCCGCGGCGCGCTGACCGACTTTTACCCGGGCGAAGGCCTCCCGCAGATTGTGGGTGAGCGAGCCCGACCCCACGATAAGCACGTCGCGCTCGGCAAGCCCGCCAAGCGCCTGACCAAGACGATAGTGATAGGCGGCGTCGCGTGTCGGATCGACGGAAATTTCGAGCACCGGAATGTCGGCCTGGGGATAAGCAAGGCACAGCGGAATCCAGGCGCCGTGATCGAAGCCGCGGCGCTCGGCGACGGCCGCATTGAACCCCGCGCCTTGCAAAAGACCCGCGATCTCGGCGGCCAGCGCCGGGTCGCCCGGCGCCGGATAGGCCATCTCGTAAAGTTCGCGGGCAAAGCCGCCAAAGTCGTGGATGGTCTGCGGCCGCGCGTCGCCGGTGACGAACACCCCGCCGGTCGCCTCGAAATGGGCGCTCGCGACAAGGATCGCCCGCGGCCGCGGCAGGTCTTGCGACAGGCCGCGCAGGAACCGCGACGCCGGCGTGTCGGCGATCGCGATATCTGGGGATCCATGAGAGATGAACAAGGTCGGCAGCATCGCTCCGCGCCCTCCGTGAGATCGAACATGCCACGAAGAATAAGCGCTGAAGGCTGACCCGTCAGGCCCCGGAAGGCCCGACGGATTGTTCACCAATTCAGCCAGATCGGCAGCGTTTTTAGGAAACGCTGCCTCAGCCTGCAATCTGCCGCTTCGGCTCGCTCGACGCCTCGCGATCCTGCTTCAGAAGCTCGGCCACCAGAAAAGCGAGTTCGAGCGCCTGATTGGCATTGAGGCGCGGATCGCAATGGGTGTGGTAGCGATCCGACAGATCCTCGGCCAGGATCGGCCGGGCGCCACCGGTGCATTCGGTGACGTCCTTGCCGGTCATCTCGACATGGATACCGCCGGGATGGGTGCCTTCCGCGCGATGCACATCAAAGAACGCCTGCACCTCGGCGAGGATGCGCTCGAACGGCCGGGTCTTGTAGCGGTTCAGCGTAATCGTGTTGCCGTGCATCGGATCGCAGGACCAGACGACCTTCTTGCCCTCACGCTCCACGGCCCGGATCAGCTTCGGCAGACACTCCTCGACCCGCTCATGGCCGAAACGGGTGATCAGCGTCAGCCGACCCGCCTTGTTCTGCGGGTTCAGCCGATCGATCAACCGGATCAGGTCGTCGGGATCGGACGTCGGACCGCATTTCAAGCCCAGCGGATTGTGGATGCCCCGGCAGAATTCGACATGGCCGTGATCGAGCTGTCGGGTGCGATCGCCGATCCAGATCATGTGACCGGAGGTGGCGTACCAGTCTCCGGAGGTGGAATCGACGCGGGTCAGCGCCTCTTCATAGCCGAGCAGCAGCGCCTCGTGGCTGGTGAAGAAGTCGGTCTCGCGCAGCGACGGATGGTTCTCCGCATCGATGCCGACGGCCCGCATGAAGGCCATGGTCTCGGAAATCCGGTCGGCGATGGCGACGAAGCGTTCGGCCTGCGGGCTGCCCGCGACGAAGCCGAGCATCCACTGATGGACGTTCTCGAGATTGGCGTAGCCGCCCTGGGCGAACGCGCGCAAGAGATTCAGCGTCGCGGCCGACTGGCGATAGGCCATGACCTGACGGTTCGGATCCGGAATGCGGGACGCCGCGTCGAATTCGATGCCGTTGATGATGTCGCCCCGGTAGGCGGGCAGCGTCTCGCCGTTCTTGGTCTCGCTGTTTGAGGAGCGCGGCTTGGCGAACTGACCCGCAATCCGGCCAACCTTCACCACCGGCTGGGCGCTCGCAAAGGTCAGGATGACGGCCATCTGCAAAAAGGCGCGGAAAAAATCGCGAATGTTGTCGGCGCCATGCTCGGCGAAGCTTTCGGCACAGTCGCCGCCCTGCAACAGGAATGCTCGCCCTTCAGCCACTTCACCCAAGGAGCGTGTCAGCTTGCGCGCCTCGCCGGCAAACACCAGCGGCGGAAAGCTCGCCAGCCGTGTCTCGGTTTCGGCGAGAACGACCGGATCCGGATAGTCCGGCACCTGCAGAACGGGCTTTGCGCGCCAGCTCGACGGTGTCCAATCCTTCGCCATGACATTCTCTCCTGACCGGGCCAGCCGGTGGTTTCTCGCCTCGGGTTTGTCGTGGGTGTCGTTACGTCCGAAACGGCTGATCGCTCCGATCCAAGACGTGCCCGGCCTTTAAGCACTTCTTGATCGACTTGTCATCACCGCAGGTCAAGCCCGCCGCGCGATCCGGCTCAAGCCGAGACCGGGATCAGGCCACGCGCGGTGACCAAACTGTCGAACAGCGCTGCCTCACCGGCATCAAGCGTCACCGGGCGCGGATAGCGCGGCAAGATGCGATCGGTCAGCAGCCGGGTTTCGAATCCGTGAGTCTCGGCAACGAAACGATCGACCCCAGCCTCGCCATAAAGCATCAGAAAGCCCTGCATCACTGCATCGAGATAACTTTGCAGGATCGCCGATTGGCGCTCCTCAGCGCTCACCGCGCAGGAATGGGCCTCGTAGAGATAGACGGGGATGTCGGCGAGCGGCGGGTTTTCCACCGTCAGGCGATCATGATCGACGATCCGCCGGGCGTATCCCGCCTCACGCTCGTCGACCGAGGGCAAGTGGTCGACGAGATCGTAAACGACGACGCCATGCACCGCGGCGGCCTCATCGCGCTTGACCGAGAGCAGCGACATGGCCGCGTCCGCCTCGCGCGGCAGCCAGACGCGCCGCCAGCCCGCCGCTTCAGCCCGGCGGATCGCCAAAAATTTCGTCCGCAAGGTGCGCGGATTGACCAGCGAGCCATAGCCGAAATAGGCCACGACCCGCCCCTCGGCGGCAAGCGCGGCGAGATCCGGATGATCCTCATGGAGAGCCGGGTGGGGCATGCTTCATCCTTTGCTTCGCCATCCTCGCGCGGCACGACCATATCGTTACGTGGCTTGGCACTGTCCTGCCGGTGCCAAGCCCGCTCAGCCATGGCAGGGGGTGCGCGCTCAATGCGGCAGGGCGAAGACCGTCAGGACCCCGCCCGTCGCGGTGTAATGGGAGAGGCTCTCATAGGCGCCAACCGCGCCCGATCCGTCTTCCGGATTGGTCAGACCGGCGGCGAGGCCGATCCCGGCCCAGCCACCGACACCGGAGAGGACGGCGACATATTGCCGGCCGTCATGGCGATAGGTGGTGACGTTGCCGACGATGCCCGAAGGTGTCTTGTAACGATAGAGCATCGTGCCGGTCTTGGCGTCCACCGCCTTCAGATAGCCTTCGAGCGTGCCGTAAAAGACCACGTCGCCGGCCGTCGCCAGCACCCCTGACCAGACCGAGAAGCGCTCCGGCAGCGCCCAGACGATCTTGCCCTCGACATTGTCCCAGGCCGTCAGCGAGCCCATCACGCCATCCCGATCGAAACCTTTGCCCTTCGGCGCCGGATAAAGCCGCAGCGTCGCGCCGACATAAGGCTGGCCGGCGGTGTAGGCGACGCGGAACGGCTCGTAATCCATGCAGACATGGTTGGTCGGAACGTAGAACAGCTTGGTCTTCGGCGAATAGGCCGCCGGCTGCTCGTTCTTCGCCCCCGGGGCGCCAGGGCAGATGCCGCTGGTGGTCGTATCCTCGCCGTCGCCGTCCTGGTCGGTGGAAAAGACCGGATCGCGAATCGGCTGTCCGTAGGTCGGGCTTTGAGGATCGGTATCGACCCGCCTCGCCCAGTTGACCGAGGGATCAAATTTCTGCGCGACAAGCAACTGACCGGTGACCCGATCGAGGGTGTAGCCGAAGCCGTTGCGATCGAAATGGGTCAATAGTTTTCGCGGCCGGCCGTCGATCGTCTGATCGGTGAGGATCATCTCGTTGACGCCGTCATAGTCCCACTCGTCATGGGGCGTCATCTGATAGATCCACCGGGCTTTTCCGGTCGCAAGATCGCGGGCGAAAATGCTGTTCGACCATTTGTTGTCGCCGGGTCGCTGCACCGGGTTCCAGCTCGCCGGATTGCCGGTGCCGTAATAGATCAGGTCGAGGTCGGGATCGTAGGAGAACCAGCTCCAGGGACAGGCCCCGCCGATCTTCCACTCATCGCCCTCCCAACTCGTCAGGCCGGTGTCCGGGCCGACCGGCTTGCCGAGCACGGTGGTCGTCTTCGGGTCGATCAGCATGTCGGCGTCGGGACCGGTGGCATAGGCGCGCCACAACTTCTTGCCGGTCTTCTCGTCATAGGCCGTCAGATCACAGCGCACGCCGAACTCGCCGCCGGCGGTGCCGACAATCAGCCGGCCCTTCGCCGGCAGCACCGTCGCCGTGTTCACCTCGCCCGTCGACGGATCACCGTTCTTGACATGCCATTTGACCGCGCCGGTCGCGGCATCAAGCGCCACCACCGTGGTGTCGGCCTGATGCAGAAAAATCGTCCCTTCGTCATAGGCGAGCCCGCGATAGACCGTGTCGCAGCACATCACCTGGATCACCTGCGGATCCTGGTGCGGCTCGTATTTCCAGACGATCTCGCCATCCTTCGAAAGATCGAGAGCATAGACGACGTTCGGAAACGGCGTGTGGACATACATCATGTTGCCAACGACCAGTGGTCCGCCCTCGTGGCCCCGCAGGACGCCCGTCGAAAAGCTCCAGACCGGGCGCAGCTTGGACACGGTATCGGCATTGATCTGGTCAAGCTGGGAATAGCGGGTGCTGGCGTAGTCGCCGGTCTGGATCGGCCAATCGGCCGGATCATCGATCAGGGCCGGCAAGCTGCGACCGTCGGCCAAGGCCGCGGACGTGATCAGGGACAGGATGGCAAAAACGAAAAGCAGGCGGAGGGACATTGCGACGAAGACTCACCGATTCCGAAAGGGAAAGGTCGATCGTCCTTAGCAAAAGCCCCGCCTCGAGACGAGCCTGTCGCGCCATGGGGCCGTGGCTGGTGATCCGTGCAGCCTCCGGCGATCGAGCATCCCGGAGCGGCAATCCCGACTCGGCGGTTTCGTCGCAGGCCCGATCCAGATTGACGTGAACGTAAATGGCAGTACGATACCACCATGCCTGACTTGATCCGCCGCCCCGGCGAAGCCGCCGATGACACCGTCTTCCCGGTGACCAGCCGTGAGCTTGGCGTCGAGACCGAGGACGGTATTCAACTGCCCGCGACGCTGTTTGAGGGCGAAGGGCGGGGTCCGGCGGTGCTCGTCTCCTGTGCGGCGGCGGTGGAGCGGCGCTTCTATCGAGCCTTTGCCGCCCATCTTGTCGCGATCGGCGCGCGGGCCGCGCTGACCTATGACTATCGCGGCGTTGCCGCCGCCGCCAAAGAGCCGCAGGCCAAGACCTTCCGAATGAAAGACTGGGGCGTTCGCGACCTGCCGGCCGCACTCGCCAC
This sequence comes from Jiella flava, assembly GCF_017349315.1. Lineage (GTDB taxonomy): Bacteria > Pseudomonadota > Alphaproteobacteria > Rhizobiales > Rhizobiaceae > Jiella > Jiella flava. The sequence goes on along the minus strand of NZ_JAFMPP010000002.1, from coordinate 18,409 downwards.
GCTCGAAACCGCCGCCGGTCCTGGCCCGATCGTCGGCATCGGCCACTCCTTCGGCGGTGTCGCCCTTGGCCTTTGCGGCGTCGCCGATCGGTTCGAGCGCTACGCCCTCGTCGCCGCGCTCAACGGCTATTACGGCCGCACGGCCGAGCCGCTCGCCGTCTATGCCCGGATGAATTTCGTCGGCGTCCCCGCCACCCGGCTCTTCGGTCACATTCCCGCATCAATCGGTCTCGGTACGGCGCTCGCCGGCCCAATTTTTCGCGACTGGGCGCGCTGGTGCCGCAAGCCGGCGTTTTTCTTCGACGATCCGGACGTTGCGGAAGCCGGCCGTTTCGCCGATGTCGCCACCCCGCTGCTGTCGATCGGCCTCAGCGACGACCCCTGGGGCACAAAGCCAGCGATCGCGGCACTGCTTCGCCATTTCACCCAGGCGCCGATCGAGGAGGTCTGGCTGTCGCCGCAACAGGCCGGCAGCAAAATCGGCCATATGGGCTTTTTCCGCCGAGACATGCGCCAGACATTGTGGCCGGCCGCCACCCGGTTCCTGCTCCGGACCCGGCCCGTCGAACGGCCCTGAAATTGCGGCAAATCCCGCATTTTTCGCCGCCGCGCGACGGCTGGCAGTGTAAGATCCGCCCCGGATACGCACGAGGCGGATGTTCGCCGACAAGCGCCAACCATCGGCGAAAGCGCTTTGCTTTTTGCCTGAGGCAACGCGGAATCGGCGAAAAAACCTTTGGCTGGCCAAAAATCAGAGGATCTGCCGCAATTGCGCCGTCTAAACACGCTGTAATCGTCTTTCGATCGGCGGATTGTCGTTTCTCGGGAAAGAAACAAAGATCGCGGCCGACGAAAAAGATTGTTCCGACAATCTGCGAGGTGAAAGGATTTGGTTACCAAGAATCGCTGATACTTAAGGGGAGTGGCGACTGGCTTTGCAACCGGCTTCCAAGCCGGGGCGCGCGCCAAGGGGACTTGCCACGCAATCAGTGATTCATGGACGTGATGGGGGATGCGGTTGACCGCGATCAGCTTTGAGGGGGTTGTCCCCGCGAGGCATAAGCCTTTGCGGGGGACCAAATCCGTTCTACGCCGAAGCGCGTGGATCGGAACTGTCGCCTTGTCGGCATCGACAGTGTTCGCCACGGTGTCATTGTCACATCATCCGGCCGCCACGCAGGACGGCCTCAGCCGACGCAGCGCTCTGGTCGCCGCGGAAAGGCGGCTGGCAAGCGATGGGCCGACGATGTTCAGCCGCTTGGCCGAGGATGATCGCGTCGGGCGAGTGTTCCACAGCGATCAAAACGCCGACCGCGCCGAGCGCGGCGCGCGCGTGTTCGTCCGCGTCGCATCGGCGGAAACATCTGAGCGGCGGGCGAAGCGCCCCATCACTTGGCTGACCCAGACCGCCGATGCCGGCACCGATCGGTTCGGCTTCCATCAGATTTCGCCGGAGCTCGCCGCCAAGGTCGCCACAGCCGCGAGCCAGGAGCGTCCGGTCGCGCCGCCGCAAAACTCGACCGCAGCATTGACCCAGCTTGCCTCTTACGAGCCGCAGCAGCCGACCGGCAATGCCGCGCCGACCGTTGCCGCATACGCCGCCGTCGAGACGCCGGCCAATGTCCCTGTGCCATCCTTCCGCGAGGCGGTCGAAGCCTCCAACGCCGTCGACAACCAACGTTCGACGCCGGAAGACGACGGCGTGCCGACCCTCATTGCGATCCCGGCCGAGCGGCCGGAGCACAACGTCGACAAGGGTGTTGAGGTCGCAAGCCTCGAGCCGCAGGACATGCCGGCTCCGGCCGACACAGACACCGACGCAGCGGCCACACTCGTCGTACCGCTGCCGGAGGACCGGCCGGATTATCAACCGGAAGTGACCGCAACGCCCGAGCCGAAAGCCCGCCCCGAGGCCCGGCGTCAGCCCGAAAAGCCTGAGCAGCCCGCGCCGCGGGTTGCCTATGCGCCGCGCCCCACCGTTCCCACTCCGGAAAGCCCGAGCGACAGCGGTTTCGGCGGCTTCTTCCACAAGCTGTTCCAAGGCGGCAGCACTCGTCTTCCAGCTGCCGGCAGCGGCATCGCGGTCTACGACATCTCGGCGCAAACCGTCTATCTACCCGGCGATCGTCGCCTCGAAGCTCATTCCGGCCTCGGCCAAATGCAGGACAATCCGCGCTACGTCGATCAAAAGATGCGCGGACCCACGCCGCCCAACATCTACAATCTAAGGATGCGCGAAGCCCGCTTCCACGGCGCCGAGGCGATCCGCTTGCTGCCGGCCAACGGGCGTAAGAAGTTCAATCGCGACGGCCTGCTCGCTCACCCCTATATGTATATTGGCGGCGGCGGCCGCTCGCAGTCGAATGGCTGCGTGGTGTTCAAACACTATGATCGCTTCCTCGAAGCCTTCAAACGCGGCCAGATCAATCGCCTGATCGTGGTCAAAAGCCTCACCGATCTGCCGACTTATATGGCGGCGCTCTAAGTCTTTGAATTGACGCAACGTGCTTTGCCGAAAATCGATTCCGATTTTCGAACCGATGCTGTAGCCCCGATCGGCTCAGACGCTCACTCCGGCTTCACCCGGTGCGGCGAAAACGGCAGATCGGCCAGTTCGCGCTCACCCATCTGTAGCAGATTCGGATGACTCAGAGGATTTCGCCGCCAGAGTTCTTCAACGCTCGCATCCGCTTTTGGCTCAGCCGGCGTGACAGCGCGATGACGCGGCAGCACGGCACGGCACCATTCCCGTGCAGCGGATAGGGTGAGCCGCAGGATTGGGCAGCAAGACAATGACTTTAACGACGTCGACATGCCGGCGATCGTATCGAGATCACCCCATGCGACAACGGACGAAATATTTTATTCTGCCGCCCGTGCCCCATCCCTGACGAGCCGCGCCATCGTGCCGTTCGACAGCGGAATGCGGGTCCAGATGATCGTGCCGGCGCCGATCCACAGCGTTTCACAGTCGTGAAACCGGGTTTGAAACGCAAATTCGCCCGATCCCGCCTCATGCCAGCCGCTCCCGGCAAGCGCCGCCTCAGCCCTCATGATATCCGCCGAAGCAAATCGCCAGAGCGAGCGGCCGCGCAATGTCTCCAGCCCGACGCGCCAGGCCGCCATGCGCGCCGGCGAGGCCGCCAGCAGGCGGTGCGAGAGGTCGCAAACGAGATGCATCGGCTCGGCCGCGCCGGCGACAAGGTCGAGCAGCGCTCTGTCCGAGTCCGAATCCGGCTGCGCGCCCACCATCCGCACCAGCGTCGCCATTTCACGGTCGGACATCTTGCCCTGGCCCGACTCCCATCGTGACACAGTCGTCTGCGAAACGCGCAGCGTCTCAGCGATGGCGGTCTGCTTGATATCGTTCAGCCGCCGCCAGCGCCGCAGCGCGCGGCCCAAGGATGACGGAGACACGGGAAGTTCGAGGGACATGGCAATCGCAGCGTTGCGTTATAAAACGATGTCGCGCATTGCCAGCGGCGCCGTCAAGCCTTCGAAGAACAGGGTCGCTCGCGCCGCTGCCGTGGCTCAGACGCGCTCGCCGCCCGTCACCCGGTAGCTCGGCTCGTACATGGTGACGAGTTCTTCCGCGGCGGTCGGATGCACCGCCATGGTGGCGTCGAACTGGTCCTTGGTCAGCCGCGCCTTCACCGCGATGCCGAGGACCTGTGCCAGTTCGCCGGCATCCGGGCCAAGGATATGGGCGCCGAGGACGACGCGGCTCTCGGCGTCGACGATCAGCTTCATCAGCATTTTCTCGTCGCGGCCGGACACGGTGTTCTTCATCGGCCGGAAGGAGGCGCGATAGACCTCGATCGTCTCGTGGCGCTTGACCGCCTCGGCCTCGGTGAGGCCGACGGTGCCGATCTCCGGCTGCGAGAACACCGCAGTTGCGATGCTGTCGTAATCCGGCTTGGTCGGTCTGTCGCGATAGAGCGTGTCGATCAGGCACATCGCCTCGTGGATCGCGACCGGCGTCAATTGCACCCGGTTGGTGACGTCGCCGATGGCATAGATGTTGTCGACATTCGTCCGCGAGTAGTCGTCGACCTTAACCGCACCGCGCTTGTCGAGTTCGACGCCGGCCGCCTCGCAGCCGAGATTTTCGGTGTTGGGCGAACGGCCGATCGCCAGCATCACCTGATCGGCAATCATCACATCGCCACCTTTCAACGTTGCCGCGAGCGTGCCGTCGTCGCGCATCTCGACCTTTTCGAAAGTGTCGCAGCAATGGATCCGCAGGCCCTTGCGATCCATCGTCTGGTGCAGTTCGTGGCGCAGATCGTCGTCGAAGCCCTGAAGGATTTCCTGGCCGCGATAGACCATCGCGGTGTCGACGCCGAGGCCGTGGAAGATATTGGCAAATTCCACCGCGATATAGCCACCGCCGAGGATCACGATCCGCTTCGGCAGCTCTTTCAGATGAAACGCCTCTTCTGAGGTGATGCAATGCTCGGCGCCGGGCAGCGCGGGAAAGTGGTTCGGCCGCCCGCCGGTGGCGATCAGGATCGTCTCGGCGGTGACGGTGCGGCCGGACTTGAGCAACCGGATCTCATGCGGCCCCTCGAACACCGCGCGATCGGTGATCACCTCGGCGCCGGCCTTGCCGGCATTGCTCTGATAGAGGCCCTCGAGGCGCTCAATTTCCTTGTCCTTGGCCGCCATCAGCGTCGGCCAGTCAAACCGCGTCGGCCCGCCGATGGTCCAGCCGTAGCTCTTTGCGTCTTCGAAGGCTTCGGAAAATTGCGAGGCGTAGACGAACAGCTTCTTCGGTACGCAGCCGCGAATCACGCAGGTGCCGCCGAAGCGGTATTCCTCGGCGATCGCCACCGTCTTTCCGAGTTGCGCCGCCCGCCGCGCCGCGCGGACGCCGCCCGAGCCGCCTCCGATGACGAAGAGATCGTAATCATATGCGCTCATAGCGGGCCTCGGTTCGTGGGACTGGCTCCAGCATCGGCCCGAACATCGGAATCGATTTTCGGCAAAGCCCGATGCGTCGACTCAAGAAGATAGCAGGTTTTTGTGCGCCCCATCGGACGCACGGCGCTGACCGCCGCACATCGATCGGCCTGCCCGATCACAGGCCATCCGACATCGGGCAGCACGGCTGCTACACCGCAGCCGCCGTGCTCGCCCTGCTCGCTACTTCGGCTGACCGGCCTTCGGTGCCTCGCCCGTCATCTGGCTGAAGTCGTCGAAGGCGGCCTGACGCAGATCGCGCGCGATGCCGTTGCTCCAGACCTGCGCCGCGCCGATCATCTCGCGGGTCGCCTGCGGGCCCTGCTCCAGAAGCTTCTTGCCGGCCTCGGAATTGTAGAACTGGGCGATCGCCTTCAGCTCGTCCTCGGTGAACAGCTTGGCATAGGCCCGGGCGATCTCGGTCTCGAGCGCGGCCCGGCGCGGCGCGAGCTTCAGCGCCTCCGCGTCGACCATGTCGGAGATCTTCGCCTCCATGTCGGGGCGATTGGCGATCAGCTCGGATTTGATCTGGGTGGCAGCGTTGGGCAGGATCTCGTCGAACTGATCGGTGGCGTGAATCGCTCTGATCGCCGCACGGGCGGCCTGCAGATGGCTGGGGCTGACCTCATCGGCCGCGGGCTGCGAGGTTTTGCCGGCCTGGCCGCCGGACTGCTGGGCGTTCGCGACCGCCGGCAGAAGCAGCAGCGCGGTTGCGGCCGCGAAAACGCCGCGGCGCATCGACTGACTGAAGATCATCTGTTGCTCGTCTCCGTTGTTACTATACCCGCCGGAGCAGGTCCGCCGCCCAATCCGGCTTGGCAAGAGCCTCGTCCTTGGTGGCTCGTGCATCTGCCGACTAGCGCCTCATCGGCGACCTACCGGCTCGGACCGAATGGTGCAAGGTTCATCGCTCAGACTGTCAGGTGGCGCACGGTGTCGGCGCCAGCCACCAACGCCTCCTTCGCAAGCCCCAGAAACAGCCCGTGCTCGACCACCCCCGGCACATCGTGAAGGGCTCTCGACAGCGCTTCTGGATCCGGAATGCGGCCAAAGGATGCATCGAGAATGAGGTGCCCGCTGTCGGTAATGAACGGATCCTCGCCGGTCCGGCGCAGGGTCAGTTCACCGGACAGGCCAAGGCCGTCGGCTGCCTCTTGGATGGCGAGATAGGTCGCGACCATGCCGAAGCCGTTGATCTCGATCGGCAGCGGAAACGCGCCGAGCGTCTCAACTGTTTTGCTCTCGTCGGCGATCACCAGCATGCGTTTCGATGCCGCGGCGACGATCTTTTCGCGAAGTAAAGCACCGCCGCCGCCCTTGATCAGACGCAGCGCGCCATCGAGTTCGTCGGCGCCGTCAATGGTCAGGTCGAGCTGCGGCAAGGTCTCCAGCGTCGCCATCGGGATCGATAGTTCACGGCAAAGTTTCTCGGTACGCTCCGACGTCGCAACGCCGATGACGTTGAGGCCTGCCTGCACTTTATCGGCGAGCACGCGGATAAAGGCCTCCGCCGTCGAGCCCGTGCCGATGCCGAGGCACATACCGTCCGTAACGTGATCGAGCGCTGCCTCGCCTGCCGCCCGCTTCAGTTCCTCCGCACTCGCCATGATGTCTCTGCCGTTCCTTTCGTGCTCTGCGCAGTGCTCTACAGCATCGGCCCGAAAATCGGAATCGATTTTCGGGCCGATGCGTCGACACAATCAGAGTGCGCGTCCCTTGTGCATCCTGTCGGACGCATGGCGCACTCACGGCCGGCAGCGCCGAGGACGACAGCGATCTCAGCCGGCGATCTTCGCGGTGATCTCGGCGGTATGCTTGCCCTGGAAGCGGGCACCGTCGAGTTCGTTCTGGCTCGGCTGCCGCGAGCCGTCGCCTCCAGCGATGGTCGAGGCGCCGTAAGGGGTGCCGCCGGCGATCTCGTCCAGGGCAACGAGGCCGCCATAGGCATAGGGCAGACCGACGAGGATCAGGCCATGGTGCAGGAGCAGCTTGTGGGCCGAGAGAAGCGTCGTTTCGTTGCCGCCATGCTGAGAGGCGGTCGAGGTGAAGGCTCCGCCGACCTTGCCGATCAGCGCGCCCTTGGCCCAAAGCGGACCGGTGCGGTCCCAGAACGCCTGCATCTGCGACGACATGTTGCCGTAGCGGGTCGGAACGCCGACGATGATCGCGTCGTAATCGGCGAGTTCTTCAACCTCGCAGATCGGATATGGGTGGTCGGTCTTGAAATGCGCCGCCTCGACGATCTCGGCCGGCGCAGTCTCGGGAACGCGCTTGATGTCGACGCTCGCCCCCGCACTTTCGGCGCCTTCTGCAACGGCCTTCGCCATCGTCTCAATATGACCGTAGCTCGAGTAATAGAGTACCAGGACCTTTGCCATCCGTCTCGCTCCTTTAAATTTCTTCGCTTCCGGTTGTCGGGAACGTCGACCACGACATAGGCGAGCAAGCCGCCGCTGGCTTCTTATTTTGCAGCAACGCACCGTCACGCTCGGCGCGACAATCGGCGTGCGGAGGCGGTCCGCCGGCCAGGCTCTTGCTTTTTTCCGACACCGCCCCGCTTACTCGCAAATCGCCGCGACGCCTTGATCAGCGTGGCGTATCATCGTCGGAGCCTTCTATGTCACCTCAAACAGCAACCGCCGCCATGCTCGCGATCGGCGACGAGCTCCTCTCCGGCCGGACCAAGGACAAGAACATCGGCCATCTCGCCGAAGTGATGACGGTGGCGGGCATCGATTTGAAGGAAGTGCGCATCATCGGTGACGAGCCGCACATGATCGCCGATACAGTGAATACACTGCGCCGCAGCTACGATCTCGTCTTCACCTCCGGCGGCATCGGCCCGACCCATGACGACATCACCGCCGACGCGATTGCTGCGGCCTTCGGCCTGCCGGTGATCGAGCATCCCGAGGCGATCGCGCGGCTCGGCAGTCACTACGCGGCGCGGGAGATGGAGTTCACCCCGGCCCGCCGACGCATGACGAGAACCCCAGAAGGCGCCAGCCTGATCGACAATCCGGTTTCGGTCGCACCCGGCTTTCGCATCGACAATGTCTTTGTCATGGCCGGCGTGCCGAGCGTCTTTCAGGCGATGCTCGCCAGTCTCGCGGACACACTGCCCGTCGGCACGCCGCTGAAGAGCCGAACGATCCCCTGCCTGTTTGGCGAGGGGGACATCGGCGATCCCTTGAGTGCGATCGCCAGGGCCCACCCCGACGTAGTGATCGGCTCCTATCCGAAGTTCGACGGCACAGGCTATTTTAACGAGATCGTCGTGCGCTCTCGCGATGAGGCGGCCCTGGACGACGCGGCATCAGCGGTCGACGCGATGCTTGCCGCGCAGGCGTCCCGCTGACATTGCGTTCAACGCGATCCCGGTCATGCCATCAGCCCGAAAACCACGGCGGCTTTGGGTCCGATGGCATGATCCAGAAATATCGATGTCTCGGATCTCCCGTAGAAGAGCCGAGGATTTCGCGCTCCAGCATCGGCCCGAACATCGGAATCGATTTTCGGCAAAGCACGATGCGTCGATTCCAAGGGTGAGAGCGACCTTTCTGCGTCCGATCGGACGCAGGGCGCTCTAGGCTGAACCCTTGCGTGCTGCGTCGAAGCTGATGGCACCGGCGCCGGCGAAGACCAGGAACAGGAAGATAAAACAAAACATAATCGCCGCATCGCCCTCGTTGTTCACCGGGAAGAAGCTCTGCGGCGCATGCGCCATCCAGTAAGCGAAGGCCATCTCGCCCGAGCAGATGAAGGCGACGACCCGGGTGAGCAGACCGGCGGCGATCAAAAGTCCCCCAACCAACTCGATGATGCCGGCGGCACCGTAGATCGACATCAGCGGAACCCCGGCATGCGCCCCTCCGGGGAAGCTCAGGAGCTTCTGCGTGCCGTGCTCCATAAACAAAAGGCCTGAAACGATACGCAACAGCGCAAGTGCATAGGGTTGGTAGCGGTTGAGTTCCATGGTTCCGTGATCTCTTTCACTGTCAGGGAGGACGATGATCAATATCCGGCCGTCCAGCCGCTGACCAGATTTGGTCAGTTGACAAACCGTCTCGAAACGCCGCCCAATCCTGCGCTGAACTGTCATAATCGCCCCAAGAATGACGCGAGCGCCGGTTGCGCTCTTGCGACGATGGATCTATCGGAGCGCTTCATTTTTGCCGATCAGGAACCTGCGCGATGTCGATGGTCGAAAAGTCGTTTCCCGTGTCCTGGGATCAATTCCACCGTGATGCCCGGGCCCTTGCATGGCGGCTCGCCAGCGTGCAGCCGGAGGGATGGCGGGCGATCGTCTGCATTACAAGGGGCGGCCTCGTGCCGGCCGCGATCATCTCGCGCGAACTCGGCATCCGTCTGATCGAGACGGTCTGCGTCGCCTCCTATCATGACTATAGCGAGCAAGGTGAACTGCAGATTCTCAAAACGATCGATGAAAAGTTGTTGACGGACGAAGGCCGCGGCATCCTGATCGTCGACGACCTGACCGACACCGGCAAAACCGCCGGCGTCGTGCGTCAGATGCTGCCGAAGGCGCATTTCGCCACAGTCTACGCCAAACCGAAGGGCCGGCCGCTGGTCGACACCTTCATCACCGAGGTCAGCCAGGACACGTGGATCTTCTTCCCCTGGGATCTCGGCCTGTCCTTCCAGGCGCCGATCGGCAAGGGCACGCCTGGCTGATCGAACGGGCCTTCAGGCAGCTTTTTCGTTCAGCCGCACCGTTGCGGTAAAAAGGAATCCGCCGGGAATCATCTCGCGGGACATCTCACCGCGCATCTGCCGCAGAACGAGGGTTTCGAGCAGCTCGGTACCGAACCCCAGGCCATTGGCCGTGTTCGCCGCCACCGGCGGCGGCTCGGCGCCGAACCACTCCTGCCAATGGAAGGTCAGCGCGGCATGGGCCTCGCGCTCGGAATTTTCCCAGCGCATCGCCACGCCGCCCTTCACCTTCGGCGACAAGGCCCCATGCTTCGTCGCATTGGTGGCGAGTTCGTGAATGATCATCGACACCGACACCGCATCGTCCTTGCCGACGACGACCTCCGGCCCGTCGATCCAGACATTGGTGCCGATACCGAAATGCTGCAGCTCGGCGGTCACGATATCGGCGAACAGCGCCCCCTTGCCGTCGCGATCGGCCAAAAGCGACTGGGTCTTGGCGAGCGATGCCACCCGTTCCAGAAGATCGACCCGGATCTCGGACGGGGTTTGCCCTTCGCGCACCGACAACAGAATGATCGCCTGCACCGTCGACAGCGAATTCTTGATCCGGTGCTCCATCTCCCGCGACATCAGGAAGGCGTGTTGTTCGAGCCGCTTGCGCTGCTTGACCTCCTGGCGAAGGACAAGCTCGGCGGCAAGCATCGCCAGCAGCTCCTCGAGCCCCTCGCGTTCGGACTGCGACCATTGCCGCGGTGCGGAATCGACCGCACAAAACGAGCCGACGACCGAGCCGTCCGGCAGACTGACTGGCATTCCCATATAGGCACCGATTTTGAGTGCAGGCGCGGACGGGCTCGCGGCAAATCTCGGGTCGTGGGCGACGTCATTGCTGATCACCGCCTCGCCCGAATCGACCACGAACCGACAGAGCGACTCCGACCGCCCGGTCACGCGCAAACCATTAGCGTCTCGCGCCTCCCCCTTGGGCAGGCCAATTTCGCTCTTGAAAACCTGTCTTTCGCCGTCGAACAACGAGATGTAGCTCGCCGAAACGCCGAGCATTCGCGTGGCCAGGCGGGTAATGCGATCGAAGGCTTCGTCTTGTCCGGTCGCCACAAGATCGGCGACAGAGAGTCTCCACGTCGATTTTTCAGAGCCGGACAATCACGGTCCTTCCACACTGACCGGAAACGACGGGGTGATTCTAATCGAAAACGGGCCTTACCGTTAACCGATTCCGTTGTTTTCGACGGCAATTTTCATCAAGTCGAAACTAGGTATGCAAACCGCTGCATTTCAAGGCATTGGCCCGCCTGAAGATGAGCTTGTACACAGTTTGTCCATCCCTTGCGGGTCGGGTGTGACCCGGCTGCCATTGCTCCCCCCCCCAGACTCGCCTTACCGTTAAAGGAAGCTCGGGAAGGCCGTGTGCGTCGCTCTCGACGAGGGCTGCGATGGCGGTCCCCAACAGGCTCGGCAAATTCCGTTGATAACTTGGCCGAGCGCATAAAATTCGTCTTATCAAGCTTCGCTTAACCTTCACGAACCACTATATGTAGGGTCACCAGACGGCCGCGCCACCAAATGCGGGTTTGGTTCACGACTTCAGGGGGTTGCGGGTGCGATATCGTCGGGGGACGATTCGATCACTTTAGCGCGAATTGAACACGACCAATCGGGGATAGGTTTTATGGGCATGACATTCGAACGCCGTTACACCACGTCCGGCGAAAGCCCTTACAAATCGATCGCCTTCCGTAAGGCGACGAGCGAGATCAAGAATCCCGACGGTTCGATCGTGTTCCGGCTGGAGGGGATCGACGTCCCCGAACAATTCAGCCAAGTGGCGAGCGACATTCTCGCCCAGAAATATTTCCGCAAGGCGGGTGTGCCGACGCGTCTGAAGAAAGTCGAGGAACATGACGTTCCGTCTTTCCTGTGGCGCTCGGTCGCCGACGACAAGGCGCTCGCCAAGCTGCCGGAAGACGAGCGGACCGGCTCGGAAATGGATGCGCGTCAGGTCTTCGACCGGCTGGCCGGTACCTGGACCTATTGGGGCTGGAAGGGCGGCTATTTCCAGACCGAGAACGATGCCCGCGCCTTCCGCGACGAACTCGTCTATATGCTCGCCACCCAGAAGGTCGCGCCGAATTCGCCGCAGTGGTTCAACACCGGCCTATTCTGGGCCTATGGCATCGACGGCCCGAGCCAGGGCCATCATTATGTCGACTACCGCACCGGCCAGTTGACACGCTCGGCCTCGTCCTACGAGCATCCGCAGCCGCATGCCTGCTTCATCCAGTCCGTCGCCGACGATCTCGTCAATGACGGCGGCATCATGGATCTGTGGGTGCGCGAGGCGCGCCTGTTCAAATACGGCTCGGGAACCGGCTCGAATTTCTCGCATCTGCGCGGCGAAGGCGAAAAGCTGGCCGGCGGCGGCAAGTCATCCGGCCTGATGAGCTTTTTGAAGATCGGCGACCGGGCGGCCGGCGCGATCAAGTCCGGCGGCACCACCCGCCGGGCGGCCAAGATGGTGGTGGTCGATATCGATCATCCGGACATCGAATCCTACATCAACTGGAAGGTCCGGGAGGAGGAGAAGGTCGCCGCTCTCGTCACCGGTTCCAAAACTGTCGCCAAGCACCTGAAAATCATCCTGTCGGCCTGCATCAATTGCGAGGGCCCGGACGGCGACTGCTTCGAGCCGATGAAGAACCCGGCGCTGAAGCGCGCCGTCAGGGATGCCAAGAAGGCCCAGGTTCCGGAGAACTACGTCAAGCGCGTCATCCAGTTCGCGCGCCAGGGCTACACCGACATCGAATTCCCGGTTTACAACACCGACTGGGACTCCGAGGCATACCTTACCGTATCGGGCCAGAATTCCAACAATTCGGTCTCGCTCACCGATGACTTCCTGCGTGCCGTCGAAAACGACGAAGAGTGGAATCTGGTGCGCCGCACCGACGGCAAGGTCCACAAAACCGTCAAGGCCCGCGAGCTGTGGGAGCAGATTGGCTATGCGGCCTGGGCTTCGGCCGATCCGGGCCTGCACTTCAACACCACCATGAATGACTGGCACACCTGCCCCGAGGCCGGTGCGATCCGGGCTTCCAATCCGTGCTCGGAATACATGTTCCTCGACGACACGGCCTGCAATCTCGCTTCGCTGAACCTTATCCAGTTCCAGGAGAGCGTGAAGGGCGAAGGCGGCAAGGAGACCAAGCGCTTCGACACGGCCGCCTTCGAGCACGCCGTCCGGATCTGGACCGTCGTTCTCGAAATCTCCGTCCTGATGGCGCAGTTCCCATCGAAGGAAATCGCCCAGCGCTCCTACGACTACCGCACCCTCGGCCTCGGCTTCGCCAATATCGGCGGCCTGCTGATGACCTCCGGTATCCCCTATGACTCAAACGAAGGGCGGGCGATCTGCGGCGCCATTTCAGCGCTGATGACCGGCATCGCCTACAAGACCTCGGCCGAGATGGCGGCGATCCTGTCGCCATTCCCGGACTATGAGCGCAACGCCGAGGCGATGCTGCGCGTCATGCGCAATCATGCCCGCGCCGCCCATGGCATCGCCAATGGCTACGAGGCGCTCGCCGTCGATCCGGTGCCGCTCGACCACGCTTCGTTGACCGACAAGCGCCTGTCCGGCCGCGCCAAGGTCGCCTGGACGGAAGCCGTCGAACTCGGCTCCAAGAACGGCTACCGCAACGCCCAGGTTTCGGTGATCGCTCCGACCGGCACGATCGGTCTCGTCATGGACTGCGACACCACCGGCATCGAGCCGGACTTCGCGCTGGTGAAGTTCAAGAAGCTCGCCGGCGGCGGCTACTTCAAGATCATCAACCGCGCGGTGCCGGACGCCCTTCGCACCCTTGGTTATCCGGAGAGCCAGATCGCCGAGATCGAGGCCTATGCGGTGGGTCACGGCAATCTGAACCAAGCGCCGTCGGTCAACCCGGGGACGCTGAAGGCCAAGGGCTTCACCGACGAGCACATCGCCACCTTGAACGCGGCGCTCGGTTCGGCCTTCGACATCAAGTTCGTGTTCAACAAGTTCACCCTCGGCGAAGCCTTCTGCAAGGATGTCCTCGGCTTCAGCGATGCGCAGCTCAACGACTTCTCCTTCGAGATGCTGCCGGCGCTGGGCTTTTCGAAGAAGGACGTCGAGGCCGCCAACATCCATGTCTGCGGTGCGATGACGCTGGAGGGCGCGCCGCATCTGAAGGACGAGCATCTGCCGGTCTTCGACTGCGCCAATCCCTGCGGGCGGATCGGCAAGCGTTATCTCTCGGTCGAAAGCCACATCCGGATGATGGCGGCGGCGCAGCCCTTCATCTCCGGCGCGATTTCCAAGACCATCAATATGCCGAACGAGGCGACGGTCGAGGACTGCACGGCAGCCTACATGTTGTCGTGGAAGCTGGCACTGAAAGCCAACGCGCTCTACCGCGACGGCTCAAAACTGTCGCAGCCGCTGAACGCCTCGCTGATCGCCGACGACGACGATGAGGACGAGACCCTCGAGGAGATCGCCGCCGCCCTCGCCAGCGCCCCGGCGCCGGCCCAGGCGGTGCAGGTCGCCGAGCGGATCGTCGAAAAGATCGTCGAGAAGGTGATACGCGACCGCGAGAAGCTGCCGAACCGGCGCAAGGGCTACACCCAGAAGGCCATTGTCGGCGGCCATAAGGTCTATCTGCGCACCGGTGAGTTCGACGACGGGCGGCTCGGCGAGATCTTCATCGACATGCACAAGGAGGGTGCGGCCTTCCGGGCGATGATGAACAACTTCGCCATCGCCATCTCGCTCGGCCTGCAGTTTGGCGTGCCGCTCGAGGAATATGTCGACGCCTTCACCTTCACCCGTTTCGAGCCGGCAGGCATGGTCCAGGGCAACGAGGCGATCAAGAACGCCACCTCGATCCTCGACTATGTCTTCCGCGAGCTGGCCGTCTCCTATCTCGGCCGGCACGATCTCGCCCATGTCCAGCCGGAGGATTTCGGCACCTCGACGGTCGGCCGCGGGGTGGCCGGCGACAAGCCAGCACCGCTGCCGATCTCGTCCGGCATGGTGCGCGGCCAGACCGCGAAGTTCCGTCTGGTCTCCTCGGCTGAGCCGGTCGGATCGGCCGAGGCACCGGCCAAGGCCGCACCGGTGACGACGCTCGCCCGTGCCGCGAGCCCGGCCAACACCTCAACCAAGGCGGCCCCCGCAATTACGGCGACGCCGGCCAGCGCTGCCCGGACCGGCACGCCGCTGACGGCGCTTGGCGGCAATCAGGCGACGGCCTTCAAGCGCGACTATGAGGCGGCGCCCGCCCCCCTCGACGTCGAACCGCTGAACGCTCTGGCCCCGGTCGCCGACACCTCGCCGGCCCAGGGCCTGTTCGACCAGCCGCTCGCCTATGCCGCGAACGACAAGGACGCCGCCAACGTCTTTGAAGCGCCGAAGGCCTCCAGCGCCGAGCGCCGCCAGGTGGCGATGATGAAGGGCTACACCGGCGAAAGCTGCTCTGAATGCGGCAATTTCACCATGGTGCGCAACGGCACGTGCCTCAAATGCGACACCTGCGGCTCGACGAGCGGCTGCAGCTGAGGCCTCTTCTGCAAGTCTGTGTCGGGTTCGCAAAGGATGGCGTGAATCACGTTGAAAATGCCTCGATGCGCTTAATCACCTGCCCTGATGCGTCACCGGATCTCGCTCTGCGTCGCAAAGGTTCGCTCGTGATCGCATGAAGTTCGCTCACCCGGTCGACAGTCGGGTTTGCGCTTGGAAAGGAAAGCTCCTGCGCGCCGATCGGCGCGCAGGAATGAACCGAGAAACGAAAGGTGAATCCGATGACTGAGCAGCGTCCATCCCGTCCAGGAGCCCTCAGGCCCTCGCAGCCGAAGCCCGGAGCAACAAATGACCAGAGCCGGGGAACTACCTCTCAGAACCTTCAGCAGGCGCTTCAACAGGCGCGACCGAAGCCTGCCTCCGGGGGCGCCGAGGCGAAAACCCAGAGTCCAAGGTTTAGAGATAAAGGGAAGTGATGGAGTTGCCGACGCTGACCGAGGCCGGGGTGTGGGGGAGCATCGTCTCCGGCCTCGCGGCGGCGGTCGCCCTAGGTTTCAACGCGAGGATGCTGGCGCTTCAACAGAAGTCGAACGACGCCACAACCCTCTTCGCCGTCGTGGCGAACATCCGCGAAGCAGAGACTCGACTGACCGCGTCGGTTGTCGAGCCGATCGCATTCAAGGCGGAGCTGAACAACTACCTCAACCTGCTCGAGACGTTCGCAGCCGCAGTGAACCACAAGCTTTTCGGGAAGAGCACGCTCTGTATCGCAACCGACCGCTTGATCACCGATCTCGGGATGCTGCTCTCCGACGAGACCACGAGGGAGCAGATCAGGGGAGCCGTCACTTCGGACGAGACCTTCAGCGAGCTGCGGGCCTTTTGGCGAAGGAACCGAATGAAGGTGAACGCCGCGATCGAAGCTCATTCGAAAACTCCCGATGATCACACAGACCACCAAGCCGCATAGCGACAGGAGCGCCGATGGCGACCAGACCGAAAAAGTCTGGAGCGAGCCTCTCGGTTTCCGAGCGGAAGACTAGCCGCAAGGCGATCCCCTACAACACGCGCGCGCTCCTTTGGGCCCGCGCTGCTGGCCGTTGCCAGTATGCCGGATGCAACAGGTCGTTGATCGGCGATCTCCTTTCCGGTTCACCCAACGCCAACCTCGCGGCGATCGCCCACATCGTCGCCGACTCGGTCCATGGTCCGCGTGGCGATGCGGTCCTCTCGCCGAAGCTCGAAGTCGCCATCGAAAACCTGATGCTGCTCTGCGATGTGCACCACAAGGCGCTCGCCGAACGGGGCGCCTGGCGCCTGCTCTTGCCGAAATACTCGCCCGACCTCAATCCCATCGAAATGGCTTTCGCCAAGCTCAAGGCCCTTCTGCGCAAAGCCAAAGCCCGGACCACCGACGACCTCTGGCGAGCCCTCGGCGATATCTGCGACCTCTTCGAGCCCGACGAATGCTGGAATTATTTCAAGACCGCAGGATATGTTGCCGATTAATCGCCCGACGCTCTAGTTCGCGAAGTGACCCGCGTCTGTCCAGAGCCGATGGAAATGGTGCAGCGGCCCATGCCCGTGCCCGACGTCAAGCACGCCGCCCGTGGCAAGCGCTCCGTGCATGTAGGTCTTGGCCGCGCGCACGCCGTCCTCGACCGAAAGATAGGACAGGAGCGCAGCTATCGCGGCGGAGAGTGTGCAGCCGGTGCCGTGATCGTTGCGCGTGTCAATGCGTGGAGCCGACAGCTCGATGGTTCGTGAAGCGCCATGTAGGAGATCGACGCTTTCAGCCGACCCATTCAGATGCCCGCCCTTGAGCAGAACCCATTCCGGACCGAGCTTGTAGAGTTCTTCAACCCGCACCCGCATCTCTTCCAATGTCCATGTCGGCGCAGCGTCAAGCAGAACGCCGGCTTCGGGCAAGTTCGGCGTCATGACCGTCGCCAGAGGCACCAGAAGGGTGCGTATGGCGGACACCGCGTCGGGCTCCAGAAGGTGATCGCCGCTTTTTGCGACCATCACTGGATCGAGCACTATGTTCCTTGCCCCATGACGGCGAAGCCGCTCCGCGACTACCTCGGCTATGCTAGCGTTCGCCACCATGCCGATCTTAACCGCATCGACCCGAACGTCGTCGAAAACAGCGTCGATTTGATCTGCAACGAAACCGGGATCGAGCGCGGTGAAAGCGCGCACGCCTTGCGTGTTTTGCGCAACTACGGCCGTAATCGCGGCCATCGCATAGGTTCCCAGGGCGGAGAACGTCTTAATATCGGCATGAATACCAGCACCGCCTGTGGGATCGGTGCCAGCGATGCTGAGCACATTGGCAATCATAGGATAGCTACCTTCCTTGCGTAATCCTTCGTTCGCCGCGGACACCTCGAGCGGCACGAGTCGCCCGGCCAATCCGGTTGGCGAGTTGGGGCAGGTTTCGTAGGACGGCGCTGCGATTGTGCGCCGACCAGACGGCCGAGAACGGCACCGGCTCAGGTTCATCCAGAAGCGGCAGGAACACCACACCCGGAGGCCGCATCAGCGTGTGCGCGTCGCCCGCGATCGTCACCCCATATCCCTGTGCGATCATCGACAACAGCGAGCCGCTCTCGACGGCGAGAGGCAGGATCGAACGGGAAAGCCAACGCGACCGGCGAGACGCAATAGGATATGGTCACACACTTGCGGCCCTGTGCCGCCGTGCCGGACTGTCCGTTGTCAGGTTTTTTGGGACAACTCCAACTCGCGGCTGAACTTCCTTCTCTGCATTCCAACTCTCCAGTTCCGTTAGAGCGGAATGCGATAAACTGGAATCGCCATTCCGCTCTAAGCCATTGTTTTGCCGCATGATGTGACCCGAAAAGTCATGCAACTTTTCGGCACCATGCTCTAAACACCTTATCTCGGTGTCCACGAAACCGGCAGCAGGCCATCCTTTTTCATCCGCGCAATGACGGCCTTGCCGGTTTTTGATTTTTTCCCCGGTGTCTTTCCAAGATAGCGCTCTCGCAATGATAGCTTGCGTGTACTCCTTGCGCCTGCGCTGCCGTCCTCGCTCGCTCTTTGAACTCCGGGCTGTTCGGCATTGCGTGTGGCCGAGGCCTCCGCATCGGCGAGATCATCGCCCGCAGACGCCGCGGCGCGCCCTTCTGCCTTCGCCGCCGCCGATCCAGCGGCAATCTCGCCGGACAGGCCCTGGCCCGT
>NZ_JAFMPP010000030.1:0-2500 GCF_017349315.1 Jiella flava | reverse complement strand
GAAGGTGCGGTAACACGCACTGAAGGGCCGAACCCGCATCTGTTGCAATAGATTGGGATGACTTGTGGCTAGGGGTGAAAGGCCAATCAAACTCGGAAATAGCTGGTTCTCCGCGAAATCTATTTAGGTAGAGCGTCGGATGAATACTCCAGGGGGTAGAGCACTGGATGGGCTATGGGGGCTCACCGCCTTACTGATCCTAACCAAACTCCGAATACCTGGAAGTACTATCCGGCAGACACACGGCGGGTGCTAACGTCCGTCGTGGAGAGGGCAACAACCCTGACCACCAGCTAAGGTCCCCAAGTTATGGCTAAGTGGGAAAGGATGTGAAGTTTCCAAAACAACCAGGATGTTGGCTTAGAAGCAGCCATCATTTAAAGAAAGCGTAACAGCTCACTGGTCTAATCAAGAGACTTTGCGCCGAAAATGTACCGGGGCTCAAGCCATACACCGAAGCTGTGGACTCCTTTCGAGGAGTGGTAGCGGAGCGTTCCGTAGGCCTGTGAAGGATGACCCGTGAGGGCATCTGGAGGTATCGGAAGTGCGAATGCTGACATGAGTAACGATAAAGGGAGTGAGAGACTCCCTCGCCGAAAGTCCAAGGGTTCCTGCTTAAAGTTAATCTGAGCAGGGTTAGCCGGCCCCTAAGGCGAGGCCGAAAGGCGTAGTCGATGGGAACCACGTTAATATTCGTGGGCCTGGCGGTAGTGACGGATCGCGTGTGTCGTCAATCCTGATCGGATTGGTTTGGCGGCGAAGCGGTTCCAGGAAATAGCTCCGCCTTATAGACCGTACCCGAAACCGACACAGGTGGACTGGTAGAGAATACCCAGGCGCTTGAGAGAACTGTGCTGAAGGAACTCGGCAAATTGCACGCGTAACTTCGGAAGAAGCGTGACCTCATTGAGGGCAACCTTAGTGAGGTGGCACAGACCAGGGGGTAGCGACTGTTTATCAAAAACACAGGGCTCTGCGAAGCCGCAAGGCGACGTATAGGGTCTGACGCCTGCCCGGTGCTGGAAGGTTAAGAGGAGAGGTGCAAGCTTTGAATCGAAGCCCCAGTAAACGGCGGCCGTAACTATAACGGTCCTAAGGTAGCGAAATTCCTTGTCGGGTAAGTTCCGACCTGCACGAATGGCGTAACGACTTCCCCGCTGTCTCCAGCACAGACTCAGTGAAATTGAATTCCCCGTGAAGATGCGGGGTTCCTGCGGTCAGACGGAAAGACCCCGTGCACCTTTACTATAGCTTTACACTGGCATTCGTGTCGGCATGTGTAGGATAGGTGGTAGGCTTTGAAGCTCGGGCGCCAGCTCGGGTGGAGCCATCCTTGAAATACCACCCTTATCGTCATGGATGTCTAACCGCGGCCCGTCATCCGGGTCCGGGACAGTGTATGGTGGGTAGTTTGACTGGGGCGGTCGCCTCCTAAAGAGTAACGGAGGCGCGCGATGGTGGGCTCAGACCGGTCGGAAATCGGTCGTCGAGTGCAATGGCATAAGCCCGCCTGACTGCGAGACAGACAAGTCGAGCAGAGACGAAAGTCGGTCATAGTGATCCGGTGGTCCCGCGTGGAAGGGCCATCGCTCAACGGATAAAAGGTACGCCGGGGATAACAGGCTGATGACCCCCAAGAGTCCATATCGACGGGGTTGTTTGGCACCTCGATGTCGGCTCATCGCATCCTGGGGCTGGAGCAGGTCCCAAGGGTTTGGCTGTTCGCCAATTAAAGCGGTACGTGAGCTGGGTTCAGAACGTCGTGAGACAGTTCGGTCCCTATCTGCCGTGGGTGTAGGAGTATTGACAGGATCTGACCCTAGTACGAGAGGACCGGGTTGGACGTACCTCTGGTGGACCTGTTGTGGCGCCAGCCGCAGTGCAGGGTAGCTATGTACGGTCGGGATAACCGCTGAAGGCATCTAAGCGGGAAACCCACCTGAAAACGAGTGCTCCCTATCAGAGCCGTGGTAGACCACCACGTTGATAGGCCGGATGTGGAAGCGCAGCAATGTGTGAAGCTGACCGGTACTAATCGCTCGATTGGCTTGATCGTTCTCATTCGTCAATGATCATCGTCGCGATGATGATCACCGACATATCATTCGCGCCACAGTGGCCGGGCTGAACCCCGCCGCCGCGGCAAAACAAGACCAGAGCCCTGAAAAAACGGGCCGTCCCGACGGGACCTTCTCGAACCCAAGCTTGGGCTTGGCCGACCTGGTGGTTACAGCGGGGCGGCCGCACCCGATCCCATGCCGAACTCGGCCGTGAAACGCCCCAGCGCCTATGATACTTCGTCTCAAGACGCGGGAAAGTCGGTCGCTGCCAGGTCTGCCAAACCCAAGCTGCAATCTTCAAACCCTCACCCAGCCATCACCGACCACACCCCGCAAGCCACCGGCGCGCGGGGCAAGCGGCGTTTTGACCGCCGCGCCTCCGGCAAAACGCAAAAAAAACGCCCCCAATCTCTCAAAAAACCCATCACAATCGGCCAAAA
>NZ_JAFMPP010000029.1 GCF_017349315.1 Jiella flava | reverse complement strand
CAAAGCCCGGACCACCGACGACCTCTGGCGAGCCCTCGGCGATATCTGCGACCTCTTCGAGCCCGACGAATGCTGGAATTATTTCAAGACCGCAGGATATGTTGCCGATTAATCGCCCGACGCTCTAACGACGCCCGCGCCGAAATTGCTTGCCGCTACGCTCGTTGCCAATTGCCATGCGCAGCGCGTGGGCGGCGGCTTTGGGGTCGGGCTGGCCGCATATGGCCGAGACCACGGCAAGGCCATACGCACCACTCGCAAGGATGGACGGGACATGCGCAGCTTTCAGGCCGCCGATTGCCACGGCCGGGACCGCGCTGGTCGCAACGATCCGGGTAAGCCCATCAAGGCCGATGGGCGGCTTGTGATCCGGCTTGGTCGGTGTGGCGAAAACCGGGCCGATCCCCACATAGTCCACGACAGACGGATCGACGGCCTGTGCGGCGGCTTCCGTTTCGACCGACAGGCCGAGGATCTTCCCCCGGCCTAGCCGGTGCCGAGCTTCATCGGCCGGCATATCATCCTGGCCAACATGGAGGCCATCGGCGTTGATGGTGAGCGCGGCGTCCAGATCGTCATTGACGATCAGCGGCACGCCAGTTCCCGCAAGCGCATCCATCAATGCGCGACCGGCTGCGACAAGACCGGTGGTCCCGGCAATCTTGTCCCGGAGTTGGACCATGGTTACGCCGCCGGCCACTGCCGCACGCGCAGTTTCGACCAGCGAGCGACTGCGGCACAGGTTCGGATCGAGCACGAGGTAAAGCGAAAGCTCGAACGCTTTCATATCAGCGTAATCCTCCCTTCCGCTTCGAGCGTATCGGAATGGAAGGAATGCAGCGCGTCGAGGAAACGCACAGCGAAACTGCCCGGTCCATCCGCCTCGTGTCCGGCCGCTTCCCCCGCCGTCGCGAAGGTGGCGAGCGCAGCAACCGTCGCCTCGAACGGGTGGTCCGGCGCGATCGCGGCGAACGCGCCCATCAGCGCGGTAAGCGAGCAGCCGAGGGCCGTCACCCTGGGCATGAGGGGCGATCCACCTGAAATCCGCGCACCCCTATCGCCATCGGTGACAAAATCGACCGGTCCGGTGACGGCGACAACCGCACCCTGGGAGGCGGCCAGCCGCCGCGCGGCATCCTCGGCCCGTTCGACGGGATCACCGCTATCGACGCCTCGCCCGGAAGCCTGCCCGCCTGCAAGCGTGATGATCTCGGAGGCGTTGCCGCGAATAACTGCTGGATGCAGTTCCAGCAAATCCGACACGGCTTTCCGGCGAAAGGCTGTAGCGAAATGAGCGACAGGATCAAGTACCCATGGCTTGCCGGCCTTGGTAGCTCCATGGGCGGCCGACTTCATGCCGGCGATCCAGGCCGGTGACAGCGTGCCGATGTTGATAGTGAGTGCAGCGGCAAGCGCGGCGAATTCACCAGCTTCTTCCTCTGTGTGAACCATGGCAGGGGATGCGCCTGCCGCAAGCAGGACATTGGCCGCCATGTTCATCGCTACATAGTTGGTGATGCACTGGACGAGCGGAGCAGCTTCACGCATCGCTTTAAGCATCATTCGGGGGGCAAGGTCGTCAGCCATTTTTGTTTCTCTCCGGTCGTCTGCTGTTTCGATCAGTTGAAGACCAGACCGCCATCCACGACGAGATTCTGGCCGGTGACGGCGCGCGCCCATGGACTGGCGAAAAACAGCACGGCATCGGCCACCTCTTGCGGCGTGGTCACGCGGCGCAGCGGTGTGCTGCTGCCAATGAGGTCGAATACCGCTTCCGGCGTTGCCGCGCTCGCATCCGTGGTGCGGAGAAGACCGCCCGAGACCATGTTAACCGTGATGCCCGCCGGGCCGAGTTCGGCGGCCGCCGTGCGGGTCAGCGAGAGCAAGGCCGCCTTGGCGGCGGTGTAGTCATGATAGGGCACGACGGGATTCTGAAAAAGGTTGGTGCCGATGGTGATGATGCGGCCGAAGCCGGCCGCGGCCATCGCCGGGCGTGCGGCGCGAATAAGATTCAGCGCCCCCTTGACCGCCGTGTCGAGATGGGCGGCCACTTCGTCCCATGACAGCGTATCGAGCTTGGCCCGCGCATCGCCATTGAACGTGAAATCCGCGAGCGCGTTGTGGACGATGGTGGTCGGCCTACCGATGGACTTCGTAACCTCGGCGACCAGCCGATCCACTTCCTCTGCCTTGCGTACATCCGCCTGAAACGCTTGCGTTAGTGCACCGAGACGGGTGGCTAGATTGTCTGCGCCTTTGCGGCTTGCACGATAGTTTATGGCGACCGTTGCACCTTCCCGGGCGAAGGCTTCTGCGATCGCTGCACCAAGCCCGCGTCCTGCGCCTGTAATCAAGACCGTCTGTTCGTTGATCGGTGGGTTGGGATTTGACGTCATGTCGAGGCTCCTCGCTCTCTAAAGCATTGGAGACCCAGCTCTGACGGGAAGGAGAAAGGACGCCGACGATAAAATGGCCACGCGCGACCGGAAGGCATCCGCACCGTCCCTACGCCAGTATGAACTGGATCAGGTTCATCGGGTCCCTGCGCCGCCTTTATGGCTCAGCAGTATCTCAGCCCCTTGTCGGGACACCCCAGGTGAGGACGCAAGAATGCGAGTTGGCGCCTGCACTGTCAACCGCTTGTGGGAATGCGGGATGGAGCTATGGTCGAATTTGGGTGACAGGGCCGATCAGGCAGCGCGTTGATTGGCGTCGCGGATGACCGCGACGCCGTCGGTGAATGTGACGCCTGCGATGACCAACGGCAAGCGATTTTCGCCCTTCAGCCTTCGCCAGGTCTTCGAAGCCCCCATGACGAGCTTGAAAACCATGAGCCGGGCGGTCTTGTGCGACGGGGCGCCTTTCGTTCGCACGGTTCGGTGCCGGACGGTGGCGAAGACGCTCTCGATCGGGTTTGCCGTTCGCAGATGGTCCCAATGCTCCGCCTTGTAATCAAAGAAGGCGAGCAGCGCCTCGCAATCCTTGACGAGGCAATGGACGACCTTCGGATATTTGGCGCTGTATTTCTCCTCGAACTGGAGTTCCCCGGTTCCGTGGACACAATCTGACTTTCAAAGGAGAGTGTCCGAATGCCGAGAACGAGAGCCCCTTATTCGGCGGAGTTTCGGGAGCAGATGATTGCGATGGTTCGCGCTGGCCGTCGCCCGGAAGATCTGGCGAAGGAATTCGAGCCCTGCGCCCACACGATTTATGGCTGGGTCCGCAAGGCCGAGCGTAGCGGCGGTGGAAACGCTGCTGGCCTGGAAGAGGAGGAGCGCGCCGAACTGCAACGTCTTCGCAAGGAGAACAAGCAGTTGCGACTGGAGCGCGACATACTGTCAAAGGCCGCAGCCTGGTTCGCTCAGAACGACGGGACGTCGTTCAGGTCTTCAAATTCATGACCGCGAACCAGGCCCAGTTTCTGATCCGATCGATGTGCGAGGTGTTCGGTGTCTCGCGTTCGGGCTTCTACGCTTGGGGCGACCGTTCTCCCTGTAATCGCGCTGTTGAAGACGCGGCGCTCTCGCAAAGGATCACGGCGATCCACACCGCATCTCACCAGACCTATGGCGCGCCACGGATCCACGCGGAGCTGCGCGAGAATGGAACTGCGGTCGGTCGTAAGCGGGTCGCGCGGCTGATGAAGGCCAGTGGCCTCGCTGGTGTCAGCCGCCGCCGCTCGGCGCGGACGACGATCCGCGATGATCGCGTCCGTCCGGCATCCGATCTTGTCGATCGCAATTTCTATGCTGACGCGCCGAACCGGCTCTGGGTCGCCGACATCACCTATATTCCGACCTGGGCCGGCTTCCTCTATCTCGCGGTCGTGCTCGACGCCTTCTCGAGGCGCATCGTCGGCTGGTCGATGGCAAACAACCTGAAGACCCAGGTGGTTGTCGACGCGATGAACATGGCACTCGCCCAAAGACGTCCCACGAATGTCATTCATCATTCGGATCAGGGCTCGCAATACACGTCCGTGGCCTTCGGGCTGAGATGCAAGGAGGCCAATGTCCGTCCGTCGATGGGATCGGTCGGAGATGCCTACGACAATGCAATGTGCGAGAGCTTCTTCGCCACGCTCGAATGCGAACTCCTTGATCGCCGAAAGTTCCCGACCAAGGCCGAGGCGCGCATGGCCGTCTTCAGCTTCATCGAGGGCTGCTACAATCCCGGTCGCCGCCATTCAGCCCTCGGCTACAAATCACCGATCGAATACGAAAGGAGCGTCAAAGCCGCGTCGCAGAGTCCAAGCCCCTAACTGTCCACAGAACCGGGGGAACTCCAGACGCGATGGACCGCCTGGCAGTTCGGACGGTGACCAACGCGACCCCGTCGGGCACGACCCACTTCATCGACATGCTCGGCGGGGGCGGGGACTTCGACACCATCATGCCAGGCCTTGGAGCGATGACCGGCGGTCTTGCCAATCGCGTGATTGCCGAGACCGACGGCGCCGGCGTCTCGCGGCGCGAGTATATCTGGCTCGATAATCAGGTCGTTGCGGTCATCGACGATGCCAATACGACCAATCCCACGCCCTATTGGGTGACCAACGACAATCTCGGGCGCCCGGTCCAGATGACCGATGCCGACCGGGCCGTCGTCTGGCGGGCGAAGTACCGCCCCTTTGGCGGCCTCATCTCCGTCGCGGGGCCTGCCTCTCTCGATGCCCGCTTTCCCGGCCAGTGGTTCCAGCTCGAAAGCGGCCTGTCTTACAATTGGCATCGTTATTACGACGCCACCCTCGGTCGCTACACCCAGCCCGACCCCCTCGGATGGATCGCCGGACCAAGCCTCTATGCATATGTCAATGGAGACCCGGTTAACCTGATCGATCCACTTGGTTTGGCCGGTTGGAACTACGGACCTCCCCCTCCTGGTATGCCTGGAGGTCCCTACACACTTCAGCGAGGCCAAAGGCCCGGAACTTATATGGGGCCGAAACAACCTCAGGGTGGCACAAGGTCAATGTGCCGTGGTGTTCCACCTACGGATGAGGGAGGTCCTCCTGGAACGCCGGCTCCCTATTGGAAATACACTCCTCCGGGGGGAGGGCCGGTGCAAAAGTTTGACATAAATGGCAACCCTCTCCTTCCTGGTGATCAAGGTCATGCACAAGATGACTGGAAGGGAGGACGGCCACCGTCGTCTGCCCCTGGTGAGGAAGAGCCTCCTATTACGCCAGACGACATTGATCCTTTCATTGATATTTTCTAATATGTCAGCGATTTATGGAAGGAGAGGGCATGAGTGAACCCACTGATGAAGATGAATATGCGAATAACTACTGCCACTTCCAAAATTCTCTGAAGATTCTTAGCCATGATGCTGAAGCGCAGTGTCAGGCGATGGACTATTTCAATGTAGCCTGGGAAATCAAGGACGAGGCGATCAGCAATGGCTATGCGGTTTTAAGTACGGTAGATACACAGCTATCGGAGCAGCAAAAGGATCGAATCAATAAGCTTCTCGAAAATGTGGCCGACATACCGGATTCTGTTGTGAACGTGTTAAATTCTAGGGAGGCTCATCTGCGAACGATGAGCGATCCATGCTGGATTCCGATACGAGCACTGGCAAAACAGTTGATCGCTATCTTGAGCGCGGAAACGGATCGAGTTGATGTGGTTTTGAACATAAAGCGCCCGTAGCTCTGCGCCAGAATTCCTTGGTCTGTAGTAGCTGCGCAAAATATTACCACACAGGGCCTGCGAGATTAGAGCCAGCGTTTGCACCAGCTGTCCTCTTAAGCTTCTTTCCATGCTATTCTTGGGAAGGAGGATCGCCCCATGGAACAGTCATAATCACGCAAGTCTGCGGGGCCGCGTGATGCGGCGACGAAGGTCGCGTATCATCGGCTGAGTGTCTTGGATCTGGCCAAGGAGCTGGGCAACGTTGCCGAGGCGTGCCGGCAGCGATGACCGGCGGTCTTGCCAATCGCGTGATTGCCGAGACCGACGGCGCCGGCGTCTCGCGGCGCGAGTATATCTGGCTCGATAATCAGGTCGTTGCGGTCATCGACGATGCCAATACGACCAATCCCACGCCCTATTGGGTGACCAACGACAATCTCGGGCGCCCGGTCCAGATGACCGATGCCGACCGAGCCGTCGTCTGGCGGGCGAAGTACCGCCCCTTTGGCGGCCTCGTCTCCGTCACGGGGCCTGCCTCTCTCGATGCCCGCTTTCCCGGCCAGTGGTTCCAGCTCGAAAGCGGCCTGTCTTACAATTGGCATCGCTATTACGACGCCACCCTCGGTCGCTACACCCAGCCCGACCCCCTCGGATGGATCGCCGGACCAAGCCTCTATGCCTATGCGGACGGCAATCCGGTCAGCGGGGCTGATCCTGCGGGTCTGGCTCCGAAAGACAAGACGTATGGTTTACCGCGCGGTTTTTGGAATTGGTACCATCGCCAAGTCAAGCAACCTGGCGACCCCGATCTATCGCGGGAAGAGGCGGTGGAACTGTACGGAGAGTGGTGTGATTCCGGTAAACCTGATCCGGAGGGTCATAGAACCGAGCCGGAGCCGGAGCCAGGACACCAACGGGGAATTACCGACGGCGATCCATGGTTTCCGCTCTTCTCTCCACCAGTGGACCCTGTGCCGATTCCGATTCAACCTGTCGTCCCGGTGGGCCCCATGGAGCCGCTCTTGGTGCCCTAAGCTGGCTTGATGGAGGGCAGCATCAGTGTGTAATCTAATTAGCCGAGAGAGAGGTTGGAAGGAAAAGAATGGATCTCATCCTCAGGCTTGGTGGACGTCAGAACGACATCCAACAGGTCGTGAAGCTGACACAGTTGAGGCCGTATCGAGTAGACGATGAGAAGCCGAATCAATTGAGAATGGGCTGCCTTCACTTCGATATCGGCGGTACTAAACCGCTGAGTGATTCTGAGTCAATTGCCGCTCTAAAGAGATTTGTCCAAGAAAATGAAGCCTTCTTGAGTGGTGTTCAGAAGTTTGCAGATTTGATCACCAGAGACATCGATGTTGGGATCATTATGCCGAGCGATATTGTTGCAAAGAGCCTCAGTTTGGATGCTGAATTGCTGGCTTTACTTAGCCAATTTGGGCTGTCGATAACAATTTCTGTGTACAAGGGGAGCGAAGAGGAGTCCGCCTAGTAGGGTGTTGAAGAAGTCGCTCGTATTGGCGGTGCTGGCGTGATTCAATCCGTCCCCAAGAGTGAGGGACAGATGCGCGGAGAGCTATGTCGGACTGGCCTGCTGCCGGTTTCGTGGACACCGAGATAAGGTGTTTAACGGAACTGGAGAGTTGGAATGCAGAGAAGGAAGTTCAGCCGCGAGTTCAAGCTTGAGACAGTGAGGCTGGTGAAGGATCGGGG
>NZ_JAFMPP010000028.1 GCF_017349315.1 Jiella flava | reverse complement strand
ACCAGTCGCGCCCGATCAGGCTGTGCAACCCTGACCAGCTCCGCCTGATCGGGCGCTATCCGCCGTGCCCTTCATCATCCCCAAAACCGGGGTCCTTTTTAGATGAAAATAGAGGGTCCCGATTCAGCGGTCATTGACAGGCTGGCACACGACGCCAAAGCTGGAAGTGCCGTCCAACATCACCCTGATGTTCCTGCCATCGAAGGCGCCCGAATTGAACCCGCAGGAAAACGTCTGGCAGTTCATGCGCGAGAACTGGCTGTCGAACCGCATCTTCCTCGACTACGACGACATCCTCGCCCACTGCTGTGACGCTTGGAACAAACTCGTCGACCAGCCGTGGAAAATCATCTCAATCGGCATGCGTGATTGGGCTCACGGGTTTTGATCAATGCCCGGTGGTATTATCCATGTATACGGTGTAGGGTTGTAGGAGCGGGCCGTATGGGTAGTGTCCGCGGTGGTGGTGGAAAAGCGGACGTCAGAAGGTGTGACGGAGGTGGCCACCGGATTGGCCGGCTAAGGTGGAGTTGCGAGACTTCAACCTGACCGGAGCACCCGATGACCGAGGACAGACTACCGCTTGCCGAGCTTTTGGCGAAAGCGGGTGACGGCGATTTCCTGCGGACGATTGCCGAGAGTGTGATGCAGCTTCTGATGGAGGCCGACGTGGAGGGCATGATCGGCGCCGGGCGTCATGAACGCACCCTGGAGCGGGCAACCTATCGCAACGGCTACCGGGACCGCTCGCTCGATACGCGGCTCGGCTCCTTGCAGCTTCGTATCCCCAAGCTTCGGCAGGGCAGCTACTTCCCGCCATTTCTGGAACCGAGGAAGCTCTCGGAGAAGGCCTTGGTCGCAGTCATCCAGGAGGCCTGGATCAGCGGCGTCTCAACTCGCAGGGTCGACGATCTGGTGCAGGCCATGGGGCTGTCGGGGATCGGCAAGAGCACGGTATCGAAGCTCTGCAAGGACATCGACGAGCGCGTCGGCGGCTTTCTCGATCGCCCTCTTACCGGCGACTGGCCCTATCTCTGGCTGGACGCGACCTACCTGAAGCAGCGCGAAGGCGGCCGTATTGTCTCAGTCGCGGCGATAATCGCCGTGGCGGTCAACACGGATGGCAAGCGCGAGATCGTTGGCCTCCATATCGGGCCCTCGGAGGCGGAGACCTTCTGGTCTACCTTCCTCAAGAGCCTCATGCGCCGCGGCCTGTCCGGCGTGAAACTGGTGATCTCGGATGCCCACGAAGGGCTGAAGGCGGCCATCCGTCGGGTGTTCAGCGCCTCCTGGCAGCGCTGTCGCGTGCATTGGATGCGCAACGCCTTGTCCTATGTCCCGAAGGCGCAGCAGAGCATGGCGGCGGCGGCCCTGCGCCAGGCCTTCATCCAGCCCGATCGCGCCGGCGCGGCCCAAACGTTACGCCAAGTCGCCGACCAGCTCCGGGGAAAATGCCCCAAGCTCGGCGGCTTCATCGACGACAGCGAGACCGACGTGCTGGCGCATCTGGACTTCCCCAGCCAGCACCGGACGCGGATCCATTCGACCAATTCCCTGGAGCGCCTGAACAAGGAGGTGAAGCGGCGCGCCGATGTCCCCCGGGCCGGGCTTCGCCCACCCGAGGACAGGCTCTGGCATATTCCCGAACGAGGGCTCCATCATCCGCCTCATCGGCGCCGTCCTCCTCGAGGCCAACGACGAATGGCAGACGCAGAACCGCTACATGCAGACCGAACCCATGGCCGACCTCATGGCCAACAGCACCAAGCCAGAAACCGCAAGGATTTCCACCGCAGCCGCCTGAAACGGAGCCGCTTCAGTCACACCCAAATTTCCACCACGTTGACGGACACGACCGCCGTATGGACCTGGATCAGTTGCGAACATTCGTCGCTATAGCAAAGGAAGGAAACCTCACGCGCGCTGCGAAATTGATTAATCTAAGCCAACCTGCCGTCAGTGGGCAGTTGAAGATGCTTGAGGAGGAGCTTTCACTCGTCCTTTTTCGTCGCACTGCACGCGGCATGGAGCTGACAAGCGCTGGTCAGAGCATCTTGATTGAGGCGGAGCGGGCGCTCAGCGCCGCAGGCGGTATCACCTTGCGAGCGAAGGTGTTGAAGGGAAATCCGATCGAGGTTTTCCGGCTCGGCACCATTTCCGAACCCACTATACTGCGCCTTAGCCAACTGCTCATGCGGCTCAGCGAGAACTATCCAAATCTTAAGCTGAACATCACGCAGGGCATATCTGGCGAGGTACTGGCTGGCGTCAAAGACGGTGATCTCGATGGTGGTTATGTCATCGGACCCGTCACGGACAATCGTGTCGCGGCCGTGCCGGTATCGCCGATCATGCTGCGTATCGTTGCCCCGGTGACGCTCCGTGAGAACCTTGAGGGAACGTCCCTCGCAAGTCTATCCAGACTTCCATGGATTTCCACGCCCGTAAACTGCTCCTTCCACCATATCATGAAGGCAATGTTTTCGCGTGAAGAAGTCCATCCCCACATCGTGATCGAGGCGGACTATGAGTCGACGTTGAGTGAACTCGTTGCCTCCGGCATGGGCCTCACTCTGTTGAGAGAGGACGTTGCCCTGAAGGCGGAAGCGCGCGGTGATCTTATTGTATGGCGGCATATGGCGGAGCGCAGCGTGCTCAACTTCGTTTATTTGAAGGAGAATGCAGAGGTCGTTTCGGTGCGCGCTCTGATCGACGTCGTTCGTCAGATATGGGGCCTCAATGCGCAGCCGTTCGGTGACCCGCTTGTCGTCTGATCCATCGTAGCTTTTGATGACGAAACCCGTTGTGGTCCCCTTCTGGGACATCGCAGAAGCAGGGGAGATGAATAGGCCGGCGGCCATCTCCTACAAGGACCGTCGGCGGACTTATAGCCAAGCCGAAAAGGCGGCGGTGGTCGCCGAGGCTTTGGCGCCGGGTGCAACGGTGCGCGAGTTGTCTCGGCGGCTCGGAATCGCCGAAAGCCTTATCTGCAACTGGAGATTGGTAAAGCGAAAGGCGGCGGAGTGAACCTCCACCGCCTTCCATCACGATCGCTCCGCAGTGTTAGGCTGCCTTCGGCAACACCTTGCCGACCCCTGCGCCGGCCTTCACAGCCGCCGCGGACGATGCCTGACGAGCAAGACGCGCCCGCTGCGTCAGGTTGTTCAGGATCAGCGCGCTGGCCGTGATCGCCGCTCCCAAGATCTGCATGCTCGAAGGAAGCACGCCGGTGAGGGAGGACAGGATGAAGGCGGTCAGCGGGACGACATCCATGAACAGCACGCCATTCATCGGAGTGATGCGCTTGTTGCCGATGTTCCAGCACAGCACGGCGACGAAGCCGGCCACCAGAGCCATGTAGGCAAGATGCGGAGCGATCGTCGTGACGGTCGCGGCGGACGGGATGCTGATGATGCCGGCCGCGATGAGCACGAAGTTGACAGCCAGCACGCTCGTCATCCCGAGGACCGTGGTGATGGCGGTGTAGCGATAGGGGCTCCAGTGCGGGAAGAATGTCGCGCCGATCGTGTAGAAGACCCAGCAGAATGCACCGAAAATGATGATGAGGTCGGCGGAGTAGTTCTGCGGCGCATTGATCACGGACATGAGGTTGCCGTTGGTGAGAACCACCGCGGCCCCGAGGAACGACATCAGGATGAAGGCGAAGCTCACTGCGGGCGGACGCTTGCCGGTCAGGCCCCAGCCGACGAGGAGTCCGAGCAGAGGCATTGTCGCCATCATGATCGATGCGCTGAGCGCGCCTTCGGGTCCGGCCATCTGCTGCCCGAGGAAGACGAGGAACCCGAAGCCTGCAAAGCCTGCGGTGCCGCAGAGCCATGCAAGGCCCCACCGCTCCCCCTTCAGGCTGAGAGCCTTCGGCCCTTCGCGGAACAGCAGGAACAGCACGAAGACGATGCCGGCCAACCCGTAGCGCATGGCAGTGAAAGTGAAGGGATCGATGACCTTCAGGGCGTGCGTCATGACGGGAAACATCGCTCCCCAGGCCACGGTGGCAATGAGGCAGAACAGGACGCCGGCGCCGTAACCCTTGCCGGCGGGGGTCGTTGAGGTAGACATCGGTTATCTCCAGGATTTGGCCCGATCGTCGGGGTCAGGCGGTTGGAAGATCAGCGACGCGCACCTTGCCGCTGGGGCTGTAGGGGATGCGGTCGAGGATGTTGATGGCGCCCAGCCGCAGGTGCTGGGTGCGAACACAGGACTCGATGCCCTCTCGCAGGATGAGACCCTGCGTGCCGTCCCGGCAGCGCACCGTGATCGCGACATCAATCACGCCGATGGTGCCGTTCTGGGACTTGATCGCGACATCGGTGACGTCCGGCAGACGCCGGATGGCGTTCTCCAAGCGATAAAACGGAATCTCCCGTTCCCCGCTGGCAGCAGCCCGGCTCTCAAGGAACAGCCGCCCCTCGACGTCGAGCCTGCCAAGGTCGGGCGTGAGCAGATAGCGGTCGTTATGCACCAGGACGGCATCGGCCGGCAGACCGAGGTAGGAGTCCATGTTCATGTAGCTTGAGATCGCGACGCGACCGACCGTTCCGGCCGGCACCGGGCAATTGTCGTCATTAAGCACCATGATGTGGTTGCCGTCGAATGGGCGGCCGACGCTGTCCGGGTACGATGCGAGATCGTCCGGACTGGCGATGATGTTAACGCCAGTCTCCGTGGTGCCGTAGTATTCATGGACCACGGGGCCGAGTAGGTCCGTTGCCGCCTGTTTGAGGGAGGGCGGGAAGTTCTTGCCTCCGACCAGAAGCCACCGGAGCGAAGCTCGGAGCGCGTCGCCGTAGGGATCGGCCGTCGCTACCACGCTGGCGACGAGCGGTGGCGTCATCACGCTTGCGGTCGTGCCGAACTCCCGCATCGCTACGGCCAGGTCCTGGCACGCTGGCCCGTCAATCAGATCGATGGTTGCGCCGAGCCCGAGGAAAAGGCGCGCCCAACCGTTGCCGGCCGCGTGATAGAGCGGCATCGCGACAAGAAACTGATCTGCTGCCGAGAACCCATAGGTCGACGTGAAGTAGGCGAACCGGCGAGCGTCGAACGACTTCGATCGCAAAGTGATCTTCGGCGCCCCGCTCGTGCCCGAGGTCACGCCCATGGCAAGGAAGGGATGCGGCCGCCCGTTCGCCTCGGCAATGGCTGCGTCGATGTCGCACCCAGCGATGCCCGCTCCTTCCGGGGGAATGGTTGTCGTCGGGCTGTGCAGATCGATGACGTGCCGCCGATGCGAGCCGGTCAGGGCGTGCGGAATAGCCACGCTGCGCGACGCGACCAGCACCAGGTCCGCATCCATGCGCTCGATCAGATCGACCAGCACCGATTCCGGCAGCGAGTAATCGAGGCCGGTCACGGGGATCTTCAGCGTCGCGAAGGCAGCAAGCCAGTAGACGAGCTCGTTGCAGTTCGGGGCAACGAAGACCGCGCGGCGCGGCCTGTTCGCGGAACTCCACTGTACGAGGTAGCGTATCGCGCCCTCGACGCGGGATACCAAGTCGGCGAAACTGACGGTCTCGTCCATGCTGCGAACGGCAGGCTTACAAGGATGACGGACGGCAAGCGCGCGCAGATGCTCCAAGGCAATCATAGCCTTGCTCCTTCACTAGATTTTTGGGTGTATGAGGGTTCTTCAGGCCGCGAAGACGCGTATCCCACTGCGCTCGTACTGCTCGATCGCGTCGATCACTGCCGGCGTGATGGCCTCGCCGGGATGATGGATCGGGATGCCCGGCGGATAGGGCACGATAAAGCGTGCATCCTCCACCAGTTTGCAGCCTCGTTCGCTCGTCTCCTGAAGCGAACGAAGGGCTTCCAGCAGACTATGCGTATGATCGTCGCCGACACCGATATGAAAGTTTAGCAGAAGCGCCTTTTCGGTGAAGCGGTTCACGTAAATGGACGATTGTCGGAAAAGGCGTGACTGGAGCCGTTCCGGGCTGATCTTCAGGCGCGACACATCGAGGGATACCTTCGTCGTATCCAGGCTGGCGAGCGAGTTGAACGACCGGAACGTCTCGCCGTCATTCGTCCGGTAGGCCGAAAGGGACGGATCGGTGGCGATCGTGGCTCGAAAGTCCGCAGCCCTCGCCCTAGCGGCAGCGACCAGCTCCCTACCCTCGATGGTCATCTGAGCCCGCGCGAGATCGATCGATGCGAGGATCGGATAGCTGGGAGACGTCGAGTGGACACGAAAGCGAGCGACACGCAGGCGCTCCGCGAGGTGCGTGCTTCCCCGGTAGAGGATCATCGAAGCCTGACGGATGCAGGACATCGACTTGTGAAGCGACTGCGTGGAGACGACGTTCAGGTCTGGATAGCGCTCCGGCAAGTCCCCCAGCGACATTGCGCAGCGGTGCTGCGTGGCGGGATCGAAATAGTCCGCCGATCCCCACGCCTCGTCGATGATGAAGTTTCGTGTCTTCGTTCCCGCGACGAGGATTTCTTCGATGACCGCGGGGATGTCGAGAGCGATGCCGTCGTAGCTTGACCTATTCAGGATCACCAGATCGAAGGGGGCACCCTCGGCCTCGGCCCGCAGTACCTTCCCGATCAGATCGTCCAGCGACCAGATCGAACGGTGCGAGCTGGGGCACTTCCAGGCGGGCGTGAGATGCGTGACCGATGCCCCGATGGCGTCGAGCGCGAAATGCATCGACTGATGCGCGGTCTTGTCCATGAGGACCTTGTCGCCGCGCCGCGTCAGCGCGGTAACGGCGATCTGGTTGGATGCCGTGGTCCCGACCGTCACGAACAGCGCGCCATCGGCGCTGAAGGCGCGGGCAGCCAGCTTCTCGCCTTCGAGAATGGCTCCATCCGCAAAAAACAACGAGTCGAACGCAGGACCCGTGATCGTGGCGTCGCAATTGTAAAACCTGCGACCGAACAGACGGTCGAACTTTGGTGCAAAGACGGACTTCTTCAGGCTCGCGCCCTGAAAAATCGGGAGAGCATGAAAGGATAGTATCGGACGCTCGGCGATGAGTGACAGGGCGTCTGCGATCGGTGTTCTTACAAGAAGATCGATGTTGTCGATATTGGATGCAATGAGTTCGAACATTTGAGCCCCCCAAAGTCGCTCAGCGAATTCTCTGGATGGGGTTATGATGAATGTTCGATTGCATGGTCCAATCGTCATTTCCGAAGGGAGCAATCGCCGCTGCCGATGGGGCTATGCCGGGCACATGGAAGCATCTGCGCCGCTCAGCCCTACCGTGAATCTATGTGGCCTGCTGCCGGTTTCGTGGACACCGAGATAAGGTGTTTAACGGAACTGGAGAGTTGGAATGCAGAGAAGGAAGTTCAGCCGCGAGTTCAAGCTTGAGACAGTGAGGCTGGTGAAGGATCGGGGC
>NZ_JAFMPP010000027.1 GCF_017349315.1 Jiella flava | reverse complement strand
GCTGATGAGATGGAAGAGCAGTTG
Organism: Jiella flava; assembly: GCF_017349315.1. GTDB lineage: Bacteria > Pseudomonadota > Alphaproteobacteria > Rhizobiales > Rhizobiaceae > Jiella > Jiella flava. The sequence continues at coordinate 9,941 of NZ_JAFMPP010000027.1, read as the reverse complement.
GCCGCCGGACTGGGCGAAAGGGAGATAGCCAAGTTCGTCGAGCACGACGAAGTCGAGCCGGGTCATATGATCGGCGATGCGGCCCTGGCGGCCGGCGCGGGTCGTCAACGCGGCGTTTCCGGACGCGGTAAACCCGATTCTCGCCACAGCGGGGCTCGCGCCTCTGGCGGGCATCGGCAACGTCGCCAATATCGTACCCGCTTTGACCTTCGGGGTGGCGCAACTGACCGGCCTCCCACCGGAGACGGTGCGGGTGCGGCTCGTCGCGCAGCATTATTTCAGCCATCTCGTCCCGCGCACCGGCCATGCCGGTCACGGCGCCTATCATCTTCATGCCAGTGACCCGCGCGACGGCGCGACGATCCTGGTCGATCATGCCGCCCTCTTCAAGCTTCTCGGCGGCCCGTTGAAACGCCTCGGCGGCGTCGCCGGACAGTTGCTGACGGCCGCCTCGGCCAGCCGGGTCATGGCCGGACTCTGCGAGGCCGAGCCCGTGGCCGCCCATGTTCCCGGGCCTAACGGCCTGCCGGGCGGCTATCCCGCGCTGGTGAGCCGGAACGGGATCGAGCTCGACCTGCCGCCGGGGCTCTCCCGGCAGGAGGCCATTGCCATCAACGAGACCTGTCAGGCTGCCGACGGCATCGAGCGCATCGATGCGGATGGCACCGCCTGGTTCGCCGAGCGGGAAATGGCCGTGATGCGCCAGATGCTGGGCTACGACGTGCGCTCGATGGCCCTGTCGGAATGCGCCGGACAGGCCCGCGAACTCGCCGCCGCATACGCGGCCTTCAAGGCCGGCCCGTTTCACCCGAACCTGGAGGAAGCGGCATGAGCCTAGCTGAATCCATCCATCCGCCCGTCGATGCCGCGGTTCCAAGGGTCGAACGACAGTATGGCAAGAGCTTCGTCGAACGCTGGGACGATCTGATCGACTGGCGCGTGCGAAGCGCCGGCGAGGGAGCGTTCTTTCGCGACCGCCTCGCCGGTATCGGGGCTAGGCGCGTGCTTGATACGGCGACCGGCACCGGCTTTCACGCCATCGACTTCGCCAAGGCCGGCTATGACGTCACCGCCATCGACCTCGTTCCTTCCATGGTGGCGAGGGCGCGCTCGAATGCGGCTCAGCATGGCGCCGTCATAGCGGCTTTCGCCTGCGACTGGCGAAACCTTGCCGATTGCGTGAGCGGACCGTTCGACGCGCTCGTCTGCCTCGGATCGTCCTTCCCTCATCTTGTCGATGCAAGCGAGCGCGCCGTGGTGCTGCGGACGTTCCGCTCGATTCTGCGCCCCGGCGGCCTGCTGATGCTCGACCATCGCAACTTCGATGCGATCCGGGCAGGGCACTACGCCAACACGGCACGTCTCTACTATGGCGGCGGCAACGTCGCGGTTTCCGCCGCCAGCGCGGCGGGGCTATGCACATTCACCTACGACTTTCGCGACGGGGCACGCTTCCAGCTCCGCGTCGCCGACATTCCAACCGAAACGATGCGCCGGGAAATCGCCGTCGCCGGCTTTGGTCCGGTCGAGACCTACGGCGATTTTAGGCCCGTCTTCGACCCGATGGATGTCGGGTTTCTCATCCACATCGCTCAAGCTGAGTAGGACAGCATCATGACCGATCTGACTTTACCGGCGCCGCCGCCTTCGGCCCGTCTGATCCCGTTCGTCGTGACCTTGTGCCTGACGTCCTTCGTGGCCGCCACCTATGGTTTCGGCATGTATCTGTTCGCCGCGCTCCTGCCGGACATCCGCCAGACGCTCAGCTTCGACTATGGCGTTGCCGGTGTCATCACCGGCAGCGCACAGGCGGGCTTCATGGTGTTTGCGCTTCTCGGCGCGTTCCTCGCCCATCGCATCGGCGGCGCCGCCGTGGCGCTGCTGTCGGCCGCCCTGTGCGCCGCCTGTCTTCTGGCCGTCCCCGCCATCGCCAACATCGTCGTCGTCGGCGCGCTTCTGACGGTTCTGGGAGGAACCGCGGCTTCGGCCTATGTGCCGATCGTCGAACTGGTGGCACGCAGCGTGCCCTACAGCCATCGCGGCAAGGCCCTCGGGCTGATTTCCAGCGGTACCAGCTACGGCGTCTTCATCAACGGCCTTCTGGTGCCCGTCTTCCTGGCGAACGGCAACTGGCAGGGGGTCTACATCACCGTCGGCCTGATCACCTGCGGCTTCGTCGCGATCGCGCTCCTGGCCTTCCAGCGCGCCGGGCTGTTTACCACAAAGAGTTCTGAGTCCCCGTCCCAGCCGGGCGAGGCGGCGGCGGGCGGGGGCTTCATCAGGAGCTTTGCCTCGGCCGAACCCTGGGTGCTGATGATCTGGGCGATCACCTTCCTTAATGGCTTCACCACCCTGCCCTTCCAAAGCTTCCTCAGCCCCTATCTGCGCGACGAGCTGGGGATTGGCGTGGAACTCACCGGCCAGGTCTGGACCCTGATCGGCTTCATCGGAATGTTCTCGGGCTTTCTCATCGGATCGCTGGCCGACAAGATCGGGATCCGCTGGACGCTGGCCCTGACCTATGCCCTGGTGATCGTGGCATGCGGTCTGCTGATCCTGGTTCCCCGCCAGTGGACGATTTTGTTCTCGGGCGTCGCCTTCGCCCTGGCTTTCTATCCCATCTTCGGCCTCGTGCCGGGCTATATCGCCAAGATGCCGAGCCGACTTTCCGGCACCCAGATCTTTTCCGTCGCCAACGTCACGCTAGGGGTCGGTGGGATAATCGGCAATCTGGCCGGCGGCACGAGCCAGACGATCACGCAGACCTTCGTGCCGGTCTATGTCGTGATTGCCGCCATGTCGGTCCTCTCGGTCCTCCTGGCGATCAGCCTCCCCAAGGAACGCGAGGAGATCTCGGCAAGCTGAACCGGAGAGGCGGCCGCGCCACCTGCGAGGCCGCCTTGCCATGGCAAGTGTGGAGCCGCCGCGGCATGCAGTCTTGCATGCGCCGCGACCGGCGGCGCGGAGCATCGGGCTTCGCCCGGGACGAGCGGAGAGCGGAATTTGAGAACATCCGTATGGTTCCCATTCGATGGGGATGATGCCATAATCGTTGAAACCTGGAGTTACAGAACCGAAGACTCTAAGCATCACGATTGGCGAGCTTTGGCGATGCGACTGCCCCCGATGAACGCGCTGAAGGCATTCGAAGCGGTCTCGCGCCATTTGAGTATCACCAAGGCCTCGCAGGAGCTGAATGTCAGTCCCGGCGCGATCAGCCAGCAGATCAAGCTTCTGGAAGATCATTTCCAGAAGCCGCTCTTCATCCGCGGACCCCGCGCCTTGTCGCTCACCACCGACGGCGCCGAATTCGCCTCCGTGGTTCAAAGCGCTCTGACGCGGATCGCCCAGGCGAGCGAAAGCTTGCAGTCGACGAAGGCCTCGCGCTATCTGACGATCTCGGTGACCCCGTCCTTCGGCGTCCGCTGGCTCATCCCCAAGCTGGGCAACTTCCATGCCCGGCATCCCAAGATATCCGTCGCCGTCGACGCCCAGTCGAGGCTGGTCGACTTCGCGGCGGACAAGGTCGACGCCGCGATCCGCTATGGCAGCGGCCAGTATGACGGTCTCCAGGTCAGCGAATTGCATCAGGCCGAACTCGTCGTCGTCGCCAGTCCCGACTACATCCTTCGCTGCGGCCACTTCGAAGGGCTCGACAGCATCGACGGTCACCGACTGATCCACTATGCCCCCGCCAATGAGCATCTGAGCCAGTTGCATCCGGGATGGCCTGAAAGTCTCGGCCTGGAGCCGAGCACGCTGGAGGGGCGCAGCGTTTTCTATCCGGAAATGCACATGGTCGCCGCGGCCGCCATTTATGGTCAGGGGCTCGCCCTGATGGAGCGGATTCTGGTAGAGCATGATCTGCGGACAGGCGCGCTCGCCCTGGCCAGCAATCTGCGTTTCGAAAGCCGGGGCAATTACTACTTCGTGACGCCGCGACGCGCCTACAAGGAGCGAGAGTTGTCGATCTTCGAGCGATGGCTGCGGGAGACCATGACGCCCGACGTTGCGGCCGTCACGATCGCGCCGCAGGCCCCCCTCGCGCAGCAGGCCAGCCACTAACCGGCAAGCCCCGATCCGCACGGGTTGCCGAGAGGCCGGAAGCGGGCCAGCGACCGCTCCGCCGACCGGGATCGCCCTCCCACCGAACGTCACCCTGACGCAGCCTTCGCGCGCTCGCGGTCAGGCGGCCGTGGCACCGCCTTCCCCTGATCCGACCCCGACGGCACGGATCGAAGGGAACATCCGGCGTCCCTCGGCTTAGAAAAGCTCTACGACGTTTCAGGAATTCGACATGGGCTCGGCGGACGGTTGCCCGTAGATTTGCGGGACTTTCCCAACCGATTGGAACGGCCATGCTCGACCATCCCTCACCGCCGGCGCCGCGAACAGCGGCGATCATGGCAGGCAGTCGAGGAATCGGCGGCGCCATCACCGAAGCGCTGGCCGCGAACGGAACGTTGGTTCACACCTTCTCGCGGTCCGGCACGGCTCCGGTGCTCCAGCCCGGCGCCGTTCATTTCGCCGGCGACCTCTCCTCGGCGGACGACATTCGCGCCTTCGCGAAAAGAGTCGAAGAGGTTTCCCCGCAGCTCGACATTCTCGTCAACAACAGCGGACACGCCCCCGCCAGCGCCTTCGACGAGCTGGAAGACGCCGACTGGCAGGCCGGTTTCGAGCTGCTCTTCCTGTCGGTCGTGCGGACCACGCAATGCTTCCTGCCCCTGCTTCGCCGGGCGTCTTCAGGCGCGGTGATCGTCAACGTCTCGACCTTTGCGGCCTTGCAGCCGGATCTCGACTTTCCCGTCTCCTCGGTCCTGCGCCTCGCCCTGACCAATTACGCCAAGGCCTACGCCACGGTGCATGCGGGCGAAGGCATTCGTATGCTCAACGTCCTTCCCGGTTTCGTTGACAGCTATCCGATGAAAGCCGGGCGACTCGCTCGCATTCCCTCGCACCGCTATGCCAACGCCCGGGAGTTCGGCGGCGCGGTCGCGACGCTCGCCAGCCCGGAACTGAGTTATCTGACCGGCACGGACATTCTGATCGACGGCGGGCTGGTGGCCGCTGGCGGCCGCCTCTTCGATGTCGAGGCACTGACCGCCACGGCCTGACGGGGGCCGCCCGGGTGGGCGACAAGATCCCACGTTTCGATCCGGGCGGGTCTGCGTCACTCACGCAGCACCGGCGGGCCAGCGATGACAGAGACGACGTCCCGACGATCATGTCGCGATCCCGTCCTTCGAAACGCTCAATCGTCGCGCGGGCGTAAGCCTATCGCGGTTTCCCTTTCTTCAATCACATCGGACGAGGTCCATGGCTCTGCAAGACACGGCTCCGGCGCCAAAGCCGACTCTTCGCCATCTTCCCTATGCGGTCCTGGGCCTATCGGTGCTGGCTCTGTCCTGCGGTTCGATCATGATCAAGGCGGCCGACGCGCCGGCGAGCGTGATCGCGCTGTGGCGTGTGGCGGTCGCGGCCCTCGTGGTCGTCCCCTTGGTTCTCACGACTCGGCAACGCGAGCTGACCTCCCTGCACGGCCGTGCGATCCTGCGCTGCGTCGTCGCCGGCGTCTTTCTGGCGGTGCACTTCCTCCTGTGGACGGCGAGCCTCAAGCTGACCACGGTGGCCAACAGCGTGATGCTCGCCAATACGAGCCCGATCTGGATCATGCTCATCGCTATGGCCACGGGCGGCCAGCGGCTGACCCGCGTGACGGGGTTCAGCCTTCTGGCCTGCATGACCGGTGCCGTCCTCGTCTCCTGGCAAGGCTTGGCGCTCGGCGGCGAAACGCTGATGGGCGACGGGCTGGCGCTTCTGGCGGGGATTGCGCTTGCGGGATATCTGCTTCTCGGCGCCCGTGCCGTCTCGGAGATGTCGACGCCCATCTACATGACCCTGACCTATCCGAGCGCCGCCGTCATCCTGGCCTCGATCGCTCTGCTCAATGGCGATCCGCTGTCGGGTTTCGATCCGCAGACCGTGTTGCTTCTGTGCCTGCTGGGCCTGGTGTCACAGCTCATCGGCCATGGTGGACCAAGCTGGGCTCTTAAATCCCTCACTCCCGGCTTCGTCAGCCAAGTGCTGCTCGCCGATCTCATCATCAGCCCGATCATGGCAATGGTCCTGTTTGCCGAGTATCTGACCCTTCCCACGGTTCTCGGCTGCGCGGCGATCCTGATCGGGCTCGTGGTCGGAGCGTCGGAAGCATCTCTCAAAGCCGAGACGCGCTGAGCGCTGCTCATAACGCACCGGCCCAAGAGCGACGGCGACATCCTCCCTGTCGTCGTCGCTCGTCATGCGTTGCCGGGCGGCTCGCGCAGGCTTGTGCGACACCTTTCGCCAGAGGTGCCGGTACGTCCGGCCGATCGCCGCCATACAGCTGGCAAAACCGAATGCAAGCCGTCCTCGTGGCTCCCCGCTTCTCGCGGGGCGATCGCTTTTCTCTCGCCCTCACTCGGCCACCCAAGTCCGGATGGGAAATCCAAAATATAAATGACAGTTTTTTGTTAGATATTCTAAAATCTCATCAGAATATATTCATTTCTATAAATATTAATTTCTTTAACATCGAAATTGTTATCAACATTCGGTGTAAATTCGATGAACACGAAAGAAAAAACTCCCGTCAAGCTCGATGAGATCCCTGCTCTCTCTACGCCCTTGATCGCGGGGATCCGTGATCTGACCCGCGATGACCGACGCCGCCTCCTCAAGCGCACGCCGCTTCGCACGGGCGCAAAATTCGGCTTTGCCATGTCGGCGATCACCGCCGGGCTCGCGGCGATCTTTCATCGCGAGGCCCTCTTCGGGACCGGAATGAATTCTCTCCTGCCTTTGGCGATCCTGATGGCCGGTCTGGGTCTGCTCTATGCGCACTTCACCGAACTGCAGCATGAACTCCTGCACGGTCACGGCTTCCGATCCAATCGCATCAACCGCGCCCTGGGGTTTTTCTCCGGCTTGTTCACGTTGAGTTCCTACTCCCATTATCGCTATCACCACCTGGCCCATCACCGTTTTCTGGGCACTGATCGCAACAGCGAGTTCTTCTCCTATCCAAAGCGCGGTCTCGACGGGGTCGGCAAGCTGGCGCTGGCCGCGCTCGATCCCTCGCGCTTTGCGACCGTCGCTCGTCGGATCGCCGGCACCGCCCTCGGCAAGCCGGTCCGGGACGTGGACGATCGGCAGATCGCAAGGCATGTGGCGCAAGAATACGCTGCCTACGGGCTGATCCTGGCCGCCGGCCTTTTCTATACCCTGGCAACCGGCGATGCCGTCCTGCTTCTCGCCTGGATCATTCCCATGGTCCTCGTCGCCGAGCCGGCGCATTTCCTCATCGAGCTACCCGAACATTTCGGGCTCGACGCCCATGGCACGCGGGACGTCCGGCTGAACACCCGTTCGATCGAAGCCTCACCGTTCCTGCGCTGGTTCACTAATGGCAACAATCTCCACACGGCTCATCATCTCATGGCCGGTGTGCCGATGGAGCGCTGCCCCGAGCTGCATCGTCTCACGCGGGACAGCTTCGGTGCGCTGGAGCCGTCCTATTTCGCCTTCTATCGCAAGGTCCTCGCTGGCGAAATTAAGCCACGGGACGAGACGCGGGCGACATTGAACTGAGACCCCCGCCACAGCCGCCCTTGCCTCACGACGGACTGCGTGGCCGGGCCAGACTGAACGGCACCCCCACGTTCCTGCTCATCTCATTTCTGGAGAACCCCCATGCTCGAGCGCGAAACCCTTATCGTTTCTGAGTCCGACATCGCCGCCATCATCGCATCCATCGGCATCGATCAGCTGATGGACGACACGATCGACGCCCTGCAGGCCGCCTTCTTCGAATTCGGCAACGGCGCCATCGAAATCCGGCAACGCACCGGCTTCGTCTATGACGCTCCGGAACCGGGCTTGGTCGAATTCATGCCGTCCATGCGCACCCGCCAGAGCGTTGCCATGAAGGTCGTCGGCTACCATCCGGGGAATCCGGTCAACCGGCAGCTCCCGACGATCCTGGCGACCAACAGTCTTTACGACACTACCAGCGGCCATTTGCGGGCTCTGGTCGACGGCACCTTCGCCACGGCGCTGCGCACCGGCGCGGCCTCCGCGGTGGCGAGCAGCATCCTCGCCGCGCCGCAAAGCCGTGTACTCGGGATCATCGGCACCGGCGCGCAGGCCGTCACCCAGGCTCACGCCCTGTCGCGGCGTTTCGTCTTCGCACAAGTTCTGATCCACGACACTAATGGCGATCACGCCCGGAGCTTTGCCGACCGGACCCCGTTCCTCCACGCGCCCGTCAGTATCGTGTCGAAGGCCGAGGTGTTAGCCCGCGCGGACATTCTTGTTCTAGCGACATCCAATCCCGTCGGTGCCCCGCCCGTGCTCGCAAACGGCCTGCATCAGCCGCATCTTCATATCAATGCGATCGGATCCGACATTCCCGGCAAGACCGAGCTGTCCGCCACCCTCCTCCAAACGGCTTTTGTGGCGCCGGACTACCGGATCCAGGCCCTCGTCGAGGGCGAATGCCAGCAACTGTCACCAGACGCGATTGGACCAGAGCTGCATGAACTCGTGAAGGCGCCGGAACGCTTTTGGGATCAGCAGCAGTGCTTCACTGTCTTCGACTCGACAGGCAATCCTCTGGAAGATCTTGTCGTCACCGAAACACTCGTCAGACACGCCGAATGCCTGGGCATCGGCCGCAAGATAACCATCGAGGCCGGTGTCTACGATCCTCTCGATCCTTACCGGTTCGACGCCGCCAGAGCCGTGGCGCGCGCCTCCTGAATACGCGTCAAAGCCCCTTTTTTCCGGATGCTCATGATACGCAGCCGGAACCGTTCAAAGAACCAATCAAGGTGGTGGGCGCGGTTCCGCCGCCGAGTGATTTCCTTCAAACCGGACTTCGAAACGATCATGTCATCTCGCCCAAATGTCGCATCTCAGCCCCTCCCCTCCCCGGTGCAACGCGAGGAATATACCCGGCACGCCGGCTCGTTGGTTCGACCTCGCCTCCACAATGTCCGTTTCGAGCAGGACAGGCTGGGATTCTGGATCTGGGTCAATCCCGATCTTGTCAGACTCGGCTTGCAGTCCCGAAGCCGCGAAGCCTTCTCGAGCTTTGCTGACAGCGAACGCGACGCCTGGAGAACCGCGAAGGGCTCAGTTGCGAGAACCGCGATCACTTCCAATCGTGTTTGATGATCGTCGAAGAGCAGGCGACGGGCGGTGCCAGAGCGTTCTCATGGATCGTGTGTCACCAATCCAACCTTCGGATGCTGGCCTTGCCGCAAAGTTTCACCGATTAACCCTTCAGTGAACCTGCCGACCGATTTTCTTGGCTCTCACAGATGAAGAGCCTTGCCATGGATCGTGTCCCATCACGTGGTGTAGCTGACGTATAGCGCGACAATCAGGATAAGAGGTCGTATTGCCTCACGAAGCGATGTTCCTCGGATGGGTTGACGTTGCCTCATCACAATATTCCCCGGTGCCTCACGGCCGACTGGACGCCGACGCAGGCGGGCTGCGGAGCGAAGCCTTTACGTTGAGCGCAGCGGAGCAGCCTGGCCTGCTGCCGGTTTCGTGGACACCGAGATAAGGTGTTTAACGGAACTGGAGAGTTGGAATGCAGAGAAGGAAGTTCAGCCGCGAGTTCAAGCTTGAGACAGTGAGGCTGGTGAAGGATCGGGGCGTTGCGGTTGCGCAGGCGGCCCGTGATCTGGATCTGCACGAGAATGTGCTGCGCAAATGGATCAGGGAGCTCGCTGGCGATCCGCAGCATGCCTTTCCCGGCCAGGGCCAGATGAAGCCGGAGCAGCAGGAGATTGACCGGCTGCGCAAGGAAGTGGCCAAGCTGAAGGCGGAGCGCGACATCCTAAAAAAGGCCGCAGCCTTCTTCGCGAGGGAAGCGATATGAGGTTCGCTTT
>NZ_JAFMPP010000026.1 GCF_017349315.1 Jiella flava | reverse complement strand
CCCGCTCCGCCAGCAAAACGTCCTCGCCCAGCGGCGAGACCACCCGCAAAACCCGGCCCGCCTGAACAAAATCCGAGGCCGAAATCCCCCCATCCGCATCCATCGCCATCAAAACCTGCCGAATGAAACGCTGCGTTGTCCGTCAGAGCGATAAGTTGATCCCTCCGCAAAAATAACAAGTCAAACAGATGATATTTTCGCCTGATCGATCGGATGGTGATCATGGCGCGTCGGTGCGGGCCGGGCGCAAGCGCAATCCCCCTGTGAAGGAGAAAGCGAGCGAAGCGGTTTCCTCACGCGGCATCGCCGCGGAGGATCGCTGCGGCGATGTCCGATGAACACCATCGCAGCCAACCAAACGATCGCCGTCAGGCAAAACCGCCGGCGGTGCACCGGACGATCAATTCGTTCGCCATTTCTAAGTTGAGACATGGTGCGGGTGGTCGGACTCGAACCGACACTCTGTCACCAGAAACGGATTTTGAGTCCGTCGCGTCTACCAATTCCGCCACACCCGCATGCCCCGCGACCGACACCATCGGATCGCGCGACCATCATGCCGGCTTCCATGGCATAAGGATCGCCCGTTCGTCCAGAACCTTTGTGCCGATGGCGGGCCAGAATTCAGCGCTTTGGCAGTGTGGCGCCGCGCCTCATCCGAAAAAGATCCGCGATGATGATCGCCCCCTCCCCGGCTTGTGAGACCGGTGACGGCCTGCTGCGGCATTATCGCGATCATCCGGTGCCCGCCCCCTCCGGTTGCTTTGTCTGAGCGTCCTTCCCGCCGCGCCGCGCCGGCAGATGACCGGCCCTGCGGCAGATTCGCCCCATCGTGTTTTCTATCCTTGCGAAGGATACGAGGCTGACGATCCATCGCCCCGGGCGGTGCCGCTTTGGGGATTGCCATTCGCCGACCTTCCGCCTAAGCGGAACCCTAAAAGGCTCGACCGACTTTCTCGCCGACCAAGCCCGGGACCCGCGATCGTTCATGCTTCGCCGCCTCTATGACTGGGTCATGTCGCTCGCCGCGACCCGCCACGCCGAACGCGCGCTTGCCGCCATCGCCTTTATCGAAAGCTCGGTATTTCCGATCCCCCCGGATGTGCTGATCATTCCGATGGTGATCGCCGAGCGGCGCAAATGGATCCGCATCGCCGCGATCGCCACCGTCGGCTCCGTCCTCGGAGCGTTTCTCGGCTATGCCATTGGCGCCGTGTTCTTCGATGTCATCGGCCGACCGATCTTGCAGTTCTATGGCAAGGCGGACGCCTTCGCGGAGCTGACGGCCAAATACAATGCATGGGGCGGCTGGGCGGTGCTGTTCGCGGCGTTGACGCCGTTTCCCTACAAGGTGCTCACCATCTTCTCCGGAGTGAGCGGACTCAATCTGATCGTCTTCACGCTCGTCTCGATCGTCGGGCGCGGCGCGCGCTTCTTCCTCATCGCCTTCCTGCTCAATCGCTACGGCGCACCGATCCAAGGCTTCATCGAGAAGAATCTCGGCCTGCTCGTCACACTCTTCATGATCCTGTTGATCGGCGGCTTCGTCGCGGTCCGCTATCTTTTCTGAGGGTTTTCGCCCATGTCCATGCTCGACCTCGCTCGTCGGCCGACCGGCTTTCGCCAAGTGCTCGCATCAAGCTTCCTCTTGATCGGCATGACGATCACCGTCGGCTCGGCGCTGCTGTTCCAATATGTCGGCGGCTACATCCCCTGCGCGCTCTGCCTGAAGGAACGCCTTCCCTATTACGTCGCCGTGCCGATCGCCCTCGTCGCTTTCGTCCTCGCCGCCGGCCGCGCGCCGGCGCCGATCACCCGCGGGCTGATTCTGTTGATCGGCGTGATCATGCTGATTTCGGTGGCGCTCGGCGTCTATCACGCCGGCGTCGAGTGGCACTTCTGGCCGGGCCCGACGGGCTGCTCCCAGGTCGGCGGCGGCGATCTGTCGTCGGGCAATTTGCTTGCCGATATCGACGCGGTGCATCCGCCCTCCTGCGACGCGGCGGCCGGGCGCTTCATCGGCATTTCCTTTGCCGGCTGGAACGCCATCGTCTCGGCCCTGTTTGCCGCCATCGGCCTGCGCAGCGCATTCGCCAAGGCCGATCGTTTCTCCTGATCTCCGGATCGCGAGGCTCGGGGCGGCTTAACCCGGCTGCGGCCGCGCCGGCGCCGCCTTGCGGAAGGCCATCGCGGCGGCGGCGGCATAGCCGCCCATCGCGCCATCGACGAAATGCACGTGATCACTGCGGCTTGCCGCCGGCACGAAGCAGGTCATCAACGCCGCGTCCTGCCGGTGCAGACCGCCATGGATGATGCCGGCAGCTTCGGCGTCGCTCATCCGCTCGGCGATGCTGTCAGCCACCTGCGGCGAGCAATCCAAGGTCAGCCGCAAACCGTCGTCGAATTTGCGAAAATCGGTATTTTGCACCAGCGTCGCCCGGTAGCGCGCCGGATCGAAGGCGCCGACCTTGATCCCGAAGGTAAAGATCAGATGGGAGAGAAGGGAGCGGACAAAGATCACGACCATCGCCAGCCACAACGGCTGGCCGGAGCGCGCCGCCGTCGCCCGCGCCTCAACCAACAGACCGCTTGTCGGCCAGGACATCACCGGCCCGCTCTCGGGCACCGGGCGCCCGGCCTCGTCGATCCCGCCGGCGAGCGCCAAGATCTCGGCGGCCACAGCGGAAAAGTCGGCGACTGCGACGTTTGGCGCCGGCAATGCAATGACCGACAGGATCACGCCGTGGCGGGCCGGGATTGGCGCGAAACGGCAGATCAGCCCGCTGAGATTGGGGCGCGCGGCCTCCCCTTCCGCCGGCTGCAAAGCATAGTCGCCGAGCTTCATCCGCGCTTCGGCATAGGCCAGCCCGCCTCCAGAAAACATCGTATAGGAGACATCCGGCGAGGCCGCAAATCGGGCGACCGCCACATCCCGGCCGGTCGCACGGACGGCATCGACGGTGAGCGCGGCAATCCGCAGGTGAAAGCCGAAGGCCTCGCGCGCCCAGCCCGCCACGGCGGACAGTGCCTGGCGTCCCATCGGGGCAAGCTCCGGCGGCAGGGCAAAGCCGGCACCGTCCCCGGCGAAAACGAAGGGAAAGTCGCGTTGCGGAATCTCGTTGGCGATGGCCGCGATCACCGCCGCCGCGACGGTGTTCACCGCCTTGTAATGCCCCGCATCGACGGCGTCGGTGGACCGCTCGATATCGGCAAGCCCAACCAGCCAATCCCCCGGAAGCGGATGATAGACGGCGGGATCGGCCAGTCGGGCGAAATCGGTCTCGACCGGCAGCGCTTCGAACAGCGTCAGGGCGTCGTCGGCGCTACCGCCCACCGATGCCGCGAGCGACCGCGATGGGCTCTGTATCTGTGCTGACGCCATGTTCAAGTCCCGCCCTGGTTGCGCAGCGCGATCGCCGTCCCCGATCCCAGCCCCGTCGCAGATTCCGCGATGCGATCATGCTTGCCGGCGACATTCTATCACCTTCGCCTCAATCGCGCCGCCGCCCGCAGATCAGCGGCCGGATCAAAGACCGCGGCCTGACAACGGCGTCGGAGCGCCCCAAAGCGCTCAGCGGCGAGAGACGGCCTGCTTCTCTTTACGGGTCTTCGGCTTCAGCCGTTGGAAGACGCCACGAAGCCCCGTGAGCGGCTTGACGATCGAATACAGTCGGTCGACGGCGCGGTTCGTGCCATCCTGACGAGACGCCAGAACCTCGCAGGCAACCAGCGCGATCTCGCGCGGATCAAGGTCGGGAAACCGAGCGGTGATCGCATCGAGCGGCGAAGCGGCACGCAAGGTGTCCATCTCGATCCGGCCGGAGCGCGCCATCAGGCGCAACACGATCTGCTCGAACGTCCAGTCGTGATCGTGAAACAGCTTCCAGCGCTCGGACCGATCGGCTGAAAAGCCGGCGAGAACCAGCCGGATATCAGGACAACGCTCGGCGAGCCAAATCGCGAGAGCAAAGCCGGTCGTCGGCACGGACTCCTCCGGGTAAAAGCCGGCAAAATGATCGGACAGATCGATGCGCCCCACCGGCCGTGCGCCAAAATTATGCGCCGCGCTGAAGCGTTCGGCAGGGACCGCCTTGAGATTGAGAATACCGTTGAACCCGGCCCCGGCAAAATAGCCGCAGACCGTGTCGACCTCGCGGCGATAGACGATGTTCGCCCCCGCGACGCTCGAGCGCGCGACCAACAGACTCGAGCCGGTAAAGGGTGCCGAGAGGACCTTGTAGACCTTGTTGAAGAAGACGAAGAGGACATCCTCGCCAAACCGGGCGCGCAGCGCTTCGACATTCGCGGTTTCGCTGTTCGCGACGAAAACGACGGTGCGGTGGCCGGCGAAAAAGGCCGCCCAGCCGTTCAGGTCGTCGGGCAATTCAGTCATGGTGTCCTCAACGAAAAAGCCGGCCGCACAGACGAGGGCGGCCGGCAAAACCTCGACGGGACGGCGGCAAACCGCCCCGCCCGACGCAGCGCACCGTCAGAGCCGCTGCTGAACGAAGAGTGTGCGCTCGCGAGCGGCAAACCACTCGTCGGAATAGTCGTCGTTCTTGTAGTCTTCGAAATAGGGCCCGCCATCGGTGAAGTGCACGGTCTTGGCGTCGGCATTGTGGTCATATTCATTGACCAGCCAGTTCCACGTTGCCGGGATCTCGCCGATCAGATCGTCATTCTCCAGCCATTTGAACTGGTGCAGCTTCAGGCCGTTGGCGGTGTTGACGTATTCCAGCGTCAGCGCCCGGCACTTGGCGTTGTTGAACAGGATGACACTCGACCAGTTCTTCTTCTCATATTTGGTCTGGGTCTGGCCGAGAAACTTGGTCTCGATCTTCGGCACATAGTCGTGCTTGACGCACATCGCGGCGTAGCGGTCGTCGCGCAGCTTCCACAATTCGGCGATGTCGGCCCGCATCAGCATGTCGCAATCCATGAACAGGCTCCAGCCTTCGAAGTTGCTGAGCGCCGGCACCAGGAAGCGCGAAAAGGAAAATTCCGTCGACTGCAGATTGTTGCGCTCGCGGGCAAAGACGCCTTCGAGGTTTGTCAGAACCAGCGGCGAAAACGCCACCGGCATGGAGGCATTTTCGAGGATACTTTGCGCAAGGACGTGATAGGCGATCACCTCCTTGGTATCGAAACCGATGAAAACACGAGCGATATCGATAGGCATGGACCGCTTCCCTTTTCATTTGCGCCTGCTCTACCAAGAACCGTGGGTGACTTGAAGCGCGGCATGGCCAGACGCCGACCGCAGGATGTGACGATGCCGTGGCCACGCGTGACGAAGGGTTATCCGAAGGCTGACCGTCGCGGCTTTGCGCTGGATCAAGGCGCGGCGTGCTTGGCGCGGACGACGGTCCGATGGTATCATCCTATCGGTCCGCCATAACACGACGATTGCGAAAGCGACGAGCCCGCCAGTTGCGTATCATTTCCCTGACAACGATCCCGCCACGGTTTTCCTTGATCGGGCCGACGCTCGACAGTCTTTCAAGACAACGCGGCAAGGTCGACGAAATTCGGCTGACCATCCCCAAACACTACCGCCGTTTTCCCGAATGGGACGGATCGCCACCGCACGTTCCCGACCGGATTACGATCGTCCGCCCGGAAGAGGATCTCGGGCCGGCCTCGAAAGTGCTTTTCGCCGCGCGCGACCTCAAGGGCGAGAATGCGCAAATTCTGTTTTGTGATGATGACGTCCTTTACCGCCCGGACTGGGCTGAACGTCTCTTCGATGCGCAAGACAAGCGGCCAAACGAGTGCGTCGCCTTGGCGGGTAAGCTCGCGAAAAAAGGCGGAACACGCACGGCCACAGGGCTACCGGCACCACGTCGCCGCGCGTCGAACACCGATCTCGAATACCGCCTGAGAAAACTACGGCACGTCGTGAAAAATCTCGGCAAGACCCGCGTCTCCTCGCCGCCAGAACGGCGGGTGATTGCTCGGGCCGGCCATGTCGATGTGTTCCAGGGCGTCGGCGGCGTCGTCGTCAAGCCAGAGTTCTTCGACGACAGGGCTTATGAAATCCCGCCGGTGCTGTGGACCGTGGATGACTTCTGGCTCTCCGGCATGCTCGCGGTGAACGGCGTGCCGATCTTCGTCCCCGCGGATCTCTATCGTCCGACACCATCGCAAGCCTGCTCGATCGACGCGCTGAAGGACTTCCGATCAGAAGGCTTCCGTCGCGGCGAAGCCAACCGTGCCTGCATTCGCTATATGCAGGAGACCTTCGGCATCTGGCGGGGTTAGCGGCAACGCATGGCTGACACTGGTTTTTGCAGCCCCGACAGTCTATCGAGCGCAGCAAACGCGATGCCGCAACGGAGCCGTTGATGGATCTGCCCCATCCGATCGTGATCAAGAAAAAGCGTCACTCGCTGCTGATGCGCTGGCGGATCGAGCGCGTGGTCCGCCAGGTCATGGCCAAAGAGACGAGCCATCGTGACGCCTTCGACGCCTTCCGGCACACGATGGGGGGAACGCTGCCGAGTGGCGGCGGAACGCCGGTCGTCCTCGCCGCCTGCAACGAGCTCTATTACTGGGAATTCGCCCGGACCCTGATCCAGTCAATCGAACGGCTCGGCGCGCCGGAGCGCGTCCACCTGCATCTCTGCGAACCGTCCAGGGAGGCGCTCGACGACGTCGCGGCGCTCGCCGCCTCGCTCTCGGCAGTGGCTCTGACCTTCACCTTCGACGACGGCAGCACGGCCCAGCAGCCGGCCTATCCGACCATCCAATATGCCGCCGTGCGCTTCCTCGTCGCGCCGATGATTCTGGCCTCCACCTCCTCGACGGTTCTCTGCCTCGACGTCGACGGCATCGCCCACCGGCCGGTCACGTCGGCCCTCGCCGACATCGCCGGGCAAGCGGACGTACTGCTGATCCGGCGACCGGACGAAAAGTCCGTCCGCCGGGTTCTTGCCAGCGCGCTGGCGATCCAGCCGGGCGAAGCGGGCATTCGCTTCGCCGACCGGCTCGGCCGGGCCATCGCAGCGATCCTGAGCCTGCGCCCGCGCTACCATGTCGACCAGATCGCCATCGTTCAGATCAGCGAGGCGATGGAGGCGAGGGGCGAGCTGGCGACAGCACAGATGCCGCAATCCTTCGCCGACCACGATTTCGCCGAGGATTCGGTGATCTGGACCGCCAAGAGCTGGCAGCGCAAGAACTCCGAAGCTTTCATGCGCGCCAAGAGTGCGGTAACCGGCACCCTCGAAGCCAGCTAGAGTGCATCCAACGTCGAAAATGCCAGAGTTCGCCCCTTCCCAATTCGTCGCCACCCAGAAGCGATGGCTGAAACCTTTGGGCATCGTTGATCGGCCGTGGCTGATTCTCGGCTCCGCCCCCGATCCGACGATTCCCGACGGCATCCTGGCCACCCATGCGCGGATCGACATCAACAATGTCGGCCGCACCGCGCAGGCCATGGGCCTCGGCCAGGCAGACCTGACTGTGCGGGCAAAGAAGAAGTCCTGGGAGGAGCATCCACACATCGACACACGAATGCTCCTTTGGATCCACACCGTCCCCGCCCTCGTCCTGCCACTCCTTTTGATCGGCAAGCCCTACGACCACATCGGCAGGGTCCGGCCGCTGCGCCGGCGCGACCGCGAGAACGTGGTGCTCGAGGTCAGCGGCGTACCGCTCGAAGGCTTCGGCGATCTCGGCAAGGTCACCAACGGCGTCGCTATGGCCTGCTACGGCCTGCTTCTCGGGGTGCCGGAGATCGTTTTGTCCGGCATTTCCCTCTCCAAGGTCGGCCATTCCTACGATCAGCTCGGCCGACGCCGCCGGCAGGTGGACGAGGACCGGGCGGTGCTGACCGCGCTTGCGCCCGAACCGCGGCTGTCGACCAGCGAGGCGGATCTCGCGGCCGAATCCGGCATCCGCCTGTGGAGCCCGTCGTGACGGCGGAGACGACCCCGCTCTTCCACGTCTGGACGGTCAGCGAGGTCAAGGCCGGCACCCTCACCCAATGCCTCGGCGTTGCCCGCTTCATCGACCCGGAACCGCATGTGATCACGGTGCGCAGAAAGGTCTCCTGGCGGAATCCGCCATTCTCTCCGCTTCGAGACCTGGCCTCGCGGAGGCCCCCGGACATCATCATCTCCTGCGGAGGCAAGGCTCACAGCCACACGATCCTGCTTGCGCGGCTTTGTCGGAAGCGCCCCTTGACGGTCCATCTCGCCAAGCCATTGCCGGCCTATGAAGATCGCTACGATCTTGCTTTCATTTCCCGCCACGACTGGATGGCGGGGCGACATGACAGGCCGAATTTCCATCCCGTCGTCGGTGTCCCACACCGCATCGATCCCGAGGAAATCACGGCAAGGCGAAGCGAGGCGCGAGCCCGCTACGCGGTCTGCGAGCGTCCGGTCGCGACGCTTCTTGCCGGGGGGCCGAACAGGGTGTATCTTTACGACGAAAGCACGATTGATCGGCTCTTGACGGCCGTCCGGGCGCTAGCAGGCGATGGGTGGAGAGTTCTGATATGCACCTCGCGTCGCTCTCCCTCCTCACTCCAGCAAACGCTTGCCGCATTGGCCGATGATCGGATCGTGGTCTGGGATTGCGTCGGCGAAAATCCCTTCCGGGACTATCTGGCGGCGGCTGACGCGTTGATCGTGACCAAAGACTCCATCACCATGACCTGCGAGGCACTCGCGACCGGAAAGCCCGTCTACAGCTTCGATCTAGCTCACGGCCGAGAGAACGCCCATCTCGAAAAGTTCGAGCGATTTCATGCGGACATGTCCGACAGTCTCGGCCTGACCAGACGCTTCGAGGGATCGCTCGCGCCATACGCCTACGAGCCACCGCTTGAGTCGCGCCGGATCGCCGCGATCGTGCAGCGAATAGCGCTGCAGACAAGGGCAAACGGCAAAGGCGAGGTCACGCGTTGAGCGTCGGCGAAGCGATGGCTGCGAGCTCAGTGCAGTAATGGAGACCACGATGACGGATAGTCATCCGATCGAGATCGAAAACGGTCACCATTCGCTGTTGATGCAATGGCGGATCGCCCGCTGCGTCGATCGCATCATTGCGGACGACACCGCTCATGCCAAGCCTTTCGCGGCGATCGAGCAGTCCATCACTGGCCAGTTGCCGGTCGGCGCGGGTAAGCCGATTCTCCTTGCCGCATGCAACGACCATTACTACTGGGAGTTTGCCCGAACGATGCTACGATCGATCGAGCTTCAGGGGCAAGCCGAGCGCTTTCACATCCACCTGTGCGCCCCGTCGGACGAGGTACTGGCCGACGTTTGCGCTCTCCCCCAGACCCTGGCGAACGTGGACCTCAGCATCACGTGGGATGAGGGGTATGGACAGAGCCTGCCCCATCACCCGGCGATTTACTATACCAGCGCGCGCTTCCTGCTGGCGCCGCTGATTCTCGATGCGACACGATCGCCCCTGCTCTGTCTCGACATCGACGGCATCGCGCGGCGCCCCGTCTCCGCAGCCTATCAGACAGTGCGCGAAGGAGTCGATGCGCTGCTCATCAAGAGGCCGGAGAAGCGCAACGCTTCGCGCAAGGTCCTGGCAAGCGCGGTCGGCTTCAACCCGACCGCCAACGGTCTGCGCTTCGCCGAGCGATTGTCGCGGGCGCTCGCGGCATCGCTCCACATGAGGCCGCGCTACCACGTCGACCAGATCGTCCTGCATCGCATCGTCGAGAAGCTCGAATCGCAATTGCAACTGACGACAGCGCAGATGCCCCAATCCTTCGCCGATCATGACTTTCGGGCAGACTCCGCAATCTGGACGGCCAAAGGATGGAAGCGCAAGAATGGCGAAACATACCGGCTGGAAGTAGCTCGGATCGATGCTGTCATGGCTGAGCGAGATCGGGGAAGCTGACGACAGCTCAGCCAATCACTCGTCCTTTTCACACCCCTCATAGCCATGTGATTGATGAAGATTCTCAACACTCCCATCGTCAAGCGTCCCACGCGAAACGACGCTACAATTCCTCCCGCGTTCAGGCACACAGTTGCATTCAATCAAAAATGGCTCGATGCTCATCGACTGGGCGGACACCCTTGGTTCATCCTCGGATCGGCCCCCAATCCTTCAATGCCCGAGACATTGCCGGAGGACTGCATCCATGCGTACGTGAAGTTCGCGGGTCGCGGCGCGAAGCGCCACGGTTTCCCAGATGCAGACGTCACTCTCGCGACGTCGTGGGACGAAGCTCGCTGGGCAGACCTGAACATCTCTCGCGTATTGCGTGTGCGCAACAAGTCATCTTGGAAAGTCTTCGCGAAGCGACTTAAAGTCAAGCCCTCCGACAATGAGTGCGATCTGTTGAGTCACGAGCGCGACGACTACGTGCTGAAAGCGATGCGCTCGCGCTTTCGCGGCGTCGGAGAGCATGTGAGGCCGTCGAGCGCCCTGACGATGATCGCCTTCGCGATCGTCCATCAGATCCCTGAGATCATCATCACCGGCATCTCTCTCGACCAGACCGGCCATGAGTACAACGACCTCAATTCTCAGCGTAAACATGCGCCTGAGGACCGGGCCGCTTTGGAAGCGGTCGCCGCTTTTCACCCTCATGTTTCGACCACCGAATCAAGCCTCGCCGCCGCAACAGGTCTGCCGCTCTATCAGCCGTAGGCGCTGAAACTGACAGCCCGAAACGCAGTTCGTCCGCAGCTGCTTTCACCGAGACCTGTCGAAGTCACTCGGCCTAACGCGACCGTTCGAGGGTAGGCTCTACATCTATCGGTATGGGAGCACCCGACAAATCGCGCCGGATCGCCGGGGTCATCCGGGAAGCGATGGCTTGGCGGGGTAAGCAGCGCACGCTTCGTGGCGTGAAGCGCGCATCCGGACCATTTCGCGCCCTTCGCGGTCCCCGGGCGAAAGCGTGTCAGTGTGCAATGGCACTCAACGCAAAACGGGCCCGCAAGGGGCCCGTTCGCGTCTTTCTCAAAAAAATCAGTCGGCACTGATCTGCATCCGCGCTCAAACGGCGCTTACTCGACGATCGAGGCGACGATGCCGGCGCCGACGGTGCGGCCGCCTTCGCGGATAGCGAAGCGCAGCTTTTCTTCCATCGCGATCGGCACGATCAGCGCCACGTCCATGGTCACGTTGTCG
>NZ_JAFMPP010000025.1 GCF_017349315.1 Jiella flava | reverse complement strand
TCGACTACGATGACATCCTCGCCCACTGCTGTGACGCTTGGAACAAACTCGTCGACCAGCCGTGGAAAATCATCTCAATCGGCATGCGTGATTGGGCTCACGGGTTTTGATCAATGCCCGGTGGTATAAGCTGCCATCGGCATCCTCGAGCACAGCACATTCGATCTCGCGACCGTTGATGAAGGCCTCGGCCAGAAGCTTGCGATCGTAGCGGAATCCGTCCTCCAGCGCGCGGGCCAACTCCTGCGAGGCACGCACCTTGCTGACACCGACCGACGAGCCCTGCCGCGCCGGCTTGATGAAGACCGGCATGCCGAGGGCGTCTTCGAGCGCGTGAAATGACGGCGCCTCGCCCGCGAACACCGTGACCGACGGTGCGACGGCAAGACCCGCCTGCCTCAACAGACGCTTGGCGACATCCTTGTCGAGGGCGGTCGCCGAGCCAAGAATCCCGCAGCCGACAAGCGGTACCCGCGCGACGTCGCACAGCCCCTGCACCGCACCATCCTCGCCCGGAAAGCCGTGCAGCACCGGAAACACCGCGTCGAATGGCGCCAGCGCGCCGACTGCACCATCCCCGTCGATGCCGACCACCGCTCCTCCTCCCCCTGGAACCAGACAGAGTTGGGTTCCCGCCGTCGGCGTCTCCGGGACGCCGTCGCGTATCGCCGCCAAGAGCCAGCGACCATCGGCGCGGGTCACGAAGACCGGAACCGGCTCATAACGGGCCCGATCGAGAGCTGTCAGCACATTGGTCGCCGAGCGGATCGAGACCTCATGTTCGGCCGATTGGCCGCCAAACAGGACTGCGATGCGCAAGCGCTTGGAGTTGGACGTCACGGCCATGCTGCCATTCCTCTCGAGATCCAGGCACCGCGAGATCAAACCGGCGTTCGCAGAATTGCAGATCGAGCAGAGTGTCGCCCGGGATCGAACACCCGGCGGCGCCTTGGCCGTTTCACTCACCCGTCCGGCCGATTGGCGAGGCCCGCCCCGCGCGCGGCATCGGCGGCGCCGGCATTTCCGGCATTGGCTCCGGCTCGGCAAGGTGCGGATGGCGACGATAGACGATGTAGGAGCCGATCGCGAGGACTCCGAGGGCGGGAATGACAAGCTGCGTCGCCAGCACCGGCTCGCCGATCGCCGCGCAAATGATGCCGCCGAGCAGTCCCGAACCCATCTGGATGAAGCCCATCATCGCCGCTGCCGCACCGGCCATATGCGGAAACGGCGCGAGCGAGGCGGTGGTCATCGCCGGCATCACCAAGGCAATGCCGAAGGCATAGAACGCGACGGGCACCATGATCGACAGATAGGAAATCGGCAGCACCGCGATCGAGATCGCCATCGCCGCCGCACCGATGCCGATTAGGACGAGCCCGATCGGCACCAGCCGATAGGCGCCGAGCCGCGCCATCAAAAGCCGTGCCACGATCGAACCGAGGAAAAAGCTGCCGGACTGGGCGAGCATGCCCATGCCGTATTGCGTCGGCGTCAGCCCGGCGACCTCGATGAGCACGAAGGGCAGCACCGTCGCCAAGGTATAAAGCGCGCCGACAGATCCGGCGACGGTGAGGCTGGTCGCCAGAAAATGCCGGTTGGTGGTCAGCTCGCGATAGGCGGCGAAGATCGCGCGCGGCTTGATCCGGCTCCGATCCGGTTCGATCGTCTCGCGCATGAAGCCGACGGTGACGAGGATGACCGCGATGCCGAAGCCGGCCATCAAGAAAAACAGCGAATGCCAGCCGGCCGCATCGAGTAGCAGGCCGCCGATCGTCGGCGACACCGCCGGGCCGATCGCCAGAATGATGCCGATCGTGTTCATGACCTGCGACGAGGTCTCGCCGGTAAACTGATCGCGCACGATCGCCCGCGCCGTCGCAACGCCCACCGAGGCGCCGATCCCTTGCAACAGTCGCGCGGCGATCAGGATCCCCACCGTTGGTGCCACGACCGCCAGCATCGCCCCGGCCAGATAAATCACCATGAAGACGAGGGTGGTGACGCGCCGGCCATAGGCGTCGGAGACGGGGCCACAGACAAGCTGGGTGAAGGCAAAGCCGGCGAAATAGACCGCAAGGGAAAGCTTGACCATGGCCTCCGAGGTCGCGAATTGCGACACCAGAGTTGGCATGGCGGGCGTGTAGAGCGCGAGGGAAATCGGGCCGATGGCGACGAGGCAACCGCCGATCAGGCTGGTTCGCCCCTCGGACATGCGCCGAACGGACGCAGAAGAAGTGGCCAAGAACGCAATCCATGACACAAGATTTATCGACGACCGGTCCCTGCTATAAGAGTTTTGCCGCTACGGAAAGACGCGCATGACCCGTCGAGGCCGAACCGCTCGCCGGCCTTGACCACGAAGCGTTCGCGACAAAAAGCAACGGCCCGAATGCATGGAACAGCATTCGGGCCGTTGCTTTTGGCTTTATCGGGCGGATCCTGCGGTTCGCACCCACCAGCCGTCTTCAGTCAGCGCGGATGAACACGCAGCCACCTCAGGCGCTGCGATACATGCCGGCGCTTGGCATCGCCGAACGCGTCGACGGCATCATCGGATCTTCGGCGCCCGTTTGGGGCTCGTTGGTCAAATTCTGCCGCACGCGAGTCAACAGGTCGTGGACGATCTCGCGCTCCTGCTCGTTGAAGCCGCTCACCAGCCGCTCATAGACCGCCGTTGCAACCGGCTTGGTCTCCTCGAAGACGCTGACGGCAGCTTCCGTGGTGTTGACCACCTTGGCGCGGCGGTCATTACGATCGGTCGTGCGCTGCACCAGGCCGCGGCCCTCGAGGCGGTCGAGATAGGCCGACATGGTCATCGGCTCGACGCCCATCCGGTCCGCCAGCACCGCCTGACGAGACCCCTCATACCGCGCCACATACGCCAGAGCCCGCAATTCGCCGGGCGTAAGGGAGAGGCCAGCTTCTACCACCGCACGCTCGAATTCCTGACGGAATAGCCGAGCAGTATCGACGAGTAGAAATCCGAGGGAGTTGCTAGGCATCAGCTTTGCCATTGGGGGAACCTTCAGTTTGAGCACGCGCAGGAGGTGTTGACTAACCGATTGAGTTTCAATGGGTGGGAAACATTCCCATACCGTATGTGAGATCCTAACCTTGCATGAATTTCAAGTACATCTACCCCTCATTTGCGGCGTTTTGACACATAATTTCCCGGATAATTTAAAGATGATTTTGAAAGGTAAGTTTGTTTTCAACCACTTCCTTTCGCCGCGAAAGCGTTTCGCAACCAAATTGCGTAGATGTGCAAGAGTGGCTACCCCCATTTGGGGGTAACTGACGATACGGCATGATTCGCGTGACCGGACGCCCTCGGCACTCGCCTGTCAGTACAACTTTTGATGGATTTTGTATTGCGGACCGCCGCGCGATGCCGACAGTCGATGACAATCTCTGGGCGACGATTCAAACGCCGGACAGAACGACGACTGCGCCAAAGCAATCGGCCCGGCCACCGCCGAGGGTGTCCGGGCCGATTGTCGTCTGTCAGCGCATCCGCTCCAGATTGGCAAAACCGATGCGATCCGGCGTCAGCCGGCGCGGGTGGCCTTTTTCTCCAGCCGCCGGCGGTGCAACACTGGCTCGGTATAGCCGGAAGGCTGCTCCCGGCCTTCGAAGACGAGGTCGCAGGCCGCCTTGAAGGCGATCGACTCCTCGAAGCGTCCGGCCATCTTTTCGTAGTTCGGATCGCCGGCATTCTGCTCGTCGACCTTGGCCGCCATCTCCTGCATCGCCGCCATCACCTCGTCCTTGGACACGACGCCGTGATGCAGCCAGTTGGCCAGATGCTGGGAGGAAATCCGGCAGGTGGCGCGGTCTTCCATCAGGCCGACGTCGTTGATATCCGGCACGGTCGAACAGCCGATACCCTGGTCGATCCAGCGCACGACATAGCCAAGGATGCCCTGGGCGTTGTTCCGGATCTCCGCCTTAATCTGCTCGTTTGGCCAGTTGGCGCGGTTGGCCAGCGGGATGGTCAAAATGTCGGAGAGAAGCGCCCGGCGCCCCTGGCCGGCGATCGCCTCCTGCCACGCCAGCACGTCGACGCGGTGATAGTGGGTCGCATGCAGCGTCGCCGCCGTCGGGCTCGGCACCCAGGCGCAATTGGCGCCGGCCTGCGGATGACCGACCTTTTGCGCCAGCATGTCGTTCATCTTCGCCGGCGCCGCCCACATGCCCTTGCCGATTTGCGCCTTGCCGCGGAAGCCGCAGGCAAGACCCACATCGACGTTCCAGTCCTCGTAAGCGCCGATCCAGGTGCGCTCCTTCATCACCGTCTTGCGGACCATCGGCCCGGCTTCCATCGAGGTGTGGATCTCGTCGCCGGTGCGATCGAGGAAACCGGTGTTGATGAAGAACACCCGATGCTTGGCGGCCCGGATACACTCTTTGAGGTTCACCGTGGTTCGGCGCTCCTCGTCCATGATGCCCATCTTCAGCGTATAGCGGTCGAGACCGAGGGCGTCCTCGACGCGGGCGAAAGTCTCACTGGCGAAGGCGACCTCCTCCGGCCCATGCATCTTCGGCTTGACGATATAGACCGAGCGCGCCCGCGAATTGCGCATGCCGCCGGTCTTCTTCAGATCGTGGATGGCGATCATCGCGGTGATCATCGCGTCCATCATGCCTTCCGGTGCCTCCGAGCCGTCCTTGAGGCGGATCGCCGGATTGGTCATCAGATGACCGACATTGCGGATCAAAAGCAGCGAGCGGCCCGGTAGGGTGAAGGGAGTGCCGTTCGGGCTGCGATAGTCGCGATCCGGGTTGAGCCGGCGGGTCAGGGTCTCGCCGCCCTTGGTGAAGGTATCGGACAGCTCGCCGGTCATCAGGCCGAGCCAATTGCGATAGACGGCGGTCTTATCCTCGGCATCGACGGCCGCGATCGAATCCTCGCAGTCGCAAATCGTCGACACCGCCGATTCGAGCAGCACGTCGGCGACCTTTGCCTTGTCGTTCTTGCCGATGCGATGCGCCCCATCGACCACGACCTCGACATGCAGGCCATTATGCTTGAACAGCACGGCCGAGGGCGCCGCCGGATCGCCGCGATAACCGGCAAAGGCCAGCGGATTCTTCAGCCGCGCGGTCTTGCCGTTGCCGAAACTCACGACCAGCGTCTCATTCTCGACCGCATAGGTCTCGACATCGATATGTGAGATCCGGTCGAGCGGTGCGACACCGTCCAGGAAGCCCTTCGCCCAGGCGACCACGCGCGCGCCCCGCGCCCGATCATACCCCGCGCCCTCCGGCGCGTCGCCCATCGCGTCGGTGCCGTAGAGCGCGTCGTAGAGCGAGCCCCAGCGGGCGTTGGCGGCGTTCAGCGTGTAGCGCGCATTCATCAGCGGCACGACGAGCTGCGGCCCGGGCACCAGCGCGATCTCCGGATCGACATTGGCCGTCTCGATCGAGAAGTCCTGCCCCTCGGGCACAAGATAGCCGAGGTCGCGCAGGAACGCCTGGTACCCGGTCATGTCGATGGTCTGGCCGCGCCGCTCGCGATGCCAGCTGTCGATGGCGGTCTGAATCCGGTCGCGCTCGGCAAGCAGCGCCCGGTTCCTCGGCGCCAGATCGTTCAACAGACCGGAAAAGGACGACCAAAACCTCTCCGCTTCGACGCCCGTCCCCGGCAAAGCCTCTTCATCGATGAAACGCTTGAGATCCTCGGCGACCGTCAGGTCGTGAACGTCGATCATTTCCGGCATCGATTTTCTCCAAACACTGCGTCTGCCCGCGACATCGTGCATAGGGATGACGAAGTCAATCGCATCGCCCGCCGGGTGCCGTCTCGGTGCAACGCTTGCCTCGCGCCGCGCGCTGTGGCGAACTCGGCAAATGATTGATCCGCCGTCGATCTTCAAATTGCGACGAAAGGGGCTTTGGTTTGCACAGCGGTCTCATCGCCCTGGTCGCGATCGCCTATCTGCTCCTGCTCTTCGCGGTTGCCCATTGGGCCGACAAAGGCGCCGGGCGATGGGCCCCGCAGGCGAGCCGGCCGGCCGTCTATTCCCTGAGCTTGGCAGTCTACTGCACATCCTGGACGTTTTTGGGATCGGTCGGGGTCGCAGCGCGTGAGGGTTTTGCCTTTCTCGCCATCTATCTCGGTCCGATCGTCGTTTTCATGCTGGCGCCGAGCCTGATCGAGCGGATCGTGCGCCACGCCAAGGCGGAAAAGATCACCACCGTCGCCGACTTCATCGGCTCGCGCTACGGCAAAAGCCCCGCTGTCGCCGCGCTCGCCACCGGCATCGCGCTGGTCGGCACGGTGCCCTACATTTCGCTGCAGCTGAAAGCGATCTCGACCAGCGTCGCGACGCTGGTGTTCCATTACCGCCCCAATCTCGACGTACCGCCGCTGCTCGGCGATCTTGCGCTGCCGATCGCCACCGTTCTCGGCCTCTTCGCCATTTTGTTCGGCACCCGTCATGCCGACGCGACCGAGCATCAGGACGGGCTGGTACTGGCCGTGGCGATGGAAAGCCTGGTCAAGCTCGCCGCCTTCGTCGCCGTCGGCATCTGGACCACATTTTATCTCTTCGATCCGGCCGAGCTGTGGCGCGCGGCGCGGGCCAGCACGACGGTCGCCGATGCCTTTTCGACACCGGTCGGCGGCGCCTTCTTCACCAGCCTCGGCCTCTCCGCCCTAGTCATCCTGCTTTTGCCCCGGCAATTCCATATTGCCGTGGTCGAAAACCGCACGCGCGGCGAAATCCGCCGGGCGCGCTGGCTGTTTCCGCTTTATCTGATCGCGATCAACCTGTTCGTCGTACCGATCGCCGCCGCCGGCCTGCTTCGCCTCGGCCCGCAATTCGACGCCGACCTCTATGTCCTGGCGTTGCCGCTGTCCTCCGGAGCCGACCTCCTCGGCGTCGTCGCCTTCATCGGCGGATTGTCGGCGGCGACCGCGATGGTGATCGTCGCCAGCGTCGCTTTGGCGATCATGATCTCCAACGACCTTGTCCTGCCGATCCTGCTGAAGCGCCGTGGCCGATGGCCGAGCCGCACCGGCGACGAGACGCGGCTGATCCTTTATGTGCGCCGCTCGGCAATCCTGCTGATCGTGTTCTTCGGCTATCTCTATTATCGCTTCGGTGGCGACGGCGGCGGCCTCGCGTCGATCGGCCTGCTCTCCTTCGCCGCGATCGCCCAACTCGCGCCGGCGCTCTTTGTCGGCCTCTACTGGAAGCGCGCGAATGCGCGTGGCGCGACGATCGGCATGTCCGTCGGTATCGCGGTTTGGGCGGTCACGCTGCTGGCGCCGGCCCTCGGCATCGTCGTACCGCTGGTCGGACCGGCCGTCCGCCCTTACGCCGATCCGCTGCTGCTCGGCGTTTTTCTCAGCCTGTCGGCCAATCTGGCCGGGCTCATCGCCGGCTCCCTCAGCCGGGCCTCAAGCCCGATCGAGCGGATCCAGGCCGCCCTCTTCGCCGATCGCGACGCCTCGCAGGCGACGGCTGGGCGGCGAATGCGGATCGACGTCGCCGTCAGCGAACTGAAGGCCACGATCGCCCGCTATCTCGGCGCTCAGCGGACGGAGCGGGCCTTCGCAGCCTTCGCCACCGAACGTGACATCCGGCTCGACGACGCGGCGCCGGCCGACAGTGCGACGACGACCTTTTCCGAACAGTTGCTCGCCTCGGCGATTGGCTCGGCCTCGTCCCGCCTGGTCCTGTCGCTGCTCTATCAGCGCCACACCGATTCCAGCCGCAAGGCGCTGCAGCTTCTCGACGATGCATCCGAGGCGTTGCAGTATAATCGCGATCTTTTGCGGATCGCCCTCGATCAAGTCGATCAGGGCCTTGCGATCTTCGACGGTGACTTCTGCCTGACCTTCTGGAATCGTCAGTTTCGCGACCTTCTCGGCCTGCCGCCAGAATTCGGCAAGGTCGGCACGCCGCTAACTGTGGTGTTCGACCATCTCCTCGACGATGGCGAAATCAACGAAGCCGAATATAAGGCGAGCTTTGACGATCTGACCAAGGCGCCGGCGCAGCGTCAGATCGCGCTCAAACGCTCCGGGCGCACCATCGAAATGCGCGTCAACACCATGCCCGATGGCGGTCTCGTCGCCACGGTCTCGGACATGACCGAGCGGGTGCGACGCGCGGCGATGCTGCGCGAAGTCAATGAAAGCCTGGAGGAGCGCGTACGCCGGCGCACCGTCGAGCTGACCGCCGCCAACCGCGATCTCGCCGAGGCGCGCCGGGCGGCGGAAGCGGCCAATCTCGGCAAGACGCGGTTTCTCGCCGCCGCCGGCCACGACATCCTGCAGCCGCTTAACGCCGCCCGCCTCTACACCTCGGCGCTGGAGCAACGTCACGGCCAATCGCCGGGCGCCGAGCTGGTCGGCAATATCGGCTCCTCGCTCGAAGCCGTCGAGGCAATCATCGGCGCCGTGCTCGATATTTCCCGTCTCGACGCCGGCGGCATGGAAGCCAAGCCCTCCGACTTCCCGCTGGCGCCGCTCTTGCGGCAGATCGAGACCGACCTGAGACCGCTTGCCGAGGAGAAACACCTGTCGCTGCGCTTCGTCGCAACCGGCGTCACCGTTCGATCCGATCGCAATCTACTGCGCCGGCTCCTGCAGAATCTCGTCTCCAACGCCGTCAAATACACCCGGGAGGGCAAGATCGTGGTCGGCGTGCGCCGGCGCGGCAACGGCCGCATCGCTATCGAGGTGACCGACAGCGGCATCGGCATTCCCAACGACAAGCTGCACGCGATCTATGAGGAATTCGTGCGCCTCGACGAGGGCAGCCGTGCCGCCTCAGGGCTCGGCCTCGGCCTGTCGATCGTCGACCGGATTGCCAGGGTGCTCGACCATCCGATCTCCGCCCATTCACGGCACGGACGCGGCACCTCGTTCCGGGTGGAGCTGCCGCTGGCGGCGGCGGGCGTCGATCATCAGGCGCCGCAAAGTTCGCCGCGATCGCAGTTCGGCCTCGCCGTGGCGGGCTCGCCGATCCTGTGCATCGACAACGATCCGGCCATTCGTGACGGCATGGCGCTGTTACTGTCGGGCTGGCATTGCGACGTCGAAACCTTCAACTCGGCCGCCGAGGCCATCGAGGCCTGCGCGGCGACCGGCTTTCGGCCGCGCCTCGCCCTCGTCGACTATCACCTCGACGGCGGCAGCGACGGGCTGCAGGCGATCGCCGAGCTGCGACACCGGCTCGACGCCGAGCTTGACGCGATCCTCGTCACCGCCGAGCGGTCGGCACAGGTGCGCGAGCAGGCGGCGGCGATCCACGTCCAGGTATTGACGAAGCCGCTCAAGCCCGCCTCGCTGCGTGCGGCGATGGCGAGTGTTCTGCAACGGCGCGACGCCGCCGAATGAGGGAGATGACGTCGATTCGTGGCAAGGGCGCCAGAGCGCCATGCGTCCGATCCGATACCGGGCGCTCTCATTCTTTGAATCGACGCATCGTGCTTTGCCGATACCGTAGAGCGCATGGGCGATCCCGGTTCATCGCATTCCGCTCTCAGTTTGCCGGTCAGGTGGCGATGCCACGCTCCGGGTCGATCCCGAGCTTGCCCAAAAGGATCACCGCCTGGGTGCGGCTGTCGACGCCGAGCTTCAACAGGACGGCGGAGACATGGGCCTTGATCGTCGGCTCGGAAACGCCGAGTTCGTAAGCGATCTGCTTGTTGAGGAGACCCCGGCCGAGCATCGAGAGCACCCGCGTCTGCTGCGGCGTCAGCGTCTTCATCCGGGTGATCAACGCGCCGATCTCCGGATCCCCGGACGCATCGAGCGAAACGCCGGCCGGCAGCCAAACCTCGCCAGACAGCAGCGTCGTAATCGCCTCGCGGATTTCGGCAAAGCCGGAGGATTTCGGTATAAAGCCCGACGCGCCAAGATCGAGGGCGCGGGCCATCACCTGATTGTCTTCGCTCGCCGAAACAATGGCGATCGGCACCGACGGATGCTCGGCGCGCAACAGCGCCAGGCCCGACAGGCCACTGGTCCCCGGCATCGACAGGTCGAGCAGCAAGAGATCGGCGTCGCCATGGTCGACGAGCGCCTTGGCGGCCCCCTCGAAATCCGCCGCTTCGACGATGTCCGCGCCCTCAGGAAAAGACGTCAGAATTTCTTTCAGCGCTCCGCGAAACAGCGGATGATCGTCGGCGACGATGAAAAGCGGTGGCATTTCTTCCCTGAATTCCCCAATTTGCGCAACGCACAAAGCCGCCGGATGCAGCGGCATGCAGCATCGGCTGAAATGTTCGGTCCCGTGCGGCCAGCTGAAAACCGACAGGGCCAGCGCCTGCACTGGAGCGCACATCAGATCATCTTCTATCGGAAGCGTAGCATCCTTGTCACGTGAGGCATGAAACTCCGTCGCCAAGACGAAAAACCTTGGCGCATGGCGCCTCGTATACAGATCCACCCTAACGATATCCGCCGGGCACCCCAATCCATTCGGCGCGTCACGCCTGCACGCGGGCCCGCTCTTCATCCATCGCGATCGGCAGCCGGAAATGCAGATATTGCGGGTCGAATTCACCGAGCCGGACGAGCCCCGCCCAGTCGCGAATGATCATCCGCGAGCGGTCGCGCTCGACGAGACCGGCCAGGCGAAGGTCGCGCAGAACCCGGTTGACCGTCACCACCGTCAGGCCGAGCGCATCGGCCAGCTCATGCTGAGTGAGGGGCAGACGATAGATGCGGTCCGGCGCCAAACCGACGGCGCGCATGCGGATTGCCAGTTCGCAGAGCAGATGAGCGGTCCGGCTAAGGCCCGACAGTCGGCCGAGACCGACGATCCATTCGCGAAAGATCGCCCCGTCGATCAGCGTCTCGCGCCATAAGGCGGCGGCGACATTCGGCCGGCGCACGCAGAGATTCCACACCGCCTCGTGCGGGACGAAGCCGATCCGGCTCGGGGTCGTCGCGGCGAAGCTATGATCCATGTAGTTGACATGCAGGCTGTGAAGATCGGGGATGTCGCCGGAAACGTGGAAGGCGATGATCTGTCGTTTGCCGTCCAGCGTGTGGCGATACCGATAGGTGAAGCCATCGATCAGAACGCAGCACTGATTGACGCGCTGGCCTTCCGAAACGATGTCGATGCCGGAATCGATCTCGCGCACCGTCACCGGCAGCGCCATCAGTGCCGCTTCGTCTTCGCCGTCGATTTCCGCAACGAGTTTGAGCCGCGTCAAGAGGATGTTGTGGGCAGTTTTTTCCAAGAACTCCTCCGGCCAGATCCCGGCTTACTCAACGGACCCGACGCGATTCCGACTCGACGCTCTGGTTTCGCATCGGCAATCTCGCGTTACGTCGCCGTGGCGATACAAGATTGCCGCAGCATAGACAAAGCCCACCGTCGATGAAAAGCGCAGAGAGCGTGCAAAGCCGCAGTTCGAGCACCTGAAACGCCACACAAGCGCGATCTCAGAGCGTGATGGAGACGTGGGCGACATCGGAAAATTCGCGCGATGGACGCGGGTGGAAACCAAGATCGCGCGCCAAATTCCGCATGCCGATATTTTCACGCAGAATTTCACCATGGACGCGGACCAATCCCCGCGCTCGCGCATGGTCGAGAATCGCCGACATCAAGACGTAGCCAAGGCCCCGCCCCTTCATGTCGGAGCGCACGAGGACGGCGAATTCCGCATCCTCGTTTTCCGGATCGGCGACGATGCGGACGACCCCGAAAATTGGCCCCTCGCCATAGCCGGCTGACGGCGCGACGGCGATCAGCGCCATTTCACGGTCGTAGTCGATCTGCGTGAAGCGCGCCGCGGTCTGATGCGGAAACGCCTTCATCGGCCCCATGAAACGCAGACGCAGATCCTCCGGCGCGCAGGCCATGACCATCTCTGCGAGCGCGTCCTCGTCTTCCGGCCGGATCGGCCGCAGATGGAAGGCAGTGCCGTCGCGGAGCGCAACATCGTGTTCGAGTTCGCGCGGATAGGGCCGAATCGCCGGCCCCACCGCGCGCGATGCCGCCACAGCGTCCCGTTCGGCCAAAGGATCGATCGCAATGCGGGCATCGAGCGCGATGACGCCCT
This sequence comes from Jiella flava, assembly GCF_017349315.1. Lineage (GTDB taxonomy): Bacteria > Pseudomonadota > Alphaproteobacteria > Rhizobiales > Rhizobiaceae > Jiella > Jiella flava. Next base: position 7,012 of record NZ_JAFMPP010000025.1, on the reverse strand, counting down.
GGTCGTTTGCGGTCAGCGGATTGATGTCGAGCTCGCGAACCTCGGGCAACAAGACAGCAAGCTCCGACAGGCGCACGAGCGTCTCGGTCAAGCGATCCATGTCCACCGGCGGGACGTTGCGAAAACCACGCAGGAGCTTTGCAATCTCAGTTGCGGCGATCATCTGCCGAGCCAGCACCGAATTGAGCGGCGGCAGACCGACCGCGCGGTCGGCGACCACTTCGGCCTCCTTGCCGCCGCGCCCGAACAGGATCACCGGGCCGAAGGTCGCGTCCCTGGCAATGCCGGCGATCAGCTCATGACCGTCACCGCGCGTCACCATCGGCTGGACGGTGAAGCCGGCGATCGTCGCATCGGGGCGGGCCGCGCGCACCGCCGCGATCATCGCCTCCGCCGCGTCGAGCATCTGGCCGGACGTCTCGATGCCGAGCCGCACACCGCCGACATCGGATTTGTGGGTGATCGCGGGCGAGACGATCTTCAGCACCCCCGGCCCGCCAATCTCGGCAAAGCACCGCGCCGCCGCCTCCGGCGACGGGACGAAATGGGTGGGAACGGTCGGAACACCGAAGAGCCGCAGCACCTCTTTGGCTTCCCATTCATGAAGCCAGGCCCGGCCATCGTTGGCAGCCGCCGCAATGATTTGCCGGGCGGCTGCGACATCGTCTTCGGCGATGATCACGCCGGCGCCCGGCGTTTCCATCAGCTGGGCCTGGTTGCGGCGATAATCGACGAGGTGGGTGAAGGCGCGCACGGCATCTTCCGGACTTTCGAAGCTCGCAATGCGCTCGGCGGCAAACAAGGCCCGCACCGGCGCCGCCGTGGTGCCGCCGAGCCAGTTGGTCAGCACCGGAAAGCGCGGCATCGCCTTGGCGACGTCGATGACCGCCTTGCCGACCTCCATATTGTCGGCGACGGCGGTCGGACAGTTGATGACGAGGACGGCGTCGGCGTCCCGGCTCTGCATCAGGCATTCAAGCGCCGCCCGATAGCGCTCGGGCGTCGCGTCACCGATGATGTCGACCGGATTGCCGTGAGACCAAGTCGGCGGCAGCACGGCGTCAAGCTGCTCGATCGTCGACGCGCCGATCTCGGCGAGCCTGCCGCCGAGGTCTTCGAGCCAATCGACCGCCAGGACGCCGGCACCGCCGCCATTGGTCAGGATCGCCAGCCGGTCGCCGTCGATGCGGATGCCGGTCGCGAGCGTGGCCGCCGCCTCGAACAGGCTCTCAAGGCTCAAGACCCGCAGCACGCCGGCGCGGCGAAAGGCGGCGTCATAGACAAGATCCGACCCGGCCAAGGCGCCGGTATGCGACTGCGCCGCCCGTGCGCCCTCGGCGCTCCGCCCGGACTTGATGACCAGAACCGGCTTGGCGCGCGCGGCGATTCGCGCCGCCGACATGAATTTCTTCGCAAAGGTGACGTTCTCGACATAGAGCAGGATCGCCCGTGTCGCCCGATCGGTCGACAGAAAGTCGAGCATGTCGCCAAAGTCGGCGTCGCTCATATCGCCCAGCGAGACGACATGGGAAAAGCCGATGCCGCGACTGCCGGCCCAATCGAGGATCGCGGTGGCGATGGCACCGGACTGGCTGACCAGGGCGATGTCGCCGCGCGCCGGCATGACAGGCGAGAAGCTGGCATTGATGCCGGCCGGCGTCGACAACAGGCCCAGGCAGTTCGGGCCGACGATCCGCATCAGCTTCGGCTTGGCGTGATCGAGCATTTCCTGGCGCAGGGTGCGCCCGCTTGACCCTGCCGCCCCGAGCCCGGCGCTGATCACGATCGCGGCCCTGCAGCCCATTTTGGCAAGGTCGGCGACGATGCCCGGCACCGTCGGCGCGGGCGTCGCTACCACCGCGAGATCGGGGCATTGCGGCAAAGCCTCGAGCGCGCGAAACGCGGCGACGCCCTCGATCGTCGCCGCGTGCGGATTGACCGGCATGATCGCCCCGTCGAATCCGCCGGATAGGAGATTCTTCGCCACGACGTTGCCGACCGAATGCGGCCGGTTGCTCGCGCCGATCAGAGCGATGGAGCGGGGCGCGAACAACGCGTCGAAGTTGCGGACACTCATCGGCAGCCTCGTCGTGACAAATTCGGGTGGGCCTGACCGTCAAAACGGTCGGCGCGGCCGCTTGAAGCGGCACGCGCCGGCTTCGTCAATCCGCCGGGCCATCGCCGCCCAGACTGTCTCACCTTCAGTGGGCCATCAACAGCGGGACCGGGCAATGGCGGATCAGCGCGCGCGTCACACCCCCCAAAAGATATTCACGCAGCCGCGAATGGCCATAGGCGCCGGCTACCACCAGCTCGGCACCGGCAATCCCGGCGGCTTCGATCAGACCCTCGGCCGGATCGCGCCAGTTCGGCAGTTCCTTCACCTCGACGGCGATGCCATGGCGGGCAAGGTGCCGGGCCATGTCGCTCATCGGCTCGTTCTTGCGCTGTTCGCTGGCGCCGTCCTCGGCGATATTGGCGAGGATCACCGATCCGACGCGCTTTAGCAGCGGCAGCGCCGCAGCCACCGCGCGGGCGCATTCCGGCGTGTCGCGAAACGCCACGAAGGCCGTCTGCGGCAGATGCGCCAGCGCCGGCCCGGTATCGGGCACGATGAGGATCGGCATCCGCGCGTCGAACAAGACCGCCTCGAACAGCGACATGTCCGGCGCCTCGACGATCGCCCGCTGCGGCTGCAGGGCGATGTCGACGACACCGCATTGCCGCATCACGGCGTAGCGCAGCTCGCCGAGCGTGCCGTCGGAGCGGCGCAGATCGAAGGCGACGGCCAGCCGTGCCAGCCGCTCGCGCAGCTTGGCCTGCAACCGATCACCGGTCTCCCGCCCCAGCCGGGCGTTTTCGGCGGCCAGCACCTCGGATCCCGGGGCCGCCGTCAGGATCGGTGTCGGGATATGATTGAGAAGATGACAATCGAGATGCGCCGCAAATTCTGCCGCAAGGATTTCGCCATAGGCGATGGCGCTCTCGTCGGTCGCAGCGCCGGTCAGAAACACCGCCAGATCGGCGATGGCGGGGGCGGTCGTTGCGGCGTTGGCCGGCCGCCGGGTGAATGTCGTTCCCATGAGTCTCAACTCCTGACTGTCTCGAACTCTCGCCAGGCTATGCCGCTTCACCCATGGCAGCGTTGATCGAGGTCAAGCGAGAATGGCGCGCGGCAACGACGAGCGCGTGGCCTTGCCGAGCGCTGGCGCACAATCCAACGTCACCACCGCCCGCGAGGCCTTGGCTTGTGCGCCGTGATCGGGCAGTTCTGGCAAGGATGATCGACGCCCAGCCGATCGCCGCACCCGCGCCAAGGCGCTGCTCGTCAGATAAGCCGTGGAGACTTCGCCGCCATGTATCTTCTGTTTCGTGCCCTCGGCCTGATCGTCCTTGCTGTCGGCGTCGTCTTCGCGGTCGGCGACATCGCCCGCTCGCTCGCCGACGAAACGAGCCAGCTGCTCACCATCGACCAGGCACTGTCGGCGATGGGGCTGATGGTCTCAGAGGCGGTGCCCGGCTCGATGACGGCCGCGGTGATCGGCTCGTGGTCGATGTCGATCACCTGCGGGGCGGTCGGCCTGTTGTTTCTGCTGCTCGGCCATCGGGGCCATCGCGCCGGACCCAATCGCCGCCGCGACATCTGACGCTTGCCCCTCAGGTGCGACGCCGGCAAATTGCCCCCGCGACAGCGGCGAAAAGCTTGAATCGACCGCTCGCCAGACCGAGATTAAGCCTCAACCCGCGATGGCCATGATTGACGGTCCGAGTGTACGGGCGGATCGTTCGACGACGATTGGCGCATCATGATCGTCGCATCATGATCGTCGCATCACGATCGCGCGCCGGCCGGCCCCGCGCCGTCGCCACAGGAGGTCTCATGTATATTCTCGACATGTTTTCCAAGAAGATGAAGCTGCCCGGCCCCGGCCAGGCCCTGCCCGGCCGCAGCGAGCCGATCCCCACGGCGCGGGAGCACTTTGTTCTGCACAGGCCGTTGAAGGGGCCATTCCCCGACGGCCTCCAGACGGCGATGTTCGGCATGGGCTGCTTCTGGGGCGTCGAGCGCAAGTTCTGGCAGATCGAAGGTGTCCGTGTGACCGCCGCCGGCTATGCGGCCGGCAGCACGCCGAACCCGACATATCAGGAAGTCTGCACCGGCCAGACCGGGCACAACGAGGTCGTGTTGGTGGTGTTCGACCCGACCGTCGTGTCCTACGAGGATCTGTTGACGGTCTTCTGGGAGGGCCATGACCCAACGCAAGGGATGCGCCAGGGCAACGACATGGGCACCCAGTACCGGTCCGGCATCTACACCGCTTCAGAGGCGCAGGCGCAGGCCGCATTGGCCTCAAAGGATCGCTATCAGCAGGCGCTGACGGCCGCCGGGCACACGGGAACGATCACGACGGAGATTCAGCCGGCGCCGGAATTCTTCTATGCCGAGGACTACCACCAGCAGTATCTCGCCAAAAATCCCGGCGGCTATTGCGGGGTCGGCGGCACCGGCGTTTCCTGCCCCGTCGGTGTCACCAACCTGCCTTCCGAATAGGCAACCGGCCGCAACGCGGCCCACCGGCCGCAGCACGGCAGCAAAACGCCGATGTTTGACTGGGGCGCTTACATTGATCGTGCTGAATTTTCTTCAATCTCGCTGCGTCCCGTGCCAATCTCTCGACCGGTGCGGGAGCCAACTTCGACCGTGTCGCCATGCGATACAACGAATGGCCGGCAGCCCCGCCAAGTAGAAAGCGCCTCCTTGCCAACAGGGAATCAGACATCGATGAAACATTTCTGGGCCGGACTCTTCGCCGCAACCATCGTTTCCGCTGCGGCCGTCACCGATGCTAGGGCCGCCGACTTCAAGCCCGCGATCCTCTATGATCTCGGCGGAAAATTCGACAAGTCCTTTAACGAGTCCGCCTATCACGGCGCTGAGAAATTCAAGAAGGACACCGGCATCGCCTATCGCGATCTGGAGATCTCCAACGCGGCCCAGCGCGAACAAGCGCTGCGCCGTTTTGCCCGGGACGGCAACAACCCGATCATCTCGATCGGCTTTGCCCAGGCCGAGGCGCTAAAGGCGGTCGCGCAAGACTATCCGGACACCAAATTCGCGATCATCGATTCCGAAGTCGATCTGCCGAATGTCCGTTCAATTCTCTTCAAGGAAGAGGAAGGCTCCTATCTCGTGGGCATCCTCGCCGCGATGAAGTCAAAGTCAAAAGAGGTCGGTTTCGTCGGCGGCATGGACATTCCGCTGATTTCGAAGTTCGCCTGCGGTTACAAGGGCGGCGTCAAATCCGTCGATAAGGACGCCAAGGTCATCGAGAACATGACCGGCACCACCGGCGCCGCCTGGAACGATCCGGTGCGCGGCGGCGAACTCGCCAAGGCGCAGATCGACCAGGGCGCGGACGTCATCTTCCATGCGGCCGGCGGTACCGGCGTCGGCGTGCTGCAGGCCGCCGCGGACGCCGGCAAGCTCGGCATCGGCGTCGATTCCAATCAGGACGGCCTGTTTCCAGGCCACGTGCTGACCTCGATGATCAAGCGCGTCGACAACGCCGTTTACCAGACTTTTATCGATGTCAAGGGCGACAAGTGGACCTCCGGCGTCGAGCGGCTCGGCCTCGAAAATGACGGCGTCGGCTACTCGGTCGACGAGTACAACAAAGATCTGATCACTCCGGAGATGAAAGCAGCGGCCGACAAGGCCAAGCAGGACATCATCGCCGGCACCATCAAGGTCCACGACTACACGACCGACTCGGCCTGCCCTTACTGATCAGCGGTCCTTGCCACACGGCCGGTCCCCACTCACTGGCCGTGCGGAAAAATGGGCGCCGTCGGATGATGGCGGCGCCCTTGTCGGGCGCTTGACTCCGTCTCGCTGTCAGCTCTCGGCAGATTGTCCATTTGGGTTGGACCGAGGAGACTGGAGTTATCAAGCTTTAGCGCGCATCGAAGAGCCTGGGTATGACCGGCACCGGTGTCATGGCCGATCATTGTGCCTGCTAAAAGTCGAAGGCCATCGCCAGGGCCTGCCGCAAGTGCGGTCTCAGGCCTGGCCGAATAAGGCCTTATACCAACTCTCACTGATCAGAACCCATGCGCCCAGTCTCGCAGTGCGATGGACATCATGCGCCAGGGCTGTGCCTCGATCTTTCGCCAAGCATTGCAGGTGTGATCGAGGATATCCTCGTAGGATTTAAAGATCCGGTTCGAGAGCCAGTTGTCGCGCATGAACTGCCACAGGTTCTCGGCGGGGTTCCGTTCCGGTGCGCGAGGCGGCAGCGACATGAGGGTGATATTGTCGGGAACTGTCAGCTTTGAGGTCGTGTGCCAACCAGCCTGATCGAGCAGCACGACGGCATGCGCGCCGCGAGCGACCGTCCGGGCAATCTCGGCGAGATGGCAGGCCATGGCATGTGTGTTGCAGCGAGGCATGACGAGGGCGGCACCCTTGCCGAGTTTCGGGCAGATCGCGCCGAAGATGTAGGCTGAAGCGGTCCGTTGATCTTTCGGTGCCGACGGCCGGGTCCCCCGTCTGGCCCATCGTCGGGTGATCGGGTTCTTCTGCCCCACCCTCATCTCGTCCTGAAACCACACTTCTATGGGCTTGCCGGCGGCTTCGTTCGACTCGATCTCTGCCAGCGCGGCGGGGAAGTCTTTTTAAAAGCGTCGAGTTCGAACTCGTTCTGCGCATGGTGGCGCGGGCGAGCCGAGAGCTTGCGGTAGCCCAGAGCCCGCATCTCGCGCGACAGCGTCTGGACGCTGATCGAAATGCGGAATTCCTCAAAGACCCATTGCGCCAGATCGACAAGACGCCAGCGCACCACGCCGTCGACAGCTGCGGTCGGACCAGCCTCAATCTTGTCGACATGGCCTGCTGCCGGTTTCGTGGACACCGAGATAAGGTGTTTAACGGAACTGGAGAGTTGGAATGCAGAGAAGGAAGTTCAGCCGCGAGTTCAAGCTTGAGACAGTGAGGCTGGTGAAGGATCGGGGC
>NZ_JAFMPP010000024.1 GCF_017349315.1 Jiella flava | reverse complement strand
GCCCCGATCCTTCACCAGCCTCACTGTCTCAAGCTTGAACTCGCGGCTGAACTTCCTTCTCTGCATTCCAACTCTCCAGTTCCGTTAAACACCTTATCTCGGTGTCCACGAAACCGGCAGCAGGCCAAAATGCCCACCGGCAAAAGCGGGCGGATGCTTCCGTCCCTCGCCCGGTTCGACACGTGGTCGAAAGGGCTGGCGCTGCCTTTGGCGGCGCTCACTCTTTTCGTTGCGCTTTCGGCGCTCGTCCGGCCGGTCCTGCCGCCGGACGAAACCCGCTATCTCACCGTCGCCTTGGAAATGCTGCGCGCGCATCAGTTCGTGCTGCCGAGCCTCAACGGCCAGCTTTACGAGCAAAAGCCGCCCTTGCTGTTCTGGATCATCGCCGCGATCTGGGACCTGACCGGCGTCTCCCGCGCCGGCGCCCTGGCCGCGATCACGCTGATCTCCGGCCTCGCCGTCGTGCTCACCCGCCGGCTCGCCGCCGAACTCTTCCCCGCCGACGACGCGCTCGTTCAGCGGGTCGGCTGGGCGATGGTCGGCAATGCGGTCTTCGCCATCTATACCGGCCTGATCCTGTTCGACCTCTTGCTCACCGACTGCCTGCTGGTTTTCCTTCTCGCCCTGACCGCCCATGCCCGGGCGCCCGCCGTTTGGAAGATCCTCGTCGCTGGGCTCGGCTTCGGCCTGTCGCTGCTCGCCAAGGGCCCGGTCGGGCTGATCTTTCTCGCCCCGGTAATCGCTTCTTACGCGCTCTGGCGCGACGGCCGGCAGGTGTTGTCGACGCGGCGCTTTTTTCTGTCCGCCCTCGCAGCCATCGGCCTTGGCGTGCTCGTCACCGCCGCCTGGCTCGTGCCCGCCTATATCGCCAGTCGCGGCGCCTATCTCGAAGGCCTGATCTTCGGCCAGATCGCCGGCCGCGTTTCCGGTGACATGGCGGCAAGCCACGCCCGCCCGATCTGGTTCTTCCTGCCGCTTTTGCCGGTCCTCGCGTTGCCCTGGCTGCTGTCGCCTCTGGTCTGGGCACGGCATCGGACATCGCTGCGCCATCCGATTGTGACGGCGAAAACATTGTGGCATGAGCGACCCGTCTTGCGCCTTCTGACAGTGGCGATCCTGGTGCCGATCGTCGTCTTCAGCGCAATCGCCGGCAAGCAGCCGCATTATCTGGTGCCGCTGCTGCCCTTCGTCGCCATCCTCTCGGCCTTTGCGATGCGCGACCTGAAACATTTGATGATCGCCCTTGGTGCGACGATCACCCTGTCGCTGTTGCTGATCGCCCAGCTGATCGCCAGCCGGACGGTATTTGATCGCGACGATCTCACGCCGCTTGCCCGCACGGTCGAGACCTGGCCTGGGCCGGTCGCCTTTGCCGGCCATTATCAAGGCGAGCTCGGCTTTCTCGCCCAGTTGAAACAGCCGATCGCGGTCGTTCCGCTGGATATGGCCGCGGGCTGGCTCGGCGCCCATCCCGGCGGTCTGCTCGTCTCCAGCGAGTTCAAGACCGGCGATGCGCTACCCGGTCGCATTCTCATCGACCGGCCATTCAAAAGCGACCAACGCATGACCGCTTCGACGAACTGACGGCCTTGCCGTCGACGCCGCGCGGGAGCGACAAAGACAACCGCCGGCAGACAGGGACCGGCGCTGGCAGACAGGGACCGGCAAACGCGCCCTGCGTGGTTTTCCACGGCTTTCCACCGCCGATCGCATGTGCAAATCCATCGACGCCCTATATCCCCCGACCAAGGTAACCGGTGTCATGCATGCCGGCTCCACGGGGACGGAGACGGAAATGGGCGCGGCCGAGACAGCGACGGCGATCGTGATCATGGGGCCGTCCGGCGTCGGCAAATCGACGACGGCGGAGGGGCTGGCCGAACGCCTCGACTGGCCGTTCGCCGAGGCGGACAAATTCCATCCCAAGGCCAATATTGCCAAAATGACCGAGGGCGTGCCGCTCGACGACGCCGATCGCGCGCCGTGGCTCGCCGCGATCCGCGACTGGATCTCCGACGAAGCGGAAAAGGGCGTTTCGACCGTTCTCACCTGCTCGGCGCTGAAACGGCGCTATCGCGAGACGCTGCGCGAGGCGAAAGCCCGAGTGCGCTTCGTCGCGCTCGAAATCGATCCGGAGCGTCTTGCCGAGCGGATGCGCACCCGCAAAGGCCATTTCATGCCGCCCTCGCTGCTGAAATCGCAATTGGCCGATCTCGAGCCCCTGGCGGCCGATGAAGACGGCATCACGGTCAGCGTCGATCAGCCACCGCAAGCGGTGATCGCCGCAGTCGTCGAAAAACTCGGCCTTTCCGCCCGCTGATCCGTTTTGATCCACGCCATCCACCCGACCGGGCTTCGGGCGCCAAAATCCAGTTCGAGCGGGCTGCGTCCGATTGGACGCAGAAGGGACACGCCAACTCTTTGAACCGACGCATCGTGCTTTGCCGAAAATCGATTCCGATTTTCAAGCCGATGCCGTAAATCCGATGGAGAATGCCCCGTGCCTGAGGGATTTCAGCAAACGCTCGGAGCCGGAACGCTCCTTGCCATCGCCGTCGGAGCAATCGCGCTCCTCCTCGTTCTGATCATCCAGTTTCGGGTCCATGCCTTCATCGCGCTGGTGATCGTCTCACTGGTGACGGCCTTTGCCGCCGGCCTGCCATCCGGGACGGTGCTGGACGTCCTCACAAAAGGGTTTGGCTCGACGCTGGCGAGCGTCGCGCTGCTTGTCGGCTTCGGCGCGATGCTCGGCCGGCTGGTCGAGGTTTCGGGCGGCGCGCAGACGCTTTCCGACGCGCTGATCGCCAAATTCGGCGAGGATCGCGCCCCCTTGGCCCTCGGCGTCGCGGCGCTGATCTTCGGCTTTCCGATCTTCTTCGACGCCGGCCTCGTCGTCATGCTGCCGATCGTCTTTTCCGTTGCCCGGCGGCTTGGCGGCGGCATCCTGCGCTATGCGCTGCCGGTCGCGGCCGCCTTTTCCTGCATGCACGCCTTCGTGCCGCCGCATCCCGGCCCCGTCGCCAGCGCCGAGCTGCTCGGCGCCGATATCGGCACACTCACCATCGCCGGCCTTCTCGTCGCGATCCCGACCTGGTTCATCGCCGGCTATCTCTACAGCCTGTGGGCCGGCCGTCGTTTCATCCTGCCGGTGCCGAGCTTTTTGTCAGGCGGCGAGCGGGAGGAGGACCGCGCCGATCCGCCGAAGCCCGGCACCGTCATTCTGCTCCTGTTGCTGCCGCTGGCGATCATCTTCGTCAACACCGGGCTCGACACCGCCCGGGCTGCCGGCTGGGTCAATGGCGATGCCGGCTGGTACAAAGCTCTGCGGGTCGTCTGCGCGACGCCGATCGCGCTGTTGATCGCCGTTCTGGTGGCGAGCTACGTGCTCGGCATCCGCCGCGGCCTCGACAAGCTGCGGATCGAAAGCCTCTTGGACTCCGCCCTCGCCCCGGTCTGCGCGATCATCCTGATCACCGGCGCTGGCGGCATGTTCGGCGGCGTCCTGAAGGCCACCGGCATCGGCACAGCGCTGGCCGACAGCCTCTCCGGCATCGGCCTGCCGCTGATCGTCTCCGGCTTCGTCATCGCTTTGGCGCTGCGGGTGGCGCAAGGGTCGGCGACCGTGGCACTGATCACCTCGGCAGGCTTGATCCAGCCGGCGATCGCGGCGCAAGGCATCACCGGCTTTCCGCTTGCCGCCGTCGTCGTGGCGCTCGCCTCCGGCTCCCTCGCTCTCAGCCATGTCAACGATTCCGGGTTCTGGCTGGTCGGCCGCTTCCTCGGCATGGACGTGAAGACGACGCTGAAGACCTGGACGGTGATGGAAACGCTGATCGGCCTTGTCGGCTTTATCCTTGCCTGCCTGCTCTATTTTGCCACCAATGGGTGATTTCATCATTTATTTTCGTTTAAAGTTGCAATTCGCCGCCGGTGCCTGATCAGCGCATAACCGCGCTGCCAGCGGCGATTGCGGCCGCAAGACGCCGCGAAAATTCACCAAATCGCGCCGCGGCTCAGACGCCAAGCCTCTTGCGCGCCAGCGTTGCTGCGTTTATATCATTCAGGAAGATCCCGCCTTCCCAAGGTGTCGGACTCGGTTTCGACCGATACGCGCGGACCGCCAGCTCGCGGCGTTTCGTCTCAAGCGTTTTCATTTCCCACCGTCATGTTCCGTTCGACCCCCGTTGGATCGAACCGACTGCCAAAGAGCATTAGTCCCCCGAATGAAACTTCAGGATCTGAAGAACAAGAGCGCACCCGAACTCATCGCCTTTGCCGAAGAGAACGGTGTCGAGAACGCCTCCGTCCTGCGCAAGCAGGAGCTGCTCTTCGCCATATTGAAGCAGCTGGCCGCCCAGGAGGTCGAGATCATCGGCGAGGGCGTCGTTGAAATCCTGCAGGATGGTTTTGCCTTCCTGCGCTCGCCGGAGGCCAATTATCTGCCGGGCCCCGACGACATCTACGTCTCGCCCTCGCAGATCCGCAAATTCCAGCTGAAGACCGGCGATACCGTCGAAGGTCCGATCCGTAGCCCGAAGGAAGGCGAACGTTACTTCGCCTTGCTGAAGGTCAACACGATCAACTTCGACGATCCGGAGAAGATCCGCTACAAGAGCCACTTCGACAATCTGACACCGCTCTATCCGAATGAGCGCTTCAAGATGGAACTGGAGGATCCGACCTCCAAGAAAGATCTGTCGGCCCGTGTCATCGATCTCGTCGCCCCGCTCGGCAAGGGCCAGCGCGCGCTGATCGTTGCGCCGCCGCGCACCGGTAAAACGGTGCTGCTGCAGAACATCGCCCATTCGATCACCGCCAACCACCCCGAATGCTATCTGATCGTGCTGCTCATCGACGAGCGTCCGGAAGAAGTCACCGACATGCAGCGCTCGGTGCGCGGCGAAGTCGTCTCCTCAACCTTCGACGAACCGGCCTCGCGCCACGTGCAGGTCGCCGAGATGGTGATCGAAAAGGCCAAGCGTCTGGTCGAGCATGGCCGCGACGTGGTCATTCTGCTCGATTCGATCACCCGCCTCGGCCGCGCCTACAACACCACCGTCCCGTCCTCCGGCAAGGTGCTGACCGGCGGCGTCGACGCCAACGCCCTGCAGCGGCCGAAGCGGTTCTTCGGCGCGGCGCGCAACATCGAGGAAGGCGGCTCCCTGACGATCATCGCGACGGCGCTGATCGATACCGGCTCGCGCATGGACGAAGTCATTTTTGAAGAGTTCAAGGGTACCGGCAACTCCGAAATCGTGCTCGACCGCAAGGTCGCCGACAAGCGCACCTTCCCGGCGATGGATATTCTCAAGTCCGGCACCCGCAAGGAGGATCTCCTGGTCCCGCGCCAGGAGCTGCAGAAGATCTTCGTCCTGCGCCGCATCTTGGCGCCGATGGGCACCACCGACGCCATCGAGTTCCTCAACGACAAGCTCAAGCAGACCAAATCCAATGCCGAGTTCTTCGATTCGATGAACACTTAAGGCTGGACGGCTGTCGGCAGCGTTCTGTATCGACCGGTCCATGCGGAGCGCCTGAAACTCTTGTCGTGCTGAGGTCGCGGTTTGCACTTCGGCTGATGCCCCAATAACGGACCCCCCATCATCTCCGGAAGGGGCCCTAAATTCGCCCCGGTTTTGGGGCCCGATGCCGTAGAATCAAAGAGTTGGAGCATCCCTTCTGCATCCAAAGGGACGCAGGGCGCTCTAGGCAGTGCGACATGGCCGGGAGTTGGCATGAGCGACAACACCGATGGTCCGGTTCATTTGTTGGAAGACGAAGCGACCGGCGATCGATTCCTTGTCTATGGCGGTGATGCGGGACCACGGCTCGATATCCGCTACGCCGGCGAAACCCTTTGGATGACCCAGGCGCAAATCGCTGCGCTGTTCGGTCGCGACATTTCGGTCATCTCGCGCCACATCGCGAACATTCTCGAAGAGAACGAGCTGGAAGAGTCGAGCAATTTGCAAAAAGTGCAAATTGCTCAATCGACACGTCCCGTCACCCTTTACAGCCTCGATATGGTGATTTCGGTTGGCTATCGGGTGTCTTCAGCGCAGGCGACGCTGTTCCGCCGCTGGGCGACGGCGACTCTCGTTCAATTTGCCAAGAAGGGCTTTGTCGTCGATACCCTTCGGCTCAAACAACGCGAGAACGCCGATCGTATCGCGGAATTGCGGGAGATCATCCGCGATCTGCGCTCCGACGAGAGCAATCTCTATCGCGAGCTGCGCGCCATTTGCGCCCTATGCCAAGACTATGATCACACGGCCAAGACTGCGAGGGAGTTCTTTCAGCGCACTCAGGCCAAGCTCGTCTATGCGGTGACATCCCATACGCCAGCAGAGATCATTCAGGCTCGCGCCGATGCTGAGACCGAGGACATGGGCCTGACCAACTGGCCGAACGCCGCGATCCGCAAGACCGATGTCAGCGTCTCGAAAAACTATTTGACAGTGCCGGAGATCCGCGAACTCAACCGTCTGACCACGATCCTGCTCGACATCTTCGAAGATCAGCTCGATTTGCGTCGGCTTCTCGTCATCGCTGACGCGCAAAATCTGCTGGACCAGCAGCTGAAAAGTCTGGGGCGCCAAGTCCTGACCCATGGCGGGACGATCAAGGCGGCGGTCGCACAACGCCACGCCGAAGCCGAATATGCGAAATTTGCCAAACGACGGACCTTAGAGCGGCATCGCGAAGCCGACGAAAGGATCGCCGAACTTGCCAAGGAGGCAAAAGGATTGCCGCGCAAACCGCCGATCTGACGGGGGAATCGCAATCGGACAGGACGATGGCGAAGACGCGGGCCGGTTTTGGGGAAGGCTTGACCCGCTCTCTGCGATCGCCATCCTTACGGCATCGGCCCGAAAATCGATATCGATTTTCGGGCCGATGCGTCGAACCAAAGGGTTAGAGCGACCTTTCTGCATCCAAAGGGACGCGGGGCGCTGTGGCCGCATGGAGGCCGATCTGAGGAGATGTCAATGACCGCGCCCTATCCCGCCGCCGTGGCGCGCGTGGCCACAGCGGCCGAAGCCAAGGGGCTGACGATCAAGATCGTCGAGACCGCCCGGTCGGCGCGCTCGGCCGAGGAGGCGGCGGTGGCCGTCGGCGCGTCGGTCGGCCAGATCGTCAAGTCGCTGGTCTTTCGCGGCAAGGACAGCGGCAAGCCCTATCTGCTCCTCGTCTCCGGTGCCAACCGGGTCGACGAGACGTTGATGGCCCGCCATCTCGGCGAAGCGCTGGAGCGTCCCAACGCCGCCTATGTGCGCGAGGCGACGGGGTTCGCCATTGGCGGCGTCGCGCCGCTCGGGGCCAGCGCGGCGATCACCACCTTCATGGACGAGGATCTTTTTCAGCACGCGACCGTCTGGGCCGCCGCCGGCTCGCCCGTCCACGTCTTCGAGGTCGTGCCGCTGCAGTTGCGCAGCGCCACCGGCGCCGCGCTCGGCCGTGTCAAATAAGCCGCGCGCGGTATTGCCACCAAGCCGCCCGAACCTGTGCAACCGCGCAGACAAAAGCGCCCGCTCCTTCAGCGAGGAACGGGCGCTTTTTCGGCGAATGCCCGACACGACATTCTAGAGCATGGTGCCGAAAAGTTGCATGACTTTTCGGGTCACATCATGCGGAAAAACAATGGCTTAGAGCGGAATGGCGATTCCGGCTCATCGCATTCCGCTCTAGGACTTGCATCCTCTTTTGCAGGCCCACGTGGCCCGCGGCAGTGGCAATCAGCGACGGCCGAAGCGAACGGCGCGCTCGATGTCGGCGCGCATCACGCCGATGTCGGCGAGTTCACGGTCGCCCATCATCTGCAGCTGACGGATGTCGCTGCGGACGTTGCGCATGGACTTGAAACGATCTGCGAAATTACGGAACATGACAGGACTCCTCGGCGCCTGAAGACATCGGCTCCTCAAGGCGGAACCAATGCGAAGAACGGATACGACTGAGAGCGCCCTGCGTCCTATCGGACGCAGAAAGGTCGCTCTCGCCCCTTGAATCGACGCATCGTGCTTTCCCAAAATCGATTCCGATTTTCGGGCCGATGCTGTAGATCTTCAAAAGTGCGAAGCCGGATATGCGGCCGTCTCGGCGGGGGCGTATCAAGCTCGTTACGCTCATATATGCAGCAGCGATGCACAAAAGAAGTGCAGATGCTGAGCATCAGTTGTGCACATTTTGCATGGCAGCTGTGCCAGCTCGTTGATGATTCGGTAACGATGCCGGCCTCGCTCACACGTCGATTCGACACATACGAACAATGTTGGGTGTCGCTGCGCGGCGCAGCTGGGTTGGGTGTCGCTGCGCGGCACGGCCCGTCGCCCGGGCCTGCCAGCGCCAAGGCCTCTCGGCATGGTGCGGGCGGGAAATACGGCCCCGTCCGAACGAGGCGGCCGCTCTGGCCTTGCTTCATCCGGGTATGAAAAAGCCCCCGCCCGACGCTCTAAGCGCGCGGAACGAGGGCTTCGTGTTGTCGGCTCTGCGCGTCGTCAAACGCCAGTGCGGGTGCGCCGTCTTCCCAAAGGTTCAGGCAGTGGCCGGCAAAATCCCGGCCGCTTGCGGGCTCAGCCCTTCACCTTCTCGGCGTCGAAGCGATCGACCGCCTCGGTGATCAGCTTGCGGGCCATGTCCGAGCCGCCCCAATTGCCGATCTTCACCCACTTGCCGGGCTCCAGGTCCTTGTAGTGCTCGAAGAAGTGCTCGATCTGCTTTAGCGTGATCTCCGGCAGGTCGTTCGGCTCGAACACTTTGGCATAGCGCTGGGTGAGCTCAGGCGAGGGCACCGCGATGACCTTTTCGTCCTGACCCTTGTTGTCTTCCATGACCAGAACACCGATCGGGCGGCAATTGATCACGCAGCCCGGAAACAGCGGCCGGGTGTTGCAGACCAGAACGTCGATCGGATCGCCGTCGTCGGACAGGGTGTGCGGCACGAAGCCGTAGTTCCCCGGATAGGTCATCGGGGTGTAGAGGAAGCGATCGACGACGAGGCAGCCGGCCTCCTTGTCCATCTCGTATTTGATCGGGTGTCCGCCGACGGGCACCTCGATGATGACGTTGATGTCCTCGGGCAGATTGTTGCCGCGCTGGATGGCGTCGATGCGCATCGATAGGCTCCTGTTGTTGTCCCGTGTCGGCAGCGAGGCCAGTCAGGCGCCGGCGCGATCGCAGCCGGGATCGCAAGGCTCTCGTCAAAGCCGATTTGAGGGCTGCTTACCGGCTTGACTGAGCGGTTGCAACATCGATCGGCCGCCGATCGCCTACTCTTCCAGCCTCTCCGGGCTTTCGATGCCGAGCCGGCGAATCTTGTCGTAGAGGCCTTTGCGGGAAATCTGCAGAGCTTCGTAGGTCGGCTTCAATGATCCGCCATGACGCGCCAGCTCGGCTTCGATCACCGAGCGCTCATAGGCGGCGAGGCGATCGGCCAGCGAGCCGGCGGATTCGCTCGGTCGGGCAGACGATGCAGCGGGGGGCGATACGGAGGACGGGACGGCACCGCCGCCCGGCTCATCGAAGCCGGCCCACATGCCGAGGACGAAGCGATCGGCATAATTGCGCAATTCGCGCACATTGCCCGGCCAGTCGCGGCGCACCAGCTGCATTTCCAGCGCGTGGTCGATTGCCGGAATCTCCCGGCGAAAGCGCGCCCGCGCCTCGCGAGCGAGATGAAAGAACAGCAAGGGCACATCCTCGCGCCGCTCGCGCAGCGGCGGGATCGTCAACGTCACCACGTTGAGGCGGTAATAAAGGTCCGAGCGAAAGCGCCCCTCGCGCCCGGCCGCGGCCAGATCGGTCTTGGTGGCGGCGACGAATCGCAGGTCGAGCGGAATCGCGCGGTTGGAGCCGAGGCGCTCGACCGAGCGAGTCTCGATCGCCCGCAACAGCTTGGCCTGGAGGTCAAGCGGCATCGACTCGATCTCATCGAGAAAGATCGTCCCGCCATCGGCATGTTCGAGCTTGCCGATCCGCTGCTTCGAGGCACCGGTGAAGGCGCCCGGCTCATGGCCGAACAGTTCGGACTCGATGATGTCGGCCGGCAGCGCGGCGCAATTGATGGCGACGAAATTGCCCTTGGCGCGGCTGCCGCAGTCGTGCAGCGCCCGCGCCACCACCTCCTTGCCGGTGCCGGTCTCGCCCAGCACCAGGACGTCGACATCAGGATCGGCCAAAGCATGGATCTGCTGGCGCAGGCGCTGGATGCCGGGCGTGCGGCCGACCAGGCGCAGCGTCAGCTCGTCGCCGTCGTCGAGGGTCGAGCGCAGGATGCGGTTTTCCAGGACCAGCCGACGCTTTTCCAGCGCCCGCTCGACCACGGCATAAAGGCGTGAGACCGAGAACGGCTTTTCGATAAAGTCGTAGGCCCCGGCCCGCATGGCGTCGACCGCCATCTGGACGTCGCCATGGCCGGTGATCAAAATCACCGGCATCGTCGGATCGACCGCCAGCGCCGCCTTCATCAGCGCCAGCCCGTCGCCCCCCGGCATGCGGATGTCGGAGACAATGACCGCATAGGAATCGTGCGCGATCCGCGCGAGCAGCGAGGCGCCGGTCTCATGCAGCTCGACCGGCATGCCTTCGAGTTCGAGGCCCTGCCGCAAGGCGTCGCGCAGATCGTCGTCATCGTCGAGAAGGTGGACGGTCGGTTCGCCGAAGCCGGGCATCGTCAGGATCTTTCGCGGGGTTGGTCGCTAGAGGCCGTGCCGGTATCGGCGTTGAGCAAGTGAATTGCAAACATGCTGCCTGACGGCCCGCTGGCAACGAGGCGGATCTCGCCGCCGAAATCGGCGAGGATGTTTCGCACGATCGACAGGCCGATGCCGATGCCCTCGCCGCTCGCCTTGGTGGTCACGAAGGGCTCGAAGATCTCCGCCCGCATCGCCTCGGGAATGCCGGGCCCGTCGTCAGCGACGTGGATCGCGACGGATCCTGGTCGATCGGCCCGCGGCGCAAGCCTCACGGCGATCGCGCCATGGCCCACCCCGTCCCGGCGCGCCTTCCCGGCGATCGCGTCGGCGGCGTTGTTGATGAGATTGACGAAGACCTGGGCCAGGCGCACCCGCCCGCCCATCACCGGAACGCCGCGCAGAGCCGAATCGATCGACAGGGCAATTCCCGCCTTGCGCAGGCGCGGGCGCACCAAAATCAACGCCTCGTCGAGGATCGGCCCGAGCAGCACCGGCTGCGAGGCCGTGCCCGGCTTGCGGGCGAAGGCAAGCAGCGTCTTCGACATCTCGGCCATGCGATCGGTCATCGCCACGATGCGCCTCAGATTGCCGCTCGCCATATCCGCCCGCTCACGGCCGAGAAACCGCTCGGCATTGTCGGCATAGGTACGGATCGCGGCGAGCGGCTGGTTGAATTCGTGGCCGAGCGCCGCCGCCATCTGACCGAGGCTGGCGAGCTTGGCCGCCTGCACCAGCTCGCCCTGGGTTTGCCGCAGCTTGGCTTCGGTTGCCCGGCGCTCCTCCACTTCGCCCTTGAGACTGGCATTGGCGCGGCTGAGCTCCCGCGTGCGGTCGCGCACCAGGCGTTCAAGCCGCAGTGCCGAGGCCCGGTCGCGGCGCGCCTTTAAGGTCGCCCGCTCGCGCCGATAGACGGCAAAACCGGCCGCGATGGCGATCAGCAGGCTGGCGAGCGCCGCGAGCGTCTGACCGCTGAGCCGGGCCACCTCGACACCGGTGGTATCGGCCAGCACATGGATCTGCCATTCGAGCAGCGGCAGGGTGCGGGAGAGGTCGAGCCCGCCCGGTCCAACGCCCAAAGCCGCTGCCAGTCCCAGCACCGCCATCGGCTGCTTCAGCCGCCAGTCGCGACGGTTGGAGAGAAAGATGCGGCCGCGGCGATCGGTGACATAGACAACGTTTTGGGACAGCGACCAGGTCGCCTCGACATTTTCCAGCCCGACGACCACCGCCACAAAACCCGAAAACGCCGACGCCCCGCGCACCGCCGAGACGAAGACATAGGCGCGTTCGCCATCCGGCAGCACCAGGCTCTGGCGGCCAAGCCGCCCCTGCCTTGCGGCGGCCAACGCGTCGCGAAGTGCATCCCTGGCATCGCTCAGTCGGCCCCGCGCCGAATGAACGACGTCGCCCGCCGGACTAAGCAGCAAGAGATCGAGCGCCCCGGAGAGACCGACCACCGATTCGGCCGCACCGTCGATCAAAGCCGCGTCGGCGCCCGCCGGGCGCGCGGCATCGAGCTGGCCGAAGAAGCGGCGAAACTCCTCGGTCTGGGCGAGCAGCGGCGGCAGTGCCCGATATTTGTCGAGCACCCCGTCGAGGATCGCGGTTTGAACATTCAGGGTTTCAACAGCGCCCGCCTGCATCTCGGCCAGCGCCTGGCGGGCCGCAAAGCGCCCGGCCGCGTCAATCGCAAGCCCCGCGCCAAAAAGCACAACCAACACCACGCCCAACCGCACGGTCGCGAAGCGGCGGCGGATGCGGCGCCCGGTGACGCGGCCGCCGGCTCCAGGCCCGGCCCCTTGCGGCCGGCGATCGGCGCGGTCCCAATGTCCTTCGCTCAATCCTTGCCCCCGGGAGATGTGCCGAGAGAGCATAACAGCAACGCCGGATCAGCGCTTCAAGCCCGCGCGGCGAGGGTTTATGCCTCTCTCTACAAATCTCACGCAAGGATAGATGACATGACCCGCCGGAGAGGTTTCGTCGCAGGCTTAGCCGCGTTTCTGTCGGACGTTCGCGCCGCAAACCATTGCGCCACCGCGCTCGAATCCGGCCGCAAGCCGCCGGAAGCCGCGCTGCGCCGGCTTGGCCTCAAGGCCGACGTCTTCAACCGCCTCTACTGATCACGGCGCCGGCCGGGCCCTTGGCCCGACGCCCCTTCAGCCGAGATAGCCGGATCCTGTCCGCAAAATCAGGTCGCCGCAAAGACCCGCCGTCCTGTCGATCAGCTTTGCCGAGAGCGGCTGGCCGTCGACCTTCA
This sequence comes from Jiella flava, assembly GCF_017349315.1. Classification (GTDB taxonomy): domain Bacteria; phylum Pseudomonadota; class Alphaproteobacteria; order Rhizobiales; family Rhizobiaceae; genus Jiella; species Jiella flava. The sequence continues at coordinate 6,207 of NZ_JAFMPP010000024.1, read as the reverse complement.
GCGGCAGCGGTGCGTCCCGCCATGTTTCGCCATAGGCGGCCAGGTGGTCCATCGCCCGATTGGCATTGGAAAAGACGTTCGCCCCGCCTTCATCCGCCGCCGCCGCGAACACATCGCCGACGACCGCGGCAAGGTGCTGCGAAAGCGCCTCGGCCTGCTCGATCTCGCCGGCCGCCTTCAGCGCCAACAGCTGACGCAGCGGCCCACCGAGAACGTTGCCCGTCGACAGCAGCCAGCCATCATAGGGGCCGATCGGCTTCAGCGCGTCGAGATAGCCCCCTTCCGCGCCGCGCACCAAGGCGGCCGTGCCATAGTCGTGATCGCTCCTGGCCACCGCGTCTTGTCCGCTCGAATCCTTAAACAGCGTCACCCGCGGATGGGCGGCGAGGCTGGCAAAGGTCTCGGGCGCGATCACGCAGCCGGTCACCTGGGGCAGCTGATAGACAGCGATCGGAAGCTCGCTCGCCGCAAAGACCGCCTCGTAGTGGTCAAGGATCGCCGCCTGGCTCGCATCCGGGTCGACCGGCGGGCAGATCACCGCCGCGCTCACCCGCGCCTTGAGGGTCGCGTCCTGGGACAGGCGATTCTCCAGATGCTGCAGCCGAGCGATGACCGCCTCGGTGGTCGGCCGCAGCGCGCCGAAAATCAGCGACAGGTCGAGCGCGACAATGTCCTGTGTCGCCGCCAGATCGATCAGCGCGTCAAAGGCCGAATCCTTGAGCTCCCAGCCATCGCCGGTCGAGCCGGCGAGCATTACTTGGCGCACGCTCGACCGGATATGGCGGATCTGGGCAAGCATCCGTCCGGCATCGATCCCGCCCGGCGCCTCGATCCGATAATGGGTGAGAACGGGCACGAACAGCGGATCGGCGAGACAGCTAGCGGATGGCGGTGGATACATGGCGTGTCCCTCCTCTTTCCCTCAAAAGAGCTCTCCACTGTCCCGGCGCAAGTCCACAAAAGCCTTGGCGTGAAAATCCGCCGGGTCATGACCGACAACGGCGCCTGCTATAAATCCAAGGCCTTGCGAAAGACCTGTCGCGACCTCGGCCTCAAACACGTCAGGACCAAGCCCGACACGCCGAAAACCAACGGCAAGGCCGAGCGCTTCATCCAGGCTGCCTTGCGCGAATGGGCCTATGGAAATTCCTACCAAACATCGCAAGAGCGAGCCAACGCACTGCCGTTCTGGAACCACCTCTACAACTGGCACCGTCCTCACGGCGGCATCAACGATCAAACCCCAATCTCCCGATTAGGCTTCAATCGCGACAACCTGTTGCGACACCACAGTTAGAGGCGAGTGCATTGAAACGCCATGCCCAGCGCACGCCTCATTGCATCGATGGCAGGACATATGCCGCAGAGGTGAACCGCAGGCGCACCCGATCACCCGGCATCGGGCGGTGGCCGCCGAAACACGTGACGGTCACGGCGAAAGGCGCCGCGGCAGCCAGTGATGGCTCTTGCCCGGCGATCTCGAGCACCATCGTCGTCTTCGCGCCGGCAAATTCCGCCTCGCGCACAAGAGCGTCGGGTCCATCGCCGCTCTTTGGAGCGCCAGAGACGGGTTCGACGACGATCTGTTCCGGCCGTAGCACGACCGAAGCGTCAGCCCGCGGCGAGGCATCGTCGATCGCGATGGGGCCGAGTGGCGTCCGGGCGAGGCCTGCCTCGATCCGTGCCGGAACAATCAGTGCATCGCCCAAAAAGGTCGCAACCATGGCGCTGGCCGGGCGCGCATAGATCTCGCGCGGCGGGCCGACCTGAAGAAACCGGCCGTCGCGCATGACAGCGACTTGATCGGCGAAGGACAGTGCCTCCTCCTGATCGTGGGTCACCAGGATCGCCGTGATGCCGGCATCGCCAAGCAGCGCGGCAACAGCTTTGCGGGTTTCGGCCCGCAACCCGGTATCGAGCGCGGAAAATGGTTCGTCGAGCAGCATGATCCGCGGCTTCATGGCGAGCGCCCGCGCCAGCGCGACGCGCTGCTGCTGGCCGCCCGAGAGCTGGTGCGGCCGTCGCGTCAACAGCGCGTCATCGAGCCCGACGAGACGTGTCAATTCCACGATGCGAGCATTGCGGTCGTCGGCCCGTCGCGCAAGGCCAAAGCCGATGTTCTCCGCCACACTGAGATGGGGAAAAAGCGCTCCGTCCTGCATCACGAGGCCGATACCACGGCGGTGCGCCGGGACGCTGTGCTGCGCAGTGGCGAGCCGCTTGCCGTTCAAGCTGATCGTGCCGGCATCCGGCTGATCAAACCCCGCGATCAGGCGCAGCAAAGTGGTCTTACCGCAACCGGACGGGCCGACGATCGCCGTGCGGCTGCCGGATTTTGCGTCGAGATCAACGCCATCGAGGGCCGCGGCGGTGCCGAAGCAGCGGGTGACCCCACGCAATTTCAGAAAGCTCATTCGCCCGCCATCCGTTTCGATTGGACGTGCAGCCACCCGGTGAAGGGCAGCGAGATTGCCACCATGATTGCCGCATAAGGGGCGGCAGACGCATAGTCGATTTCGCCGCTGAACGACCAGAAGCGCATCGCCAGCGTGTGCGTCCCAAGCGGTGCGAGCATCTGCGTGGCGGTCAGCTCATTAACGATGCCGAGCGCTGCCATCGCCGTCCCGGCGGCTGCCCCCGGTGCGGCAAGCCGGATCGTCGTGGCGAACAGCGCCTGGGCGGGGCCGCGCCCGAGCGCGCTAGCCGCCTGTTCCAGTTCGATCGGCGCCTGCGCGATGGACGCACGCAGGCTGATCAGCGCGCGCGGCAGGAACATCAGGCCATAGGCGAGAAGGATCGTCGCCATCGTCTGGTAAAGCGGCTGGACGACCCGCACCGCGATCGTCACCAGCGCCAGTGCCACAACGATGCCCGGCAGCGATCCGATGACGTAGTTCAGCTTTTCCAGACCATGCTGCAGCCGGCTGGGTGCACGGTTCGACAACCACGCCATCGGGACCGCCATCGCGGTCGTCAGGACGCCGCCGGCAAAGGCGAGTATGGCGGTTTGGGCGAGTGTCGGGACGATCTCATCGAGACGCCAGATTGCCAGTCCGCCTGCCGCGAGCCAGCGGCCGATGGTGACAAAGGGAACCCCAAGCGACAGGGCGATCACGGCGCAGACACAGGCAAGGCAGGGGATCGCAGTTTTGCCGAGACATGCCGGTTTCGGCCGTCGAGCCACGCCCGACCCGACACGCGAATAGCGCGCATCGCCGCGGGCGGCCGCTTCGAGGACGATCACGACGAGACAGCATATGACGAGGACGCTGGCGAGCATCGTCGCCGCCGGGCCGGCGAAGCTCGATTGATACTGGTCGACGATCGCCGTCGTGAAGGTATCGAAGCGGACGAAGACATAGAGCCCGAATTCCGAAAGCAAGTGCAGGGCGATGAGCAAGGCACCGCCGCAGAGCGCCAAACGCAGCTGCGGGAACGTGACGCGCGCGAAAACCGCCCATGGTGACAGGCCGAGCGCGGCCGCTGTCTCCGAGAGCGCCGGATCAAGCCGGCGCAGACTGGCCGCGACCGGCAGATAAAGGAACGGGAAATAGCTGAGCACGGAAATCGTCACGGCCGCGGGCAATCCCTGGAAACGGGGGCATAGGGAGATCCACGCATAGCTCTGAACGAAGGCCGGGACGGCGAGCGGGGCGACGCAAAACCAGGACAGAACACGCCGCCCCGGCAGGTCGGTGCATTCCGTCAGCCAGGCGAGAGCGGTGGAAACGACCATCGCAAGCGGCACGGCGAGGATGACCAGCAAACCGGTATTGACGAGCAGTTCGCCGACACGCGGCCTGAAAATGAGTGCAGCGGAGCTTCGCCACCCCGTCGTCCAGGCCATCCAGCCGACGAACAGGACGGGCAGAGCCGCCAGCAGGGAGACCAAAACGGCGGCCATCTCCATGAATGGCAATGCCCGTCCCGTGCGACGCGGCGGTGCCAGCCAGTCGCCGGCCAAGCCGGACATTCGATCAGCAAAGAGGAAGTTGATCATGTCGAACAAAAAAACACTCCCGGAAAGACCACGTCCTCCGGGAGCATTGTCAGCCTTTCAGTGCGGGCCGCTCTTTAGAGCAGGCCGGCCTCGGTCATCAGCTCGGTCACCTTCTTGCTGTCGAGCTCGGACGGAACCACCTTCGGCGCATCGAGATCCTTCATCGGCACCAGCTTCGGGTTGGCCTGGGCGCCCTTGCCGATGGCATATTCAAAGCTCGATCCGTCCCTCAGCACGGCCTGTCCGCCCTTGCCGGCGATCCACTTGATGAAGGCCTGGGCCTCCTTCTTGTGCTTGCTCGACGCGAGCACGCCGCCACCGGAAACCGAGACGAAGGCACCCGGATCCTTATGCTTGAAGAAGTGCAGCGCGACGTTCTTGCTGTTCTCGCCGGTCGCAGCCTGATCCCGGTAGAAGTAGTAGTGATAGATCACGCCACCTTCGATTTGACCGGCATTGACGGCTTTCATCACCGTCGAGTTGCCGTGATACTCCTTGAAATTCTGCTTCATGGCCTTCAGCCAGTTTTCCGTCACCTTCGGGCCCTTGAGCTGCAGCAGAGCGCCGACGATCGCCTGGAAATCCGCGCCCGACGGCGACGCTCCCCAGCGACCCTGCCACTTCGGATTGGCGAGATCCAACAGCGACTTCGGCAGATCGGCCTCCTTCAGCTTGGTCTTGTCATAGGCAAAAACCGTGGTCCGCGCCGCAATGCCCACCCAATTGCCGTCTTTGGAGCGAAACTTCGCCGGCACTTCGTTGAGGGTACCCTTATCCAGCGGCGCGAGCAGCCCGGCCTTGTCGACGAGCACCATGGCAGGCGAATTCTCGGTCAGGAACACGTCCGCCGGTGACGCCTTCCCCTCGGCGATGATCTGATTGCCCATTTCGGTATCGCCGCCATGGCGAACTGTGACCTTGATGCCGGTTGCCTTGGTGAATCCATCGATCCAGTCCGCCGCCAGACTCTCATGCTGGGCGTTGTAGACCACGAGGCCGTCGTCGCTTTGCGCATAAGCCGCAGTCGAAATCAGGGCGAACGCTAGCGCGCCCGCGAGACGGGAGGTCATGCTTTTCATCTGGGAGTTCCTCAATGAAGATTGGATTGCGGCGCGACGATTAGATACATGACTAAAATAATCAAGTTTTAAAGCGCGCCGGCTTTTCGCCGTTGGAACTGGTTGGGGCAAGCCTTGACCGGGCGACGAGACGCGCCGGAAGCAGCCCTTTTTTAGCCGCAAATGCCTGAAAATGTGCCAGCTTGCGGCGCTTGCGGCGCTCGCGGCAAAGCCGGCGCCGAACCGCCTCGCCCATCACACGCGGCACAAAGCTCCGGGCAGAGGATCAGGCAGACACACTGTCTTCATGCCGTAGACTGCCGCGGTGCGGCGTCCTGCGTGACCTTGCCCCCCTCCCGCAGCCCAATCCGGTTTAACGTTCGTTCCGGCCTGTCGCTGAAGCGCTCCCCGAACCTAGACCGCCCGGCTGGAGAATTTCCGGGGGTTGCCGCGCCGGCAGACACCGCGCCTCCTGACCAGTCCATCAGCTCACTCGGCGCCTGATCGCCGATCGCACTGCGTGGTCGGATCTGGTTGTCGTCTCGACGCCAAGCCTCCATCTTGGCGCGGGCGTCGTCAAGGCTCATGACCCAATGGGGTATTCAGAAGTCACGTCCGTCAATGAGGTGTAACTTCGAAGGCGGCCATGTCGGCGGTCTTCATGCGGCAGCAGGCTGAAGCTTGAGGATGGCATCGACGGCCACGGTGCCGATCTGGGCCATGGCCTCGAGCGGCATGTAACGGTTCTGGGTCTGCCATTTGTCGTTCTGTTCGAAGAGGGTCGCACCGAACAGGCGGTTGATGGGCGCCTCATCCTTGAAGATGCCGATGACGTCGGCCCTGCGTTTTCCCTGCTTTTTCAGGCGTTCCATTGGGTTCGTCGAATGCAACTTCGTGCGGCGCTGGGCCGGGACGGTCGTGTAGGCCACGACATCCGACTCGCTGTCGTCCATGAGGGCGGCAAGCTTCGGCCATGCCGGAAACCTATTCCCCGCAAGGCGGCCTCCGCGGTAGGCGTACCGTTTTGGCCGATTGTGATGGGTTTTTTGAGAGATTGGGGGCGTTTTTTTTGCGTTTTGCCGGAGGCGCGGCGGTCAAAACGCCGCTTGCCCCGCGCGCCGGTGGCTTGCGGGGTGTGGTCGGTGATGG
>NZ_JAFMPP010000023.1 GCF_017349315.1 Jiella flava | reverse complement strand
TGTCGATCGCCAACTCTTCGAGCCAGTCGCTGCTGTCGCTGTTCCGCTAAGGGCAGAGCCGGGCCCGACCCGGCCGCAGAGAGACCCCAAACTGAAGGGCCGTCCGCAAGGGCGGCCCTTCGGCGTTTGTCCGGTCCGTCGTTTCCGACTTGGCCTATCCTGCGTCCTGCCACTCTTGTCGGGCGCTCGCACCACTCGGCCTGTCATCAAACACGTCCGCGCACCGTGCGTCCGATAGGACGCTCAAAAAGCGCATACTCTGATTGCGCCTCCGCATCGGGTCTGCCGAAATCCTTTCCGATGTTCGGACCGCTTCTGTCGCGCACCGCTTCGTCGGCCGAGCGGCCAACGTTCTGCCGGACCTCGACCCTTTCGCGATCGGTGCCCTGATCTCGCACCACCACCCGGAGAGACTCGATGATCGGCCGCTCGATGGCTCGCAGCCGCCGCGCCTCGATCGCGTCGATTTCGGCGCCTGTCAGGGTCAGCATGCCCGGCGAGGCGGGTGGCAGGTCGGCGCGGCCGCGGGCGCGGTGGAGCGGGCGGCCGCTGTGGCTCGGATAGTCGGGGCGGCGAAGAAAAGGGCGGTGGCGAGACCGAACAAGCAAGAAAAATGGGCCGAGATTTCCATGTCAATCGAAAACGTCAGGGCTCTGGATCGGCGTCATCATTGGGTCGGCATCGATCTCCCAGTCTTCTGACCAATTCCGGATTTCGTCATCGTCCAGTGTCGCCCACCAAATTTCGTTTCCATCGGCTTTTTCGATAAAAGAACACCACCATTCCGTTTCATTTGATTCTCTTATGTAAATCATTGATGCATCTAAAAATATAGATATGATTTTTTTGATATTATCAGGCTTTGAAATTAGAAACCAGAAATGCACCTCACCTCCGTCGTAATGGATTTGAGATGAAATCTGCAGCCAAAGTCCTTCTCCATGCGTGCGGAGCTTGGAAATGATTTCTTTGTGTTGTTCATCTGTTATTTTCATTTTGACTCCGGTGGTGATTTTCTCACCCATTCTTCAGATTCGGGATTGGGTGTGCAGCGGCTGCTCGTGAGCTTCTTCAGTGCTTTGCGAAGCCGGTTTTGCGCTTCCCGATAAGCTTTAACGTGCCCCGCCCAATCGCCCTTTCCTGTCGGGGCTGCGCCTTGTTTCATACCGAACGGGTCGACTTCCATTTCATGATATCGTTTTTGGACATTGGCGAGGGCGCGTGCGACATCGCGCTTGCGCTGGGTGCATTCAGAATCCTGTCCGCAATCGCCGACGCACTGTGTCGTGCTGGCGTTCGAATTGGCTTGGCCTTGCGCTTTGGCCTTTTCCTCGGCCTTTTTGGCGGCCATGCTCAGAATATAGAGCCCGATGGCGCTGCCGAGGCCGAAATCCTTGGGGTTGAGCATCGGGTTGACTTGATAGATGGGAACTTGCCTGTTCCCAACCGCGTCGTCATGCCAGCCATAAGGCTGGAAGCCGTCCAGATCGCTCATGGTGCGCTGTCCGCCGGTGCGGCCTCGCGCGCCTCGAGATCGGCGATCGCGGCAGCCATCAGCTGCTCGACGCGCTCGTTTGGCGCGGCGGCTCTTGCGGGTGAAGCCATGAACGCTTGCACCTTGGGCCGTTGTCCGACGCGCCCCGCGCTGATGAGCTGGAGGTAGTTCCAGCGGCAAAGGCTGGCCTCGCTGGTGACGCCGTAACGTATCGCTTCGTCGGTCCAGCAGCTGACGTCCTTCTCTACCGCAGCCGGCTCGCGACCGTTGATCTGATCAGGCGCCACTTCTCGAAGATACGCAAAAATTCGCCGCTTGATGGCTCGCACCCGCCGCGCCTCGATCGCGTCGATTTCGGCGCCTGTCAGGGTCAGCATGCCCGGCGGGGCGGGCGGCAGGTCGGCGCGGCGGCGGGCGCGGTGGAGCGGGCGGCCGCTGTGGCTCGGATAGTTTGGGGCGGCGAAGAAAAGGGCGGTTGCCGGGCCGAACAGGCGGGACAAATGAGCCGGGGTGAGGGCGGGGACGACCTGGGCGAGGACATTGCCGTCGCCATGGCGGAACAGCACGGCTTCGCCGCCGCCGGTCGCGGCATCGCCGCTGCCCACATCGGTCGCATCGGACGGGATGCGGACTTTGTTGAGGGTGCGAAGATGGCGGAAAAGGGCGGCGTCGGTGAGTTCGGGGCCGCCCTGCCAGATCACCAGATAGGGGGTCGGGCCGATTTCGGCGGCCAGGCGGTCGAGCCGGGCTGAAGCGTCTGCAAAAAAGGCGGCGGCGCCTTCAGCGTCGCTTGGCGCCTCCGGTTCGGGGGCGTTGTCCGGCAAGGCGCCGCCGCCGGTCGGATCGCCGGCTTCGAGCGCCTGTTTCATGCACGCGGCGAGCGCCGCCGCTTGGGCTTGGAGCGCCGCGTCGGAGAGATCGGCTTCATCGGCGGCGCCGGCGGTCGCCGCGTCTGTCGCCGTGCTTGGCGCTTCGTCCGCCGCCGCCGTGTCGGCGGTGAGGGGAGTGAGCCGATCACGGTAAGGATCGACGAGATAGGGGCCGGCGGCGATCAGCGCGCGGTCGGTGCCACGATAAAGCGGGCGGAAGAAAAGGCCGGCCTCCTCGATCAGCGCCGCCGCATCGGCAAATCCGGCGCCGTCGATCACCAGCCGCAAGCGGACGGCGGGATCTTCGATCATCCGCCGGGCTTCGCCGATCATCCGGGCGAAGGCGTCGGCGAAGTCGCGGTCGGCGCTTGCGGCCGCGCGATCGTCATGCGGCGCGTCGAAGGATGATGCGCGGGGGTCCCCCATCGCCGCGGTTTCCTCGTCTGACATCGCGCCTGCCGCCATCGCTGTCCCTGACCCTACCGCTCGACCTAGCCCTTGACGAAGGGCGTCGACGATCGGGCCATCGCCTTCTGGCAGACGGCGCGTCCGCCGGTTGGGCCGGCATCGCCGATGAAGACGTTGCTCGAGGCGCTGGCGGCCGTGCCGCCGCAATCGATGGCGTCGCCGAGCCGCCCGGCCTTGCGGCCGTTGACGAAGACCGAGCGGGAGCCTTCCGCCAGCGCCCGGCCGTGCGGCCCGGCATGGCCGGCGACGCAGGCGTGCGGCGCGTAGGAATCGCCGACCCGCATCAAGGGGCGGCCGTTCACGAAGACATTTTCGCTGCCGCCGGTGGCGGGCGAGGGCGGAAAATGGCAGCCATGGCCAGATCCGAGATCGCCGCGGCGGTGGGCTGCAGGCATCGCGTATCGCCTCCTTGGTTGGGCCCTCTGGCCGCACCGTCTCATCCGGAAAGACGTTAAGATGAATGTCAGTGAAGATGAATTTATGGGCGCTGGCGCGGGCGGCAAGTCCTGCGCCGCGCGGGACGATCGGCCCAAAAAGCGGCCTGCCTTTGCGTCGCGCCCGCAGCCTTGCTAATTCAGCCGGCACGAACAGGCCGTGCGAGTCGGGGATGTCCTTGAAACGATTGCGCGACGGCCAGCCATCATCGCCGCCGGCGCGTGTCCGGCGGCCGGACGGGGAGTCTTGCCGTGCCTGCCTATCGCTCTCGAACGACGACCCATGGCCGCAACATGGCCGGTGCCCGCGGCCTGTGGCGGGCGACGGGGATGAAGGATGGCGATTTCGGCAAGCCGATCATCGCCGTCGTCAATTCCTTCACCCAGTTCGTGCCCGGCCATGTGCATCTGAAGGATCTCGGCCAGCTGGTCGCCCGCGAGATCGAGGCGGCGGGGGGCGTCGCCAAGGAGTTCAACACCATCGCCGTCGACGACGGCATCGCCATGGGCCATGACGGCATGCTCTATTCGCTGCCGTCGCGCGAGATCATCGCCGACAGCGTCGAATATATGGTCAATGCGCATTGCGCCGATGCGATGGTGTGCATTTCCAATTGCGACAAGATCACCCCCGGCATGCTGATGGCGTCGTTGCGCCTCAACATTCCGGTGGTGTTCGTCTCCGGCGGGCCGATGGAGGCCGGCAAGGTGGTTTGGCCGGATCAGAGCGAGAAGAAGCTCGATCTCGTCGATGCCATGGTGGCGGCCGCCGACGACCGAATTTCCGACGAAGAGGTCGCCGTCATCGAGCGCTCGGCCTGCCCGACCTGCGGGTCCTGCTCGGGCATGTTCACCGCCAATTCGATGAACTGTCTGACCGAGGCTCTCGGCTTGGCGCTGCCCGGCAACGGCTCGACGCTCGCCACCCACGCCGATCGCAAGCGGCTGTTCATCGAGGCCGGGCATCTGATCGTCGATCTCGCCAAGCGCTGGTACGAGGAGGACGACGTGAGCGTCCTGCCGCGCGCGATCGCGACCCTTGCCGCCTTCGAAAACGCCATGACCCTCGACATCGCCATGGGCGGCTCGACCAACACCGTCCTGCATCTTCTGGCCGCCGCCGCCGAGGGCGAGGTCAACTTCACCATGGCCGATATCGACCGGCTGTCGCGCCGCGTCCCGGTGCTGTGCAAGGTCGCGCCCGCCGTCGCCAACGTCCATATGGAGGACGTCCACCACGCCGGCGGCATCTTTGGCATTTTGGGCGAGCTCGACCGCGCGGGCCTCATCAACACCGACACACCGACCGTCCACACCGTCTCGATGGGCGCGGCGCTGGAGCGCTGGGACGTCAGGCGCACCGACAGCCGCAGGGTGCACGCCTTCTTCACCGCTGCGCCGGGGGGCGTGCCGACGCAGGTCGCCTTCAGCCAGGAGCGCCGCTTCGGCGCCGTCGATCTCGACCGCGAAAAGGGCGTGATCCGCGATTCCGCGCACGCGTTTTCCAAGGATGGCGGCCTCGCCGTCCTTTACGGCAATCTTGCCGAGGACGGCTGTATCGTGAAGACGGCGGGCGTCGACGATTCGATCCTTACTTTTGCCGGCCCGGCGCGGATTTTCGAAAGTCAGGACGCGGCGGTCAAAAGCATCTTGAGCAACGAGATCGTCCCCGGCGACATCGTGCTGATCCGCTACGAGGGCCCGCGCGGCGGCCCGGGCATGCAGGAGATGCTCTATCCCACCAGCTATTTGAAGTCGAAGGGCCTCGGCAAGGCCTGTGCGCTGATCACCGACGGACGGTTTTCCGGCGGCTCGTCCGGCCTGTCGATCGGCCACGTCTCGCCGGAAGCGGCCGAGGGCGGGCTGATCGCGCTGGTCGAAGAGGGCGACCGGATCGAGATCGACATCCCCAACCGGCGCATTCACCTTGCCGTCGACGACGCCGAAATCGCCGCCCGCCGCACCGCCATGGAGGCCAAGGGCGAGGTCGCCTGGCACCCGAGCGAGCCCCGCCACCGCCAGGTCTCGACGGCGCTCAAAGCCTATGCGGCAATGACGACAAGCGCCGCCTATGGCGCCGTGCGCCGGCTGCGCTGAGGGGGTGATGACGAGCGACGCATGCGGCCGACCTAGAGGTGCGGGCGCGGTCATGAATCGGCCATGAACCGGATCTTCCGGCCGCCGCAGATCGTCATCCTCGCCGATCGGAGCGGCTAGAGCGCGGCAATCGCCAGGACCCCGTAGCCTCGAAGGGCAGGGCGGGGAGGTCTCAGGCGGCCGAAAGCTTGGCCATGACCGCGTCGTCGACCTCGAAATTGGCGTAGACGTTCTGGACGTCGTCGTCGTCGTCGAGATTGCCGATCAGCCGCAGGATGCTCTGGGCCTTTTCCTCGTCGACCGGGGTGCCGGTCTGCGGCTTCCAGATCGCCTTAACGCTCTCGGCCTCGCCGAGCGAAGCTTCCAGAGCGGTCGAGACCTCGTTCAGATCCTCGAAGGCGGTGATGATGGTGTGGCCGTTCTCGTCGGAGACGACGTCTTCGGCGCCGGCTTCGATCGCCGCTTCCATCACCTTTTCGGCATCGCCGGCCGTCGCCGGATAGACGATCTCGCCGACCTTGTCGAACATGAAGGCGACCGAGCCGGTTTCGCCAAGCGAGCCGCCGGACTTGGTGAAATAGGAGCGCACATTGGAGGCGGTGCGGTTGCGGTTATCGGTCAAAGCCTCGACGATGACGGCGACGCCGCCAGGACCGTAGCCTTCATAGCGGACTTCGTCGTAATTCTCGCCGTCGCCGCCCGCCGCCTTCTTGATCGCCCGCTCGATATTGTCCTTCGGCATCGACTGGGCCTTGGCGTTGTTGATCGCCAGGCGCAGGCGCGGGTTCATGTCGGGATCGGGTATGCCCGCCTTCGCTGCGACCGTGATCTCGCGGGCAAGCTTGGAGAAAAGCTTCGACCGGACCGCGTCCTGCCGGCCCTTGCGGTGCATGATGTTCTTAAACTGTGAATGACCGGCCATGCGGCACCTGCTCTCGAAATTCCGGATGAAAAGAGGTGGGGCTCCTATAAAAAATCTTCACGCAAAGGTCCAGAAAGCTTCGTGCAACCCGGCCGCGGCCATGGCGAGGGACGAAGGCGGTTGGCTACTGCCGGCTTCTGGGGTGAAGATAGGGGCGATAAAACACCGGGAAGAGATTGATGCCGTTTGCCCAAACCAACCTGCCGCCGCTGCCGCTGAACGGGGGCTGCCAGTGCGGGCAGGTGCGCTATGCGATCCACGCGATGCCGATCCTGTTCTATTTGTGCCATTGCAGCGCGTGCCAGACCCAGACCTCCAGCGCCTTCGGGGAAAGCTTGCGCTGTGATCCGGCAACGGTGACGGTGAGCGGAATGATGCGCACCACGCGGCGCATCGCCGAAAGCGGCACGGTGCGGCTCGGCGACTTCTGCCCCGATTGCGGGGTGCGCATCCAGCACCGTTCCGAGGGCGATCCGGGGCGGCTGAACATCAAGGCCGGCACGCTGGACGATGCGTCCTGGCTGATGCCGGCCGGCCACGTCTGGACCCGCTCGAAACAAGCCTTCGTGACGATCCCCGACGACGAGCTGCGCTACCTTGAGGGACCGGATGACGGCGCAGCGGCGATGACGGCGCGCTGGCGGGCGATGCTCGGCCTCGATCCTTGACGGGGTGCGGGCGGCGCGGCGCGGACGCGCCTTGCGGCCCGATCCGGATCGTTGCGACGGCGCGACGCCCTGCCGGACGAGAGGGGCTGGGTGTGTGGCCGGTTATGCCCGCCCCCGGCCGGGCCGTCAGATGGCGGCGGGGGGAGCCGCTTGACAACGCTCGGCGTCGAGTTCGGCGAGGCTTGCAAGCGCGCCGCGGACGATCTCCTCATGCACCTCCATCTCCTCCGCCGTCAGCGCCATGCGGTCGAAATCGGTCCATAAGATCCAGCGCGACAGGCTGCGGGTCTCGGCGCTTTGCTGCAGGAAGATGCGGATGTCGTGATGGCGCGGATCGGCGATGATCGCCGTCATCAGCGTCTCCAAAGCGTCGATCGGCCCTTCGAGAAGCTGGATGAAGCGGCTGAATTCGTGAATCAGGAGGCCGGTGACATCCAGCGCGGGGTTGCGTCGGCGCGCAGCGGCCGCGATCGCCGCGACGTCGGACGGAGCAAGCGTCGGGGCGGGCTTGGAGACATAGGCCAGTCGATAGAGCGTCATGGCGGCACGACCTTCTGTTGACGCACGGGGCGGCGACCGGCGCGAGGACAAACGCGCTGCGTCATAAAGATGCCGTCGCGCCGGCTGTAAAACCGGCCACGCGTTTGCGCATGCATCGCGGCTGATGCCGGCATACCTGTCGGCAGGAATGGCATGCCTGCCAAGCCGGCTGACGGCATTTCGTCTGCAATTTGGGTCAGTTTGGTGCGGCCGTCCATGCCGGCGTGGGAAAGCGCATTGCGTTTTGCGATCCCGACGGCGGACGGTGCTTTGATGGTCCGGTCGCAATAGTGTGAGCGATTTGGCCACGCCCGCGCCGCAGAAGCGGCACGGGATGAACAAAGTTTAATGGCTTGGTGCCGCAATCTGCCGGATTTTGGTCATGGTTCCTGACAATCAATCGGTATGTCCGAAGCGATGCGAGCGGGCCCTTGTCGCGTCCGCCCTTTGCGTTGCCATCACCATCCTTGCTGGGAGCGATCCATGATCCGCGTTCCTTCACTGCCTTCAGCGATCCTCTTCGCTGGGGGGCTGGTGCTGTGTGCCTCACCTGTCCTTGCCCAAGATCAGACCAACTCGACCAAGCCGACCGGGCTGTGGCTGACCACGGATTTTCCGGCGGTCACCGAACGGATCGGCGAAAAGCCGACCCTGCCGCTGACGCTGACCAATGCCGGCGAGCCGCCGCAGCGGGTGACGATCAGTCTCGACGGTTTGCCGAAGGGCTGGAGCGGCGAGGTCACCGGCGACGGCAAGCCGATCGGTGCCGCAATGGTCGATACCGATGCCAAGCAGCGACTCGAGCTGAAGCTGACCGAGCCGAAAGGCGCCAAGCCCGGCACCTATGATTTCACCATCAACGCCCATCCAGCGGGCGGCGCTGCGCTGACACTGCCGGTGTCGATCACGCTCGCCGCCGCGGCGCCGGACAAGGTCAAGATCGAGCCGAAATTGCCGGCGCTGCGCGGCACCCCGCGCTCGAGCTTCGATTATTCGCTGTCGATCTCCAACGACAGCCCGAATGAGGCGACCTACAATCTCCTCGCTCAGACGCCGCCGGGTTTCGTCGCCACCTTCAAGGAAGAATATGGCAGTCAGGAGCTGACCTCCATGCCGATCAAGGCCGGGGAGACGAAAACCGTCAAACTCTCGGTCAAGCCGCCGAAGGATGTGAAGGCGGGCCTTTATCCGGTAACGGTCGCGGCCTCCAACGGCGACGTGCATGGCCAGGCCCGGTTGGCGATGGACATCACCGGCCAGCCGAACGTGACGCTGTCCGGGCCGGGCGGCCGACTGTCCGGCAGCGCCGAAGCCGGCAAGGAGCAGACCTTCAATTTCACCGTCGGCAACACCGGCACCGCGCCGGCAGCCGCGGTCACCCTGTCGGCCAATACGCCGTCGGGCTGGAAGGCGAGCTTCGAGCCGAAGACCCTGGACGGGCTGTCGCCGGATGACGAGAAGCAGGTGGTGCTGCATCTGACGCCCAGCGACAAGGCGATCGCCGGCGACTACATGGTCTCGCTCGACGCCAACGGTCAGGGCACCTCCGACAGCGAACAGTTCCGCGTGACCGTGACCACCTCGACGCTGTGGGGCGCCGGCGGGCTGGCGATCATCGCCGCGGCCGTCGTCGTGCTCGGCTTCTCGGTCAACCGCTATGGACGCCGGTGATGGGCGAGGCGGTCATCGAGGCGAACGGCCTCACCAAGCGCTACGACCGTGCGATCGCGGTCGAGGGCCTGGATCTGACGATCGAGCGCGGTGAAGTGTTCGGTCTGCTCGGTCCCAACGGGGCCGGCAAGACCACCACCATCTTGTTGCTGCTCGGCCTGACCGAGCCGACCGCCGGCACGGTGCGGGTTCTCGGCTTCGACCCGCTACGCGATCCGCTGGCGGTCAAGCGGCGGGTCGGCTATCTGCCGGACGCCGTCGGCTTTTACGACACGATGACGGCGCGCGAGAACCTCTCCTACACCGCCCGCCTCGGCGGGATTGCGCGTGCCGAGGCGGCGATGAGGATCGACGACGCGCTGCAGCGGGTGCGCCTGGCGGACGTCGCCGAGCGACGGGTCGCGACATTCTCGCGCGGCATGCGCCAGCGGCTCGGCATCGCCGATCTTCTGGTCAAGGCCTGTGAGGTGGCGATTCTTGACGAGCCGACCTCGGGGCTTGATCCGCAATCGACCCAGGAGCTGCTCGATCTCATCGGCAAATTGTCGCGCGAGGGCATGACCATCGTCCTGTCCTCCCATCTTCTTGGCATGGTCCAGACCGTCTGCACCCGTGTTGCGTTGTTTCATCGCGGCAAGGTCGGGCTCGTCGGGCGGGTCAGCGATCTCGCGGCAAAGGTGCTGGGCGGCGCTTTTGTCGTCGAGATCGAGGCCGATGGCTGCGATATCGTCGCGGCGCTCGACGGGCTCGATGGGGTGACCCGGGCGACGGTCGCCGGCTCCGGGCTGGTGCGCATCGACGCGACCCGCGACGTGCGCGGCGACGTCGCCCGGCGCGTCGTTGCTTCGGGCGGCGATCTGAAGCGCCTATCGATGGATCGCTCCAGCCTTGACGAAGTCTATGTCAACTATTTTGAACAGGTGGCCCATGCGGCGTGAAGGTTCGCCCTTTACCGGGCTTTCGGCGGTCGCGATGAAGGAAGCGGCCGATCACATGACCAGCGCTCGCATGCATCTGGTGATGCTGCTGGTGATCCTCACTGCGATCGGCTCGATCTATGCGGCGATCGGCCAGATCAAATCGACGGTGGGGCAGGACGCGTTTCTGTTCCTGCATCTCTTCACCACCGCCCGTCAGCCCTTGCCCTCTTTCGTCGCGTTTCTCGGCTTTCTCTTACCGCTGATCGGCATCGCTCTCGGTTTCGACGCGGTGAACGGCGAGTACAGCCGGCGCACCATGAGCCGGATCCTGTCGCAGCCGATCTATCGCGATGCGCTGCTCGCCGGCAAATTCCTCGGCGGGTTGCTGGTGATCGGTATCTGCCTCGTCACCTTGTGGTTGCTGGTGACGGGGCTCGGCATCCTGACCCTCGGCCTGCCGCCGACCAGTGAGGAGATCCTGCGCGGCATCGCCTTCCTCGCCGCCTCGCTCGCCTATGCGGGTGTCTGGCTGGCGGTCTCGATGCTGTTCTCAACGCTGTTTCGGTCGCCCTCGACCTCGGCGCTGGCGGCGCTGACGCTGTGGCTGTTGTTCACCATCTTCTGGGGCATGCTGGCGCCGCTGGTTGCCGGGGCGATCGCGCCGGTCGATCCGTTCAACCCGATCACAGTGGTGCACCAGGCCGAATGGCAACAGGCGCTCGCCCGAATTTCGCCAAACACGCTCTACGGCGAGGCGACGACGGCGCTGCTCGATCCCTCCACCCGGTCGCTGGGGCTGATCTTCTTGAACCAGCTCCAGGGCGCGTTGATGGGCGCGCCGCTGCCGTTCGAGGCGAGCGCGCTGCTGATCTGGCCGCAATTGGCGGGCCTGATCGCGGCGATGGTGGTCGTTTACACCATCGCCTATGTCGCCTTTCAGCGACAAGAGATCCGCGCATGACCCTGACTTTGCCGCTGCCCCGAGGCTGGCGGCGGGGAAGTCAGGTCGTCGGGCGAGGGCGCGCGGCGGATGGGAGTCTGCCGCGCACCCTCGCTATCCATGGGTCCAAGTGCGCCCGACATACGTCCGACAGGACACCCGAGAATCGCACCCGCTGGTGGAAACGACGCGTCGTGCTTTGCCGAAAATCGCTTCCGATTTTCGGGCCGATGGGTCAGCACCAGGGACTGCCTTGTGGCGGTCGGCGCCTGGCCAGCTTTTCGTGTTTCAGGATTTGACCCGCGTCACGGCCATCGGGCAGGATGATATGCACGAGCCTGCGGCCCGACCGGTCGTAATCTGTGCCGCTCATCGTATAGCCGTTCTCCATCAGACCCAGCAGGCGGTGGATCGCCCGCTCGGCCATCAGGCTTTCATGCCGACATCCGGGAGCGGATTTCGACGGGGCGGCGGTGTCGATCAACTGCCACTCGATGTTACCTTCCCAACCGGTATCGCCATTGACGAGGCAGGTGTCGTGCTCACCCTCGTCGCAGGTGGTGAGAATGTTGTTGCGGAACGGCGTGGTTGTGGTGAAATTTCTGCTGAGATGGCCGCTGGTCCGAATTGGCGAATGCACCAATCGGGCCGCAGCGTTGTCGAAGACGCCCTGCTGCCGCATATGCCCGATTCCAAGGCTCGCGAGAAACACGGCGAAAACGAAGACCGCATCGCGCAGCAAGGTGCGCGGGATCCATTGTGACCGAAGTCGAGACAGATTGGGGCACAAGGCCGTCCAGCGGCTCGACGTGCGCTCCCTCATGAAATCCATCTTGCTCACCAACCCTGACAAATCTCGCGAGACGATCGTAAGAATCGACCGGTCGCGACCGCTGGCACTTCGTTTCTCGTGAATTTCGATGACAAGTTTCCACTTGCCCCTCGACATTTGCAGAGATCTGGATGGACGGCGCAGCGGCCCTTTCCTCCAGCCGGACAGGCGATACATGTTTATTGGCTGAAATTATGTCCGCCATAAATTAAATCAACGCTGATTCTGGTGCGGCCGTGAGGCTCCTGATCCTGGGCCTGGACGAGTTTTCGGAAGGGTATCCCGCGTGTCGATCGAACTGGTCGCCGGGTCGCTTGCTCCGTTCACCTTGGCGCTATCCGGCGTTGCGGCGATCGCTTCGCTTGAGGCGATGTCGGCGATCATCGGGCATTCGCTCAGCGGCCGGCTGCTGCAACCCGCCCGTCAGCTGATCGTCGGCGGAGCGCCGTGGGGTTGGGCGGGGACCGTTGCCGGCGCTTCCGAGACAGTGTCGGCGGCGGCTGTCCTCGCCCGCTCGGCGTCGAGGCGGCGCTTGCGCTTGGCGAGGATGTTGAGGCCCTCGACCAGCGCCGAGAAGGCCATGGCCGCGTAGATGTAGCCTTTCGGCACATGGAAGCCGAGACCGTCGGCGATCAGCGTCATACCGATCATCAACAGGAAGCCGAGGGCGAGCATGACGACGGTCGGGTTCGCCTCGATGAAGCGCGACAGCGGTCCCGATGCGACCAGCATCAGCACCACCGCGACGACGACGGCGACCACCATGATGCCGACCTCGTTGGTCATGCCGACGGCGGTGATGATCGAGTCGATCGAAAAGACCAGATCCAGCAGCAGGATCTGCAGGATCACCGCGCCCATCGTCACTGTCGCTGCGCGCGACACGATGGTGTCCTTGTGGTCCTCCGGGTCGACCGAATGATGGATCTCCTTCGTCGCCTTCCAGACCAGGAACAGGCCGCCGGCGATCAGGATCAGGTCACGCCAGGAAAAGCCGTGGCCGAACAGCTCGAAGATCGATGCAGTCAGCTGGACGATGAAGGCCACGGTCGACAATAGGCCGAGTCGCAGGATCAGAGCGAGGCCGATGCCGATCCGCCGGGCGGTGGCGCGGCGGTTTTCCGGCAGCTTGTTCGACAGGATCGAGATGAAGACGAGGTTGTCGATGCCGAGCACGATTTCCATCACCACCAGGGTGATCAGCGCCACATAAGCGGCGGGGTCGGCAAGAAAAGCGAACATGTCGGCCATCGGGGCTCCAGGGGCACGAGGTGGTCGACCGGAGGATCCGGGCGCAGCGGCTCTGAGCCGCCATGTCCCCCGGGCAAATGTGGCGCTGCGTCGGAAAGGCCAGAGTCCGCTGCCTTTACCAGAAGTCGGGCCGCTGCTCCTGAAGGCGCGGGCCGATGCGGAGCGCCGAGACCTTTTCGGCGAGGCCGGTGCGATCGGAGATCTCGACGGCCAGGCCGCAGATCGTCGCCGGCCCCTGGGCGGCCTCGAAGCGGCCGCGCGGCACCTTGGTGACGAAGCGGTTGATTGGCTCTTCCTTCTCCATGCCGAGGGAGGAATCGTAGTCACCGCACATGCCGGCGTCGGACTGGTAGGCGGTGCCGCCGGTGAGAATCTGGTGGTCGGCCGTCGGCACATGGGTGTGGGTGCCGACGATGACGCTGGCGCGGCCGTCGAGGAAATGCCCCATCGACTGCTTCTCGCTGGTCGCTTCGGCGTGAAAGTCGATGATGACGGCGTCGGCCTGTTCGCCGAGCGGGCAGGCGGAGACGAGATAGTCGGCGCAGGCGAAGGGGTCGTCGAGATCCGGCGCCATGAACACCCGGCCCATGATGTTAGCGACCAGCACGCGCGCGCCGTTCTTCGCCTCGAACAGCCCGCTGCCATTGCCGGGCGCGCCCTTGGGATAGTTCAGCGGCCGCAGGAAGCGCTCTTCGCGGGCGGCAAACTCCAACGCCTCACGCTGATCCCAGACATGGTTGCCGGTGGTCACCACGTCGGCGCCGGCACGCAGCGTCTCGTGAAAGATGTCTTCGGTGATGCCGAAGCCGCCAGCCGAATTCTCGCCGTTCACCACGACGAAATCCAGCCGATAGTCGCAGACGAGCCCGGGTAGGGCTGAAAAAACGGCGTTGCGGCCGGAGCGGCCGACCATGTCGCCAAGAAACAGGAATCTCATTGCGCGGCTTTGTCTTGCTTGGCGCGTTCGAGCTTTTCCAGCGCGCGGGCGACTGCCGGACGGGCGTCGACCCGTTCAAGCCAGGCGGTGAGGGCCGGAAGCTCGCCGGCGCCCGCCTCCTTGAGCTTCGGCAGGCCGGCGCGAATCCAGCCGACATTCATGATGTCGGCGATCGAATAGTCGCCGGCGAGAAAATCGCGGCCGGAAAGGCGCTGATCGAGCACGCCGAGCAGGCGGAACGCTTCGTTGCGGAAGCGCTCGATCGCGTAGGGGAGCTTGTCCGGCGCGCCCGTGCTGAAGTGAAACCACTGGCCGATCATCGGGCCAGTGCCACCGCTCTGGAAGAAGGTCCAGGACAGGGCCTGGCCACGGGCCGCCCCTTTTGCCGGCAGGAACCGGCCGGTCTTGTCGGCCAGATGCAGGAGGATCGCGCCGGATTCGAAGACGGTGACCGGCTCGTCGCCGTCATGATCGACGATCGCCGGGATCTTGCCATTCGGATTGATGGCGAGGTAGTCCGGCGTCTTCTGCTCACCTGCTGAAATGTCGATCATGTGGAGGCGGTATTCGAGGCCGCATTCCTCCAGCATGATCATCGGCTTTTCGCCGTTCGGCGTCTTCCAGGTATAAAAATCGATCATCGACCGTCCTCGCTTCGATCTGCCGCATGGCGGCGCTGGCTCCCCTTTAAACGGGCCGTGGACAAAGCGCAAAACCGGGTCGTCGCGATGCGATGGTCGGTGGAGCCCGCCGGTCTTCTGGGCAAACGCTCCGGTCGGGTATAAGCCGTGACCATGAAAAATCCTTGGTCCGGCTGCATCACCGCTGAGACCTTGGTGATCGGCGAGGACCTGGCCGACTTTGAGGCGGGGTGCCGAAGCGTATCAGGCGGCCGCAGCGACGATCGCCGATGATTTCGGCTGGTCCCGAAGGAGAGGGGGTAGAATGATCAGGCTCGAACGGTCCCGGCAGGCAGTGCGCCAGCCAAAGCTCGCGGTTGCGCTGGCGCTGTTTCTCGGCTTGGCCGGCTGTGCCGTGACGCCGGGCTCGGTCAATGTCGCGAGCACCCATCTCATTCCCGTCGACCGACAGGTGGCGTTGAGTTCGATCAACGCCTTTCGCGCCGCCTATGGAATGCCGGCGCTGCATTACAACGCGGTGCTGGAAAAGGCGGCCGAACGCCAGGCGCGGGCAATGGCCGCGCGCGGCAAGCTCTCCCACGACGTCGACGGCTCGCTGCCGGGCCGCATCGGCTATTTCGGCTACGACGCCAAGGCGGCCGCAGAGAACATCGGCTGGAACTATCGCTCGACGCCGGCGGTGATCGAGGGCTGGAAGAATTCGTCCGGACACCGCAAGAATCTGCTGAACCCGTTGGTGCGCGAGGCTGGCTTCGCAGCGGCCGTCGGTCCGGATGGCGAACCTTACTGGGCGCTGATTCTCGGCGCGGTCAGTCGCCCGAGCATCGGGATCTTCGGCCGCGACAAGCCGCGGCCCGGCGATTGAGGGCGGATCCGTGTCTCTGCTTCGGGCCGTCGTTAAGGGATGTTCAGGCCGGCCTCGGTGACGATGAGATCAAGCGGCACGTCATGGGGCTCGTGCGGCACGTGGTCGACCTTTTGGCACGCGAAGGCGACGCCGACGAGCAGCGGCTGGTGGCCGCGCGTGCGTAAATCGGTGATGGCGCGGTCGTAATAGCCCCGACCATAGCCAATGCGCCCGCCGGTAGCGTCGAAGGCGGCCAGCGGGATCAGCATCAGTTCCGGATCGAGGACGGCGCTGTCTGCGCCCGGCGCAGAGGTGCCAAAGCCTTGCGGCTCGAGGGGCGCGCCGCGGACCAACTCGCGAAATTGGAGGTCGCTCCCGACGATCGCCGGGACGCAGAGCCGCGCGCGCCGGTCGGCAAAGCCCATCATCAACGGTCGGATATCGATCTCGGAGCGAATCGGCAGGAAGCCCGAGACGACGGCCGGCGCGATGGTCAGATGGGCGAGGAGATGATCGGCGGCGGCGAGCGAGGCTTCGATCCGCTCGTCTACGTCCATGGCGTCGCGGCGGGCCAGAGCTTCGCCACGGATCTTGCTCTTGGTCCGGGACATATCCGCGCTCATGATCCACCGTCGAGGGGTTGTCGAAGCGCTACAGCATCTGCCTGAAAATCGGAATCGCTTTTCGGAAAGCAAGATGCGTAGATTCAGATTGAGAGCATCCTGTCTGCGTCCGATCGGACACAGGGCGCTCTGACGGCGCGATGCCGCTGATTTTGATGGGCGAGCCACCCGGCCGATGGAGAAGTCAATCCCGGGAACCTACACAGTAGGTGGGCGCCGTGTGCCCCAGCCCACGAGCCGAGGCAGGGACAGCTCCCTTCGGAATGACTAAGGCCCCGGGGATAAGTCACTCCTGTCGCACCGCGCAGCCCGCCTGACGAGAGATATAGGCCGGCGCGCCTCGCGGCGAAAGGGAGGGGTCAAGAAATTGCGTTTGCTCAGCCGAGCCGTTTTGCCGCGCGATCGCATCCACCCCGCAAATCGGAGTCGATTTTCGGCAAGCAGGATGCGTCGATTTAATGCCTTCGTGCGTCGTGTCGGCGACACGGCGCTCCAACGCAAAACGGGTGCGACCCGTCTGGATCGCGCCCGTTCGGAAGGACGGTTGGGACGGCTCCAGACTCAGCAGCCGGAGGCCGAGAGCATTGCGCTGTTGCCGTCGATCTTGTCGAGCTTGACCGAGCAGCCGTCGCCGGCGTCGATCGACTCGCCGCTCTTGACCTCCTTGCGGCCGCTGCCGACGACATAGAGCGTCGCGCCCTGATCGGTGACGGCGGAGACGAAGACCTTATGCTTGCCGAAGCTCTTGGTCTGGCCGGCGGTCAGGCCGCTTCCCGAGCCGCTGGAGTCGCTGCTGGATGCCGTATCGGAGGCCTTGGCCGCCGTTGCGTCGTCGCTTGTCTTGGCGCTGCTGTCATCTGCCGCCGGCTTTTCCATCGCCTTGCTCGACGATGCCGACGATGCCGACGATGCCGACGATTCGGCCGCGGACGCCGCGGCGGCCTTGGCCGTGTCGTTGGGGGTCGCCGCCTGGTCGTTGCCGCCGTCGCAACCCTTGGCCGTCAGTGCGACCTTGTCGTTCTTGATGGCGCCGACGCTGACGCTGCAGCCGTCGCCGAGATCGAGGCTGGAGCCGCTTTTGATGTCCTGACGAGCGTTGCCGCCAACCGGAAAGAGCGTGGCGCCGCCCTCGTCGATGCTCGACACGAACACCCGGTGCTTGCCGAAGATCGCGGTCTGGCCGGGGGCATAGCTGCCGTTGCCAGTCGGGATGCTGCCTGGCGCGCCTTCACCCGAGGAGGCGCTGGCGGCCTGGCTTTCGCTGGCGCCCTTCGCCGCCGATGTCGTGGCAGATTGTTCCGGCTTGGCTGCAGTGGCGGCGCCGCCGGACGCCTTGGCCTTGCTGGCTTCGCCGCTCTTGGCGGCTTCGCCCGCGCCCTCGCATCCCTTGGCCGAAAGCGTTGCGGTGTTGTTTTCGGTGCTGTCGAGGGTGATGCTGCACCCATTGCCGGCGTCGATGCTGGAGCCGGTCGCGACCTGTTCGCGCTTGCCGCCGACGATCATCAGCATGGCGCCGGACTCGTCGATACCAGAAACAAAGACTCGGGTCTTGCCGAAGGTCGCCACGCCGCCGACCGACACCGGGCCATTCTTGCCGCCCGACGTGGCCGTGCCGCTGCTCGTCGAGGATGCCTGTTCGCTGGCAGGCTCAGCCGCCTTGGCGCTGCCGCTCTCGGCCGCCGGCTCCTGTCCACCTTCGGACGTGGCCGCGCCCTTGGCCGACGCGTCTTTCGCCGCTTCACCCTCGCAGTCCTTCGACGACAGAAAGACGGCGCCGGAGGCAACGCCGGCGAGGGTCACCTGGCATCCTTCGCCGACGTCGACGCTTTCGCCGGCCTTCACGTCCTTGGCCTCACCGTTGCCGGCGGCGATCTTGGCCGAACCCTCGGCGACGCCGGACACCGAGACTGTGCTTGAACCGAAGATCGCCGACTGGCCGGGAACAAGGATCGCGCCGGTCGCACCGACCGACTTGACCAGCGCCGCGACATCGCCGCCGCCGGAGCTGGAGGCCGCCGCGCCGCCATTTGAGCCAAGGGCCGCAACGCTATCCTGCAACTTGGCGATTTCAGACTTCAGATCGGCGAGGCCCTGATCGGCCTTCGGCTGGGCCGCCTTGGCGATCGCGTCGGTCTTGGTCTCGACCGTCTTGCCGAGATTGTCGATGTCGGACTTCAGCCCGTTCAGCGCGTCAGTAACGCTCTTGTTGCTCGCGTCGAGCGTGGTTTTGACGCTGTCGGAGACCGACTGCACGTCGGTCTTCAAGCTGTCGACCGGTTGCTTCAAAGATGCAATCTGCTTGTCGACGTCCTTTTTGACGTCGCTGACATTGGGACCGAGCAGCCAGCCGAAAAATAGGCCGACAAGCGCTGCCACGACGATCGGAATGAATGTCGAACCGCCCATGCGTATTCCTCCCGGAAAGTGATCTGCAGGCCATGAGAGGAAGGGGGGCGGGAGCCGATGTCAACCTTCGGACCGTTCAAAGGAAGTTTTTTTCAGAGGCCCTTTCGGCGCCGCAATCGTGGCGGATCGTGGTCGGATTGCGCGCTCAACCTTGGCGCGCCCGGTGCTGGCAATCTCCACTTTCCGTAAGGTCGTATCGCTTCGGCGGCGACGTCTTGTCTTTGCCGCCGAAACGCGGGATGACAGGTGCGAAACTGGCTGCATCATGCTCTACAGCATCGGCCCGAAAATCAGAATCGATTTTCGGCAAGGCACGATGCGTCGATTCAAAGGGTGAGAGCGACCTTTCTGCGTCCGATAGGACGCATGCGGCGCGCGCGCTGATTGATGCTGTGAGGGAGGGGACAGGCAATGACGGCGGAGCTTTCGGTCAATCTCAACGCGGTCGCCATGCTACGCAATCGCCGCGATCTGCCCTGGCCGAGCGTCACCGGTCTTGGGCGAATTGCGCTTGCCGCTGGGGCCCATGGGCTGACGGTGCACCCGCGCCCGGACGAGCGCCACATCCGCTTTTCCGATCTGCCGGCGATCCGCGCGCTGATCGATGCCGAGTTTCCGACGGCCGAGTTCAACATCGAGGGCTATCCCTCGACGGAATTTCTGGCACTGGTCGCGGCCGCCAAGCCGGAACAGGTGACGCTGGTGCCCGACGATCCGTCACAGCCGACCTCCGATCACGGCTGGGATTTCGAGCGGCAGGGCGGCTTCCTGCGGCCGATCGTCGAACGGCTGAAAGAGCAGGGTGCGCGGGTGTCACTGTTTGCCGATGCCGATCCGGCGGCGATGCGGGCGGCGGCGGCCACGGGCTGCGACCGGGTTGAGCTTTATACCGGCCCCTATGGCGGCACCTATGACGATCCGGGCGCCGCCGGAGCGGAAATCGAGCGGCTCGGCGCGACCGCCGACGCGGCGCTCGAGCTTGGCATCGGTGTTAATGCCGGCCACGATCTGACCGTCGCCAATCTGCCGCCGCTGATCGTCCGCATTCCGCAACTGGCGGAGGTCTCGATCGGCCATGGCCTGACCGCCGACGCCCTCGAATACGGCATGGTGGAAACCGTGCGCCGGTTTCGCCGTGCCTGTGGCCAGTCCGTCTGAGCCATCACGCCACGCAACGGGCCCGCAGCCGAAGCCACGGGCGTTTCTTGCTGGGCGGTGAGACGGGCTCGGCCCTCAGCCGCGGGCTTTCAGCAGCTCCAGCAGCTCCAGCAGCGCCTCGGCGGCCGCCTCCGACGAGGCCGGATTCTGGCCGGTGACCAGCAGCCCGTCGCGGGTGACGTAGGAGCCCCAGTCGGGGCCCTTGGAATAGGCGCCGCCGTTCTCCTTCAGCATGTCCTCGACCAGGAACGGCACGATGGCGGTGAGGCCGACGCCGGCTTCCTCGCTGTTGGTAAAGCCGGTAACGGAGCGGCCGGCGACCAGTGGCTCGCCGGTCTTCGCCTTGGCGTTCTTCAACGCGCCCGGCGCGTGGCAGACGAGGCCGAGCGGCTTGTCCGCGGCGAGCGTCGCCTCGATGATCGCGATCGAGTCGGCGTCGTCGGCGAGATCCCACAGCGGGCCGTGGCCGCCCGGATAGAACACCGCGTCGAAGTCTTCCTCGACGACATTGGCCAGCATCCGCGTCGTCTTCAGCGCGGCCTGGGCTTCGGGATCGTGATCGAAGCGACGGGTGGCGTCGGTCTGGGCGTCGGGCGCGCCGCTTTTCGGGTCGAGCGGCGGCTCGCCGCCCTGTGGCGAGGCTAGGGTGATCTCGGCGCCGGCGTCCTTGAAGACGTAATAGGGCGCGGCGAATTCCTCCAGCCAGAAGCCGGTCTTTTGGCCGGTGTCACCAAGCTGATCGTGGGATGTGAGAACCATGAGGATCTTCATGGGATTGTCCTTTCGTGCGTGGGGGTGGCAGCGATGGCCGTCAGTCGGCGATCTTGACCACCAGCTTGCCGAAATTCTGGCCTTCAAGAAGGCCGATGAAGGCGTCCGGGGCGTTTTTCAGGCCCTCGACCACATCCTCGATGATCTTCACCTTGCCGGCCGCGACCCAGCTGCTCATGTCGCGCTGGAAATCGGCGAATTCGTCGCCGTAATGGTCGGAAATGATGAAGCCCTGCATGCGGATGCGCTGGCGCAAGAGCGTGCCGGCGAGGAGCGGCAGCCGGTCCGGGCCGTCCGGCAGCGATGTCGCGTTGTAGCTGGCGATCAGCCCGCAGACCGGCACCCGGGCGTGAACGTTCAAGAGCGGCAGCACCGCGTCGAAGACCTGGCCGCCGACATTTTCGAAATAGACGTCGATGCCATCCGGCACGGCCTTTTTCAGCTGCTCGGCGAAGTCGGCCGCCTTGCGGTCGAGACAGGCGTCGAAGCCGAAATCCTCGACCACGGTGCGGCATTTGTCGGGGCCGCCGGCAATGCCGATCACCCGCGCGCCCTTCAGCTTGGCGATCTGGCCGACGATCGAGCCGACCGGCCCGCTGGCGGCGGCGACCACCACCGTCTCATTCGGCTTCGGCTCGCCGATTTTGAGCAGACCATGCCAGGCGGTGAAGCCCGGCATGCCGAGGATCGACAGGGCGTAGGAGGGGTGATCGAGCCCGGCGGGCAGCTTGGCGAGATCCTTGGCCTCGACGACGGCGTAGTCCTGCCAGCCGCCAAAGGCGAGAACGGCGTCGCCCTCGGCAAAATTTTTATCCTTCGAGGCGACGACCCGGCCGACGGTGCCGGCGCCCATCACCGCGTCGATTGCGATCGGCTGGGCATAGGATTTGGCGTCGCTCATGCGACCACGCATGTAGGGATCGAGCGACAGGAACTGGTTGCGGACCAGAACCTCGCCCTCGCCGAGCGCCGGCGTTGCGACCGTCTCGAAGCGAAAATTCTCCGGCGTCGGCGCGCCTTTCGGGCGCGAGGCGAGCACGATGCGGCGGTTGTCGGTGGAGCGCATGGGATCGTCCTTCTTGAAATCGTTGTGATTAGACCGGTCGTCTTGATCGGCATTGTGGTTCGTTGCTTCGGTGCCCCGAGGGTCAGGTCAGGGTGGTTGGCCTTCGGCGCTTGAGGCGCCCGAGGCAGTCGGTGCCCCGGGGGCGTAATGTCCGTGGCGCCGAGGGCCCCAATGCGCAGAGGTTCAGGTGCTCAAGACCTGTTGCCTAAGGCCCTGCTGCGGTGGGTGGGCATTGCCTCAGACCTCGATCGGCACCGGCCTCTTAGGGCTGACCGCCAGGCGCCGGGCGGTCTCGGCAAGCGCCGTCTCCAACGGCGCGCGGCTGCGCGAGATTTTGGCGAGCAGGCTGGCGCCGAGCCACATCTGATAGAGCGCCGCCGCGGTTTCGCGGGGCGGCTGGTCCGGGGCGCCGCCACGGCCCGCCGTGCCGACACCGCCCGACCGTCCGATCGAGCCATCCGCGATGCCGGCTTCGATCGCCGCGGCGAGCCGGTCGACCACCTGATGGGTGCCTCGCTCCAGCGCGCCGCGCATCGCTTCGGAGAGATCCGACACCTCGGCGCCGAGTTTGACCGCCAGGCACCAGCCCTCCGGATCCTCGGCGCATTGCAGCTCGAGCCAGCGCCGCCAATAGATCATCAGCCGCTCGGCCCCGCTCACGTCGCGCCGCGCAAGCAGCGCGTCGAGGGCGGCAAAATACCGTTCGAAATAGGTCTCGATCAGCGCCACGCCGAATGCCTCCTTGGAGGCGAAATAGTGATAGAACGAGCCCTTCGGCACGCCGGCGGCGAGGAGGATCTCGTTCAGACCGACGGCCGAAAACCCGCGCCCGCCGACGATCGGTCGCGCCGCCTCCAAAATATGCCGCCGTGTCTCACCGCCGCCCTCGCGGCCCAAAATGGTCGTCGTCGTGTTCATAAGCCGGCATATGGGGACGATTAGACCGGTCGTCTAGAGGCGGGCGAGGCGCGTTTGTTCTGCTCGTTGAAAACGTGGAGCGACGGATTGGTGGTGATCGGACGCTTGCTGCGACCGGGCGATGCCGCTATCCTCGCCAAACGGGCCGACCCCAGGCCTCCCCCCTCCGATCGGGAAAGCATTCTTCATGCAGGGCGGATGACTATCGAACCACCTTTGTTCGAGCGTGCATGAGGAGGGATTGCGCAAAAGCTCGAATCAGGAGGTCTTCGATGAAACTTTCGATGCCGATTTACCGCTTGAAGCGTCAGGCGAGGCTTCTGGCTCGTGAGGCCAAAATTCCGCTCTCCGTGGCCCAAGACCGTATGGGGCGCGAAGCCAAGGCTATCAAAGCTGGAGCTTTTTGGCGCAGAACGTCGCCACGCAGCGACGCGGCGAGCGGGTTTTCGCGGCATTGTCGCCGGGTGATTTGCTGCTTCTCGCCGGCCGCCCCGGCCATGGCAAGACCCTTGTGGGCCTCGAACTCGCCATCGCTGCCGCGCGGTCCGGGCGTGACGCTTGGTTCTTCACTTTGGAGGAGACCGAAAGTGGCCTTTTGAACCGCATGCGGGCGCTCGCAATCGAACCTTCGAAGATCCCGAGCCGGTTCGGACTCGATACATCCGAGGCGATTTCGGCCAACTATGTCATGGATCGCTTGTCGAAAGCCGGGCCGAGGGCCGTTGCCGTCATCGATTATCTGCAGCTTCTCGATCAGCAGCGCAGCAAGCCGGAGCTTGACGTTCAGGTCAGAGCGCTCCGGCGTTTCGCGCACCGCTCTGACGTGATCATCGTGACGTTGTCTCAGGTCGACCGGGCCTTCGAAAAAGGCGGCCATGCGATGCCGACGCTGGCCGATGTGCGTCTTCCCAATCCCGTCGACCTTCGGCTGTTTTCGCGGACCTGCTTTCTTCATGGTGGCGAGATGCGGCTCGACAGGATGCCTCAAGTGCAAGCGATCGAAGGCGCACGTCCGATCGATTTTCCATGACCCCTTGCATTCTCCTTCCCGCCCCGCTACACGACCCGCCGTAACGTACGGTACGGTACTAATGGTTTTGAGCGAGACGATCTTTGCGGGCGAGGGTGTCAGCGGCGCGCCGGTCGACGGGGCGGGGGCGGAGCCGACGCTGCGCCAGCAGGCGGTGCTCGATGCGGCGCTCGCCCTGATCGTCGATCCGAAGGCGACGCTGACCATGTCGAGCGTGGCGCGGGCGGCGTCCTGCTCGAAGGAATCGCTCTATAAATGGTTCGGCGATCGCGACGGGCTTTTGACCGCGACGGTGCAGTGGCAGGCGGCACGGGTGCGCGGCGTGCCCTTGTCCGGCGGCGCCTTCGATCGCGAGCGCCTCGTCGAGAGCCTGGAGCGCTTTGCCGCCGACTGGCTGACGGTTCTGACCGGCGACACCTCGGTGGCGCTGAATCGGCTGGCGGTCGGCGAGGCGGCGGGCGCCGGCGGCGGCCGTAATCTCGGCCGGATCGTCCTCGAAAACGGCCCCGTCGCCATGGGGCGGCGGCTGACGCCGGTCTTGGAGCTCGGCCTCAAGGCCGGGCTGATCGCCTTTGCCGACGCCGGTGAAGCGTTCCGCGACTTTTTCGGCCTGGTCGTGCGCGACGTGCAGATCCGGCTGCTTCTCGGCGACAGGCTTCAGCTTGCGCCCTCCGATATCCGCGCCGACGCCTCGCGCGCCACGCGGCATTTCCTGGCCCTTTACGGGGTCGACGAACGGCCCGAGCGGCCATCCAACGCAAGCAAAGGGAAGGAATGACCATGCGCGTTTATTACGATCGCGACGCCGATCTCAACCTCATCAAGGGCAAGAAGGTCGCCGTCATCGGCTATGGCTCGCAAGGGCGCGCCCATGCGCTGAACCTGAAGGATTCGGGTGTGCCCGACATCGCCATCGCGCTGCGCGCCGGCTCGGCGACCGCCAAGAAGGCCGAGGCCGACGGCTTCAAGGTGATGAGCGTCGCCGAGGCGGCCGCCTGGGCCGACCTGATGATGATGGCCACCCCGGACGAGCTGCAGGCCGGCATCTATACCAATGAGATCGCCCCGAACATCAAGGACGGCGCGGCGATCGCCTTTGCCCACGGCCTCAACGTCCATTTCGGCCTGATCGAGCCGAAGAAGACCGTCGACGTTCTGATGATCGCGCCGAAGGGCCCGGGCCACACGGTGCGCTCGGAATATCAGCGCGGCGGCGGTGTCCCCTGCCTCGTCGCCGTCCATCAGGACGCATCGGGCAACGCTCTCGATCTCGGCCTGTCATATGCATCGGGCGTCGGCGGCGGCCGCTCGGGCATCATCGAGACGACCTTCCAGGAAGAGTGCGAGA
This sequence comes from Jiella flava, assembly GCF_017349315.1. Taxonomy (GTDB): domain Bacteria; phylum Pseudomonadota; class Alphaproteobacteria; order Rhizobiales; family Rhizobiaceae; genus Jiella; species Jiella flava. Next base: position 1,579 of record NZ_JAFMPP010000023.1, on the reverse strand, counting down.
CCGATCTCTTCGGCGAGCAGGTGGTGCTGTGCGGCGGCCTGGTCGAATTGATCCGGGCCGGCTTCGAGACCCTGGTCGAGGGCGGCTATGCCCCGGAAATGGCCTATTTCGAGTGCCTTCACGAGGTGAAGCTGATCGTCGACCTGATCTATGAAGGCGGCATCGCCAACATGAACTACTCGATCTCCAACACCGCCGAGTGGGGCGAATATGTCTCCGGCCCGCGGATCATCACCGCCGAGACCAAGGCCGAGATGAAGCGGGTTCTCGCCGACATCCAGACTGGCCGCTTCACCTCGGAATGGATGCAGGAGTGGCACTCCGGCGCCGCCCGCTTCAAGGGCATCCGCCGCAACAACGACAAGCATCAGATCGAGGAAGTCGGCGAAAAGCTGCGCGGCATGATGCCGTGGATCAAGGCCAACGCCCTGGTCGACAAAGAGCGGAACTAATCGGACCGGCCGCGCCTGCGGCCTGATCGACGGCTTATTGTCGTTTGCCCGTCCTCGCGGCGTTGCCGCCGCGGGCGGGCGGGAGTCCAAGCGATCATCCCATTGAAAAAGCGTCGGCCGCGTTTTCGGTCGGCGCCATTTTGTGTGTCGCCGCAGCTTCAGTCAGCGTGATCGGCGTGGCGCCAAGGCCGCGATCGCCGTTTTTTTGTGTCAATTGGTCAATATTCATGGAATTGAAACTTCGTCTTGCGATGTTTTTCTCTGCATGGAACGGTCCGGAGGCATGCGATGACCACGACATCTGCGGATTTTGACGGTGGCGAACGCCGCGCCGCGCCGCGCATGCGTGTTTTGAAGCGCGCCAAGGTGATCTTCAACAACGGTTATTCCACCTTCGACTGTATCGTGCGCAATATCTCGGCGACCGGCGCGCTGCTGACCATCGACGACAGTGTTCACCTGCCGAAGGAATTTCGCATCCGAATCGGCGAAGAGCAGAGCACCCGGCTCGCTGAGCTGGTCTATCGCCGCTCGATGTTTGCCGGCATCCGTTTTGTCGACGCCGCCAAAAGTCAGACCGCGCAGCCTGCGGTCCCGGCCGTGGCCGGCCCATCTATCGCGCCGGGCATTCGCCGGATCGTCCCCGAGACCTTGCCACAGGCCGTCACCATGCGATTCGCCTGGTATCGCTGATCGGCCCGATCGGGTCCGAGGTCTTCGCCCGTCCTGCCGCAGCGCGATCGGTCAACGGCCCATCAAGCCGCCGTCGTGACACACGCGACGCTAGAGCGTCGGGCGATTAATCAGCGACATATCCTGCGGTCTTGAAATAATTCCAGCATTCGTCGGGCTCGAAGAGGTCGCAGATATCGCCGAGGGCTCGCCAGAGGTCGTCGGTGGTCCGGGCTTTGCCTTTCGCAGAAGGGTTTTGAGCTTGGAGAAAGCCATTTCGATGGGATTGAGGTCGGGCGAGTATTTCGGCAAGAGCAGGCGCCAGGCTCCCCGTTCGGCGAGCGCCTTGGCCGCCCGGGGGCTCTTGTGGACATTGAGATTGTCCATGATCACCACGTCACCGGGCGAAAGACACGGCGCCAGTTGCGTGCACACGTAGAGATCGAACGCCTCGC
>NZ_JAFMPP010000022.1 GCF_017349315.1 Jiella flava | reverse complement strand
GATCAGGCTGTGCAACCCTGACCAGCTCCGCCTGATCGGGCGCTATCCGCCGTGCCCTTCATCATCCCCAAAACCGGGGTCCTTTTTAGATGAAAATAGAGGGTCCCGATTCAGTGGTCATTGACACCCTGTTCGCCTCCATCTCGATATACGTTGCGTTTGGTTTCGATTTCCCCCCGGCGCGTCATGCCGGCAACGGATCCGTGCCGCGATCGAGCAAGGCCAGATAGTCCGAATACGCGTAGATCCGGCCGCGTTGCCGTCCCGTGGTCTCGCGCACGACGTTGATCTTGGCGAGGTTTTCCAGCGCCGTGCTGGCGGTCGGGAAAGAGACGGCGAGTTTCTCGGAGACAGTCTGGATGGTGACGATCGGGCTGGCTTGCATCAATTCGTGGACACGGAGCGCGGATGGGGCCGCGCGGCCGAGGCCGGCGATCTGCTGTCGGTGAGCATCGAACATGGCGATCAGATCGCGCGCCGTCGCGGAGGCTTGTTCAGCGGTCTCCGCGACGCCGGTGAGGAAGAACTCCATCCAGGTCTCCCACGTCCCGGCCTGGCGGACCTCCTGCAAGAGCCGGTAATAGTCGTCGCGCCGCGACTTTAGAAACAGGCTGAGATAGAGGATCGGCTCGCGTAGCACCCCCGCCTCGCACAGGATCAGCGTGATGAGCAGCCGACCCAGGCGCCCGTTGCCGTCGAGAAAAGGGTGGATCGTCTCGAACTGAACGTGGGCGAGGCCCGCTCGGATGAGCGGGGGCAGCGCCGCATCCTCGCTGTGCAGGAAGCGCTCGAGCGCATCGAGGCATTCGTCCAGTCGATTGGGCGGCGGCGGCACGAACAGGGCGTTGCCGGGCCGGGTTCCGCCGATCCAGTTCTGCGAGCGGCGGAACTCGCCCGGTTGCTTCGCGGCGCCTCGTCCCGACTTGAGCAGGATCGCGTGCATTTCGCGGATCAGCCGGAGCGAGAGGGGAAATCCGCCGCGCATCCGGGAGACGCCGTGCTCGATCGCCGCGACGTAGTTCGAGACCTCGGTGACGTCGTCGAGTTCGACCGCCGGCGCCTCGTGATTTTCGAACAGAAGCAGATCGGAAAGCGAGGATTGCGTCCCCTCGATCTGTGAGGACAGCAGGGCTTCCTTGCGGACGTACATGTAGAGGAACAAAGGCGTCGAGGGCAGGATCGTCGTCACGCCGTCGAGGCGCCCGACCGCGGCGATGGCGCGTTCGTAGACCTGCATGAACCGTCCGAGTTCGAGCGGCGGCTTCGGCGGCAGCGGGGCAGGCACATAGGCGCGCACGCGCTCGCCTCCCGCGCTCGTTTCGACATAGGCGCCGAGCCTTTGGTTCTCTCCGTCCGCCACGCGCGATCCTTTAATTAGCCTCATCACTATTAAAGCATAATGCCATATATCTTAATAGCGAGCGCGGCTAATTCAAGGCTGCCGGCATGAGGATGCGTCCGCAGGCGCGGGCGGTTGGAAGCACGACAGGACGAGAAAGTGGGCTGGCTCGACATCTTCGAGCCCTCAGCCAACCTAATCCGACTGGCGCCACAAGGCGCACATCTAGGGAGGTTGGCGCACCCGACACGATTCGAACGTGTGGCCTCCACCTTCGGAGGGTGGCGCTCTATCCAGCTGAGCTACGGGTGCATCTCAATTTCGCCTAGCCCGACCGACCCATGAGGGTCAACGGATTCGGCCTTCACAAACCAGTCCTGCATCGCGGTCGCCGGGCAACTACGCCCCGCTACCCGCTGTTCCGCCCCCGTTCTCCGAAAACTGCTTACGCGGTGCTTACGCGAAAAATCTTCGGGGTTTGGCGGCGCTTGCAAGATCACTCAAGCTACTGTTTTCACGAACCTTTCTTCAGTTACTCACTCACAGAACACCCTTGACATCAGCCTTCGGAGGGCAGCGCTCTATCCAGCTGAGCTACGGGTGCCCGGGGCGGCGCAAGGGGGCCGCCTGATTGGCTGAGCATCCCCCTAACCCATCTGCGGCGGCACGGCAAGACGAAGCGTGTTGCAGCGGGGCGCAAGAGGATGGCATATCCGATCCCAGTTCGCCGTGCGTCCACGAGGCTGCACGGTGCGCTATCTGATTGACGCTAAGCAGCGGTCCGTCGGTCCGGTCTGCCTGCCCTGCCCGGCGTGCTGCGGTTTGTCCGGCGGTGGCACCGTCCTATTGGTCGAAGCCCGCGGGTCGAGGCGCCGGATCCGGGCTGTCATCTCATCGCGATGGGAATAGCCGATGCCGCCCCTTGAACCTGCGCCCCGCCATCGCCGCCTTCGGCAAGTCAGCTTGCTTTTGTGCGGCGGTGTCGTCGTCGCCACGGCCGGCTTCTTCGCCATCGGCCCGGCCAGGGTCTGGCGCTGGGCCGCCGGACCGGCCGATCAAGGCCCGATCGATTTCGCCAGCCTGCAGCGCCGCAGTGCTCCGAACGACGCGCTCGCCTGCTCACCCAACCTCTGCAGCCAGCCCGTCGATATCGTCCTGCCGCTCTTTGCCGTCTCCCCGGCAACGCTGATGGTTCGGCTCGACGCGCTGATCGTGACGATGGGATCGGCCAAAAGGGTCGACCGCCGCTTCGACGCCGCCTATCGCCGCTATGTCTTTCGCTCGGCGATCTTCCGGTTTCCCGATACGCTCGACGCCCGCGCCATGCCGACCCATGACGGCCGCACGGCGCTCGAACTCTATTCTCGCTCGCTGATCGGCCGCGGCGACTTCGGCGTCAACCGCGCCCGCCTGCAAACCATCGCCACCGGATTGAACCGCGCGATCGCCCAGCACCTTATCGACGCCCAAGCGGCCTTGCCGCCCGCCCGCCAGTCCGGCTGACGCACACGCTGCCCACCGCCGCTGAAGCGCCCATCCCTTTCGCCTCGATGCCATCGTCTCGTTCGACCGAATCGGCGCCAAGACCATGGCGTGCTCACGCCGTCGCCACGGCGGGATGGACGCGCTTTCGGCGGCGCGGTCCGCGCAGCGCGTCACCGGCAATGGCGGACCCGATCGCCTTGGCGCAGCGACCGCCGGACGCTCAAGCAGCGGCGTCGATCCGCGGCAAACCGCCCGTGTCGGCGATGAACCGGATGATGTCGCCAACGCCCTGTCCCCGCGAAAGATCGGTAAAGATCGTCGGCAACGCCCCGCGGCCGCGTTCGGCGTCGGCCCGCATGCGTTGCAGATCGGCGCCGACATACGGGGCGAGATCGGTCTTGTTGACGAGGAGGAGATCGGAGCGGGTGATCGCCGGGCCGCCTTTCCGCGGAATGTCATCGCCCTGGCAGACCGAGATCACATAGATCGAGAGATCCACGAGGTCGGGCGAAAAGGTCGCCGCGAGATTGTCGCCGCCGGATTCGACGAGGACCAGATCGAGATCCCCGTATCGCCGGTTGAGTTCACGGATGGCGGCGAGATTGAGCGAGGCGTCCTCGCGGATCGCCGTGTGCGGACAGCCGCCGGTCTCGACGCCGATGATCCGGTCCGCCGCCAGCGCCTGCATCCGGACCAAGGCGTCCGCGTCCTCACGCGTGTAGATGTCGTTGGTGACGACCCCGATCGACCAGCACTCGCGCGCCGCCTTGCACAGCTTCTCCGTCAGCGTGGTCTTGCCGGAGCCGACCGGCCCGCCGATTCCGACCCGCAAAGGGCCATGTCTGAGCGTCATGAGCGAAAGAGCCTCGTGCCGAGCGTTTCGTGCCGCATCGCAGCAATGTCCGAGACTAAAGCGGCCGAGCCCAGATCGTCCAGCGTCGCTTCGGCAGCCCGCGCGCCCGAGGCGGTGATCACCGGGCCGAGATCGCGCAGGATCGGCACCCAGGCGCTCTGGCCGAGCGGCACCAGCCGGACGGCGGCGAACACCAGTGCGCTGACGAAATTATGCGCATGGGCGGTCGCAGCGTCGGTGAGCGGCAAGCCGACAACCGCAGCGACACCACCAACCGCGATCGGCAGCGGCAGCCGATCGTCAAGCAGCAACGGCGCCTCGCTCCAGGGCCGCGCGGCAGCGTGATAGGCCTCGCCCAACCGCAGCGTTTCGTCACGCCGTTCGGCGCTGCCCGCCAAGGCCGTCGCCAGCGCCGCGAGTTCGCCGAGCGCCACGGCGTCGCCAAGCCGGGTTGCCCGATACGCCTGCGCGAAAAGGACAAAATCGTTCCAGCCGCTACCGCGCGAGACCAGTACCGAGATCCAATCGCGGACTGCATCTGCATCGCGCAGCCGCCCATCGGCGACCGCCGCCTCGATCCCGTGGGAATAAGCAAAGCTGCCGATCGGAAAGGCCGCCGAGAACAGGCTGAGCAGCGTGGTGAGACTGCCGTCCACCGCGCCCGCCGTAAGGCCGCCTGCGCTCAGCCTGGCCTGGTCGCCGCCTGTCAACGCGCCGCCTCAGCCGGCATGATGATGGCCGTGATAGGCGCCGCCCTCCGGATCGAAGGCGGCCTCGACCTCCACGATCGTCGCGTCCAACCCGATCAGCATCTCGTGGATCACCGGATCGCGACGAATGAGCAAACGGTCGGCAAAGATCTGAGCCGGCAGATGGCGATTGCCGATCTGCCACGCGAGTACGGCCAGATGCGCGCCTTCGCGGGCACGGATTTCGTAGAGCGGCTCGGGCTTGGCCTTGACGCAGATCAGCTGGCCGTTGTCGAGTTGAATGCCGTCGCCGTCACGCAAGAGCACCGCGTCCGGCAGGTCGAGCAGGAAGGCGATGCCACCGTCGGAGACCATTGCCATACGCCGGCGATGGCGCGCCTGTTCGTCGAGCGTGATGGTATCGGCCGCCTCTGTCCATTCGCCGCGCTGCACGACCGACGTCCCAACGATCATTGACAGTCCTTTCCGGTTCAAATCACCGCCGGCCGCCCGATCCGAACCGGTGGCCGCGCAGACTTCGCGCGCCGGGCGTCCGATAAGACGCACACAGGACGCGCGCTCGGATTGAGTCGACGGCATCGGCAAGGTAGTGCGCCGGTCGCGCCAACGAAAGACGGCCATCGGGTTTTGTTGCAAATGCCAAGGGCGCAGCCGACGGAGCGGCACGGACCGCTGCCGTGCCCGAACGGCCAACCACGCCGCCATTCCCGACAGGGCCGATGGCTCGATCAAGCCGTCATCATGGCCGTCACAGCCATCGATGCCGATCGGGTCGATCACATCGGCCTTCAGAACAAGAAATAGCGCTGGGCCATCGCCAGTTCCTTGGCCGGTTCGCAGGTGAGAAGCTCACCGTCGGCGCGCACCTCGTAGGTTTCGGGATGAACCGTGATGGTCGGCGTTGCGGCGTTGTGGATCATCGCCGCCTTGCCGATGCCGCCGCGGGTATTCTGGACCGCCAGAAAGGTCTTCTCACATCCGAGCGCATCCCGGAGGCCCTTGCCCATCGCCGCCTCGGAGACGAAGGTGACGCCGCTTGCGGCGACCGCCTTGCCGAAAGCGCCGAACATCGGCCGGTAATGCACCGGCTGCGGCGTCGGGATCGAGGCGTTGGGATCACCCATCGGCGCGGCGACGATCGAACCGCCAAGCAGAACCATCATCGGCTTAACGCCGAAAAACGCCGGATCCCACAGGACGAGATCGGCGCGTTTGCCGGGCTCGACCGAGCCGATCTGTGCCGACATGCCGTGGGCGATCGCCGGATTGATGGTGTATTTGGCGACATAGCGCCTGGCGCGGAAATTGTCGTTGTCGCCGGTCTCCTCCGTCAGCCGGCCGCGTTGGCGCTTCATCTTGTCGGCGGTCTGCCAGGTGCGGATGATCACCTCACCGACCCGGCCCATCGCCTGGCTGTCCGAGGCAATGATCGAAAACGCCCCCATGTCGTGGAGAATATCCTCGGCGGCGATCGTCTCCTTGCGGATGCGCGATTCGGCAAAGGCGATGTCCTCCGGGATCGACGCGTCGAGATGATGGCAGACCATCAGCATGTCGAGATGCTCTTCCAGCGTGTTCACCGTATAGGGCCGCGTCGGATTGGTGGAGGACGGCAAAACGTTCGGCAAGCCGCAGACCTTGATGATATCCGGTGCGTGGCCGCCGCCTGCGCCTTCAGTATGGAAGGCGTGGATCGTGCGGCCCTTGAAGGCGTCGACGGTGTTTTCGACGAAGCCGCTCTCGTTCAGCGTATCGGTGTGGATCATCACCTGCACGTCATGATCGTCAGCGACCGACAGGCAGTTGTCGATCGCCGCCGGCGTCGTGCCCCAATCCTCGTGGAGCTTGAGCGCGCAGGCGCCGCCTTCGACCATTTCGACCAGCGGCGCCGGCAGCGAGGCGTTGCCCTTGCCGGAAAAGGCAAGATTCATCGGAAAGGCGTCCGCCGCCTGGATCATTCGGCCAAGATGCCAAGCGCCGGGCGTACAGGTGGTGGCCAGCGTGCCGTGGGCCGGCCCTGTGCCGCCGCCGAGCATAGTGGTGACACCGGAATAGAGCGCCTCGTCGATCTGCTGCGGGCAGATGAAGTGGATATGGCTGTCGAAGCCGCCGGCGGTGACGATCTTGCCCTCGCCGGCGATCGCCTCGGTGCCGGGCCCGACAACGATGTCGACATTCGGCTGGGTGTCCGGATTGCCGGCCTTGCCGATCGCCGCGATGCGGCCGTCGCGAAGGCCGATATCGGCCTTGTAGATGCCGGTGTGATCGAGGATCAGTGCATTGGTGATCACCGTGTCCACGGCTCCGTCGGCGCGCGAATGCTGGGACTGCCCCATGCCGTCGCGGATCACCTTGCCGCCGCCGAACTTCACCTCCTCGCCATAGGTGGTGAGATCCCTTTCAACCTCGATGAACAGCTCGGTGTCGGCGAGCCGGACTTTGTCGCCGGTGGTCGGGCCGAACATGGCGGCGTAGGAAGCGCGGGAAATCTTGGCAGGCATAACGTCTCTCTCGTGAAAGCCGGCGATGGATCGAGAATGGCGCCAGGCAAAACCGCAACGCAACCGGTTCAGCATAAGTCGGTCGCGAAAGCTTGTCTTCACGCGATCAAAGCCTCGCACTAGCTTTCAGGAGATCTGGAGCCAGGCCCGGCCCTGATTTTGACGGCCAGCGCCCCCAGCTCGCCTTTGATGGAGACCGCCATTCGCCGCCTGATCGCCTTTGTCGCCCTGATCGCTCTGCCGTTGCCGGCCGTCGCGCAGCCCTATGATCCCGGCCCCGGCATCAGCGTTCCCGGCTCATCGATGGCGGGACAGCGCATCGGCGGCGCGCCCGTGATCAAGCGGAAGGGTATTCCGAACGCCAAAATCTTCGGCGACACGGTCGAAGAGCGCGCTTATGGCCGCCCCTACGACAACAGCTATCTGCATCCGAAGGTACCGCGCGGTGCGAGCGGTTTTGGCGAGGCCGAGCGCGCCGCGCGTGACGGCGACGCCCGCCTCAGTCCCGATGCCGCCGAGGATTTCGCCCGCGGCGGGCCGAATGCGATCGGCGCCAGCGGCGTTGCTCGCGGGCGGTCGCTCGGCCATCGGTCCCAAACGCCGCCGCACCGGTGATGAAGGACCCGTTCGGCAATGGAACTTCCGCCCTTGTCATTGAATTCTTGAGGTGAACTGACCATTCTGCTTCGATATCGAAGCGGGCATCCCTGCCATGGAGACGATCCGATGCGGGCCATTTTGTTACCGCTCTTCGCCGCAGCCCTGCTTCCGGCCTTCACTGTGATGGGGCCGGCATGGGCGCAAACGACCTCTCCGGTGATCTCGTCCGGGAGCACGACGACCAGCTCCGGCTCTCCGACCGGCAGCGTTGGATCCGGCGACAACGCCTCGCCGTCTTCGACACAGCTGCGCGCCACCGAGGGCTCGGCGACGATCAACAGCTCAAATGTCGACGCCTATTCGCGCTCCGGAAACATCGGTACCAGCGCCACCAACACGCTCGGCATCGCCGGCGACGCGAGCGGGCAGTCCTACGGTTCAGCGCAGCTCGCGCCGGAACCGACCCGAATGCCGCGCCTCCCGACGCCAAAGGTCGGCATCGACCTCAGTGCAATCCGCTCGGGTCTGGAAGCCGCGCCAAGCGCGACACCGGATGCCGCCGGCAATTGACGCCCCAAAGGCGTCGCGACCAGCGGCGGAGGCGGCCGTCAGAGGCCGCCCATCACCTTGGCATTGAAGCCAAAGACTTTTCGAGCCCCGCGCAGCGCGATGAGATTGACCTCACGGGTCTGCCCCGGCTCGAAGCGCACCGCGGTTCCAGCGGCAATGTCGAGGCGCATGCCGTGAGCCGCCTGCCGGTCGAACTGGAGGGCCGGGTTGGTCTCGGCGAAATGGTAGTGGCTGCCGACCTGGATTGGCCGGTCGCCGCTGTTGCTGACGGTGAGGACCAGAGCCTCCTGCCCCGCATTCAGCGTCAGCTCGCCGTCTTCGGTCATGACCTCACCAGGAATCATCCGCGATCTCCTCAATCAGGCGGGCACGGCCCGCAGCGTGGACACGCGCCGCGCCTCGACAGGCATCCCGATCCTGCGCCGACACGCGCCGACGCAAGATCTACCGAAGCCGATCAGGCAGCAAAGAGCAACAGGCCGGTGGCGGCTCCGGCCCAGCCGACGGCGCGAATCGCGATCGGCCGGGCGTGGCGCACGGCCTGCGAGCCGAGCCAGAGCCCTGCCCCATGCAGCGCGGCGGTTGCGGCGGCAAAGCCGCAGGCGAAGGACAGAGCGCCGGCGGCGCCGAGTTCCGAACCGTGGGCATGGCCGTGGAAGACCGCGAAGATCCCGACGATGGCGACGGCGGCAAGGCTCGGCACGCGAACCGCCAGAGCGACCAGCAGGCCGATGGCAACGACGGATGCGAGGATGGTCGGCTCGACGAAGGGCAGCGACACGCCGGCCATCGCCAGCGCGAAACCGGCCAGCATCATCACCAAGAAGGCGGCCGGAATGACCAAGCGGCCGGCGCCCCTGAAGGTCGCGGCCCAGACACCGACGAGCAACATCACGACGATATGATCGAGCCCAGTCAGCGGGTGCGACAAGCCGGCGAGCAGCGATCCATGCTCGGCGGGGTTGAAATGGGCGAAGGCCGGCAGCGGCGTCGCGAGCAGCGCGGCGAAAGCGAGAAGCGTACGTTTCGGCATGGTGTCCCCTGAAAGATGGTCTGACGGGCGCCCCGATTTGGGTCACGCCTGAGCCGTCATGGATTGCGTGAGCCTGAGCACCGTTCTCCCAGAAGGACAGAGAAACAATGCTCTAAGCCGTTGATCGCAAGCATCGAGCCTGACCGGACATCGATTTCGATCGTCCCCCTCGATGCTTGAAACCGGCAGTATCCCGAAGCGGCATGCCGCCGGCTGCAACGGATGATGATGTTGCCCGAGCCCTTGCCTGTCAAAGGCTTTTCGAAACTGCGTGAAATTTATTCACCCTGCGAATGAAAACACCGCCGATCACGACCGCTCCCGTGGGATCGGATCGTGTCAACCTTGATGCTCGCCCATACGAAACCTCTTCCTCACCAATTCGTTCTATTGATATCCGGTCGCCACAGCGACAATTATGACCAAAGGGAAGAAAAGCGCGGCACTCAGATCGAGGCAGCTTTCCGCAACAGGTTGGAGATTGCAATGAGCCGACCCATGCTCTGCGGTCTGGTTGTCGCCGCTGCCATTGCGGCTTTCGCTGCACCCGCGGGGCTCAATCAGCCCCTGATCGTCCGCGTCGTCACTATCGGCGAGAAGACCGGCCCGGCCTTCTATTCGCTGGTCGAACAGGGTTACCGCTTCATCGGTGCGCAGCCGATGCAGGTTCCGATTGCCGAAGCGTTGAAAGAGCCGCACGAGGCCGCCCCCGCCCGTGCGTCGATCATGACCGCCGAAGCCGTAAACAATTAAGATCGCCGTTCCCAATCGGCGGTACTAACCGGTCGCAGCCAGGGCAAAATGTCCTGTCGATCATCGCGCTTACCATGCAAGCTGCCGTTTGATCGCCACCGCCAAGCCGATCGGCTGAAACTGGAAACGCCACGATGCCGCTGCGCTGGGCCGCTGTCTAAAGCATTCGGCCCGAAGATCGGAGTGTGCGTCCTCTCGAATGCGCGGCGCGCTACGGCGTCTTCAATAGTCGTTGAAGATACTCGCGCTCCTGCTGCGGCGAGAGCTGATTGCCGAGCCGCTTGCGGATTTCGTCGAGGATGCGGCGCGCGCGCTGGGTGTCGATCTCGTCGGGAATGCCGACGTCCTCGCCGAAATCCGGACCTTGGGTGTTGCGCTCGCGGCCGAGCGGGTCGCGGTTCGATTGGTTCATCTGCCGCCCGCCGAGCCCTTGGCCGCGCATGCCCGGCTGACCGGGCTGGCCTTGACCGCCCTGCTGCATCGCCTGCTGCATCTGCTGCATCATGTCCTTGGCGCCACGCCGGAGCGCATCCAGCGCCTTGCCCTGATGGCCAAAGGCCTCGCCGTCCTGGCCCTTGCCGAGCGAGCCCTCGGCCCTCCCCATCTGCTTGCCGGCCTCGCCGAAATCGTCGGAAGGCTTCATGCCCATGCCGTTGAGCTGCTGACCCATCCCGTCGAGTTCCTTTTGGAGCTGACCCTGCTGCTTCTGCAGCTGTTTCATCATCTCCTGCATCTGTTCGGCGGTCATCTCACCGCCCGGCTGACTCCGCTCGCCGGGCTGGCGGCCGCTTTGCTGATCTTGCTGCCCCGGCGATTGCTCGCCCTGTTGCGGGTTTTGTCCAAGCTGCTGCTGCTGGCGGAAGATCTGGCGGCCGAGATCGTAAGTCTGGTCGCGAAGCTTCTGCTGGCGCTGCAGAAGGTCGCCCATCTTGTTCATCTGCTCCTGCATCGGATTGGGCTGGCCCTGCCCCTGTTGCTGCTCCTGACGCATGGCCTGCAGATTGTCCATCATCTGCTGCAGTTCCGAGAGAAGCTGCTTTGCGGCCTCCTTTGAGCCGGATTTCGCCAGATCCTCGATCCGATCGAGCATCTTCTCAAGATCCTGCGGACGCAGCTCCTGCATATTCTGGGACTGCATCTGCTCCGGGCTCATTGGCGGCTGATTGCGCATCTGCTCGGCCAGCGTCTGCATATAATCCTGCATCGCCTGGCGCAGATCCTTCATCAGCTTGTCGATTTCCGCGTTCGACGCGTTGTTCTCCAGAGCGTCGGCGAGCCGCTCGCGCGCGTCGCGCAGCTTGCGCTCGGCCAGCGACAGATCGCCGTCTTCGATGCCGAGCGCGATCTCCCACATGAAATCGGCGGCCGAGCGCAGCGTCTCGTCGTTCTTCGCATTGGCAATCCGCGTGCGCACCGCCTTGAGTGCCAGATAGTTCGACGGATTGGGGATGAACTCGTCGCCGCGCAGAGTGATCGCGTCGAGCATATCGACCACCCGATGCGCCTGATTGGCATCGAGTGCGAGGATCCGCCGCTCTTCGACCACCGCCTTGGCCAGCGGATTGACGAAGCGGCGCTCGGGTAAGGTGATCGTCTTCGGCTTCGACTTACCGATCTGCCCGGCATCGTCCTCGGCAATCAGTGTCAATGTAACCTTCGCCCCGGCATAGGGGCTTTCGGTCAAATCAACGCTGGTCTTGGCGTCGGCCTTGCCCGCCTTGTGCCGCGGCAGAGCCAAGCGGATCTCGGGGGCCGGATACAGCGGCCGGCTCTCACTTGCGTTGGCGGTGTCGACGACGATCTCGCCGCGGGCCTTGCGCACGCCGTAGTCATCGGAGACCACATAAGCGAGCTGTAAGGCGCCATTGCGCGCTTCGCTCGGCTCACCCTTGAAAGCGATCTTCGGCGCATGGTCGGGCGTGACGTCAAATTGCCAAGCGCCGAGCGACGAAAAACCCGTCGCGACTGTCGCCGCGCCGCCTTCGCGCAGCGTGTATTCATATTCGCGCGGCCCGTCGGGTGCAGCATCCGCTGACGAAGCGCCGGCGGTCTTCGTCGTGTCGGGCTGGGCTTTGCTGGCCTTCGAGGTGTCGGACGCCGCCGCGGCGTCCTTTGCGGCCGTCACGGCCTCCTTCGACAGGATGTCGACCGGCTTCGCGTCGGCGCCCCTCGGCGCAAAACGCACCGTCACACCGGCGCCATCGCTCACCCGAACCGCGAATTTCGAGCCCTGTGGCACGGTGATCGGCTTGGTGTCGTCAGCGGTCAGGAAAATCGGCGCCCGCCGCGTATAGGCAGGCGGCGTCACCCAAGCGTCCAGCCGCCGCCCGGCCACGGCCACCGGCTCGATGGCTGTGAACGCGTCGCCGATCCGCCCGCCCTCGGGGCCGAAGGAAAAGGCAAAGGCCGTCACCAGCAACAAGGCGACCAGCGCGCGCAGGCCGAAGGGATCGAACCGTTCGCTGCGCGTCGTCGGCCTGCCAGCGGAGAGATTGCGAAGCTCCCTCGCCATCCGATGCTGATGCTCGCGCCACAAAGCGGCGGCGAAAGGATCCTCGGAGCCCGGCTTCTCGCCCTGGGTGCGCAGTGGCTGATGGCGCAGGCGGCTGGTCGTTTCGATCCGCGCGTCCACCTCACCCGGCTTCGGCAGCTTGAGCCGGCGCAGCGGCCAAAAGGCGGCGACCGCGAGGACCGTAAGGACCGTTAGCGCACCCAGACGCAGCACCGACGGCATGTCGCGGAAAAGACCGAACCAGGCGAGGGTGAGGAACAGCGCGCCCGCAATCGACACACCAAGGATGGTCGGCCACAGTCGTTCCAATAGGATCGACGCGTAGGCGGCGCGGCGGATCCATCCCAGACGCTGCATGAGCTGCCCTTTCGATGCCGCGCCCTGATCGGCCATACCCTCTCCTACCTCGCCTCGTCGACCCCCAACCCTACCAGGATTTGCGGCGAAGTGGAGGCATCTGACGGGACTGTGAAGATGCTTTTGCGTCAGACAGTTACGTCAAGGGCCATGGCTTGACGTCAACGGTCGAATGCCGCTCTCAGTCCGCCGGCTCACCACCCAGCCACTCCGGCAGCCGGTCGAGGCCGATCAGTTCGTCGATGGTCTGGCGCGGCCGCACCACGGCAAAGCTGTCGCCCTTGACCAGAACCTCGGCAATCAGCGGCCGGGTGTTGTAGCTGCAGGACTGCACCGCGCCGTAAGCACCTGCGGACGACACAAAGACGAGATCACCGGCTTTCACCTTGCCCATCTCGCGGTTCTTGGCAAAAAAGTCGCCGCTTTCGCAGACCGGCCCGACAACGTCGACGATGAAGCGCTCCATGTCGGGCGTCTCATCGACCGGGGCGATATCGTGCCAGGCCTCATAGAGCGTCGGGCGAATCAGATCGTTCATCGCCGCGTCGAGAATGACGAAGGTCTTGCCCTCGGCCTCCTTCACATAGACGACGCGCGACACCAAGATACCGGCATTGGCGGCAATCAGCCGCCCCGGCTCGAACACCACCTTGCAGCCGAGATCGCGAACATGGCGCTTGACGATTTCGGCATAGGCCAGCGGCTCCGGCGGCGGCTGATTGTCGCGCCGATAGGGCACGCCGAGACCGCCGCCGAGATCGACATGGCTGATTTCGTGGCCCTTGGCGCGCAAATGCTTGACCAGGCTGGCGAGGCGATCGAAAGCCCGGTCGAAGGGCTCCAGCGCCTCGATCTGGCTGCCGATATGCATATCGATACCGCTGACCGCGATACCTGGAAGTGTGCGGGCGCGCTCATAGACCGCTTCGGCGCGATCGAAGGCGATGCCGAACTTGTCGCTCTTCTTGCCGGTGGAAATCTTGGCATGGCCGCCGGCATCGACATCCGGATTGATCCGGAACGACACATGCGCGGTGACGCCCTGCTCGCTCGCCCGAGCGGAGATCGCCTCCAACTCCGGCTCGGACTCGATATTGAAGCAGAAGATCCCCGAGGCGAGGGCGACGTCGATCTCCGCGACGGTCTTGCCGACGCCGGAGAACATGATCTTCTCGGCCGGAATGCCGGCCCTCAACGCCCGGATCAGCTCGCCGCCGGAGACGACGTCAGCCCCCGCGCCAAGCCTGGCCAGCGTGGCGAGAACCGCCTGATTCGAATTGGCCTTGACCGCGTAGCAGACCAGCGCGTCGATGTCGGCGAAGGCATCGGCGAACACCTGATAGTGACGGGCAAAGGTCGCAGTCGAATAGCAATAGAACGGGGTTCCGACCTCGCGCGCGATGGTCTTGATCGGCACGCCCTCGGCATGAAGGCTGCCGTTGCGCAGTTCGAAATGGTTCATGACGGTGGGGGGTCCGAAATTAGAGCGCCAATGATTGTGGCGGGATCAGTGCCGCAAGCTTCGTCGTCGCGCAAGCGGTCGACCGGAAACACGACGCCCGCCATCGGCAGCGAGGCCAGAGGGAACGCCGCGCCTGAATAGACCGTGTGGCTCAGCAACGGACCGATTGAATGGACGCTCTGTCACGCCGGCAGGGCGTTGCCCGTCCTCAGTTCAGCAGCGGATCGAGGAAGAATGGTTTCTTCGGGGCGTCGTTGCGCGACACCTCGGCGGCGCTGATCGACAGGTTCTTGTTCGATGAGGTCAGCTGTTCCGGTCGCAGCGCCGCGGCCGTGCTGCGCGTGCCCTTGCTGGACGTCTCGCCGGTGACGACGGGCGGCACCTTTTTGGTCGTCGGCCCCACCGGCAGATTCTTCACGCCGCATCCGGCCAGAAGCCCGGTTGCGAGAAGGCATGCCGAAACCAGCGTCCTAAATCGCTTTTTCATCTCTGACCGCCCCACGCGTCCCCCGCCCGTTCCTTCACCGCGTTTGGTGATACAAAGTTCCAAGAGCAAAAGCACCTGCCGCGCGGTTCAAATCGCGTCAGAAACCAGCCGCTGTCGCCAGGAGGCCACGTGTTGGCGCACATTATCGGGCGCCGTGCCGCCAAAGCTCTTGCGGCTGCGGACCGAGGCGTCGACACCGAGAACGGCATAGACGCCCTCGCCGATGCGGCCGTCGAGCGACTTCAACACGTCGAGCGGCAGATCTTCGAGGCCGAGGCCGGAGCCCTCGGCGAGCGACACCGCGCGGCCGGTGACGTGATGGGCCTCGCGGAACGGCATGCCGAGCTCGCGCACCAGATAATCGGCAAGATCCGTCGCGGTGGAATAGCCGTGGCCGGCCGCCTTGCGCATCGCCTCTTCATTGACCTTGAGATCGCGGATCATGCCGGTCGCGGCAGCGAGCGCCAGAGCCAGCGAATCGATCGCGTCGAACACCTGCTCCTTATCCTCCTGCATGTCCTTGGAATAGGTCAGCGGCAGGCCCTTCATCACCGTCAAAAGCGAAATCAGCGCGCCGTTGATCCGGCCAGGCTTGGCCCGCACCAGCTCGGCGGCATCCGGATTGCGCTTCTGCGGCATGATCGACGAGCCGGTCGAGAAGGCGTCCGAGAGTTTGACGAAGCCGAATTGCGGCGTCGACCAGATCACGATCTCCTCGGCAAGCCGCGACAGATGCGTCGCGCAGATCGCCGCGACCGACAAAAACTCCAGGGCGAAGTCCCGATCGGAGACCGTGTCGAGGGAATTGCGCGTCGGGGCGGAAAAGCCGAGGGCCTCGGCCGTCGCCTGGCGATCGATGGCAAAGCCGGTGCCGGCCAGCGCCGCCGCGCCAAGCGGGCATTCGTCGAGCCGCTTCAAGGCGTCACGGCAGCGCGAGCGATCGCGTGCGGCCATCTCGACATAAGCGAGGCAATGGTGGCCGAACGTAACCGGCTGAGCGACCTGCAGATGGGTGAAGCCCGGCATCACCGTCTCGGCGTGCGCCTCGGCCTTATCGAGAAGCGCGACGATGAACTCCCCGAGCTTGGCCTGAAGCGCCTCGAAGGCGCCCCTAACATGCATGCGAAAATCGAGTGCGACCTGGTCGTTGCGCGAGCGGGCCGTGTGCAAGCGGCCGGCTGCCGGACCGATCAATTCGGCCAGCCGCGCCTCGACGTTCATGTGGATGTCTTCGAGCTGTCGCGAAAACTTGAACGTTCCGGCCTCGATCTCGGCTTCGATCCGGGCGAGACCGTCGACGATTTTGGCAACGTCCTCGGCGGAGACGATGTTTTGCTTGGCGAGCATTTGCGCATGAGCCTTGGACCCGGCGATGTCCTCGCGGTAAAGGCGTCTGTCGAAATCGATCGAGGCGTTGATCTCCTCCATGATCGCGTCAGGGCCGGAGGCGAAGCGTCCGCCCCACATCTCGTTGCTGGTGTTCTGGCTCATCGGTTCCGTCGGACGAAGATCTGGGAGTAATTAAAACATGACGGCGAAGACATCCGGGCGTTTCGACAAGCGCCTCATCGGCATTGCGGCGCTTGCGCTGGTGCTCGGCATCGCGGTCGGTGTCGGCGTGCTATACGTGACTGAAGGCCGATCTGGCAACGCGGTCGCCTCGAATTGCCCGCTGGACAAGAAATTTGCCGACGCCGTCGATCAGAACGCCAAAGGCGAAGTCGCCGCCGTGCACGCGCTGGCGACACCGTTCGATATGAAGGCCATCGCCTTCAAGGACGCGGACGGCAAGGACACGACGCTGACCGATCTCACCGGCAAGACACTGCTCGTCAATCTCTGGGCCACCTGGTGCGTGCCCTGCCGCGCCGAAATGCCGGCTCTCGACACGCTTCAGGCCGAGGCCGGGGGCCAAGGCTTTTCCGTCATTCCGATCAATGTCGACAATGGCAGCGACGCCAAGCCGAAAAAGTTTTACGCCGAGACCAAGCTGAAAAGCCTGCCCTTCTATCACGACGGCACGCTGGCCGCCTTCGATACGCTGAAGTCCCAGGGCATCGCCTTCGGCCTGCCGGTGTCGCTGCTGGTCGGCCCCGACGGCTGCGCCCGCGCGGCGATCACCGGCCCGGCGGAATGGGCAAGCCCCGACGCCCTGCGGCTGATCAAGGCGGTGATGTCCTCCGTGGGCGACAAGGCCGCGCGCAACAAGGCGGCGCGAAGCCCCGCCGGTGAAACCGGATTTGCGCCACCGTCACGAGGCGCCTGAACTCCGCCCTCGCGAGCGCCGCAAACGTCGACGCCGCTCGGGAGCACCGGCCATGACCATGCCGACAATCGACGACAAGGGCGTCGTGACCCTCGACGACACGCTGCTCGAGCTTCTCGGCGGCCACCGGGGCGAGGAGATCGAGGCGGTGCGGGATGCCGGTGGCGGCGTGGTTCTCAAAGCCAAGACGCTGACCGAAACCGCCCCGACACCTGCGCCGGCGCCAAGCGGCCGGCTCGAGGACGTGTTCAGCAGCCTGAAGCGCTATTACGACGGACCGCCAATCTCGATCGACGAAATCAACGAGATCATCGCCGATGCTTGGGCGGGCAAACGGTGAAGATCGCCTTGCTGCTTTCAGACGCGATCGCGCCGTGAGCGCTTACCGCGTTGGCACCGGCTCCTCGCCGCGATAGTCGTAGAAGCCGCGGCCGGCCTTGCGGCCGAGCCAGCCGGCTTCGACATATTTCACCAGCAGTGGGCATGGGCGATATTTCGAATCCGCCAAGCCGTCATAGAGCACCTGCATGATCGACAGGCAGGTGTCGAGGCCGATGAAATCGGCGAGCTGCAGCGGCCCCATCGGGTGGTTGGCGCCAAGCTTCATTGCCGTGTCGATTGAGGTCACCGATCCGACACCCTCATAGAGCGTGTAGATCGCTTCGTTGATCATCGGCAGCAGGATGCGGTTGACGATGAAGGCCGGAAAATCCTCCGAGACGGTGATCGTCTTGTCGAGCGCGGCGACGAAGACCTTGGCGGCCTCGAAGGTTTCCTCTTCCGTTGCGATGCCCCGGACCAGCTCGACGAGCTTCATCACCGGCACCGGGTTCATGAAATGAATGCCCATGAAACGCTCGGGCCGGTCAGTCGCTGCCGCCAGCCGCGTGATCGAGATCGACGAGGTGTTGGTCGCCAACATCGCGCCGGCCTTCAGATGCGGGCAGACGTCGCGATAGATCTTGCGCTTGACCGCTTCGTCCTCGGTCGCCGCCTCGATGACGAGGTCACGATCGCAAAGCTCGGCGAGATCGGTCGTGCCGCTGATGCGGGCCAGCGCCTCGGCCTTGTCGGCTTCCGTGATCTTTTCGGATGCGAGCTGACGGCCCATCGACTTGTCGATACGCCCCAACCCGGTCGCGATCCGATCCTCGGCGAGGTCGTAGAGCTTGACGTCAAAGCCTGAGAGTGCCGCAACATGGGCGATGCCGGCCCCCATCTGTCCCGCGCCGATCACGCCGACCGTTTTGATCTCACTCGTCATTTCGCGCTCTCCCATCGCGTTTCGCTGCATTGCAGCATAATCGCCGACGAAGCGACGATCAAGCAAAGGCGGGAGCTCAGAGCTTGTCCTTCATCTCCGGCAGCGCCTGGAAGAGATCGGCGACCAGACCGTAATCGGCGACCTGGAAGATCGGGGCGTCCTCGTCCTTGTTGATCGCAACAATCACCTTCGAATCCTTCATTCCGGCAAGATGCTGGATAGCGCCGGAAATGCCGGCGGCGATATAAAGCTCGGGGGCAACCACCTTCCCGGTCTGGCCGACCTGCCAGTCGTTCGGCGCATAGCCGGCATCGACGGCGGCGCGCGACGCACCGACGGCTGCGCCAAGCTTGTCGGCAAGCGGCAGCACGACCTCTTCGAACTTCTCCTTCGAGCCGAGGGCCCGTCCACCGGAGAGGATGACCTTGGCGGCCGTCAGCTCCGGACGGTCGCTCTCGGCGAGCCGCTCCTCGACGAAGCGCGACAAAGCCGGATTGCCGGCGGCGTCGACCGGAGCGATCTCCGCCGAGCCGCCCTCGCCCGACGCCTGGAAGGACGAGGTGCGCACGGTGATGACCTTCTTGGCGTCCTTCGACTTCACCGTCTGAACGGCGTTGCCGGCATAGATCGGCCGCTCGAACGTGTCGGAGGAGACCACGGCGATGATGTCGGAAATCTGCATGACGTCGAGCAGCGCGGCGACCCGCGGCGCAACGTTCTTTCCGGTGGTCGTCGCGGCGAAGACGATAGCCTCATAGTCGCCGGCGAGCTTCACCACGAGATCGGCCAGCGGCTCGGCCAGACCGTGCGCATAGGCCTCGTCATCGACGGTCAGCACCTTCGCGGCGCCATCGAGCTTGGCAGCGGCTTCAACAACCGCGCCAGCGCCCTGGCCGGCAACCAGAACATGGACGTCGCCGCCAAGTTTGGCAGCGGCCGCAAGCGCCTTGCCGGTCTGCTCGTTGAGAGCCGCATTGTCATGCTCGGCGATCAGAAGTGTCGTCATCTCGTTTTCCTCGGGTAGCCCGGCATCCCCATCGTTCGGAGTTCATCGGGCGCATCGACCGGTCGAATCATGGATTTGCCGTTTGACAGGAGAGGGGCGACGGGTGCCGCCCTCGGGAGCCCTAAAGGACGCCGGCCTCGTTCTTCAGCTTGTCGAGAAGCTCGTCGACGCTGGCGACCTTGACGCCGGATCCACGCTTCTTCGGCTCTTCGGTCTTCAGCACTTCCAGACGCGGCGACACGTCGACGCCGAAATCATCCGGGCTCTTTTCCTCGATCGGCTTCTTCTTCGCCTTCATGATGTTCGGCAACGAGGCATAGCGCGGCTCGTTGAGACGCAGATCGGTGGTGACGATCGCCGGCATCGTCAGATCGACGGTCTGCAGGCCGCCATCGACCTCGCGGGTCACCCTGGCCGCGCCGTCCGACAGCTCGACCTGATTGGCGAAGGTGCCCTGGCTCCAGCCGAGCAGGGCCGCCAGCATCTGACCGGTCTGATTGCAGTCGTCGTCGATCGCCTGCTTGCCAAGGATGACGAGATCCGGGCTCTCGGCTTCGACAACGCCCTTCAGGATCTTGGCGACGGCGAGCGGCTCGGTCGGCTGATCGGTCTTCACCAGGATGCCGCGATCGGCCCCCATGGCGAGCGCCGTGCGGATCGTCTCCTGCGACTGCTGCGGGCCGACCGAAACCGCGATGACTTCGCTCGCGGTGCCGGCCTCCTTCAGACGGATCGCCTCCTCGACGGCGATTTCGTCAAAGGGATTCATCGACATTTTGACGTTTGCGAGCTCGACGCCGGAGCCATCGGACTTCACGCGGATCTTGACGTTGTAGTCGACCACCCGCTTGACTGCGACGAGGACTTTCATGGGCGGTTTCTCTCCCTAGACGTGCCGTTCAGAGCGAAAATTTGGTGCGGTTCTCTTGGCGCAAACGAGGGGCGTTTTGCAAGCCATGTGAATGCATGATGTCATGACCGGCCGCGATAGATGGCAAAGCCCAACGGGAAATTTCGTCCTGGCGCCAGCGTCTCCTCGCCGCCGGCGCGGTTCAGCGGCTGCCTCCCGGAACCCACAAGACATCGGCCCGCCCCTCGTCATTGGCAATCCGCGCCGCGACGAACAGGTGATCGGACAAGCGATTCACGTAGCGAATGGCGGTCTCGGCGACCGGCTCGCCGTCCTTGGCCGAAAGCGCGATCATCAAGCGTTCGGCGCGTCTTGCGACGGTGCGGGCGTGGTGGAGATGTGTCGCCGCGGGCGAGCCTGCCGGCAGCACGAAGGATCTGAGCGGCTGAAGGCGCGCATTCATCTTGTCGATTTCGGCTTCCAGGCGATCCACCTGGCCATCGATGATCCGCAGCGGTTCAAATTCCAGCGGTTTGCCGGTGTCCGGGGTCGCGAGCTCGGCGCCTAGATCGAAGAGTTCATTCTGAATCCGCGCGAGCATCGGGTCGAGTGATTCGCTCGCGTGCAGCCGCGCTAGGCCGATCACCGCATTCAGCTCGTCGACCGTGCCATAGGTTTCGACCCGTAAATCGGCCTTGGAGCGACGTTCGCCATTGCCGAGCGAGGTTTCGCCACGATCACCCGTCCGCGTATAGATCTTGTTCAGTCGGACCAAATCCGCCCCCTTACCGCTCTTAATCCGCCGCTCGCAATCCGCCTTGCCGGCAGACTCAGCGCGCCAGCAGCAGGACCCCGACGATCAAGAGGACCGCAAGGCCCTGCAGCATGACGCGGGCGCGCATCAGCTTCTGCGAGGTGTTGCCCGACCCGCCGCGCATCATGTTGACGAGGCCCGCCAGCAACACCCCTGCCGTCGCGATCATCACAAGGAGTGCGATGTAGGTCAGAAAATTGGACATGCGGTCCTTTCGGCTTAAAAAATTGCCCTCATCCACAAGTCAGCATGGCAACTATATCAAAAGTTGTGACCTCAGCGAACCGGCGGGCTTACCGCCGCGCGGGCATAAGAGTGGATAGGCCGCGCCCCATCGCCGCGGCGACACCGAAGCCGGCCAGCGCCAGGCCCAGAAGCTGCACCAGCGTCAAGGTCTCGCCGAACAGGAGATAGGCCATCACGGCGGTGACGCCCGGCGTCAGATACATCAACGACGCGACCTTCGACACCGCGCCCTCGCGAATAAGGATCATCATCAGAAAGATCGCCCCGATCGACAAGACGATGGTGAGCCAGGCGAGCGCGAAAACCACCTCGCCGTTCCATTCGACATGCATCGTCTCGAACAGAGCGGCCAAGGCGACGGTCGGCAGCAGCGCGCCGAGATATTGAAAGAATGTCCCGGTGCGCACGTCGATGCCGGTGGCAAAGCGCTTCTGCCAGATCGTGCCGAGCGAAATCGCCAGGGCCGACAGACACACTGGAGCGATGTTGACGACGTGGTATTCGCCGCCGGTGCCAAGTTTCGGCAGGATCACCAGCGCGACGCCCGCAAGCCCGAGCACCAGGCCGAGTGCATGGCGCCGCCGGATGGTCTCGCCGAGCACGGGGACGGCGATCAAAGCGGTCAGGATCGGCTGCAGGCCGACGATCAGCGCCGCGACGCCGGCATTCAGCCCATGGCGAACGGCAAAGAACACGCCGCCCAGATAGACCCCGTGGATCAGACTGCCGGCAACCATCGAATGCATCACCAGAGCGAAAGGCGGCCAGGTCGCCCGCGTGAGCGCCGCCATCGCGGCCAACAGAAGCAGCGCCAGGCCATAGCGCATCGATAGGAAGGTAAAGGGTTCGGCATAGGGCATCGCGAAGCGCGCGCCGATAAAACCGGTCGACCAGAGGAGCACGAAAACGGCTGGGACGAAGGGAAGGAAACGGCGCACGCTTTGTCAACAAACTCGCGAGGGTGATCACCGGCGGCCGGGTTCGGCAAGGTTCGATCGAATGAGGAGACCAACTCTTAGCCATTCCCTCGTCTTTTTGCCATCGCGCCCATCCGCATTTCCGTCCTCAGCCTTCGCGGCCACCGGCGAACGGGTCGTCACCCCGGTTTTGATCGAAGCGTCCCTCACGGCCACGACCGCCGCCTGTCCGAGGCGCCTGCGTCGACCGCTGAAACCCTTGCAGATCAACAGCTTCGCTT
The DNA here is from genome assembly GCF_017349315.1 of Jiella flava. Classification (GTDB taxonomy): domain Bacteria; phylum Pseudomonadota; class Alphaproteobacteria; order Rhizobiales; family Rhizobiaceae; genus Jiella; species Jiella flava. Next base: position 25,032 of record NZ_JAFMPP010000022.1, on the reverse strand, counting down.
CACAGACGAGAATGGAACCGCGACACCTGTTTGACACGACACAGCGCCCGGCGGTCGAAATGTCGCGAACACCATCTTGGTCGTCCCGCGATCTTGTGACGAACCGCCAACCCGATTGAACGAAGATCAATTGATTAAGATCGCATCGAATGCGGAAGGAGGGTCGCAATCTTTTCAAGACAGAACCAGTCCCAGACTGAAGATCGTGAATTTCTTTTTGAAACTGACGGACACCATGCCAGCCATCTCGAGCGCTTACGCGTATTCGAATTCGCACAGCGAAGTCACCGTTGGTCTTGCCGTCTCGCAGACCGTGTCGGCGCCGCGCGAACGCGCCGGCCCGCCGGACGAGTTGCGCGCCTCCCTCGCTGGTTCGCTGCGTTCGCCGCTGATCAACGAAGCCTATATCGAGAAACTGAAGGCCATGGCCGAGGAGCGCGCCGCCAATGCGCGTACCCTATCCAACCGGGCCAGCCTCGGCGACGCCTCGGCGCGGGCCGCAATGGCGATGGTAACCGCGGCATCGACCGAGCCTGCCGGCGATCTCAACGCCGCGCAGACGACCATCTCGTCCCAAATGGTCGCGGCCCATCAGGCGATCGAGGCCTATCGGGACAACAGCTGAGCCCTCTTTGCGCACGCCTGACGGCACGAGCCCCGACCAAGCCCGGACCGTGGCCTGGGAGCCTGAGCCCGCGCCGACATCGCCGTTCATGCGGCCTGTTTTTGCGCCTCGTCGGCAAAGCGCGCGAGATTGGTGGCGATCGTCGCGGCGCCGTTCAGCCGCTTTTCCGGCGTTGGCCAGTCGCGGATCAAGACGATTGACTGATCGGGTCGGATTTTCGCCGAAGCGCCCTGCTCGCCGATATAGCGCACCAGCGCGGCTGGATTGGCGAAGGTCTTGTCGCGGAACTGAATGACGACACCCTTCGGCCCGGCATCGAGCTTCTCGATATTCGCCTTGCGGCACAGCGCCTTGATGAACACCACCTTGAGCAGATGCTCGACCTCGGTCGGCAACGGCCCGAAGCGATCGATCAGCTCGGCGCCGAAGGCATCGATCTCGCGCGCATCGGCCAAATCCGCCAGCCGGCGATAGAGCGTCATGCGCAGCTGCAGATCCGGGACATAGCCCTCGGGGATCATCACCGCCGTTCCGAGCGTGATCTGCGGCGACCACTGACCGTTGCTCTCCGATTCGACGCCCTTCATCTCGGCGACGGCCTCTTCCAGCATCTGCTGATAGAGTTCGAAGCCGACCTCCTTGATGTGGCCGGACTGCTCGTCGCCGAGAAGATTGCCGGCGCCGCGCTGATCGAGATCATGGCTGGCGAGCTGGAAGCCGGCACCGAGCGTATCCAGCGACTGCAGCACCTTCAGCCTGAGATCGGCGCCCTTGGTCGGGGTCTTGTTCGCCGGCAGCGTGAGCAGCGCATAGGCGCGCTGCTTGGAGCGGCCGACGCGGCCGCGGATCTGATAGAGCTGGGCGAGACCGAACATATCCGCCCGGTGGACGATCAGCGTGTTCGCCGTTGGAATGTCGAGACCGGATTCGACGATCGTCGTCGCCAGAAGAACGTCGTACTGCCCCTCGTAAAAGGCGTTCATGATGTCGTCGAGCTCGCCGGCCGCCATCTGGCCGTGGGCGACCGCGACCTTGAGCTCGGGCACCTGCCCGTCGAGGAACTCCTTGACCGAGGCGAGATCCGAAACGCGGGGACAGACGTAAAAGCTCTGGCCGCCGCGATAGCGCTCGCGCAGCAGCGTTTCGCGCACCACCATCGCATCGAAGGGCGAGACGAAGGTGCGCACCGCCATGCGGTCGACCGGCGGCGTGGTGATCAGCGACAATTCGCGCACGCCCGTCAAGGCGAGCTGCAGCGTGCGCGGGATCGGCGTTGCCGAGAGCGTCAGGACATGGACGTCCGACTTCAGCTCCTTCAGCCGCTCCTTGTGCTTGACGCCGAAATGCTGCTCTTCGTCGATGATCAACAGGCCGAGATTCTTGAAGTTTATCGCCTTGCCGAGCAACGCGTGGGTGCCGACGACGATGTCGAGCGTGCCCTCGGCGATGCCCTTCTTGACGCCGGCAAGTTCCTTCGAGGTCACCAGCCGCGAGGCCTGACCGACCTGGATCGGCAGGCCGCGGAAACGTTCCGCGAAGGTCTTGTAGTGCTGGCGGGCGAGCAGCGTCGTCGGCACCACCACCGCTACCTGCAAACCGTTCATCGCCGCCACGAAGGCCGAGCGCAGCGCCACCTCGGTCTTGCCGAAGCCGACATCGCCGCAGACCAGCCGATCCATTGGCTTGCCGGCGGCCAGATCGTCGACGACCGCCTCGATGGCGTTCATCTGGTCCTCGGTCTCCTCATAGGGGAAGCGGGCGGCGAACTCATCCCACAGCCCGTCCGGCGGCAACAGCTTCGGCGCGCCGCGCATCTCGCGTTCGGCCGCGATCTTGATCAGACCGGCGGCCATGTCGAGCAGCTTCTTCTTCAGCTTGGCCTTGCGCGCCTGCCAGGCGCCGCCGCCGAGCCGATCGAGCGCCGCCTCGGTGCCCTCGCCGCCATAGCGCGACAAAAGCTCGATATTTTCCACCGGCAAAAACAGCCGGTCGTCGCCGTGATAGCGCAGTTCCAGGCAGTCATGGGGCGCGCCTGCCGCCTCGATCGTCTTCAGCCCGACGAAGCGGCCGATGCCGTGATCGACATGGACGACGATGTCGCCCTCGTTCAGGCCCGAAACCTCGGTGATGAAGTCGGCGTTCTTGCGCCGCTTGCGGCCGCGCCGCACCAGGCGGTCGCCGAGAATGTCCTGTTCGGCGACGACCACCAGATCGTCGGTCTCGAACCCCGCCTCGATACCGAGGACGGCGGTGACGACGAAATTCTTCGGCGCCTCGCGCAACTGCTTGAGACTGTCGACGGCCTTGAGATTGCCAAGGCCGTGCTCTTCCAAAACCTGGGTCAACCGCTCGCGCGAGCCCTCGGTCCAACCGGCGACCAGCACCCGGCGACCGCCGGCCCGCAGCTTGGCGATATGGTCAACAGCAGCTTCGAAGACGTTGACGCCCTCGGCGGTGCGCTCGCCGGCGAAATTGCGGCCACGCCCATAGTCGAGATTGAACGCCTGCCGGCCGAGAACGTCGCTGAGACCATAGGCCGACAAGCGCACCGGCTCGACGATCGCCAGCGCGCCGGCGAGTTCGTCTTCGCTGAGGTAAAGCGCGTCAGGCTCGATCGGATGATAGGGCACGCCGCCCTCGCCGACGCTTTCGATCCCGCCGCGCCGACGGGCCTCGAAGTGATCGGTGATCAGCGCCCGCCGCTCGGCCACCGCCTCCATGGTCAGATGGTCGAGGACGAAGGCAAAACCCTGGCAATGGTCGAACAGCGTGTCGAGCCGCTCGTAAAATAGCGGCAGCCAGTGCTCCATGCCGGCAAAGCGCTTGCCCTCGCTGATCGATTCGTAGAGCGCGTCGCCCCGCTGGGCCGCACCGAAGCGCTTGATGTAGTTGGAACGGAAGCGGCTGATCGCCTCCTCACGAAGCGTCACCTCGGACACCGGCGACAGTTCGAAGCGCTTCAGCTGCCTGGTCGTGCGTTGGCTCGCCGGATCGAAGGCCCGCACCGTCTCCAGCGTGTCGCCGAAGAAATCGAGCCGCACCGGCTCTTCGGCGCCGGGCGCAAAGACGTCGAGAATGCCGCCGCGCACGGCATATTCGCCGCGCTCGCGCACCGTCGACACCCGCTCGAAGCCGCCCCGCGTCAGCGCGGTGACGATCCGGTCCATCGGCATCTGACCGCCGGCGCCAACCGAGATCGCCTCTTCAGCGAGAATCTCAGCCGGCGGCATCTTCTGGATCAACGCATTGGCCGTCGTCAGAATCACCGCCCGATGGGGCTCGGCGCGCAAATTGGCGATCGCCGCCATCGCCGCCAGCCGCCTGGCCGCCGCATCCGATGACGGGCCGACACGGTCATAGGGCAGACAGTCCCAGGCCGGCAGGCTGAGCACCGGCAACTCGGGAGCGACGAATTTCAACGCCTCCTCGATCTCGCCGATCCGGTTGCCGTCGCGCATGACGAAGACCAGCGGCCGCTTCTTCGCCCGCGTGCGCGCGATATCGGCGAGCACAAACGCCTCCGCCCCGTCGACGACGCCGCCGATATCCAGCGCGCCCTCGCGCTCCAACGCCTTCCTGAGCGGTTCGGGCAGGCTCACGCTGAAGTCTCCTCTTGCGCTCCTGGCGCCCCTGGCGCCGGCCAGCCGCCGACATGGAACGCGCGAATCTGGCGGAACATCGGCGTGTCGTAATTTTGCGGCGTCTCCGACTCACCGGTCAGCCAGGCAAAGAGATCGCGATCGGGCGCTTCCATCAGGTGCTCGTAATCGGTGAGCTCGTTGTCGCTCATCGTTCCGATCCGGGCATCGGCGAACTGGCCGAGCACGAGATCCATCTCCCGGATCCCGCGATGCCAAGAGCGAAAAAGCGCCTTGCGGCGGCGGACGTCGAGATCGCTCGATGAGCGCTGCATGCCTGTCATAATAAACCTGTCTTCTCGGAAGAACTCCTCATATAGGCAGCGAACCGGCCTGTCAGCAGATCCGGCACAATCGCCGCCAATCGGCACGGCAGGCGGTCGGCCGCCCTTGCCATCGGCGCGCCCCCGGCTAAACCTGCCGCCCATGCGCCCGTCTCTCCTCGATCCCCTGTTCGCCCCTGTCACGACCCTCGAAGGCGTCGGGCCGAAGGTCGCGGGACTGTTACAGACGCTATTGGTGCGGCCGGGCGAGCCGTTGCGCGTCCGCGATATGCTCTTCCACCTGCCGTCCGGCCTGATCGACCGGCGCGAGCGCGCCGAGATCGCGACCGCGCCGGAAGGGGCAATCGTCACCCTCACCGTGCGGATCGACCGGCATCAGGCGCCCGGCCGGGCCAGCCGGTCAGGCCCCTACCGGGTGTTCGCCCAGGACGAGACCGGCGAGATCGCGCTCACCTATTTTCGCGCGCAGGCGGCGTGGCTGGAAAAGCTGCTGCCGATCGGCGAGACGATGATCGTTTCCGGCAAGGTCGAATGGTTCAACGGCCGGCCGTCAATGGTCCATCCGGATTTCGCCGCGCCGCTTGCCGAGGCCGAGACGCTGTCGCTCATCGAGCCGATCTATCCGATGACGGCCGGCCTGTCGGCCAAGGTGCTGCGCCGGTCGATCGCCCAGGCGATCGGGCGTCTGCCCGCTTTGCCCGAGTGGATCGACGCCTCGGTCGTCAAGGCGCAGGGCTTTGCCTCATTCGCCGAGGCGCTGAAACGGCTGCACGATCCTTCGGACGGCACCGACATCGATCCCGAAAGCCCGGCCTGGCGGCGGATCGCCTATGACGAATATCTGGCGAGCCAGCTCGCCCTCGCTCTTTCCCGGCAACGGCAGCGGGCGATTCCCGGCCGGGCGATGCGCGACGCGGCCGGCCGGCTCGCGGCGTTGCGCCGGGCCCTTCCCTTCGCGCTCACCGCCGGCCAGGAACAGGCCTTCGCCGAGATCGCCGCCGACATGGCCGCCCCCGATCGCATGTTGCGGCTGTTGCAGGGCGATGTCGGCGCCGGCAAAACCATCGTCGCGCTGATGGCGATGGCGGTCGCGGCCGGCTCCGGCTGCCAGTCGGCCCTGCTCGCACCGACCGAAATCCTCGCAAGGCAGCATTTCGCCGGCCTGTCGAAACTGACCGAGGCCGCCGGCCTGTCGATGACGCTGCTTACCGGCCGCGACAACGGCAAGGCGCGCGAGCGCAAGCTGGAACAAATCGGCGCCGGTGAAACCGACATCGTCGTCGGCACCCATGCGCTGTTCCAGGACGACGTTGCCTATGGCGATCTCGGCCTCGTCATCGTCGACGAGCAGCATCGTTTCGGCGTCCATCAGCGCCTGTCGCTGACCCGCAAGGGCCGCGGCGCCGATCTCTTGGTGATGACCGCGACGCCGATCCCGCGCACGCTGGTGCTCTCGGCCTTCGGCGACATGGAGGTCTCGCGCCTTGCCGAAAAGCCGAAGGGCCGCAAGCCGATCGCCACCGTCGTGCTGCCGACCGAGCGCTTGAGCGAGATCGTCGAGCGGATCGGCCATGCGCTTGCCGGTGGCCAGCGGGTCTATTGGGTCTGCCCGCTGGTGGAAGAATCGGACAAGAGCGATCTGATGGCCGCCGAGGAGCGCGGCCGACAGCTCGCCGAGGTGTTCGGCGAGGCGACCGTCGGCGTCGTCCACGGCCGGATGAGCGGCGACGAGAAGGACACCGTGATGGGTGCCTTCAAGCGCGGCGAAAAACGCCTGGTGGTGGCCACCACCGTCATCGAAGTCGGCGTCGACGTGCCGGAGGCGACGATCATCGTCATCGAGCATGCCGAGCGCTTCGGCCTGTCGCAGCTGCATCAGCTGCGCGGCCGGGTCGGGCGCGGCGACAAGGCCTCGTCCTGCGTTCTCCTTTACCGCCCGCCGCTCGGCGAGACCGCCGCCGCGCGGCTGAAGGTGATGCGCGAGACCGAAGACGGTTTCCGCATCGCCGAGGAAGACCTGAAACTCAGAGGCGAAGGCGATCTCCTCGGCACCCAGCAATCCGGCATGCCCTTCTTCCGCATCGCCCGCACCGAGCACCACGCCGACCTGATGGAAACCGCCCGCGACGATGCCAGACTGATTTTGGCGAAAGACCCGGACCTCAAAAGCGAGCGCGGCGAAGCCCTGCGCGCATTGCTCTACCTCTTCGGCAAAGACGAGGCCGTGCGGTTGCTCCGGGCGGGGTAATGACGGCAACGGCCACACTCGCACTCCGCGCGCCCACATTTTGCCCACCAGATGCGCGGCCAATCTGGCAAGACGCTGCAAATCGGCCGCACGCTCGCGTGCCGGATCGGCCGTGGGCATCAGCGATGATGGATCGCGATGCAACGATGAACGGCGGCCAGGCCTCTGGCGCAAAGGCCGGGCGGAGCCCTATGCTTGCACTGCGTTTCCGTGTGGAAAGGATTACCTCATGGCCTATGCCTTGACCCCGTCGTCCCGCCCCTCCCTCCTGCTGATCGGCGCCTCGCGCGGCCTTGGCCATGCCATGGCCGCCGAGTTCGTCTCGGCCGGCTGGCGCGTTGTCGGCACGGTGCGCGGTACAGCCCAGACCCCCCTGCACGATCTCGCCGAGGCCCATGGCGACCAGATTGCGATCGAAACCCTCGACATGACCGTCCCCGATCAGATCGCGGCGCTTGGCGGCCGTCTCTCCGGCCAGAGCTTCGACATGCTGTTCGTCAATGCCGGCACGGCCAACAGCGACCCGATGCAGACGATCGGCACGGTCTCAACCGACGAATTCATTCGCGTGATGGTGACGAACGCGCTCGGCCCGCTACGCGTCATTGAGGGCCTCGACAGCCTGGTTGCGCCGACCGGGCTGATCGGCATCATGTCGTCCGGCCAGGGCAGCGTCAGCAACAACGAGACCGGCCAGCGCGAAGTCTATCGCGGCTCGAAAGCCGCGCTGAACCAATATATGCGCTGCTACGCGGCGCGCGACGCGAATAAGCTCCGCCCGATGGCGCTGATGGCCCCCGGCTGGGTCAAGACCGAGCTCGGCGGCCCGGACGCCAAACTGACAATCGAAGAGAGCATCCCCAGCCTCGTCGCCGTCCTTTTTGAAAAGCGCAATCGTCCCGGCCTGGAATATCTCGACTATCGCGGTCAGACCGTGCCGTGGTGACCGCGCGCCCCGCAAAGCGACGCCGGACGGCCATGCGAACAGATTGATTGGCGCCGGCGTTGGGCATTGACGGCGCCAGAGGATAACGCCCGTCAGGGACAGCGGCGCATGCTCGCCGGCAAAGGGCAGGCGGAAATGGAAGGGCGAGCGCCGGGGATCCGGTGGCGAGCGGTCATGACGGATCCATTGCCGCCCTCTTGTTCCCTCGATATGAGGTCGCGCGATAAAGAGGGACAAGGCCATGCCCGCCGCCAATTTGCAGGATGTCGTCGCCGAGATCGCGGCGGAGATGAAGGCGCGGGACGATCGCGGCGATGTCGCGACTTACATTCCGGAACTTGGGCGGGTCGATCTGCAGCAATTTGCCATCGCGGTGATCGAAAAGGACGGCACGCTGACCGAGGGCGGCGACTGCGACAGCTTCTTTTCGATCCAGAGCGTCTCGAAGGTCTTTACCCTCACTTTAGCGCTCGGGCTTGCCGGTGACCGGGTGTGGAACCGGGTCGGGCGCGAGCCGTCGGGCAGCCGGTTCAACTCGATCGTCCAGCTCGAATACGAGAAGGGGATTCCGCGCAATCCCTTCATCAATGCCGGGGCGATCGCCGTCACCGATCTGATCCTATCCGGCCATCAGCCGCGCGAGGCGCTGGGCGAGATCTTGCGCTTCATGCAGTTTTTATCGGGCGAAGACAGCGTCTATATCGACAAGGCCGTCGCCGCCTCGGAAGAGCGCACCGGCTTCAACAACCGGGCGCTGGCGAATTTCATGAAGGGTTTCGGCGTCATCGACAATCCGGTGGAATACGTGCTCGGCGTCTATTTCCACCACTGCGCCATCGCCATGACCTGCCGGCAGCTGGCAAAAGCCGGCAGCTTCCTCGCCCATCTCGGCCAGAACCCGGCAACCGGCCATTCGGTGGTGACGCCCGAGCGCGCAAGGCGGATCAACGCCCTCATGCTGACCTGCGGCCACTACGACGGTTCGGGGGAATTCGCCTATCGCGTCGGCCTGCCGGGCAAAAGCGGCGTCGGCGGCGGCATTCTCGCCATTGTTCCGGGCAAGGCCTCGGTCGCCGTCTGGTCGCCGGGGCTCGACGCTTCGGGCAATTCCCATCTGGGGCGCATCGCCCTGGAAAAACTCACCGCCCGCATGGGATGGTCGATCTTCGGCTCGCCGCTTTCCGCGAGCCGTTGAGAGCGGCTCAGGCGGCGGCTTCGGTGTCCCGGCTCTGGCGCACTTTGACCGACTCTGCCGCCGCCTCGATCGAGATCTTGGCATTCGCATCGTCCGGCGCGACGAGGCCGGAGGAAACGACGAGCTTCAGCGCATTCTCGATGCTCATGTCGAGAATGCGCAGATCCTTCTTCGGCACGTACAAGAGAAAGCCGGAGGTCGGGTTCGGCGTCGGCGGCAAAAACACCGCCGTCATCTCACCGTCCTGATCGGCGAGCACCCGCGCCACCTCGCCGCGCGCATCGGTCGCGACCAGCACCACGCACCACACGCCTTTGCGCGGATATTCCATCAAAGCAGCGGTCTTGAATGAGGTCGAGCGGTCGGCGAGCACCGTCTCGAAGATCTGCTTCAGCGCCATATAGACGGTGCGCACCAGCGGCGTGCGCGACAGGATGCGCTCGCCCCACCCGATCACCGTGCGGCCGATGATGTTGGCCGTCAGGAAACCGATCAGGGTGATCAGGATCAAAGCGACGATCAGGCCGAAGCCGGGAATGGCGAACGGCAGATAGGAATCCGGCCAGTAGCGCGGCGGGATATAGGGCTGAACCCAGCTATCCACCCAGCCCATGAACGACCAGGTGATCCAGGCCGTAATCGCCAGCGGGGCACAGACGATGAAGCCCGTCAGGAAGTAGTTTCTGAGCCGCATCATGATCGAAGGTCACCTCTCGGCCGGCCGCCACGTCGCGCATTCACAGATCAATTCTCCGGAACGACCATCGTTCCGGCGTGAGCCGAACGCAAGACATCATTCGCAGCTGCAGCATAAACCGGCGTCGATGACGATCACTCGACGGTCACCGACTTTGCGAGATTGCGCGGCTGGTCGACGTCCGTACCCATCTGGATCGCCGTATGATAGGCGAGCAGCTGCATCGGAATGGCATAGACGATCGGGGTCAGGATCTCCGGCATGTCCGGCAGAATGACGACCTCGGCGAGATCGACGATGCCGCTCTGAGCCCCCTTGCCGTCGGTGAAGAGAATGATCTCGCCGCCGCGTGCCGCGACCTCCTGAACGTTGGAGGCGGTCTTTTCGAAGCTGCGGTCGTGGGGCGCGACGACGACCACCGGCATGGTCTCGTCGATCAGCGCGATCGGTCCGTGCTTCAGTTCGCCCGCGGCATAGCCTTCGGCATGGATGTAGCTGATTTCCTTAAGCTTCAGCGCGCCTTCCATGGCCAGCGGATAGGAGAAGCCGCGCCCGAGGAAGAGCGCATGATGCTTAGTCGCCATCTTGCGGGCGAGCGCCTCGATCGTCGCTTCGAGCCGGATCGCCTCATTGGCGAGCCGCGGCGCCTCGGAGAGGATGCGGGTGAATTCGGCCTCGCGCTCCGTGTCGATTACCCCGCGATCGACGCCGGCACGGATTGCCAGGGCGGCCAACGCCATCAGTTGACAGGTAAACGCCTTGGTCGAAGCGACGCCGATTTCCGGCCCGGCCAATGTCGGGAAGACCAGGTCGGCCTCACGGGCGATGGTCGATTCCTCGACATTGACGATCGCCGCCGTCTTCAGTCCCTCGCCCTTGGCATAGCGCAGCGAGGCCAGCGTATCCGCGGTTTCGCCCGACTGGGAAACGAAGAGCGCCAGATCGACGTCCGACAGCGGGCTTTCGCGGTAGCGAAATTCCGAGGCGACGTCGAGATCGCACGGGATCCGCGCGTAGCGCTCGAAATAGTAGCGCCCGACAAGCGCCGCGTAAAAGCCGGTGCCGCAAGCCGCCAAGGCAATCCGTCTGACGGTCGAAAAGTCGATCGCCTGGCCCTTCGGCAGCCGGGTCGCGCCGCTGGTCATGTCGATGAAGGAGGAAAGCGTGTGGGAGAGAACCTCCGGCTGCTCGTAGATCTCCTTCTGCATGAAGTGGCGGTAGTTGCCCTTGTCGACGTAGAAGGCCTTGCCGGCAGAGCGCTTCACCGGCCGCGTCACCTCGGCGCCATGCTCATTGAAGATGGTGATCCGGCCATGTTCGAGAACGGCGAGGTCGCCCTCCTCTAGGTAGCGGATCGTGTCGGTGAAGGGGGACAGGGCGATGCCGTCGGAGCCGAGGAACATCTCGCCCTCACCCTCGCCGACCGCGAGCGGACTGCCCCGCCGTGCACCGATCAACAATTCGCTCTCGCCCTCGAACAGGAAGGCCAGCGAGAACGCCCCCTCCAGACGCGTGAGGGCCTCCTGCACCGCTTCGCGGGGCTCGGCGCCCTTGGCGAGTTCGCGGGTGACCAGATGCGCCACGGTTTCGGTGTCGGTCTGGCTTTCGAACACCGCGCCGTCGGCTTCGAGCTCGGCCCGCAGCTCCCGGTAGTTCTCGATGATCCCATTATGGACGAGCGCCAGAGCGCCGGTCGCGTGCGGATGAGCATTGGCGACGCTCGGCACGCCATGGGTCGCCCAGCGGGTGTGGCCGATGCCGATCGTACCCGCGAGTGGCTTGTCCTCGACCAGCGCGGCGAGATTGGACAGCTTGCCTTCGGCCCGCCGGCGGGTCAGGTGACCGCCTTCCAGTGTCGCGACACCCGCCGAATCATAGCCGCGATATTCCAATCTCTTCAAGGCGTCGATCAGACGATCGGCAACCGGCTTTCGGCTGATGATTCCAACGATACCGCACATAGGCTCATCCCGCTCGCTCGACCGGCGCGTCCGGTCCCCCAAAATGACATCACCGGCCGGCCAAACGGGGGTCCGATGTCTCATCGAACCCTGGCCGACACCGCGTCGCACGTCCTTAACGGCTGATCTAACGCGCCGGCCGCCGATCGTAGAATAACGATTGGTGACGCATCGTTATGATTTTCGCCGGCGGCGCGGTGGGCTCTTCGGCGTCGCCGCCTTGGCCTCTTTGGCCGCCTGGTTCCGCTCGATGATCTGGCGGCCACGGTCGGGCTTCGTCACCTGTCGCTCGCGAGCGATCGCCAGGGCGCCGGCCGGCACGTCGTCGGTGATCACGCTGCCGGTCCCGACATAGGCCCCATCGCCGATACTGACCGGCGCGATCAGCGAGGTGTCCGAACCGATAAAGGCGCCCGCGCCGATGACCGTGCGGTGTTTGAGCGCGCTGTCGTAATTGCAGGTGATGGTGCCGGCGCCGATATTGGTGTTCGCGCCGATCTCTGCGTCGCCGATATAACTGAGATGATTGACCTTGGCGCCGGTGCCGAGCTTGGCATTCTTGGTCTCGCAGAAATTGCCGACCTTGGCGCCGGCCGCAAGCTCGGTGCCCTCGCGCAGCCGCGCGAACGGGCCGACCGAGACGCCCGCCGCGATCGTCGCTCCGACAATATGGGAAAAGGCGTGGATCACCGCGCCCTCGCCGACCGTGACGCCAGCGCCGAAGACGACATGCGGCTCGATCGTCACATCGCGGCCGAGCACCGTATCATGGGCAAAGGTGACCGAGGTTGGATCGATCAGCGTCACGCCTTCCTCAATCATTGCACGGCGGCGGCGCAGCGTCTGAAAGGTCTTCTCAACCGCCGCCAGTTCCGCCCGGTTGTTGACGCCCGCGACCTCGAACGCCTCGGCCTCGATCGCCCGGACCTTGAGGCCCTGTTTACGGGCGATCTCGACCGCGTCGGTCAAATAGTATTCGCCCTTGGCATTGGCGTTGCCGATTGCGTCCAAAATGCCAAGCGCCGTCGCCCCTGACAGGGCCATGGCGCCGGCATTGCAAAAATCGATCGCCCTTTCCGCGTCGCTGGCGTCCTTCTCCTCGCGGATCGCCAACAGCTCGCCGCCGCTTTCGAGCAGGCGGCCGTAGCCGGTCGGATTTTCAGGGCGAAAGCCGATGACACAGATGTCCGAGCCGGCGATCAGCGAGGCGCGGGCGCGCGACAGCGTTTCGGGCCGGATCAGCGGCGTATCGGCGAAGAGGACGAGGATATCGTCGACACCGGCCTCGATTGCGTCGCGCGCGGCGAGCACCGCATGGGCGGTCCCGAGACGCTCGGCCTGAACGAAATGCTCGGCGTCCCTACGATCTTCACGCACCGACTCGACGACGGTTTCACTGTCGCGCCCGGAGACGACGGCGATCTTGTCGGACCCGGCTGCGCCCGCCGCCACCACCACGTGGCGCACCATCGCCAGCCCGGCCACCTCGTGCAGCACCTTGGAGCGGGCGGATTTCATTCGCGTGCCCTCGCCGGCGGCGAGAATGATCGACAGGCACGTTCTTGCCATGAAAAGCCTCTGAACACGTCTTCAAACTTGACGCGCCGCTTAGCACGGTTTCTCGTAAAAATGCGAGGCGGTGCCGCTACTTCGTTCAGCCGATCGTTTGCAGCACCGGAAAGGTTTCGAGCAGCCAGAAGGAAATCTGCTGCATGCCGCCGGTCAAGAAGAGAATGCCGGTGACGATGAGAAGCCCGCCCATCGCCTTCTCGACGGTACCGAGATGCCGGCGAAAGCCGATCATCCAGCGGAAGAAGGTGCCGGAAAACACCGCCGCGAGGATGAACGGGATGCCGAGGCCGGCGGAATAGAAGGCGAGCATCACCGCGCCTTCTTCCACCGTGCCCTTGGCGCCGGCCAATCCCAGGATTGCCCCGAGCACCGGTCCGATACAGGGTGTCCATCCGAAGGCGAAAGCGAGCCCCATCAGATAGGCGCCGATCAGGCTCTTCGGCCGATCCGGCGCCTGAAAGCGGGCTTCCTGCGACAGAAGGGCGAGACGGAACACCCCGAGAAAGTTCAGCCCCATGACGATAATCGCGATGCCGGCGACGATGCCGAGCCAGTCGAGGTTTTGCCGAAGCACCTGGCCGATCGAGCTTGCCCCCGCGCCAAGCGCCACAAAGACGGTGGAAAAACCGAGGACGAAGATCACCGCCGAGCCGAAGAGCCGTGCAAAGCCCGCCGAATTGACCGCCTGACCGGTCTTCAGATCGTCGGCCGAGACCCCCGCCATATAACAAAGATAAGGCGGCACCAGCGGCAAGACGCAGGGCGAGAGAAACGACAGCGCGCCGCCCAGAACCGCGGTTGGATAGGATAGATCTGCGACCACCGTCACGCCCCTCATTGTCGTTGCCGCGCCCGCAAGGCCCCAGCGTCCTTCGAACTTTTGTCCCGCAGACATCCGGAAAACCGTTTCAAACGGGCGTCCCCAACCCATTCGCGCTTGAGGCCGCCACGGTTACGGCACGCCGGACCTTTGGGGCAAAAGCCCCGACAGCCGAGCGCGCCTGACCCTGCTCAGCCGAGGCTGGCGAGCGCCGTCGTCAGCTTTTCGACCTCCAGCCGGTAGCCCTCGCGTTTCTCGCGCTCCTGCTCGACGATCTCGTCCGGCGCATTGGCGACGAAGCGCTCGTTGGAGAGCTTCTTGTCGATCCGGGCAATCTCGTCCTCGGCCTTCTTCTTGGCCTTAGCGAGGCGCGTGCGCTCGGCATCGACGTCAATCATGCCGGCCAGCGGCAGCGCGAAAGTGGCCCCGGCGACGACGATCTGCGCGGCTTGGGCCGGCGCGGCCTCCGCGACACTCACCGCGCCGAGACGCGCCAACCGGCGCAGCTGCAGATCGTGGCGCTTCAGCCGATCCGCGGTTTCGGCATCGGGCGCGACGGCAACCAGCGCCGCCTCGGCGCCCGGCGGCACATTCATCTCAGCCCGCACCGACCGGATCTCAGAGACGAGTTCGATCAGCCAGTTGATATCGCTCGCAGATTCGGCGTCGGAAAAATCGATCTGCGGCCAGGCGGCGTGGCAGAGCAGCGTGTCGCGCGTCGCCTCGCCCACCGTCACCTGCCACAGCTCTTCGGTGATGAAGGGCATGAACGGATGCAGCAGCGTGAACACGGTGTCGAGGACAAAGCCGGCGACATGGCGGACTTCCTCCGCGGCCACCGCGTCGTCCCCGGACAGCGTCGGCTTCGACAGCTCCAGATACCAGTCGCAGAAGAGGTTCCAAACGAAGCGGTAGAGCGTGCTCGCGGCATCGTTGAAGCGATAGCCGGCCAGCGCCTCGTCGGTCTCGGCGATGGTGCGCGATAGCTCGGTGAGGATCCAGCGATTGAGCGGCTGCGTCAGGCTTTCGGGCGACAGCGGCGCGCCATGCTTCGCTCCGTTCATCTCGGCAAAACGAGTGGCGTTCCACAGCTTGGTACCGAAGTTGCGATAGCCGGCGATGCGCTGCGGATCGAGCTTCACGTCGCGGCCCTGGGCGGCCATGATCGCCAGGGTGAACCGCAGCGCATCGGCGCCGAACTCCTCGATCAGATCGAGCGGATCGATGACGTTGCCCTTCGACTTCGACATCTTGGCGCCGTTCTTGTCGCGGACCAGCGCGTGGACGTAAACCGTCTCGAACGGCTCCTCACGCATGAATTCCAGGCCCATCATCATCATCCGGGCGACCCAGAAGAAGATGATGTCGAAGCCGGTGACCAGCGCCGAGGTCGGGTAATAGGCCTTCAGTTCCTTGGTCTCGTCCGGCCAGCCGAGCGTCGAGAACGGCCACAGCGCCGAGGAGAACCAAGTGTCGAGCACGTCCTCGTCGCGCTTCAAGAAGCCCTCGCGCTTTTGCGGGTCGACAGCCATGGCGCGGGCGTCTTCGTCGGTGATCGTCTCGTTGGTGACGTAGTGGGCGAGCGCCGCGGCAACTGCTGCCTCTTCGCTCTTTTCGACGAAGATCGTCCCGTCCGGGCCGTACCAGGCCGGGATGCGATGGCCCCACCAGAGCTGGCGCGAGATGCACCAGGGCTCGATGTTTTCCATCCACTGGTAATAGGTCTTCGACCAGTTCTCGGGGACGAACTTCGTGCGGCCCTCGCGCACGGCCGCGATCGCCGGCTCGGCCAGCGTCTTGGCGTCGGCAAACCATTGGTCGGTCAGCATCGGCTCGACGACGACGCCGGAGCGATCGCCGAAGGGCTGCATGATCTTTTTGTCCTCGACCGTGATCATCAGGCCTTCGGCGTCGATCTCGGCGATGACCTTTTCGCGCGCGGCGAAGCGGTCGAGGCCACGATAGCCGTCGGGCACGAGATTGATTTCGTCGACCGTCACAGCGCTCGGCGTCTCACCCGCCTCAACAATCGCGTTGGCCCGGCCGGCAGCAACCGAATACGGCTCGCCGTCGGTCCGCATCGCCGCCCGCTCGTCCATCAGGCGATAGCAGGGAATGCTGTTGCGCCGCGCCACCTGATAGTCGTTGAAATCATGCGCGCCGGTGATCTTTACCGCGCCGGAGCCGAAACTCGGGTCGGGATAGTCGTCGGTGATGATCGGGATCAGCCGGCGATGCTCTTTCGGTCCGACCGGGATCTCGCACAGCTTGCCGACAATCGGCTTGTAGCGCTCGTCATCCGGGTGAACGGCGACCGCGCCGTCGCCGAGCATCGTCTCCGGGCGCGTCGTGGCGATCGAGATATAGTTGCGGGTCTCGCGCAGCGTAACGTTTCCGTCTGCGTCCTTCTCAACGTATTCGTAGGTCTCGCCGCCGGCCAGCGGATATTTGAAATGCCACATATGGCCGTCGACCTCGCGATTTTCGACCTCGAGGTCGGAGATCGCGGTCTCAAATTTCGGATCCCAGTTGACGAGCCGCTTGTCCTTGTAAATCAGGCCCTTGCGGTAGAGCTCGACGAAGACGTGGAGAACCGCCTTCGACAGGCCCTCGTCCATGGTGAAGCGCTCGCGCGACCAGTCGCAGGAGGCGCCGAGGCGGCGAAGCTGGCCGAGGATCGTACCGCCGGATTCGCCCTTCCAGGTCCACACCCGCTCGATGAAAGCCTCACGGCCGAGCTCGCGCCGGGTGAGGTTTTCGCGGCTCGCCGCCATCTGACGCTCGACGACCATCTGGGTGGCGATGCCGGCGTGATCGAGCCCCGGCTGCCATAGCACGTTCTTGCCGCGCATCCTTTGGGTGCGGATCAGGATGTCCTGCAGCGTGTTGTTGAGCGCATGCCCCATATGGAGCGAGCCGGTGACGTTGGGCGGTGGGATGACGATCGAGTAGGAGTCGGCCCCGTCCTTGGCGCCGGCCCCGGCCTTGAAGGCGTCGGCCTTTTCCCATCGGGCAGCGATCCGCGGCTCTATGGCGGCCGCGTCGTAGGTCTTCTCGATCATGGAATGTCCAGAAAGCGTTATTCGCACTGCCTTCCGGTTAGCCACTTGCTCTCATGCCTGTCAACGCGAAGCGGGGCGCCCGCCCTGCAGCGCCCGCCCCGCTTGACCCATTTTCCTCGCCACAGCGACCGTGCTCAGCGCGTGCTGCCCCGGGCGATGCGCTCGATTTCCTCACGCACCAAGAGTTCCACGACACGGGGCAGATTTTCGTCCAGCCACTCCTGCAACATCGGACGCAGCATTTCGCGCACGACGACGTCGACGTCGCGCAGATGCTCGTCCCGAATGGCCGAGGCGAGATCCGAGAAGGACGCAGCCACACGCTCGCCGGCTTCCTGGGAAATCAGCGCCCGAGCGACATCAAAACTCGCATCCTCGGAATAAGCGGCCGGCGAACGCTCGGCGACATCAAAGCTCGCGCCGACATTCATCCGGTACGGCGCGTCTTCCGGATCGGCCATGTCGTTGTCGTCGGTGGCCGCGATCTCCGGCTCTTCTTCGCCGACGGCGCCACGCATCAACTCTTCGGCAAAACCGGCCTCATCGAATTCGTCGACGAACATTTCGGCAGCGATTTCGCCGTAGCGGTCATTGGCAGCGACGGCCTGCGGCCATTCCGCCATCGCCTCGGCGGCTGCAGGCGCGGCGCGGCGGATGCTGCGCGGCGCATTGGCGGAAATCCTGGAGGCCTCGCCGACGGGGCTGGAATCAGGCCGCGCCAGCTCGACCGGGCTCGCCGCCTCGACCGCCGGCGCGCTCGACAGATGGTCGGCCCGGGCCTCAGCGATCTCGTCGGCCTGAGGGGCCATCGCCGGCATCGCCTCGATCACCGCCATCGGGCGGCTCATCGGCGCCGGCTCTGCCGCGGCCGGCTGTTCGGCCACCGGCGAGGCGACGGCGCGAACGGCCACCGTGTTGCGGGCCAGACGCTCGTCTCCGGTTTCGATGATCCGTCGGATCGAGGCCAGGATTTCGTCCATCGACTGATCTCGGGCCGGCAGCGCGTTGCTCATGGATGGGCTCCAGCATGGTATAGCGACGAGTAACTCGTACCCCCCGAATCATGCCCGAAGCCTATGCCGAATGAGCGCATAGGTGAATCCCGGCCAGCCGCGAAACGCTTTTTTCACCAGATTCCTGACGCAAATTCGCGAAGCATCAGCCGAATCACACAGAACCATTGACGTCAAAAAAAGCCCCCGACGGGCCGACAGCACCGACGGAGGCTCGCTTGACGTCGCCCAAACGGCCAGGATCGCGCCGACCGCGGCTCAGCGGCCGTCCGGCGTGCGCAAGCCGAACCACTTGTCCTCGACCTGAATGTAATGCTCCTTCGGGTCGTATTTACGCGCCGCCAGATGCAGCGAACTGGCGGTCAGCTTGCCGACGGAGGAGAGCAGCGAATAGCCGGCCACCACCTCGTCGCGCTGGGAGCCGACGAGCAGGATCTGCGCCGAGATCAGGTCGGCCTGGGCGTTGAGCACATCAAGGGTGGTGCGCTGGCCGACATTGCGCTCTTCGATGACGCCGTCGAGGGCGAGCCGCGCCGCGCGCACCTGCGCCTGATAGCCGGTGATGTTGGCCTTGGCGGCTTCGAGCTGGGCCCAGGAGGTGGCAACGGCCGCGCGCACCTGGTCGCGGGTTCCGTCGACCTCGATCCGCCGCTGGCCGAGTGTCTCCTTATATTGCCGGACCTGCGAACTCGCCAAGCCGCCCTGATAGATCGGGATCGTCACCTGCGCGCCGATCGTCGCCGACACCTCGTTCTGGGTGGTGGTGGAGATACCAAGCGCCGCGAGAGAACTCGACTGCGGCTCGGTGTGATCCATGGCATATGTGTCGGAGACCTCACCGGTCAGGCTGACCTGCGGCAGAAACGCGCCTTCCGCGGACTTCACCTGAAACGAGGCGGCGTCGACGGCCGCCAACGTCGCAAGGATTGCCGGATGCTGACGCTGAGACACGGCAAAGGCCGAGGAAACGGAACGCGGCAGCTGCAGCGACGGCAGGCTGGCCGGCGCAAGATTTCTCGGCGCGTCGCCGACAACCTGGAAGTAACTGGCCTCGCTGGAGGCGACCTGCGAGAGGGCGCTGTTGAGCAGCGCCGTTGCCAACGCCTGCTGCGATTCCGCCTGGGCGACGTCGGTGCGGGTTCCCTCGCCGACGTCGAAGCGTGCCCGCGAGGCCCGCACCTGCTCGTTCAAGAATTTGAGATTCTGGCGCCGCAGATTGGCGATCTTGCGATCGCGCACGACGTTCATATAGGCCGTCGCCGCGTCGAGCAGGGTGTTCTGCTCGGTGTTGATCAGATTGAACTGCGCGGCCTTCACCTGCGCTTTGGCGGCACGGATGTTGTTCGGTGTCTGAAAGCCGTCAAAGATTGTCTGATTGATCTTGATGCCGACACTTGACGAATAGGTATGCGAGCGAGACGATGGCAGGCCGTCGCCGAAAGTGGTGCCGTTCTTGACCGCGTTCAGCGAGCCGACGCCGCTGACAGTCGGCCGCAGCCTGGCCTTGGCCTGGGGGACCGATTCGTCCGTCGCCCGCAATTGAGCCCGCGCCGCATTGAGATCCTGATTGTTGGAATAGGCCTTGGCGAGCGCTCCCGACAGGGTTTCCGCGGCGACCGGCAGAGCGGCTCCGAGCGTGACGGAGACCGACAGGAGGGCAAGGAGTGTGAGCTTCTTCAGCACCAATCTGTACTCCGGGCTGCAATGGCAATCCGGCTTCGTCCAGGGCTGCCCAAAAGGCAACAGGCCGGATTCGAGCCGTGTCCCGGAAACTCATAGCTTATTAAATAGACGTAACGGTTTAATTTCCGTCGGCCCCGGATGGTTTTCGCGGCAACCGGGGCAAATCTGCAACGCAGATTGACGATGAATCAGAAGACGAACCCAACCTTGCGCCGAAAGCTTGGCAGCGGCTTGAGCGCACAATTGAAGGCAAAGCGCTCAGAGACGATTCCCTCCTCGTCCTTCACGTAAAGCGTGGCTTCCGCCGCATTGCCGATGCCGCGCACGGCGACCATGCGCCCCCCCGTCTTCATCTGGTCGTAGAAGGTCTGCGGCAGCGTCTCGATCGCCCCCTGGAACAGGATGACGTCGAACGGCGCCTCCGCCTTGCAACCCTCGACCAGCGCGTTCTCGACGACGGCGCAGGTCAGATAGTCGAGGCGGGCGAGATTGTCGGCCGCAGCCGCGGCCAGCGCCGGATCCTCTTCCAGCGCAACGACCGAATTCGCCAGATGCGACAAGATCGCCGAGGAATAGCCGGTGTTGCAGCCGACATCGAGCACCACGTCGTTCTTGTCGATCCCGGCGAGTTGCAAGAGCTTCGCCAGCGGCGATGGCTCGACCACGAAGCGACCGTCCCCAAGGGCGATGTCGTCGTCGACATAGGCGAGCGCCTTGCGCGAGGCCGGCAGGAATTCTTCGCGCGGCACCTGCAGGAAGGCCCGCAAGATCTGGTGATCGGTCACGTCGGTCGTCCTGATCTGGTTGTCGACCATCTTGACGCGGGCGGCCTCGAAATCCATCGTCGACATTGTGTTCTCGTCCATCTCGTGGGTCCGGGCAGCCTTGCCTCGCCGCGCGGGCGGCAGACAGGACCCGGGTGATACCGAATCGACACACCATCACAGCCGGCCGATCAGCCGGACTGTGAATGCTGCAGAGCGCCATCGTTCCATAGTCGCGAGACCTTGAAGGCGCAAGCGCGGCCCGTGAGCTGCGGCTTATCTCGCCAACGCCCGACTTAAGGCCGGTTGACAACGCCGCCCGCCAGAGGCTGCGGCGCGCCGGTGGTCAGCGGAAAGCTGATCGGCAGGCCGGCCAGCGTTCGCATCGCCAGAAAGGCGAAACACTCCGCCTCGACCGCATCGCCGCGCAGGCCGCAATCGTCGGCATTGACCGCGGTCACCCCCGCCCGAGCCGCAAGCGCCGCCATGATCGCCGGATTGTGCCGCCCGCCGCCGCACACGACCAGCCGGTCCGGCCGGTGCGGCAGAAGGTCGAGCGCCTTGCCGACCGCCCCGCAGGTAAAAGCCGTCAGCGTCGCGGCGCCGTCTTCCAGCGACAGCCCGTCCGCCATCGTCATCACAAAGCTGAAACGATCGAGGGATTTCGGGAAGGCGCGGGTGAGGTAAGGATGCGTCAGCAGGCGCGACAGCCGCGCTTCATCGACGCGGCCGGCCAGCGCCAAATGGCCATCGCGATCCATTTCGCCGGCACCATGGGCCTTGATCCAATCGTTGATCGGTGCGTTGGCCGGACCGGTGTCGAAGGCGATCAGCCGGGCGCCGTCGAAGGCGGTCAGATTGGCGACGCCGCCGAGATTGAGGATCGCCGTTTCGGGCCCTGCCCCAAGCCTGTCCAGCAGCGCCCGGTGATAGACCGGCGCCAGCGGCGCGCCCTGCCCGCCGGCGGCGACATCGGCCGAGCGGAAATCGTGCACCACCGTCACGCCGAGCCGGGCCGCCATCAAGGCGCCGTCGCCGAGCTGCCGAGTGCGGCCGGCAAGGCCCGCCTCAGCGGGGCGATGCAACACGGTCTGGCCATGAAAGCCGACCGCCGACAATGCTTCGAGCGGCAGACCGTGGCGGGCGCAAAAGCCGCGCACGGCCTCGCTCTGCGCGTCCGTGAGCCGCTTTTCCGCAACGGCGAAGCTTGCCGGCTCGTCGCCGGCGAACTGCCAGGCGCGCGCATCGGCGACCGCCCGCTCGATCAGCGGCGTGACGTCGGCGTCATAGGCGACCAGCTCATAGGGCCCGAACTCGGTGATGGTCTCGCCATCGGTGCGAATCGCCGCGACGTCGATCTGTCCGTCGAGCACGGTTCCCGTCATCAGGCCGATCGCCCAGCCAGCCGCCATATCCTGTCTCCACCTTTCGCCCGCCGCCTCCCATCGCCGGCAGGACCGGGCATGCGAGACGAGGGCCAGCGCTTGCCTGCGCCCGCTCCCAACGCCTGCAAAGGCGACGCCGATTGTCCGGCCAACGCACGGAGCAGCCGATGCTCCGCGCCGCCAGCACAAGCCATCGCGCGGGCCGAGCCCTGCCCCTCATCGCGCGGCCTTTGCGGGCCCGAGCGGGAATCCGCCGCAAGACCGCGACCGTGTCGCACCACAGGCGGATGCCAATCTCGACGCCATTATCGCCCGCGCCGCAGCGGATCAACACACGATAACAAGCCCCGTCCTGCTCGTCACCGGCTCAACGCCAGCGCCACCGCCACTCCCCGGCCCGCCGATCTGGTTCCCGCAAACCGGCCCTGCCGATCTTGCCGGCGCGATTCGGCGAAAGATTGCAGATCGATGACGAAAGGGTGCTTGCATTCGACGCCATGAGCGGCTACCTAGCGCGCCAACGGGGACGGTGACACGCTTCGCCCCTCGCTTTACGGGCGCCCGTAGCTCAGCTGGATAGAGCACCAGACTACGAATCTGGGGGTCAGAGGTTCGAATCCTTTCGGGCGCGCCATTTTGCCGGACACGATTCGAACCGCCGGCAGTCGGAGACCCAGTCCCTGCACACACCGAGACAGCGGCACACGACTGCGCAGCTATCCTGTTGATGGCGGCGTAGCGATCTGCCGCTACTCGCCGTACTGCGCGTCGAACCGTTTGAACAACGAGGACACCTCCGGAAACTCGCTGATTTTCGGTTGAATCTCAAATTCGGGTCGATTTTGGCCGAGGTCGTTGGCGTCGACGCCGGTCTGGCTTTTGAAAGCGGTGCTTTACCGGCGTTCTTGGCTCATGCGGACGCAGTTCGACTGTTGAGCCATCGCCATCGGTTCATGTTGTCGGCCATGTTTGCAAGGGTGATCGTCGCCTTTGCCCTTGCCATGCCGATCGTTCGGATCGCCATGCCTATCGGCCCGTTCTGCCGGGCGAAGACGTGCTCGACGCATGATCGCACCACCGATTTCGCCGCTTTCGCCTTGCGCGTTCTCGCCGGTATGGGTTTGCCTTTCGGCTTGCGCCGATGGATGCGGCTGGTCTTGCCGGCCTTTTCCAGAAAGCGTTCGTTCTCAGCCGAGCGATAGGCGCTGTCGGCCCACACATCGGAAGCGGTGTTGTCCGGGTCGATCAGGCCTTCGCGCAAGCGCGCTCCGTCATGGGCGGCAGCGTCGGTGACGAGAGGCGTGCGGATGACGCCATGCCGGCGGTCGATCGAGATGTGGTTCTTATAGCCGAAGGTCGGGATTGCGATGTCGATCTGCTGCTTCTGGTCGTCTTCGGCCGGTTTGGCCTTCGAGAACTTCACCGTCCAGCGCGCGTCAGTATCCTTCTGGCGCGCCTTGAACGGCTCGTCTGTCCAGATCTCCTGGGCGCTCTCGCCAGCCTTGATCTTTGCCTTCTCGTCGTCGGTGTTCCTCTGGCGCGGTGCGGAAACAAGCGTTGCGTCGATGATCTGCCCGGACATCGGAAGATAGCTGGCTTCGGTGATTGCCCGGTCGAGGCGGGCGAAGAGAGCCTCAAGCGCGTCGGCGGCGATCAGAGCCTCGCGGAAATCCCACAGCGTGTTGGCGTCGGGAACGTTGTCGCCCGGTCCGAGACCGCAGAACCGCATCCAGCTCAGCCGGTCTTTCACCAGGAACTCGGTCTGTTCGAGCGAAAGCCCGTTCAGCGCCTGCAGTACCAGCATCTTGAACTTCAAAACCGGATCGAACGGCGGTCTGCCGCCTTTGCTGCGAATGCCGGGCCGAACAGCCTTGAAAAGCTCGGCGCGGAACATCTCGAAATCGACCGTCGCCGCGAGCTTCTCCAACGGATCGCCTTGCTCGGAGAGTTGCGAGAGCCGATCCTGAACGCCCCAAAATCCGATCTGGCCCGACATTCGATCTCTCCAAACGAATTCGGCGTCAGTGAATCAGATCGGACAGCAATCCACCAGTTTCCGGAGGCGTCCAGTCTCCAACGCGATCGAGGAAGTTCAACGGCTTGGCGGGAGGTGCGAGACTCAGCGCTGACGCCTTGCTCCTGGAATTTCGATGTGCAGACAGGGATATGCAGTGATCAGCGAGATACTGCTTTTATCTTTCTTTGCCGTCGGGCCACAGTATCGACGTTACCCTTTTTGTCTCCAATTCGAGCATCTTCCTGAGATCCCTAGCTTCGAGGCGCATAGAGGCCCACGAAGAGCTCTTCATGGCGCGCAGATGCTCTTCCCTTACGTTGTCCACATCAACAACGTCATTCGGAATGGCCTTTAGACCTGCCGCTAGGTGACGAATTGCATCCCTCTGCTCAATCGAAAGCCTCGCTCCGGGCAATCTGAGGATGGCGTTGGCTCCGTCACCTACATCCTCTCGAAGTTCCCATGCGACGTTGAAGTATCCCATGATTTCACATTGCCTCTCTGCATCTTCTGAGAGAATTTCAAGAGCCTTGATGAAGTAGAATACGTGTTTTCGTAATCATCATCGGCATCTTTGTTTGCATCACTCGGCATGACGCAGGGATCCGTCTTTCTCTCGAAAAAATACTCGGTGATCGACCAATGGAGGTGGGTCGTTCATCTACCTTGTTGGATTCTACAAAATCCACGGGAAGAATTCTAGAGCGGAATGCGATAAACTGGAATCGCCATTCCGCTCTAAGCCATTGTTTTGCCGCATGATGTGACCCGAAAAGTCATGCAACTTTTCGGCACCATGCTCTAGCATCGGGAACTCTGGAATTTCCGGCACATCAGGAGCAACTGGCTCTCCCGGAATTGGCATCTCGGTTGGCGGATGAGCCTCCGGTGCGACGGGTTTTGTCCCAGGCGGTGTTGTTGGTCGGCCCGGGTGCGCCTCTTCGGGAGTTATCGGCCTGCCACTAAGATCGTAGCGTTGCCAATCAGGGTCGGTTTGAGCTGCTGCCGGTTTTTCGGACACGCAGTTAAGCTAACATAGCTTTCTCCTCGAACTCGACGGGGCTCATATAGCCCAATGTCGAGTGCCGTCGCTGGGGATTGTAGAAGCGCTCGATGTAATCG
>NZ_JAFMPP010000021.1 GCF_017349315.1 Jiella flava | reverse complement strand
CGATTACATCGAGCGCTTCTACAATCCCCAGCGACGGCACTCGACATTGGGCTATATGAGCCCCGTCGAGTTCGAGGAGAAAGCTATGTTAGCTTAACTGCGTGTCCGAAAAACCGGCAGCAGGCCAATCCGTGCAGGTTTCGATCCACGCTCCCGCGAAGGGAGCGACCGGTGGTCCGATAGGTCGACGCAGCCGCATAATGGTTTCGATCCACGCTCCCGCGACGGGAGCGACAGACAGCCGTCGTCGTGATCGCCTGGTTGTCCGAGTTTCGATCCACGCTCCCGCGAAGGGAGCGACTCCTGCACCACCGTTATCGGTCGATGGCGGCAAGTTTCGATCCACGCTCCCGCGAAGGGAGCGACTCTGCATCTACCTCGACATCGCCCGATCGTCTTGGTTTCGATCCACGCTCCCGCGAAGGGAGCGACGAAGACGAAAGCGAGTTTTCGTCGTCCTGGATGGTTTCGATCCACGCTCCCGCGAAGGGAGCGACGTCAGGTCCGGTCGGCTTTGCGCCAACATGGTGCGGTTTCGATCCACGCTCCCGCGAAGGGAGCGACCGAGGGCGTGGGGATCTATTGTAAGATGTTGCTTGTTTCGATCCACGCTCCCGCGAAGGGAGCGACATACAGGTTCGCGGAGGCCGAAGATGGCCGTGTGTTTCGATCCACGCTCCCGCGAAGGGAGCGACGATATCCGGCGCCGCATTGCCCGTAAAATCAGAGTTTCGATCCACGCTCCCGCGAAGGGAGCGACCGTCCTCCATCCGTTCTTCGTCCTCACCTTAGCAGTTTCGATCCACGCTCCCGCGAAGGGAGCGACCGCCGCACCTGGACGGCGAGCTGCTCACCTATACGTTTCGATCCACGCTCCCGCGAAGGGAGCGACGCATTCCCGCATCGTCGAGCACGGATTGTTAGCGTTTCGATCCACGCTCCCGCGAAGGGAGCGACGCCCGAGCAGACTCAGGCGCGGCGTGCCATCTGGTTTCGATCCACGCTCCCGCGAAGGGAGCGACATCGCATTCCGCTCTAGATTTGCAGCGCTGCCCGTTTCGATCCACGCTCCCGCGAAGGGAGCGACCATCGGCAATGCGTGGCAGTGGATGACGTTTTCGTTTCGATCCACGCTCCCGCGAAGGGAGCGACGGCAGGTGACGGCGGCAGAGATCGCCGCGAAAGAAGTTTCGATCCACGCTCCCGCGAAGGGAGCGACACGGGCCGAGGATGCGCCGATCATGGCGCCAGCGAGGTTTCGATCCACGCTCCCGCGAAGGGAGCGACTGCCTCTGTGTAACCTATTGTCGGGACGAACGAAATGCCGCCGATTGCGCGAACCGGCTGGGATTTCAACGGCACGGCTGCCATCGGCAGGAAGGACTTTTGAAAGTTGGAGTGCGATCAAGGATTTGCGCTGAGCGCGAACCGGCCGGGATTTTGCGGCACGCTTGGGGTTCGCCCGCCGGTGCGGGCGCTGAGGAGCGCCCCGGCACGGCAACGGTGCGATGCGTCGTCTTGTGCCACAGCTCGGGCACTGCCGCCACTGGCATTGCAGCCGCGAACGGCGCCAGCCGGTCCGCCGGCGCCGACATCATGTGCATGCGATGGCGGCGATCAGCAAACCGTCCTGCCCTCGCGCAGAAGCGGCGCCCTCGCCGCCCCGCCTCGTCGGCCATCGCGTGATCAGACCGCCTCGATGATCTCAACGCCCTCCGGCCATTCCTCGCGGTCGATCGTCACGACGTAATCGGAAATGGCGCGGGCCGGCGGGTAGTTGTCAAGGCGGCGGTTGATCGCCCGTCCTTCTCCGTCGATCGACCGCAGAACGGCGACGCGATCGAACAGCTGGTGTGCCGGCGCGCGGCCGAGCGCAGTGTCGTGGCGAAAGACGATCAGTTTGCGCACCGCCATTTCGCCGCGGGCGGCCGAGCGGTCATGCTCGAACATCGCCCCGAGTGCTTCGATCAGCAAATCGAGATCGGTGTCGGAAAAGCCGGTCTGCTCGGCGAGCTTGGCGGAGACGAAGCCGTGGGCGCGATAGAGGCCGTAGGGCACGATATGTTTGCGGCCCATGGTGCGGTTGTCGGTCCGCGCGCCGCCCTCTTCCGTCTCGCCCTCGCGGCGCTGTTCCTTTTCCTTCGCCGTCGTCGCGGCCATGCGGGTGATCGAGATTTCCTGCGGCACGATCGGCTCGATCGACTGCGCGAAGGTCATCTGCACCGGCCCGCGGACCTGGCCGCAATTGACACCGGTCGACATCACCGCCCCGAAGGTGCGCACATCGAAGAAATTGGCGCACATCCAGCGCCGCAACTGATTGGCTTCGTCATCGCTCTTGGGATTGAGCTTGAGGCCATCGGTCTTCTCTTCAGGCCGCACCGCCTCGTACGCCTTGCGGTGCTGCTCGTTGAGGATCGCCCCTTCCTGCACATAGATCGCCTTGCCCGCCTCGCCCGCATGGGCGATCTCGACATAGTTGCGGATCTTACGCTTCAAACTGACGTCGGAAACGAGGCCATGGCCGGTTTCAGGATCGAGGCGCGGCAGATTGCCGGCATCGGGATCGCCGTTCGGATTGCCGTTCTTCACATCGAAGAAGAGGACGAAGTCGTGGCGGCAGGACAGATCAGTCATGGTCGGCGGTCTCCGGATCGGATGCATCCTTGCGGACGAAGAAGGCGTTGCGCTGGTGATAGTAGCCAAGGCCGAACAGCGCCTGCTCGGCGGCGGGCAGCGTCGCCGGGAACGGATCGTCGTCGGGCGTCGCTCCGGGCTTCATCTGGTCCATGATCTCGCCGATGGTCTTTTCGAGATTGACCCGCTGGCCAGGCCGGATCTTGCCGAGTTTCGACAGATGGTTGGCCGATCCGGCCTCAAGGATCGCGAACACCTTGCGCGGCTGGGCCGAAGCCGAGCCGTAATATTTGTCCTTGATCGTCGCGTTGACGTTCTTGCCGAGGGCGGCGCTCTGGGCCTGCTCATAGGCGGCGAAAAGCCGGCCGAGCAGATAGCCCGGTCGGGGATTGTTCGGGTCGAGCCCCACGGGCGCCTCCTTTATGATGCCGAAATTGCGAATGACGAGAGCCTTGAGGATCGCCGCCCGGCGGGCATTGATCTGACCGTCGGCGCGGATGCGCATCAACACGGTGTTGAGCAGCGTCAGCGGATAGGCCGTGCCAGCGAGGATCGCGCGGGTCCACTCGCCGGCGAGATTGGGCGGCACGTTCTCCGTCTTGCCGAGAACCGCCGTCTCGCGCAGATATTGCCACAGCGCCGGGTTGCCCTGTCGATCCGGCGGTAAGATCGCCATGTCTTCCATGAAGCGCCGGTAGTTTTCGGCCAGCGCCCCAAAGGTCGTATCCAGCCAGAAACGGATCGAGATCCGGGCCGCGTTGGGCGCGAGACCGAGGACGTAGAACTTGACGTCGGCGCTGACTTTCGGGGCATTGTCCAGGATCGGCAGGCCTTTGCGGATACGGTCCAGCGCCTCGCCGACGCGCTTGGCCTCGGCGGTGTCTTCATTGGCCTGCTCGTCGAGCATTTCGCGAAACACCGCTTCGGTGAGCGCCTCGGCCTCGGCACGATCGGGAAGCTCCGAAGGTGCCTCGGCCCAGAACACCACGGAGGCATCGCCGATCTGGATGCGATGGCCGGAATCTCTTGGCAAAAAGCGGTTCAGCGCCCCGACATAGGCTTCGGCCGCGGCTTGCGACACCGGCGCATTCTCGCCCTGGCGATGGCCATAGCTTTCGAAGGCATCGAGATTGAAGGACACAATCGATCCGCCGGATGACTGGCCGCCCCAGACGCCCTTGATTGCCGGATGCAGCCGCGCAACCGGGCCGTACCGACCCGTCGCAAGGCAGAGCGCGCCCTCCGTGCTGGTTCCCGACCCGGCTCCGATGAGATCAAGAGCCGCCGGGCGATCATGCAGATAGACGGCGCGCCGACGCTCCTCTTCCAGCGCGAAGACAACGTTTTCGTCCTTCATCTCTTCCTGGAAATGCGTGCCGAACTGATCGGGCGACCAGCGATCCAAGAACCGCAGGAAGGCGACCAGGCCCGGATCGTCGGTCTCACCGATCAGATCGCGATGGTGGGCGACGAAGGCGGCATGTTCCTTTGCGGTGCGCTTGCCATCGCCGGCGGTCACGCCCAGCACGTAAGCGGTCTTGTCCCAGAAGGTGTTCGGCTTGACGTCTACGGTGCGCTTGACCGGCGCCGGCACCGCCATCAGCGGCGCCACGTCCTTCTTGCCGACCCGTCGCTTCAGGGGCGTCACCGAGGCGACCGTGCCGTCGGGCTCCAGTCCGATCACCACCCCGACCCGCTGCTGGGCAAAGCCCGGCTTCGGGGCATCCGGCATGCGCTCATAGGCGCGGACCAGCTTGCTGAGAACCGTCATCGCAGGATCTCCGGCGCGCCGAGCTGCGGCACCGCGACGATGCCGTCGACGAGCGCCGCGCGAAAGAACAGCGACGGCCGATCCTTGGCCTGGTGGTCGATGTCGAAGAGCATGAAGCCGAGATCGCGCGGCGTTCCGAAGCCGAGATCGGCAGTGCGGGCCTTCGGTTCCGGCTCGGGCAGCGGCGCGCCGGGCGCAAGCAACTCGAAGCGGGCGTCGAATTCGCGGGTGCCAAGGCAGGGCTGATGGAAGCATTGGCCGCTCGCCGCGCGGCGATTGAACATATCGAGGTGCTTGCCCTCGTTATCCTGCAGCCCGGCTTTCTCCGTCATGACGAAATGCGCGCCGATGACATAGGCGACGTCGACGAGAACGGTCGCCGCGCGCTGCTGGCGGTCCTCGTCGACGCGAATGCCAAGGCCGGCCAGATCGCCGCGCTTCATGGCGCGTTTGGCATTGGCGGCAGAGGCCTTGTGACCGACCTCGTTGCGGCGGATCGATTGGAAGCGGATCGGCTTTAGCACGCGGATTTCGTCGATGACCCACCGGATCGCCGGCTTCCAATGGATCGCTTCCAGGATGCCTCTGGCGGCCGACGGCGTCATCACGTCATAAGAGACGCGCTCGACCTTCATCTCCGGCCGGGTGAAGCAGGCGAAGGGGCCCGCGACATGCAGGTGGATTCCGTAGGTCAAGTGGCATCCTCGTTTCTGTCTCAAGCAACAACATTTGCTCTGCAAATGTTGTTTGGCCTACGCTCACTCGATAAATCGATTACCTTTCAATATTCGGGGATTATGAAAGGATTTTCGATGGCTCGCTCACGCAGATTGACGTTCCGCTTAAAATTCGGGTCATGGATGAAGCTTGAGCTAACCATCGAACCTCCATAGATGGCAATCATCATAGCTATCCGTGGATTGAATCGACCTGAAGCAGCTCCAACTGCTTCTGCATTCGCCGTGCACTCATGGTTAAATCGTGAGTGCACGGCATTTACATTATTAATAATTAAGTGAATCGATCGCCAAATAGTCCGCATCATCCCACAGCAGCCCAACATCCTCCTTATAGAGCGACGACGTTTGCAGCACGGCAAACTGGTCCCCACGCAGGTTCGGCTGACCAAAGGCGACGTGGCCATTGGCCATCAAACGAGCCCGCGCCTTCGGCGGCACCTGCACAATGAAAGATTGAAGATCTCGGGAAATTGCACCAGAGGAAACTTCCGGCCGGGCGAGCTTATCCACAGCCGCACATGCCGCTGCATCATGAGAGACGATCACCGGCACCATGTCGGTCTCGATCATCCGGTAAAGCGCAGCGATCTCGCGATAGGCGATATCGAGCCCGTGTCCCTTCGTCAGACTCATCTTGGGCATGATTTTCTGGCCATCGATGCCGTCGTCGGCGAGCCGCCAATAGGTTTCGCCGAAATAGTCGGCGATCGCCGCCGGAGCGAACAGATCCTCATGGTGTTTGACCATGCGATCCATGTCACCGATCAGGGCTTTGATTTCGCGCGGCGTTTGATGGCCGACCGGCTTGAACACCGTCACCTGGCTTTCGGCGACAGGCCGCGTCATCTCTCGATTGACCCTTCCGGCGGCCTGGGCGATCTGTTCGAGCCCGGCCTCAGCCCGCCAGGCGCAGGGAAAATCGACATCGACGCCGGCCTCGATCAGCGACGTGGCGATCAGCCGACAGGGCGCGCCCGTGCGCAACCGCTCGCGCACGTCTGCCAAAATCCGTCGGCGATGCGCGGCGTATTGGCGCGTCGTCAGGTGGATCAGGCCGTCGAGTTCAGCCGCCTCGGCGAGGCGATAAAGATCAAGCGCATGCGCGCGGCTGTTGACGATCACCAGCGCCTGATCTTTCCCGCGCAAGGCCGCAATGAGAGCGTCGTCGTCCATCTCGCCGGCCAAGACGAGCGTGTTGCGCCGGAAGGCGGCATGAAGACGCGCGGGCTCCGGCGCCAGTTCGCGCCCCTCAAGGTCCAAAGCCAGCGGATGGCGAGCTTTGGACTGATCGGTCGCAAAATGTCTGGCGTCGAAGGCCGGCTGCGTCGCCGTACACAGGACGATCGAGCAGCGCCAATTGCGGGCGAGCTCGTCGATTACCTCGACACTCGGCGCCAGGAGATCGCGCGGCAGAACCTGCGCCTCATCGAGAATGATGACGCTGCCGGCGATGTTGTGCAGCTTGCGACAGCGGGATGGGCGCGCGGCAAACAGGCTCTCGAACAGCTGAACATGGGTGGTGACGACGACCGGCGCCGCCCAGTCCTCCATGGCGAGACGCATCTTGTCGATCGCCGATCGCTGGCTATCCGCCGCCTTTGCGTCGCGGCGCTGGGGCAGCGTATCCTCAATCGCCGAGTGGTGCTCCAGCACAGCGTCATCGCCGAGAATACCGCGAAAGATCGCGGCGGTCTGATCGATGATCGAGGTAAAGGGAATGCCGTAGATGATCCGGCGATGGCCATGGGCTGCCGCGTGGTCGAGGGCAAAGCCGAGCGAGGCCAGCGTCTTGCCGCCGCCTGTCGGCACATCGAGGGTGAACAGACCGGGCGTCATCGACACCGCGCGCTCGCGCACCGTCGCCAAAATTTTCGCCCGCAGCTTCGTAATCGGGCTTTGCGGCGCGCCAAAAGCGGCGATGGTATCGGCAAAACTTGCCTGAAACGTCGGCAGACAGGCAGCCAGACTCGGCCAGTCGCGGTCTCGTCGAATGCCGCCGATCGTGTCGTAATAGCGTTCGGTCTCCTTGTAATCGGCATCGACCAGACACGAAAAGATCATCCGTCCGAGCAGCGCCAATTGCGGCCCTTTGCGCTTGCCCACATGCCAGTCGAACTCCGGATATAGCCCCGTCAGATCAGTTGGAACGACCTGGCGCCAATCGCCGGCAAGCACCGCCGGGTCGAAGGTCGCGATCCGCTGTTCGAGATTGGCCTCGTCGCTGCCAGAGCGGTCGGGAAGCCCGGCGTGGTGGCCGGCGATCGCCTGCGCGATCAGCATAGCCATTGCGCGCTCTTCGGGGGATCCCGGCAGATCGAGAAGCGCTACAGCCCCCGCCGTCGAGTGATCGACACGCTCATTCGCGCCCGTTAAACGCTTTTGAAACCGAAAATTGAACTTGCCCAGATCGTGAAGAAGACCGCTGAGCCGCGCCGCCGCTGCAATTCCAAGCGGCGCTCCGAAAGCAGCGGCGGTTGCGGCAACGCCAGCAAGATGGTCGCTCAAAGGTTCCCAGTCCGACACATCGTCGGGGCGGTTCGAATGGGCGAAGAACATGACGACCTCCGCTTTTTGTGATGGCGCGCCAAAGCTGGACGAACGAGACAGGCGCGGCAGCCACAACACTGCGTTGGGGCAAGCCAGCCCGACACATAATCACGGCGGCATCGAAGCAAAAAATTGAAGATTGTGGAAATGTCCATTTTAATCTTTTGGGTGCAATCAAGGTTTTTCGGCACCAGATTCAGATCCAGTCTCGAAGCGAGCAAAAGAGGCGAACGACAGCGGGGCCGTCAAACACGCGTCAAGAAATGCCTCGCCCAGTGCCAATGGGCTCGGCGAGATCTGCCAGACGCGCTCACCGAGCCAAGCCTTTAGCGAAAAGGCTCCCTCAGACGCAGCGACCATGCCGCGACCGCCGGCTGCCCTTGCATCCGCAAACACGCAGTAAGCGCTTGACTCTGGGCAGAATTTTATAGAACAAAATAGGAACAAACGCCCATAATGGAGTCCTGACCGCGGTGTCGTTTGCAACTGTCCCTATGACGGACCTAGAGTCACTGCGTACCCGGATCGAGACGATTCAAAGCCGCAGAACGCGTCAGACATCGGTGCTGCCCTTCGGCATTCCAGTTCTGGATTCCCGGCTGCCGGAGGGCGGCCTGGCGCGTGGTGTGCTGCACGAGATCGCCGGCGGCGGACGGAGCGGCGGCGACGCCCCGGCGGCGGCGCTGTTCGTGGCCGGGATCGCCGCGCGCACCAAAGGCAAGGTGCTGTGGTGCCTGACCCGGCCCGATCTGTTCGCGCCGGCGCTGGCCCAGGCGGGGCTTGCCCCTGACCGAGTGATCTATGTCGAGGCTCAGGACGACAAGACCGTTCTTGCCTGCATGGAAGAGGGCCTCGCCCATGGCGGACCAGTGCTGGTCGTCGGCGAGACGGCGCGGCTGTCGATGACCGCCTCGCGGCGGCTGAATCTCGCGGCCGAAAAGACCGGCGCGCTGGCGATTGTGCTGCGCCGCTGGTCGCGGCCGAACGAGGCGGCCGATTTCGGCCGGCCGACGGCCGCCGCCACCCGCTGGCGGATCTCGGCCCGGCCGGCGGCGCCCTTGCCGGCGCCCGGCGTCGGGCGCGCCCGCTGGCATGTCGAACTCCTGCGTTGTCGCGGCGGCGAACCCGCCGCCTATGAATTGGAGGCCTGCGATGAGACGGGTCGTCTCGCTCTTCCTTCCGACCTTCCCGACCGACCGGCTATGCCGCGCCCGGCCCACCTTAACCGCCGACGCGCCGGTTGACCTGCCGCTGGCGCTGTTGGGCCGGCAGCAGAACCGCCGGGTGGTGATGGCGACCAACCAGGCCGCCCGGGCGAACGGCCTGCGCGTCGGCATGGCCGCAGCACGCGCCAGTGCGGCCCTCGTCGAACTCATCATTCAGGATCACGATCCGGCCGCCGATGCCGCAGCGCTGGAACGGCTGGCGATCTGGATCCTGGAACGCTTCTCACCGATCGTCGCCGTCGACGGCGGGGATGGTATCGTCATCGATTCCACCGGCGCCGATCATCTGCATGGCGGCGAGGCGGCCATGCTGCACAGGCTGGTCGATCGCCTCGCCGGCGCCGGTATTACCGCCCAAGCCGCCGTCGCCGATACCTGGGGCGCCGCCCATGCCCTTGCCCGCCACCGCGCCGATCCCGTCTGCGTCGCCCCGCGCCGGCATGGGGCGGATATTCTCAAGGATCTGCCGGTAGCGGCGCTGCGTCTTGCCGAGGAGACGCGCGATGCGCTCTCCGATCTCGGCTTTGCGACGATCGGCGACCTCCTCGCCGCTCCTCGCGCGCCCTTGGTGCTGCGCTTTGGCGAAACGTTGATCGCCCGCCTCGATCAGGCAAGCGGACGGCGCGTCGAGCCAATCGAGCCGCTGCGCCCGGCCGACATCATCGAGACCCACCGCAACTTCGCCGAACCGATCGGGGCGGCCGAGACCATCGCCCGCCATGTCGGCAAGCTGGTCGTCGCGCTCTGCGCCGCGCTGGAGGCGAAAGGCCTCGGCGTGCGCCGGCTCGATCTCGTCTGCCGCCGGGTGGACAACCGGGTCGAGGCGGTGCGGATCTCGACCGCGCGGCCGGTGCGCGACGTCGCGCGTCTCACCCGCCTCCTCTGCGACAAGATCGAGACCATCGCCCCGGGCTTCGGCATCGAGCGGATGAGCCTCGCCGCGACCCTGGTCGAGCCGTTGGCCCCGCGCCAGAAGCTTGCTGCCCTGACCGACGAGATCCTGCCGGATGTCGCCGGCCTGGTGGATACCATCGCCAACCGGGTCGGCGAGGATCGGCTCTATCGCTTGGCGCCGGTCGAAAGCGACGTGCCCGAACGCTCGGTCCGGCGCATCGCGCCATTGGCGCCGGAGACCGGCCATAGCTGGCGGGCTGACTGGCCACGGCCGACGCGGCTGTTGCGGCGCCCCGAGCCGATCGAGACCATGGCGCTTTTGCCCGATCATCCGCCGGTCGCCTTCACCTGGCGGGGCGTCCGGCGCCGAGTGCGCACCGCCGACGGGCCGGAGCGGATTTTTGGTGAATGGTGGAAGCGCGATGTTGAGCGCTCGGCCGTGCGCGATTATTTCCAGGTCGAGGCGGAAGACGGCGAACGGTTCTGGATCTTTCGCGCCGGCAATGGCGAGGATGCCGCCACCGGCTCCCAGCGCTGGTTCCTGCACGGCCTGTTCGCATGAGCGGCGGCGCCCGCATGCTCCCCCCTCACAAAGCCGGCCCGGCCTATGCCGAGCTACAGGTCACCACCCATTTCAGCTTTTTGCGCGGCGCGTCCTCGCCCGAAGAGTTGTTCGCCACGGCCGCACAGATGGGCATCAAGGCGCTCGGGATCGCCGACCGCAATTCGCTGGCCGGCATGGTGCGCGCCCATGAGGCGGCCAAGACCACCGGCGTGCGGCTGATCGTCGGCTGCCGGCTGGATCTGGCAGGCAGCCTGCCGGTGCTGGTCTATCCGACGAACCTGGCCGCCTATTCAAGGCTCTGCCGCCTGCTCTCCCTTGGCAAGAGCCGGGCTGGCAAGGGCGCCTGCCATCTCGAATGGGACGATCTCGCGGCCCATGCCGAGGGCCTTCTCGCGATCCTTCTGCCCGAGGCGGCGGATGAGACGTGCCGGCTTGAAGCCGCGCGCCTTGCCGCCTGTTTTGGCGATCGCGCCTCTCTCGCCCTCACCCTTCGGCGGCGGCCGGGTGATCGGCTGCGGCTGTACGACCTGTCGAATCTCGCCTCCGAGACCGGCGTCGCGCCAGTCGTCACCAACGACGTTTTGTTTCACGATCCGGACCGGCGCATCCTGCAGGACGTCGTCACCGCGATCCGCCACAACGTCATCATCGACGATCTCGGCTTTCGCCGCGAGCGCCACGCCGACCGGCATCTGAAGCCGCCGCAGGAAATGCACCGGCTGTTTGCCCATGATCCGGGGGCCCTTCACCGAACCCTGGAGATCGCCGAGCGCTGCCGCTTTTCGATGGACGAAATCGCCTATCAATATCCCGAGGAACGCGAAGACCCCGCGCTGACGCCCCAAGAGACACTCGAACGGCTGACCTTTGCGGGCGCCGCCGAGCGCTATCCGAAGGGGGTTCCGGACAAAGTGCAGGCAATCCTTCGCCACGAGCTGGCGCTGATCGCCAAGCTCGATTACGCCCCCTATTTCCTGACGGTAAATGCCATCGTCCGCTTCGCCCGCTCTCGAGACATTCTCTGCCAGGGCAGAGGCTCGGCGGCGAACTCGGCCGTCTGTTATGTCCTCGGCATCACCGCCATCGATCCGGTGCGGTGCGACCTTCTTTTCGAGCGCTTTGTCTCCGAGGAACGCCGCGAGCCGCCGGATATCGACGTCGACTTCGAACATGAGCGGCGCGAGATCGTCATCCAATGGATCTTCGACACCTATGGCCGCGATCGGGCCGCGCTGTGCTCGACCGTCATCCGTTATCGCAGCAAAGGGGCGCTGCGCGACGTCGGCAAGGCGCTCGGCCTGCCGGAGGATCTGATCACCCAGATTTCCAGTCAGGTCTGGGGCTGGTCCGAGGGGCCGGTGGATCCCCGACATCTCAAGGAAGCCAATCTCAACCTGTCCGACCGCCGCCTCCAGATGACCCTGGAGCTGGCCGGCCAACTGCGCGGCGCGCCGCGCCATCTCTCCCAGCATCCCGGCGGCTTCGTCCTGACCAACGATCGGCTGGACGATCTCGTGCCGATCGAACCGGCAGCGATGGATGGGCGCCAGGTGATCGAATGGGACAAGGACGACATCGACGTCCTGAAATTCATGAAGGTCGACGTCCTCGCTCTCGGCATGCTGTCCTGCATGAAACGCGGCCTCGATCTGTTGAAGGCGCACAAGGAAATCGATTACGATCTTTCGACCATCCCGGCGGAGGATCCGAAGACCTATGCGATGATCCGGCGGGCGGACACGCTCGGCACCTTCCAGATCGAAAGCCGGGCGCAGATGTCGATGCTGCCGCGGCTGAAGCCGCGCACCTATTACGACCTCGTCATTCAGGTGGCGATCGTACGCCCCGGCCCGATCCAGGGCGACATGGTGCATCCCTATCTGCGCCGCCGCGAGGGGCTGGAAAAGGTCGACTATCCCAAGCCCGAACTGGAAAAGGTGCTCGGCAAGACCTTCGGCGTGCCGCTCTTTCAGGAACAGGCGATGCGCGTTGCCATCGAATGCGCCGGCTTTTCCCCCGGCGAGGCGGACGGCCTGCGCAAGTCGATGGCGACCTTCAAATTCACCGGCGGCGTCTCGGCCTTCAAGGACAAGCTCGTCGCCGGCATGACCGCCAATGGCTATGAGCGCGATTTTGCCGAACGCACCTTCCGCCAGCTCGAAGGTTTCGGCTCCTATGGCTTTCCGGAAAGCCATGCCGCCTCCTTCGCGCTTGTCGCCTATGCCTCGTCCTGGCTGAAATGCTGGCATCCGGACGTCTTTTGCGCGGCCCTCCTCAACGCCCAGCCGATGGGTTTTTATGCCCCCGCTCAGATCGTCCGCGACGCCAAGGAGCATGGGGTCGAAATCCGCCCTGTCTCGATCAACCATTCGCGCTGGGACTGCACCCTCGAAACACCGCAAGAGCCCGACAGCAAAGGTCTTTTCGCGGTGCGGCTCGGACTGCGCATGGTCAAAGGGCTTGCCAACAAGGAGGCGGCCCGGCTGCTCGCCACCCGCGGCGGGGCGCCCTTCGCCTCGATCGAGGATCTCTGGAGACGGGCGGGCCTCACCATTCAGGCTCTGACGCGGCTGGCCGAGGCCGATGCGTTCCGGCCGGCCTTCGCCTTGAGCCGGCGCGAGGCGGTCTGGGCGATCAAGGCACTCCGCGACGAGCCGTTGCCGCTGTTTGCCGCCGCCAGCGCCATGGCCAGTGCCGATGCAACCGGCGAGAATGCCTCAGCGTCGGAGCTGCGTGAGCCGCAGGTGCGGCTGCGCCAGATGCCCGCCGGCGGTGAGGTGGTCGGCGATTATCGCCACGTCGGCCTGTCGCTCCGCGGCCATCCGGTCGGCTTTTTGCGCGCGGATCTGCGCCAACGCCGGATCGTCACCTGCGCCGAGGCGATGGGCGCGCGGGACGGGCGATGGCTGGCGGCGGCGGGCCTGGTGCTGGTGCGCCAGCGACCGGGCAGCGCCAAGGGGGTGATGTTCATCACCATGGAAGACGAGAGCGGCATCGCCAATCTGGTCGTCTGGCCGAAAACCTTCGAAAAATTCCGCCGCATCGTTTTGACCGCGACGATGCTCGGGGCCCATGGCCGCATCCAGCGCGAAGGCGACGTGGTGCATCTCGTCGTCCAGAAGCTGGCGGATCTATCCGCAAAGCTAGCAAGTATCGGCGGACGTGAAGCCCACTTTCCGCTGCCCCACGGCCGGGGGGACGAGTTCCACCACGGATCGCCCACGCAAGATCCACGCGACAAGCCGCCGCGCACACCTGCGGCACATGATATCTATATTCGCGATCTGCAACTTGACACGATCAGCGTGAAAGCACGCAATTTCCGTTGAAAGCACCGGTTGCTTTCATCACCTTGCGACAACGCTTTCTTAGGTGGTTTCTGTCAGTGTACGATCTTGTTCTGCGGCCCCGCCGAAGGCTGTGCGGCGGACGAATTTCGTTCCGGCAGATAGCATTTGCCGAGTCTGAAAATCGCGGATGCGCAGGCCAATTCGATGAGCGATCCCAACGAAAGCCTTCCGTTTTCGAAACCGGCGGCGCGCCATTTGCCCAAGCGCCCAGACGATCCGAACGAGAACGTGCAACTCAACGCCCAGGCCCTGCAAACCCTCACTCATCTCGACAATGAGTTCATCAGCCCCCGCATGTTGTGCGGTCTGTGGCGGCTCGGCGAAGGCACCGTGTTCTTCCTGATCGGCATCGTCTGCTGGCTGCTCGAAGGCCAAACTCCAAAGGCCATTCTGCCCATCGCCGCGATGCTCGTCGGCACCCTCATCGGCATCGGGATTTTGAATGCGGCGCATACCTACGACCTGTCGTTCCTGCGCGGCTCGCAACTGAAACTCTGGCGGGTCGCGGTCGGTCTCGGCCTCGCCGCCGGCTTGGTCGCGCTGTTCCTCTATGGCTTCGACCGGCCAACGCTGAGCGGCCTCCCGCTCCTCTCCTGGGCCATCATCGGGCTTGCGGTGATCTGTCTCGCCCGGCTGATCTTCGCCTCGCGCCTGCGGCACTGGGCGCGCAACGGTTTGATGGAGCGCCGGGCGGTCATCGTTGGCGGCGGCAAGAACGCCGAGACCCTCATTCGCGGCCTCGAAATGCAGCCCGGCAACGACATCCGGATCTGCGGCATCTTCGACGATCGGGACAATCGA
The DNA here is from genome assembly GCF_017349315.1 of Jiella flava. Taxonomy (GTDB): domain Bacteria; phylum Pseudomonadota; class Alphaproteobacteria; order Rhizobiales; family Rhizobiaceae; genus Jiella; species Jiella flava. The sequence goes on along the minus strand of NZ_JAFMPP010000021.1, from coordinate 35,234 downwards.
CGATCGCCGCCGCTGGTTGCCGGCTATCCGAAACTCGGCACGATCGCCGAGCTGGTGGAATTTGCCCGCCGCACCCGCATCGACATGCTGATCGTCACCCTGCCGTTGTCGGCCGAAACGCGCCTGCTTTCGCTGCTCAAGCAGCTCTGGGTGCTGCCGCTGGACATTCGCCTGGCCGCTCATTCGGCGGAGCTGAAATTTCGCCCCCGCACCTATTCCTACGTCGGGTCCTTACCGCTGATCGACGTCATCGACCGGCCGCTCGCCGACTGGGATACGATCGCCAAACGCGCGTTCGACATCATGGCCGCATCGCTGGCGATCGTGCTCCTGTCGCCGATCATGCTGATCACGGCGATCGCGGTGAAGCTCGACTCTCCGGGGCCGATCATCTTTCGCCAGAAGCGCCACGGCTTCAACAATCAGGAAGTCGAGATCTTCAAGTTCCGCTCGCTGCATCACGCCATGAGCGACCCCGAGGCCCGGCAGATCGTCACCCGCAACGACAAGCGGGTGACCCGCGTCGGTGCCTTCATCCGCAAGACCTCGATCGATGAGCTGCCGCAGCTTTTCAACGTGCTGCGCGGCGATCTGTCGATCGTCGGCCCGCGCCCGCACGCCGTCCATGCCCGCTCCAGCCGCGACGAGACCTTCACCGAGATCGTCGACGGCTATTTCGGCCGCCACAAGGTCAAGCCCGGCATCACCGGCTGGGCGCAGATCCACGGCTGGCGCGGTGAGATCGACGACCCGACCAAGCTAGTCAAACGCTTCGAATATGACCTGTTCTACATCGAAAACTGGTCGCTCGCCCTTGATCTGTACATCCTGCTGATGACACCGATCAGCCTGCTGCGCACGGACTCTGCCTACTGAGTGTGATGAGCCGGCCGAGCGGCTCAGCCTGCGGCAAGCCGCGCGAACACCTTCGGCAGCATCGCCGGCAGATCCTCGGCGATCAGCCCGGGTCCAAACATCTCGGCCGCCTTGCCATGCATCCAGACCGCGGCGCAGGCGGCTTCGAACGTCGCCGCGCCTTGCGCCAGCGCCGCCGCGACGAGCCCCGAGAGCACGTCGCCGCTGCCGGCAGTGGCAAGCCAAGGCGTTCCCGTCGTATTGATCGCCGCCCGGCCATCCGGCGCGGCAATGACGGTGTCGCGGCCCTTCAGAAGGACGATCGATCGCGCCCTGGCGGCGGCCTGGCGCGCCGTCTCCGGCTTGGCCATCGCGTCCGCTGCCGCCAAATCCGGAAACAGCCGCTTGAATTCGCCGGCATGGGGCGTCAGCACCATCGCCGCCTCGCCCTTCGTCCGGCGATCGGCGGCCTGGGCAGCCAGCGCAAACAAGGCCGCCGGATCCTCGGCAAATGAGGTGATCCCGTCGGCATCGAGCACCAGCCGCGCCTCGCTCGCCAACACCGCCTCAGCATAGTCGCGCGCCTGCGCGCCAACGCCGAACCCCGGTCCCAGCACCAGCGCGTTCAGGCGACGATCGCCAAGGAGTTCGGTAAGGGTCGCGCGGTCGTCGCAACGCTTCAGCATCACCGCCGTCAGATGGGTGGCATTCACCAGAACGGCGCTCGATGGCGACAACACTGTGACGAGCCCCGCACCGCCCCGCAGCGCCGCCGTCGCCGCAAGCCGCGCCGCGCCGGTCTGCGCCGCTCCACCGGAGACGACGACGGCATGACCGCGGTCGTATTTGTGGCCCGCATCGGCCGGTGTTCTCAGCTGATCGCGCCAGAGCGCCGGCTCGTTCGCAAAGGTCCGCGGCCCGATCGCATCGAGCACGACGGGCGCGATGCCGATGTCGGCGACCGTCACGGAACCGCAATGGGAGCGCCCCGGCTCGAGCCAATGACCGGGCTTGGCCCGAAAGAAGGTGACCGTCGCCGTTGCCGTGACGGCCATGCCGAGCCGCTCTCCCGTCAGGCCCGAAATTCCCGAGGGCAGATCGATCGACAGAACCGGCACCGGGTCGGCGTTGAGGCGGTCGACCATGCCGGCCACCTCGCCTTCCAAGGCCCGCGACAGCCCGGCGCCGAACAACCCGTCGACGACAAGATCGAACGCCTCCGGCCGAAACGCGGCGAGTGGCGCCCCCTCGTTGCCGAAAGCCTGCGCGGCGATCGCGGCGTCGCCCGACAATTTCTCCGGCGGTTGAAGCCGGAACACCGCGACCGCCCGCCCCCGCCGCTGCAGGATTGCCGCTGCGGCCCAGGCATCGCCGCCATTGTTGCCCGGCCCGGCCAGGCAGGCGACGCGCACGGCATCTGGAAAGGCCGCTTCGATCGCCTCGACGATGGCGGCAGCCGCGCGCTCCATCAGCAAGATGCCGGGGGTGCCGGCGGCGATCGTCAGCGCATCGGCCCGCGCCATTTCGGCCGGCGTCAACAACGCTGCGCTCATTGCCTGATTTGACGCCATCTTGATTGCATATTTTTTGTTCATTTCGCCATCTTTTTATGCATAAAACTTATCATCAAGACCGAATATCAGCCATTTAGGCCCTGACGAACCCGAGGTCCGGGAAAATTCTTCGCTGGACAGGCCGTTAGGACAGGGGCTCCATTGCCGCACGGACGAATCAAGCTATGTCGAGTGTGCCTTTCACGTCGGCGAGCTTGGCATGACACGTGCATTGTCGGCGTCGGCGGGCAAGACTCGCCATGCGAGACCATAGTGTGGAAAAGGGCAGTCGATGAAAAAGGTCGAGGCGATCATCAAGCCATTCAAGCTGGATGAGGTGAAGGAGGCGCTTCAGGAGGTCGGGCTCCAGGGCATCACCGTAACCGAGGCCAAGGGATTCGGCCGCCAGAAGGGCCACACCGAACTGTATCGGGGCGCGGAGTATGTCGTCGACTTCCTACCCAAGGTGAAGGTCGAGATCGTGCTGGCCGACGAAACTGTTGAAGCGGCGGTCGAGGCGATCCGCAAGGCGGCGCAGACCGGTCGTATCGGCGACGGCAAGATCTTCGTGTCACCGATTGAAGAAGCCATTCGCATCCGCACCGGCGAAGCCGGAACCGACGCGATCTAAGCATCGAAGGATCGACGAGATCCTTTGAAAGACCCAACAAACCATGAAAAATGGGAAGGACGGCCATGACGAGCGCCAACGAGATTTTGAAGCAGATCAAGGACAACGACATCAAATTCGTCGACCTGCGCTTCACCGATCCGAAGGGCAAGATGCAGCATGTTACGATGGACGCCTCCATCGTCGATGAAGACATGTTCTCGGAAGGCTCGATGTTCGACGGCTCGTCGATCGCCGGTTGGAAGGCCATCAACGAGTCCGACATGGTGCTGATGCCGGATCCCGATACCGCCTACATGGATCCGTTTTTCGCCCAGGCGACGATGGCGATCACCTGCGACATTCTCGATCCGATTTCCGGGGAAGGCTACAACCGTGATCCGCGCTCGACCGCGCGCAAAGCGGAAGCCTATCTCTCCCAGTCGGGGATCGGCGACACCTGCTTCTTCGGCCCCGAGGCCGAATTCTTCGTCTTCGACGACGTGCGCTACAAGGCCGATCCGTACAACACCGGCTTCAAGCTCGACTCGACCGAACTGCCGTCCAACGACGACACCGACTATGAGACCGGCAATCTCGGCCACCGGCCGCGCATCAAGGGCGGCTACTTCCCGGTTCCGCCGGTCGATTCCTGCCAGGACATGCGCTCGGAAATGCTGACCGTGATGGCCGAGATGGGCGTCGCCGTCGAGAAGCATCACCACGAGGTGGCCGCGGCCCAGCACGAACTCGGCATCAAGTTCGACACGCTGACCCGCAACGCCGACAAGCTGCAGATCTACAAGTACGTCATCCACCAGGTCGCCAACGCCTACGGCAAGACCGCGACCTTCATGCCGAAGCCGGTTTACGGCGACAACGGCTCGGGCATGCATGTTCACCAGTCGATCTGGAAGGGCGACAAGCCGGCGTTTGCCGGCAACGAATATGCCGGGCTGTCGGAAACCTGCCTCCACTACATCGGCGGCATCATCAAGCACGCCAAGGCGATCAACGCCTTCACCAACCCGTCGACGAATTCCTACAAGCGCCTCGTCCCGGGCTTTGAAGCGCCGGTCCTGCTGGCCTATTCGGCGCGCAATCGCTCGGCCTCCTGCCGCATTCCGTTTGGCCATTCGCCGAAGGCGAAGCGCGTCGAGGTCCGCTTCCCGGATCCGACGGCTAACCCGTATCTCGCCTTCTCGGCGATGCTGATGGCCGGCCTTGACGGCATCAAGAACAAGATCCATCCGGGCCAGGCCATGGACAAGGATCTCTACGATCTGCCGCCGGAGGAGCTGAAGGAAATCCCGACCGTCTGCCGCAGCCTGCGCGAGGCGATGGAATCGCTTGATGCCGACCGCGACTTCCTCAAAGCCGGCGGCGTCTTCGACGACGACCAGATCGACGCCTTCATCGACCTGAAGATGGCCGAAGTGCTGCGCTACGAGATGACGCCGCATCCGATCGAGTTCGACATGTACTACTCGGTCTAGAGCGCCCTGCGTCCTATCGGACGCAGAACGGTCGCTCTAAGCCTTTGAATCGACGCATCGTGCTTTGCCGAAAATCGATTCCGATTTTCGGCAAAGCACGATGCTGGAGGCGACCGTCATCGCTGACAAACGCTATAAGGGGCGTCCGGAGACGGGCGCCCTTTTTTGCGTTCGTGGCCCTGACCTTCACCCAATGACAAGCCGGGGCCTTTCCACATTCAACAGCTTTTGCAGTGGAAAACGCCGAAAACCGCTCTAGAGCGCGGCTTACGGCGGCACGCCGCCTTGAAGAACATTTCGTGAAAGTATAGCTAGAAGGCCATGCTTCCGGCGTATTTCGTCAAACCCACCGTCGAGCGAGGAACCCAAAGCCGATGAGCGACGACCTGTTTTCGGGCAACGCCGCGCGTCAGCCGAAGGCGCCACGGCCGCAAGGCACCGCCCGTAAGGCAACGGTGGAATTCGTGCCCGGCGCCGATTACACAGCCGCCGATATCGAGGTTCTGGAGGGGCTGGAACCGGTCCGGCGCCGGCCCGGTATGTATATCGGCGGTACCGACGAAAAGGCCGTGCATCATCTTTTCGCCGAGGTCATCGACAATTCGATGGACGAGGCCACCGCCGGCCATGCCAATTTCATCGAGGTCGCGCTCGAAGCCGACGGGACGCTGTCGATCAGCGACAACGGCCGCGGCATCCCGATCGACCCGCATCCGAAATACAAGGACCGTTCGGCGCTCGAAGTCATCATGACGACGCTGCATGCCGGCGGCAAATTCGATTCCAAGGTCTATGAGACCTCCGGCGGCCTGCACGGTGTCGGCGTCTCGGTGGTCAACGCTCTGTCGGAGTTCCTCGAGGTCGAGGTCGCGCGCAACCGCCGGCTCTATCGCCAGACCTATGAGCGCGGGCTTGCCACCTCGAAGCTCGAAGAGGTCGGCGAGGTCCACAATCGGCGTGGCACCCGGGTCCGGTTCCGGCCCGATCCGCAGATCTTCGGGGCGAACGCCCGCTTCCGCCCGGAACGACTGATGGCGATGGCCCGCTCCAAGGCCTATCTCTTCGGCGGCGTCGAAATCCGCTGGTCCTGCGATCCCTCGCTCATTCCAGCCGATGCCGGTGTTCCAAGCCGCGAGACCTTCCATTTCCCCGGCGGCCTGAAGGACTATCTCGAAACGACGCTCGGCAGTGAGCATCGGGTGACCTCGCAGCTCTTTGCCGGACGCACCGAAAAGACGACCGGCCACGGCGCCGTCGAATGGGCCGTCAGTTGGACCGCCGACGACGGCTTCGTGCGGTCCTACTGCAACACCATTCCGACGCCCGAAGGCGGCACCCACGAAGCCGGTCTGCGCTCGGTGCTGCTGCGCGGCCTCAAAGCCTTTGCCGAGGTCTCCGGCAACAAGCGCGCGGCGATCATCACCGGCGACGACATCATGCAGACGGCCTCGGCCATGCTGTCGGTGTTCATTCGCGAGCCGGAATTCGTCGGCCAGACCAAGGACCGGCTGGCCACCGTGGAGGCGCAGCGGATCGTCGAGCAGTCGATGCGCGACAGCTTCGACATCTGGCTCGCCTCTTCGCCCCAGGATGCCGCCCGGCTGATCGACTGGGTGGTCGAGCGCGCCGACGAGCGGCTGCGCCGGCGCCAGGAAAAAGAAGTCAGCCGCAAGTCGGCGACCCGCAAGCTGCGCCTGCCCGGCAAGCTGGCCGATTGTTCCCAGACCGGCGCCGTCGGTGCCGAACTCTTCATCGTCGAGGGCGACTCGGCCGGCGGTTCGGCCAAGCAGGCGCGCGACCGGAAAGTCCAGGCAATCCTGCCGCTGCGCGGCAAGATCCTCAATGTCGCCAGTGCCGGCCGCGAGAAGCTCGGCGCCAATCAGCAGCTGTCCGATCTCATCCTGGCGCTCGGCTGCGGCACCCGCTCGAAATATCGGCCGGAAGATCTGCGCTACGAGCGCGTGATCATCATGACCGATGCCGATGTCGACGGCGCTCATATCGCCTCGCTCTTGATCACCTTCTTCTATCGCGAAATGCCGGAGCTGATCCGCGGCGGCCATCTCTTTCTCGCCGTCCCGCCGCTCTACAAGCTGGCGGCCGGGGGCAAGACGTTTTACGCGCGGGACGACAAACATCGCGAGGAGATCGTCGGCCGCGAGTTCAAGGGTCGCAAGGTCGAGGTGGCGCGCTTCAAAGGTCTCGGTGAAATGCTGCCGGCGCAGTTGAAGGAGACCACGATGGACCCGCGCAAGCGCACGCTCCTCAGGGTGGTCGCCGACGAAACGCCGGAAGCCGGCACATCCAGCGCGGTCGACGCGCTGATGGGCAACCGACCGGAGTCGCGCTTCCGCTTCATCCAGGAACAGGCGGCCTTCGCTTCCGACCTCGACATCTGATGGATGGCGGCATTGTTGGTGTCGGCAAAGCGGCCGGTGAATGGCATCGCGTGGCGCTGCCACGGCGGCCCCACCGGGACCGCACTCATGCCACGCCTTGCACGGCCGTAAAGACAGCGGCGATGCGTCAGGTGTCAAGTTAGTGCGCCCTGCGTCCGATCGGACGCAGAAAGGTCGCTCTCACCCTTGGAATCGACGCATCGTGCTTTGCCAAAAATCGATTCCGATTGTCGGGCCGATGCTGTAGGCCGGTGCCGCGGCGCCGAGGTCGGTGCGCTTGCGCGGGCGAGCCGGTCAGGCCGAAAGTCCAAGCCGGACGTCATCGATGATTGTCTTGATTTCGCTGCGACAGGAGCCGCAATTGGTGCCGGCCCGCAGCGCGTTGCCGACCGCCTCGACGGTTGTCGCCTCGCCGGAGGCCACAAGCGCGGCGATCTGATTGGCGCCGACAGAAAAACACGCGCAGATGGTCGCACCGGGATCGGGCCGATCCGCGCCGCCGCGGCCGGCGAGGAGACGCGAGCGATTTCCCGCGTCGTGCTCGCTCAGAGTAAGCTGCATCACGGCCCAGTTGCGCGATACCTCGACGGGGCTGCGGGAGAGATAAAGCGCGCCGAGAAGCCGCCCGTTCCGAAACATCGCGACGCGCGCCGTGCCCGTCTTGCGATCGCGATAAATCACGGTTTCGGCGTCGGGATCGCCGGTAAGGGTCTGGCCGAAGGCCGCAGGATCGGCAAGCGCCGCCTCGCCAGCAAGTTCGACGCGCCAGCCGTCCTGCGTGCGCGCGGCAGCGATATACGCAACTTCGCCGGCGAGCCGATCGATGTCGGGGCGCGCTCTCATGATCGCGAAGGCGTGCCACGCCGCTTCGAAGCGCTTGATCGTGACCTTTGTCGTCTTCAAAGCCGGCTGACCGGACAACGGATCACGCGCGGCATGGGTGACGGCGCCGATCCGCCCGCTGGGGGCAAAACGCCGGGTCCAGTGCATCGGGACGAAGACCGACCCGAGGCGTTGGCGCTCGGTGATCAACGCCCGCACGATCGCCTCCCCCTGTGGCGACATGACCCTGACGAGATCGGCCTCTTTGATGCCGAAGTTGGCGGCATCGCGTGGATTAAGTTCGGCGAAGGGCTCGGCGATATGGGCTGACAGACGGGCCGACAGGCCGGTCCGTGTCATCGTGTGCCAATGGTCACGCAGCCGACCGGTATTGAGGACAAGCTTGCCGGCCAACGTCGCCGCGACAGGAGGATCCGTGACCACGAAGCGGGCCCGGCCATCGCTGTGAAAGAAGCCCCCCTCGGCAAAAAAGCGGCTGTCGCGGGTCTCCTGCCGATCGCGGCGGGCCCGAACGGGCCACTGGATCGGCGCCAGAGCGTCGTATTCCGCCTCCGTGAGCCCCGACAATCCGCCGATTTCGAAATCCCGGCTGCCGTGGTTTTCAACGGCCGACAAGCGGGCATGCTCGTCAAAGATCTCGGCCGCCGTCTGGTAGTCGAAGCCCTCAAAACCCATCCGTCTTGCGACATCGGCGAAGATCGCCCAGTCGGGCCGCGCTTCGCCGGGGCAGGCGAGAAACGGCCGCTGCCGCGAAATCCGGCGTTCGGAATTGGTCACCGTGCCATTCTTCTCGCCCCAGGCGGCCGCAGGAAGGAGCACGTCGCCAAAGGCGGCGGTGTCGGTTTTCGCGATCACCTCGGACACGACGACGAAGGGACAGCGCGCCAACGCCCGCTCGACCTGACCGGAACGGGCCATCGACACGACCGGGTTTGTGCCGGCGATCCACAACGCCTTGATGCGTCCATCCGCAACGGCGTCGAACAGCTCGACCGCCTTGAGGCCGGCATGATCGGCAATTCTCGGCGCCCTCCAAAACGCCTGAACCCGTGCGCGATCCGCGGCGTCTTCGAGGGCCATATGCGCGGCGAGCATGTTTGACAGGCCGCCGACTTCCCGCCCTCCCATGGCGTTCGGCTGCCCGGTCACCGAGAACGGCCCCATGCCCGGACGGCCGATCCGCCCCGTCGCCAGATGGCAGTTGATGATCGCGTTCACCTTGTCGCTGCCGGAACAGGACTGGTTGACGCCTTGACTGTAGATGGTCACGACCCTTTCGCTGCGAACGAAAAGCTCGAAAAAGTCACCGATCTCGGCCTCGCCAAGTCCGGTTTCGGCCGCGACCTTTCGCACCGACATCGTCTGGGCCGCCCGCGCGGCATCGGAAAATCCAAGCGTGTGCCGTTCGATGTAGTCGCGATCGATCGCGCCTTCTTTCACCAGGGCGTTGAGCAGCCCCACAAACAATGCGACATCCCCATCGGCGGCGATCGCCAGATGCGCGTCGGCGATCTCGCACGTTGCCGTGCGTCGCGGATCGATCACCACCACCTGCATCTGCGGACGCGCCGCCTTCGCCGCCGCCAGGCGCTGGAACAGCACGGGGTGGCACCAGGCCAGATTGGATCCCGTCAGAACGACAAGATCCGCCATCTCGAGATCGACATAGCTGCCCGGCACGGTGTCGGCGCCGAACGCCCGCTTGTGGCCGGTCACGGCGGACGCCATGCAAAGACGGGAATTGGTGTCGATGTTCGCCGAACCGATGAAGCCTTTCATCAGCTTGTTGGCGACGTAATAATCTTCGGTCAAAAGCTGGCCCGACAGATAGAACGCGACCGAGTCCGGCCCATGGTCGGCGACGGCCTCGCTAAACCGCGCAGCGACCATGTCGAGCGCCCTGTCCCATGTCGCCGGGACGCCCCCGATCTGAGGCTGCAGCAGGCGCTCTTCCAATCCGAGCGTCTCGCCAAGCGCAGAGCCTTTCGAGCACAGCCGACCGAAATTGGCGGGATGATCCGGATCGCCGGCGATCGCCACGGACCCATCCACCGCCGGTGTCGCGAGAACCCCGCATCCGACGCCGCAATAGGCACAGGTCGTGCGAACGGTTTTCGTCGCCGCGGCGGCTTGCATCGGATCGGTCTCCTTTCGCAGATTCAAGCGGCGGGCTTCGACAGGTCGTCTCGAAGGTCCGCCTGATCATTCGGCCGCGTGCAGACGCTCCGCGTTGTCGGCGAGCGACAGCTCGATGACCTCCGTCAGAGGATCGACCCGCACCGCAAAGCGCCGCACGCGTCCCTCGTCCGGTCCCGCCATCTCGCCGCTTTGCAAGGAAATCACCGCATTGTGCAGCGGACAGGTGACCGACGTGTCGTGGACGATGCCCTGAGACAGCGGGCCTCCTTTATGCGGGCACTGGTCGGCAAGGGCGAAGATCCGGTCCTCGGCGGTCCGAAAGACGGCGATCCGGCCGAAAGGAGAGTCGACGCAACGCGCGCCCCGCCGCGGAATGTCGGTGACCAGACCGACGCGATGCCAAAGATCCGTCATCAACACGTGACCTCCTTCATCCCGATCTCCGCCAATGGCCGGAATTCGTGTGATGCGACCTCGCCGCTGGCCCGTTCGGCCCAAGGATCGCGTTGCGCGAAGGCCTGGCTGTGCACGAAGCGGTCGAAATAGCGGCGGCGCTCGTCCAAATCATCGACGATTGCGGCGCGGACCGAGTCCATGCCGACCCGCTTCAGCCATTTGTAAATCCGCTCGAGATAGTGGCCCTGCTCGCGATAGAGCTGCACCAAGGCGACAATCATTTCGAGCGCTTCGTCCTCGGTCTTTACCTGCGTGAGAACTTCGGTCCCCTTGATGTCGAGCCCCGCGGCACCGGCGAAATGGATTTCGTAGCCGGCGTCCGTGCAAATGACTCCGACATCCTTGCAGGTCGCCTCCGCGCAGTTGCGAGGACAGCCTGAGACCGCCATCTTGACCTTCGCAGGGGTCCACGACCCCCACATGAATTTTTCGATCCGCACGCCGAGACCGGTCGAATCCTGCGTCCCGAAGCGGCACCAGTCGGATCCGACGCACGTCTTCACCGTTCTCAGGGCCTTGCCGTAAGCGGCCCCCGACACCATGCCGGCAGCGTTGAGATCGGCCCAAACCGCCGGCAGATCCTCCTTCTTCACACCGAGAAGATCGATCCGTTGCCCGCCGGTGCATTTCACCGTCGGGATCGCGAATTTGTCGGCGACGTCGGCGATTGCCCGCAATTCCTTCGCCGAGGTGATCCCGCCCCACATCCGCGGGACGACCGAATAGGTCCCGTCCTTCTGGATATTGGCGTGAACGCGCTCGTTGATGAAACGCGACTGCTTGTCGTCCTGATATTCCCCCGGCCATTCGGCAAGCAGATAGTAATTGAGCGCCGGCCGACATTTGGCGCAGCCGCAGGAGGTCTTCCACTCCAGCTCCTGCATCACCTCGGGGATCGATTTCAACGCCTTGGCGACAATCAGCCGGCGCACGTCGGCATGGGACAGCTCGGTACAGCCACACATCGGCTTGACCGCGCGCGGATTGAACGCGTCGCCGAGAGTCAGGGCCATCAACTGCTCGACGAGACCGGTGCAGGTGCCGCATGAAGAGGAGGCCTTGGTATGAGCCCGCACATCGTCGAGGCAGGTCAGGCCCTTCTGGCTGATCGCAGCGGTGATCTTGCCCTTGCAGACGCCGTTGCAGCCGCAGATCTCCGCATCATCCGGCAAGGCTGCAACGGCCGCCATAGGGTCCAGAGGGGCGCCCCCCTGATAGGACTGGCCGAAGATCAAGGTTTCGCGCATCGCCGAGACCGGCGCGTTTTTCTTCATCAAATCGAAAAACCAGGCGCCGTCGGCGGTTTCTCCGTAAAGCACCGCGCCGATGATCGCATCGTCCTTGATCACCAGCCGCTTGTAAACGCCGGCGGACGCATCGCGCAGCACGATCTCCTCGCGGTCGTCCCCTTCGGCGAAATCACCGGCCGAAAACAGGTCGATCCCGGTCACCTTGAGTTTGGTCGAGGTGACGGAGCCGAGATAACGGGCCGCATCGTCGCCGCAAAGTTGCGCGGCGACGACGGCGGCCATCTCGTAGAGCGGCGCGACCAGACCGTAGCACACACCGCGATGCTCGACGCATTCGCCGAGCGCGAAGATGTCAGGATCCGAGGTCTGCAAATCGTCGCCGACGATGATGCCACGGCCGACGCTGAGCCCCGCATCTTTCGCCAGATGCACCGAGGGCCGAATACCAACCGCCATGACGACAATCGTCGCGGTGATGACGCTCCCGTCGTCGAGTTCGACCCCTTCGACCTTGTCGGTCCCTAAAATCGCTTTCGTGTTGGCCTTGGTGACGACGTCGATGCCCCGGGCCTTCAAGGACCGCTCGAGCAGGAAGCCGGCGGCCGGATCGAGCTGTCGCTCCATCAGGGTCGGCATGAGATGGAGAACGGTCACGTCCATGCCGCGCATTTTCAGCCCGGCGGCCGCCTCCAGACCGAGAAGCCCGCCGCCGATGACCACGGCCCGCCCGCCCGCCTTCGCCGCCTGGAGCATTTTTTCGACATCGTCGAGATCGCGATAGACGAGAACGCCCGAAAGATCGGCGCCGGGAATGGGCACGATAAACGGGCTCGATCCGGTGGCGACGATGAGCTTGTCGTAGGCGGCCACCGTCCCGTCCGCAGCCGTCACGGTCTTCGCCGCCCGATCGATCGCTTCGATGCGATTGCCCTTGTAAAGCGTCACCCCATGCACCGCATACCAGGCGTCGTCGTGGGTGATGATCTCTTCGTAGGTCTTCTCTCCCGACAAGACCGGCGAGAGCATCAGCCGATTGTAGTTCACACGAGGTTCGGCGTTGAAGATCGTGACGTCGAACCGTCCAGGCGCCGTTGCGAAGAGATGCTCCAGGGCTCGGCCGGGCGCCATGCCGTTGCCGATGACGACGAGCTTTTCAGACATGGGCGAACGCTCCATGAGGGCAGACGATCGAGGGTTGGAAGAACCGGGCATTGGGGGCCGCGCGGTTCTCCTTGGCGGCAGTTTTTTTCAAAGTCGACATCAGGCCGCCTCCCGAGCTTTGGCGGCAGCGTCCGTGCAGCTCTTTCGTTCGTCTTGCCCCAACGCCGTCGTCGGTCGCGCCCCGCCTTCATAGTGTTCAAGAAAATCAAGCAACTCCTGGCGATAGCGCCAGTAGTCGGGATGTTCGAGCAGCGCCTTGCGGCTGCGCGGCCGCGGCAGATCGACGGTCATCACCTTGCCGATCTTCGCCTTCGGCCCGTTGGTCATCATCACCACCCGATCGGCCAGCAAGATCGCTTCGTCGACGTCATGCGTGACGCAGATCGCCGTGACCTTCGTGCGCGTCCAGACGTCCATCAGAACGTCCTGCAACTCCCAGCGCGTCAGACTGTCGAGCATCCCGAACGGCTCGTCCAACAGAAGAAGCTTCGGCGACAGGGCAAAGGCGCGCGCGATACCGACCCGTTGCTTCATGCCGTTCGACAGATCGGCCGCCTGCCGGTGCATCGCATCGCCGAGGCCGACGCGATGAAGATAATGTTCAACGACGTCCTTGCGCTCGGCGGGTGTCGCGTTCGGGTAGACGCGGTCGACACCAAGGGCGACGTTCTCGCGCGCCGTCAGCCAGGGCATCAGCGATGGCGCCTGGAAGACCACGGCCCGATCGGGGCCGGCCCGGTGGACCTCACGCCCGTCGAGAACGATCCCCCCCGAGGAAATGTCGGTGAGGCCAGCCGCCATCGACAGGACGGTCGACTTGCCACATCCGGAGTGCCCGATCAGCGAGACGAATTCGCCGTTTTCCATCTTCAAGTCGAACCCACCGACGACGGTCAGTGGGCCCTTGGGGGTCAGATAAACCTTTCGCACCTCGAAAAATTCGACAAAGCCACGCTGAATCGGCGAGTGGGCGGCCTTGATATAGGCCTGCGGCAGATCGGGTGACGGCGTCCGCGCCCGCTTGCCAAGGTGGATTGGCGTGATCGACGGCAGCGCCACCGGATCGCCGGCCTCGGCGCTGGCGTGCCGGCCCCGCTCGATCAAATAGCCGGTGACCTCGCGCCGCAGACGTTTGAAGGTCTCATCCCCGTTGATCGCCGAGCGGTCGCGAGGATGCGGCAGATCGACGGCGAAAGACGGGCCGAGGCTCGCCCGTGGCCCCGGATCGAGGGGAATGATCCGATCGGCGAGCAGGATCGCCTCGTCGACATCGTTGGTGATCAGGATGATCGTCTTGCGCTCGACCCGGCTGATTGCGGCGAATTCGTCCTGGAGCTTGGCGCGGGTCAGGGCATCGAGGGCCGAGAGCGGCTCGTCGAGGAGCAGGACTTCAGGATTGATGGCCAGGGCACGGGCTACCGAAACGCGCTGGCGCATGCCGCCGGACAGCTCCGCCGGCCGGCGATCGGCGGCATGGCTGAGGCCCACCATCGCGACATATTTCTCGACCCGCGCCTGCCGCTCGGCTTTCGATGCTTTGGCAAAAACGGAATCGACCGCCAGCGCCACATTGCCGCGAACCGAAAGCCAAGGCATCAACGAATACGACTGGAAGACGAGACCGCGTTCGGGACCGGGTCCCCTGACCGCCTCGCCGCGCATCAACACCGCGCCGGCATCCGGCATGGCAAGTCCGGCAAGCAGCGACATCAAGGTCGTCTTTCCAGAGCCGGAAAAGCCGACGATCGCAACGAATTCGCCTTCCTTGACGGTGAGATTGACGTCTTTGAGGATGTCCGCCCGGTCCTTGCCGGCGCCGAAGCTTTTGCAAACCGATTGGAGTTCGATGATCGGCGTGGTCATGATGGTTCCGGCCCCGTTTAGCGCGTGCCGTTGAAGGTGAAGGCGGTCTGAAGAGCGGCCATGATGCGATCAAGAACGAAGCCGACGATGCCGATGGTCAAGACCGCGACGATGATGCGGGCCAGGGAGTCGGAGGAACCGTTCTGAAACTCGTCCCAGACGAACTTTCCCAGGCCAGGGTTTTGAGCGAGCATTTCGGCGGCGATCAACACCATCCAGCCGACGCCGAGCGACAGACGCAGACCGGTAAAGATCAGTGGCATCGCCGAGGGCAGAACGAGCTTGGTGATGGTCTTCGTTGTCGACAGCTGCAGCACCTTGCCGACATTGACGAGATCGCGGTCGGTGGAGGCGACCCCGAGCGCGGTGTTGACCAGCGTCGGCCAGAGCGAACACAACGTGACGGTGATCGCCGAAATGACCATCGATTTCGAAAAACCATCGGTGGGATGAACGTAAAGCGCCGAGACGATCATCGTGACGATCGGCAGCCACGCCAGTGGAGATACCGGCTTGAACACTTGAATCAGCGGGTTGAGCGCGCCGTTCACTGTCTTCGAGAGGCCGCAGGCGATGCCGAGAGGCACGGCGATGATGGTTGCGAGGACGAATCCGAGAAAAACCGTCTTCAGGCTGGTCAGAATCTGTTCCGGGTAAGTCGGCGCCCCCGTATAGTCGCGATATCGAACGCGATCGGCATGACCGGCTGCGACCAACTTCTGATTGCGTGCCTCCTGCCGCTCGAAGAAGGCGGCCTTGTCAGCTTGGGCGCGCTGATAATCCGCGTAGAGTGCCTCCACCTGATCAAACACCTGGGTGGGGCCGGGAACGGTTCCGAGTGAGGTGTGGACCTGCGGCGCGAGTACGGCCCAGACCGCAAGAAAACACAGGATGCCGATCAGCGGCACGAACAGCCCCTGCCAGACCGCTTTGAGATTGGAACGCCAGTCGTCGCCGACAGCGATCTTGGCGATCGGGACCGCCCAGCCAAGTCCGAGGGCGGTCAGCGGGCCGGCCACCCGGGTGATGCGCATCAGGCGCTTTTCGCGCTTCAGCGTCCGGCGCTCCTCGGCAGATACCACGTCGCTCATATAGTCTGAGGCTGTCGTCATTTCAGGCAGTTCCTCGGATCGATGAAAAGTCGTCACGCCCTGTCCGACAAGCCGAGAGCCCTCGGCAGCCGACAGAAGCTCGATTCACTGAGAGAGACTTGCGACCTCCTCTTTGCCCTTGAGACCGATCTGGAATTTCTCGAGATAGGCGTTGGGCTTGCGGCCGTCATATTCGACGTGATCAATGAAATCGGTCGTCGCGGGCTTGTAGCCGTCGGTCTCAGGAACCTCGGCGGCCGCCAGATACCCGTCGGCGATCAGCGACTTTGCGGCCTGACGATAGATGTCGGGCCGATAGACGCTCTTGGCCGTCTCGGCATACCAGTCGTCGGACTTTTCTTCGGAAATCTGGCCCCAGCGGCGCATCTGGCTCAGGAACCAGACAGCATCGGAATAATAGGGATAGGTCGCGAAGTAACGGAAGAACACGTTAAAGTCCGGGATCGGCCGGACATCGCCCTTGGCGTATTCGAACGTGCCGGTCATCGACTTGGCGATGACATCCGCGTCGGCGCCGACATATTCTGGCCGCGACAGAATCTGGACCGCTTCCTTGCGGTTTTCCGGGCTGGCATCGAGCCATTTGCCGGCGCGGATCAACGCCTTGGTCACGGCGATGGCGGTCTGCGGATTGTCGTCGACGAATTTCGCGGTCATCCCGAAGACCTTTTCGGGATTGTTCTTCCAGATCTCGTAATCGGTGATGACCGGAACACCAATCCCCTTGACGACCGCCGCCTCATTCCAAGGCTCGCCGACGCAATAGCCTTCGATGGTGCCGGCTTCCAGCGTCGCCGGCATCTGCGGCGGCGGCGTCACCGAAAGCAGCACGTCCGCCTTGACCTGGCCGGAGGTGT
Source organism: Jiella flava (assembly GCF_017349315.1). Lineage (GTDB taxonomy): Bacteria > Pseudomonadota > Alphaproteobacteria > Rhizobiales > Rhizobiaceae > Jiella > Jiella flava. The sequence continues at coordinate 18,640 of NZ_JAFMPP010000021.1, read as the reverse complement.
CGGACGGGGTGTAGTAGCCGGGATGCAGTCCGCCGGCGGCGAGCCAGTAGCGCAGATAGTAGTTGTGGGTCGAGACCGGGAAGACCATCCCCATGTTGAAGGGTTGCCCGGCCGCCTTGTATTGATCGACGACGGGCTTCAGCGCCGCGGCCGAAATCGGATGCTCCGGCTTGCCGTCGGGGCCGTTCTGGATGTGTTTCTGCATCTCCGCCCACACGGCGTTCGACACCGTGATGCCATTGCCGTTGAGATCCATCGAAAACGGCGTGACGATGTGGGCCTTGGTGCCGAAGCCGATGGTCGCCGCGAGCGGCTGGCCAGCCAGCATGTGGGCGCCGTCAAGCTCGCCGGTGATCACCCGGTCGAGCAGCACCTTCCAGTTTGCCTGCGCCTCCAGCGTGACGTAGAGGCCTTCATCCTCGAAGAAGTGCTTTTCCTTGGCGATCGCCAATGGCGCCATGTCGGTCAGCTTGATGAAGCCGAATTTCAGTTCGTCTTTTTCCGGAAGCAGCATTTCGGCGCTCGCCGATGCCGGCAGCGCCACGGCCGCAGCACTGGCCATTGTGGCGCCGAGAAAGAGCCGTCTGGTGATGGAAGTCAGGATGGGCATGAACAAAGCTCTCCCCTTGCTCGGATCGGTCAACCGCCGGCACACGTCGATTCGGAAATAAAAAAGGCTGCCCGACGCTTCGAAGCCGAATCAAACGATTGCAGCTTGCGTGAAGTGTCGGCAGCCTTGCCGTGAGACGCCCGCCTTTGGACGTCGGAAAGATGGGGCGGTCACCGCCGCCTGAAGAGGATTATTAGCCTAACAAAGACCGTGGTGCAACGCGGAAAATGCAATTTTCGCAAATTTCTTGAGCGCTTCGCCGCCGTGCCTATTATGTAATCTCCTTGCATTCAGACCAAGCAGACGGCGCCTCCAGCCTCGGCCCAAAAGTCGGCATCGATTTTCGGCAAAGCACGATGCGTCGATTCAAAGGGTGAGAGCGACCGTTCTGCGTCCGATCGGACGCAGGGCGTCCAGGCTGATTGCGCAAACCATGACCAAGGCGACTGCCTTATCGGCATTTCGGCAGGGCAGATCCGCCAATCCGGCTCTCGAGTGGCGAAAACAGCTCCGAATTCATTCCCCGTCCGCTGCGTCGAACAACCCATCCGGACGCTCTCGCCCGGCGGCCGATCCATCCTGGCGTGGGTCGATGCGCGCGCCCTCGAATCCGGTCGCCTCCAGACCCCCTCCGCCGGCCATGGCCTCGTCAAAGAATCGCGGGTCAAAGCTCTGACCGGCGATCTGGAGCCCCTCGTCGGAAAATATCGCATCCTGCCAGCGGACCATCTGCCGATACAGCCAGCGTCCGTGGCCGGGATCCGGCCGATTGGCATTTGCGCCGGCGAACACCATGAAATCGTCAATGGTTCGATGACTATCCGAAGCGATTTCCATCCGCCCCGTCAGCCCCGGAATGAGTGCCGCCTCATCGACATTCAACCGCTCCGGCACCGCAAGCAGTCGGGCGAGCGCTTCGAAATTCGCCCGATCGGAGCACCAGCGCGCGGCATCGCAGAGCGCCGCGATCAATGCCGTCAGCTCTTCGGGGTGATGCTGCGCGAAGTCGGCCCTCAATCCCAGAACCTTCTCCGGACCGCGCCGCCAGATTTCCGCCCGGCTGGTGACAATCCGTCCGGCGCCGCGTGTCACGGCGACGGTTGCCCACGGCTCACCGGCGCAAAACCCATCGATCGCGCCCCCCGCCAGCGCATCAGGCATCAGCGGCGGTGGCACGACGGTGATCTCCACGTCGCGCTCGGGTGTCACCCCACAGGCGGCGAGCCAATAGCGCAGATCGTAATTATGGCTCGAATGGGGGTGAACCACGGCAAATCTCAAAGGCCGCTCGTCGGTTGCGGCGCGGCGAGCGACGGCGGCGGCAAGGGCTTTGCCGGCCGCGCGCGGCGAGCGCTCGAAACCAGACGGAGCAAGCTCTGTCATCATCTGCGCAATCCGCTCCGAGACGACAACGCCGTTCCCGCCGAGCGCAAGAACCATCGGCGCCACCATCGCCGTCGGCAAAGGCCCGATGCCGAGATTGGCGGCAATCGGCATCGGCGCGAGCATATGCGCACAATCGAACTGTCCGACCCCGATGCGATCGCGGATCGTCGCCCAGGAGGTTTCGCGGTGAAGCGAGAGAATGACGCCGCGTTCCTCGGCAAAGCCGCAACTTGCCGCGGCAATCAGGACGGCGCTATCGAGAAGCGGGACATAGCCTGCGCGGATGAAACTCTGTCCAGCCATTACCCATCTCCGAGAAGGGAATAGGCGCTCACGAGACTGGCGGCGACATCGCCGATCCGCCGGCTCTCGTTCATCGCCGAGCGACGCAGCAGCTTGTAGGCCTCTTCCTCGTCGAGCCCCTTGGCCTTCATTAAAATCCCCTTGGCGCGTTCGATAACCTTACGCTCGGCAAGTTCCGATCGGGCATCGGCGAGTTCGCGCGACAACCGGCTCACCGCGTTGAACCGCGAGACCGCCATGTCGAGAATCGGCTTGACCCGTTCCTTCTTCAGACCGTCCACGACATAGGCGGAAACGCCGGCTTCCACCGCCGCGCGGATCGCCTCGGAGTCCGAACGATCGACGAACATCGCGACCGGCTTTCGCACCGATCGCGAGACTTGAAAAAAATGCTCGAGTTGGTCGCGATTGGGATTTTCCAGGTCGACGACGATCACGTCCGGCTGAAGGACTTCGATCTGCCTGACGAGGCCGCGAATTTCCGTCACCGTCGCCACTGTGGCGTGACCGGCTTCGCGCAACCCGGCCTCGATGATCGCCGCGCGCACCTGATTTTCATCGAAGATAAGGATGGAAAGGTCAGCCGCCATCCATCCATTCTGCTCAGGCGCCAACTTATTGCAATGCAATAGTTTGGGCGCTCTGCTCGATAAAGAGGCGCAATTTTGGGGCAGCGCCTGTTATCACGGCGAGACGTGGCCGGCCACCCCGCTCGCCGGCTTTGTGCCTTGACTGCCGGCGGCCCGGGCGCGGACAATCGGACCGGGCCGGATCACGCGGAACGCCGCGCGTCGTGGGCCGTTATGCGGCTGACAAACGTTTCGGCATCTTCGCCAGCGGCCAGCGCCGCATGGACGTGTTCCGCCTGGGTCTTCGGCGCTCGACCGCCGATCGGGGGATCGCGATCGAGATTGGTCGGAAAGGCATAGCCCTCCGCTGAGGCCGCGACGGCGTTGGCGATCGCGGCAGCGCTGAGTTCGCCGGCCGCACTGGCCGCCCGCAAAGCCGGATAGAGCGCCAGCGTCATCCGTGAGCGGTCCACCGCCTCCATGGCCCGGCCAAAGGCGGACGAGACCTGCAGGAGGTTCGCCATGCGGCGGATGTCACTCGATTGATTGGCCCCTGCCCCGTGCATCAGCGCGGGATTGAAAAACACGGCGTCGCCCTTGGCGAGCGGCAGCTGCACCGCATGATCAGCAAAATAGCGCTGGAACGGTTCGCGGCCAAAGGCGAGATAGCCTTCGAAGAAGGTCTGCGAATAGGGTAACAGCACCGTCGGCCCGCTCTCGATCGGCATGTCGCCATGGGCGATCGCGCCCTGCAGGGTGAGGAGCGGTGAGATCCGGTGAATATGGGCCGGAAAGGCCGTCATCTGCTCCGGCGACATGAAGCCGAGATGATAGTCGCGATGAGGTGTCTGCGCCGCGCCACCCGGATTGACGCGATTGACCTGCGCCGTCATCTGATAGCCTCGGCCTAGCCAGGCTTCGCTCGTCATCGCCACCGCCTCGCTGGCATAATAGCGCGCAAAATTCTTAGGATCGGCGAGGCAATGCTTTTCGAGGGCGTTCCAGACCCGATCGTTGGCGCCCGGCTTGGCGAAATGATCACCGCCGCCGCCGGAGCCGGCTTTTTCGGTCTCAATGATCGTCTCGAACACCGCTGTCGCGCGATCGACGACAGCAAGATCATCCATCGCGGCGCGAATGACGATGACGCCCGGCCCTGTCGCAAAGACCGCCGCCCATTCGGCCATCAGCTCGCGCCGCGTCCTAACGGACTGGGCCGTGCGACGCACCGCCTCGCCGTCATAGATCGGGATGTTCTTGGCGATCTCGCTCGCATGCGGCCAGTCTTCGGCGCGGGTCGTCTGCGCGACCTCGTCTTCGAAGATCGCGAAATCGCCGCTGCTCTCGTCGAGCCAGAGCCGGTCTCGGCGCTCGGCAGCAAGGTTTCTGGCATCCATGACCGTTCCTCCCGGTGCTTGCTCATGGCGCAGCGGCTCGGCAGCCGATGGTCTCACACTGCCTCGATCGCCGCCAGCACGTCGTCGTCGATGACGATGCCTTCGGCCTCCGCCTTGCGGCGCGCCTGAAGGCCGCGGCGGCCCGGAATGCGGGTGCCCGGGTCGGCGGCGATCGCGTCAGCCAGCGCGGTCAGACGCTTGAGCGTATTCGCACCGCCGATCGCCGCCGGGTCCATCACCAGCAGGAACTGGCCGAGCCCCGGCGGATCGCCCTGATCGTCAAACAGCGAACTGGCCTCGTAGGCGTAATTCGCGCCGGTCAGCCCGGCCGCCAGCATCTCCACCATCAGCGCCAGCGCCGCGCCCTTGGCGTCGCCCATCGGCACCATCGTGCCGGCCATCGCGGCGGTCGGATCGGTGGTCGGCTGGCCGTCCTTGTCGAGCGCCCAGCCCTCGGGGATCGACGCTCCCTTCTGCTTGGCGGCCATGACCTTGCCGCGGGCGATCTTTGACAAAGAGAGATCGATGACCAGCGGATCGGCGCCCTCGAGCGGCGCGGCAAAGGCGATCGGGTTGGTGCCGAACAGCGGCTTGGTGCCCCCCCAGGCGGCCATCGCCCCCGGCGCATTCGCCACCATCATCGCCACCAGTCCTTTTTCGGCAAAACGCTCGGCGGTCAACGCCAAGACGCCGGCGTGGTGCGAACGACGGATGGCGGCCACTGCGACACCGGTCTTGGCAACGATCGCCGGCATGTGCTCGACCGCCAGATCGAAGGCCGGAAAGGCAAAGCCGTTGGCGGCATCCACCGCCAGCACCGCGCTGCGCGGCCGATCGAGGGCGGGCGTGGCAAACCCGTCGACCTTGCCGACCTTGGACTGGGCCGAATAGGCGGTGACGCGGCGGAGGCCATGCCCCCCCTGACCTGCCGCTTCAGCCGCGACCAGCGCGTGGGCGACCGAAGCGGCCTGCGCCGGCCCGGCTTTGGCGCGGCCCATGGCCTCGGCGACAAGGCGCTCGGCCTCGCCAATCGAAAGAGTGGTCGTCACGCGCTCTTCTCCAGATGATTGAGAACGTTTTCGGCGGTGACGCGGCTGACCCGAACATTCGATTCCACCGTCACGCCGGCGATATGCGGCGTCAGGATCAGATTGCTCAGGCCGGCAAATTTCGCGCCCGCCTCGGCGGTCAGCGGCTCGGTCTCGAAGACGTCGAGCGCCGCGCCGCCGAGAGTCTTGGCCGTCAGGGCATCGGCCAGCGCCGCTTCGTCGACGACACCGCCCCGCGCGGTGTTGATCAAGATCGCCGTGTCCTTCATGGACGCGATCGCGGCGGCATCGATCATGTGCCGGGTCTGGTCGGTCAGCGGGACATGCAGGCTGACGACGTCGCTGGTCGCCAGCAACTCCGCCAGCTCCATCCGCCGGCAATCGGCCCAGGCCGCATCGTCGGCGGCGAGAAACGGGTCGAAGGCGGCGATCTCAAAACCGAAGACGCGGGCGCGCTTGGCAACCTGCCGGGCAATCGCCCCATAGCCGACCAGACCGAGGCGCTTGTCCATGCCCTCGCCGCCCATCAGCGCCCCGCGCGGCCACGCGCCGGAGGCGACCGCCGCCGACGAAGCATAAGATCCGCGCAGAAGCGACAGCGCCGTCGTCAGCACATATTCGGCCACGGCCACGTCGTTGGCGCCAGTCGCCGGATAGACCGCGACGTCGCGAGCGCGGCAAGCTGCAAGATCGATATTGTCGAGGCCGACGCCGAGCCGGCCGACGCAGACGAGAGTTTCGGCCTGATCGAGCAGCGCCGCGGTCACCTTTGTGCGGTTGCGCACGACGATCGCGCGCGCGCCCTTCACCGCGGCTGCCAGATCGTTCGGCCGGTCGACGAGGCCGGGATCGTAGACCGTGTCGTGGCGGGCGCTGATCATGCCGACCGCCGCCTCGTCCATGAATTCGCTGATGACGACCTCGGCCATCGATGCCTCCTGTCGGGGAAAGAAAATGATCCGGCCCATCCGGCAAGAATGCGGCGATGCCCGGACGACAAAAAAGCCGGCATCCGAACGCGCGGATGCCGGCCTGGACGCAAGGCCGATCAGGCGCTGCGATAGAGCTTGGTCATGACGAATTCGCGGTGACCCAGCGCCTCGGCGGCGGTGTGGCGGCCATTGGCGGTGCGCATGATCATCTCGATCAGCGCGTCGCCGGCCTGATCGATGGTCATGTCGCGCCGTAGGATGCCGGTCACGTCAACGTCGATATGCTCCGACATGGTGCGCAGCGTGCGCGGATTGGCGGAGATCTTGACCACCGGCACGATCGGGTTGCCGATGACGTTGCCCTGTCCGGTCGGGAAGGTGTGGATGACATAGCCGGCGGCCGCCATCAGCGTCACGCATTCGGCAGCAGCGGACGAGCTGTCCATGAAATAGAGGCCCTTGCCCTTTTGCGGGGCCTCGGCCGGCTCGAGAATGTCGATGAACTTGCACTCGCGGCCGATCTTCTCGAGATTGCCGAGAGCCTTCTCCTCGATGGTGGTCAGACCGCCCTCGATATTGCCCTTGGTCGGCTGGCTCTCGGACAGATCATTAGTCGCATGGGCGAAGATGACGTCGTCCTGATAGGCCTTCCACATCTTATACCAGCGCTCGCCGACCTCAGCGTCGATGGCGCGCTCCTTGCAGATGTGCTCGGCGCCGGTGATCTCGGAGGTCTCGCCGAAAACGCCGTAGATGCCTTCGGGGATCAGCTTGTCATACATGTTGCCGACGGTCGGGCACGAGCCGAGGCCGGTGGTGGTGTCGGACTCGCCGCATTTGGTCGAGATCCACAGCTCGGAAACGTCGCATTCGACCTTCTGCAGCTCGGTCGCCCACTGGACGAACTGCTGGGCCTTGCGCGAGACGTCCATGATCGTCTTCAGATCGCCATTCTGCTCGATCGAGAAGGCGGCCACCGGCTTGCCGGTCGCGGCGATGCCGTCGGCGATCTTCTGGGTCCAGCCGGGCTCGATGCCGACGACGATGCAGGCGGCGACGTTCGGATTGGCGCCGGTGCCGATCATGGTGCGGAAGTGCAGATCGAGGTCGGCGCCAAATTGCAGCCGGCCATAGGCATGCGGCAGCGCCAGCGTGCCCTTGATGTTGTTGGCGACCGCTTCGCAGCAGGCGTTGGAGATATCGTCGACGGGCAGGATGACGACGTGGTTGCGCACGCCAACGCGGCCGTTTTCACGGCGATAGCCCATGAACTTGCGATTGGTGTTGATCGGCATGAGGAGACTTTCTGAAACGGGGTCGGTTCACCTGGTGGGCGCGGCGCCAGCGCCTCGAAACAAGGGCGCGTGGCCGGCACTCACCAGCGGTTGGTCTTCAGATTGTGGACATGGACGTGACCGCCCTTCTTCACATCGGCCTTGAAGCGGCCGATGTCCTCGCCGTACTTTACCGCCACATCGCCGTTGGCGATGTCCTTCAGCGCGACCTTGTGGCCGATCGGAACATCATCGTTGCAGGTCAGGCGGAACGACGAGTTGTCGGCCGTGACAACGCAGAGCATCTCGGTGCCGGCCGACAGATTTTCGACGACGACGACGCCGACATTGTCCTTGTGGTCGTGGACGAGGAGCTGTGGATGCTCGCTCATGGGCTGTTCTCCCTCAAAATGGCTGACACGGCGACGTCGCGCAGGGCGCACTCGCGTTGATGAAAGACCGGGGTTGCAAACCGGCTGCGGGCCCCTGCGCGGCTGCGGATCGAAAACCCGAGCCATTCATTTGCGCCGCAGTCTTATATAAGATATAAATTAGATCTCATTTGCCCTGTCAAGCCTGCTGTGCTGGAATGACGATAGACCCATCGAGACACTCATGAGCCAGACCAAACAGGGCCTCGCCTTCACGCCGCTTTATCGCCAGGTCCGCGACATGTTGGTGCAGCGGCTGATCGATGGCGCATGGACGCCGGGTTCGATGATCCCTAGCGAATTCCAGCTCGCCGCCGAACTCGGCGTCAGCCAAGGCACGGTGCGCAAAGCGCTGGACGCGATGACGGCGGAGCATCTTCTGGTGCGTCGGCAGGGTCGCGGGACGTTTGTCGCCCTGCCGGAGGAAAGCCGGATCCTCTTCCAGTTTTTCCGTCTGATCGCCGATGACGGCACGCGGATCTTCCCCGAAAGCCGGGTGATGGACAGGCAGCTGGCGCCCGCCAGTGCCGACGAACGCGCCTTGCTGGGGCTTGGAATCGATGAGGCCGTCTGGCGAATCGACCGCGTTCGCAGCCTCGGCGGCACGCCGGTGATTTCGGAGCAGATCACCCTGCCCGCCATCCGGTTCGAAGGGTTGGCCGCGATGGAGACGATCCCCAACAACGTCTATGCGCTCTATTCGGAGCACTTCGGCATCACCATCGGCAAAGCGACCGAGAAGCTGAAGGCCGGCGCAGCGGATGCCCGAACGGCCGCGCGGCTTGGCTGTACCGCCGGCGATCCGTTGCTCGTGATCGAGCGTCTGGCAACCGCCCTCGACGATACGCCGGTCGAGCATCGGGTGTCCTACTGCCGAACCGCCAACTTTCACTACCGCCTGGACCTTTGAGACCGGCCGTTCGAGTGACGATCGGGCGCGTCGCCGCATCGTCTGGACACTGCCTCCCTTCGTTGCATTTACGAGGACCGGGTTGTCATCCATACAAGGACGGCCTCGCCATGGCAGGCTCGCGGCTGACGAAGGAGGAGACACGCCGATGCTCGATATCATCCAGCAGTTGGAAGACCGCCGCAGCGAAGCGCGCCTCGGCGGCGGCGAAACCCGCATCGCCGCCCAGCACGGCAAGGGCAAGCTGACGGCGCGCGAGCGCCTCGACGCGCTTCTGGATACCGGCTCCTTCGAGGAATACGACACCTTCAAGACCCATCGATGCACCGATTTCGGCATGGAGACGCAACGGATCCCCGGCGACGGCGTCGTGACCGGCTGGGGCACCATCGAAGGCCGGCCGGTCTATGTCTTCTCACAGGATTTCACCGTCTTCGGCGGCTCGCTGTCAGAGACCCATGCCGAGAAGATCTGCAAGATCATGGATCTTGCTGTCCAGAACGGCGTCCCGCTGATCGGCCTCAACGATTCCGGCGGCGCCCGCATCCAGGAAGGCGTGGCCTCGCTCGGCGGCTATGCCGAGGTGTTCTGGCGCAACGTTCAGGCGTCCGGCGTCATCCCGCAGATCTCGGTGATCATGGGCCCCTGCGCCGGCGGCGCGGTCTATTCCCCGGCGATGACCGACTTCGTCTACATGGTCCGCGACACCAGCTATATGTTCGTCACCGGCCCGGATGTGGTGAAGACGGTCACCGGCGAGGTGGTCACGGCGGAGGAGCTAGGCGGCGCCGGCACCCATTCGAAGAAGAGCTCGGTCGCCGACGGTGCCTTCGAAAACGACGTCGAGGCGCTCGCCGAAATGCGCCGGCTCTTCGCTTTTCTGCCGCTGTCGAGCCGCGAGACGCCGCCGGTCTACGAGACGTTTGACGATCCGGCCCGCATCGAGCCGTCCCTCGACACCCTCGTACCGAACAATCCGAACAAGCCTTATGACATGGGCGAGCTGATCGAGAAGCTCGCCGACGAAGGCGACGTTCTCGAGATCCAGAAAGACTTCGCGCCCAACATCGTCACCGCCTTCGTCCGGCTGAACGGCTCCAGCGTCGGCGTCGTCGCCAACCAGCCGATGGTGCTCGCCGGCTGCCTCGATATCGATGCGGCGCGCAAAGCAGCGCGCTTCGTCCGCTTCTGCGACGCCTTCAACATTCCGATTCTCACCCTTGTCGACGTCCCGGGCTTTCTGCCCGGCGTCTCGCAGGAACTCGGCGGGATCATCAAGCACGGCGCAAAGCTGCTCTTTGCCTATGCCGAGGCGACGGTCCCGAAAGTCACGGTGATCACCCGCAAGGCCTATGGCGGCGCCTATGATGTGATGGCGTCGAAACACATTCGCGCGGACGTCAACTACGCCTGGCCGAGCGCTCAGATCGCGGTGATGGGCGCCAAGGGCGCATCCGAGATCATCCACCGCAAGGACGCGGGCGACGCCGACCGGCTGGCCCAGCATACCAAAGAGTATGAAGACCGCTTCACCAACCCCTTCATCGCCGCCCAACGCGGTTTCATCGACGAGGTGATCATGCCGCATTCGACCCGGCGCCGGATCATCCGCGCCTTCGAGATGCTGAAGACCAAATCCGTCGCCACGCCGCGGCGCAAACATGACAACATTCCGCTCTGAGGCCGATTTCGTGAACGCGCCGTCACCGGTCCCAATTCGACGGCGACCCAATATGTCTGAGCGGGCGGTGCGCCGCATCGCCCGAGAATTGAAACTTTTGAAGGTCGATCACCGATGAGCGACGACAACAAATTTCCGCCGGAAAACAACCTGCCGGCCGGCTACGTCCCACCCAAGGTCTGGGAATACGAGCCAGGCAACGGCGGTCAGTTCGCCTCGATCAACCGGCCGACGGCCGGCGCCCGCGACGAACAGGAGCTGCCGGTCGGCAAGCATCCGCTGCAGCTCTATTCGCTCGGCACGCCGAACGGCCAAAAGGTCACGATCATGCTGGAGGAGCTCCTCGCCGCCGGCCATGCCGAGGCCGAATACGACGCCTGGCTGATCCGCATCGACAAGGGCCAGCAGTTCGGCTCCGGCTTCGTCTCGGTCAATCCCAATTCGAAGATCCCGGCGCTGATGGATCACAAGCCGAAGGACGGCGGCGCGCCGCTACGGGTCTTTGAATCCGGCTCGATCCTGAGCTATCTCGCCGAAAAATTTGGCGCCTTCCTGCCTAGTGATCTGCGCGGCCGCACCGAGGCGATGAACTGGCTCTATTGGCAGATGGGCTCGGCGCCTTTTGTCGGCGGCGGCTTCGGCCATTTCTACGCCTATGCGCCGATCAAGATCCAATATGCCATCGATCGCTACGCCATGGAGACGAAGCGGCAAATGGACGTGCTCGACCGGCATCTGAAGGATCACGAATATCTCGCCGGCAGTGCCTATTCGATCGCCGACATGGCCGTCTGGCCCTGGTATGGTCGCCTCGCCAGTCACGATGCCTATGGCGATGCCGGCACTTTCCTGTCGGTCGAGGACTACGCCAACGTCCAGCGATGGACCAAGCAGGTCGGCGCGCGCGCCGCGGTCAAGCGCGGCGCGATGGTCAATTCGCTGACCGGTGATCCGGCGACCCAGCTGCACGAGCGTCACGATGCCTCGGACTTCGAAACGAAGACTGAGGACAAGATCGGCGACAAAGCCTGATAAAAAGCGTCCCCGGCTGACCGCGGGCGCGCTCGGCGCCAGGTGGTCTGCCGGGGAGGGAAGAGATGACCGGACCACACCGACCGCCAAACGGATCGACATGGAAAAGACTGTCGCCTTGACGCATTCTGATCGGGAGCCGACCACAGCGGACGGACGATCCCGTGCCAAAAGTTCTGCTCTGGAAAGGTCACCGCTTCCATTTCTATTCGAAAGACGTCGGCGAGCCGCCCCACATCCACGTCCTCAAAACGGCAAACACTTGAAGGTCTGGCTGAAAGAGATGCGCATCGCGCGAGTGGCAGGCTTCGCAGACCATGAGGTCAATGCCATCCTCAAGGTCGTCGCCGACAACAGACAGCGCTTTTTGGAGGCTTGGCATGATCATTTTGGAGATTGGTGACCGTCAACTTCTCGTCTGCGACGTCGCGGTGACGGACAACATGATCGTCTTCACGATGGCGGACGGACGGAAAATCGAAGCGCCGCTGTGGTGGTATCCGCCCCTCGCCACAGCCAGTCCCGCAGAGCGCCGCGACTGGCAGATCCTCCCCTTCGGCGATGCCGTCGGATGGGAAGCCATCGACGAATATATCAGCGCCAAGGCGCTGATCGTCGGGGGCGCTGCCCCCAGAGCCACCCCGCCCGCAGAGGCCGCCGCATAATGCCGAAACTTCCCGACATGACCAAGCATCGCGGCTTCCCCTCGGGGCTGCCGGGAACGGGTTTTCAGTTCACCATCCGCCGCGCCAATCCCAAGGGCGCGACCAAGATCATCGAGCGCAAGCGCTTCCACGATCGCACCGCGACGGAAAAGCTCGCCGACGCCGCCTTTCTGCACGCCCTGTGGCATATGTTCGGCGAGGAGCCGTTCGAGCGCGGCAATCTCGATGCCGGCCGCATCTCATGGCTATTCAATCGCGAGATCGTGCCGGCCGAAAAGCCTTTCGATCCAGCCTCTTACGAGGCGCTCTTGATGATCGACGAAGCGGTGGCGCGCGACAGCTATCCGGAAGCCTTTCAGAACGTTCTGGACGTCTGATCGCCGGCGGCGGGTCTTTTCCGCGGCGGTCCAACAATGACAACAGCGGGGAGCCGGCGCCGCCCCGCGCAAGGGAGGGACGAGACGGTGTTCAAGAAGATCCTCATCGCCAATCGCGGCGAGATCGCCTGCCGGGTCATGAAGACCGCCAAGCGTATGGGCATCGCAACGGTCGCGGTCTATTCGGACGCCGACACGGACGCGCTGCACGTCGCCATGGCCGATGAAGCCGTCCATATCGGCCCGCCGCAAGCCGCACAATCCTATCTCCTCGCCGACACGATCCTCAAAGCCTGCCAGGACACCGGCGCCGAAGCGGTCCATCCGGGCTATGGCTTCCTCTCCGAAAACGCCGCCTTCTGCGCAAAGCTCGAGGCTGCCGGCATCACCTTTATCGGCCCGAAGCCGCGGGCGATCGAGGCGATGGGCGACAAGATCACCTCAAAGAAGATCGCTGCCGAAGCCGGTGTCTCGACCGTGCCCGGCCATATGGACCTGATTGACGACGCCGAGGACGCCGTCCGGATCGCCCGCAAAATCGGCTATCCGGTGATGATCAAGGCCTCGGCCGGCGGCGGCGGTAAAGGCATGCGCATCGCATGGAACGATGCCGAGGCGTGCGACGGCTTCGAGCGCTCCCGCTCCGAAGCCAAGAGTTCCTTCGGCGACGATCGGATCTTCATCGAAAAATTCGTCGAGGAACCGCGGCACATCGAGATTCAGGTGCTCGCCGACAGCTTCGGCCATTGCGTCTCTTTAAACGAGCGCGAATGCTCGATCCAGCGCCGCAATCAGAAGGTCGTGGAAGAGGCGCCGTCGGCCTTTCTCGATACCGCCACCCGCAAGGCGATGGGCGAGCAATCCGTCGCCCTCGCCAAGGCCGTGGAGTATCAAAGCGCCGGCACGGTCGAGTTCATCGTCGACAAGAACCGGAACTTCTACTTCCTTGAGATGAACACCCGACTGCAGGTCGAACACCCGGTGACCGAGCTGATCACCGGGGTCGATCTCGTCGAGCAGATGATCCGCATCGCCCATGGCGAGGCGCTGCCCTTCACGCAGGACGATGTGACGATCGACGGCTGGGCGATCGAAAGCCGCATCTATGCCGAGGATCCCTATCGCAACTTCCTGCCCTCGATCGGCCGGCTGAAGCGTTATCGCCCCCCCGCCGAGGGGCCGCTCGACGGCAGTCCGGCAACCGGCGACGGTCCCGCCGGCCGCGCCATCGGCGGCGGTCGAGCAATCATCCGCAACGACACCGGCGTTGCGGAAGGGTCCGAGATCTCGATGTTCTACGACCCGATGATCGCCAAGCTCTGCACGTGGGGAGACAGCCGCGCGGCCGCCACCGACGCGATGGCGAGCGCGCTCGACCAGTTCCGCCTCGACGGCATCGGCCACAACGTGCCCTTCGTCGCGGCGATCATGCAGCATCCGCGCTGGCGCTCCGGCGAGATCTCGACTGGCTTCATCGCCGAGGAATATCCCGGCGGCTTTCAGGGCGCCGTCGCGGGCGACGCGCTGACAGCGCGCCTTGCCGCAGCCGCCGTCGTGCTCTCGGCGCGGAGTGAGCGTTGCCTCGCCTCTGGCGAGGCGACCCTTGGCGCCAACCTCGGGCTGATCCGCGACGACATCCGGCGCATCGTCTTCATCGGCGAGCAACGCCTCCCCGTCGAGTGCAGGGGCGATCGCGTCACCGTCGGCGGCGTCGATCTTGGTCCTGTCGCCACGCATTGGCGGCGCGGCGAACCGCTGGCGCATGTCGGCGTCGGCGACGACGCTTTGACGATTCGGGTCGAGCCGATCACCAACGGTTTCCGGCTCCGCCTCAGGGGCATTGCGATCGAGGCGAAGGTCTATCAGCCGCATGTCGCCAAGCTCGCCGAGCTGATGCCGATCAAAAAGGCCCCGGACACCTCGAACCTACTCTTGTGCCCGATGCCGGGTGTCGTCGTCTCGATCGCCGTTTCGCCCGGCGACACGGTGGAAGCCGGCCAGGCGCTTGCCGTCGTCGAGGCGATGAAGATGGAAAACGTCTTGCGCGCCGAGAACAAAGCGGTGGTCAAATCCATTCCTGTGGCAGAGGGCGACAGCCTCACCGTCGACGCGGTCATCATGGAGTTCGAACAATGAGCGCGGACCATCCCCCCGATTGGCTCGACATCGCCTCCCAAGAGCTGAAGGGGCGCCCGGTCGAGGAGCTGACCTGGCAAACGCCGGAAGGCATCGCCATCAAGCCCGTCTACGGCCCGGGCGACCTGCCGGAGGCCGCTGCGAGCGCCCTGCCCGGCGTCGCGCCGTTCACCCGCGGCCCGCGCGCGACGATGTATGCCGGCCAGCCCTGGACGATCCGGCAATATGCCGGTTTCTCGACGGCCGAAGAATCCAATGCCTTCTACCGGCGCAATCTGGCCGCCGGGCAGAAGGGCCTCTCGGTCGCTTTCGATCTCGCCACCCATCGCGGCTATGATTCCGACCACCCGCGAGTCGCCGGCGACGTCGGCAAAGCGGGCGTCGCGATCGACAGCGTCGAGGATATGAAGATCCTCTTCGACGGTATTCCACTCGATCAGATGAGCGTGTCGATGACCATGAACGGCGCGATCATCCCGGTGCTGGCGATGTTCATCGTCGCAGCAGAGGAACAGGGCGTCGACAAGGCCAAGCTGACCGGAACCGTTCAGAACGATATTCTGAAGGAGTTCATGGTCCGCAACACCTATATCTATCCGCCCGAGCCCTCGATGCGCATCGTCGCCGACATCATCGGCTACACGGCGGCCGAGATGCCGCGCTTCAATTCGATCTCGATCTCCGGCTACCACATGCAGGAAGCCGGCGCGACGCTCGCCCAGGAGCTCGCCTATACGCTTGCCGACGGCATGGACTATGTGCGTGCGGCGATGGCGCGGGGCCTTGACGTCGACGCCTTTGCCGGCCGCCTCTCCTTCTTCTTCTGCATCGGCATGAACTTCTTCATGGAGGTCGCCAAGCTTCGCGCCGCGCGGCAGATATGGGCAAAGATCATGACCGATTTCGGCGCCACCTCGGATCGCTCCAAGATGCTGCGTACCCATTGCCAGACCTCGGGCGTCTCCTTGACCGAACAGGACCCGATGAACAACATCGTGCGGACCGCCTATGAGGCGCTGTCGGCGGTGCTTGGCGGCACCCAATCGCTGCACACCAACTCCTTCGACGAAGCGATCGCGCTGCCGACCGACACCTCCGCCCGCATCGCCCGCAACACCCAGCTGATCCTCTCCCATGAGACCGGCGTGACCAAAGTCGTCGACCCGCTCGGCGGCTCCTATTACGTCGAGGCGCTGACCAGAGATCTCGCCGACAAGGCCTGGGCCTTGATCAAGGAAATCGAGGCGGCCGGCGGCATGACCAAGGCCGTCGCCGACGGCCTGCCGAAGCGCCGCATCGAAGAAGCTGCGGCATTGCGCCAAGCACGCATCGACAAGGGCGAGGACGTCGTCGTCGGCGTCAATCGGTTCCGCCTCGAGGAAGAGGCGCCGATCGAAATCCTGAAAATCGACACCGCCACCGTTCGTCGTTCGCAGATTGCCCGGCTCGAAGCCGTGCGGCGCAGCCGCAGCCAGAATGCCTGCGAGGCCGCACTCGCGGCGCTGCGGGCCTGTACGGCGGCAAGCCACGGCAATCTCCTCGAGACCGCCATCGCCGCGGCCCGGGCGCGCGCCACCCTCGGCGAAATCTCGCAAGCGATGGAGGATGGGTTCGGCGGCCGGCACGAGCCCTCGACCTCACTGATTTCCGGGGTCTTTGCCGCCGCCCATACCGACGACCCGGAGTTTCGCACGATCCGCGAACGGATCGCCGACCATGGCGCGGCCAAGGGCCGGAAGCCCTCGATCCTCGTTGCCAAGCTCGGTCAGGACGGACACGACCGCGGCTCGAAGGTGATCGCGACCGCCTTTGCCGATCTCGGCTTCGACGTGTGTTTGGGCCCGCTGTTCGAAACGCCGGCCGAAATCGCCAAGCTGGCGGATGAGCGCAATGTCGATCTCGTCGGCATCTCGTCTCACACGGCCGGCCATTTGACGCTGGTGCCGGAGCTGATCGACAAGCTTGCCGAGATCGGCCGGCGCGACATCCAGGTGATCTGCGGCGGCGTCATTCCGGCGGAGGACTACGCAGCCCTCTATAATGCCGGCGTCGCCGAGATTTTCGGCCCCGGCACGAATGTGCTCGAAGCCGCGATGGCCGTTCTCGGCGTGCTCGAAGGGCGCCGCCGCAACAGCCGGGACGGCGAACGCCTGCCGGCCTGATCGTGGCTCAGGGGCGGCGGAACGCGCTCATCCAGCCGAGGCTGTCCTCCGTCGCCCCGGCCGGCCGGTATTCGGCGCCGAAGGGCCCGGCATAGCCCAGGTCCTGCAGCGCCGGCAGCAGCCGATCGAAAGCGACCTCCCCGGCATTCGGCACGCCGCGATCCGGCACGCCGGCGAACTGCACATGGCCGATCATCTGCAAA
Organism: Jiella flava; assembly: GCF_017349315.1. GTDB lineage: Bacteria > Pseudomonadota > Alphaproteobacteria > Rhizobiales > Rhizobiaceae > Jiella > Jiella flava. The sequence goes on along the minus strand of NZ_JAFMPP010000021.1, from coordinate 1,523 downwards.
TGAGCGGCAAAGCGCCGGAAAAGATCGCCGCCGGTGATCTGCTGATGATAGCAGTCGAACAGGATTTTCAGCTCGGGCCGCGCCAGACGCTCGATGATCGAAACCGCCATATCGAGCCCGATCAGATAATAGCCCGGCGCATCCTGCGGATTGAGCGGCTCAATCAGCACCGTCATCCCATGGGGCGCGGCGCACTCGCAGGCGAAGGCGAGATTGGCCTCGAAGGTGCGGGCCGCCGCCTCTCCCGCCGCTCGTCCGGCGAGAACATGAACCGACGCCGCGCCGATCGTCTGCCCATAGGCGATCGCCGCGCTTATCGCCGCCCGCGCCTCGATCTCCCGGCCCGGCACCGCCGCCAATCCGAAGTCGTCATCGCGGCTGCCGCGTCCTGTGTTGAGGCTGACCATCGACAGCCCGGTCTCAACGAGCGCCGCTCGGACCGCGCCGGGATCGACATCGTAGGGCCAATGACATTCGACGGCATCGAACCCCGCCGCACGCGCCGCCCGAATGGCCTCGGGCAACGGCTGGTCGGCGAATAAGAAGCCGAGATTGGCGGACAAGCGCAGGACCACGGATTTCCCCTTCGCATTTTGACCGGGCGCCCTCATCGCCGGCAACGCCGATCGCCGTCACACCGCAGGCAGGCCGCCATCGCCGTCATCACCCGAAAATAACGCTTCGAGCCGCCCTTCAAGCACGCCCCCGTCTCGCCGTTTCGATCGTCAAGCCAGCGCTTTTGCCGCCGTCATCGCGGTTATATAAAGCCACCGCGCGCCGGCCGCCAAAGCTGTCGCCAAGCCGATGGAAACCCCATCGCAGGGGCTTGCGCAAATCAACCGGATAAGCCTAGAAGGGCGCGACGGAGAGGTGGCCGAGTGGTCGAAGGCGCTCCCCTGCTAAGGGAGTATACCGGAGACGGTATCGAGGGTTCGAATCCCTTCCTCTCCGCCACTTCAGTCTGTGTACGACCCGGAGACATGGGTAACAGATTGTCCCTAGGACATGGGTGACAGTCTCGTGCCGAACGGACTGTCGATGGTCTGCAGGGGTCTCTGTTCCCGGTCGATATATCCGAGATCATGGCTCATAAAGCTGGCGATCCCCATGCCGCCGTCGATTTTCTTGATATCCAGCCTCTGGGCGGCCATCGCGGTGAAAGGCCGATCGTCGATGAGATCGACTGAACGCGGCCCACTGCAACGCGTGCTCGCTGCGATTGATCCGAAACCATTCGAACCGCACGCATGCGGACGTTGGGAAGCAATCAGAACCTCTCGTCGTCATCGCTCCAGCCTCTGATAAGTGGGAGCCTCCGGCACACCCGGCGCGGTTCCGTTCGGAGTCGTCACTCATGAGCTTTGCGAACAACCTCCTGATGAAATAACGGTTGGAATGGCCTGCTGCCGGTTTCGTGGACACCGAGATAAGGTGTTTAACGGAACTGGAGAGTTGGAATGCAGAGAAGGAAGTTCAGCCGCGAGTTCAAGCTTGAGACAGTGAGGCTGGTGAAGGATCGGGGC
>NZ_JAFMPP010000001.1 GCF_017349315.1 Jiella flava | reverse complement strand
TGCGTGCCCGGCCGCGGCGTCGTGGTCTGCCGAAGGATGCCGGGGAGCGAGCCGCCGTGTCGGACAACCTCCTCGATCGCGCCTTCGAGGCATCGGCACCGAACCAGAAGTGGATCGCCGACTTCACCTATATCTGGACCGCCGAAGGTTGGCTTTACGTTGCCGCCGTCGTCGACCTGTTCTCCCGACGTGTCGTCGGCTGGGCGATGAAGGCCGAGATGACAGCTCAACTCGTCACCGACGCTCTCATCATGGCGATCTGGAGGAGAGGCAGGCCGGATAGCTTGCTGCACCACAGCGATCAGGGCAGCCAATATACGAGCGAACAGTTCCAGCGCCTGATGGCCGATCACGGCATCACCTGCTCGATGAGCCGGTCGGGAAACGTCTGGGACAATGCTGCGATGGAGAGCTTCTTCTCGTCGCTGAAAACCGAGCGGACAGCCCGCAAGGTCTATAGGACGAGGGATGACGCCAGGGCCGATGTGTTCGATTACATCGAGCGCTTCTACAATCCCCAGCGACGGCACTCGACATTGGGCTATATGAGCCCCGTCGAGTTCGAGGAGAAAGCTATGTTAGCTTAACTGCGTGTCCGAAAAACCGGCAGCAGGCCACCGCGGTGGTTCATGACTAGGTTCGTGCGTCGGACATAGCTGCGGACGGTTCTGACGTCGGCATGCTGCGACGGGTCCATGATCCTGGGTAGGTCGATGTCGTGCTCAACGGCCGTGGTGATGTGGCCGGCTTGAAAGGCTGAGGCCGGAGAAGCCGACCAAGCTTAGCCCGGCAGCCGAGCCGCGATCGCCGTGGGCGGCAATGAGCCGAGAACATCGCCATCCTGTTCCAGGGCAAGCGCATCGACGGCGTCCGCACGTTCGCGACGACGTCACCCGTGAGCGACGACAGCAATGATGTCGGCGGGCGCTATCGGCTGTCTTGGGTGGTGCCGTATCTGTTCGATGTGAGGGGATGGCTATGCGTGCGAACACCCGGCTTCTGTGCCGTAAGCTATTCCGGGCCAAGAGCGGGATACTCGAACAAGGGGACTGCATTGACCCGCTCTGCATGAGCCGGTGAACCCCAGATCCGATAGCGGGCGACAGGAAATGCATCTTGAGCAATTGTGTCTTCAATCTCTCCTGACGACGAAATGTAGACCGTATCACGCAGACCACCTCGCTCTTCGAAAGCAAACCAGGCTTTATCTGCCGATACATGTAATGAACCAGGTGTGCCGATTAAATTTCGGTTCCGTATATTACTCTCTGGGCCAAGAATTGGTTCAACGCAGACATTTTGCCCAAAGCTTAAAAATTTCACCCCTGGCCCAAGAATCGAAAAAATTGGCGCTGGACCTGGGCCACCCCACAACCCGACCGGAAATTGCCGCGCGTTGTACTCCGCTACGATACCCCAGTAGTCGTGGCCTTGAAAATTGAAGCGGCCGAACGTGCCGGGAGCGACATTGTCTCCGCGCAATTCTGCAATTGTGGGTGTCTCGAATAAGTGCATTTCACTCCCTCGACTGTAGTGCGGGATAGGCAGCAGGCTTGCTTGACGCTTAAAAGCGACATCAAGTGGCTATAAAATCCATGGTTGATGTGCGTTGTAAAGCGACACGCGCTCCGGCAGCCTTGACCCATCGCCAGCAACGAGAGGATTGAGCGATGGAAATGCCGCAGAACATCATTCCCGGCCGCTTCGAGATGGAGCCGAAGAACGTCCCGGAGGGCTTCAGGGCTGTCCAGTATGACCGCTGCAAGCGCGGTCCCGATGGCGTCTGGAACGTCGTTGTCGAGACGTGGTGGGAGGTGGAGCCGCGGCAGCCTGATTCGCTGCATGCCGATCATGGGTGCCGATGAGGAAGCAGCGCCAGGGCGCGTGAAGGGACGCCCTTCCATTTCCTCCGTTTTGGAACCCTGTCGGAACCCTAGAGCAAAATCGGGGCGCAAGTCAGATGCATGAGCGCCTCAAGATGCTGTAATTGTTGGCGTTTTTGGTGGGCGCGTTGGGACTCGAACCCAAGACCTACAGATTAAAAGTCCGTTGCTCTACCAACTGAGCTACGCGCCCGCCCGGCGCATTGCGCTCGCGACAGGGCCTACTACGGAATTGGCGCGGAACAATCAACCGGGGGTGTGAAGAAACGCTGCGGTTCGCGGTCGCGGCAGAGCGGTGCCGGCCAATCAAGCGCCATCGACCGGCTCTCTGGACGCCTCGGCGCGCTCCACAACCATCCGCGTCACGCGGCCCGAATTTCGGTCTCGATCCTCGAGCCGGTGCGGGATGGCTTATTTCAGCGTCTTCATCTTGTCGGTGACCGTGCTCGTCCAGGCGCCCTCCGGGGTCTTGGTGATGACCGGGTCGGAGCCGCCCGACATCAACACCTTCACCGTGTTTTCGGCCGCCGAAACGTCCAGCGTGCCGTCGGAGCCGTCGATCAGCTTGATGATCTCGCCCACCATGCGCTTCTGGTGCTCTTCGGTCTGGGCGCCGGTCATGTCGTTGTCGAGCACGATCTCGGCCGCTTCGTCCGGATGTTCGGCGGTATAGGCCCAGCCCTTCATCGAGGCTTTGACGAAGCGGGCGAGCGCGTCGACCATTTTCGGATCGTCGAGGCTCTTTTGCAGGACATACAGCCCATCTTCCAAGGTGGCGACGCCTTCGTCCTGATATTTGAAGACGACGAGATCCTTGGCCGGGATGCCGGCATCGATGACCTGCCAATATTCGTTATAGGTCATGGTCGAGATGCAGTCGGCCTGCTTCTGGATCAGCGGGTCGACGTTGAAGCCCTGCTTGATCACGGTGACGCCATCCGGGCCGCCCTCGGTCGACAGGCCGAGCTTCGACATCCAGGCGAGGAAGGGATATTCGTTGCCGGAAAACCAGACGCCGAGGGTCTTGCCCTTGAAGTCGGCCGGCGATTGGATGCCGGTGTCCTTGCGGCAGGTCAGCTCCATGCCGGATTTCTTGAACGGCTGGGCGATATTGACCAGCGGCAGGCCCTTTTCGCGGGCGGCGAGTGCGGCCGGCATCCAGTCGACGATGACGTCGGCCCCGCCGCCGGCGATCACCTGCTCGGGCGCGATGTCCGGTCCGCCGGGCTTGATCGTGACGTCGAGATCGGCGTCCTTGTAATAGCCCTTTTCCTTGGCGACGTAATAGCCGGCGAACTGGCCCTGGGTCACCCATTTCAGCTGCAGGGTCAGCTTGTCCGCGGCGCTGGCGGAGCCGGCGAAGCTGGCGGCGGCCAAGAGGATCGCCGCGCCGATCAAAGATGCTTTCATGATTGAGTTCCCCTGTCGTCGTGCTGGTTGGTGGAGGGTGTTTCGGTCGGCCTAGCCCCGTCGGATCGAGGGATGCCAGAAGGTGGCCCGGCGCTCCAACAGCGCGATCAGGCCGTAGGAGAGCGAGCCGGCGAGCGCCGCGACGGCGATCTCGGCCCAGACCATCGGCGTGTTCATCCGGCCGATCTCGGCCGAGATGCGAAAGCCCATGCCGACGATCGGCGTGCCGAAGAATTCCGCGACGATGGCGCCGATCAGCGCCAGGGTCGCATTGATCTTCAAGGCGTTGAAGATGAAGGGCAGGGCCGCCGGCAGGCGCAGTTTGAGAAGGCTCTGAGCCGGGCTGGCGGCATAGGTGCGCATCAGGTCGCGCTCCATGGCGCCGGCGGTGCCGAGCCCGGCGACGGTGTTCACCAGCATCGGGAAGAAGGTGAGGATCGTCACCACCGCCGCCTTGGATGGCCAGTCGAAGCCGAACCACATCACCATGATCGGCGCGACGCCGACGATCGGCAGGGCCGAGACGAGGTTGCCGAGGGGGAGGAGGCCGCGCTTGAGAAACGAGGAGCGGTCGATCGCCAGCGCGGTCAAGAAGCCGGCGCCGCAGCCAAGCGCATAGCCCGAGAGCACCCCTTTCAAGAACGTCTGCACGAAGTCGGCCCAGAGCAGCGGCGTCGACGAGGCGATCGCCGCGCCGATGGCCGAAGGCGGCGGCAACAGCACGGGTTGGATGTTCAGGCCGCGCACGACGAGTTCCCACAGGACGAGGATGGTCAGCCCGAAGATCAGCGGAATGACGACCGAAAGGCCCCGTCTGGTCGCGGGGGAGGCTGGCCGCAGCTTGGCCAACATCTCCGTCAGCCACCAGGCGGCGGCCCAGAACAGAAGCGTGGCAACGAGCAGCGGCCAACCGCCGAAGGACAGAGCGGCAAAGGCGACGATCGCCAGAATGAGGGTCGCGGCGGCGGCGATCGTGACCCGGGCGCTGGGCGCGGCCATGCCGGTCCGGGCGGGCGGCGTCGCCGATCCCGCGCTCATGGCCGGGCTCCCTGGCGGGCAAGGGCGATGCGCTCGGCAATCCCGATCAGCCAGACCAGCACGGCGGCCATCAGCGAGGCCATCACCAGCGCCGACCAGATCTGGATCGTCTGGCCGTAATAGGAGCCGGCGAGCAACCGGGCGCCGAGACCGGCGACGGCGCCGGTCGGCAATTCGCCGACGATGGTGCCGACAAGCGCGGCGGCGACCGCCACCTTCATCGAGGTGAAGAGAAACGGCAGCGAGGCCGGCAGCCGCAGCTTGATCAGGGTCTGCGGCGGCGAGGCCGAATAGGTGTGCATCAGATCGGTCAGCATCCGGTCCGGCGAGCGCAGCCCCTTCACCATGCCGACGGTGACCGGGAAGAAGGACAGATAGGTCGAGATGAAGGCTTTCGGCAGGATGCCCTGAACGCCGATCGTGTTGAGCACCACGATGATCATCGGCGCGATGGCGAGGATCGGGATGGTCTGGGAGATGATGATCCAGGGCATCATCGTCTTGTCGAGGGTCACCGAGAACAGGATGCCGACCGCAAGCAGAATGCCGAGCGCCGAGCCGATGGCGAAGCCGAACAGCGTCGGCATCAGCGTCACCGAGGCGTGATAGAGCAACGAGCGCGGCGAGGTCGGTCGCACATCGACCGTCGTCTTCCACATTTCCGCGACGATCTGATGGGGCGCCGGCAACAGCGGGCGCTTGGACGACCAGGTGGCGGCGATGATGTCTTGAACGGAAGGGTCGCCGGCCCGCGCCAGCTTGTCGCTCTCCGTCGCCCAATTGAGCCCGATCGCCGCACCATACCAGACTACGAGAATAACCGCGCAAACCGTCAGCACGGGAAGGGTGCGCCCCTCCAGCCGTCGTTGGAAAAAGCGGCTGACGGCGCCGGAGACGCCGATGCAGGGTTCGGCGATGGACGGCGTGGCGATGATGGCGGGTCCTTTCCGGCTTGGCCACGGCGTCGCAATCGACGCCCAGGATCAGCCTACCGTCGCCGGGTGATTGGAAAAGGTCAAGGGTTGCGCCCCTGCCGCCCTTGTGCCACCTGGCGTTTTTCACCTCAATTTGCGGTCGTGGCGAAAGTTTGGGCAGCGCGGCGCCGGAAGGCCCGGCGGTCTCACCCGCGCAGCATCGCGGCGACCGTCGGCGCGAAATAGCTCAAAATGCCGTCGGCGCCTGCCCGCTTGTAGGCCGAGAGCGTTTCGACGATCGCCTTGTCGCCGTCGAGCCAGCCGTTCTGAACCGCCGCCATGATCATCGAATATTCGCCGGACGTCTGATAGGCGAAGGTCGGAACGCCGAACTCCGCCGCCAGCCGGCTCAGGATGTCGAGATAGGGCAGGCCCGGCTTGACCATGATCATGTCGGCGCCTTCGGCGAGATCCTGCGCGGCCTCGCGCAGCGCCTCGTCGGTGTTGCCATAGTCCATCTGATAAGTGCGCTTGTCGCCCTTCAGCATGCCGCCGGAGCCGACCGCGTCGCGGAACGGCCCGTAAAAGGCCGAGGCATATTTGGCGCTATAGGCCATGATCAGCGTGTTGCGGTGACCGGCCGCGTCGAGGGCCTGGCGGATGCAGGCGACGCGCCCGTCCATCATGTCCGACGGTCCGATGACGTCGCAGCCCGCCTCGGCCTGGACCAGCGCCTGCCGGCAAAGAATTTCTACCGATGCGTCGTTGAGGATGGTGTCGCCGGCCATCACCCCGTCGTGGCCGTGGCTGGTATAAGGATCGAGCGCGACGTCGCACATGATGCCGACCTCGGGCACGGCCGCCTTGATCGCTCGGGTCGCCCGGCAGACGAGATTGTCGGGATTGAGCGCTTCGCTGCCATTGGCATCGCGCAACGAGGGATCGGTATAGGGAAACAGCGCGATCACGGGGATCTGGAGGTCGCGGGCGCGTTTGGCCGCCGCGACGCAGTCCTCGATCGACAGCCGAAAGACCCCCGGCATCGAGGCCACCGCTTGCGGCGCGCCGCGGCCCTCGCGCACGAAGATCGGCCAGATCAGATCGGCGGTCGAGAGCTTTGTCTCGCGCACCAGCCGCCGGCTCCAATCCGCCTGGCGCAGACGGCGCATGCGCAGGCCGCCGGTTGCGGTGTCGATGCGCTCGGTAACCGAGGGAGTGGGCTTGTCCATGGCAGTCTGTGTCCGTTCTTGCGAGGTGATGGCGCAGCCGATATCGCCCGCCGGAAGCCGCGGTCGCGTGCTCCGGCCCGCCGGTTGCAATGCCCGTTTGTGTCTGCCTATGCCTTCGCGGCGATGGCTGCAAGATTGACCCAAGGGTTGCTGACGCACTAGGGTTTGGCTGTCAGGCGCCGCGCGCCCCAGATTCATTCCCGCCGCCTTTTCCGAACGGCGCTACGCAACGGCGACGACATCCCTATGACCATCGAGCTGTCGAGCGAGACCAGCGGCAATGATCTCAGTCGCCGGCTGACGGTTTGGCTTTACCGGGTCGCCGGCTTCATGATCTTCTGTGTCGGCGTTTTCTATTGGATTCGCCTGATCGGCGTCGCGCCGGAGCGGCTGGGGCGCTTCGACCTGATGCCGATCTGGTGGCGGATGGCGGCGCCGACGCTGGCCGTGCTCTATCCGGTGGCCGGGATCGGCCTCTGGATGACCGCTGGCTGGGGCGCGGTGATCTGGGTGCTGATCGTGATCATCGAGATGGTGATGCATCTCGGCTTCCCGGCATTGTTCGGCACCAATCTCCTCGGCTTGGCCGCTCACGGCTTGGGCCTTGCTTTGCTGGCCGCGCTACGGGTGATCGACTGGCGCGAGCATGGCCTGCCACGGCGGCACTGAAGCAAGGCCTCGCCGTCGTTCAGAAATTCATTAAGCAAGAAATTCGTTCGATTGCTGTAAGATGGTGTTAAGTCTGAGGTTTAAGTCGAATTTTAGATGCACCGCGTAGATTGATCCTCAAGATGGACACGAAAACAAAAATCCATCACATCGACAGCGGAGCAAGATCATGAACACGAACCACACAGCGCAGGCGGCCCCAGCTCAAGACGAGAAGGTGGAGCTGAAGTCGCTTTACCTGGAAACACTACAGCTCGTCGAACGGCTGCACCGTCGCTTGCTGGACGTGATCAAGGACGAGTTCGACCGGGCCGGTCGCACCGACATCAACGCCGTTCAGGCTCTCCTCCTGTTCAATATCGGCGATTCGGTGCTGACCGCCGGCGAACTGCGCAGCCGCGGCTTCTATCTCGGCTCGAACGTTTCCTACAATCTCAAGAAACTGGTCGATCTCGGCTTCATCGATCACCAAAAGTCGCGGCTCGACCGCCGCGCGGTGCGGGTGTCGCTGACCGAGACGGGCATGGAGGTGGCGCAGGTCGTCGCCGATCTCTATGACCGGCACATCGGCTCGATCGATAAGGTCGGCGGTCTCGACGAGCAGGAATTCACCAAGATGAACAAGGCCCTGCAGCGTCTCGACCGGTTCTGGAACGACCAGATCCTCTATCGTCTCTGAGCGATCGCACGATCGGCTTTACGCCGTGATCGGCCCGCCCCGCCAGGCGATCCTTCGGGGTCGCCGTGCGGGCGGGCCGCCGGTGTTTGCGGGGGCCGCGCTCTCTGCCGGGTTCCAGCATCGGCTCGAAAATCGGAGACGATTGTCAGCAGGCCCGATGCGTCGCCTCGATCGGAGGGCGCGTCCTGTGTGCGTCCTCCTGGACGCACGGCGCCGCGGGCCGGGCGGCACGATCTCGCCCGTCAGAGACAGCACCGCGTGCCGAATATCTCGACTGTCTCGCTCTCCAGTGGAGCGACGGCGGCTGGATTTCCCGCAAACAGCCTGTCGGTGACGGCGTCGACCTGATAAATTGGGCGAGTCGTCATGATGCGCTCTCTGCTGTGATCGGCTCACAGACGAAATGCCTGGGTGTGATGCAAATGGCCATCCGTGAGCGGCGGCGCGGTTTGCCGATGCGGGAGACTTCGCGACGAGGCCGGAGCCGCGGGTGGCGACGATCGGCGGGGGCAACGCTGCCCTGCAACTCTATGCGGCCTGGCGAACGCCATTTTGCCGGGCGACGAGGAATCTCATCATGGTGTCGGCGCGAACGCCTCACATCGACAGGGACGATCATCACCACGGCGACGGCTCGGGGCACCACGAGGGGCATCATCATGATCATGGGCATACCCATGATCATGGCCATGGCCACCACCATCACGGTCTGACCGTCTCCCGCGGCAACGAAAAGGCGGTGTTGTTCGGCTTCGCGCTGACCTTCACCTTCATGATCGCCGAAGCGATCGGCGGTCTGGTTTCCGGTTCACTGGCGCTGATTGCCGATGCCGGCCACATGCTGACCGATTCGGCGGCGCTGGCGCTCGCCTGGGCCGGCTTTTATTTCGGCCGCCGCCAGTCCGACGACCGGCGCACCTTCGGCTACATGCGCTTCGAAATCCTCGCCGGCTTCGTCAATGCGATCGCCTTGATCGCGTTGATCGTCTGGATTGCCTATGAGGCCGTGATGCGGATAATCACGCCGGACGACGTGCTGGCCGGCCCGATGTTTGCGATCGCGGTCCTCGGCTTTTTTGTCAATGTCGGCGTCTTCTTCATGCTGCGCCAGGGCGATGCCGAGCACGTCAATATCAAGGGCGCGATGCTGCACGTCCTCGGCGATCTGCTCGGCTCGGTGGCGGCGATCGTCGCGGCGGTGGCAATCTGGCTGACCGGCTGGACGCCGATCGATCCGATCCTGTCGGTGCTGTTGTCGGTCATCATCCTGCGCAGCGCCTGGGCATTGCTCAAGAGCTCATTGAATATCCTGATGGAAGGCACGCCCGGCGACATCGTTCTCGACGAGATGCGCGCGGCGCTGTTGGCCGAGGTTGAGGGGCTGGCAGCCGTCAGCCATGTTCATGTCTGGTCGATCACCTCGGGCCAGCCGCTGGCGACGATGGAGATTTGTCTCGACGCGGGTGCCGATCCGCGCGCGGTGGTGGCCAAGGTGAAGCACGTGCTCGACCACCGCTTCGGCATCACCCATTCGACCATCGAGATCGACGGGGGCGGCCAGCCGACGGTCTGTCCGCTGAGCGAGGCGGCGGGGCGAAGCGTCAAGACCGCACAGGCCGCCTGAGGCCGTGGGTGCGCAGGCGGGCCGGCTCGGCATTCGCCCGGTCGACCTTGCCGCAGCCGAAAAACCCGGCGATCAGGCGGGGTGGACGCCGAGGCGCTCGGGCGTGTAGCCCGCCTCGCGAATCGCCGTCTCGGCCGGCTTTGCGGCGGTCTCTTCGGCCTGGATGGTCACGGTCTTGGCGCTGCGATCGACCGTCACCGGCCGGTCGGGAAGGGCCTCACCCAGCGCTTTGCGGATCGTTGCCTCGCAGTGGCCGCAGGTCATGTCCTCGACCCGAAAGGCGACCGTGACCTCATCCGTTGATGGAGCTTTGGTGGCGGATTGAAAGAAACGCATCTCGTCTCTCCTGATCATTGGCGTGCGGCGCGGCGATAACCATCGCCATCGACGGTTCCCCGCGCCGGTCAGAACGTGACGATTCCTGTCGCTGGAAGGTCAAGAGGCGGCGGGCATTTTCGTCCCCCAGGACCGAAAATCATGGCAGCGACGTGGGTTCTCGGCACAGGCAATCGGTTTCGAGCCGAATGGCGTCGGCCCTTTCGTTACGCAACGGCGCGGCGTCGCTTCGCCTCAATCGGCGAAACAATTTGTCGCATCCAAGCCTTGACCTTCCTGCAAGTGGAAGCCCGACATTTATTCGCGAACGGACTTTCGCGCCGTCGATTCAGGCCGAGGAGAAGATCATGACCAGCCCGGCAAAGTCCTTGAATATCGCGGTCGAAGGCATGAGTTGTGCCTCCTGCGTCGGACGCGTGGAAAAGACCTTGACGTCAGTTGCGGGGGTCGGCGCGGCCACTGTCAATCTCGCGTCGGGCATGGCGACCATCCGTTACGACGGCGATCTCGATCTTGGCGCGGTGACGGCCAAACTCGATCAGGCCGGCTATCCGGCCGACCTTGCCGATCTCGAACTCGACATTGCGGGCATGAGCTGCGCTTCCTGCGTCGGGCGGGTGGAAAAGGCGCTGAAGGCGATGCCGGGCGTCGTCGCGGCCTCGGTCAATCTGCCCGCCGAGCGGGCCAGCGTGCGCTATCTGAGCGGCGCGGTGCAGCCGGCGGCGATTGCCGCGGCGGCCACCGCGGCCGGCTATTCGGCAACGCCGCGGACCGCCGAGCGGTCAGACGCCAGCGCCGAGGCGCGCCGGGCCGATGAAACCGCCCGCTTGAAGCGTGACGTCGTCGTTGCCGCGATCTTGGCGGCGCCGGTGTTTTTGATCGCCATGGGCGGGCATTTGTGGCCCGCCGGCGAGGCGCGGCTGGCCGATATGCTCGGCAGTCAGACGCTGTTGATGGCGCAGTTCGTGCTGACCGCCTTGGTTCTCGCCGGGCCGGGTCGGCGGTTCTATGCCAAAGGTTATCCGGCGCTGTTTCGCGGCGCGCCCGACATGAACTCGCTCGTCGCCCTCGGCACCTCGGCGGCCTTTCTCTATTCCATTGTCGCGACCTTTCTTCCGGGGCTCCTGCCGGAGGGCGCACGCGGCGTTTATTACGAAGCCGCTGCCGTGATCGTGGTGCTCATTCTGGCCGGACGGCTGATGGAAGCGCGGGCGCGCGGGCGCACCGGTGCGGCCATTCGCAAGCTCGCCGGATTGCGGGCGACGACCGCCAGGGTGCTGCGCGACGGTGAACCGGTGACGGTGGCGATCGAGGCGATCGTTGTCGGCGACCAGGTTCAAGTCCGCCCCGGCGAGCGGATCGCGGTCGACGGCGTGGTCGATGAGGGCGTGAGTTTCGTCGACGAGTCGATGCTGACCGGCGAGCCGTTGCCGGTGGAAAAGCGGGCCGGCGACGCGGTGGTCGGCGGAACCGTCAATGGCAATGGCGCGCTGGTTGTGCAGGCCGAAAAGGTCGGCGCCAATACGGTTCTGTCGCAGATCATCCGAATGGTCGAGGAGGCCCAAGGGGCAAAGCTGCCGATCCAAGCCTTGGTTGATCGGGTGACGATGGTCTTCGTGCCGGCCGTGATGGTCGCTGCCGCTCTGACCTTCGTCGTCTGGCTGGCCTTCGGGCCGACGCCCGCGCTTGCCCATGCCCTGGTCGCCGCCGTCGCGGTGCTGATCATCGCCTGTCCCTGCGCGATGGGGTTGGCGACGCCGACCTCGATCATGGTCGGCACCGGCCGCGCGGCCGAACTCGGCGTGTTGTTTCGCAAGGGTGATGCGCTGCAGGCCCTGCACGACGTTGACATCGTCGCTTTCGACAAGACCGGCACGCTGACCGAGGGCAAACCGAGGATCAGCGACTTTTTTCTGGCGGCGGGTTTTTTCCGCTCTGACGTCCTGCGTCTTGTGGCGGCGGCGGAATCGACCTCCGAACATCCGATCGCCAGCGCCATCGTCGAGGCCGCGGCAAGCGACGGCATCGACCTGCCGAAGCCGCGCGGCTTTGAAGCCCTCGCCGGTCTCGGCGTCAGGGCTGAGGTTGACGGCGTGGCGGTGCTGGTCGGCTCCGAACGTCTGCTGACGCAGGCGGGCATTGCTCTCGACGCGCTGACCGCCGATGCCAACCCCGCCCAGTTGGCAGAGGCCGGCAACTCGTCGGTCTTCGTCGCGATCGACGGTGTCGCCGCCGCCCTGATCGCGGTCGCCGATCCGATCAAGGCTGGCAGTCGCGCCATCGTCGAGGCGTTGCAGAAAAGGGGCCTGAAGGTCGCGATGATCACCGGTGACGCCCGCGCCAGCGCCGAGGTGGTGGCGCGGCGGCTCGGCATCGATCATGTCGTCGCCGACGTGCGCCCGGACGGCAAGGTCGCGGCTGTTGAGGCGTTGAGGGCGAAGACGTCGCGCATCGCCTTTGTTGGCGACGGCATCAACGATGCGCCGGCGCTGGCGGCTGCCGACGTCGGCATCGCCGTCGGCAGCGGCACTGACGTCGCGATCGAAAGCGCCGATGTGGTGCTGATGTCCGGCGATCTGTCGGGTGTGTTGAAGGCCTTGGCCATCAGTCGCGCGACGATGGCGAATATCCGTGAGAACCTGTTTTGGGCCTTCGGCTACAATGTCTTGCTGATTCCGGTCGCGGCCGGCGGTCTTCACCTCTTCGGAGGGCCGCTGCTGTCGCCGATGCTGGCGGCGGGGGCGATGGCGGTGTCGAGCGTCTTCGTCGTCGCCAACGCCCTGCGGCTGCGCTTTGTGCGCGCCGCCGGACAAGGCGGTATCGGCACGACGAGCCGCCAGCAGCAGGATCCGCGTCGGTCCGGCCGATGGATCGAGGTTTGAGGCGGGGCCATGTCTTGCCATGTATAGAGCATGATGCCGAAACGTTGCTTGACGTTTCGGCTCACATCATGCGGTAAAACAACGACTTTGAGCGCAAGGGCGGTTCCGTTTCATCGCAGTCCGCTGTAGCGGCGCCGTCAAAGGTCCTTCTCCCGTATCGCGGCGCGACCGCATCTGACCCATATCGATCGTCAGCGGGCGCAGACTGTTCCCGCCACGCCCCCGTTCTTGTGCGGACCGGGCGGATATGTCGGGTTCCCTTCCAGTCGTCCAAATTGAAACGGGATCGCGAAATTGTGCGGCCGATCGCGCTCCGTTGGGGCAAAAAAGCGCTCGCATTTCCGTCGATCCGCCGCTACGTAATGCGAACGATCGTTCGCTCTCGTAGCGGCAGATGCCGCCCGTCTTTCCGGCGGGTCGCCGGCGTAAGCTCGAGAAATTGAGGTTTTATGGCGGAAATCGCGGAACCGGTTTGGATCGCGGCGAATGCGTCTCAGGCTGAGGTCACGCCCTTCGAGCAGCGCCGTCAGCAGATTTTGCAGGCGGCTCGCGGCTGCTTTTCCCGCCTCGGCTTCCATAGTGCCTCGATGCATCAGATTTGCGCGCAGGCACAAATGAGCCCAGGCGCGCTCTATCGCTATTTCCCGTCCAAGGATGCGATCATCGAGGCCATCGCCGAGGACGAGCGTCATCGTGCCGCCGCCTGCATGCAAGGCTTGTGGAAAGACGGTCTGGTGATCGATCGCATCGTGCAAGTCGGCATGGAATATCTGCGCTCGACCCGCGATCGAACGACCGGCGGCCTCACGATTGAGATCTGGTCCGAAAGCATCCGCAACACGGCGGTGGGCCGGCGCTTCTGTGAGATCGAGACGCACGTGCGCGAGACCTTGCACGCGCTGCTGCTCGATGCCCGCGAGCGTGGTGAGATCGATGTCGACATCGACCTTAAGACCGCCTTGACGGTGATCTTCGCGCTCGCCGACGGTCTCGTGCTGCACCTCCAGCTTCGGCAGGACGTCGACGTGGAAATGCTGGAGCCGCAGATGAGACGCTGCATCGAAAATCTTCTGGCCCCGAAGGATGGCGCACGCGGCGCGGTGTCTGAGGATGGCACATTCAGGGCGGCAAGCTTTGATACGCTGACGGTCCCGCTGCACGAGAGAGATGATGATGACGTCTCGCCCAGACCGTAACGAGACGGTTGCACGGTTGGCGTGCCTGGCCGTTCTGGCGGTGACGGCGCTCGGCCTGAGCTTTGGAACCGATGCCCGCGCGCAGGGGCCGAATGAGGCATCGACCGGCATGGCCGCGCCGCGGCCGCCGAGCATTTCCGTCGTCGACGCCAAAACGGGCGAAATCGTCGAGCGGGTCGACGTCACCGGCACGTTGACGCCGCGCCAGACCGTTTCGGTGGGCGCCGATGTGGACGGTCTGCGGGTGGTGTCGTTGGCGGCGGACGAAGGCGACAGGGTCGAGAAGGGACAGGTTCTGGCGACGCTCGAGACCGATTTCGTCGACACGAATATCGCTCTCAACGCTGCGCAGATCGAGCGCGCCAAAGCGTCCATCGCCCAGGCGCAGGCGCAGATCGCCGATGCCGAGGCCGCGGCCAAGCAGGCGCAAGCCGCCCTCGATCGCTCGAGGCCGTTGGTGCAAAAGGGGATCATTGGCCAGAACGAGATGGACCAGCGGGTGGCCGCCGCCGACAGCGCTGCGGCGCGCCTCAACTCCGCGCGGCAGGGCTTGGCCGTGTCGCGGGCCGATCTGGCGGCCCAAGAAGCCCAGCGCGATCAGTGGTTGTTGAAAAAGGCCAAGACCGTCATCCGCGCGCCGACGGCCGGGCTCATCCTGTCCCGCACTGCCACGCTTGGCGCCATCGTCTCGTCCGCTTCCGGCAGCCTGTTCGAAATCGCTCGCGACGGGTTGATCGAGCTTGACGCCAAGGTTTCCGAAACAATGCTCGGTCGGCTGTCCGAGGGCCAGACGGTTGCCGTCTATGTGGCGGGCCGGACCAAGCCGGTCGAGGGCGACGTGCGGTTGATTGCGCCGCAGGTCGATCAGACGACCCGGCTCGGCACGGTCAAGATCGCCCTGCCAAAGAACGCCGAGGGGCTGCGCGCCGGCAATTTCGCCCGCGGAGTCGTCGAGGTGGCCAGAAGCACCGGTGTGCTAGTCCCTCGCAGTGCCGTGGTCTTCGAGGGTGACGATGCGGCGGTTCAGGTGGTCAAGGACGGCGTGGTCGAGCGCCGTGTGGTGGATCTTGGACTGACCACCGCCGACCAGGTCGAAATCGTCAAAGGTGTGGCGCAGGGCGAATCGGTCGTTGCGGTTGCGGGCGCGTTCGTGCGCAATGGCGACACCGTCACGCCGGTGCAGATCGCCGCCAGCAAGGTTTCGCGATGAACTGGAACTTTTCGGCCTGGTCGATCCGCCATCCGGTGCCGCCGATCCTGCTGTTTGTCGTCTTGATCGCGCTCGGCATCTACAGCTTCCTGGCGCTGCCGATCACCCGGTTTCCGAATATCGACGTGCCGGTGATTGCCGTCACCGTCACCCAGTCGGGTGCCGCGCCGTCGGAACTGGAAAACCAGGTCACCAAACGTGTCGAGGACGCTATCGCCGGCATTTCCGGCATCAAGCACATCACCTCGACGATCACCGATGGCCAATCGGTCACGGCTGCCGAATTTCGCCTGGAGGTGAACACCGACCGGGCGCTCAACGACGTCAAGGACGCGATCGCCAAGATCCGCTCCGACCTGCCGCGCTCGGTCGACGAGCCGATCATCCAGCGGATCGAGGTCGAGGACCAGGCGATCGTGACCTATGCGGCGTCGTCGCCGGGCATGACGCCGGAGCAGCTCTCCTGGTTCGTCGACGACACGGTGGTTCGGGCGTTGCAGGGGCTGAAGGGCGTCGGCCGGGTCGAGCGGATGGGCGGCGTCCACCGCGAGATCCAGGTGCGGCTCGATCCGGACCGATTGGCGGCCCT
The DNA here is from genome assembly GCF_017349315.1 of Jiella flava. GTDB lineage: Bacteria > Pseudomonadota > Alphaproteobacteria > Rhizobiales > Rhizobiaceae > Jiella > Jiella flava. The sequence continues at coordinate 593,490 of NZ_JAFMPP010000001.1, read as the reverse complement.
TGGGGTCACCGCGGCAACGATCAACCAGCAGCTGCGCTCGACCAATGTCGACCTGTCGGGGGGGCGCGGTGATTTCGGCGGACAGGAACAGGCGATCCGCACGCTCGCCTCGGCTGATACCGTGAGCGGGCTCGCCGACACCCGTATTCCGCTGCCGGGCGGGCGTGAAGCCAAGCTTTCCGATCTCGGCGACGTGGTCGATTCCTGGGAGGAGCCGCGGTCCTTCGCCCGGCTCGACGGCCAGCCCGTCGTCGCCTTCTCAGTCCTTCGTTCCAAGGGCGCCAGCGACACGACCGTTGCCGACGTCGTGGCGAAACGCGTTGCCGAGCTTGGCAAGGACCATCCGAACGTCACCTTCGCCAAGATCGATGACAGCGTCACCTACACCTATGGCAACTACGAGTCGGCCATGGAAACGCTGGCCGAAGGCGCCATCTTGGCCGTGATCGTGGTGCTGTTGTTCCTGCGCGACTGGCGCGCGACGCTGGTCGCGGCGATCACCCTGCCGCTCGCGGCGATTCCGACCTTCGGCGTGATGGATCTGATGGGCTTTTCGCTCAATCTGGTCAGCTTGCTCGCCATCACCCTCGTCACGGGCATTCTGGTCGACGATGCGATCGTCGAGATCGAGAATATCGAACGCCATATGGCGATGGGCAAACCGCCCTATCGCGCGGCGATGGAGGCGGCGGACGAGATCGGCCTCGCGGTCATCGCGATCACCGCGACCATCGTCGCCGTCTTCGCGCCGGTCTCATTCATGGGCGGCATCGCCGGTCAGTATTTCAAGCAGTTCGGCCTGACGGTGGCAATCGCGGTGTTTTTCTCGCTGCTTGTCGCGCGGCTGATCACGCCGATGCTGGCGGCCTATTTCTTCCGCCCGCACGCCCATGAAGGGCCGGGCTTCGTTCAGCTGTTGCTGCGCAAGCTGTTGTGGATCGTGCCGCTCTGGGCAGTCGGCGCGGCGATCCTCTACACCTTGGCCGCTTTGCCGGATTTTGCCGCGACATCGGCGCTGTCGACGCTTCTGCCGCCGCTCGATTTCGACACCGCCCGGCACGATGCCGCGCTGCTGGCCGCCGGCCTGTTCGGCCTGGCGGTGCTTCTTGCCTATCTCGGGCGGCCGCATGACGAGGCGGGCAAGGTCGGCGTGATCAATCGCGGCTACACCGCCTTCCTGAGCGGCACGCTGCACGTCTTTCGCGTGCCGACGCCGTTCTGGCGCAAGGGGCCGGACGGCAAGCGCCGGCTGCTCCGCTTGCCGTTCGGCATGCGCTGGGTGACGCTCACGATCGGCATCGCGGTGTTTGTCGCCTCGATCTATTCGATCCGCTTCCTGCCGACCGGCTTCATCCCGAAAGAAGACGCCTCGCGCATCGTCGTCTCGCTCGAACTGCCGCCCGGCTCGACCCTGGAGAAGACCCGCAAGGTCACCGACGAGGCGGTCAAATCGATCCGTAAATTGCCGGAGGTGAAGAGCGTGCTGGTGATCGGCGGCTCCAGCCCGACCGGAACGCTGGAGCTGCGCCGCGCGGCGCTGACGATCAATCTCCTGCGCAAGGACAAGCGCATCCGCAGCCAGTCGCAGCTCGAGCCGATCATCGCCCAAAAGCTCGACGCGATCCCCGACATTCGCGCCTTCTACGTCAATGAGCGGGGCGAGCGGGAGCTGACGGTCGGCATTCTCGGCAACGACGGCGACAAGGTTTCCGCCGTTGCCGCCAATCTCGAATCGGAGATGCGCAAGGATCCGATGTTCCAAAGCCCCTCGGCGATGGCGGCCTTTGCCCGGCCTGAAATCCGGATCACCCCGCGCTTCGACATCGCCGCCGATCTCGGCGTCACCGCCGATCAGATCTCGCAGACCGTGCGGGTGGCGACGATCGGCGATGTCAGCGCCAATCTGGCCAAGTTCAATCTCGGCGCGCGGCAGATCCCGATCCGGGTCGAACTGGAAAAGAGCGCCCGCGAGGATCTTGCGACGATCCGCAATCTGAAGGTCACGACCGCCTCGGGCGCCGCCGTGCCGCTGGAAACGGTGGCGAAAATCGGCTTTGGCCGCGGCCCCTCGACGATCAATCGCTTCGACCGCGACCGGTTGGTCAAGGTTGGCACCTCGATGGCGCCGGGCTACGAGATCGGCCAGGGATCGGCGCGCATTCAAGAGCTGCCGGCGGTGAAGACCATGCCGGCCGGCGTACGATTGCAGGCGGTCGGCGATGCCGAGGTGCAGGGCGAAGTGTTCGCGGGCTTTGCCTCGGCGATGATGGCCGGCATCATGATGGTGCTGGTCGTCCTGATCCTGCTGTTCGGCTCGTTCTTCCTGCCGATCACCATTCTCGCGGCGTTGCCGCTCTCGGTTGCCGGTGTCATCGGCGCGCTGCTCTTGACCCATACGGCGGTCTCGATGCCGGTGGTGATCGGAATCTTGATGCTGATGGGCATCGTGACGAAGAACACCATCATGCTGGTCGACTTCGCGGTGGAGCGGGAAAAACACGGTATGAGCCAGACCGAGGCGATCATCGACGCCGGATCGAAGCGGGCTCGGCCGATCATCATGACGACGCTTGCCATGGCGGCCGGCATGATGCCGGCGGCGATGGCGACCGGCGAGGGCGGCGAGTTCCGTGCGCCGATGGCGATCGCGGTGATCGGCGGTCTCTTGGTCTCGACGGTGCTGTCGCTGGTGTTGATCCCGTCGATCTATACGCTGATGGACGACCTCAGCCACGCGACCGGCCGCCTGTTCCGCTGGCTGCTCGATCCGAACCAGCCGGTCGAGCCGGGTACGGGGCTCGTTCCGGTTGCTGGCGCGGGCCATGGCGCCTCGGTGCCGGCGGGCGGACCGCAGCCGACGCTCGGCGGCGACGGGCGCTTCACGTACGGTCCGCCGGCGATCTATCAGATTGGCGCGCGGCCCGGCGGCGATGGCGGGGACGGCGGCTCGGACGGCGACGGCCAAGGCCCGCGCCGCTATCCGCACGCGGCCGAATAGAGCGCGGGCGAAGGCTGTGGGCGGCGTCCGGGGCGTTGCATGCGAGGCTCTTGACCGGTGGCGCAATCCCGTGAACAAGCTCTCGCCATGGAACCTCTCGGCGACAACGTTCCGGCACCGGACATCGACATCAGGCGGCTGAAGCTGGCGGATGCCCGCGATCTTGCACCGCTGATCGCGGCCTATAATCAGGCGCTGTTTCGCGGCCCGCCGGGATCACCCGACACTTTCTATGCCGAACAGCTGCTGCAGGACCGCACCGCCGAGGTGCTCGGCGCGCGGCTCGACGGCGTGCTGGTCGGCTTCATCCTGTTTTACGACATTCCCGATGTGTGGACGGGCATGCGATCGGGGCTTGCCGATCATATTTTCGTCGACGATCGCCATCGCCGCAAAGGCATCGCCAAGGCGATGATCGACGTGTTGGCGGAGGAGGCCGACGGCCGGGGCTGGTCGAAGCTGGTGCTGCATGCGCCGCGCAATCCCGGCACCGGTCGGAGGCTCTACGAAAAAGTCGCGGAACCCGCCGATTGGGCGAGCTACGTCATCCGCTTTGTCGATCGTGATCCCAGCCGGCGGTGATGGGCCAGGAGATTGTCCGGTGGGGCAATTCGTCAAGCATTTTGCCCGATTGTGCCGCGAAGTGATTCGCCCCGGCGGCGGCATCGAGCGCCCTGGCCTGGGCAGCGCGGAGGGTGAAAGCCGGGCTAATCGATTAAGCCGAGCGGTTCTTCTCGCAACTGCGTCGAAAGGCTTGCTTTCATGAGGGCATTCGTCCTTTTAGAAAGCTTCCATTGGTCGACAGCTTCTCCGCGTCGCCAAAAAGCGCAGCGATTGAAGCGCCGAAAGCATGGGACAGAAAGGCAACGATGTCGGACGTCAAATCTGCGCGGCCCCTCTCGCCGCACATCTCGATCTACAAGTTTCGCCCGACCATGGCGATGTCGATATTGCACCGCATCACCGGTGGGGCGCTCTATGTCGGCACGCTGCTTCTCGTCTGGTGGCTGGTGGCAGCGGCGAGCGGCCCGGCTGCTTTCGCGACGGCCTCGGCCTTCTTCGGCTCGATCATTGGCCAACTGATCCTGTTCGGCTACACCTGGGCGCTGCTGCATCACATGTTCGGCGGCCTTCGCCATTTCGTCTGGGACACCGGCCGGGCGATCTCCAAGACAACCTCCACTACGCTCGCCAATGCGACGATCATTGGCTCTCTCGCCGCGACCGTTCTGCTTTGGCTCGGCATTCTGATCTTCGGCTGAAAGGGGACGAGGCCATGAGCGATTTCAGAACTCCGCTTCGTCGCGTTCGCGGCATGGGTGCGGCCGGCGGCACCGAGCATTTCTGGCGGCAGCGCCTGACGGCCGTTGCCAACGTCTTCCTGATCACCTTTTTCGTGATCCTCCTCCTGTCTTTGATGAATGAGAGCTATGACGGCGTGCGGGCGGCCTTCGCCAACCCCTTCGTCGGCATTGCCATGGCGCTGGTGGTGATCTCCGCGACGATCCACATGCAGCTCGGCATGCAGGTGATCCTCGAGGATTACGTCCACGGCGCGGCCAAGATGCCCCTCCTCATCCTCAACACTTTTTTCGCGATCGTCGTGGCGGCGGCTTGCCTGTTTGCGATCGTCAAGATGAGCTTTGGAGCATAAGCGATGGCTGAGAACGGATCCCTCAACGGCACCGGCGGGCAGCCCCATCGCACCGCGCCCGCTCAGAACGGCAAGGCCTACGGTTTCGTCGATCACACCTTCGACGTGGTGGTGGTCGGCGCCGGCGGCGCGGGCCTGCGCGCGACGCTCGGCTGCGCCCAGGCGGGGCTGAAGACCGCCTGCGTTACCAAGGTCTTCCCGACCCGTTCGCACACCGTCGCGGCGCAGGGCGGCGTCGCCGCCTCGCTCGGCAATATGGGCAAGGACGACTGGCGCTGGCACATGTACGATACCGTCAAGGGATCGGACTGGCTGGGCGACCAGGACGCCATCGAATATCTCGTGCGCAACGCCCCTCAGGCGGTTTACGAGCTCGAACATTTCGGCGTGCCCTTCTCGCGCACCGAGGACGGCAAGATCTATCAGCGCCCCTTCGGCGGCATGACCACCGAATTCGGCGAAGGCCCGCCGGCCCAGCGCACCTGCGCGGCCGCCGACCGCACCGGCCACGCCATCCTGCACACGCTCTACGGCCAGTCACTGCGCCACGCGACCGAGTTCTTCATCGAGTATTTCGCCATTGATCTGATCATGGACGAAGAGGGCGTGTGCCGCGGCGTCGTCGCGCTCTGCCTTGACGATGGCTCGATCCATCGCTTCCGCGCCAAGAAGACGATTCTGGCGACCGGCGGCTATGGCCGCGCTTACTTCTCCGCGACCTCCGCCCATACCTGCACCGGCGACGGTGGCGGCATGGTGCTGCGGGCCGGCCTGCCGCTGCAGGACATGGAATTCGTGCAGTTCCACCCGACCGGCATCTACGGCGCGGGCTGCCTGATCACCGAGGGCGCGCGCGGCGAAGGCGGTTATCTGACCAATTCCGAGGGTGAGCGCTTCATGGAGCGCTATGCGCCCTCGGCCAAGGATCTCGCCTCGCGCGACGTCGTCTCGCGGTCGATGACCATGGAGATCCGGGAAGGCCGCGGCGTCGGCAAGACCAAGGATCACATCTTCCTGCATCTCGACCATCTGGATCCGGCGGTGCTGCATGAGCGGCTGCCCGGCATTTCGGAATCGGCGCGGATCTTTGCCGGCGTCGACGTCACCAAGGAGCCGATCCCGGTCCTGCCGACCGTGCACTACAACATGGGCGGCATTCCGACGAACTTCCACGGTGAGGTGCTGACCAAGAAAGACGGCGATCCCGATGCGGTGGTGCCGGGTCTGATGGCCGTCGGCGAGGCCGGCTGCGTCTCGGTGCATGGCGCCAACCGCCTCGGCTCCAACTCGCTGATCGATCTCGTTGTCTTCGGCCGTGCCGCGGCGCTGCGCTGCGCCGAGACGGTGAAGGCCGGCGAGGACCAGCCGGAGCTGCCGTCCGGCGCCGGCGACAACGCGCTCGGCCGGCTCGATCGCTTCCGCTACGCCGATGGCGCGACGCCGACGGCCGAGCTGCGCGACCGGATGCAGCGCACCATGCAGTCGAACTGCGCGGTGTTCCGCACCGGTGAGGTGCTCGAGGAAGGCCACCACAAGATCCACGAGGTGTGGAAGGCCTCGGACGACATCCGGGTCACCGACCGCTCGCTGATCTGGAACACCGACCTCATCGAGTCGCTCGAATACGACAACCTCATCGCCCAGGCGGTGGTGACCATGGATTCGGCCCGCAACCGCACCGAATCGCGCGGCGCCCACGCCCGTGAGGATTTCCCGGACCGCGACGACGCCAACTGGATGAAGCACACGCTGGCCTTCTGCGACACGGTCGACAAGACCATCACGCTGGAGGACCGGCCGGTGCACAGCTATACGCTGTCGAACCAGATCGACTACATCAAGCCGAAGAAGCGGGTGTACTGACGATCAAGCCGGCCGCCGGCGCTTTGGCCCGAACGAAACGAGGGCATGCCATGTCTTCCATCGGGCACGACAGCCGGCGGCTGCAAACGATCGTCGCCATGGTCTGCAGGTTGGATCGGTCGCGACGCAACGCCGCCCTGTCTGGCTCAAACGTTCGCCATTCCTCCCGAATCGCGCTAGATGCTGGTCCTCGGGCACGCGGACGCGGCGATCCGGCGATCGTCGATCCAAGGGGAGGTTCTCGCATGCAGACTGTTCTTCGCACGGCGCTATTGGCTGCCACTGCGCTGTCGATCGGGCTGGGCTCTGCTTTCGCCCAGTCGAGCGACACGGCGAAAGGGACGGACGCGGATCAGCCAAATCTGGTGTTGCCGCCCAATGCCGCCCCGAAGCCGATGTCGCCGGCCGAGACCGAGACGCCGACGAAGCCGGCTGCGTCCGGCGGCGAGGCAAGCGATGCCACCGAAAGCGGTGCGCCGCTCGGCTCGGCGCCTGCCAAGGCCCAGAGTTCTTCCGGCGATGAGAAGGCCGCAAAGCCGGGTCGGAATCCGTCTGCTGCAAGCGATAATCCGGTCGGCGCCGATGGCCAGCCGCGCAACGCGGTCGGCGACAAATTCCAGCTGCCGCATCTGACGGCGGAGAATCAGATCCGGATGATTGCCGATCTCTGCGGCATTCAGATTCGCGACATGTCGCCGGCCGCCTGCGCCTGCCTCGGCAAGGAGGCGATGACCAAGCTGACCCCACCCCAGCGCGATTATCTGATCGCCAGCGTGGTCGCTCCGCCGACCGCCGATCAGCTGATCAAGAAGGGCAAGGTCCACAAGGACGATCAGAAGGCGATCTTTGCTTTCCTTAATGCCGCCTCCGCCAGCTGCAAGGCCGATCCGAAGAGTGCGGGGAGCGATATTCCAGGGGAAAGCAAGCCCGCCGCACCATCGGCAATGCCGCCGGCCGCGCCCGCCAAGCCGCAATCGGGGGCCGGCGAAGGCAGCCAGTGACGGCCGCGTGCGATCCGATGACGCTGGATCGCAGGTCCGTGAATGCTCGACAGGGCCTGAGGCCGGTCGTGGTTCGCAGATCATGCGCCTCGGGGCTTCGCACGGCCGTCTCTTGGTGCTCATGGACGATCGCCCGGATCAAGAACGCCGATCGTGACCGTTCCGTTCGACGCGGGTGCGATTCGACGTGCGGGCGCTCAGGGGAGCGGCGTTTTCCGGCGGGCGATCTGCGGCATGTCAGCTGGTTTTGCCGGCGCCGGATGGTCCGGCAAATTTTTTCGCCGGGCTTCAACCGATTAGAAGTCGTTGGCGGGTGAAAACAGGCCTTCCGTTTTGCATCGCAAACACTATGGTGCGAACGATTCCAAACAGGTACCGGGTGGATAGGGCATGGTCGAACTCGCGCTTCCGAAGAACTCACGGATCACCAAAGGCAAAGTCTGGGGCAAACCGGAGGGCGCCAAAGAGGTTCGCGAGTTCCGGATCTATCGCTGGTCGCCGGACGACGGCAAGAATCCCCGGATCGACACCTATTATGTCGACACCGCCGATTGCGGGCCGATGGTGCTCGACGCGCTGTTGTGGATCAAGAACAAGGTCGATTCGACGCTGTCGCTGCGTCGCTCCTGCCGCGAGGGAATTTGCGGCTCCTGCGCGATGAATATCGACGGCTCGAATACGCTCGCCTGCACCAAGGGCATGGACGAGATCGAGGATGAGATCTCCATCTATCCATTGCCGCATATGCCGGTGATCAAGGATCTGATCCCGGATCTGACCGTGCCTTATGCGCAGCTGCGCTCGATCGAGCCCTGGCTGAAGACCGAATCGCCGCAGCCGGAGAAGGAGTGGCGCCAAAGCCACGACGACCGCGAGAAGCTCGACGGCCTCTACGAATGCATTCTGTGCTTCTGCTGTCAGACCTCGTGCCCGTCCTATTGGTGGAACGGCGAGCGCTATCTCGGCCCGGCCGTGCTGCTGCAGGCCTATCGCTGGCTGATCGATTCGCGCGACGAGGCGATCGGTGATCGGCTCGACGCGCTCGAAGATCCGTTCAAGCTCTATCGTTGCCACACCATCATGAACTGCACCCAGGCCTGTCCCAAGGGGCTGAACCCGGCCAAGGCGATCGCCGAGATCAAGAAGATGATGGTCGAGCGCCGGGTCTGAGCGGCGTTATCGCTGCCAGACTCGCTCTACCCTTGCCGCTCCTTCTTCTGTAATCCCTGACTTGAATATGCATCGCTCGAAAGGGGCGAGAGATGGACCGGCTCGACAAAAAGATCCTGCGGCTTCTCCAGGAGGACGCGACGCTCGCCGTCGCCGACATCGCCAAGCGTGTCGGCCTGTCGACGACGCCGTGCTGGCGGCGTATCCAGCGGCTGGAGGAAGAGGGCGTCATCCGGCGCCGGGTGGCGATCCTCAATCCGGAGCGGGTGAATGCCCGGGTCACGGTCTTCGTCGCGATCCGCACCAATTCCCATTCGACCGAATGGCTGAAGCGGTTTTCCGAGGTGATCGGCGAATTTCCGGAGGTGATCGAGTTCTACCGGATGAGCGGCGACGTCGACTATCTGCTGCGGGTCGTCGTGCCCGACATCGCTGCTTATGACGCCTTCTACAAGCGGATGATCGCCAAGATCGAGATCCGTGATGTGTCGTCGTCCTTCGCGATGGAGCAGATCAAATACACCACCGAGCTGCCGCTCGATTACATGGTGCTCGACAAGGAACCGCGCGGCGACTGAGCGGCCGACAGCGTACCGCCGGGGTGTCGATCATCGAGGGCCTCCGCGCTTGACGTCGCCGCAATCGGGATCGCCGCGGAGCCGGCCTCAACTGCGATTGAGCAGCGCCAGCAGGCTGGAGGTGTCCCAGCGCTTGCCGCCCATCGCTTCGACCTCGGCATAAAACTGATCGACGAGCGCGGTCACCGGCAGCCGTGCGCCGTTGCGCTTGGCTTCGGCTAGGCAGATGCCGAGGTCCTTGCGCATCCATTCCACCGCAAAGCCGTGGTCGTAATGGCCCTCGTCCATGGCCTTGTGGCGGTTTTCCATCTGCCAGGATCCGGCGGCGCCCTTGGAGATCACCGAGACGACCTTTTCGATGTCGAGACCGGCCTTCTGGCCGAAGGCGATCGATTCCGACAGCCCCTGGACGAGCCCGGCGATGCAGATCTGGTTCATCATCTTGGTGAGCTGGCCGGAGCCGGCGGGGCCCATCAGCCCGACCATTTTAGCATAGCATTCGATCACTGGCTTGGCGGTGTCGAAATCGGCCTCGCCGCCGCCGCACATGACGGTCAAGACACCGTTTTCGGCCCCGGCCTGGCCACCGGAGACGGGCGCGTCGATGAACTTCAAGCCCTCGTTTTCGGCAGCTTCGGCGAGTTCGCGGGCGAGTTCCGCCGACGCCGTGGTGTTGTCGATGAGGGTGGCGCCCTTCTTCATGCCGGAAAAGACGCCGTCGTCGCCATAGACCACCGAGCGCACGTCGTCGTCGTTGCCGACGCAGAGGAAGACGAAATCAGCGCCTTCAGCGGCTTGACGCGGGGTGGGGGCATGGCCGCCGCCATATTTCTCCGCCCAGCTCTTGGCCTTCTGGCTGGTGCGGTTGAACACGGTGACGTCGTGGTCGCCCTTGGTTTTCAGGTGACCCGCCATGGGATAGCCCATCACGCCGAGCCCGATGAATGCGACCTTCGCCATTGTCCGTCCTTCCCTTGCTTTGCCCGGCAAATTATCGGCGCGCGCGGCGTTTTCAATCGGCTTGCCGCGAAAACTGATGCCGCTCCGACCTGCAAACGGCGCCAAAAATGACAGCGCCGCGCATCCTGGAGGATACGGGGCGCTGCAATGGCGGCTGGAGCGGCTTGGTTTCGGCTCAGGCCGCGTTGGCGATCGGCGTTGCCCCCTGACGGGGCAGGGCGAAGGTGTCGACGCGCTCGCCAAGGCGATCGCCCTCGGCGGCGAGTTCCTGGCTCGAGGCAGCTGTCCGGTCGACCATGACGGCGTTCTGCTGGGTGACCTGGTCGAGGTCGCGCATCGCGGTGCTGATCTCCCCGAGCCTGAGGGCCTGATCGCGAGAGGTGCTGGAGAGTGTGGTGAGGCTGGCGCTGACCGACTGGATGTTGCTCTCGATCTGTTCGAGCGCCTCGCCGGTCCGTCGCACCAGGCCGACCCCGCCTTTGACTTCGTCGCTGGAGCGCCTGATCAGCTTACCGATCTGCGCGGCCGCGCCGGCCGAGCGCTGGGCAAGTTCGCGCACCTCCTGGGCGACGACGGCAAAGCCCTTGCCGGATTCACCGGCCCGGGCCGCCTCGACCCCGGCATTCAGCGCCAGAAGGTTGGTCTGGAAGGCGATCTCGTCGATCACGCCGATGATTGTCTCGATCTCCTTGGAGGAGCCTTCGATACGCTCCATGGCGGCGATCGCTTCATGCACCACGGCGGAGGAGCGGCTGGCGTCGTCGACGGTCCGCTCGGTGGTCTTCACGGCTTCGTCGCAGCAGGTCAGCGAGACGTGGATGAATTCGTCGGTCTCGGCGAGCGAGGCGACGGTTTCTTCCAGTGTCGCAGCCTGGCGCTCGGTGCGCTTCGCCAGCTCCTCCGACGAGTGTCGCAGGTCGGCCGAACCGTTTCGCACGACGCTGGCCGATTCGCGAATCGCGTAGATCGTGTCGCAGAGCTGCTCAAGCGAGCGATTGTAGTCGAGTCGTAGATTATCGAGAGCGGCCGGGAAGGGCGTGGTGATGCGAAGGGCGAGCTGGCCCGCCGCCAGCGCCTTCATGCCATCGGCCAGCACCGACACGGCGGACTGAATCTCCGCCGCATGGCGTTCGCGCTCGGCGGTCACCTGCCCGCGCTCCTCGGCAATCGCCTGATCCTTGGCGAGGGTCTGCGCCTCGATCTCGTCCTTCTCGATGGCGTTGCGCTTGAAGGATTCCAGCGCTCGTGCCATGGCGCCGATCTCGTCTTTGCGCTCGGCCCCCTCGATCTCGATGGCCTTGTCGCCCGCCGTCAGCCGGTTCATCCGATCGGCCAGGCTGACCAGCGGGCGGGTGAGGCGGGTCGAAGCGATCAGACCGACAAGCGCCATGACGAGCACGATGCCGAGCGTCGTCAGCAGCGCCGAGTTGGCCAGCTTCTTGGCGGGCGCCAGCATAACGTCCTCATTCTCGCCGATCGCCAGGATCATCGGGGTATGCAGGAAGTCGAGCGGCTGCCAGACGAAGAAGACCTGTTTGCCGCCGAGGGGGGCGAAACCGGAGCCGGCGGTGTCGGCGTCGCTGGCGTCAACGAGCTGCGCGGGCAACTGTTTGATATCGCTTTCCCCGCGACCGGCCTGCAGCGCGCCGTCGCTGGAGATCAGAAGGCTGAAGTTGATGTCGTGGCCGGTGTCGTTTGGTGCGATCACCCTATTCAGCTGGTTAAGACCGATGCGGATGATTACCGTGCCGCGGCGTTCGGTCTTGCCCCAGCCGTTATAGTCGAGCGGACGGGCGATGAAGGCCGAGCGCTGGCTCGTCTCGCTCTGGTAATTCATCAGGCCGGTTGTCACCACGCTTTCGCCGGCTTCCTTCGAACGCTTCACCACATTTGCAAGGACGCCGTCTTCGATGGTGGCGACGTTCTTGAGCAGCTCCGGCCCTTTGGTGGCGCTGAAGACGACGGTGCCGTTCTTGTCGATGATGTAGATGTCGGAGACGTGCGCGTTTTTCAGCGCGCTGACCAGCGAGGCGTGGAAGCGGTTGTATTTGAGAGCGTAAATCAGTTTCGAGCCGTCGCCATCATAGGCGATGCGCTGTTCTCGCGATTTGGACGGATCCTGGAAGAATTGCTCAATCTTGTCGCGCTCGGCGCTCAGCACCGTGTCCATACTGTCCATGGAGTCGCCGATCGTATTGTTCTGGGCGATTTCCGCCAGTCCCTGCTCGGCGCGGGTGAGATATGCCTGAAGGGCTTCGGTTCGCGAGCGGGCGATCATATCGAGACGCGCTTCGCTTGCCTCTTCGAGACCGGCCTTGCCGATGCGATAACTCAAAAGCCCAACGGCCGTACCGGCGATGAGCGCCGCACCGACGACGACGAGCGCAAATTTGGCACGGATCGAGAGAGAAGCAAGGCGCATGGTGATCATCTCTAAAACTGATTGTTGCGTTGTGATAGTTCCCGTAGTTGTTTTCGAAATCGTGAATTTTGCGCCGCATTCTTGCCTGAATTTGTGCAATTGCCGCCGAATGGCCCAACTTTCTCGCGCGCAATTCCCCCGAATTGTGTTCGTCATCTACGCGAGATGCGCATTTTTGCGCGACAAGACTCATGACCAGCGGGTTCGATCACTCGGAACGATTCATTCCTCATGGCTGATGCATGATGCAACGGCCCGAGCGATCAGGCCGCCGCCCGTCAGCGGCGCAGATGGCGGGTGAGCCGCCGCTCGGCGAAATTGGTGAGATGTCTAAGAGCTTCGACCAAGGCGAGATAAAGCAGCGCCGCCCAGACATAGGTCTGGAAGTCGTAGGTGCGGGAATAGGCCTGCCGGGTTTCGCCAAACAGGTCGTAGACGGTGATGATCGCAACGATCGCTGAGGCCTTGATCATCAGAATGATCTCGTTGGCATAGGGGCGAAGGGCCACCACCATTGCCTGCGGAATGACGATCTTGAAGAAGATCACGGTGCGGGAAAGCCCCAGCGAGCGGCCGCCCTCCCATTGGCCTTTCGGTACGCTCTCGATCGCGCCGCGCAAGATTTCGGCCTGATAGGCCGCGGTGTTCAGTGCCAGGGAGAACAGGCCACAATACCAGGCCTCGCGGAAGAACCACCAGAGGCCGATGCTCTCGAAGAAGCCGCGAAACTCGCCAAAGCCGTAATAGACCAGGAAGATTTGGGCGATCAGCGGGGTGCCGCGGAAGAAATAGACGAAGGCAAAGGCGAGCCCGCGCGCCAGCTTGTTGGTGGCCATCCGCCCGAGCGCCACCGGCAGCGAGACGATTGCGCCGCAGAGGAAGGAGACCGTCACCAGCGAAACGGTGACCCAAAGGCCGGAGAGATAGGACCAGCCGAAACGCTCAATCAGCGTGGCGTCGAAGACATGGGTAAAATAGACGGCGAAGGCGATCGCCGCCGCGATCCACACGCCGATGGCGATCAACCCGGCGATCTTCAGGGGTTGGCGCGGCGCAATGGGGGCGGCGATGAATGGATGGTTGCCGCTCACTGGGCGGCCTCCCCACGCTTGGTCCAGCGATCGATACCGCCAAGTGCGATCGAGGAGAGGATCGTCAGCACGAGATAGAGGACGATCGCCGAGCCGAAGAACAGGAACGGCTCGCGCGACACTCGGGCAGCGATGCTGGCCTGGCGTAGAATATCCGCCAGGCCAATCACCGATACGAGGGCCGTGTCTTTCAAAAGGCTCATCCACAAATTGGCGAGACCTGGCAGGGCGATCTTGATCAACTGCGGCAGGATGACGAGAAGCATCACCTTGGCCCGGCCAAGGCCGAGCGCGAGGCCGGCCTCGCTTTGGCCGTGTGGAATGCCGCGAAAGGCCGAGAGAAACACCTCGCTGGCAAAGGCCGAGAAGACGACGCCGAGCGCCGTCATGCCGGAGACGAAACTCGACAACGCAAGGTCCGGCAGGCCGGTCGCCTCGGAGAACGATCGCAGCGCCGCGTTGACGCCGAAATAGACCAGGAACAGCGTCAACAGTTCCGGCAGGCCGCGAAAGATCGTGGTGAAAATGTCGGCCGACAGCTTGAGCAGCATGTCTTCAGACTGCTTGGCCAAGGAGAGAAGGAAGCCAAGGCAAAGGCCGATCGGCAAAGTGGCCAGCGACAGCGAGACGGTGACGACGGCGCCTCTGGCCAGATCGTCGCCCCAGCCGGTCGGCCCGAAACCCAGAAGGGTGAAATAGTCGTTCATGCGATCTGTTCGCCGTTGTCCATGCGTGAGACGGAGGCTTTCCCTCTATCGACGGGCCGAGACAAGCGCAAAAAAGCCGCCGGCGATCGCACCGGCGGCCTTCTCATCCCTCAGCTCGGGTTATCGGTCATTGCGCGGTCGGCTCTGCGCCATAGACGTCGAAGTCGAAATATTTGTCTTGGATTTTCTTATAGGTGCCGTCCTGGCGGATCGCGACGATCGCCTTGTTGAACATGGCCTTCAGCTTGTCGTCGCCCTGACGCAGGCCGATGCCGACGCCTTTGCCGTAGATCTTCGGATCGGCCGGCAGGGTGCCAAGGATCTTGCAGCAGGCGCCCTCTTTGCTTTTCACCCATTCGGTCAACACGACCACGTCGTCCATCACCGCGTCGAGACGGCCGTTCTCGATGTCGAGCTTGTATTCCTCGGCGGTCGGATACTGCTTGATGTCGGCGTCGGGAAACAGGGCCTGAGCCGCCTGGGCATGGGTGGTGGAAACCTGGGCGCCAATCGTTTTGCCCTTCAGCGCCGTATCGGTGGCTTCCTTGATGTCGGAGTCCTTCGGCACGGCGATGGCCGGCGGGGTCTGATAGTATTTGTTGGAGAAGGTGATCTGCTTCTCGCGCTCCGGGGTGATCGACATGGACGCGGCGATCGCGTCGAAATTGCTGTTTTTGAGCGCCGGGATCATCCCGTCCCAATCCTGGGTGACAAAGGTGCATTTGACCTTCATGTGGTCGCATAGCGCCTGGGCGATATCGACGTCAAAGCCTTTCAGATTGCCGCCGGCGTCGAGAAAGTTGAACGGAGGATAGGCGCCTTCCGTGCCGATTTTGACCGTCGACCAGTCCTTGCCGGCGTCGCTTTCCTGAGCCACGGCTGAACCGGCCAGTATTGCCGAGACGGCGGCCGCAAGAGCGATAGTATGGACGAGACGCATGGAGACCTCTTTTCGTCGGGAACCGGGTATTTTATCCTTTGCCTTCAATGCACAACAGGGAATCTGCCACGCAAATGGGCAGGCTTTTCTCGATAGCATGCTGCCACTTTTTAGACGCGAAACGCAACCGTGAAATCAAGCGCCACATGTGGTTGATCAGGCTGATTTCGCGATATGTTAAAGTCCCTTGGCGGCTGTTCCGCCGATGAACTTCTGGGCCGTGGCGAGATCGTCGGGCGTATTGACGTTGAAGAACGGATCGCCGTCCGGCGCATCGTCCTGTGGTCCGATCGAGACGCTGACAAAGCCGGCCGAGTCAAGAAAGGCGAGGATCGCCAGCGGCTGGTCGGCATCAAGCCAAGCGCTCAGCTTCGGCAAAATGCCCAGCGGCCATAGGCCCGTCGCCGGCTGCAGCCGGTTTTCGAACTGGGCGATGATCGGCTGATCGTCGGGCGCGGCGGTCAGTTGCGACGCGAGATCGCGGGGCAGAAACGGCGCGTCGCCGGGTGTCACCAGCAAATGGCGTGGCGCATCCTTCAGCGTCGTCAACGCGGCGAGCCCGGCTTCGATCCCGGCGAGCGGGCCGGGCAGGCCGGGCCGCAGATCGGGCGCGAGCGGTCGCGCGAAACGCTCGAACCCTTGGCCGGTCGGCGCGGCGATCAAGAGCGGTTTCACCGTGTCGCCCAGCCGGTCGACGATGTGGCCAATCAGCGGCCGGCCTGCCAGCAGGGTGAGCGGCTTGGGAACCGCGCCGCCCATGCGGCTGCCATGTCCACCGGCCAGGATCAGTCCGGCGGGCGTCATGCCGGACGGACAACGCGTGGGGCCGACAAGGCGACGATGAGCGCGGCGAGCCCTTCGGGTGCGGCAAGTCCATCCTCGGATCGTGTCATGGATGGAATCTTTACAGCACCGGCCCGAAAATCGGAATCGATTTTCGGCAAAGCACGATGCGTCGATTCCAAGGGTGAGAGCGACCTCTCTGCGTCCGATCGGACGTAGGGCGCTCCAATTGATGGGCGATGGCGATGCCGCAGGTCGTTTGGAACGACGATGTCGGCAGGGCGCGCCGAGGCAAGGCGTTGCGAGTCAAGGGGTGCCATTCCTCGCGAGCGGACCGTCGCTCGAAGAATAAACGCTGGTCGTTGGTTGGACTGTCGCTCGCCGGGGGGGGGCGACTTTGAATCATATTTCATCAAATACAAGGTCTTCCGCAAAGAGAATCGCAGATTCTCTGCGCCATCATCTTCATTCAGCCCCGGTTTTGGAGGTGATGGAGATGGGGTTCAACTTTTCTGCTATGACGGCCTTGTTGGGGGGGTACTCCGACAGCCGGCGAAGACCCGTGATCGACGACGATCAGCGTTCACGCCGAAAGCCGCCGCGCGGCCGATCGGAGGATGACGCGGATAGGGGCTGGGCCGACGCCGCTTCGGCCGACCGCGCCCCGTCTTCGTCCTCCCGAGAAGACGATGGGTCCGGCGATTCAACCGTGGTCGTCGGCGGCGGTCCGGCGATGGTCTCCGGCATGAGCCGCGCGCTCGACGCGCTGATCGCGGCCGAGGAGACCCGTCGGCGCGCCTTGCCCGGAGCGGCAGGTGATCTCGATCCGCATGCCGATCGGCTTTCCTTGGCGTTGCGCGCCTCGCTGCCGAAACTCGCCGCGCCGGTCTCCACCGAGGCGCCGCGATCCGATACCGATCCCGAGTTGGCGAAAGCCTTACCCCTCCTTTCTCCGGTGCCGAGCCGCGGGCGCGACTGGGATGAAATCCGCGATCTCATCGAGGCTCTGTCGCGAGCGGGTCATCGGTCGAAGGACGGCGAAGGCCGCGAGGACAAGGCGGATCCCCGGGCTGAGATCCATCCCTGGCGTCCGGCCCGAACGGCATAAGGACCAAGCCGTGCGCAGGGCAGGCCTTGGCAGCCGGCGCGTCCGGCGCGTCCGGCGCCGGACGGGCCACACAGCCTCGTCGTGGCAAGGTCGCTGCCCGCTGTCTCCAGCATCGGTCCGCACGTCGCAACCGATTTTCGAAAAGCACGGTGCGGAGACTCAATCAGAGGACGCGCGCGTCGAGCGTGCGACATGTCTATCCCCCGGTCACGCTCATATGCCGGGACAGCGCGGGTTTGCGCGTCGCCCGGTCGATGATGAAATCATGTCCCTTCGGTTTGCGGCCGATCGCCTCGTCGATGGCATTCGACAGCAATGCATTGCTCTCGCTGGCCCTCAGCGGCGTCCGAAGGTCGGCGGCATCCTCCTGACCGAGGCACATGTAAAGCGTGCCGGTGCAGGTCAGACGAACGCGGTTGCAGCTTTCGCAGAAATTATGGGTGAGCGGCGTGATGAAACCGAGCTTGCCGCCGGTCTCCTCGACCGCGACATAGCGGGCCGGGCCGCCGGTCTTGTCAGGGATGTCGGTCAGGGTGAAGCGTTCCGCCAGATTGGCGCGAACCTCTGACAACGGCAGATACTGGTCGGTGCGGTCGCCTTCGATCTCGCCGAGCGGCATGGTCTCGATCAAGGTGAGATCCATGCCCTCGCCATGGGCCCATTCAACCATCGCCGGGATTTCGGTATCATTGAAACCTTTCAGCGCGACGGCGTTGAGCTTGATTCGGATGCCGGCCGCCTGGGCGGCCCGAATGCCGGCCATCACCTTGGCAAAATCGCCCCAGCGGGTGATCGCCTTGAACTTGTCGGGATCCATCGTGTCGAGGGACACATTGATCCGCTCGACGCCGCAATCGCCGAGTTCATCCGCAAAGCGCGCCAGCTGGGAGCCGTTGGTGGTCAGCGTCAACTCGTCGATGGCGCCGCTTCGCAGATGGCGCGACAAAGCGTGGATCAGATGCATGATGTTGCGCCGGACCAGCGGCTCGCCACCGGTCAGCCGCAGCTTGCGCACACCCTTTTCGACAAAGGCGGTGCACAGCCGGTCAAGCTCTTCGAGGGTCAGAAGATCCTGCCTTGGCAGGAAGGTCATGTTTTCCGCCATACAGTAGACGCATCGGAAGTCGCAGCGATCGGTGACCGACACCCTCAGATAGGTGACTGCCCGGCCGAACGGATCGATCATCTCGGTCGTCGGAGCGCGCGTCGCTCCCGGGCGGTCCAACACGTCACGGGCAATCGCCATACTCGAAAATGCGTCCTTCCAGCGGATCGTCGGCTTGCAATGCTGGTTGCGAATGTGGAATTGCGCAAGGATAGGGTCAAGCGGCCAGCTTCGATCAAGTCATTGGAAAATGGTATATCGACGTTTCGGCCGTGCGCCGGGAAAAGGGGCGATGGAGGCGATGAGCACGAAAATCGAAGCGCCGAGCGAGCTGCGTGTGGCTAAAGATCGCGCTCGTCTGTCCGTCACCTGGGTGGACGGGGCGCGGGACGAATTCTCCGCCGAGATGTTGCGCGTCCTGTCGCCGTCGGCGGAGGTGCGGGGCCATTCGGAGGCCGACCGCAAGACCGTGTCCGGCAAGAGGGCCGTGACGATCGCCGACCTTCAGCCGATCGGCCATTATGCCGTCAGGATCGTGTTCTCCGATGGCCATGACAGCGGGCTGTATTCCTGGACCTATCTGTCCGAACTCGGCCGTGAGGCGGAGGCGCGCTGGCAGGGCTATCTGGACGAGCTGGCGGCCAAGGGCCTGAAGCGGGACGCCTGAGTGGATCGCCCGCGGAGCCGGCCAGCCCGGCTCAATAAATCGTCTGCTTGAGCCGCTCGGGATAATGGGCGTCGTAGCTCGCGCCGTCGAAGCCTGCCATGCGCTCGGCCAGCATGTCGCCGGCGCTCGGCAGTGATTTGCGGTCGACGTGGCGGCTCGCATCCCACAGGCGCGAGCGCACCAGCGCCTTCTGGCACTGGAAATAGACCGTCTCGATACGAATCCGGATGACGCTGCGCGGCCGCTTGCCGTTGATTGCGAAACGCTCCAGCAGCGCCGATGCGATGTCGATCTCGGCCCGGCCGTTGACCCGCAAGGTCTCGCCGATGCCGGGAATCAGGAAGAGCAGGGCGACACGCGGATCGCGCACGATGTTTTTCAGCGTATCGGCGCGGTTGTTGCCCAGCCGGTCGGGCAGGAGCAGCGTTGCCTCATCATCGATGGCGACGAAACCGGCCGGATCGCCTCGGGGCGAACAGTCGAGCCCTTCGGGGCCGACGCTGGCGACCAGCACGAAGGGTGAGGCCTCGACGAGGGCGCGGTAATGGGGTGTCAGGTGATCGGCGACCTTGGCGAGCGACGGGGCGAGAGGCTCACCATAAAGCGCTTCGAGCTGATCGATCGATCGGATGAGGGTGTCGCTCATCGCCAAATTCCGATGCTTGATGGGCTGTCCGGCTTCGATGCGCTTCGCGACCTATCCTGTCAACGCGTGATGCGTCACGAAGACAATCAGGCCGAGTTGGAGCAGCCGAGCCCCCGGTTATGGGCGATCGGCCGCGCTCACCGAGCTTGGCCGCCTGGCCGATCGGATGACATTCAGACCGCCGCCTGGGCGCGCTTGAAGGCGTCCCGTGCCGTCACGCGTCCGATGAAGCTCTGAATGGCCTGACTTTGCGCCATCCGCGGGGCGCCGAATTGCGTCATCCACCAAAGCGCCGCCCCGACGGCGAGGTCTGCGGCCGTAAAGGTCTCGCCGGTGACGTAGGCAGCCCTGTCGAGCTGGCCCTCGACCGTATCGACGACATCGTCGTAGCTGCCCCAACCGACGGCATGCTTCGGCAAAGGCTCAGAATCCTTGCGCATCATCACGTCGACCGTCGCGGGTTCGAGACATGAGGGAGCGAAGAAGAGCCAGCGATAATAAATGGCCCGCGCGCTCGTCCCGATCTCAGGCGCCAGGGACGCCTCGGGAAAGCAGTCGGCGAGATGGGCGAGAATCGCCGCGCTTTCGGTCATGACCGTGCCGTCGGGCAAGATCAGCGTCGGCACTTTGCCCATCGGATTGATGGCGAGAAACGCCGGCGCGCGGTTCTCGCCCGCCTCTAAATCGATGGCCGCCAGTTCGTAGTCGGCCTGCACCTCTTCCAGCATCCACCGGGCCACAAAGGCGCGGGTTTGTGGTTTGAAATAAAGCTTGTAACGGCCCAACATGCGAATTCCTCCCGATTAGAGACCCTGCGTCCGATCGGACGCAGACAGGACGCTCTCACTCTTTCAATCGATGCATCGCGCTTGCCGAAAATCGATTCCGATTTTCGCGCCGATGCCATAGAACAAAAAGTGAATATCATGTCGAGGATGACCCGGCGAGTTCAATCGGCCGCGATATTTTGAAGGGGTCAGCCGCCGTCCGGCCATCAGAAAAGTGTCAGTTGAGCCGGTCCCTGCGCCAATTCGCCGCTCGCTTGTCGCGCACCTTCTGCGACGATCGTCAGCGTGCCGTCGGGCAATGGGCGTTGCAGGCGCGCGGCGTCTTCCCAAGGTCCATCGAGCCAGCGATCGATCTCGGCGGGTTCGGTGAGGATCACCGGCATCGCCTTGGGGTGCACGCGGCCGACCTCGGCATTCGGCGCGCAGGTGAGAAAGCCGAAGAGGTTCACCGTCACCGGCCCCTCCTTGACCTTGCGCACGCCGGTCCACTGGGTCCACAGGCCGGCGAAGACGGCAAGCGGACGGTTCTCGGACAAGGCGAACCACACCGGATGCTTCTGATCGCCGCGGTCGGCATATTCGCAAAAGCTGGTGAAGGGCACGACGCAGCGATGGGCGGTCGACAGAAACGGGCGCCAATGGGCGCTCTGGATGTTGCGGATGTTGGTGACGCCGGAATCGGCCTTGCGCGCCGCGGTCACGAAGGCCGGCGAGGGCATGCCCCAGCGCATCATCGTCAGCTCGCGCGCCCCCTCGACGGTTCGCACCACCGGCGCCTCGGTATCGGGAAAGATGCCCGGCAGCGGCGGCAGGTTGCCGGTGGTATCGCGCGCCGCATCGGTGAAATCGCGGATCGCCTGCTGGCCGGTCGTGACCGAATAAAGATTGCACATTCCCGCCTTCCTTCGACTGGCGACGGTGCGCTTCATATCGTCGATGAAGCACGTCCGCTCGGACGCGTGGTGTGTTAGCGCGTCTCAATCGACGCCGCGATCGCCGCCAAAGATTGGAACAGCAGAAAGGGGTCGTCCCTGCCGGGGCTGTCTCGCAAATCACAATACCTTTCTTCGCCAGGCGCTGCGAGCTTACAGACTTGCCGCCGTTCGCGCCGCCTGGTCGTAGTGGCCGGAGAGCAGGCGCAACAGATGGGCGATGTCCGACATGCGCTCCGCCGACAGGCCAAGCTCGGCAATGCCCTCGATGAGGATCTTTTCGCGCAGGTCGCGATAACGTTGGCAGGCCCGCTTGCCGGACGGGCTCACTTGGACGAGACGCTCCTTGCCGGTCTTCTCGCGCATCACCAGGGCTTTGGCCTCGAGCTTCTTGATGGCGTAGGTGACGAGATGGGTGTCCTCGATGCCGAGCACCAGGCAGATATCGGCCAGGCGCTTGGGCTTGCCGCGATGGGTAACGGCGTGCAGCACCAGAATTTCGGTCGCCGTCAGACCGGGTTCGCCGGCCGCCGTCATGCAGCGCACCATCCAGCGTTCGAAGGCGTGGCCGGAGAGGATCATGCCGAACTCAACCTCGGACAGGGCAGGCACCGCGCCATCGGCCAGATGCGAGGAGGAGACGATCGGGCCGATGGACTGGCCGGCCTCAGAGGTTGTCGCTGCCATCGTTAGCTCCCGGCAAACATGGTGCGCGGCAGGAACAGCGCGAGATCAGGGAAGAGCGCAAGCAGCAGCACCATCAGCGCCAGAATGGCGAAGAACGGCGCCGTCGCCCCGGCGATCTTGAAGATGTTCTGGCCGGTCAACCCCTGAATGACGAAGAGGTTGAAGCCGACGGGCGGGGTGATCTGCGCCATTTCGACGACGATGACGAGATAGATGCCGAACCAGACGAGGTCGAAGCCCGCCTGCTGCACCAGCGGCATGATCACCGAGGTGGTCAGGACGACCATCGAGATCCCGTCGAGGAAGCAGCCGAGCACCATGAAGAAAATCGTCAAGGCAACGAGGAGGGCATAGGGTGACAGGCCGAGCGAGCCGATCCAGCTCGCCAGCTCGCGCGGCAGGCCGGTGAAGCCCATGGCGGTCGTCACCAAGGCGGCGCCGGCGAGGATGAAGGTGATCATCGCCGAGACCCGGGTCGCGGCGATGAGGCCGTCCTTTAAGGCGGCGAAGGACAGGCCGCCCTGCGCCCGGGCGATGATCAGCGCCAGGACGACGCCGATGACGGCGGCCTCGGTCGGCGAGGCGATGCCGCCATAGATCGAGCCGATGACGCCGAGAATGAGCAGCACCGCCGGGGCGATCCGGAGCAGCGAGGCTAGGCGGCTTTCCTCAACGATGACGTCGGCGTCCTGCGGCATCAGCTCCGGTTTGAGCGTCGAGACGAGGGCGACATAGCCCATGAACAGCAAGGCCAAGACGATGCCGGGCAGGACGCCGGCGATGAACAGCCGCGAGATCGACTGTTCGACGGCCGCACCATAGACGATCAGGATAATCGAAGGCGGGATCAACAGGCCCAGCGTGCCCGAGCCGGCGAGCGAGCCGATGGCGATGGTTTCGTCGTAGCCGCGGGCCTTCAGCTCCGGCAGCGAAATCTTGCCGATGGTCTGGGTGGTGGCGGCCGAGGAGCCGGAGATCGCCGCGAAGATCGCGCAGCCGACGATGTTGACGTGGACGAGGCGGCCGGGCAGGCGGCGCATCAAGGGGGCGAGACCGGCGAAGAGATCGTCGGACAGGCGAGAGCGAAACAGGATCTCGCCCATCCAGATGAACATCGGCAGGGCCGTCAGATCCCAGGAGGTCGAGGCCGACCAGAACGAGGTGGCGAGGATCTGCGCGTCCGGCAGCACCGGCCGGGTCAACAGGGCAGCCAGTGCGGTCAGCGTCAGGGCGAGGGCCACCCAGAGGCCGAGCGCGAGGGCGCCGAAGAGAACGACGACGAGCAGGATCGAGAGGGTGAACATGTCCATCAGATGCTCTCCCCGCTACCCTGGATGCGGTCTTCGCCCTGGAAGGCGAGGACGGCCTCGTCGATAAGCGCGATGGTGAAAACGAGGAGGCCGAAGGCGAGACAGCCTTGTGGGATGACGAGCGGCGTGGCGACCAGGCCGTAGGAGACGTCGCCATAAGCGAAGCTCTTCATCGCGAATGCGGCGAGCGCATAGGTGGCAAAGCCCGACAGCGCGGCGCCGAGCAGGGCGACGAGCCCATCAACGATCTGGCGGAGCCGGGCCGGCAGGCGCTGGGTGGCGAGATCGACCCGGATGTGGACGTTTTTCGCCAGCGTGTCGGCAAGAGCAAGGAAGGTCGAGGCGCCCAGCAGGAAGCCGCCGATCTGCGCTAGACCCGGCACGGAAAAGCCCGTCGCCTGCGCCCCGGCAACGGTCAGCGCCCAATCGAGCAGCCGCGCGCCGATCTGCAGGGAAACGAGAACCAGGATGGCGACGAGGCAAAGCGCCGCCAGCCATCCCGCGGTGCGATAAAGCGTTTCGAGAGCGCGTCGCATCAAACCTCGCTGTGCTGGCTGTGGTTAAACCCGTATCGGGTCCGGTGAAGGCGGGCGGTTCGGCGCCTGCCAGTTGCTCCGGCGTCGTCCGAGGTCAGGCCCGCGCGTCTATCCAGGGCAAGCGCGCGGGCCGGGATTGCTTCGGCGGCCGATTACTTGCCGCCGTCATAGGCCTTCAAAAGCGCTTCGCCGTCGCTGCCGGCGCTCTTTTTCCAGGCTTCGGTCATCGTCTGGCCGATCTTTTCGAAGCTCGCCTTCAGATCGGCGGAGGGCTGTTCGACCTTGATGCCATTCTTCTCAAGCAGGGCGGTGGTGCGCTTGGTCTCCTCCTCGGAGGCCTTCCAGCCGCGCTTTTCGGCTTCCGCCGAAGCCTTGAGAATGACCTCCTGCGCCGTTTTCGGCAGGGATTCGAAGGCCTGTTCGTTGACCACCACGATGTTGCGCGGCCGCCAGGCATTCAAAAGATAGTAGTGGGAGAGATAGTCCCACGCCTTGGTGTCGACCCCGGTCGAAGGTGAGGTCATCATTACGGCGACACGGCCGGTGGAAAAGGCCGTCGGAACGTCGGCCTGCTCGACCTGGGTCGGGATCATCCCGGCGTCTTTGGCAAGCTCCTCGGTGAACTTGTTGTAGGCGCGGAAGCTCTTGCCTTCGAGCTCGGACATCTTGGTCACCGGCTCCTTGGTGTAGAGCCCCTGGGGTGGCCAGGCCACCGAGAACAACAGCTTCAGCCCCTGCCGCTTCAGCGCCTTTTCCATGAACGGCTTTTGCGCCTGATAGAGCTTCCAGGCCTGATCGTCGCTAGTCGCTAGGAACGGCACGGAATCGACCCCGAAGATCGGATCCTCGTTCGAGAGCCGCGAGGCCAGGAGTTCGCCGATCGGCACGATGCCGTCGCGCACCGCGTTCTTGATGTCGGCGTGTTTGATCAGCGACTGGTTCGGATGAACGGTGATCTTTACCGCATCGCCGGCGTCCTTGTTCACCTCTTCGACGAAGGTCGCGATGTTCTTTTCGTGGAAGTTCCCTTCCGGATAGGGCGTCGGCATGTCCCAGGCCGTCTGGGCGCTGGCGATCGACGGCAGGATCATGGCGGCGGCCGTCAGGAACAGGGTGGGCAAGTGCTTCACGGCGATCTCCCATTTTAGGTTCGATCCGAGAAGACTTCCACGGAATTTGCGTATAGTCAAATTCACTGGTAATCTGTCGATAATTTATCAGTAAATGTTCAACAAGTAGGCAGGATGCCCATCATGCAGGCAGGCAATCAGTCGCTCTCGAACGCTGTCGCGGATCAGCATGCGCGCTGGGATTTCTTCATCGATCGCGGCGGCACCTTCACCGACATCATCGGCAAGGCGCCGGACGGCTCGCTGCATCCCAAGAAGCTCCTGTCGGAAAATCCCGGCGCCTATGATGATGCCGCTTTGGAGGGAATTCGGCAGACCCTTGGCGTTCCCGCTGGCGACGCGATCCCGCCCGGGCGGATCGGCACGGTGCGCATGGGCACCACGGTTGCGACCAACGCGCTGTTGGAGCGCAAGGGCGACCGGACCCTGCTTTTGATCACCCGCGGCTTTCACGATGCGTTGAAGATCGCCTATCAGGCCCGGCCGGACATCTTTGCGAAGGAGATCATTCTCCCCGAGCAGCTCTATGAGCGGGTGGTCGAGATCCCGGAGCGGGTGCTTGCCGACGGCACGGTGGAGGTCGACCTCGATGAGGCGGCGACGCGCCATGCACTGCAGGCGGCAAAGGCCGACGGCATTGACGCGGTCGCCATCGTCTTCATGCATGCCTGGCGCTTTCCAGAGCACGAACAGGCCGCCAAGGGTTTGGCCGAGGCGGCGGGCTTCCAGCAGATTTCGGTCAGTCACGAGGTCTCGCCGCTGGTCAAGCTCGTCGGGCGCGGTGATACGACAGTGGTCGATGCTTATCTGACGCCGATCCTCAGGCGCTATGTCGACAAGGTGGCGAAGGCGCTCGGCGCCGAGACCGGGGATGCGGCGGCGCCTTCCTTGCAATTCATGATGTCCTCCGGCGGGCTGACGGCGGCCGAGATGTTCCAGGGCAAGGACGCGATCCTGTCCGGGCCGGCGGGCGGCGTCGTCGGGATGGCCGAGAGTGCGAAGGCGGCCGGTTTTGACAGGGTGATCGGCTTCGACATGGGGGGCACCTCGACCGACGTCACCCATTATGCCGGCGCCTATGAGCGGGCGCTCGATTCGGAGGTCGCCGGCGTGCGCATTCGCGCGCCTATGCTGCGCATCCACACGGTCGCGGCGGGCGGCGGTTCGATCCTGGCCGTCGATCAGGGCCGCTTCCAGGTCGGCCCGGCCTCGGCCGGCGCCCATCCGGGCCCTGCAGCCTACGGCAAAGGCGGCCCGCTCACCGTGACCGACGCCAATGTGATGCTCGGCAAGCTGAAGCCGGAGCTGTTTCCGGCGGTCTTCGGGCCGAACCAGGATCAACCGCTCGACGCTCAGGTGGTGCGCGAGAAGTTTCAGGATCTCGCCCGCTCGCTCGGCGACGGGCGTTCGCCCGAAGCGATCGCCGAAGGGTTCTTGACCATCGCCGTCGAGAACATGGCGAATGCGGTCAAGAAGATCTCGGTCCAACGCGGCTACGACGTCTCCCAATATCTGCTCAATTCCTTCGGCGGCGCCGGCGGCCAGCACGCCTGTCTCGTCGCCGACGCCTTGGCGATGGAAAGCGTCCTCGTCCATCCGATGTCGGGCCTCTTGTCGGCCTATGGCATCGGCCTGTCATCGCTGTTTGCCAGCCGCTCGCAGGCCCTCGTCGCCGAGCTTGCAGAGAGTTCGATTGCCGCAATCGCGGCCCTGGCCGACCGGTTGAAGGCGGAGACGGCCGCCGATGTCGAGGCCCAGGGCGTTGCCCCCGGCGGGCACCACACCGACGTGCTTTTGCAGCTGCGCTACGACGGCACCGACACCACCTTGCCGGTCGTCTATGACGGCGATCTCGCAGCGGCGCGCCAGGGCTTTGAGGCCGCCCACAAGGCGCAGTTCGGCTTCGTCTATCCGGGGCGTTCGATCACCGTGGAGACGGTGTCGGTGGAAACCAGCGAGATGCCGAAGGAGAGCGCGGACGAGGCCGCAACAGCCGAAACCGGCGAGGCATCGCTCAGCGCCGCGACCGGCCGTTTCTTCACCGGCGGGGCGGAGCGCGAGGCAACGATCATTCGGCGGGAGAATTTTTGTCCCGGCGCCGCGGTGACAGGCCCGGCGCTGATCGTCGAGCCGAACCAGACCATCGTCGTCGAGCCCGGCTGGGCGGCGCAAGCGACGCCGCGCGACGACGTGTTGTTGACCCGCATCGAAAAAAAGCCGCGGCTGGCGGCGCTTGGCACGGCGAGCGGGCACGACGGCGAGGGCGCCGATCCGGTGCTGCTTGAAGTGTTCAACAACCTGTTCATGTCGATCGCCGAGCAGATGGGCGTGACACTGCAGAACACCGCCTCGTCCGTGAACATCAAGGAACGGCTCGATTTTTCCTGCGCGGTGTTCGACGCCAAAGGGGCGCTGGTCGCCAACGCCCCGCATATGCCGGTGCATCTTGGTTCGATGGATCGCTCGGTCGAAGCGATCATCGCTCAGAATGCGGGGGCGATCCGCCCCGGCGACGTCTTTGCCCTCAACGCCCCCTATAATGGCGGCACCCATCTGCCGGACATCACCGTGGTGACGCCGGTCTTTGACGATGCGCAGACGTCGATCCTGTTTTATGTCGCCTCGCGCGGCCACCATGCCGATATCGGCGGCATCGCGCCGGGCTCGATGACCCCGCGCGCCACCAAGGTTGACGAAGAGGGCGTGCTGATCGACAATTTGAAGCTTGTCGACCGGGGCGCCTTCCAAGAGGACGCGCTGCGGCGTGTCCTCACCGATCATCCCTATCCGGCGCGCAATCCGGATCAGAATGTCGCCGACCTCAAGGCGCAGATCGCGGCGAACGAGAAGGGTGTCGCCGAACTGCGGCGGATGGTCGAGAGCTTCGGCCTCGATACCGTGCGCGCCTATATGGATTTCGTTCAAGATAACGCCGCCGAGGCGGTGCGCGAGTTGATCGCGACGCTCGCCGACTGCGAATACTCCTATCCGACCGATTCCGGTCAGGAGATCAAGGTCAGGATCACCGTCGATCGCGAGGCCCGCCAGGCGACGGTCGATTTCACCGGCACGTCGCCGTCGATCGACAACAATTTCAATGCCCCCGAGCCGGTGACCCGGGCAGCGGTCCTCTATGTCTTCCGGGTGATGGTGGAAAAGCCGATCCCGATGAATGCCGGCTGCCTCAAACCGGTGACGATCCTCGTGCCGGAAGGCTCGATGCTGAAGCCGCACTATCCGGCGGCCGTCGTCGCCGGCAATGTCGAGACCTCCCAGCACGTCACCAACGCGTTGTTCGGCGCCTTCGAGGCGCTGTCGAACTCGGAAGGGACGATGAACAATCTCACCTTCGGCGACGAGCGCTACCAGTATTACGAGACGATCTGCTCCGGTTCGCCGGCCGGCCGCACGAATGCCGGCGAGAGCTTTGCCGGCACGTCCGGCGTTCATGTCCACATGACCAATTCGCGGCTGACCGATCCGGAAATCCTCGAAATGCGCTATCCGGTGGTGCTGGAGGACTTCCACATTCGCCCCGGCTCGGGCGGCGTCGGCGAAAAGCGCGGCGGCGACGGCACCAAGCGCACCATCCGGTTCTTGAAGGAGATGGACTGCGCGATCCTCTCCTCCCACCGCACCCAGCCGCCCAAGGGGATTGCCGGCGGCGCGCCGGGCGAGCTGGGCCGCACCGAGGTGCGGCGTCTCGATGGCTCGTTGGAGGAACTTGCCGGCTGCGACCAGACCGTCCTCAAAGCCGGCGAGGCGGTGATCGTCACGACGCCGACGCCGGGCGGCTACGGCCCGTCCAACTGACGGCAGCCGGTGCCCGGCGGCTTTCGAATCTTCGGTTCGAGGCCCGGCGGCATGGCGTCCGGCAACGACGACTTCGGGCGGCGCGGCTCTCGACATCGCGCCGCTTTGATGCCACTTGAACGGCCATGAAGATCGACGTCAAAATCTGCGGGCTGTCGACGCCCGAGACCCTCGAGGCCGCGCTCACGCGCGGGGCGAGCCATGTTGGCTTCATTCATTTCGCCAAGAGCCCGCGGCATTTGGAGATCGCGCCGATGGCCGATCTCGTGCGCCGCGTCGACGGCCGGGCCGAGACGGTGATCGTCAGCGTCGATCCGGATGACGCGTTGGTCGATCGCATGGCCAACGAGGTTCGGCCCGATTGCTTGCAGCTCCACGGCAGGGAGACGCCGGAGCGCGTTGCGGCGGTCAGAGCTGCGACTGGCATCAAGGTGATGAAGGCCCTCTCGATCGCCGAACGCGCTGATCTCGATGCGGTCGCCACCTATCGCGGTGTCGCTGACCGGCTTCTTCTCGATTCCAAGCGTCCAAAAGGATCGCAGCTTCCGGG
Source organism: Jiella flava (assembly GCF_017349315.1). Lineage (GTDB taxonomy): Bacteria > Pseudomonadota > Alphaproteobacteria > Rhizobiales > Rhizobiaceae > Jiella > Jiella flava. Next base: position 564,051 of record NZ_JAFMPP010000001.1, on the reverse strand, counting down.
CGGCAACGGCGTGTCCTTCGACTGGACGCTGCTGGCCCTGCTCGACCCGGAGATTTCCTATATCTTGTCGGGCGGCCTCGACGCGGCCAATGTCGGCGAGGCACTGCGCATCGCGCACCCCGCCGGGATCGACGTTTCTTCCGGCGTCGAGAGCGCTCCGGGCATCAAGGACATCACCCGCATCCACGCCTTCTTCGACGCGCTGGACGACATCGCCGCGGACACAGACAGCAGAAAGGCCAGTGCCTTATGAACCAGATTGAGCCCAACTCCTTCCGCGCCGGTCCCGACGAGGACGGTCGTTTCGGATTGTTCGGCGGTCGTTTCGTCGCTGAAACCTTGATGCCGCTGATTCTCGATCTCGAAGAGGCCTGGAAGACGGCGCAGGGCGATCCCGCCTTCAAGGCCGAACTCGACGGCCTCAACAGCCATTACACCGGCCGCCCGTCGCCGCTCTATTTCGCCGAGCGGCTGACCGAGGAGCTCGGCGGCGCGAAGATCTATTTCAAGCGCGACGAGCTGAACCACACCGGTTCGCACAAGATCAACAATTGTCTTGGCCAGATCCTCTTGGCCCGCAAGATGGGCAAGACCCGGATCATCGCCGAGACCGGCGCCGGCCAGCATGGCGTGGCGACGGCGACGGTCTGCGCGCGTTTCGGTCTGCCCTGCGTCGTCTATATGGGCGCGACCGATGTCGAGCGGCAGGCGCCGAACGTCTTCCGCATGAAGCTTTTGGGCGCCGAGGTGATCCCGGTCACCGCCGGCCACGGCACGCTCAAGGACGCGATGAACGAGGCCCTGCGCGACTGGGTGACCAATGTCGAATCGACCTATTACCTGATTGGTACGGCCGCCGGCCCGCATCCCTATCCGGAGCTGGTGCGCGAATTCCAGAGCGTCATCGGCAAGGAAGCCAAGGAGCAGATCCTGGCGATCGAAGGCCGGCTGCCGGACATGCTGGTCGCCGCCGTCGGCGGGGGGTCCAATGCGATCGGTCTGTTCCATCCCTTCCTCGACGACAAGGATGTCGCGATCGTCGGCGTCGAGGCGGGTGGCAAGGGGCTCGACGGCGAAGAGCATTGCGCCTCGCTGACCGCCGGCTCACCGGGCGTCCTGCACGGCAACCGCACCTATCTGCTCCAGGATGGCGACGGCCAGATCAAGGAAGGCCACTCGATCTCGGCCGGTCTGGATTATCCGGGTATCGGGCCGGAGCATTCCTATCTGAAGGACACCGGCCGGGTCGAATATGTGCCGATCATGGACGAGGAGGCGCTGAAGGCCTTCCAGATGCTGACCCGCACCGAAGGCATCATCCCGGCCCTGGAGCCGTCCCATGCGCTCGCCGAGGTGATCAAGCGCGCACCGACCATGGGCAAGGACCAGATCATCGTGATGAATCTGTGCGGCCGGGGCGACAAGGACGTCCACACAGTCGCCAAGCATCTCGGGATGAATCTTTAAGCACGGCGAGCGATCCGGCGGGCGGGCGATCGCACCGGGTTTGTCGCGCCTGACCGCCCACGCGCGAGAGGGTCATTGCCAGAACGCCGTTCGTGATCATCTGCAGGGTCGGCCAGGGCCGGTTGGAGATCCTGCCGGTTTGGGATCAGCGGGCCGGGCGGTCGCAGGATTGGCCGCGACGGCGCCGCTTCGGCACGATGTTAATGCGATCATCCGCGGAGGGAAAGGGCGCTTATGACCGAAGTTATCGAGATCCACGTCACCTGTCCGTCACTGCTCGACGCGCGCGAGATCGCCCACCGGCTGCTCGACGATAGGCTCGCCGCTTGCTGCAACATGCCGATCAAGGAAATGGACAGCCGCTTTCATTGGAAGGGCAAGCAGGAGCGGCAGGACGAGTGGCTGTTGACTGCCAAGACCCGTGCTGATCTCTTCGATGCGGCCGCAGCCGCGATCCGCGAGATCCATCCTTACGAGACGCCGGCGATCTTCGGGTTTAAGGTCGATCTCGTCGACGCGGCGACGGCGGCCTGGGTCGATGAGTCCTGCCGTCCGGCCTGAGCGCTGCGGACCCGATGCCAGACGGGCGGGCCCAGGATGGTTCAGAAGGCCGCTTCCGAATTGCGGAGGAACGCTGTCGCAGACGCGTTTGGCGCGTCCGCGCGGTGGGCCCGCTCCGGGACGTCATCAGCCCGCCTTGGCGCTTGGCAGAGCCTTGGTGGATGGCGTAAGGAACGCGGCAATCGTTGCCGAAAGTCTAAAACTCGGTCGCCTTGCCACTGCCGCACGTCCGGTGCCCCGTTCGAAAGCTCACCATGACGACCCGTATCGAAGCCCGTTTTTCGCGTCTGAAGGACGACAACCGTCCGGCCCTCGTCACCTTCGTCATGGCGGGCGATCCGGACCATGAGACGGCGCTCGACATCGTCAAGGCGTTGCCTGCGGCTGGCGCTGACGTCATCGAGCTCGGCATGCCGTTTTCCGATCCGATGGCCGACGGGCCGGCGATTCAGAAGGCCGGGCTGCGGGCGCTGAAGGCTGGCGCCAGTCTGAACAAGACGCTGGCACTGGTGTCCGAGTTTCGCCAAGTGGACGATACGACGCCGATCATTTTGATGGGCTATTTCAATCCGATCTACATCTACGGCGTTGAGGCCTTCGTCGCCGACGCGCTGAAGGTTGGCGTCGACGGGCTGATCGTCGTCGACCTGCCGCCGGAGATGGACAGCGAGCTCTGCCTGCCGGCGCTGAATGCCGGGTTGAATTTCATCCGGCTCGCCACGCCCACCACCGACGACAAGCGCCTGCCGACGGTTTTGCAGAACACCTCCGGCTTCGTCTATTACGTCTCGATCACCGGCATCACCGGATCGGCCGCGCCCGATGCCGGCAAGGTCGCGGCGGCGGTCGACCGGATCAAACGTCATACCGATCTGCCGGTCTGCGTCGGCTTCGGCGTCAGAACCGCGGAGCAGGCGGCCGAGATCGGCCGCAATGCCGATGGCGTCGTCGTCGGCTCGGCCCTCGTCGCGGCGATCGAGTCGAGCCTGGAGACCGGCGGCGGCACGGCGGCGGTGAGCGCTGTCACCAAGATCGTCTCCGACATGGCCGCGGGCGTCAGATCCGTCAGCCTTGCGAAGGCTTGAGCCAGCCGCCATCTGCCGTGAACCGACGCCGCGCTAAGTTCCGAACCTGCGAAAGACAGTACCTGCCGTGAACTGGATCACCAACTACGTCCGCCCGAAGATCTCCAGCCTGCTGGCCGCCCGGCAGACGCCCGAAAATCTCTGGATCAAATGTCCCGAGACCGGTGAGATGGTCTTCCATAAGGATCTGGAAGCGAACCAGTGGGTGGTCCCGTCGTCCGGATTCCACATGCGGATCCGGGCGAAGGATCGGCTCAATCATTTCTTCGATGATGGCGCCTACGACCTCCTCGATCTGCCGACGGCAGCCCATGACCCGCTGAAGTTTCGCGATCAGAAGCGCTATGTCGACCGGCTGAAGGAAAACCGCGTCAAAGCCGAGGTGGACGATGCCGTGATCGTCGCCAAGGGGGCGATCGAGGGCCTGCCGATCGTCGCGACGGTGCAGGATTTCGCCTTTATGGGCGGTTCGCTCGGCATGGCCGCGGGCGAGGCGATCATCACGGGCTTCGAGGCCGCGATCGCCGACCGGCGCCCGCTGGTGCTGTTTTCGGCCTCGGGCGGGGCCCGCATGCAGGAGGGCATTTTGTCGCTGATGCAGCTGCCGCGCACCACGGTCGCGCTGGAAATGCTGAAAGAGGCGGGGCTGCCCTATATCGTCGTCCTCACCAACCCGACGGCCGGCGGCGTCTCCGCCTCTTATGCCATGCTCGGCGATGTCCATATTGCAGAGCCGGGCGCGGTGATCGGCTTTGCCGGGGCCCGCGTCATTGAGCAGACGATCCGCGAGAAGCTTCCCGAAGGCTTCCAGCGCGCCGAATATCTGATGGAGCACGGCATGGTCGACATGGTCGTCCATCGCCATGAGCTGAAGAGCAAGATCGCGACGCTTCTGAAGCTTTTGACCAAAACGCCGGCCGAACCCGTCGCCGGCCTGTTGCCGGATGCGTCGGAAGCTTGGGAGGCCGCGACGCCGGCCAAGGATGCTGAAGCTGCCGAGGATGGGCAACACGACGAGGCCGCACCTGCGGCCTGACGCGTTTCCTTTTGCATCCGGACAAGCGCTGGCGTAACACGCCGCGATGACCACAAGCTCACTTGCCACGGCTGAAATCGAGGCCCTGCTCGGCCGCCATCCCAAAGGCTTCGACCTGTCGCTGGAGCGGATAAGACGGCTGCTCACGGTTTTGGGAGACCCGCATCTCAGGCTGCCGCCGACGATCCATGTCGCTGGCACCAACGGCAAGGGCTCGGTGACTGCCTTTTCGCGCGCCATCCTCGAAGCGGACGGGCGCGCCGTCCACACCCACACCTCGCCGCATCTCGTCCATTGGCATGAGCGCTACCGGCTCGCCGATCCCTCGGGCGGCGGCTCGCAGCTCGTCTCGGACGCGGTGCTCGCCAAGGCCGTGCGGCAGGCGGCCGCCGCCAATGACGATCAGCCGATCACCGTTTTCGAGATCCTCACCGCCGTCACCTTCATGCTGTTTGCCGAGTATCCGGCCGACATCGCCTTGGTCGAGGTCGGACTCGGCGGCCGGTTCGATGCGACCAACGTCATCGAGACGCCGGCAGTCAGCGTCATCACCGCGATCTCCCTCGATCATCAGTCGTTTCTCGGCGATCGGGTGGAGTTGATCGCCGCCGAAAAGGGCGGAATCATCAAGCCCGGCGTTCCCGTCGTCATCGGCCAGCAGGCCGAACAGGTGGCGCTCGACGTCTTGACCAGTATCGCCGACCGGGTCGGGGCGCCGATCTCGGTCTATGGCCAGGATTTCTTCGCCTACGAGGAACACGGCCGGATGGTCTATCAGGACGATCTCGGCTTGTTGGACCTGCCGCTACCACGCCTGCCGGGGCGCCATCAGCTCACCAACGCGGCCACGGCGATCGCGGCCTTGCGCCAATCGCCATTCGCGCCGTCGGATGCGGCGATCGAGGCCGGGATGACCAAGGTCGACTGGTCCGGGCGCATGCAGCGCATGACCAGCGGCCCGCTGATCGACATCGTTCCCGAGGGCGCGGAGATCTGGCTGGATGGCGGCCACAATCCGGGCGCGGGCGTCGCAATCGCGGAGACCCTCGCCGATATGGAGGAGCGGGTCTCGCGGCCGCTCTTTTTGATCGTCGGGATGATCAACACCAAGGAGCCGGTCGGCTTCTTCTCCGCCTTTGCCGGCATGGCCCGGCGGGTCTTCACCGTGCCGATCGGCATGAGCGAATCCGGCATCGATCCGGACGAATTGGCCGATGCCGCGATCGAGGCGGGGCTCGATGCCGAGCCATGCGACAGCGTCGAGGAGGCGATCCATCTCATCTCGGCCAATTGGCAGGCGATCGTGGCGCCGCGCTTCGTCATTTGCGGCTCGCTCTACCTGGTCGGCGAGGTGCTCGGCCAGACCGGCTTGGCGCCGCGCTGAAATCAGGCGTTCCGCTCGAGGGCAGCTTGGCGTCGGCGTCGGCGGCGCCTGATCGATACTGCCCCATGGGCGCTCGCACCGCAGCCCCAGCCGACGATGAAGCCGAATAGGGCGAAGAGGACGCCGTCGCCGGTGGTCGGGATCGCTGGCCGGTAATCGTCGCCGGTGCGTTTGACCAGCGGCCAATCGGGTGCCTGCAGCAGCTCGAAGGGCCGCATGACCGGCGCGGACCCGAGCATCGTGCGATACTGGGCTGCAAGTTCGCGATAGCGTTGCTGGTTGATCTCGGCATTGCGGCCCTGGCGGGCGGCGAGCGTGTCGGCGCTGGCTTTCAGCTTGGCGATCGCCGTGTCGGGGGGCAGCTGTTCGGCCCTCGCGCTGGCATCGAATCGCTCGACCACCGCCCGCATTTCGTCAGTGGCGCCGCCAAGCCGCTGCAGATATTGCTGGGAGAACTCCGCCGACTGGCTGAACAGGCCGCCGATCAGAATGCCAGGAACGATGCGGGCGACAAGAGCGATCAGCGGCGTGTCCTCCCTCGTTCAATCTCTGTGGCCTGAAACCGGCGGCGGAGGTCGCGATCGGCCATGGCGTGCGTTCCGTTGAGAAGAGGTCAGCTGAGCTTAGAGCGCCCTATCTGCGTCCCATCGGACGCAGATAGGGCGCTCTCACTCTCAAAATTGACGCATCGGCCCGAAAATCGATTCCGCTTTTCGCGCCGATGCTGTCGCTGTCTGGTTCCGGTATTTGCTGGAGCGGGTTGACGGTGCAGCGTTCGGGCTGAGAGTCCCGGATTTTGCAGATGAACCCGTCGGGGGTAAGACCCTTGAGGGGTCTTGAGCCTGCGGGCGACATTGTCGGCGACAACGACGTCAGCGAAATGCTGCCGGAGCTGGTCGTGGCTCTCGTCGTCGAAGCGCTTGACCGTAGCCGCCTGATGGCGCGGTTCATCCTCTCGGGCCGTCCATTGATTGGTCCATGGATATTTGGCCTTGGCCCTGCGGTGCTTGATATCAGTCCTGGCGCAGGCATCCTTGGAGGCATGCGCCCGAAAGTCTCGCCGTCGGCGATAGCTTCCCTGATCAGCGGGACAGCCGACTGGACTTGCCCCGGAAAGAGGAAACTGGCGCCAATCCGGCGGGGGGCAGCGGTGAAACGATGTCCCCGAACGTCACAGCCAATCTTCACCAACTGGCTGCGATGTATTTCATTTCGACATATTCGAGCATTCCGTGCCTTCCGCCTTCCCTGCCCAGTCCGCTTTGCTTCATACCGCCAAAGGGCGCCGCAGCGTCCGAGACGATTCCTCGGTTCACACCGACCATGCCAGACTCGATCTCTCCAGCAACAAAAAATGCTCTCTTGTGATCCGCGCTATAGATGTATGAGACCAGCCCGTATTCGGTGTTGTTGGCCAATGCGATCACTTCTTCCTGCGTCTCGAACGGGATGATTGCGGCGACCGGGCCGAAAATCTCTTCATTGAGGATGTCAGAGCCCGGCACAACCTCCGAGAGGACGGTCGGAGGATAGAAATAACCAGGCCCTGCAATCTTCGTTCCACCCGTGACGATCTTTGCGCCGCGATTGACCGCGTCGAGAACGAGCCGTTCAACCTTCGCCACAGCGGCCGGCGTAATCAGGGGCCCGAGTTGGATGCCGGCGTCCAATCCCCGCCCCACTTTCAAGGCGCTCATTTCGTCCGTCAGTCTCTGAACGAAGGCATCATAGATGCCACGCTGGACGTAAAACCGATTGGCGGCGGTGCATGCCTCACCGCCATTTCGCATCTTCGCCACCATCGCGCCTGCGACCGCGCTTTCCAGGTCGGCGTCGTCAAACACGATGAACGGAGCATTGCCTCCAAGCTCCATGGAGCTGCTGATAACCTGATCTGCAGCCTCCTTAAGCAGGATTTTGCCAACCCCAGTCGATCCTGTGAAAGACAGCTTGCGCACACGGGGATCATGCAACATCGCATTCACGACCTCACCGGCGGAGGTGGTCGTGACGATATTGACGACGCCGGCAGGCACGCCAGCTTCGAGCATAATCGCCCCAATCGCGAGCGCCGTTAGAGGCGTTTCCGCCGCGGGCTTAAGGATGCAGGTGCACCCGGCTGCAAGCGCCGGCGCAATCTTTCGGGTCGCCATTGCCGCCGGGAAATTCCAGGGCGTAATCAAGACGGCAACGCCAATCGGCTGATGCTGAACGACGATGCGATTTGCGCCGGAGGGCGCGATCGCCAACTCGCTAAAATCTCGCGGAGACTCCTCCGCATACCAGCGGAAGAATTCGGCGGCGTAGGAGACCTCGCCGCGGGCATCCGGCAAAGCCTTGCCGTTCTCCGCCGTAATCAGCCTCGCCAGAAACTCGGCGCGCTCCGTCATCAGGTGGAAGCATCGCATAAGAATATCAGAGCGCTGGCGCGGCGACTTCGCCTTCCAGCCCTCGGCTGCTGAAGCGGCAGCAGCCACGGCACGCAATCCGTCGTCCTGGGTTCCATTGACGACGGATGCGATCTTTGAGCCGTCGGCTGGATCAATGACATCAAACCAATTCGAATTGGTTCCGCCCGACCAATCTCCATCGATGAGCATTGTGTTCGGAGCCCGTGAAGCAAGTTCAAGAGCGCTTTCCGCTTCGATGCTCGACTCGAGACCAACCGTCTTCGGCATGACATTTTCTCCAGGGAGAGTAGCGTTTATTTGGTTGCTACCAATAAAATTGGTATTGTATTTGGTGTCAATCCAGATCAAATTGGTTGGGCAATTTGGGAGAAAAATGAGCGGCTTATTGGAAGATTTTATCGTCGCAGAAGGCATAGGGCCTGGAGAACGGCTCCCGCCGGAACGCGACTTGTCCCTGAAACTCGGGCTCCCCCGAACAGCGTTGCGCCGGCAGCTGGCGAAGCTGGAGCAAGACGGGCGCCTAATCCGCCATGTGGGACGGGGGACATTTCTTGCCGATGATCGTCTCCGCTCGGCACAGAAGAGTTCCTTCAAGCAGCAGAAGCTCGTCGTTCGGACATATCCAGCCGAGGTTTTCGAGGCGCGATTGATCGTGGAACCGAAGGCGGCCGCAATCGCCGCATTGCGAGCAACGCCCTATGATATTGAAGAGATGCGGAAAGCCATCGAACTCGGAAGCATTGCATTCAATTTTATCGATTTCGAGAACTGTGACGCGCTTTTTCATCGCCTTATCGTTCAAGCTGCCCGCAACAACTTGTTGAACAATATTTATGAGTCAATCCACGCCGTCCGCTCGGGCAGACTGTGGGGCAGGATGAAAGAAGTGTCGCTCACGACCGATCGCATGGCGCGCTATGCTGCCCAGCATCAGGAGATCTATCAGGCGATCTTAGACCGCGACGGTCGTCATGCCGAAACCATTATGTTTCAACACATCACCGATTCGCGTCATGCAATTCTCGGTGACCCGAGCCCCTAAACGTCCCTCCCGACTTTGGTCGAGTCCGTCGCGCCGAAGGCGACGGATGACGCCAGCGATCTTTCGCCGGCATCATCCGACGCTCAAGATTTGGCAGACAGACCACCTGCCCCCATCCAGCCTTCCAACCATGCGGTATGGAAACGACCGTTGCGAACCTCCGGATTGCTGGCGAGTGCCTTATGCAGCGGGACGGTCGTATGAATCCCCTCGATCTTGAGAGTATCAAGGGCACTCGTCAGAGCGTCGATTGCCGACGCGCGATCGTTAGCCGCAACAATCAGCTTTCCGACGAGCGAATCGTAATACGGCGCAATCTGATAACCGTCGTATAACAGTGTATCGAAACGGACCGCATCACCTGCTGGTGCAGCATAGCCAGTGATAAGTCCCGGCGACGGCATGAACATCTTCAGCGGGTTCTCGGCGTTGATGCGCACCTCGATCGCGTGCCCCTTCGCTTCGATGTCGGATTGCGAAAACCAAAGGCGCTCACCCCCTGCGACACGCAGCTGAGCTTGAACAAGATCGATTCCGGTGATCGCTTCCGTCACAGGATGCTCAACCTGGATCCGGGTGTTCATCTCGATGAAGAAGAATTCCTCGGTCTCGCTGTCGTAAAGATATTCGAGCGTGCCGGCATTTTTGTAGTGCACCCTTTTTGCAAGAGCCACGGCAGAGGCACAGATCGCGTCACGAACGCGCTGCGGCAAGTTCGCGGCTGGCGCCTCTTCCCATACCTTTTGCCGCTTGCGCTGCAGCGAGCATTCCCGCTCAAAAAGATGCACCACATCGGTTCCGTCCCCGAGCACCTGCACCTCGATGTGACGAGCACGCGAGATATAGCGCTCCATATACAGGCTATCGTTGCCAAAGGCCGCTCGGGCCTCCGCCATGGCTTGTGGCACCAACGTCTCAAGTGATGCTTCATCATCGACAATGCGGATACCTCGCCCGCCGCCGCCAGCGCTTGCCTTGATCATCACAGGATAGCCGATGCGACGCGCCTGCGCGCGAGCATCATTGAGGTCGCTGATCAGGCCTTCACTGCCCGGAACAACCGGCACGCCGGCAGCTATCGCTTCTGCGCGTGCCGTGGCCTTGTCGCCCATCTTCGCGATCGTCTCGGCATCGGGCCCGACGAATATCACCCCGGCAGCTTGGACTGCGGATACAAATCGAGGGTTTTCCGAAAGAAAGCCGTAGCCGGGATGCACCGCATCCGCGCCGCTTGCCGTTATTGCGGCGACGACCGCGTCGATGTCGAGATAGGATTTCGCAGCCTGCGGCGGTCCGATTACGACAACGTCATCAGCGAGTTTACATGCGAGCGATCCGGTGTCAGCTTCGCTCGCTGCTTGTATCGTGCGTATCCCCAAGGCTTTCGCCGCCTTGATGATACGCACGGCGATCTCACCGCGATTTGCGATGAAGAGTGATTTGATCGTCATGGCCGCTCAATCCATCTCGGCGATTGCCTGGGCAGCATCGATGGCAGCTCCGTCTTCGACTAAAAAGCGGATCGCGACACCTGCTTCTTCCGCCTCAATCGGAAAGAAGGACTTCATGGCTTCCACGATCCCCACCGTGTCGCCAGCAGCGACGGCGTCACCGTCATTCTTGAAGTTTGCCTCGTCTGGAGAGGGTCGGCGGTAGAATACACCTGGAAGCGGGGAAAGAAGCTGTTTTGCCATAATCAGTTGTTCTCTTTATGCTTTGACTAAGTTTTCGGCGACGCAGCGCTTGGCGATCTGCAGTGCGAGATCTTGCGCCTCCGATACGCTGACGAGCTTGAATTTGAAGGTCTCGTTGGGCTTAGACTGACCGAGCTTCCAAAATGCGCATGATGGAACCGTGTATGGGTTGATGAAACCGCCCATGGAAGGTCCGTCGTTGACGAGAATGATGGGTGTCTGTCCGGCAAGATTGATCGCACCCATCGGATAGCCATGATCGATGATGTTCGACGGCAACGAACCATGTTCCCTCGGTTTGTTGGTGGCCTTTTGCGTGAAGGTCCACTCCGGTCCCTCCAGTCGAAAGCCGGTCCGGTCCGATTTGGCGGAAAGGGTCCAGGGCGATGTGAGGAACCGCTCATGGCCGGCCTCGTCGATCCAGTCGTCGTTCGGGCCAGCGCACACCTCAATGTCCCAGGTTTTGTCGGTGCGGATCTGCGGGCGAAGATTATCCGGGACTTTGAGCCCGGGAGTGCCGTCTCCCTGGAACAGCGGTAATTCCTGCCCAGGCTTTACCGAATGTCCGTCAATGCCGCCCACGCCCGCCTTGTTGAATGTGGACCGCGAGCCGAGCATTTCCGGGTTCGCCAAACCGCCGGCAAATGCGATATAGGCGCGCGCACCGACGCGGGCCCCCGAGAGCACAAGCGTCTGGCCCGCCTTGACGGCGAGGGATTGCCAAAGCGGCACCGCTTCACCGTCGACTGCCGGGGTCATATCAGCCCCGGTTATGGCGATGACGGTATCTTCACCAAACTGCAGCGTGGGGCCAAGGAACTGACACTCGAAGCCAGCGGCACCCGGCGCATTGCCCACGAGCACATTCGCCATTCGAAAGGACCAACTGTCCATAGGGCCGGAAGGCGGAAATCCTTGATTCCAGTAGCCGATGCGGCCAGGATAATCCTGGACTGAGGTTTCGAGGCCAGCTTTCAAGATCTTGATCATGCCGCCGCTCCCGTCTTTTTATCCAGTTTTGAAACCCATTTCTTGTAGTTTCTGACTCCGAATTTCTGATACTCGACAACAGTGTAACTGTACCGGCCGTCGTTCAACGCTGCCTCGCAAGCGTCGTATTCATCACGGGTGACCGGCACGAACTTGATTCGATCCCCTGGCCTGAAGAGGCACAGGCTTCCCTCAAATACCTCCTGTCGGCCGGTCGGGTCCCAAATCGGGACCGGGGTTCGCGCAAAGATCTGATAGCCGCCAGGGGTCGCAACCGGGTAGATGGAGTTGGCCGCACCGCCAAGACCGATCGCACCTTTTGGGGTATTCGTCCGCGGCGGGTTGTACTTCGGAGCCGTCAATCTCGCTCTGGGATCGAGCGCCATGAGAAATGGCAGGCCGGGCCAGAAACCAAGCGACGCAACCCAGTATTCGGAAGAGGAATGCAGACGGACGAGATGCTCGACATTGTCCAGACCGTTCTCTTGAACCACGAGTTCGGCGTCTGGCGCCTTCTTGGCAATTTTGGCGCAGTAATCGTCAACACAGGCTTTCGTCCAAGGGTCGAGGTAAAGCGCGGGCAGATAGAAAAGCCGACTTTCGAGCTCGATATCCTCTGACGATCCTAGCGCGGCACTCAGCTGCAGAAATTCTCGAACAACATCGTCATAGCCGATCTGCGTCGGCTCGTAATGAACGAGCAGCGATGCAAAGCATGGCGCCGTTTCAATAACTCCGCCAATTTCGGCATTGGCAGCCGCCGTCGCCAAGCCCTGCGCCAAAAAATTCAGGTCGAGATTCATCTCGTTGCCAAACTCGATCAGCACATAGCGGTCTCCCGCTGGCATGAATCTTGGTTGGTCATAGATCATGTCTTCCCCCGCCTCTTCAGTTGAAGTTCTCAGAAGATCGCCATTCAGCAACGTCATCAAGCGCCTTCTTCAACCGATTCACCAACTCATCGACCTGAACCTCATCGATAATGAGAGGCGGGCAAAGCGCGATCGAATCTCCGATCGCTCGGACGATCAATCCGTGCTCCTGGGTCGCGGAAAAGGCCGTCGCGCCAATCTTACCCGGTTGTGCAAAAGGCCGCTTGGTCTGCTTGTCGGCAACCATTTCGACCGCCGCGATCAATCCAATGCCCCGGACCTCACCAACCAGCGGATGATCGGCGAGTTCTCGCAGGCGAGCTTGGAAAAACCTGCCGACCTTTGCAGCATTCGCCACAAGCTCGCGCTCTTCGATGATCTTTAGGTTCTCAAGCCCCACAGCCGTTGCGACCGGATGGCCCGAAGCGGTAAAGCCGTGGCCAAATGTTCCGATTTTTGCCGTGTTGTCCGCAATCGCGTTGTAAACATCGTCAGAGAAGACGATTGCGGCAAGCGGCATGTAGGACGAGGTTAGCTGCTTCGATGTGATCATGATGTCTGGCGTGAAGCCGAAGTATTCGCACCCGAAAGTTGTTCCGAGCCGTCCAAAGCCGCAGATTACTTCATCAGCAACAAGCAATATATCATACTTGCGGCAGAGAGCTTCGATGCCCTGCCAGTAGCCTTCCGGCGGCGCCATCACGCCACCCGCAGCCATCAAAGGCTCGCCGATGAAAGCGGCGATCGTCTCCGGCCCTTCCTCTAAAATTGCCGCCTCCGCTTCAGCGACTAAGCGAGCGGCGAATTCGACTTCCGTTTCGCCTTCTTCCGCAAACCGATAGAAATGCGGACATGTCAGATGCCGGACCGGGATTGCAGGCAGGTCGAAATCCCGATGGTTATTGGGAAGACCCGTCAGGCTACCGGATGCGACCGTGATTCCATGATAGGCTTTGTTGCGCGCCAGGAACTTCTTCTTATTGGGGCGGCCAAGCGCGTTGTTCATGTACCAGACCATTTTGACCATGGTATCATTGGCTTCAGAGCCAGAACTCGTGAAGAAGACGTGGTTGAGTGAGGGCGGCGTCATCTCAACCAGTTTTTCGGCAAGTCTTATCGACGGTTCGTGCGACTTGTGACTGAAGGTGTGATAATAGGGGAGCTTCGCCATCTGCTCCGCGGCTGTTTTCACTAACCGTGGTTCGTTGAATCCGATAGCGACGGACCAAAGACCGGCGAGACCTTCAATGTATTCATTCCCTTTATCATCGTAGACATAGATGCCTTTGCCGTGGTCGATGACGACTGGGCCTTGCCGTTCATGGGCGCGCGCGTCGGTGTAGGGATGCAGAACCGACGATATATCGGCGTGAGCAAGTGAATTTGAGATGTGGTTGGTCACTTTACTAATCCTTGACGGAATGGAGACGAAGCGGGACCGTGCCGGCCGCTTGGTGTCATGGACAGGCTTCACAGGGACAGGCTTCACAGGGACAGGATTCAGGGCATGATGCTGAACGTTGCATGACGTTTCGGATCCCGCCATGCGGCTCAACAAAGTCTTCGAGCGCTATGGCGTTCCGGTTCATCGCAGTCCGCTCTCTAGCGCTTGGCTGCCCTTTCAAGTCGGTAGCGATCGAGAACCACAGCACCAACCAGGACGACACCGAAAACAATCATTTGATAGTTCGAGCCGATCCGGAGCAGGTCCATTCCGTTTTTCACGACCGTGATAAAGATGACGCCGAGAAGGACACCGAACGGAGACCCTTCACCGCCACGAAGCGAACATCCGCCGATGACAGCCGCTGCAATGGATTGCAGTGGGAATTCACCACCGAGCATCGGCTCTCCCGATGAAACGCGGGCCGTCAACAACCACCCGGCGAAGGCGGTCATGGTGGCGCAAAGCATGTAGCAGGCCATCAGATAGCGGTTGATGTTGACTCCTGCGACCACCGCGGATCTCACATTCGAGCCGATCGCATAGATGTAACGGCCAAAGCGCATATGGCGGACCAGAAGGAAGACCGCGGCAACGGCCGGAACGGCAAAATAGAGCGAAACAGGAAGGCCCATGAAATACCCGGAACCAATGCCGTAGACAAAATCACGCGGGAGGCCGGAGACCTGGATGCCCTGTGACGTCACAAGCGTCACCCCGGCGAAGATCGACGATGTTGCGAGGGTGACGATAAAGGCGTTCACCTTCATAATCGCGACTCCGAACCCGTTGACCCAGCCGCAGGCAAGACCAACCAACATCGTTGCCAGAAATCCGGCGGTGATGGTCAGGTACGGCGCGTCCGGATAGGCGAGCGAGACAGCAACCATGACCTTCGCGGACACGATTGACGTGAGAGCCACCACGGCACCGACCGACAGATCAAATCCACCGGCCAGCAACACGAGCATTTGGCCAAAAGCGATCAGCAGCAAGTAGACGGCTTGCTGCGTCATGTTCAACACATTGGGTGCAGACAGAAAACGCGGATTGCCAATCTGGAAAATGATGATGCAGATTATGAGGACGATCGGAAGCGCACCGAAGCTGAGAAGCTTGGAGACCGCATTCGCTGGAGTGGATGGCGCATTGCCCGCCGAAGATCTTGCATTTGTCATTGAATGTCCTCTTTCGGTTTTTCGCCGAATGCGTAGGCAATTACGCGTTCCTCAGTGATCTGACCTTGGTCGAGTTCGGCCGTGCAGAAGCCCTCGTGCATGACGTAGATCCGATGGGAAAGATGAACGAGTTCTTGCAGGTCGGAACTGATAAAAAGAATGGCTGCACCCTCGGCGCAGAGCTGCTGGAGCTGTTTATAAAAGTCCAGTCGCGCGCCGACATCGATGCCGGCAGTGGGCTCGTCAAAGGCGAAAATTTTTCTGCTGCGCGATAAAGCGCGACCAAGAACCACCTTTTGTTGATTGCCGCCGGAAAGTTCTTGGACGAGCTTTCTCGGCTCTGCCGGCTGCACCTTGAGCCTTGTCATAACGTCCGCGACAAGACGGCCGAGGACGGAGGTCTTTACAAAGCCAGCAGTCGCGGAATTTTTCTCGCCTAGGACCTCTACGACAATATTCTCGGCGACAGAGCGGTTAAGAGCGAGCGCTTCGCCGCGACGATCTTGCGGCAGATAGACCAGGCCACAATCGAGCATGGCGGCAGGCGTCGGCTTTGAAATGCGAGTCCCGGCAACGATGACCTGGCCATCGTCGATCGGCTGAAGACCGAATATGGCACGCGCCACTTCCGCCTTGCCGCAGCCCACCAGCCCACCGAGCCCGACAATCTCCCCCGCCCGAACGGCAAAAGATATGTCCCTGACCTTCTGGCCAGAAGAAAGCCCTTTGACCTCAAGGGCGACTGTCGTGGGATTGTGGGGAATTTCCGGATAGAAGTTCGCCATCTCCCGCCCGACCATTTCGGTGATCATCTGGTCGTTGCTGACGTCTGCAAGACGGTGGCACCCGACAAACCGACCATCACGGAGGATCGTGACGACATCGCCCAGCCGCCGAATTTCTTCCATTCGGTGACTGATATAAAGAATAGCCCAGCCTTCGCTGCGCAATAGCTGAACCGCCGAAAAGAGATGTTCGGATTCGTCATGGCTCAGCGTGGCCGTTGGTTCGTCGAGTATGAGCGCGCCAGGCTTCCCACCAAGGGCCCGAACAATTTCCAGAAGTTGTTGCTCCGCACGGGTGAGAGTGTCGACGCGTGCGTCCGGATCGATGGAAACTCCGAGCTTTTCCATCGCTCGGATCATGTCGGCCCTCATTTGCGCCTTATCGAGAAACCCGCCCTTTGTTTTCTCTCGGCCAAGCGTATAATTTTCGACGGCCGTAAGCGTCGGCGCCAGACCAAAATCCTGGAGGACGGTGTTGATGCCCGCCTCACGCGCTTCAAGCGGCGTGAGGTTTGGACAATCGGCACCACGAAGAGTCCGTTTGCCCTCGTCAAGTCTGTTCGTTCCGGTGAGCAGGGAGACGAGCGTTGACTTGCCCGCTCCGTTTTCGCCGAGGAGCATATGCACTTCACCGCAGGAAAGCTTGATGCTCACATCCTTGAGGGCCGCAAAGCTGCCGTAAAATTTGGATGCGTTGGAGAGCGAGGCAAACACCTCGCCCTCCACCGCATGAGTTTGAACCGGCATCACTTTTTCGTCGCTTCGATCGAAAATTCGACCTGATAGCCGGCTGGCGCAAACATGTCGGTCTTGGTGAAGTCCTTATAGTTGTCCGAGGTGACCATTTCAGGCTTCGGCCCAGCCCTTTTGGCTGCCAGCTTCTGGCCTTCGAGCAACCTCAGGATCATGTCGACAGCGAGCCGGCCTTGGAGCACCGTGAAATCCGTTGGCGACGCTTTTGTCGCTCCCGCTGCGATGTCGTCATACACCGGCGGAATAATATCGAACGCCGCGACGTTGATTTTGCCCTGCATGTTTGCGTTTCTGACGGCGACAGCCGCGGCCTGAGCAGCAATGTCGACGCCGACCAGCCAGTTGATGTTGTCATAAGTCTGCAGGGCATTGTTGATCAGGTCGAGTTGCGTGTTCAGGCCGGTATCGCCGCGCCTTGTCACGGCCAGCTCGACCGACGAACCCTTGATGGCGTCGTTAAAGCCCCTCACGGCGTCGTCGGACCAGCCAGCGCCCTGTGGCCCGGGGAAAAAGCCGACCACTTGCTTCTTTCCCTTCGCCTGATCGACCAGATATTTGCCGGTCGTGTAAGCCAGATCGTAAAACGATACGAGAGCATGGCCAGACACGCTCGGCTCGTTGACGCCATTCACAAAATCGATGACCGGAATTCCGGCGTCCGTCGCCTTCTTGACCAGCGGGCCGACGCCGTCTGCGCTGATGGCGCCAAGAATAATGCCGTCGAACTTTTGCGCAATGCAGTTGTCGAGCTGCGAGAGCTGCGTCGACAGGTTGGTGTAACCGCCGGCCTCGTAGAGGGTCATCGCAGTGCCGGTACGATGGATTTCATCGGCGATGCCGTAATCTGCCGCAACCCAATAACTATCCTTCAAATGCGGGAAGAGGACGCAAATATTCCAGGGCTTCTTCACCTCATCTTTTTTGAGTAGCGTCCATTCGGAATCCGTCTTCTTGTCACCGTCAACCAATTGAACGGGGAATTTTTCAGGGCCATCGGCAGCATATGCCGCCACGCTGACTGACGTTCCGGCAAGTAATGCCATGATACCGGACAAGAGAAGCTTCTTCATATTTCTATTTTCCTCTGTTGAGATTTAGCTTTTCCCTATAGATCGGGGTCTTCACGCCCCTTTGGACTACCGTTTTACGGTATCCAATACACGGCGCATGGTAGCGGCAACTTCTCGGGAGTTCGGGGGATCTGAGTGAATGCAAACGGTGGAAAATCGGATATCGACGTCGTTACCTTCCACGGACTGGACCTTGCCCTCCGCCAGGGCGCGCGCGAGCCGTGCCGATGCCTTGTCGAGATCGATGGCAGAATGAATGCGCGGAATGATCAGCTGGCCCGCAGGCCCGTAATTGAGATCGGCGAAGAATTCCCCCACGAAGGGAACGCCGACCGCCTCCGCGGCTAATTCGTGCTGAGTGCCCGCCATTCCGAAAAGGGGAAGATCGAAGACTTTCACGGCTTGGGCTATTGCGACTGCGTAGACGTCCTCGCGAGCCGCCATTCCATAGATGATGCCGTGTGGCTTGACGTGAGACAGGGACGCGCCGTGCGCGCGAGCAACGCCGGCGAGGGCGCCGATCTGGTAGATGAAGGCGGCCCGAAGTTCTTCAGGCGGCAGCCGCATCTCGCGCCGGCCAAACCCTTCTCGATCAGGCAGGGAGGGGTGCGCACCGATATCTTTGCCGTGATCCACAGCGAGCGCGACAGCTTTGTGCATCGTGATGGGATCACCGGCGTGGAAGCCACAGGCGATATTGGCGCAGTCGACGTAGGGCATGATCCCGGCGTCGTCGCCGAATTGCCAATTCCCGTAGCTCTCACCCATGTCACAATTCAGCGTGACCATTCCTCGTTCCCCCGTTCCGTCTGGTGTTATAACGGATTTAATCGCAAATGTGACGGTGATTTTCTCTTGAGTCAAGTTTGTCGTTTAGTGTTATAACAGAAATAGCACCGAAAGGAATTCACCTTGGCTGGCGACCAAAAAGCAATTGATGTGCAGCTAGACCCCGATCTCGCTCCCGTGTCTCGGGAGATGCTGCACGAACAAATCTACAACCAGATGAAGCGCAACTTGATGATGGGCCGGTTCGTGCCGGGCCAAAAGTTGCCGTTGCGCGGACTCGCTCAAAGTCTCGGCACAAGCCTGATGCCTGTTCGAGATGCGCTGCAGCGATTGGAAAGTGTCGGCTGCGTCGTTTCGGCAGCAAACCGAACTATGATGGTTCCGGAATTCAGCGCGAAGCAGCTTGGTGACATTTGTACGTTGCGGATCATTTTGGAGGGAGCAGCTGCCGAACAAGCTGCGGTTCATCGAAGCGAAAAGGAATTGGAGATCCTGCTATCTTATGTCGAAGAAATCGAGAAATCGACGGAGCAAGATGACGTCGACCTTTTCCTGGAAGCGAACTATCATTTCCACATGCAAGTCGCGGAAATGAGCAAAATTTCCTTTATCAAAAATATCCTTGAGCCGTTGTGGATGCATATCGGGCCATCGGTGCGGCGAACTGTGCCCAATCAAGCTCTGTTCTTTATTTCCGCTCGGCGGCACCGAGACGTTTATGATGCGATTGTATCAAGAGACGGCGGAGCCGCCGCCGAAGCGATGCGCATGGATATTCTTGAAGGCACAAACTTTTAGAGAAATCCGAAAGGGAATATCTTTATTTTTACGGCCGTTTGGATTGTATTTTAAGACTTTAACACGATCTGTCGGCAACGCTTGCGGGAGGCCGGGGCTCTTTGCTGTGAACGGCACCGCCGGCGATCAACGCGACATCATTGATTTCTTTTTTCACTGTCGCCGGCAAAGGAGCGAAGCAGACAATGCCGCCGCGCGGCATGTGATGGCCAATCGACCCCGGTCGCGCGGCCTTGCGCCGTAGCGCTTGCGCCAATTGTCGACGGTCGCGTCCGAAACCCGGCCTTCCGGCAGCCCCTCAGCAACGACGGGCCCTGATCGGCCTATTTTGACATGAAAGCGATCTGCGCCGCTGTGAACGTTGACTTCTTCATGGAATTCTCATCGTCCCGATTCCGGGATCATCCGTGGAAAATTCCAGCTGAAAACGCTTCGAACGCCAAGAGGCGCGTCACCGCCCACAACGGCGCTCATGTCACCGGATTGATCGAAGCGGCAGGCGGCGAAAGGCTCCACCTGCCGCCCTATTCGCCCGATCCCAACGCGATCGAACAGGCCTTCGCCAAGCTCAAGCATCTGCTGCATCGGCCAAAACGGCAAACCGTCGACGATCTCTGGAACAAGATCAGCATCCTCCTCGGCCGCGTCCAGTTAGAAGAATGCTGCAACTCCATCGAAACGCCGGATCCCGATCCGCCTGATGTTCAGGACGCGCTAAAACATCGGCCCGAAAATCGGAATCGATTTTCGGGCCGATGCGTCGATTCAAAGGGGTAGAGCGACCGTTCCGCGTCCGACCGGACGCAGGGCGATCCAGGTATGGAGCGTCGATACGTTGTCTCGCCCGATACCAAGTCACCAAGTCGGCTGATGGATGTTTGTGAGCTTATTCCGCCGTAGGGGCGCCGCCAATTATCGCTTCGAGCCAGACGGGCAAATGCAGCGGACCGTCACGGAGCGATGGGAGCGATACGGCTCAGGCCGCGCCCTTGATCCAGTCGACGAGCTTCGACTTCGATTGGGCGCCGACCTGCACCGCGGCCGGCTCGCCGTTCTTGAACAGCAAAAGCGTCGGGATCGAGCGCACGCCGAACTGGGCGGCGATATCCGGGTTCTCGTCGATATTGATCTTGGCGACGGCGACGTCGGTCATTTCTTCCGAGATCTCTTCGAGGCTCGGCGCAATCATCTTGCACGGCCCGCACCACTCGGCCCAGAAGTCGACGACCACCGGCTTGTCGCTTTCGAGCACGTCGGTCTTGAAGTTCTGGGCATCGACTTTCTTGGTGGCCATATCCGGCTCCTCATGTGATGGTTCGTTCGAATAGGTAGCCTTGCTGCTGAAGCAATTCAAGCAAGGTCGCCATTCGTCGGACGCTGCGTTTTCGCGGTTGAAACAGTGGGGCTTGCGGCATTGGAGGCCGGGCGCTTGGCGAGCGCTGCATCCAGCCGCTCCGGCGCAATGGCGATCAGCCGCGGCGCCTCGGTAAAGATCAGCGCCGCGTCGACGCGTTTGCCCAGATAGAGCGGCTGGATCAGCGCGCGATAAAGCGCCAGCTGCACGACATAGGCGTCGGGGACGGCGGAAAGATCGCGTGGCGCCAGGCGGTTGGTCTTGTAGTCGACGATCAGCACCGCGTCGGCGGTGACCGCCAGACGATCGATCATGCCGTTGACGGTGAACTGTCTGCCGGCGAGCGTGACGTCGCCGGCCACCGCCACCTCGGCCCGGCTGCCCGGCGCAAAGATCGGCGCGAAGGCGGGCTCTGCCATCACCGCCAGCACCTGCCGCATCAGGGCCTCGCCCTCATCCACCGGCAGGTCGTGGGCGAGCGCCGTCAAAATCGCACGCGCAGCCCGCGGACGATCCTCAGGCGCAAGATCGGGCAAAAACTCCAGCATGCGGTGGGCGGCCAGGCCACGGCGAATCGCCAAGGACGGTATGGCTGCGGCGCTCAGCACCGGCGAGGGGTGGGGCGGCGGCGTTTCGTCCGCCTCGGCCTGCGGCTCGGGCAGGATTTCGGCGGCGGCGCCGGCGAGCGACGGCGACAGCGGCCGCGGCGGCAAAATCTCCGGCGCAAGCATCGACAGCGGCAGTTTCGGCATGGCTGTCGGCCGCTGCCGCTCGGGAGCGAGCTTGTCACCGCCCGCCGCAGCGCCGATCCGCCAGGCGATCGCCTCACCGCCGGCGTCGGTGATCGCATCGGCCTGATCCTGCAACGCGCCGATCGCTCGCTGCAGCCAGCTTTCCGGATTGGGCCCGCGTTGCGGCGCCAGCCCACAGATCACCAACCGGTCGGCGGCGCGGGTCATGCCGACATAGAGCAGCCGGCGATACTCGTCTTCGGCGCGGGCCTTTTCGGTGTGCTTCAGCGCCTCGACCGCATTGTTGCGCAGCGCCTTCGACGGGCACCAGAGAAAGCCCGGCGCCTGACCTGGCCGCAAGCCCGGCATCGGATCGAAGGCAATCAGGCTGGCGCCGTGGCTGGCGGAAAAGGCCGCCGAGCCCGGATCGACCAGAAAGACCACCGGGGCTTCGAGGCCCTTCGAGGCGTGGACGGTCAAAATGCGCACCTCGCCGCGACCGTGGCCAAGTTCACGCTTCAACGTCGGCGGGCTTTCGGAAAGTTCGGCGAGGAAGGCGTCGAGGCCGGTGACGCCAGCCTCCTCCTTGGCCAAAGCGAGATCGAGGAAGGCGTCGATGACCTCGCCGGCATCGCGGCCGAGCCGTGCGACGAGCGCCTTCCGTCCGCCCTCCGGGCCGAGGATGCGGGCATAGAATTCGAACACGCCCTGGAAGCCGGCGCGATCGCGCAGCGTGTCGAGGCGTGCGATGGCCGCCTTTGCCTTTTCGAGAAGGGCGATCGCCGCGGATCCGTCGGGCACGACCTCCGGCAGCCGGTCAAGGCCATTTTCGCCAGCAAGCAGCCGCAGGCCGAGGGAAAGCGGCATCGTCCCTTCGCGCGACAGAGCAAGCCCCATCAGCTCGTCGTCGGAAAAGTTAAAGAGCGGGCTTTTCAATACGGCGGCGAGCGACAGGTCGTCGTCGAAATTCGCCACCACCCGGCCGAGCGCCATCAGATCCTCGATGGCGATGTGATCGGTGATCGCCAGCCGGTCGGTGCCGGCGACGGCGATGTGGCGGTCGCGCAGGGCGGCGGCCAGCGCCGCGCCGAAGCCGGACCGCTTGCGCACCAGCACCATGACGTCGCCGGGATTGAGCGCCCGGCGCTCGCCCTTGACCAGGATCGGATCGCCGAGCCAGGCCGCGATCTGATCGGCGATGCGGGTGGCGAGGCGATTGGCCGGCGAGGTCTGCGGCTCGACGTCGAGCGGCAGCGTCCAGTCCTCGGGCTCATCTTGGGCTACGGCCTGAAACGGCGGCCAGATCTCGACGAGGCCCGGCCCGTCGCGCCGGGCGGCGGTGTGGACCGGGGCTTCGCCGCTGGCCGAAAGGCCCTTCCGGTTGTCCGGATCGGCAAAGACCTGATCGACTGCCGACAGCACCGTCTCGACCGTGCGGAAGGAGCGGTTGAGCTGGATCGCCTCAAAGGCGAGCTCGGCCTCGCCGGCGCGTCGCTCGACCCGGCGACGCTCGTCATCGAACATCTGCGGCGAGGCGCCCTGAAACGAGTAGATCGACTGCTTCTCGTCGCCGACCGCAAACAGCGTGCGGCGGCGATTGTGACTGCCTGTGCCGGCGAAGAACTCTTCGGCCAGCTCGCGCATCACCTGCCATTGCCGGGGGCTGGTATCCTGCGCCTCGTCGATCAGGATGTGGTCGATGCCCTGGTCGAGCTTGTAATGCACCCAGGCCGAGGCTTCCGAACGCAAGAGCAGATCGGCGGTTTGGGCGATGAGGTCGGTGAAATCGAGCCGGCCGCGCCGGCGTTTCAGCGCGGCGTATTCGCGCTCGAAGGCGTCGGCGATGGTCAGCGCCGCGCGGCTGGCGCCAAATAGCCGCAGGGTTGCGCGGCGCTCGTCGATCGCCTTTGCCCGCTCTCCCGCCGCCTGCACCCGTTCCAGCAGATCGGGAATGAATTCGGCGACAGCCTTGGTGACGAGTCTGTTCAGGGAGGACCGCACCTCCCCCTTGGAATCGAGGCCGATGGCGCGATAGGCGGCAAACCGGTCTTCCGGTGCCGCCTTGTCGTCGCGAAATGACGCCAGCCGATCGGCGAATTTCGCGTCGGTGGCCGCTTTCGAGGCCAGCGTCGCAATCCTGAGGACGTCGCAGGTCGCCGGGTCGAGATGTGGGCAGGCGAGCGCCTCGGCCAGGGTCGCGGCGGGTTGGTCGCCTTCTCCGATCGCGAGCGCCCGAGCGAGACGGGCGATCGCCTCGTCGAGGCCGCCTGCCTCTTCGAGATGCCGGAACACCTCGTCGCGTTTGAAAGCGATGTCGGCGAGGAGCTTGTCGAGGCCGAACTCGCCGGCCACCTCGAGCGCCTCGGCAAAGGCTTCGGCGAGATTTTTCGCGGCATGGCCGGGCATATGGGCACTGCCAGTCAAAAGCCGTTTGCGGGTTTCGGCGAGCAGCCGGGCGCTCTCGGCGTCGTCCATCACCTCGAAATGGCCGGGGACGTCCGCCTCCAGTGGAAACTGGTGGAGGATCGCCTCGCAAAAGGCGTGGATCGTCTGGATCTTCAGACCACCGGGCGTCTCCAGCGCCCGGGCAAAGAGCTGGCGGGCTTCGGCCAGCCGCGCGGCATTCGGCGGACGCCTGGCGTCGAGCCGTTCAAGCGCACCCGCCAGCGCTTCGTCGGGCATTGTCGCCCATTCGCCGAGTCGGGCGAAGACGCGGGCCGACATTTCGGCCGCGGCCGCCTTGGTGAAGGTGAGGCAGAGGATCTTCGACGGATCGACGCCGGAGAGGAGCAGCCGCACCACCCGCTCGGTCAACACATGGGTCTTGCCGGAGCCGGCATTGGCCGACACGAAGACCGAGGTGCCGGGATCGGAGGCGATCGCCTGGCGGCGCTTGGTATCCTCGTCGACGAAGAGCGGTGCGAGCGGGCTCATTCGACCTCTCCTTCGCTATCTTCGCCGCCGGCGACCGACCATTCTTTGACCCGGGCGAGATGATCGTAGTCGCCGGAGGTCTCGCCGGCGAGGATCGGCCGCAGCCGCGATCCGAAGGCGGTTTCGCGCTTCAGGAACCTGGCGGCGAGCCCCTCGAAACGGCGGATCGCCCGCTCCGACAGCTCCGTCGGATCGCAGGGCTGGATCGCCTTGGTGCCGGCAGTCTCCAGCCCTTCTTCCTTCAATTCGCGCTCGCGCAGCCGCACATAGGCCAGATCGGCGATGATTTCACCGGGCTTGGTTCCCTCAAAATCGCCGCGCATCGCCATGCCGCCTTCGAGGGCCAGCTGCGGCGCGAGCAGCGCGCGGGCCTGGCGCACCGACGGCCTGGTGCCGGTCTTGAAATCGAGGATGACGAGATGGCCGTCCTTCAACCGGTCGATCCGGTCCGAGCGGCCGGTCAGTGTGACGCCGATCGACGGAAATTCGCTCGCCCCGCCGCGCTCGGCGAGGCGTTCGGCAATGTCGCCGTCGCGCGCCCGCTCCCAGGCGAGAAAATCGCCGATCGTGCCGACCATCCGTGGCCACCACACGGCTTCGATCTCGCCCGGCAGCGCTTCGCGGTCGAAATGCTCGCGGGCGATCAGCGTCAACGCCTCGACGGCGTTTGGCGCGTTCGGATCGATCCCCTTGATGACGAAGTCGGCAAGGATCGCATGGATCAGACTGCCGCGTTCGGCCGCGTGCGGCGCGCGCATCAAGGGTGGCAGCGGTTCCAGCTTGAGAATGCGCCGGGCGTGAAGAGCGTAGGGGTCGCGGATCAGCGTCTCGACCTCGGTGACCGAATAGCGGCGCGGCCGGCTTTCGAGCGGCGGACGCGGTTCGGGGCGGGGAATGCGCGGCTGATCCGTCGCGGTCTCCAGCGCGTCGGCGGCGACCAGATAGGCGGCACCCCGCGCGCTCATTGTCCGAGTCACGTCCGGGCCGGCCAGCGTCGTCAGCCGCTGCAGCCAGCGCGAGGCGATGGCCGGCGCGCCGTCGACGCGGCGCGAGCGGGTCATGATTACTCGCTTGGCGCCCATCGCCATCCAGAAGTCGTGGGCGGCAAGGCCGATCCGCCGCTCCGGGGGATCGAGCGCGATTTCCCGCCGCATCAGCCGGGAGAGAAAGGCGCCGCTTTGGGCGCCGGCCGGCCAGACGCCTTCGTTCAAGGATCCGAGGATCGCCGTATCGACGCTTTCGAGGCGCGCCTCCAGCGTGCCGAGAACGAAGGCGCGGGCCGAAAGGCCGCCGCGCGGCTTGACGCTGACGCCGGCGATCAGCGCCGCGATCGCATCGGGCAGTTCGCGCGCCGGGAAGGCGAAGCCGGTTTCCGGTGCGGCGACGAGATCGGACAGGAATTGGACGAGCGCCGCGCCGTTCTCGCCGGCATAGAGCGTCTTCGAGCCGCCGCTGTCGTCTCTGGCGAGTGTCTCCAACGCTTCTGTCAACGCCACGGCAAAGGCCGGCAGCTCCTGCGGTTCGGCCTTGCGCAGGGCGGTGAGCGGGCGCAGCGCCGCCGAAAAATCTTCGGCAAACTGGCTGGCAGCCGGGTATTCGGCGGCTTTCACATTACGCGCCGGTCGGGTGATGAGCTTGGCCGCCTCGCCCGCGGGGAGCGCTTCGATCGCTGCGATCCGGCGCCTGACGATCGCCCCGAGATCAGCGCCGTCGGCGATTTCGACCGTGCCTCGGACCGCGATCAGCTCGATCGCTCGGGCGGCGTTGCGGGCGTTGATCGCGCTGCGGCCGAGGCGGCAGAGCGGATGTTTCAACAGACCGAGTAGGGCGACCGGGTCGCCCGGCTCCAGCGCCACCTGCAACAGGCTGGCGAGCAGCGTGCCGGGGGCGGTGGTCGCCAGCGGCCGGCCGGCGGAATCATTGGCGGTGATGCCGAAGCGTTCGAGCTCGGCCAGAACCCGGCGGGCCAACCGCCGATCGGGGGTGATCAGCGCCGCGGTCGCGCCGGGCTCCTCCAACGCCTCGCGCATCGCAACGGCGATCGCCAGCGCCTCGACCCGCGGCTCGCTCGCTTCGATCAGGGCGACGTCGTCAAGGACGTTTGGGCCGAAGCGCTGGGCCTCCTCTGCCCACAGCGCGGTCGTCTCGGCCGGGCGAAGCGCGCTGGCGAGGAAGGCTTCGCGCGCGGCGAGGGCGGGCGACAAGCCCTCATCGAGATGCCGCACGGCCTCGGGCGCCATGGCAAAGCGGGTGAGGATGCGCTTCAGGCCGTATTGCGGATGACCGGGCGCGGCGATGGCGCGATCGCGATCGATCGCCGAAAAGCCGTGGCTGCCGATGTGCCGATCAAGCCCCGGCAGGACGAGCGCGCCGTTCGGCAGATAAGCGACGGCCTGCATCAACTCGATGGTTTCCGGCGCGGTGGCGGTCGAACCGGCGAGGATCACCGGCCCTCGGGTGGCGCCGGCCCGCAGCCGCGCCGTCTCGTCGCGCAGCCAGGCATTCTTTGCCGCCGCTTCGCTGCTGACGCCACGGGCGCTCAAAAAGGCCGGCCAATGCGTGGTGATGATTTCGAGAAACGACAAGGTAGTCTGCCACCAGGCTGCCAAGGCTTCCGGGGCGAGGTCTGCGAGCGTCTCAAACGCGGTGCCCTCGGTCTCGAACTCGTCGAGCAGCGCGCCGAGACCGCCCGCGAGCCACAAGGCTTCCGAGGCCGAGGTGATGCGCTCAGGCGTGTCGTCCGCCAAGGTTTCGCCTGGAACCCGATCGGCGAGATGGCGCCATTGGCGGGCGAGCCGGGCGAGGCAGAGCCGGCGTTCGAGTTCGGGCATGGCCGGCAGGGCGGTGCCTGGCGCGTCTGTCCGGGCGGCGAAAATGCCGGCCTCGTCGCCATCGCCGATCGGACGAATCCGCGGCAAGATCGCGGTCTGGCCGCCGAGCGCGTCGGTGAAGGCTCCGCTGAGGCTGCGCGCGGCGCGCCGGCTCGGGAGATAGATGGTGACGTCGGCAAGCCGCAGCGGGTCGCCGTCATAGCGAAAGCTCTCGATCAGACGGCCGGAGAGAAGCGCTTCGGCGAGAGTCCTCAAAAACGGCTTGCCCGGCGGGATCGAGAAGACGGTCGGTGACATTCCAAGAGTTTAAAGCCTGCCGCTTTGATTCGCATCGGCCGGACTGTGCCCGCTCACCGCTTTCTGTCCCGCTCACCGAGCATGATGATCGACCAGATCGGATCGATGGGATCGTCGCGGTGCTCGTCGCAGCGGGTCGAAACCGGATGTGGAGCGCCGTTTTGCCCGGCAAGCCCGCTCTTGTGCTTCCCCTTCGGCCTGTTACACTTAGTGAGAAACTGAAACAAATGGCGCTATGGAACGCGAAAATCCGCTGTTTCGCGCCGGAGAGATCGTGTGAGTGACCATGACGATTCGGGGAGACATCGGCACCGGCCGCAGATAGCTCATGAGGACGTCGCCTTCGGAGCCGGGCATCGGCATGTCGGCGGATCGGATCGCGACGCGTGTCGCAACTTTCCGCGGGATTACGCGGGCGGTGGTGCCGAAAGAGCGGGCGAGTCCCGGGCGGAGGCGAATGCGGCTCTTGACGTTGCCCCGTTGACCAAACGTCAGCGACGGCGTCGGCGCAAGAGCCGGAAGAAGCCGGATGCGGCGAGCGCTGCCCCACAGGAACCGGCCCGCCCGGCCGCTCATCCGGCGGGAATGCCGCGTGGTGCCCGCAAATATGCGCGGCCGCGCCGCGGTGAGGTGTCATCTGGCGAAGCTGGAGAGGACAAGTGTTCGGAGAGTAAGCGTGCCGGTGCCCTTTCTCCAGCCAAGGCGCGTGGCAGGGGCGAGCCCGGTCGCAATCCGAACCGCAGCGATACGGCCCGACGCGATGGCCGGCCCGGCGCCGTTGCCCAGACCCAGATGGATGGGCCACAGGCCGGCACGCCGGCGATCGTCGCGTCGCAGCGCGACAAGCCACAGGTTTACGCCGCGCTCGATCTTGGCACCAACAACTGCCGCCTCCTGATCGCGGTGCCGACGCGCCCTGGCCAGTTCCGGGTGATCGACGCCTTTTCGCGGATCGTCCGGCTCGGCGAAGGTCTCGGGCGCACCGGCAGCCTGTCGCGCGGTGCCATGGACCGGGCGACGGCGGCGCTGACCGTCTGCGCCCAGAAGATCGCGGCGCGCGAGGTCAATCGCACCCGGCTGATCGCCACCGAGGCCTGCCGGGCGGCGGCCAACGGCGCGGAATTCATCGAAGAGGTCACCGCCCGCACGGGTCTGTCGCTGGAAATCGTCTCGCGCGAGACCGAAGCGCGGCTGGCGGTTTCGGGCTGCGGCTCGCTGATCGATCGCAAGGCGCGGGGCGCGGTGCTGTTCGATATCGGCGGCGGCTCCTCCGAGATCGCCCTGCTCGATCTGCGTGGGCCGCATACGCGGCGGCTGGCGAGCCGGATCGTGGCTTGGACCTCGCTGCCGGTCGGCGTGGTCACGCTCGCCGAGCGCCATGGCGGCCGCAATGTGACGCCGGAAATCTTCGAGCGCATGGTCACCGAGACGATCGCGCTGATCGAGGACTTTCCCAATCGGGACAAGCTGAAGGACCTGGTCGGAACGGAGAATTTCCATCTCCTCGGCACGTCGGGAACGGTGACGACGCTGGCCGGCGTCCATCTCAACCTCGAACGCTACGATCGCCGCCAGGTGGACGGGCTGTGGCTGACCGCAGACGATGCTGACGCGCTGGTGAAGACGATTTCCGGCTGGAGTTTCGAGGAGCGGGTCGCCAATCCCTGCATCGGCTCGGATCGGGCCGATCTGGTGCTGGCCGGCTGCGCCATCTTCGAGGCGATCCGGCGGATGTGGCCGGCGCGGGCGCTCAGGGTCGCCGATCGCGGATTGCGCGAAGGGCTGTTGACCGAAATGATGGTGGCCGACGGCGTCTGGCGCCGCCGGGACGGACGACGAGGCAAATAATGGCAGGACGCGGCGACGATCGCGGCATGACGGTTCGTGTCAAGAAGAAGCGCGGCATCAAGGCCTCGTCGCGGCGCTGGCTCGAGCGGCATTTGAACGATCCCTATGTGCGCCGGGCCAAGGCCGACGGCTACCGCGCCCGCGCCGCCTATAAGCTGATCGAGATCGACGATCGCTACAAGCTTTTGAAGCGCGGCCAGGCGGTGGTCGATCTCGGCGCCGCGCCCGGTGGCTGGAGCCAGGTCGCGGTCGAGCGGACCGGCTCGACCAGCGAGTCCATCGGCGTCGTCGGGATCGACTATCTGGCGGTCGAGCCGGTGGCCGGGGCGACGATCCTGGAGATGGATTTTCTCGACGATGCGGCGCCGCAGATGCTGATCGACACGCTCGGCCGGGCGCCGGATATCGTGCTCTCCGATATGGCGGCGCCAACCACCGGCCACCGCCGCACCGATCATTTGCGCACCATGCATCTGTGCGAGGTCGCGGCGGATTTCGCCATCCGGACCTTAAAGCCCGGCGGGCACTTCCTCGCCAAAACCTTTCAGGGCGGCACCGAGAACGATGTCCTGACGCTCCTGAAGCAGAATTTCACCTCGGTTCATCACGTCAAGCCGCCGGCCTCGCGCGACGGCTCGGTCGAGCTGTTCATTCTCGCCAAGGGGTTCAAGGGCCGCCGTGAGGACAGCGACGGCGACACGGGTGAGGATGATGGTGAAAAGGCCGGCCCGCTCGGTTGATCGGCGGCCTTATTCAGCCGGCACCCGGCGGCGGCCGGCAACTTCATCTCCGGCGTTGGCCGGCAGGGCGATGAAGGCGAACACCGCCATGGCGGTAACCGTTCCCACCGTGCAGAAGGCCATGGTGAAGTCGGTAATACTCACCGTGGTCATACGGTTGATCGCCATGCCGAGTTCGAGAATGCCGCCGGCGAGCGCCACCCCGAAGGCCACCGAGATCTGCTGAACCGCGCCGAGCATGGCGGTCGCATCGCCCGAATCCCGCTTCGTCAGATCGGCGAAGGCCATGGTGTTGAGCGAGGTGAAGAACAGCGATCGGAAGAAGCCGCCGACAAGCAGCAATGCGACCACGCCGGGCACCGGCCAGTTCGGGCTGAAAATGCCGATCATCGCGGTCATGCAACCGCCGACGAGGGAGGTCGCGATCAACGTGCGGCGAAAGCCGAACCGCGTCAAAATCGGCTTGGCGAGAAACTTCATCATCAAGGCGCCGCCGATCGAGACACAGGTTACGAGCCCCGATCGCAGCGGTGTGTAGCCGAAGCCCAGCTGCAGCATCAGCGGCAGCAGAAAGGGAACGGCGCCCGAACCGATGCGAAACAGCGTGCCGCCGACGATCGCCGCGCGCAGCGTCGGGGTTTTTAACAGCCTGAGGCGCAGCAGTGGCTCCTGGGTGGTGAGGGCATAACGCACGAAGACCAGCCCCGAAATCAACCCCGCCGCGGCCAGCGCCAAGCCGTAAAGGGGCGGCAGCGCAGGCAACGAGACGATGGAAAAGCCAAAGACCAGACCGGCGCAGGCAAAGCCCGACAGCAGAAAGCCGGGCAGGTCGAAGCGAATGCTGGGAATGGTCTCGATCCAGGGCAAAAAGCGGCCGGCAAGGATGATGCCGGCGATCCCGATCGGCAGATTGATGAGAAAAATCCAGCGCCAGTCGGCAAAGGTGGCGATGGCGCCGCCGATCGGCGGACCGAGCAGCGGACCGATCAACGCCGGGATGGTGAACCAGGCCATGGCGTCGACGAGGTCGGATTTCGGCACGGCCCGCACCAACAGCAGCCGGCCGACTGGCGTCATCATCGCGCCGCCCATGCCCTGCAGAAACCGCGCCGCGACAAAGCCCTCGAGCGAGCTGACCGTGGCACAGGCAAGCGAGCCGGCGACGAACACCGCGATAGCAAGGCGAAACACCAGCCGGGCGCCGTAGCGATCGGCGATGCGGCCGGAGATCGGAATGAAGATGGCGAGCGCGACGTAATAGCTCGTCAGGGCCAGCTTCAAGGCGATCGGACTGGTGCCGATGTCGCGGGCGATCGCCGGCAGCGATGTCGCGATCACGGTGGAGTCCATGTTCTCCATGAACAGCGCAACGGCCAGGACGATCGGGACGATGCGTTTCACAGGGACGGCGGCCTTCGCGGTTGGAGATCGGATCGCCGCGTCGTTTGTGACGGCATGGAGGGACGCTCGACCTTACGCTTGCCACGCGCGGGCGAACCCGTCGGCATCTATAGGCAAGATATGACGAGATGACATCTAGGCGGCGTCTGCCGATCGGGCAACCGCTTCGTTGCGTTTCGAAAACAGCGCTCTCGGCCAGCGACCGGCCGAGAGCGCGAAGGCACGGTCCCTGAGGGGCTTTGGGGACGACCGCGCCTGGTTCCGACCCATGGTGGCCCGAAAATCGTCGCCGATTTCCGGGCCGGTCCGATCGCCGGGTGGACAAACCGACGATCGAAATGGCGGGCTCCGAATCAGAAAGTCGCGGACGATCCAGGGACCAGGACCGTCGAGGACGGGCTCTCGTCCTCTTTGGTTGGGACGAAGTTGCGGCCGTTCGAGGCCGCAACCGTGTCGCGGATCTGCGCGCTGTAGAGGCGGCTTGATTCGCTCGATCCGGGGATCATGACATTGTCCGGCGTCGGCTGGTGCTGGATCGGCGCGAGATTCTGCGGATCGACATTGTCGTTGTACGGCGCGCCCGGCAGGTTTTGCGGCGCCGCCGAGGCGACGGCCGGTGCGAGGGCGAGACCGCCGGCGACAAGGGCGGTGGACAATGCGGTCAGAGTTTTCATGGCTTTCGCCTTTCCTTCAAAACAAGACATCGCGATGCAGCCTGATGGCCTGAATCGCGGTTGGTCGGAGCGATCGCGGTGGGTCAAAGGCCCCGGCCGGATCGGTGGGTCGACCGATGTCCTGGACTTATGTTGGAACGAATGGCCCGCTAGAGGCATTTGAGAGACGCCTTGTTCCAATCAGAGAACGGCCACGCCCGGAACTACCCACGCCCGGAACCACCCATGCCCGGAACCTTTGACGATCTGTATTTCTATGAAGCGGTGGTTCGAAACCGCGGATTCAGCGCCGCGGGCCGCGAGCTCGGGGTGGCGAAATCGGTGCTCAGTCGCCGCGTGCGCAATCTCGAGGAGCGTCTCGGCGTGCGGCTGATCGAGCGCAATTCCAGTCACTTCGAAGTGTCCGAGATCGGCCGCGACGTGTTTCGCCACGCCCAGGCTGCCAAGCTTGAAATGGAGGAGGCGGCGCGGGTGGCTGCGCAGGTGGCCGGCGAGCCGCGTGGTTTGCTCCGGGTGAGTGTGCCGCCGGGCGCACCCGCGGAGATCGTCTCGAACGGGCTTGAAACCTTTCTCGGTCAGCACCCCAAGGTCCGGATCCAGCTGATCGTCACCCATCGCCGGCTCGATTTGATCGAGGACCGGATCGACATTGCGATTCGGGCGCGGTCGGATTTTTCCGGCGAGACCGACTATGTGGTCAAGCGGCTGGGAGCGATCCGCTTCGGCTTCGTCGCGAGCCCGCGTCTGATCGCCGGGCGCGCGGCGATGAGCGATCTGGACGATCTGCGCGGTTTGCCGATGCTCGGCCGCGACGACATGCACAGCGAAGAGGTCTTGCTGTTGCAGGGGCCGCATGGCGAAGAGCAGCGATTCCGCATCGAGCCGCGGGTTGCCTCGAACAGCATCAACGTCGTTCTCGACGCGGCCCGGCGGGGCCTAGGCGTCGGCTTTTTGCCCAAGGTCATCACCGCGGCGCCGATTGCCGACGGAGAACTCGTTCCGCTGCTGCCGGATTGGCAAGGACCGGAATCGGTCTTCCACATCGCGTTCACCTCACGTCGGGCGATGTTGCCGGCGGTTCGACTTTTCGTCGATTTCATTTCTGAACGGCTGAAGCACCTGTTTACCGACCACTGAGCGGCGATCGGGCCGATGGGCCACTCTCGTCCATCGTCATCGAACGGCGCTGTCACCATTCAGATTGCCAAAAAGATCGCGTGACCCGTCACCCCGTCCCTCGTTTCAGCCGGCGCGCTGCCCTAAGATTGACCGCCATGCTGGGCGGCATCCTCACCGCCGGCGTTGGTGGTCTGCGCCAGTTTGCGCGGGCCGATGAGACGTCTGGTCGGCCCGCCGTTCAAACCCCGATCGAAAGGCCAATATCATGATACCAGGCTGGCAGCGCCTTGTCCTTGGCGAGGCGCGCATCACCACCGTGCTCGACGGCGCAATGCACAATGACGGGCCCTATCCGATCTTCGGCAAGGATCGCAGCCAGGAGGAGATGGCGGCGCTGATGCGCGCCAATTTTCTGCCCGAGACCCGCTTCGTCAATCATTTCACCCCGACGCTGATCGCGCTCGACGACAATCTCATTCTGTTCGATACCGGTTTTGGCGAAAGCGGCAGTGACAAGGGCTTCGGCAAGCTCGTCGCGCGGATGGCCGACGCCGGCTATGGGCCGGAGGCGGTGACCATCGTGGTGCTCACCCATCTCCATCCCGACCATATTCTCGGCCTGATGACCGGCGGCGCGCCGACCTTCCCCAATGCCCGCTATGTGACCGGCAAGCGGGAATTTGCCTGGTGGACCTCCGCCGAGGCGAAGGCCAGCGACCGGGCGGAAAACGCCAAGATGGTCGACAGGATCGTCGTTCCGCTGAAGGATCGCATGACCCTTCTCGATGACGGCGATCAGGTGGTCAGCGGCATCACCGCCCACAACGCCTTCGGTCACACGCCCGGGCATATGATCTTTGAGCTGGAATCGGCGGGCCAGCGGCTGGTGCTGACGGCCGATACCGCCAACCACTTCGTCGCCTCGCTGCAAAAGCCCGATTGGCAGGTCCGCTTCGACATGGATCCGCAGACGGCGATCGCCACGCGCAAGCGCGTCTTCGACCAGATCGCCGTGGAGCGCGTCCCCTTCATCGGCTACCACATGCCGTTTCCGGCGATCGGCTATGCCGAAAAGCTTGAGGAGGGCGGCTATCGCTTCGTGCCGATGAGCTATCAGCTCGCCGTCGCCAACGCGGCGAACTGACGGCCGTATCGGGTCAGGGCTTGTCGGCCGTGGCCTTTGCGTCCGGCAACGCCTCGGCCCAGGCGACAATGCGCTCAGCCAGTTCGCTTGTCGTCTTCGGCGAGAGAATGTCGCCGGCAATGACATGGTGGAAGGGATCGCCCGACACCGGGACGTCGATCACTTGGTGCGGGCCGGGCCATTTCGCCACGAAGGCGTCGCTGGCATCGGGGTCGACCACCTGATCTTGTTGCGAATACAGCATCAAGAGCGGCAGCGGCTTGGCTTTTGACAGATCGAGGTTGCGCGCGGCTCTGACCAGAGCTGCCATCGGCGCCAGCGCACCGATCGGATAGCGCGTGGTCCAATGCTTGGCCTGGCCCTCGTTCAGCGGCTGAAAGCCGTAGGTCTTGCCGCCGATCAGTGGCAGCAGCTTGCGGGCGAAGGGCATGTCGAGCAGGAACGCCCAGCGGTCGTTGATGGCAAAGTTCGGCGAGACCAGCACCAGGCCTTCGGTGTCCTTCATCATGCCGGGAAGAGTCGTGCCGAGGGTTGCCAGCGTGCCGCCGGTGGAAGTCCCGATGACGATCACCTTCGAGCCGATGTCCCGGCCGATCGCCATCGCCTCGGCGAGATCGTTCACCCAGTCGTTGACGCTGACCTGCTCCATCGCCGCACCGTCGCGGCCATGGCCGGACAGGCGGGTGTAGAAGAGATTGGCCTTCAGCGCTTTGGCGACCTCGTCGGCCAGTGGCCGGGTCTCCGCCTTATCGGCGGAAAAGCCGTGAATATAGACGACCGACAGCGGCGTTTTGGCCCGCGACTTCGGATAGGCCCAGATGATTTCCTTCTTCGACCAGGGCCTGAGATTTGGAATATTGGCTTCCTCACGCGCGAGATAGGCGTCCGCGTCCGACCCGATCTTCGTCGGGTCGAAATGCACCGTCAGATCGACGGGCTCGCGCGGGCCGAAGAGCCAGAGCCCGCCCAGCACGATCGCGAGGAGGAGAACGAGGGCGAAGACGATACGTAGGATCAAGGATTCAGGTCCGCTTGGCATGCCGTCCGGCCAGCCATAGCGCGGATCGTCTCACGATCAAAGGACGCGTGGGAGGCGAGCAAAGGACGCGGGCATGCATGCCGCCTGCGCCCGCGCCGTGGTGGTCATTGCGTCACAGGGTGATCTGGTAGAGCGCGAAGCCGTCCTTCTCTTTGCCCGTCGGCTTGATCGTGACGCCCTTGACCTGGCCGACATAGTCTTTTGCCTTCGGCCCGGTTTCGAACACCGCGCTGGTCTTGGCGACCGGGGCAAAGCGCCAGTTGGCGTCGGCCGACGGATTGATCGTGCCCTTCTGGTGGATGTAGCGCACGATCACGTCGCGGTTTGCATCCGGGGCGACATAGACGATCTTATCTTCGGAAATGCCGGGGAAATGGCCGCCGCCGCTCGCCCGGTAATTGTTGGTCGCGACGATGAATTCCTGCTTGGGATCGATCGGCTGATCGTCGAATTTCAGATCGCGGATGCGTGCGGCGCCGGCATCGGCGACTTTGCCTTCGGCGGTATACTTAGCCGGCTTCGTTACGTCGATCAGATAGGTGACGCCGTCGATGACGTCGAAATTGTAGGATGGGAAATCGTCGGCCAGCAGCGGCTGGTCGCTCCTGCCGGCTTCGATCCGGCGGAACATGCCGGCCGACATCTCCAGCCATTCCTTGACGTCGGCGCCGGTGATCTTCACCGCCCTGACGGTGTTCGGATAAAGATAAAGATCGGCGACATTCTTGATCGCGATCGGCCCGGCGGGAACATCGGTGTAATAGTCCGGCCCGCCGCGACCACCGGCCTTGAACGGCGCGGCGGCCGAGAGCAGCGGCAGCTTGCCAAATTCCGTCGGTTTCAGGATTTCGCGCATGTACCAGGTCTGCGCCTGATTGACGATTTGCACCGAGGGATCGTCGGCGACCAGCGCGAAATAGGAAAACAGCGGCGCCGAGGTCTTGCCGACCGGCGTGCGAACATAGGTGAGCGTCGCCTCGTGATCCTTGCGGGCGGCGTCGAGCACCGGCTGGTCGCTTGCCACCGTCGGCGTGACGGTCTTTTCCGCCCGCTCGTAGATCGGTCGGAGCTCGGTGGAGAAGTCAGCGATCCGCCAGCCCGTCCCGTCATGTTCGAGCAGCAGGTCGACAAGGCCGAGATCGGAGCCCCAGAAGCCGGCCATCACCGCCGGCTTGCCGGCAAGCGTGCCTTTCTTCGGATCGGCGTCCGCAATGTCTTGAAAATCCTTTTCGCCCGGAAAGCGAAGATGCTGGTGGCCGGTGAAGACGACATCGATGCCCTTGACCTTGGCCAACTGTAGCGAAGCGTTTTCCGGCTTCTCGTCGTTCGGGTCGTTCGCGGCAATGCCGGAATGAGACAGCGCCAGAACCAGATCGACGCCTTCGGCCCGCAGCTTCGGCACCCAGGCCTCGGCCGCTTCGACGATGCCTCGGGTGTCGACCTTGCCCTGAAGATTTTGCTGATCCCAGGTCATGATCTGTGGCGGCACGAAGCCGATGACGCCGATCCGGATCTTTTTCTTCGTCCCGTCGCCGAGTTCGATCGTGCGATCGAGGACGCGATAGGGTGGCAGATAGAGCGTATCCTCAAGCGGTGTCGCGGCGAGCTTGCCTTTGACGAGATTGGCGCAGCAATAGGGGAAATTCGCCCCCGCCATCACCTTGTCGAGGAAGGGCAGGCCGTAATTGAATTCGTGATTGCCGAGGGTGCCGGCCTCGTATTTCAACACGTTCATCGCGGCGATGACGGGATGGATGTCGCCGTCTTTCATGCCGCGCTGATAGGCGACGTAGTCGCCCATCGGATTGCCCTGCAGGAAATCGCCATTGTCGAACAGCATGGCGTTCTTGGCCTCGGCGCGGATCTCCTTGATGATCGCAGCCGTGCGCGCCAGGCCCACCGTGTCCGATGGTTTGTCGGCGTAGTAATCGTAAGGATAGACGTTGACGTGGATGTCCGTCGTTTCCATCAGCCGTAGATGGGCCTGATTGGCGGCCGCGCGCACCGAATAGGGATGCAGCACGACGGCGGCGCCGAGCGCGGCCGAGCCGGCGAGGAAATGGCGACGAGACAAAGCGTGCCGCTGGGGATCGGACATGAAGCGCTTCCTTCGATCGGGTCTCGGCGACGGGCCGGAAATGAACGGTCGATGATCGCCATCAGGCTCTTACGTTACGCCATGAGCGCGGCGATGTCGCATGATGATTTGACGACGTCTGTGTCGCGAAAACACCTGGCTGCGGCAGCGCTGCGAGCCGGCTCAAGCGATCTTTTCGATCAGCCTGCCGACCATCAGATCGAGATGAGCGCCGCCACCATTCTTGAACACGGTGATGGCGTCCGGCCCGCTGCGACCGGCTTTGCCGGCCACAAGATCGTAAAGATCGCCGCGAATGTCGTCGCGGGTGATCGCGCCTTCGTCGAGCGGGATCTGAATCTCGCCGATATGGCCGATGGTGGTCTGGCGCGAATCGACGAACAGCTCGCCGCGGCTAAGCACCGTGTCGTCGGCTTCGCGCATTTGTGGCGTATAGGCGCCGATGAGGTCGACATGGGCGCCGGCTTTCAGCCAGGCGCCCTTGAGGAACGGCTCCTTGGCGAGCGTCGCGCAGGTGACGATGTCGGCCTCGCCGGCCGCCGCTTCGAGATCGGCCGCAACGCAGATCGTCACCGCACCGCCGGACGCGGCGTCGACCAACTGCTCGGCCCGCTTGGTGGTGCGGTTCCAGACGAGGATGGTCTCGATCGTCGGAAACAGCGCCGGATAGCCCTCGACGAGATGGGCTGCGACCGTGCCCGCGCCGCAGACGAGCAGCGTTTTGGGTTTGGGATTGGCGAGCAGCCGGGCGCCGAGCAGCGAATCGCCGACGGTCTTCCATTTGGTGACGAGCGGGCCGTCGATCAACGCGCTCGGGGCGCCGGTCTCGGGATCGAAAAGCAGCATGCTGCCCTGGACAGAGGGGCGCGGCGGATCGGCACGCGGGTTGCCCGGAAAGACGCTCATCGATTTGAGCGCGATGCCGAAGCCCTCGATCCAGGCCGTGCGGGTCAGCAAGCTGTTCTCGCCGCTGCCGATCAGCAGATCGCCGATCGAAGGCTTGGCTTCGCGATGGCCAGCGTCCAGCGCGTCGACGACGGCGGTCCAGGTCAATTGGCTGTCGGCCGGATCAAAAGCGATCGTCTTCATGTCAGAGCTCGCATGGGTTCCTGCAGGGATTCGATCGCCGGCGTTTGCACATCCCGCACCGCATAGGGCCGAAAGCCGTGCTTTTGATAGAGCCCCAGCGCCGCCGGATGATCGAGCGTGTTGGTCTCGATCGTCACCCGCTTCGGGCCGCTGGCAAAGGCGCTCCAGATCGCCCGCGACAGCATGACATGGGCAAGGCCCCGGCCGCGAAACTCCGGCAACAGGCCGAAATGAACGATCCGGACCTCGCCGATGGCGCGTCGCACATCGAGTTCGAACCAGCCAGCCCGGCGGCCATCCACGGTCATGACGAAAATGCGCGTGTCGATCGAATGGATCTCGCGCTTCAGCCGATCGTCGGAAACAAGCCGCGAGGTCCAGTGATGGGCGGCGCCGACCCTGCGATAGAGGGTGCGATACTCCGCCACCGGCATCTGGCGCGCCTCGGCGATCGCCAGCGTGCCGCCGCCCTCCGGCATCGGCACGAGGGCGTTGGGGCGGATGTACATTTCCAGGCTGGTGACGCGGGTGCGGATGAGGCGCATCGGCTCACGACCCTGGGCGCGGGCCGGTTTCGACGGGGGTATCGGCCGCCGAGCCCCATTCGGTCCAGGAACCGTCATAAAGCTTGGACTGCCGGTTGCCGAGGCTTTCCAAGGCGAGATTGATCACCGCCGCTGTCACGCCGGAGCCGCAGCTCGTCACCACCGGGCGGTCCGGATCGATGCCAGCCGCCGCGAAAGCCTTGCGCAGATCCTCGGGCGATTTGAGGCGGCCGTCTTCGGTCAGTGAAAGGAAGGGCAGGCTATAGGCGCCCGGCATGTGACCGGCCCGCACGCCCTGACGCGGCTCTGGCGCCACCCCGGCGAAGCGCTCGGCCGGGCGGGCGTCGGCGATCTGCATCGCCCCCTCGGCGACGATCGCCTTCATCGCCGGCAGGAACACGGCCGCGTCTTCGTCGAGCTGCGCGCTGAACCGCGCCGGATCGATTGGCGGTGTCTCGATCTCGATCGGCAGGCCAGCCGCCTGCCAGTCGGGAAAGCCGCCGTCGAGAAGCCGCACGTCCTTGGCGCCGAAGGTGCGGAACATCCACCAGACGCGCGGCGCCGAAAAGACGCCCATGCCGTCATAGACGACGATCGTATCGGTGTCCGAGAGGCCGAGGGCGCCGACCTTTTCGGCAAAGATCGCCGCGTTCGGTAGGGTGTGCGGCAGATTCGAGGTCGGATCGACGATGTCGTCCTGATCGAAGAACACCGCGCCGGGCACGTGGCCGGCCGCATATTCGGCTTTGGCGAAGCGGTTCTGCGCCGGCAGATACCAGGAGGCATCGACGATCGAGAGGCCGTCGCGGCCAATGACATCAGCGAGATCCTGCGGCGAGATGAGGAACGGATTTTGTGTCATGAAACCGAAATATAATGCCGGAAACAGGGAACGATAATGGCGATCGAGAGGCGGTCAGCCAAGAGCTGACCGAATTGTCGGGTCATATCCGGGCAAAGGCGTCCTTGCTATCGCGCATGCCAGGTTTGTGGCTGGAGCCCAGGGCGGCATCAGGCCGGCGGCGCGCCGAAGCGGATGCGGAAGCGGCGGTTCTCCTTGCCCTTTTTCTCGATCTTGCCGATGTGGATATCGCCGACCTCCTGGGTCTCCGAGACGTGGGTGCCGCCGCAGGGCTGGGTGTCGACCGCGCCGTCCTCGCCGATGCAGACGAGGCGGATGCGGCCGAGCCCACGCGGCGGCTTGACGTTGGCCGATTTGACGAGGCCTGGATTGGCGTCGAGTTCGGCATCGGTGATCCAGCGGGTGAAGATCGGATGGTTGGCGGTCACGATCGCCATCATCTTGTCGGTGAGTTCGGTCTTGTCGGCGCTGGCTTCGGACAGATCGAAATCGACGCGGCTTTCGTCTTCGCCGACCGCGGCGCCGGTGATCGGATAGGGCAGCACGACCGAGAGGATATGGCAGGCGGTGTGCATGCGCATCAGCTTGTAGCGGCGCTTCCAGTCGATATGGAGAACGAGGGTCTCGCCGATCGCCGGCGCCGGCTGACCGGCCTCTGGCAGATGAACGATGTCTGCCTTGGTCTCGCCGGTGATGGTCGCGTCGATCTTGATGAGTGTTCCGTCGGCGCGCTCGAAATGTCCGGTATCGCCCGGCTGGCCGCCCGAGGTGGCATAAAACACCGTCCGATCGAGGACAATCCCGCCATCGTCGCGAAGCCCGGTGACAGTCGCCTCGACGGTGGAGAGATAGGCGTCGTCGCGAAACAGCGCTTCGGTCATTCGACCGGCTCGAAGGGCACGTCGAATTCCGGCTTGCGGCCGATCCAGCCAGGGATCGGCAGCCCTTTTTCCTTCAGGAAGGCGGGATTGAACATCTTCGACTGGTAGCGATTGCCGTAGTCGCAGAGGATCGTCACGATGGTGTGGCCGGGGCCGAGATCCTTGGCCATGCGGATGGCGCCGGCGATGTTGATGCCGGAGGAGCCGCCAAGGCAGAGACCCTCTTCCTCGACCAGAGCGAAGACGATCTTCAGC
Source organism: Jiella flava (assembly GCF_017349315.1). GTDB lineage: Bacteria > Pseudomonadota > Alphaproteobacteria > Rhizobiales > Rhizobiaceae > Jiella > Jiella flava. The sequence goes on along the minus strand of NZ_JAFMPP010000001.1, from coordinate 522,850 downwards.
GCTTCCTCGTCGGGGATCTGATAGGCGAAGTCCGGCTCGAATCCTTCGAGATTGGCGGTGATGCGGCCCTGGCCGATGCCCTCGGTGATCGAGCTGCCTTCGGATTTCAGCGCCCCGCTCGTATAATAGCTGTAGAGCGCCGCGCCCATCGGATCGGCGATGCCGATCTTGATCCGGCCGGAATGGCGCTTCAGGCCCATCGCCGTGCCGGCCAGCGTGCCGCCGGTGCCGACGGCGCAGATGAAGCCGTCGATGTCGCCGCCGCTCTGGTGCCAGATCTCTTCGGCCGTCGTCACGACGTGACCGTCGCGATTGGCGGTGTTGTCGAACTGATTGGCCCAGATCGCGCCCGCCGGATGGGTCTTGGCGAGCTGGTCGGCGAGACGGCCGGAGAGCTTCACATAATTATTGGGATTTTTGTAAGGGACCGCCGGCACCTCGATCAGTTCAGCGCCCATCAGACGCAGGGCGTCCTTCTTTTCTTCGCTCTGGGTCTTGGGGATGACGATGACCGTCTGATAACCGAGCGCCTTGGCGACCAGCGACAGGCCGATGCCAGTGTTGCCGGCGGTGCCCTCGACGATCAGCCCGCCCGGCGCGAGCAGGCCCTTTTCCTCCGCGTCGCGGATGATGAACAGGCCGGCGCGATCCTTCACCGACTGGCCGGGATTGAGGAACTCCGCCTTGCCGTAGATCTCGCACCCGGTCTCCTCCGACGCGCGATTGAGGCGGATGAGCGGCGTGTTGCCGATGGCATCGAGGACGGAATTGAGGCGCAAGGTCATGGAATCGATCGCAAGGAGAACGGCAGATGCTCCGCAAATTATGGGCGGGCGGCAGCGAAGGCAAGGACGAGAGACGGCCTGTCGAGCGCCATGACGCGACATGGGTCCTTCACTGGCTCAGACCGTCGCGGGACTCGCCCGACCGTTCCATCGATGCATTGCAAGCTTGGTCGTCCGCCGGCGACCGGGGGACGATCAGATACGGGTCCAGACCTGCGTCTTGCAGAAGATCTTCAGAGCGCAGCCGGTCAGCTTCAGCTGGGTCGCGCTGACGCGGGCTGTCCCGGAATAGGTGCGATTGTCACGGGGATCGGTGACCTCACCGGCATATTCGCCGCCGGTGCCGGACATGCGGCCGACTGATTTGCCCTTGTGCTCGCCGGAAATCACCGTCGCGCAATAGCCGCCGCCGCAGGTGCTCACCCGGACGATGCCCCCGCCGGGCGCGCGCCACTTGCCAAGGATCGGTTCGGCTGAAACGGCCGGCACGGCTAGGGTGGCGGCAAGAGCGGCGGCAAGAACGAATGTCTTCATCAATTCGGTCCTTTTCGGTCGGTTGGGCACGATCTGTCCTGACCCTTGACCTTTCTGCCAGACTGCAGAGCGATGCCGGTCGAAACGCAAAAGACGGCGCGGCGGCGAAGGGAATTCGTCGTGGAACCGGCGCTCAATCACTCGAGCGCGACGTCGGTGATGACGCCTGGCGATTCACGTCCCTGTATTGGCCGGCCATTGATCTGATCGATGTGGCGATTTGGTGATCAGGAGAGATCTTTGTTGGCTTATATAAAAACCTTATTCCCCTACGGAATTTTTCTCCCGGAAACGTGAATGACGAGCTGCAATGACGCGTGTTCATGGGGTCTTGTTTCAGGACAATTCCAGGAGTGGTCAGAATTTGTTGACCATTTCGCCGATAGTTATTTTTAATTTCGGATTCATTTCAAATTTTAAGCGACGCTTCAAAACAAGATGCGACGATCCTTCCCATAAGAAAACAAAACGGGACAGGGATCATGGCACACATCGACATACAAGGGTTTCTGGCGAGCGTCGAAAATGGCGGCGCCTATGTCGAGGCCGATCTGTTGGTGGATCTCGGCATGCGCGCCGCGCTGGGGCGGGACGGCGGCGTCGACCTCGTCAGCGCCCACATGTATTTCAACCTCGCGGACCGCAAGGGTGCGGCCGGCGCCGCGGTCTATCGTCAGGACGTGGCGCAACAGATGACCAGGGCCGAGATCGTGCAAGCGCTGAAAGCCGCGCGCCACTGGCTGAGCCTGCATTGAGCGGTTGCTCGTGCCGGAGGCGGCGCCTGCGAGGCGCGCGCGCCGCCCGTCTCAGGTGACCTTCGGTCGCCCGACCTGATCGATCGCGGCCAGCAGTGCGTCTTCGAAAAGGGCCAGATCGGCCGGCCGTCCGGCCGAGACGCGGATCATCCGATCGAGGGGTGCGACACCCGGCATGCGGATGAACACGCCGCGTTTCAGAACGGCCGACAGCAACGCTCGGGCATAGTCGCCGTCGCCGCCGCAATCGATCGCGACGAAATTGGTCGCGGACGGCAGTGGCGTCATATTCGCGCGCCGGGCGATCGCGGCCAACCTGTCGCGCGCGTCCGCGATCTTGGTCGTCACCGCTTCGAGATAGGCTTGATCCTCAAGCGCCGCGAGTGCGCCCGCCTGGGCGATGCGTGAGACGCCGAAATGATTGCGGACCTTGTCGAACTGGACGATCGCATCTGGCTCGCCGACGACGTAGGCGACGCGCACGCCGGCCATGCCATAGGCTTTGGAGAAGGTGCGAAAGCGCAGCAGATTGGGCCGCATCCGGTCGATCGGCGGCAGAGCACTTGGCGGCGCGAGGTCGCTATAGGCTTCGTCGAGGACGAGAATCGTCTCCTCGGGCGTCTCGGCGATCAGCCGCTCGATCACCGCGGCGTCGTGGACGCTTCCGGTCGGATTGTCCGGATTGGCGAAATAAAGAAGTTTTGGGCGAAGGGCTTTGGCCCGCGCGATCAGCGCCTCCGGATCCTCGTGATCGTCGGATCGGTACGGCACGAAGTCCAGCGTCCCGCCATGGCCGGCGACGTGATAGTTGAAGGTCGGATAGGCGCCGAGCGAGGTGACGACGGTGTCGCCCGGCTCGACCGTTAGCTGGACCAAAAGTCCGAGCAGGCCGTCGATGCCTTCGCCGATGGCGATGTTGGCTCGGTCGATGCCGTGATGCTCGGCAAGCGCGCTTTTCAGGGCATACTGCTCCGGATCACCGTAGGCCCAGCTCTCGGCCGCAGCCTTCGCCATCGCGTCGAGAACCTTCGGGGACGGGCCGAAGACGCTTTCATTGGCGCCGAGGCGGGCTTTGAAGCGTATCCCCATCTGGCGTTCGAGGGCTTCCGGGCCGACGAAAGGCACGGTGGCGGGCAGCGAGCGGGCAAGGTCGGTAAAGAGCGGCATGGCGGGGTCCGATGAGCGGGCAGCGTTATTCGGCGATCAGCGTCAGCCCGGCGGCAAAACGCCCGCCATTGGCCCGGTAATGGCGCGCCGACTGCCGCAACGCCTCCGCGGCGGTCTCGTCGAGGCTGCGGATCGCCTTGGCGGGGGCGCCGACGATCAGCGCATTCGGCTCGAAGGTCTTGTTCTCGGTGACGAGCGCGTTGGCCCCGACGATCGAATTCGCCCCGATCGCCGCGCCGTTGAGGATCGTCGCGCCCATGCCGATGAGGACGTTGTCCGCCACGTGGCAGCCATGGACGATCGCGCTGTGGCCGATGGTGCAGCCAGCGCCGATCGTCAGCGGTGAGCCCATGTCGCTGTGCAGGACGGCGTTATCCTGGATGTTGGTCGCTTCGCCGATCTCGATCCATTCGTTGTCGCCGCGGATGACGGCGCCGAACCAGACGCTGACGCCGGCGCCAAGCCGCACCCGGCCGATCACCTGGGCATTCGGGGCGATGAACGCGCCCGCGGCGATTTCGGGGCGATCGTCCCCCAACTGATAGACCGGCATTGTCGTCCTCCCTAACATCCTTGCCGCGATCATTGCGCGGAGGAAGCCTTAAGGGTCAAGCCGCCGGTTGATCTTCGGCGCGAAGGATCGCCGCGATCAGCGAGAATGCCGTTGAAAAGATTGAGGCTGGCCCTTGCCTGCCGCGTGATGGAAAGGCACGGTCCGGCGCAATGACGCTTTCATGGGCCGAAAAGACGCGATGATCCGGCTTCTCCACACCGCCGACTGGCAGATCGGCAAGCCGTTCGGCGGGTTCGACGAAGAGCGGCGCGTGGAACTCAAGAGCGCCCGTTTCGCCGCGGTCGGCACCATCGCGGCGCTCGCCCGTGATCGCCGCGTCGACGCCATCCTCGTTGCGGGCGACGCCTTCGACGACAACACCGTCGCCGAGCGGGACGTCAATCGCGTGCTCGATCAGATGAAGGCGTTCGGCGGCCTTTGGGTGTTTCTGCCGGGCAATCACGACGCGGCAATCACCGGCAGTGTCTGGGAGCGCGTCCGCGCCCTCGGTGCCCGTCGCGGGCTGCAAAATCTCATCATCGCCGACGAGCCGGAGCCTCTCGCCCTGCTTGATGGCCGGCTCTTCGTCTTGCCGGCACCGCTTATGCGGCGCCAGGAGGGCGCGGATTTGACCGGCTGGTTCGACGCCGCCGAAACGCCCGCCGGCGCGATCCGGGTCGGACTGGCCCATGGCGCGCTGGAGAACCGGTTGCCCGAGGCCGCCGAGGCCGGCAATCCGATCGCCGAAACCCGCGCCCTGACCGCCCATCTCGATTATCTCGCGCTTGGCGACTGGCACGGCTTTCTCGCCGAGATTGCCCCGAGGACCGCTTATGCCGGGACGCCGGAGCCCGACCGCTATCCGGCGAACGCCCCCGGATTCGTCGCCCTGGTCGAGATCGATGGCCCGGGGGAAGCGCCGCGCATCGAGCGCGTGCCGGTTGCCCGTTATAATTGGGTAGCCCGCAGCGAGCGGCTCGACGGCGCAGTCGACGGCCTGGAGGCCGTTTTGGCGGGCTTTGAAGAGCCGGGCCATACCCTCCTCAAGCTGACGCTTACCGGCGCATTGCCGTTACGCGAACGGGTGCGGCTCGACGAAATCCTGGCCGAATGGCGCGAGCGCTTCTTTATTCTCGATCTTCGCGACGACGATCTGTTCGACGAGCCCGACGACGACGATCTCGACCGCATCGATCTGTCGGGCTTCGTGCGCACGGCGATCGAAACTTTGCGGGCCAAGGCGGATGATCCTGCAGACCCAGAACGCGAGGCGGCGCGGCTGGCGATCCGCATGGCCTATGTCGAACATCGCCGCGTGGCCGGGACGGAGCGCTGACGAGCCATGTATTTGAAGTCGCTCGCTGTCCGTGAGTTCGCCAATCTCGACGATGCGTCATTGGAGGGGCTTGATCCCGGGCTGAATGTTGTCGTCGGCGACAATGAGGCCGGCAAGTCGACGCTTTTGAAGGCGCTGCGGGCGGCGTTTTTCCAAAAATTCCGAGGTCGGGGGGAAACCGTGGAGGCGTTCCTGCCCTATGGTGGCGAGGGGCGGCCGACGGTTTGTGTCGCCTTCTCGCTGGCCGGAACGGATTATCGTCTCGCCAAGAGTTTCTGGACCCGCCCGTCGGCCGAACTCGATGGCCCTTGGCCGAAGCCCGTGACCGGCGACGCGGTCGAGGAAAAACTTGCCGCGCTGCTCGGCTTCACCCATCCGGGGCGCGGCGATTCCAAGCTCACCGAGCATCAGGGCGCCTTCGGTGTGCTGTGGGTCGAGCAAGGGCGCTCCAACGCCGGTCTCGATATCGGGGCCGGGCGCGACGCGGTCACCGCCTCTTTGGAAGGCGAGGTCGGCACCATTCTTGGCGGCGAGCGAGGCCGTGCGCTGATCGGCGCTGCCAAGGCGCTGAACGACCGGCACTTTACCGCCACCGGCCGGATTGCCGGAAATGCGCCGTTGAAGGCGATCGACGACGAGCTTGGCGCTGCGCGCCAGGAGCTTGATGAAAAGCGCGCCGCCTTCGCCGATCTGGACCAGAAGCTGAAGCGGCTGGACGATCGGCGCCGCGCGCTCAAAGGCTATGAAGAGGCCGGGACGGTTGAGAAGGCTGGCGAGGCCCTGCGTGCGGCCGAAACGGCGGTGCGGCGGGCGGAAGACCGCGACCGGGAATGGCAAGCCGCGGAGGGCGCGCTGCGACAGGCCGAGGCGATCCGTCTGGCCGCCCTCGACGCGCTGCGCCGGCGCGACGCGCTGTTGCGCGAGGTTGAGGAAACGCGGACGGCCTATGCGGCGGCGGCGGCCGAGCATGCGACGATCGATGCCGCGGCGCGCGAGGCGGTGGCTGCGGTGAGCCGCGCCAGAGCGGCCCGCGAGGTGACCCGGCATGCGTTGAAACAGGCGGAGTCGCGCCACGAGATCGATCGCATGCAGATCGCACTCACGCGTGACCAGGCGGAGTTCCGGCGATTGACCGACACCGTTGCCGCGGCCGAAGCGCTGAGTGAAGAGATCCGTGCTCTCAGCGGGCAGCGCGATGCGATCGCGATGGATGATAAGACGCTCAGCGCTTTGGACGAGGCCGAGCGTCAGCTCCGCGATTGCGAAATCCGGCTTCAGGTTGCCGCGCCCGCCGTGACGTTTGAGCCGGACGGCGCTGGTGGTGTCATCGGGCCGGACGGAAAAGCCGTAACGCCCGGCCACAGCGAGCGGGTCGTCACCCCGAGCCGCTTTCAGCTTGATGGCTTTGGCGCGGTGCTCGTCGAGCCGGGCGGCGGCGCGGCCAATCTCGACGCCGCCAAGCAGCGCGCGGAAGACGCCCGCGATGCGCTGCTCAAGCAGGCCGGCGCAGCCAGCCTGGACGCAGCGCGGCTTTTATTGACCAAACGCCAGACTCTTCACGGTGACCTCAATCTGCTTGCCGCTCGCCGTGATGCGATCGTGCCGCATGGACTGGATGCCGAGCGCGCGCGCCGCGATGCGGCAGAGGCGGCGGTCCGGCGACTCGAGGCCGCGCTTGCCTCGGCGCGGGGCGAGGCGAAGGCCGAGCTGTCGCTGCAGAACAATGATGTCGATGGCGATGGGGACGCGCGTCTCGCCGCATTGGACAAGGCGCGCCGCGCGGCCGAAGCTGCCGATCGCGCCTTGGCCGCCGCCCAGAGCGAAAGCGAGGCCATGACGCTCAGCCGGGTCGCGGCCGAAAGCGAGTGCCATCATTTGCAGATGCGGCTTGAGCGCCTGGCGGAAGAGAGCGCCGAGACTCAGCGTGCCGCCTCTCGCGCGCGGCTGCAGGACCGTCTTGCCGACGCCGACGCCGATTGCGAGGCCAAGCGTGCGCGCGTCGCGCGCCACCGCGCCGACCATGACGCGGAAGGGCCCGAGGCGGCAAAAGCCCGTCGTCAGGCGGCAGAAAAGACGCTCCGGCAAATCAGCGAGACAGTCCGGCAATTGCGCGAGGACTGCCTCGGTCTTGAGGGCGAAGTGCGGGTTGTCGGCGGCAGCGGCATCGGCGAGGCGGTGCAGCGTCTAAAGGAGTCGATCGCCGATCTCGAACGCTGGCGGGCTCGTGTCGCCCTCGAAGCCGACGCCGCGCGACTTCTCTATACCACGCTGGTCGAGGCCCAGCGGGCCGCGCGCGAGCATTGGCTGGGACCGATCAAGACCCGTGTCGCCCCCTATCTGAAGCTCCTCCATCCGAACAGCGATGTCGATCTCGACGAAGAGACACTCGAACTGAAGGCTCTGCGTCGGGCCGGCATTGCAGAGCGCTTCGAGCGCCTGTCCGCGGGCGCACGCGAGCAGGTGGCGGTCGTCACCCGTTTGGCCTTGGCGCAGGTGTTGAAGCAAGGTGGTCATCCGGCAACGGTCATTCTCGATGACGCCTTGGTCAACACCGACGAGATCCGGCTCGATCGCATGCATGCCGTCCTGCGCGAGGCGGCCCGCGATCTACAGGTGATCGTGTTGACCTGCCGCGAACGCGACTTTCGCGACCTCGGCGCGCCGATGTTCCGCTTGTGAACGGCCGCGGCGGCTCGCGGCATCGAGGCGAGAATAACTCTTGATTGGTGATTCTCGCCTGATTCGCCGCTGCGTCGTCGATTGGGATCGGCGTATGAGCGCTCCGGCGCCGCTTCCGAAACCGACTGTCGCAAGCCCGGCGAAAGCTTCGACGCTCGACCGCGTCGTGATGCAAGGACCTCGGGGTCTGGGATGTGGCGGCAAACGGGCGCGCCCCGCGGCGCCTGAGCCCCAAAATCGCAGGCGGAACGGTCGAAATCAGCGCGAAACCGGCCGTTGGTTACCGGCTGGTGAACGAAAAAGTGGCATCCTCGCAACAGGGGTGTGTCCAAAGCGTCTCAAGAGGGCAAGTGTGGCAGTTATGCGATTGCATCGATTCCCGGTGTGGATATTGTCGCCTTCAGAAAGATCGCGGGGGCAGACGGCTTCGGACTTTCGCAGAGGGGATGGGGCAGGGAAGGACGCCCTTCAACAAAGGCCCAACCCTTACCTATAAAATTGACTGGAGGTCAGGACATGAACATCAAGAGCCTTCTTCTCGGCTCCGCTGCGGCCCTCGCCGCAGTTTCCGGCGCCCGCGCTGCGGACGTCATCGTGCCGGTCGCGCCGGAACCCGCCAACTACGTCAAGGTTTGCGACGTCTACGGCACCGGCTTTTACTACATCCCCGGCACCGAGACCTGCTTGTCGGTCAGCGGTTACGTTCGTTACAAGATCAGCGCTTTCGGCAAGATCGAGGACGACTTCGGTAACCAGTTCCTGGCTAACGAGAACGGCAACAACTACCAGGTTCTCTCGCAGGTTCGCGCTCGTCTGAACTTCGACGCCCGTGAAGAGACCGAGTACGGCACGCTGCGTGCTTTCGCTCGCGTTCAGGCGACCAACACGTTCGGTGCTAACTCGAACAACGCCGGCTACTCGATGGACCAGGCCTACATCCAGTTGGGTGGTCTGACCATGGGTTACCTGGACAGCCTCTGGACCACGGAAGACGGCGTGCTGACTGACACCGACCTCGCTGTTGGTGACTTCAAGACGAACCGCATCTCCTACACCTATGCTGCGAACGGTCTGTCGGCCTCGCTGTCGGTCGAAGACGACGGCAATGCCAACTGGACCCCGAACGTCGTCGGCCTCGTCAAGTACGAAGGCGGCTGGGGTGCGGCTTACCTCGCTGCCTCTTATGACGAGAAGCAGGATACCTTCCAGCTCGCTTCGGCTAACTCGATCGGCGTTCAGGGCAAGGACGACGCTTTCGCTCTGAAGGCTGGCGTGACCCTGAAGGATCTGATTGCGACCGACTCGCAGTTCAAGGTTGAGGGCAGCTACGCTTTCGATCCTTCGGTCTACTCGCAGATCAGCCTGTTCGACGGCACCACGGTCAGCCCGAACATCGGCGCCAACGTTTACGCTGTGCCGAGCCTGTTCGACACGCTGCCGGTTAAGTGGCAGGCTGGTGCTGGCTACGCTCAGCAGTTCGGCAAGCTCGGTGTTGCGGTTTCCGGCGCCTATGGCCAGACCTTCGACATCTACGGTGCGAACGTCAATCTCGGCAAGGGCAAGTACTACGAGCTCGTCGGCAACGTCGGCTACGAGATCACCAAGAACTTCGACATGCTGACGGAAATTCGCTACAAGAACCTCAAGTTCGACTCGGCGAACACCGCTCTTCTCCCGAACGACAAGCTCGACCAGCTGTCCGGCTTCGTTCAGTTCGTCCGCTCCTTCTAATCGAAGCAGCAACGACACAACGATCTGATGAAAGGGCCTGGCGCGATGCGCCGGGCCCTTTCTCCGTTTACGGGCTTTCATGTCAGGTTCTCGCTGTCGGGAGCGGCGCTGCGGAGATCAAACTTGGCGATCTGGAGGAGAGCGAGGGTGGCAGACGGGCCGGGTCCGAGGATCGGGTACCCCAGCGGAGCTGAGCGCTTCGGGCGCGTCGGCCGGTCAGGGATCTGATCTGTCGCTGTCGCTGTCGCCGTCGTCTAGGCTGGCGGCCCTGTTGTCCTGCAAAAACCGGTCGGGCGGATGGTTGCCATCCGGCCGGCGCGGGAATTGCTGCCCAGACACCTCTTGAACCGCCGCCTCGTCCACGAACGCTCGTCCACGAGCCGTCAACGCCTGATACGTCCGCCTCTTGATCGTGACGGCCGTCGACCAAAGAATGAATGGTGGCGGTTCAGGCGCTCAGGTGACCCGGTGCGCTGGCTACGACGCGATGCGTTTTGTCCGGTCGAGACGGAGCATCCTTGCTTCATCGAAAACGCTGACAACTTGGTCCAGCAATCGCGCGACGGTATAGTCTTCAGCCAGTTTTTTCTGGGCGCGATGAACCTGCGCGTAACGAACCTCCGGCTGCAGCAGCATCTCGAACGCCGCAAGCCACTCGTGAGGAGCCTCTGCCAGGATGCCGCAGCCGTCGGCGCAACATCCGTCATAGACCGTGCCGCGACTGGCAATCACCGCCGTGCCGATGGAGGTGTATTCGACCCATTTCGTATTCGCCTTCATCATGTTGAAGGGAATCGGCTTCAGCGGGCAGATGCCAACATCCCACTCTCTCTTGGCGAATTCTTCCAAAAAGTTCTCATAATTGCGGATCGGTGGCGATGTCTGGATTTGATCGCCAAATTCCAACAGCTCGGGCGGGCAGGGGATTGAGCCGAAAAGCTCGAAAATCACACTGGGATGGCGGCGCAGCAACTGAATGACGGCCGGCAGGATCATTGCGAGATTTTGGGCATGGTCGGCGCTTGCCATGTAGCCGATCCGCTGTGGCTGCCGTAGCGTGGCAGGGGCGATAATCTGCCCTGGGCAATAAATTTCGCCGGCTCTGATGGGCGTTCGTATGCCCAGCGCAATCAGCTGACTTTTGAGCTTCTCGGTCGAGCAATAGACAAGGTCGCTGCTTTCCATTGCCCGCCGCAGCGATTGCAATCGTTCGGGAGCGTTATGGATCTGCGCCTTCTTCTCCCCAATTGAGGCCGGCACGTTTAAAAGATCATCATCGATGTGATAAACTGACGGAATATTATTTTGACTTGCATAATTAATGAAGAGGTCTTCGTGCGGCCCGCCATATCGGCAGAACAAAATGATATCCGGTGAAAAAGAACTGATTTCTTCAGCGAGCCAATCTCGGATTTCGTCTTGGCTCTTTCCTTTCTTGGCGAGCTGAGCCATGTCGGCTTCGGTGACGATTTGATAAGAAAACAGCTCTGAGCCGTCGCGGGTCGCAAACGGTTTGACGAAACTCAATTGCAGCGTTGGCAGAAAATTCGGCGCGGCAATCAACACTCGCTGACGTGAGACACGTCTTGTGAGAGCTTTCAGAAGGCTTTTCGCGCCGGCAAAAGCGGATCTGCCATTTCGGGAAACCAGGCGCGGCAGTGTCGTCTGACCCGCGGCGCTGTGGTTATCCAAAATATGGATGCTGACGGATCGCTCTTCCAGTTGAGGGCGGAGAGAGGCCAAGCGTTTGCGCGGGCCGCACGCGATATCGACGTCGCCCAAGTCGTCCGGCTGGAACCGGATCGTCTTATCTCCCTCCGGAGCCTCCAGGTAGACTGCGAGGGGAATGTCATTGTCTTGCGCGGCACGAACGCTGGCCTCAAAGGCAAGACGGTCAACCGCCGGCTCGGACGTGATCAGACTTTTCGCGCCTGTCATCGCCAGTCTCGTATTGAGCCATGCTGCCAAGACGTCTGGCGTCAGGCGTGATCCAAAGGACCGGCGAACGGGGGATAGCGACGCGATTTCGAGGGATGCATCGCCGTCGCGAAGAATGTCTCTCGGAATCGCTTCGGCGAGCAGGGCTTCCATTTCGGGGCGCTTGTGCGAGATGACGGCGAGGATCGGACGCTCCGCTCGGTCCACTTTATGCTGTGCTTGTGCAGCAGTCGCGGCTGCGCGAAACACCGCTTTGAAGCGCTCCCGGACGCCAGACGCATCAAGGGCGAAGTCATATTTTTTCAAAAAATCGTCTTGGATCTTTAAAAAAGTCTCTGGCGATCTGATCGCGTCTCGGGCGAATTGAATCCAATCTTCGCTTGTCGTGACGGTGGTCAGGCCGGCATAGACGCTCGCGTCCATCGCGGCGTTCTTATCGACCCAGACCGCCACGGGAATTCGCGCCAGAACCATATCGAAGATGACAGACGACGCCGCCGATATACCATAGGCATATTGGCGTAAGTCGACTTTATACATTGGCGCGTTGTTGATCGACGTATTTTTCGGCAGTTGAAGATTATTCTTGACGGTAAACTGGCCAGCCGGATGGGGTCGAAGAGCGACGTTTCTGCCGTCCTCTGCCACCCGTCTGCAGAAGTTTTGAAAATTCTCCACGAAGTCGCCAACCGCTCCGGCATTCGCTTTAAAGCGTGTCGAATGGAGATTTTCGCAGACAAGCCCTGTCGATGAGCGCTTGGGGACAGCGTTCGGGAGATTGAGGAGCGATCCAGGGCCGGTCACGAACAGCTTTGGGCGCTGGGAGGGCAGCATCGACCGCTGATATTGGGGATCAAGCCAACTGCAGACGATATTGGCTGAAAATCGGATATGTGTGCCATGCGCCTCGTCGTGCTCGCGGCTATGAAGAAACCCAACGCCCTCAAAGCCGTGCTGCAGCGTCAGCGATGTAAAGCCTGGCGGCAGGGCGCGAAAGAGGTCATGGGTTTCGCGATGGGCGGCGAGGTTTGATTCGCTTGCCGCTACAACAATTCCCGACTTTCCGCTGAGAACGCTGGCCGCTTCGAAAATCGTGTCGAAGATATAAACTTTCGCATGGCATCGCGAAGCGAGCTCGAAGATTTCGTTCAGCCACCGCCCGGTTCCGTCGGCAATGGTAAATCGACGCGATAACAAAAAGCCAACATTGAGATTGAGATCATGATGCGCGAGCGTCGCCAGCGGCCAGATCACGTTGACATCTTGAATCAGATTGATTGCAAAGAAGGCGAACTTGTCACCCATCACGTCCTCCGAGATGCCGCGTTTCCGATCACGGCGAAAGGAAAAACAAGCCTTTCATCGGTGATGCACTGGATGCCAGGAATGATGGTTTCCAGGATGTGAGCCACACGATCCATGACCGTCGCGTAACCCGACATCATCGTAATGACACTCTGCGGCATTGTCGGCTCGACCGGCGAGATTGCCGACAGTGCGTTGGGAAGGGTCACCGGGCGATACCTCGCACCGTTGATCTGCCGAACGGAACCAACCGACGCCGCAAATCTCGGCGCCATGCGCAGCAGGGCTTTTTCAGACACCCATGCGTCGAGCTGCAGACCATTTGGATTTATCTTGGTAACGATATCGGTTGTCCATTTGTTATGAAAATATGGACCGGAAACAGTGAGGGCCTGCAATTTTGCGGAGAAATCACGGACTTGAATATCCGATTTTTGACCATGTATAATCGCAAAATGTTGGGAAATTGAATTAGGTTTATCTTCGGTGTTTTCAGAAATTTTTGCCAAAAATGCGAGAAGATGACTTGCTTCCTCAGGTGCGCTGCCCACTTGCTTCAGAAGTCCAGAGAATTCCGCACTCGTGTCTGAGCGCAATCGCAGGCGATTGACGGCCAAGTCATCGAGAAAATCGAGTTCGTCACGATAGATGAACGAAGCGATCCGTTCGTAGAGGGGATATCCGGCTGATAGAACCTGCGTTCCAGCGCAAAGTGACGTCAAAGCGCGATTGAGCGATTTGGTTCGAGAAAATGCCTGCCCGCTTGTGGGAAGGAAACTCACAAGACTATCGTGAAGAATGCGCTCTTCCGCGTCGAGCGACCATTCGTCGAGAGAATATCGGAACGGTAAGCGGTTGAGCCGGGCGAGCGTGTCCGCGGAAAGCGCTCTGGCGTTGGTTCTGATGGCCAAGCGAACCGAATAGCCGCGCGTTTCGAGGCGCGAAAGGCGACGGCTGAACGCCAAAAGATCTGAAAGACCAACCGCAAAATGGGAATTGTCGCCGACGCCAAACCAGCACACGTCAATTTCACGCGTCGACAGTGATCTCTCGACTTTGCGATCAACGATCGCCGCGATCTGATCTGCCGAATCGCTGGCAGCAGGATCGTTCATCACCAGTGTCGGCACGCCGGGGGCGACCTGCTGCGCGACGACCTCCATTCTGGGTGTGCAACATAAGATGAAATTCAGATCGCCACGGATTTCCGCGAGCCACTTTCGAAACCGGAGCAGTCGGCTGTCATCGCTTTGGCTGAAATAGTCGTCGAAGAGATCGATGCCGACGATCTTGTTCGCAGAACGCAATTGCGCTGCCAGGATTTGGCTCCGCGCATCAAAGCATTTGCTGATCAGATAGACGTCGTCGTCGGCGTATTCCTGGCCCGCGATATCGTCCAGTGTCCGAATGCGCAGTTCGCTGCCGTTCAGGGCGACGAATTCGGCAATTCTCTCGTAGCGAATCCGAACCCCGGCCTGTCGGCGTGAGGCTTCGGTGGGAATGACAACAGCAATTTTCATCCGTGCAACTTCTGCAAGCCGGCCGCGAGCGGGAATTGTTCTGATCGACACACCGCATTGTCGATCCATGACGGAGCGGGCAAGGTGGGTTCGATAAACAGGCCGGCGGAAATTCCGGTGGTGCAAAGATGGGCGAGACCGCGGGCCGATGCCTGCCGCGAATATCCGTCGGGACCCGTGAGGCCGTTGCGCAGATTTTCGCAACTCTTTGCCAGGGGCATGGCGATCGCCTGAAGAAACGGAGAATTCTGGCCGACGGGATAGGTCGTCTTCTCGAAGACATCGAGGCAGTGAAGCGGGGCCGTCGTCTCATCCTCGCCGTTGGGGGGCGATAAGGGGAAGAACCCGGCGGAGTGGAAAACGACTTCAAGCTCGTTCTTCAAAGTACCCTCTCGCACGAGCATACATCCGGCCGAGCCGACATCGGGCTGCGCGGCCAAGGCCACCAGCGCCTCCAGAGTTCTGTGATCGTGGAGCACGATGTTTCGGCTCATGACGACCAGATAATCGCCTGACGCGACCGCCAGCGCCTTTTCATAGGCCGATGCGGCGTCGCGTCCGGGCTGACTTTCGAAGACGATGCTTCGATTGGGAAACAAGGGTCCCAAGACATGTTCGACCGCGCTGCAATCGGCGGCATGATCGTCCGACAATTCCACGAGAACCTGGAGCTCATCGGCATTGGTTTGCCGGCTGAGAGAGCCCAGCGTCTGATTGAGGCCGATCGCCGGCGCGTCCGAATCGAGAACGAGAACGGTGACCTTTGGCGAATGGCCGGCGTCGATCCCGGGCAAAATCGCGGAAACGTCCGGCGAGACCGGCATCAAAAGATTGATTTTCTCGCCAAGTCGCTCTCGATCCACGAACTTGATTGCGCATGGGGTCGGCTGTTCGTGTGTCTCGGGCTGCCGGGGATTGCTTAAAAGGCGAGGAAAGTGGTTTTGCCCGCCGATCGGCTGCAGCCGTTCAAGATCGGCCGCGATGGCCGGCAGCGCGACGCGCCACATCGGAAATGCCGTGTCTTGCTCCGCGACCAGGAAATCCACGCCGCGTGACGGGTGACGCGAGCCGGTTGCGAGCAGCGCTTGAAGCGTCGGGATCGTGCGTGGCGGCAAGAGCAGCGTTTCGAGCGATCGCTCATCCGTTGCTTCCGGTGCAGGCTGCAGCTTGCGACCGGCCTCAAAAATTGGGGAATAGGTAATTTTCAGCGTCGGGCAAAGCCAATCCAGCCAGGCGGTCAAGTCTGGATTGAATATCGCATCCTCGTCGCCCGTCCATCGCGTGAAGACCTCGATTTCACCGAGCGCAGGATCGTGTTCGCCATGATGCTGTCCAATCAGAGCGAGGGTCAGCTGATATGACAATGCGCGAAGACTTGCATGAAAAGTCGCGTCGCCCGCGAACGCGCAGAGTTCTGCGTAATGGAGCCCGTTTCGGCACAGCGATGGGAATGGAATAATCCCGCTATCGATAATCTCGCCCTCGGGATCTTTCGCAACAATGAGCAACGGAAAATACGGATTGTGAAGAGGGATGTCGACGAAGCCCATTTCTTTTCGGTCGATGTCCCGACTCAGCAGGTGCAGCGTTTCATTCGAAGCGGAATCGTATTGATAAAAATGCCATGTGCTGACCGACTGCTGGCCCTTGTTGCGATCGATCCGGACGCGCAGGCTTCGATCGTGATGATACCAAGCATCTTGAATGGAAATTGTCCGATGCTCTGCATCGAAGACAATGAAGCCGGAATTGTTGATAATCGTCGGACTGAACGTCGACTCAGAAAAATAATGGTCGAAATCTTGCAAAACGGATTGCGGACCATGGATTTTAAGAAACAGGATCACGCCATCAGATGATTGAAGTTCTGAGCGGGCGCCCATTTTTTCTGATAAAATATTGGTCGAAATGGCGTTTGATGAGCGTGATTTGATCGTGAGGAATTTCGAAAGCATACGCCTTACATCAACCGCGTCTTTTTGCATTCCCGTTCTCTTCCTGCCAATGGCGTCGCAAGTGGTCGTCCCAAGTCCCATGGCGCAAGGTTCAGCGAATGACGCCTCCTCAATGACGAATCGCGGAACGCAGCTTGACCCTCAACCGCATCATTTTTTCGGCTATCCGATGGCGCCCTTCAAAATTTCCGGTCTCAGCGCGCGGTGAGGCGCGGCGGGCTCCACGTCTGCTTGAAAACCAATGTCCACTTGAAAGCCAACCGCGAACAATTCAAGCAATGACGTGAATTTTTCTTGCAGCTATGCGATGATAGGCAAGAAAATCTATAGTCTTCAGCGCTTATATTGAGGCTGGTTTATGCGGGATTGGGATCTGATGAGTTTAGCGACAGAAGCACCCGAGAATCTAACGCTCTCGTCACCCATCGGCAAGCGATTTTTCCGCACTGCGAAAGCCGGTTTTCCAAGGCACCCCGGCGATTTCGCGCACTGCGACGTGTGAATATGTCACCGCGCCGGAGTACCGCCAAGCGTCCGCATGTCGACGATTGGCGAAGACGTGTTCGCGGAGGATGGCGTGACGAATCGCGAGGACTGCCTCCAATGACCTGGAGCACCCTGTGTCCCCTTGGATGCAGAAAGGATGCTCCAGCTCTTTGATTCTACAGCATCGGTAAACGCTTTTGGAACCCCTTGTCCTTCCAATCCATTGGTCCGCGGCGCCGATTGCGGACCCGCAGACGAGAGCATGAGCTGATCCGAAACGAAAGCTTGCATGACGTTTCGGATCACATCATGCAGCTCACCAAAGACTTCGGGCGGAATGACGATCTCGGTTCATCGTCTTCCGCTCGAAGCCCGGATCGGCGTGATCATCCCATCATTTTGCGCTTGGCGAGTTCGGCGTTGGCTTCGCCAAGGCGGTCTTCGGGAAGCGGTTGGGTGCTCACCCATTGCGCAAAGCGGCGCAGACCTTCGTCGAGGCCGACTTGCGGCGTGAGGCCGAGGCGATCGCGCAGCCGGCCGACATCGGCAACGTTGTGGCGAATATCGCCAAGGCGAAACTGACCCGTTACCGTCAGATTTTCAGGCTCGTTGAAGGCGCGGCAGAGGGCTTTTGCGATGTCGATCACCGATGTGGCTCGTCCCGATCCAACATTGATCACCGTATTCGGTGCCGCCTCCGCCTCGGCGGCTGCGGCAAATGCGGCCGCGACGTCGCTGACATGGACGAAATCGCGACTTTCGAGCCCATCTTCGAAAATCGGCAATTCGAGTCCGCGTCTGATCCTGGTCGAGAAAATCGACAGAATGCCGGTATAGGGATTATTGAGCGACTGACCTTCGCCATAAACATTCTGCAGGCGAAGGATGGCATGGCCAAGTCCGGCGCTGTCGCAGCCGATTCGCACAAGGTCTTCCTGCATCAGCTTGGTCGCCGCGTAGATCGAGGCCGGCGCCGTCCGATCATCCTCGCGCGTCGGGACTGCCGTCAGTGCCTTGCCCGTCTCAGGGCAGGTCGGCTCCCACTTTCGCGCCCGCAGGGCCTCTGCGGATCGTGACGCAGGCGTGATGCGCGTCGCACGCTCGGTCTCTGCGGCATCGCTGTCGACATAAGCCCCTTCACCGTAGACCGACCGGGATGAGGCCAGAAGCACCCGTCGTACCGTCGTCGCAGCGCCGTTGGCCAAAAGATGCATGAGGCGTGCGGTGCCCTGCACGTTCTCTCGGCAATACCGATCGATCTCATACATCGACTGACCGGTGCCGGTTTCAGCCGCGAGATGGATCACGCTTGTCACGCCATCCAGCGCCGCGCGCAGATCAGCCTCGCTCGTGACGGATCCGCGCCGAAAGTCGACATTCTGCGTTTGCGTAAGCCAATCCAGCGACGGGCTCGGGAGCATGCCGTGGATTTGCGCCGACAACACGTCGAGCACGCGCACATAATGCCCTCGTGCCACAAGCTGTGGCACGAGGTGCGAACCGATGAAGCCGGCGCCGCCGGTGACAAGAATCATAGTGGATTTCGCCTTTGGCACTTAGCCCGCAGTCGCCAGATAGCGATCGCGTTCGGCCGTCCAGAGTTCGGCGTAATCGACATTTTGCCAGTTCTCGAACCACGGTCCGCCGTTGGTGTAGTGGATCGCCGCGGGCAGCTCCTCGCGCCGTTCGTACTCGCCTTCGAGAAAATTCCAGTCGAGCGGCAGTTCACCGATCAGATTGTCGTCGGAGATCCACTGGAAGCGGTGCAAAAAGCCCGGGGCGGCCGAATTGACGACCTCCGGTGTCAGCGCTTTCACGTCAGGATGGGCGTTGTTGAACAGGATGAAGGACGACCAGTTTTTGCGCGGATAAACCGACTGCTGCTTGCCGTCCATCTTGACCATGTTGGCCGGGGTATAATCGTGCTGGACGACGAAAACCGCCTTGTCGCGATTGGCATGCTCAAGCACCGTGCGAACGTCACGGGTGAAGAGGAAGTCGCAGTCGACGAAGATCGTCCAGCCATCATGGGCGGCGAGATAGGGCGTCAGAAAGCGCGTGATCGAGAATTCCGTCGATGCGTTGTCTGCTCCGCGCGTGTAGAGGCCGAGCTCTCGGAGCGTCGTCAGCTTGAGCGGGTACACCTCGACATCGGGCCCGCTGTGGCGTTGAATGGAATGGCGGCAGACCTGCCAGGCAATGTCCTCGCGGCTATCATAGCCTACATAGATCTTCAGTCGGTCGGTCATGGCGGTCCTTGATGATGTTACTTGTGTCTGCGTGGGAGGGCGAATCTGCGATCTGTCTTATGGCAAGCTCAGGAACTGAGCAACGCCGAGCTTACGATGCGAAATTTGTCGAAAGAACGTCATCGCCCCGTGCCTTTTTGAAAAAATAGCGGGTCCTCGTCGACTTATGTCTTTAAAATGAAGTCGATAGGCAATTTTAAAAGATTTGCGAATCCCCGGGTTTTTCCCTGGTGTTCCTGACGAATCGTATTGCAGAGGACTTCATTTTTTGAACGGTTCTATTTCGAGCGACGGTTTCGCTTCGGATCGTTGTCTAGAGTAGTTCGCGATAAAGGGCCGAAATGCGCTGGTCATACTTGTCTTGTGAGAACTTGCCCGCTTGTTCGGGGCCGCTTTGGGCGAGCGCGGCCCGCAAGTCTGCGTCGTGGTCGATCATGCGGATCGCACGGCTGATCGCGGTTGTATCATAGGGATCCACGAGCACCCCCGCGTCCGCCACCACTTCCGGCAGGGAGCTCGAATTGGCGGCGATGACCGGCGCACCGAGCAGCATCGCTTCGAGAGCCGGCAGGCCAAATCCTTCGTAGAGGGAGGGCATCAGCAGGGCGCGCGCGTTTTCGATGAGCGCGAAGACCTGATTGGACGGAAGATAAGAGAGACGGATGATGTGGGGGCGTTTCGCGCCGCTGGGACGCTGTGCGATCGTATCAAGCTTGTCCAGGATTGGGTCGTATCCCCAGCCAAGCTTGCCGATGATGACGAGGGGATAGGTGGAGCCGGAGGTCATGTACGCATCGATGATGCGTTCGACGTTTTTTTTGGGCTCCAGGGCACCAACGAAAACGAAATATTCCTGCGGGGTCAGTTGAAGGGCGTCGACTTCGCGCAGCTTTTCGTCACTCGATATGTCGGTGTACCCGGCCGGCAGCGAGACGGCTTGATAGGTGTTGACGACCCGCTCCTCCTCGATGTCGAGAAAGGTGAGAATGTCGCGGCGTGAATTTTCAGAGACGGTGATGATTTTGTCGGCGGTTTTTGCCAGCGTCTGCAGCGTTTTCAACGTGCTTCGCTTGTTGTCCCGGGTCATGTGCGGCAGGCGCAGGGGGACGAGATCATGAATCGTGTATATGTTGGCACAGCCTTTGACGACGATCGGCGTCGGGTGGGTCGCATGCATTAGCGCCGGCTGCCGCAGAGGCGTAATGGGGAGCCGTTTTCCGTAGCGCAGCAGGTGCCGATCCGCTGTGAAAAACAGCATTTCGGCAGCTTGCCGTCGCTCAAATCCGTTGAGACCGTGCAAGACGCTTGTGTCTGCGATCAGGCCCGACGTGGCGACTTCGCGCATGGCGATGCCGAACGGGGCGGCGGTCAAGAAGCGTCCGGCACGGCGCGCATATTCTCTCACGCGAAATCGACGAGTGTCCTGTCCGTTGACATCAAACAGTCTGATCTCGTTCCAACGCGAATTGTCCTTGCTCAGCGCGAATTCGACATCGAACAGGACGTCCATCTCGTAGCCGAGGTCTTTCAACGTTGCGACCAGATTGCGAGCGTAGGAGGCAATTCCCGTTCCGTTTTTGAACGCGAGATTGCGACCTTCGATCAAGATGGGTGATGGCATACGCAAAAGCCCCTGTCGGCCCGATTTTGGGACATTCTATGTGATCAAGACGACCCGTGGGGAGCGCGCGAAACGTCGCCCGAAATCGCCGATGGTGGACGAGGTGGCTGCAAACCAGATGATGTGGATCGGACATGCGAGCTGGAGTACGGATGCGACGACGAGAGCCGCGAAGGTGGCAGTTATGACGATGGGCAATTCCCTACAGCATCGGCCCGAAAATCGGAATCGCTTTTCGGCACGCCCAATGCGGAGGGTCAATCAGCGTGTGCGTCCTTTCTGCGTTCTGTCGGACGTGCGGCGCGCGCGTTTTTTCGGTCGATTGACAAGCTTTGGCGATCACCGGTTTTCTTTCGTCAATCACAGGATTCCAGCTCGCTCCGAGCCGGACAAGTCGAAGAGTTCTGGTTGTCGTGGGGGACGTGGGCGTAACGCTCGCGAGGGCGGGGATATTCCTCCCGTGTTTTGATTGAAAATTGAGGTATGCGATATCGATGTTCTTCCTGGTATCTGGCCTGAGGACAAGCTTTACGCTGTTTGGCTTTCGTGTCGTGGAGTGTATTGCGAAGGCGAGCTTTGGCGACGTTCAGACGGCCCAAGTCGATAATCTCGAGCGGTTTTACGAGGCGCTGAAATCGCGGTCGACCGATGCCATGGTCGTGTTTTTGCAAAACAATGAATCACGCATCACGACGCTTTTGCGTCGCACGCAGTCCAAAGTGGTCGTCTTTGGCGCTGACGTGTCCGACGCCGCTGCCTTATTTATCCATCGTTACAACCGGCCGTTTGCCGCGGCTGTCAGGGTTTCCGCATTGGCGGCCGCGGGCTTGGCGGAACTTTGCGAGTCGGCCAGTGTCGTCCTTTATCCAAAGCTTGGCGTCGACGCGAAACTACTCCCGCTGGTTCAATCCCTGGCCTTGTTCTACGGTATCGACCCGGACAAAGCCTTTTTGAAGCGGGTGGCCAAGCACTTGCGGATTGCGAGCCTCGATAGCACGACGACGATTGGCCCTTTGCTGCACAAATTCTGGCTGGAGGGTACGAAGGACGCTGCCGACATGTTGTCCGACGAGGAGCGGGGCATTCTGGATGCCCTGGATCAGAGTTACGGCGAACTGATGGTCTCCGGCGGATATGAGACCGTGAGCTGGCCGATCGGCGCCTTGTATTCGCCAATCGAAAAGCAGATTGGTTTCAGCTCACCGGTCGAGTTGGTCGGTCAGGCGCGCCGACTGACCTATGGGCCCTATCTGCATTTGCCAGCGGGCGACTGGCTCTTTGAGAGTGTGCTCAGCGTCTCTGAAAATCAATCAGGCAACAAGATGGAAGTGATCCTGCGGGAACGCCATACGGCCCGGGCACAGACGACCTTCGATCTTCCTGCCCGCGGCCGTCTTGCGGTGACGCTACGCTTCATGATCGAGAACGTGCGGAATCCCGTCGAAATCTATTTTTCGGTGAAAGAAGCCGGCATTGAAGGCATCGTCGAAATCGAATCTCTCAGATTTCAAAAATACAAGCCGGACGAGCCTTCATCGACAAGCTGACATGGGAAGGCCTATCCGCGACCGGGGCTTGCGATCGTGGGCAGTGTCCGGCGGGCGGCGCACCAGAGAAGCTCGGCGTAGCGACGATAGACGTCGCCGGGGTCAAGCGGCATGCAAAGGTGCTGCAGAAAATCCGTCTGTTTTTCGACATAGCGTTCGGGATGGCTGCGGGCTTCTTCGGCGAAGGCGATCCAGTCATGTTCGTCGGTGACTTGGGTGAGGCCGGTATAATTGTCGGCGTCCATGCGCCCCGTTCCCTCGCGCCAAACGGCCGTCGGGATGCCCGCGAGGACCATGTCGACGAGGACCGACGACGGGGCCGAGATCCCATAGGCATATCGGGATAGATTGACTTTATAGATCGGGTGATTGTTGATCACGACGTTCGATGCAACGGTCGTGTTGTGCTTGAGGACGTATTGTCCGCCCGGGTGAGGACGGAGCGTGACGTCGTCGCCTTGAGATGCCAGAGCGCTGCAGAACTTATTGAAGGTCGCGACGAAGTCGGTCCCGAAATCGCCGGCAAGGTTCAGGCGAATGGAATGCAGGTTTTCGCAGACAATCCCCCTTTGCCCTTGTCCCCTTTGCCCTGATTCCTTGCGTCCTGGCTCTTCTCTTGAAGCTTGCTGGAGGAGGGTCGTGGGGCCGGTCGTCACCAGCTTTCCCCGTTGCGAAGGTGCGAGCGCGGTGAGTTTCTCCGCTTCAAGCCAGCCGCACACGATGTCGGCCGCGAAGGTGACGGCGCGCCCGTGTGCGCGATCATGATCCCGGCTCTGGAGAAAGCCGACACATTCGAGGCCATGTTGCAAAGTGATGGCGACGAATGAGTCGGGTTTGGTGCGGAAAATATCGTGCACGATGCGGTGGCCCGCCAAATTCGATTCGCTCGCTGCCAAGAGCGCGCCACCGGCAAGATATTGCAGCTGCATGAAGGCTTGGGCTTCATCCTCAATCAAACTCAATGCCGCGCCGGTCTCCCGGGCAATCTGTTGAAGCTCGTTGTGCCAGACATTGCTTCTGTCGCGTTTGTCGAACGCGGCCGTCACGAAAATTTTGGTGTCGAGGCCGAGATCGCGCGCCGCCATGAAAACCAGCGGACGCAGAACGGCGACATCCTGAAGAAGATTGACGATAAAGACGATGGACGGCGGGTTCACCTGCGCCTCCTCAATTCAAGCGGGCGGTCTGCCGGACGTATGAAAATGGCCAGCGCCAGTTCTCGTCCGAAATGCATTCGACCTTCGGCAAAATTTCCGCCATCGCCGCGCGCATCGTCGCATATTCAACCGGATAGGTCGCTAATGCGGCCGCCCGTGATCCGGTCCACGCCGCACCGCCGCCCGGACAGGCCAGGCTTGGCAGGTCCAGCATGGACAGTTTGCGGTACGTCGTCTCAATGATTCGGCCGCACGGCCGGGCTTTGCCTGCGATTTCATCCGCGAGCCGGGCGCAGACGGCCTCGGATATCAAGAGGTTGAGGCCCGTGAAGGTGTCATTCCATTCAAAGCGAATGTCGAAATTGGCGGTGACCGGAGTGCCGGGGCTCGCGATCGTCAAGATCCCCGTTCGCTTCGCCAACCGATACGCTGTGGCATTGGTGTCGCGCCCGCAAATGAGGGCGCAGGATGGGTCGGGCGACGCCTCAGGCGCCAGGCCGATCGGCGATGCGGCGATGCGGTGCTCCTCGCGTTCTTGCAGAAACGCCATCAGCCGCCTTGCTTCCGCTGCAGGGTCCGCACAGTCGGCAAACACTTCTTCAAGCTTGAGAATCGTCTCGTCGCGCAACCGGAACTGACCGGAATCGATCGCGTCATTCAGCGGCGCGGCGCGCTGATAGATGAAATCGTCCAGCCGATCATAGAGGTCGAAGCCCGGCGAAAACACCTGTGTGCCATGGCATAATGCGGTGACCGCACGATTCAGCGACTTCACGACACTGAAATTTTGGGCGCAAACCGGCAGGAACGAAATGTGGCTTTTTTTGAGAAGCTCTTCCTCTTCAGCCAGGCTCCATTCTTTCAGTTCGAAGGGGACGGGGATCTTCCGCAGTTCCACGAGCTGATCTGCGACCATCGCCCGGCGGTTCGTCAAAATTGTCAGTTTCACTGTCCAGCCCGGCCGCTGCAGTGCCTCGAGATGCCCTGCAAAGCCGCAAAGATCCGGCAATCCGACGGAAAAATATGGATTGTCTCCCATCCCGTACCAAGCCACGTGAAGCGCGCGGCTGGATGTCAGATCGGCATATTTTTCCGTGAGCCGGTCGCGCAATTTCTCCGGTTCGAACGTTTCGTGAGGATCGTTCATGACGTGAATCGGCGTGCTCTGATATCGGCATTCAAGCATGTGGCGCATCGCCGAAGTTGCGCAGAGGGCAAAATCGATATGGGCAAAACTTTCGTCGAGCCAGAGCCGCAATCGCTGGAACCGGCTGTCATCGCGATGGCTGAAATAATCGTCGAACAGATCGACACCGACGAGCTTGCCCTTGTCTCGCGCCATGCCTGCGACGAGCAAAGCACGGCCATCGAAGCATTTGCTGAGAATGTAGACGTCGTGGTCGATATCGGAAAAATCCGCGATCGGCAGGAGCGTGAGGGTATGGCCTGACGCACGCAGCGCCGGGGCGATGCGCGAATATCGAATCCGGGCGCCGGCCCGTGTCAGGTAATCCTCCGACGGTACGATGATGCAGATCTTCATGCGACCAGTCTCCGGACCTGAACGGACTGTTTAAGGCCGTCCTGCGGCAGCGGCCAGTCGAGGGATGCGGCTTCGCTGACGCGTGCGAGCGCCGCGTCGCGATCGGTGACGCTCGCTGACACGGTTGTCGTAACGTAGTGCCGAAGCCCCAGGCGGCCGGCTTCAAGCCAGAAATCCGGCAGGTTCTGAGGGGAAATTGCGTCTGGTGGTCCTTCGGCCGGCGACAGCGCGGGCTCGATTCGCTGCCAAATATCCCGTCGCATCACGATCGGATGTGTCGGTGCTGCCGCGATCGGCCAGGTGACGGGAGGCAGATGCAACAGCGCATCGATCGTCTCAGATGAGGACCATGCGGCTTCCTCGGCGTCCAGGCCGTCTGAAGCGCGGCCGGCCGAAATCATGCTATAGGTCTCGACTTTTGTCGCGGCGGTGGGCCCGACGAGGATGCAACTGGCCGAGGCGGTTTTGCTCTGGCTGGCGATATCCATCAGGACGGCGAGCGTGCGGCAATCATGGAAGAGAAGATCGTCGTCGAGGATCAGCACAAAGTCGCCCTTGGCGAGCTGCGCGGCATCTTTGAACCACTGCGGATGGCGTCTTGACGAGCGATCGTCGACGATTTGGCCGCGGCTCGAAAACAGTCGGCCCAAGACCCGTCTTGCGGCCGTTTGATCCGTCTTCTCGGCGACGACGATGGCCTCGACCGGGCCAAGCCCTTCCTGGAGTAAGATCGCGTCCATACACCCCGCCAGCCGACGCTCGTCGCCGGAGAAGCGGCAAATCACGGTCAAGGGCGGCAAAGATCCCCCGCCGAGCCGAGCTGCCATCTCGCGGGTGGATATTTCGGGTCCCAAAGGACGCAACAGCTCGGCCTCGATGGGAGACCTGATGCGTCGCATCCGCACGGCGAGCGGCGCCTTGGATTGGCAGGGGGTGTTTGCATCGGTTGGTGTTGGCGTTGACGCCGAGATGACGGGAAACAGCGAACGAGTCTGGGACGGGAGCGCGGCCTCCGAGAGCGGCGGTGCGATGACCAGGATGGGCTGCGCGTCGGCAAGATTGGCCAGGACGAAGGAACCGCAATGTTCGCCGGTTTGCACGACGATCTGGCGGTCCAGCAGACTATGCAGCGACGGAATGGCGTCTGAGGGGAGGTGGAGCGTCGAAGGTGATGGGTCCGGATTGGCGGAGCGACCCTCCAGGGCGGCGGCGCGATATCGCGCGATGGCGTCGTTGACGGCGATCGGATCGCCGGTCGAATCGAAGCGGATGTTGAGGACATGGCAAAGCCAAGCCACCAATGCCGGCGAGAAAATCATCTCCCGCCCCGTCGCCTCTGAGAGATCCACGACGATGCGCTCGATCTTCGGTGATTGCGATTGGCGTCCTGTTTCTGCCGCAGCCAGCAGGCTGGAGAGCGTTTCAAGCGCCTCGACATAGGGACGCTGGGGTTCCACGGCGAGGAGTTCACCGAAATGCACGCCACCTCTGCACAGGGAGGGAAACGGCAGTGTCGCCAGAGCGAGGAGTCGGTGTTCGGCATCGCAGATGGCGATGAGGAGCGGCATGAATGGATTGGCCGTTCGGCAATCCAAAAGCGCCGTCTGATCCATCGGAACGATCGTCTCGCTTAAGACGAGCAGTTTGTGCCGATCCGCAATCGATCGCTGGAAAATCCGGATGACGCGATCGCTCGCCTGTCTTGAAGTGGGGGTCCATCGCAGCCGGAGCAGACGCTCGTTCACGAACCATACATCTGATAATTCGAGATCTGCCGGGAGCGTCTCAAACAGACGGTCATTTTGCGCGGGAATGGCGCTTGCCCTCGCCATCGCCGCCTCTGTCTCATCATGCGAAGACTCGATATGGCGCTCGCCGATCGTCAGCGAAGCGTCACAAAAACTCAGACGATTGAAGGTCTCTGTAATGCGCGACCATCCGGCAACGGGGACAGTCGTGGCCCCGTCGTAAACGCCGAGTTCGACATCGCCCAGCATGATCTTGGGCAGATCGGGCTGAGAGGCGGAGCGAGGGATCGAAGCAATTGCCGCCGTCGGCATGGGATGGAACGGGAAGCTCAATGCCGGATTGCCGGTTGCGGGCTCCTCGATGGGAAGGTCGACCGACTGAACCGCGTCCGGTGGGGCCCAGATATCGCGATCGAGCTCGTCTCTCGTCACGCCGAGAAAAAATCTGGCGTCATTGTTGGTCGGATCGAGTTCGAGGGCCCTTAAATACGCCGTCTCAGCGGTCGCGAATTGGCCGACTTCGCGTCGCATGTGACCGAGTTGAATCCAGATAGCAGTCAGATCATCGTTGATCGCGAGCGCTCTTTCGTAAAACTCGATCGCGTCCTTCCAGTCTTTGGCCGCATTGGCTCGGTTACCCAGCCAAATCAGGGCGCGGACAAAATAACGTCCGCCGTGAAGTGGCCTAAGAGATCTGTTTAAAGCAAATTTTCTTATGTAATTATAATTTGATTTCTTATAATCTACCGGTTTTAATTCAGTTTTTTTGCGATATTTGCTCTGAGATTCGATCAAATCGCGGGTAATATTGAGTAAATTTGCGCTAGCCTTATCGAAAGGAGCCAGTTGAAGCGCTCGAAGATAGGCTTTTGTCGCCTGCTCGTCTTGGCCGATTTCACGTCGCGCATGTCCGAGCTGGACCCAGATTGCCGTCAGGCTGGGATCGATGGCCAGCGCCTTCTCATAATGGGCAATCGCAGCGGCCCAGTTTTTCTCGGCATTGGCATGATCGCCGCGCATGACGTGAAACGTCCGACGCCGGAACAGCCGGATTGCGAGAGGTCTCAATCGGTCGGACATATCGCGCATAAAAGAGGCACCATGATAAGGAAGGCGAATGTTGTCGCCTCTGGCCCTATTTCTATTTGATGGGATTTTCTTGTTAATTCTTGTTATTGGGAAAATTCAAATGGAAAATCCATAGTAGATGATCCTGTCTATTGAGATTTCTTGGCGGAAAAATTGTCGAAGACACATGCTGAGGCCTCTCAGTTTGGCGCTTGCTTCTCGTAGATGATGGGGTGATTGCTGTCAAAGACTTGTGTTGCGCAAGCTTGAGGCGGGAGCTGGCGGGTCAGGGGCGTCTGTCGCCCGGCTTTGGCGGTCACTGCTGCAGGGGCTGTGTCGAGGCAAGAGCCGTGGGAGCTTCGCTTCCGCGCCGGCGAAGATACGGGCATTGGCCGCCCGCTTACCGTCCGAAATGTCCATGGGGGTCCGCCCCGCAGCATCAGAGCTTGCGGGGTGCCGCGCTGAAATCGTCGCCGGGGCGTGAGAATCCGGAACGGCCACCATCCATATCCGGGATCTGGACGCGGGGAACCTGTCACCCCAAACATTCAAACGATTGGCTGAAGGTCGAATGGTGGGCGTGACAGGGATTGAACCTGTGACCCCTTCGATGTCAACGAAGTGCTCTCCCGCTGAGCTACACGCCCATTCGACGGAGCGGCATAGACCACAGGTCCGATTGCCCCGTCAATAGAGAAATGCCGCTGACGGTGGATTTGCCGGAACGCCTCGGAGGTCGGCTCGAGGTGTGGGGTTTTCGCAAACGCGACCGAGCGCCGGTGGGTCACGCTATCGCTGTTTTTCTCGAGGCGGTCGGGTGTTCGGCGGTGCGCTGACCGCAGCCGCTCAGAGCGCTCGTCAGCGCCCGGTCGGTGTCGACCGCGGACCGGGTCATGGCTTGGTGCGCAAAGCCCGCCGTCTCTGCGCCGATGTCACGGCCCCAAGCGTGTGCGCGCTCGCGTTGCTCTTGTCCGCGTCCGCGGCGGCCTCAGCCTCAGGCGGCGTCTTCGAGGATCTTGCCGACTTCGTCGACCAGCTCGCGCAGATGGAATGGCTTCGACAGGATCTTGGCGTTCTTCGGGGCCTTCGAATCGGGGTTGAGGGCCACTGCGGCAAAGCCGGTGATGAACATCACCTTGAGATCCGGATCGAGCTCCGTTGCCCGGCGGGCCAGTTCGATCCCGTCCATTTCGGGCATGACGATGTCGGTGAGGAGCAGGGAGAACGGCTCCTCGCGAAGGCGCTCATAGGCGCTGCCGCCATTGTCGAAAGCGATCACCTCGTAGCCGGCGCGCTCCAGCGCCTTGGCCAGGAAGCGGCGCATGTCGTTGTCGTCTTCTGCAAGCAGTATCTTCGTCATTCCCAAAATCCGAATTCGCCCGGCCCCAACGGCTCGCTCCTCACAGCGATCTTACACGAATTTCATACCAGATAGGCCCAATATTTTCTAAAAGGAATTGGCGAGCTGCGGGCTTCGGCCCTATTTTTTGGTCGTGAGCCAGGAAAGGGGGGCGATTGGCCGAGGTCATGACATTGCAGACGAGCGATGGTCTCGTCCCGGCGTTCGAGGTCATCGAGCCGTCGGAGCAAGCCATTCCGTTCGTGTTCTGCTCGCCCCATTCCGGCCGGGATTATCCCCGTGATCTTTTGGCGGCGACACGGCTCGGGCGCGATGCCATTCGCCGCTCGGAGGATATCTTCGTCGACCAGCTCTTCGCCTTTGCGCCGGGCTTCGGCGCGCCGATGATCCAGGCACGATTTCCGCGCGCCTATCTCGACGTCAACCGCGAGCCGTTCGAGCTCGATCCGAAAATGTTCGACGAGGCGCTGCCTGCTTATGTGAACACGACCTCGCTGCGGGTCGCCGGCGGGCTGGGCACCATTCCGAAGATCGTTGCCGAAAATGAGGAGATCTACCGCCGGCCGCTGTCCGTGATGGAAGGGCTGCGGCGGATCGAGATGATTTACAAGCCGTTCCATGCCGCGCTTGAGCGCCTGCTTATGCGCACCCGCGAGCAGTTCGGCTTTGCCATTCTCATCGACTGTCATTCGATGCCGTCGAGCGTCCGGGCGTTGCCGGGCGGGCGACGCCCGCATATCGTCATTGGCGATCGCTACGGCACCAGTGCGTCGAGCCGGCTGGTCGCCATGGCGACGGCGCATCTGACCACTTTCGGCTTCGATGTCGCCCGCAACAAGCCCTATGCCGGCGGCTATATCACCGAAAACTACGGGCGTCCGTCAGTCGGGCTGCACGCCATCCAGATCGAGATCAATCGATCGCTTTATGCCGACGAGCGGGAATTTCGCCCCCATGGCGGCTTCGAGCTCTTGCGCGAGGAATTGGCGCGGTTCGTGGCGCGTTTTGCCGCCGATGTCGCCGCCGACGAGTCGCGCCCGGCGGCGGCGGAGTAGCGCGCTACGCGCCCGGCAGGACGCACAGCTCGCTATCCATTGGCCTGAGCATCGGGCTTTCTTTTGCGGTCAGGTGGTCAGGCGGTCAGGCGGGCTCGGCTTAGAGCCTTGGCTCTTTTGCGCGGTCCCGTCGGGGCCGCACCTTGCACACTCCGATGGCGCCGGCGCTTCCCGTCCAAGACGCAAAAAAAACCGCACTGCTTCGCGGCAGCGCGGTTTGAAGTCTAGGGAGGAAACGCCCATAAGGGCAGCGGCAACGGATGCCGCAATGCAGAAGCTATGTTGCACCGCCAAATATGTCAACGGCATTGACTGTTTTTTCACCCTGTTCAGATCACAATCATGTGAACAAAATGTCAGCAGGTCGGATTTCTGGCAATTTTCTATGCAAAAACCGGAGGGGGAAAGGTGTGATGGAGCCGGATAGCACATTTTTGCTGGAGCTTGCCGACGCTGCCGACCGCGAGACCCTGCCGCGCTTTCGCGCTGGCGGCGGTGTCGACAACAAGCTTGGGGCGGGTGCCTTTGATCCGGTCACCGAGGCCGATCGCGCCGCTGAAACGGCCATCCGGGCGCATATCGCGGCCCGCTTTCCCGATCACGCCATCCTGGGTGAGGAGTTTGGCGAACGCCCCGGCAATCTGCGCCAATGGGTGATCGATCCGATCGACGGCACTCGCGCCTTCATCACCGGCCTGCCGGTGTGGGGTACGCTGGTCGGCCACTATGTCGAGGGGCGGGCGCGGCTCGGCCTGATGTCTCAGCCGTTCACCGGCGAGCGCTTCTATGCCGATGGCGCGGGCGCCTTCTTGAAGCGGGGCGATGGCGCGCCGCAGCAACTGGCGACCCGCAAGGCCGAGCGGCTTGCGGGCGCGACGCTTTTTACCACCTCGCCGCGGCTGTTTTCCGGCGATCTGCTGCCGCGGTTCGAGGCGCTGGAGGGCGCGGTGCGGCTGTCGCGCTACGGCACCGATTGTTATGCCTTTGCCATGCTCGCCGCAGGCCATGTGGATCTCGTCGTCGAGAGTGGTCTGAAGCCCTATGACATCGCGGCCCTGATCGCGCTGATCGAGCAGGCCGGCGGAGTCGTCACGACGATTTCCGGCGATCGGCCGGAACAGGGCGGCGACATCGTCGCGGCGGCAACGCCGGAGCTTCACGCGGCGGCTTGCGCGATTCTCGTGGGCTGAACGCGGGGGTGTCAATCGTGATCGATCGCGGCAGGTGCGGGACGGGTCTCACGCGGCGGCGAGCGGCGTGTCCTCGCCGACATAGGCGTCGAAGGCCTCCAGCACCTGTTCGCGAAACCGATCGCTTTCCTGCAGCATCTCGTGGCGGGCGAGCGGAATCGTCAGACTTGACCCGCAGCGCATCCGCCAGGCGAGGCGCTCGGCCGCGGCCGCCGAGACGACGCTATCGGCGCCAGCGGTGACGATCAGCGTCGGGATCGACAAAGCGGCAATCTCGTCGGAATTTTCCAGCCGCCGCATCGCTTTGGCCATAGCCGCGAGCCAGGCAAGGGTCGGGCTGCCGAGGAACAGCTCGGGCGCGGTTTTTGCCAACCGGCGATTGCGGTCGAACCGCCGGCGGTCACAGGTCAGCGGGTTGGTCGCCGGATGCAGCAGGCGATCGGGGACGGAGCGCCGCACGGGCAGGGTGCCGAGGCCGAGCAGGCGGCCGAGCGCGCCGACGCGATCCAAGGTTTTGAGATTGGGCACGCTGCGGGCAAATCCGATCAGCGGCGCCAGCAGCACCATGCGCTCGACGCTGATCGGCAGCCGCGACGACGCGTGCAGCGCGATCAAGCCCCCCATGGAATGAGCGAGGATGGTGTAGGGCGCGCGGCAATCGGGCAGCACGACCTCCTGCATCGCGCATTCGAGGTCGGTCAGATATTGGCCGAAATGCCGGACATGGCCGAGGTTTCGGCGGCGCAGCAAGCGTTCGGAGCCACCCTGGCCACGCCAGTCGAAGGTGGCGACGGCAAAGCCGCGGCGATTGAGGTCGGCGATGGTCTCGAAATATTTCTCGATCGCCTCGTTGCGCCCCTGCAGCAGGACGATGGTGCCGCGCGTCGGCCGTTCCCCCTTGGAGATCGCATAGCGCAGCCTGCGGCCGTCGGAGGTCGAAAAATAGCCGCCGGTGAGCCCCGGCGGGGGCGGATTGCCGGGGATCTCCACGAAGCGGGGATCGTCTGCGCTGTCGGTCATGCTGTCGTCCCCGTTGGCGCTTTGGTCTACGCGGACGGTGGATCACCGCACCCCGCCGCCAATCCTGCCGTCATCCTGGCGCCCCGTCGTTGCCGCACCGGGAGCGCCGCTGTCGAGATCAGGCCGCGTTGTCACCCGATTCCGCTGCCTCGACCTCCTTGGCGAAATTATCGAAGAACTGACCGGACAGTTTCTTCGCGCTCGAGTCGATCAGCCGTCCGCCGAGCTGGGCGAGTTTGCCGCCGACCTGAGCCTTCACCTCATAGGTCAGGAGCGTTTCGTTGCCCTCGTCGGTCAGATGCACATCCGCGCCGCCCTTGGCAAAGCCGGCGATACCGCCCTTGCCCTCACCGACGATCGAATAGCTCTCGGGCGGAGTGATATTTTCCAGCCGGACCTCGCCGTTGAACGTCGCCTTGACCGGGCCGACCTTGGCGGTGACGGTCGCCTTCATTTCGTTGTCGCCGGTCTTTTCCAGCTCTTGGCAGCCAGGAATGCAGCGTTTGAGAACCTCGGGATCGTTCAGCTTGTCCCAAACGGTTTCGCGGCTGGCTGCAAGCCGGTATTCGCCCTTCAGATCCATCCTTGTCCTCCCTCCGTTTATCTGGCCGGCCCGCGCGGCCGAGACGCTTTGCCTGCGAGCTGCCCTAACTTGCCGTTTTTGTTCGTTTTGCCAAGCCGCATGAGAATCGATAGAGAGCGTCCCATAGTGAAAACGCCGGCGACTCGATGAGGAGAACGGCCTTGGCGCGCAGCCGCCGCCCGAACAAATCCCATGCCGGGGCCGATGCCGGCAACCCGCGTTTGAAGACGCGTCGCGAGGACAGGGCGCCAAAGCCGTCCGCGCGGGGATCTGCCGCGTCAGAACGGCCGGCAGCGTCCGTCGAGGCGCTCGTCGGGCCCGCTTCGGCGCCGGCCAAGCGGCTCGATCTCGACCCGCCGCGCGGCGCGCGTCCCGCCCTTGTCGCGCCTATCGTCCTCACCGTTCGCCCGAATGACGACTACGCCCTTCTCGACAGCGGCGACGGCGAAAAGCTCGAGCGCTACGGGCCCTACCGCATCCGCCGGCCGGAGAACCAGGCGATCTGGCCGCGCCGCCGGCCGGCTGCCGAATGGGACGGTGTCCATGCCAGTTTTACCGGCGATACCGAAGAGGAAGGTCTCGGCCGTTGGCAGTTTCCCCGCGAGGCGCTTGGCGAGACCTGGCCGCTCGCCCATGACGGCCTGGCCTATCTCGGCCGGTTCACCTCCTTCCGCCATGTCGGGGTCTTTCCCGAACAGGCGGCCCATTGGGCCTTTGCCGAAGAGCGGATCAAGGCGCGGATCGGGGCCGGCTCGCCGCCTCGGCTGCTCAATCTTTTCGGCTATACGGGTCTGGCCTCGCTGCTCGCGGCGCGGGCCGGGGCCGAGGTGACCCATGTCGACGCGTCGAAAAAGGCGATCGGCTGGGCACGCGAGAACCAGGAGATGGCAGGGCTTCAGGACAAGCCGATCCGCTGGGTCTGCGAGGATGCCGTCCGGTATGTCGAGCGCGAGGTCAAGCGCGGCAGCCGCTACGATCTGATCCTGCTCGATCCGCCGAAATTCGGCCGGGGTCCGAAGGGCGAAACCTGGCAGCTGTTCGAGGATCTACCCTATCTCGTCGCCCTGACCCGGGCGCTGTTGTCCGACCGGCCGGATGGCGTGATCCTTACCGCCTATTCGATCCGCTCGTCCTTCTATTCGCTCGGTGCTTTGATGGGCGAGGCCTTTCGTGGGCTGGCCGGGCGCATCGAGGCCGGCGAACTGGTGATCGAGGAATCCGGCGCGGAGCCGCGTCTCCTCTCGACCTCTCTCTTCAGCCGCTGGATCGCCGATGCCTGACCCGACCTTTCCTCGCCGCGGTGACGATCGTGGCCTTGCCGCACCGGGCCGGATCAAGGAGATTGCCAGCGCCGCCAATCCCATCGTCAAGGATATCCGCCAGCTTGCCCAAAAGCGCCATCGCGAGGAGACCGGCCTGTTTCTGGTCGAGGGCTTGAAGCTGGTGCTCGACGGGCTGGAAAGCGGCTGGGAGCTGAAGACCCTCGTCGTCTCCAAGGCCGCCCTGCAGGGGGGCAGCGAGGTGTTGACCCGGGTCGTCTCGCGCGCGGTCGCCCACGGCGCCGATGTCGTTGAGGCGAGCGCCAAGGTGCTGGAGGCGATCGCCAGACGCGACAATCCGCAGAGCGCCATCGGCGTCTTCCGCCGGCAGCTGGCGCCGCTCAAGGGGTTGACGCTCGCAGCCGGTGACGTCGCCGTGGCGCTCGACCGGGTGCGCGATCCCGGCAATCTCGGCACCATCCTGCGCAGCGTCGACGCGGTCGGCGCCAAGGCGGTGATCCTGATCGGCGATTGCGTCGATCCCTTCGCCATCGAAACCGTCAGAGCGACCATGGGCTCGATCTTCGCGGTGCCGGTGATCCGGGCGAAGGAAGGCGAGTTTCTTGCCTGGCGGGGCGGCTTTTCAGGCCAAATCGTCGGGACGCACATGGCCGGGACGGTGGATTACCGCACGCCCGATTATCACGTCGGCGCGACGCTTCTTCTGATGGGGAACGAACAGGCGGGCCTGTCCGATCCCTTGGCGCAGAGCTGCGACCGCTTGGTGCGGATCCCGCAGATGGGCCGCGCCGACAGTCTCAATCTCGCCGTCGCGACGGGTGTCATGCTCTTCGAGGCGCGCCGCGGAGCCCTGACCCTATGATCCGCAAGCTGCTGATGGGGAATCTGACGACGGTTCTGATCGCCGTCATGCTGGACCAACTGATCAAGGCGATCGTCGTCGCGACGATGCCGCTCGGCTCGGCGATCCCGCTCCTGCCGTTCCTGGCGCTTCTGCATGCCCGCAATACCGGGATCGCCTTTTCGATGTTTTCCGAATTCGGCGATGTCGGCCTGTCGGTCCTGGCCGGGGCGGTGCTGCTGATCGTCCTGTTCCTCTGGGTGAAGACGCCGGCCGAGCGCAAGCTCACGCATTTCGGTCTGGCGATCATCGTCGGTGGAGCGATCGGCAATCTGATCGACCGTGTCCGTCTCGGCTATGTCGTCGACTATGTCTACTTCCACACGCCGGCTTTCGACTTTGCCGTCTTCAACCTCGCCGATGCCTTCATCACGGTGGGAGCGATCATCATTTTGCTCGATGAGTTCGTCGTCGCCGGCCTTGGCAATCGCAAATCGGCCGATGTCGGGCGCCGCAGCGATTGATTGACATGGTCGCGGCCGCGCCCATTGTGATGATCAGACAAACCGATGAGTGCCGACGCGTCATCGAATGGGGATGATGCCCACGGCGCCGTGAAGGGAGGCGACGATGGCTGAGACGTTTCAGGCGATCCTGATCACGCGCGACGAGGCGAAGACACAGTCGGTGGCGACGGTCGCAATGACAGCCGACGAGCTGATGCCGGGCGATGTCGAGGTCAAGGTCGAGGCGACCACCGTCAACTACAAGGACGGCCTGGCCATCACCGGCAAGTCGCCGGTGGTGCGCCGCTGGCCGATGATCCCGGGCGTCGATCTCGCCGGCACGGTGCTGCGCTCGGACAATCCGCGCTGGCATCCGGGCGATCGGGTGGTGCTCAACGGTTGGGGCGTCGGCGAAGCCCATTACGGCGCCTATGCCGGCCAAGCGCGGCTGAAGGGCGAATGGCTGGTGCCGCTGCCCGAGCGGCTTTCCGCCCGCGACGCGATGGTCATCGGCACCGCCGGCTATACGGCGATGCTATCGGTTCTCGCCATCGAGGCGGCCGGCCTGTCGCCGCAGGATGGGCCGGCGGTGGTCACCGGTGCGTCGGGCGGCGTCGGCTCCGTCGCCATCGCGCTGCTTGCCAAGCGCGGCTGGGAGGTTCTCGCGGTCACCGGGCGCACCCATGAGGCGGATTATTTGACGAGCCTCGGCGCGAGCACAATCATCGACCGGGCGGAACTCTCCGCGCCCGGCAAACCGCTCGCCAAGGAGCGTTGGGTGGCGGGCATCGACGCCGTCGGCAGCCAGGTTCTCGCCAATGTGCTCGCCGCGACACGCTATGGCGGAGCGGTCGCGGCCTGCGGTTTGGCGCAGGGGATGGATCTGCCGGCGACGGTCGCGCCGTTCATCCTGCGCGGCGTGTCGCTGCTCGGAATTGATTCGGTGATGGCGCCGCTCGGCAAGCGCCAGATCGCCTGGGCAAGGCTGGCCGAAGATCTCGATCCCCAAATTCTTGACGCGATGGCCACCGAAATCGGCTTTGACGGTTTGATCGACAAAGCCCACCAGATTGTCGAGGGAACGATCCGCGGACGGGTTGTCGCGATGTTTGATTGATCTTGCTTTTCAACACCTTGGGGTCAGTGGAATCGCGTTGTTGACACGGTCTCGCGGCGGGCTGCCCTTGTGTCCTGCGGGTGTCAGGCGTCATATAGAGGTAAACCCGGTCACGAAACCGTTGCTTAGGCTCCTTAAACCAGCACGGAATGTCGACAGGTCGATGGAGAATTCGGATGATCGCTCAGAGTGTCGGGATCGCGGAGGAGCCGCGCGGAACGCATTCCGATCGGGCTGTTGCCGGTCGTCACCGGCTCGGGCGGCGCCCGCTGCCGGAGTTTCTCCGTGATGCCGGCTTCGACAAGGCTCCAGCCGGTCTCGGAACGATGCCGGCCAAGCTCCTGCACTTCGTCAAGCGCTTCGATTCGTCCTCGCCGCTGCTCGGGCGGCTCGG
The DNA here is from genome assembly GCF_017349315.1 of Jiella flava. Lineage (GTDB taxonomy): Bacteria > Pseudomonadota > Alphaproteobacteria > Rhizobiales > Rhizobiaceae > Jiella > Jiella flava. Next base: position 485,827 of record NZ_JAFMPP010000001.1, on the reverse strand, counting down.
CAATCTCGAAGTGCGGCTGGCGCGCAACGCCGCCGAGGTGAAAGCGGCGCAGCAGCTGCGATACCGGGTGTTCTATCAGGAGATGAGCGCTCAGCCTTCCAAGCTGCAGAAGATGACCCGCCGCGATCGTGATTCCTTCGACCGCTACTGCGACCACCTCTTGGTCATCGATCATGCCCGCGGCGGCCCGATGGCGCAGCGGATCGTCGGCACTTACCGGCTGATGCGCGGCGATCGCGCGGCGCTTGCCGGCGGCTTCTACACCGCGCAGGAATTCGACATCGCGCCGATGCTCGCCCGCCATCCCGGCAAGCGCTTCCTCGAACTCGGCCGCTCCTGCGTCCTTAAGGATTATCGCGGCAAGCGCACGGTCGAGCTGCTTTGGCAGGGCATCTGGGCCTATGTGCTCGCCCATGACATCGACGTGTTGTTCGGCTGCGCCTCGCTCGCCGGCACCGACACGGCGACGCTGGCCGCGCCCTTGTCATTTCTGCAGTCGAACGCGCCGGCGCCGGCCGAATGGCGGGTGCGGGCGCATTCCCATCGCGGCACGTTTATCGACACGATGGCGGCAGAGAGTCTCGATCCGCGCCGGGCTCTCGCCAGTCTGCCGCCGCTTGTCAAAGGCTATCTGCGGCTCGGCGGCTATGTCGGCGAAGGCGCCGTGGTGGATCGTCAATTCGGCACCACCGACGTCCTGATCGTCCTGCCGCGAGAGAAGATCAACCCGCGCTATGTCGGCTATTACGGCGCCGATGGCGGCCGCTTCGCGGCCTGATCGGCAAGCCCGAGCCGTTTGTGTCGAATGAAGATGCCGGTCGCGGGATCCTCCCGGACGGCGTTTTTCGTCCGCGCGATCAGGCCGTGGCTCAGCCGCCGCCGATGCGCACGATGCTGCGGGTCTTCAGATCGACGATCACCGGCTGGCCGCCCCAGTAGAAATAGGCGAAGGCGTGGCTGCCGTTCGGCCGCTCGAGTTTGACCGAGCCCGGAACGGAATCGCCGAGCGCCGGCGGGTTCGGCAGGCGTGAATTGTCGGTCGGATGGGCGAGGGCATACTGCAGAACGTTGACGCGATCATCGGCCGCCTGGGCCGGCGTGAACACGGCGAGCTGGAGTGCGAACAGCGCGGCGACGGCGATGGTTCTCTTCAGCATCAAGACTTTCCTCAATTTTTATCATCGTTCGAACGCCGGACTTGCTCAAGCGCATTCATCCCGTTCAATCGCATGAGTCCAATGAACGGAAGCTGAGCAGGGCGCCGCTGATCCAAGCGGTGCACCCACTGTCTCACAAATGGGGGCGTCGCGCCCAGAGTGGAATGACCGGTATTGCTCATAAATGCCGGTCGGATTGAGGAACGGTTCGTTGCGATTTTCCGCCGCGCCGTGAAAGCTCGGGGATCAAGGCGGCGCTTGGCTTGCGTGCGGGCGCCCCGGCCGATAGCGATCTGCCGAACGGCCGGGCGCTGCGCCAGCTATTCAAATGGCGCGGCCGCGCCCTGCCGATCAAACGATCGATCATGAGCCTTGCGACGAGGTGACACCCGGCGATGACCAGCGAAGCCGCTCCGACGCCGATGATGGCCCAATATATCGAGATCAAGGCGGCCAATCCCGATTGCCTGCTGTTTTATCGCATGGGCGACTTCTACGAGCTGTTTTTCGATGATGCCGCCGAGGCCTCGCGGGCACTCGGCATCACCTTGACCAAGCGTGGCAAGCATCTCGGCGAGGACATCCCGATGGCCGGCGTGCCGATTCATGCCGCCGACGACTATTTGCAAAAGCTCATTGCCCTTGGCCATCGCGTTGCAGTCTGTGAGCAGATCGAGGATCCCGCGGAGGCAAAGAAGCGCGGCGCCAAGTCGGTGGTCAAGCGCGACGTCGTGCGTCTGGTCACGCCCGGCACCATCACCGAGGAGGCGCTGCTCGAACCCGGCCGCGCCAACTATCTGATGACCCTGTCGCGGATCGGTGCCAGCGGCGCCGAGGACTACGCGCTGGCCTGGGCGGATCTGTCCACCGGCAGCTTTCGCACGGCGAAGGTCGAGCGCGAGCGGATCGAGGCCGAGATCGCGGCGATCGAGCCCAGCGAGATTGTCGTCGCCGAGCCGCTGTTTCACGATGTTAGGCTGGCGCCGCGACTGAAGCGTTTCGGCCGGGCGGTGCGGCCTGAGCCCCAGGCGTTTTTCGACGGCTCGACTGCCGAAGCCCGAATCTGCCGCTTCTTCGGCGTTGCGACGCTTGAGGGCCTCGGTCGCTTCTCGCGGGCCGAGCTGTCGGCGGCGGCCGCGCTGATCGCCTATCTCGGCAAGACCCAGCTCGCCGCCAAGCCGATGCTGGAGCGCCCGGTTCAGGTCGCAGCCGGTTCGATCATGGAGATCGACCCGGCGACCCGCGGCTCGCTGGAGCTGACCCGGACTCTCTCGGGTAAGCGTCAGGGCTCGCTGCTTTCGACCATCGATCGCACCGTCACCGGTGCCGGCGCGCGGCTGTTGGCGGCGCGAATCGCCACACCGCTGACCGACACGGCGGCGATCGCCGCTCATCAGGACGCCGTCGCCTTTCTCGTCGATGAGCCGCATCTGCGTCGGGCTCTGCGCAAGGCACTGGCCGGGCTGCCCGACAGCGAGCGCGCCCTCTCGCGGCTGGCGCTCGGGCGCGGCGGGCCGCGCGATCTGGCCGGTGTGCGCGATTGCCTGGCGGCGGCGCTGGCGCTCGCCGAAACCTTTGGCGATCCGCTGCCGGCCGAAATTGCCGCCGCGCGCGACGCGCTGCGGGCGCTGCCGACAGATCTCGCCGATCGGCTCGCCGATCACCTCACCGATGCGCCGCCGCCCTTCAAACGCGACGGCGGCTTCGTGCGCGCGGGCGCCATTGCCGCGCTCGACGAGGCGCGGCTGCTCGGCGAGAACTCCCGCCGGGTGATCGCCGAACTCGAAGCCCGCTATGCTGCCGAGACCGGTGTGCGGAACCTCAGGATCAAATACAACAACGTCATCGGCTACTTCATCGAGATGGGCGAGGCGCCGGCGAAGGCCTTGATGGCGAGCGACGGGGGAGCGGTGTTCCGCCATCGCCAGACCATGGCCTCGGCCATGCGCTTTTCGACCGAAGAGCTGGCCAATCTCGAAAGCCGCATCGCCGGTGCCCAGAGCGAGGCGCTATCGCTGGAGCTGGCCTGTTTCGACACGCTTGCCGCGGCGGTTCTCAGCCAGACCGATGCCTTGCGCGACGGCGCGGGGGCGCTGGCCATCCTCGACGTCGCCGCTGCGCTTGCCGAAATCGCCGTCGAGGCGAACTGGACCCGGCCACATGTCGACGACACGCTCGCCTTCGCCATCGAAGGCGGACGCCACCCGGTGGTCGAGGCGGCATTGAAGGCCGGCTCGGGCGATCCGTTTGTCGCCAATGACTGCGATCTGTCCCCCGACAATGGCGGCAACGGCGGCGGCAACGGCGCGATCTGGCTGCTCACCGGCCCGAATATGGGCGGTAAGTCGACCTTCCTGCGCCAGAATGCGATTATCGCGGTTCTGGCCCAGATCGGCTCCTTCGTGCCGGCAAAGAGCGCCCGGATCGGCGTCGTCGACCGGCTGTTTTCCCGCGTCGGCGCCTCCGATGACCTCGCGGAGGGACGCTCGACCTTCATGGTCGAGATGGTCGAGGCGGCGGCGATCCTCAATCAGGCCGGCGAGCGGGCGCTCGTCATCCTCGACGAGATCGGCCGCGGCACCTCCACCTATGACGGCTTGTCGCTGGCCTTTGCGACGGTCGAGCATCTGCACGAAAGCAACCGCTGCCGGGCGCTGTTTGCCACCCACTTCCACGAGATGACGGCGCTGGCCAAGAAGCTTGGCCGGATCCGCAATGCGACGATGCGGGTCAAGGAATACAAGGGCGAGGTGATTTTTCTGCACGAGGTGACGGCGGGAACGGCTGACCGGTCCTACGGCATTCAGGTGGCCAAGCTCGCCGGCTTGCCGAAGAGCGTCGTCGAGCGCGCCCGCCACGTCTTGACGGAATTGGAGCGCGGCGGATCTGAGGCCCGGCGGACGGCCTTCATCGACGATCTGCCGCTGTTCTCGGCGGCTGCCGCCAAGGAGATCGCTCGTGACGAGTTGCCCGCACCGGAGGCATCGGCACTCGTGCGGGCGGTCGGCGAGATCGATCCGGACCAGATGTCGCCGCGTGAGGCGCTCGATACGCTTTATCGTCTCAAGCAGATCGCCGGCGCAAAGTGACGCAGGCTTTGACCGCGATGGAACGGGGCATTGGTCACGGCCGCCTGGCGCCAGTTCGAGCGACATTCCGACGCTGACGCCGAGCTATTCTCGGATTTCCTATTCGTCTTATAAAACTATTACCATGCAGTCGACGCATCTCATTTTTCCAATTTGACGGCATTTTTCGCCAATTTTTGCGCCAATCACGAGGATTTCACGTAAATTTCAAAGTCCATTTTTTCCAACCGCAGCGGAACAATTTTTTGAAAAGGCCATTTAACAGTCACAAGTCACGAAAATTCGTCGATAACGCCGAAGATGACGGTATATTAGGCGAATTTTATTATCTTAAGAGGTATGTATTATGAAGACGACCGCCATCATTTCTTCGGCTTTCTTTGCTGTGTCGTTGACCGCCGCTGCCGCCTATGCCGATTCCGCCATGCCGAAGATTCCCGGTTCCGAGACCGTGACCGAGCAGCAGAATGCGCAGGAGCGAGCGAACGTTGCCGCCAACCCGGGCAATGGCACGGCTACGGACGTTCGTCCGGACACAATCGTTCCCGGCAATTCGACCGAGCGCCAGATGCAGAACGCTGACGAGCGCAACGCCGTCGCTGCCGGCGAGGACACCATGACGACTGGCGCGATGACCAGCGACGACGCCAATGCCAACAGCGACGTGTTGGTGCCGGGCTCGGGCGCAACCTTCTTGACCGGCAATGAGCCGCAGAGCATGAAGGGCCAGGTTCTCCAGGACTCGGCAACCACCGACGCCGTCAAGTAATCGGACGGCGGGCTTGGCCCGCTTGATGATCCTGACAAAGGCCGTTCGGACGATGTCCGGGCGGCCTTTCGCTTTGCCCGCTGCCGGACTTCGGTTATAGCCGAGAGACTTAATCCAACCGCAACGGATGTCAGGCACCATGACGCGAGGGCCTTCGGGTTCGAATTCGGTTGCCCCAGGAATGCCGATGCCACAGCAAGCGGTCACGAGCCGTGCGACCTCGCCAGATGATCCACTGTCGCAAATCGACGTGTCCGGTTTCATCGATGCGACCGGGCTGGCACAGCGACTGGCGGCGATCGCCGAAGCCGACTCGGCGGGCGGCGCGTCGAACGATGCACGCGCCGCGGTGCTCGCAGTGCTGCGGGAGGCCGTCAAGGAAGCGCGCCGCCGCGTTGAATTGGCGTTTCGGGAGGATCGCGCCGGCTTTGATTGCGCCCGCCGGCTGGCGACGATCCAGGACGTTCTAATCCGCAGCGTCCACGATTTCGCGCTGCGCTATGTCTTTCCCTCGTCCAATCTCTCGGCCGGCGAACGCATGGCGATTGTTGCCGTTGGCGGCTATGGCCGTGGTACGCTGGCGCCATCCTCCGACATCGATCTCCTATTTCTGCTGCCCTATAAGCAGACCGCCCTTGGCGAACAGGTCGCCGAGTATTTGTTGTACCTCCTGTGGGATCTCGGCTTCAAAGTCGGTCACGCTTCGCGCACCGTCGAGGAGTGCATTAAGCTCGCCAAGGCCGACATGACCATCCGCACCTCGATCCTCGAGCGATGGCTGATCGTCGGCGATCGTGATCTGTTCGACCAACTCGGCGCGCGGTTCGAAGCCGAGGTCGTCGAAGGCTCCAGCGAGGCGTTCATCGCCGCCAAGTTGGCAGAGCGTTCCGCCCGCCATGCCAAGCGGGGCGATACCCGTTATGTGGTCGAGCCCAATGTGAAGGAAGGCAAGGGCGGTCTGCGCGACCTCAACACGCTGTTCTGGATCGCCAAATACCACTACCGCGTCACCACCAGCGAAGCCTTGGCGGATCTCGGGGTGATCTCCCGTCGGGAGATGCGGCTGTTTCACAAGGCCGAGGATTTCCTCTGGGCGGTGCGCTGCAATCTGCATTTTGCCACCGGCAAGGCGGAAGAACGCCTGTCATTCGACCTGCAGGCCGAAATCGCCGAGCGGCTCGGCTACAACGCCCATCCGGGTCTGAAGGATGTCGAGCGTTTCATGAAGCACTTCTTCCTGATCGCCAAGGATGTCGGCGATCTGACCCGCATCCTGTGCGCGGCCCTGGAAGAGCAGCACGCCAAGGCCGCCCCCGGCATCGGCGGCATTCGCGATCTGGTCCGGAGCCTGCGCGGCCGGGCGAAGACGATCCCGGGCACGATCGACTTCCACATCGACAACAATCGGATCAACGTCTCTTCGCCGAGCGTCTTCAAGGACGATCCGGTGAACCTCATCCGGGTGTTCCGGCTGGCGGCGTCGAACAACCTCGAATATCACCCCGATACGCTGAAGCTGATCCGCCGCTCTTTAAAGCTGATCAATGCCGAGTTGCGCGACAATCCCGAAGCCAACAGCCTGTTCCTCGACGTCCTGACCGATCGCCAGAACCCGGAATTTCATCTCAGGCGGATGAACGAAGCCGGCGTTCTCGGGCGGTTTATCCCGGAATTCGGCAAGATCGTCGCGATGATGCAGTTCAGCATGTACCATCACTACACGGTCGATGAGCATCTCTTGCGTTCGATCGACATCTTGTCGCGGATCGAGCTCGGGGAACTCGCCGACGAGCATCCGCTGTCGAGCGAATTGCTGCCGCAGGTCAAAGAGCGGCGGGCTCTTTATGTGGCGCTGTTGCTGCACGACATCGCCAAGGGCCGGCCGGAGGACCATTCGATCGCCGGGGCGAAGATCGCCCGCAAGCTCTGCCCGCGGCTGGGACTCGACGATCGCGAGACCGAACTCGTGTCCTGGCTGATCGAAGACCATCTGGTGATGTCGATGACCGCGCAGCAGCGCGACATCAACGACCGTAAGACCATTCACGATTTTGCCGTCCGGGTGCGAACTCTCGACCGCTTGAATCTTTTGATGATCCTGACGGTCTGCGACATCCGCGCCGTTGGGCCGGGGGTGTGGAACGGCTGGAAGGGCCAGCTTCTGCGCTCGCTCTATCTGGAGACCGAGCCGACCCTGACCGGCGGCTTCACCCGGTCGACCCGGGCCGAGCGCCTGGCGGTGTCGCGCGAGCGGTTGGCCGCGCGGCTATCGGACTGGGAGGCGAGCGAGCGGGATGCTTATCTCGACCTGCATTATCCGAACTATTTCCTGACGACGCCGCTCGAAGACCAGGTTCGGCACGCGGACTTCGTGCGCGCCGCGGCGACCGAGGACCCTCTGGTGATCGCGGTCAGGACCGACGCCTTCCAGAGCATCACCGAAATCATGGTCCTGGCACCGGATCATCCCCGCTTGCTGTCGATGCTTGCCGGCGCCTGTGCAGGGGCGGGCGCGAACATTGCCGACGCGCAGGTCTTCACCATGTCTGACGGTCGGGCGCTCGACGTTTTGGTGCTCAACCGTCAATTTGCCGAAGACGCCGACGAACTGCGTCGCGGCGAGCGGGTCTCCGACTACATTCGCAAGCTCCTGCAGGGCGAGGACTCGCGCACGCGACTGATTTCCGAGCAAAAGGCGAAGCGGCCGCCGGCGGCCTTCGCGATGCGCCCCAGTGTCAGGGTCGACAACGATCTGTCGAACCAGTTCACGGTGATCGAGATCGAAGGGCTCGACCGACCGGGCCTGCTCTCCGACCTGACCCGCGCCATGGCCGATCTCAATCTCGATATCCGCTCGGCGCACATCTCGACCTATGGCGAAAAGGCCGTCGACGTGTTCTATGTGACCGACCTCGTCGGTGCCAAGATCACCAGCGGCAGCCGCACCGAGCGGATCGTGGACTGGCTCGTCCACGTCTTCGAAAACCCAGGTAGCGAGCCGGTGACGGCTGGTGTGCTGGCGGCTGAAAAGGCCTATGGGTTCGCCCGTTCATGAGTCTCTTCTCGAAATTTGCGACCGTCGGCGGCGCGACCTTGGTCAGCCGCATCTTCGGCTTTGCCCGCGAAATGCTGATGGCCTCGGCGCTGGGCGTCGGGCCGGTGGCCGACGCCTTCAACCTCGCCTTCCGCTTTCCCAATCTCTTCCGGCGATTGTTTGCAGAAGGGGCTTTCAATGCCGCCTTCATTCCGCTCTTCGCCCGGTCGCTGGAGGACGAGGGCGAGGTGGGCGCGAGGCGCTTTGCCTCGGAAATCTTCTCGACGCTCTTTACCGTGCTGGTCGTGCTGACCATTCTGGCGCTGATCTTCATGCCGTTCCTGGTAAAAACGATCATCGCGCCGGGATTATCGGTCTGCGTCGACGATCCGTCGACCGGCGGCAAGGTGATTTCATGCGCCGCGCGATACGACATCACCATCGCCTTTTCCCGTATCATGTTCCCCTATCTCGCCTGTATGTCGATGATGGCGATGGTGTGCGGGATCCTCAACGCCTTTCGCCGGTTCTTCGCCGCGGCCGCGGCGCCGACCTTGCTCAACTTCATTCTGATCGGCGTGATCGGATACGCATTGCACATCCATGCCGACAAGCAGACCATCGGCTTTCTGATGAGCTGGGGCGTTCTGATCGCGGGCTTTGCCCAGCTCTCCATGGTCGTCGTCGCCATGCGGATTGCCGGCTTCGGTGTCGCGCTGAAGCGTCCCCGCTGGACCAAGGGCCTGAAGCGCCTCCTGGTGCTGGCGGGGCCGGCGGCTCTGATCGGCGGGATCACCCAGATCAATCTCTTCGTCGGGCAGGCGATCGCCTCCTTCAAGCCCGGCGCCGTTTCGATCCTGCAATATGCCGATCGGCCCTATCAGCTGCCGCTCGGCATGGTCGGCGTTGCGATCGGCGTCGTACTCCTGCCCGAGCTGTCACGGGCATTGAAGGCGGGACACTTGCGCGAGGCCCAGCACACCCAGAATCGCAGCCTGGAATTTGCGCTGTTCCTGACGATCCCGGCGGCCGTCGCGCTGTTCATCATTCCCGAGCCGATCATCCGGGTGATCTATGAGCGTGGTCAGTTCCATCCGGCGGCGACGATCGCCGTCGGTTCGGTGCTGGGTCTCTACGCGCTCGGACTGCCGGCCTTTGTGATGATCAAGGTGTTTTCGCCGGGGTTCTTTGCGCGGGAAGACACCAAGACACCGATGGTCGCGACGCTGATTTCGGCGGGCGCCAACATCGTTCTGTCGCTCGGTCTGTTCTGGCTGCTCGCCGAACGCGGCATCGCGCTCGCCACCACCATCGCGGGCTGGCTGAATGCCGGCTTGCTGTTCGCGGGCCTGTATCGGCGGGGTTTGTGGGAGGTCGACCATGCGCTTTTGAAGCGGGCGGGCTTTGTCTGTCTCTCGGCGGCCGTCATGGGGGGCGCGCTGCTGTATGCGCTTCACGGCCTGTCGCCATGGCTCGCTTCGGGCGCGGGGCTCGAACGACAACTCCCGGCGCTCGGCGGCATGGTGCTCGGGGCCATGGCGATCTATTTCGTTCTCGCCTTTGCGACCGGTGCCGCCGATCGCACGATGTTCTTGACGGTGGTGCGGCGCCGGCGCCGTGCCGAGGCGGCCAAGACGGTCGCGTCCGAGGACACGACGTCATGAGCGGCCGGTCCATCGCAAGGTTGTCGCTGCTCGTCGATGACTATGACGCCGCGATCGCCTGGTTCTGCCGATGCCTCGACTTCGAGCTGCTGGAGGATACGCGGCTCGGCGATGCGAAGCGGTGGGTGCGCCTTGCGCCCCGCGGTGGCGGCGGGGCTGAACTGCTGCTTGCCGAAGCTGCCGACGCCGAACAGCATGCCAGCATCGGGCGGCAGGACGGCGGCCGGGTCTGGCTGTTTCTCCAAACCGATGACTTCGATCGCGATCACGCGCGGATACTGGCCGAGGGCGTGCGTTTCTGGGAGGCGCCGCGTGTCGAGTCCTATGGTACCGTCGCGGTCTTCGAGGATCTTTGCGGCAATCGCTGGGATCTCATTCAGCCAGCCTGACGGCAGCAGCTGGCCGTGTCCTCACACCCGCTGAAACGTCAGATAGGCCGGCGGGCGGCCCTCGCGGATGGCCTTGGCTTCGTATCGTGTGCCCGGCCAGCCCGCAAAGGGCGTCTGCCAATCCGCTGGCCGAGCCGCGGTCCAGATGAAGGCGCTGTGATCGCCGACATGGCGCAGTGTCCAGTTCACATAAGTGTCGATGTCCGAGGCAAATCGGAAATACCCGCCGGGCTTGAGGACGCGGGCGATGCGGTCGAGATTCTTGGTATTGACGAAACGACGCTTGAAATGGCGCTTCTTCGGCCAGGGATCGGGATAGAGCAGATCGACCGCATCGAGACTGGCGGCGGGTAACCAATCGAGCAACAGGGCCGCATCGTCGTCGAACAGCCGCAGATTGTCGCGCGGCGCCGCCTCGAGGGCGGAGAGCAGCTTCGCCATGCCGTTGACGAACGGCTCGACGCCGATGAAGCCACAGGCCAAATCCTCGCCCGATCGATGAAGCAGATGTTCTCCGCCGCCAAAGCCGATCTCCAGGCGGAAGCGTTCTTTCGGCGAGGCGTAAAGGGCCGATAGCGCTGCGGGGGGCGGCATCGTTAGATCGAGGCGGAGAGCCGGCAGGCGGTTAGCGATCAGCGCGGCCTGGTGCTGCCGCAGCTTCGGCCCCTTCAGGCGACCGAAAAACGCTTCCCGCCGCCGTTCAGGATGCCCGTCCGCGACCATGATCGCTGTCTCCGTTTCAATCTGCTCCATGCATCGGCCCGAAAATCACAATCGATTTTCTGAAGGCGCGATGCATGGAATCGAGGCGTTATATCCGCGAACACCCGAGGGCATCGCATTCATGTGTTCGCAGGCAAGCCCTGACGGCGTTTGAACCAAGGCCGAGAGGGACATGACCGGCAGGTCAGACGCAGGGCGCTCGATACGTCAGCGGCTGATAATGCGCGGGTTTTTGCCGAGCCTGCGCTTCAAACACAAGGGCCCGGCATTGCCGGGCCCTTGTGTTTGAAGGATCGCCCGCCGCTGTTTGGGTTTTCGCGGGCAGGTCCATGAAGCCGATCCGCGTCAGTGCTTCAGCGCCGCCTTCAGCTTCGATGCGAGATCGGTCTTTTCCCAGGAGAACGAGCCGTCACGGCCGGCCTTGCGGCCAAAGTGACCGTAGGACGAGGTTTTTGCATAGATCGGCTTGTTGAGATCGAGATGCTTGCGGATGCCCGTCGGCGACAGATCCATCGCCGCCCGGATCGCTTTTTCGACCGCCGCTTCGGTGATGTTGTTGCGGCCGGTATCGTGCAGGTTGACATAGAGCGAGACCGGCTGCGCGACACCGATCGCATAGGCGATCTGGATCGTGCATTTGTCGGCAAGATTGGCTGCGACGACATTCTTGGCGAGGTAGCGTGCGGCGTAGGCGGCCGAGCGGTCGACCTTGGTGGTGTCCTTGCCGGAGAAGGCGCCGCCACCATGGGGCGCCGCGCCGCCATAGGTGTCGACGATGATCTTGCGGCCGGTGAGGCCCGCATCGCCGTCCGGGCCGCCGATGACGAACTTGCCGGTCGGATTGATATACCACAGGCAATCTTGGGCGATCGGCAGATCTCCCATCGCCTCGCGGATGTAGGGCTCCACGACCTGACGCACCTTGGCCGAGTCCCAGGATTCGTCGACATGCTGAGTCGACAGGACGATCGAAGTCACCTCGACGGGTTTGTCGTCCTGATAGCGGATCGTGACCTGGCTTTTGGCGTCCGGGCCGAGTTTGGCGGCGTCGCCATCACCGCTCTTGCGGGCAGCGGCAAGCAGCTCGAGGATCTTGTGCGCGTAGTAGATGGGCGCCGGCATCAGTTCCGGCGTCTCCTTGCAGGCGTAACCGAACATGATGCCCTGGTCGCCCGCGCCTTCGTTGATCTCGTTGGCGCCGTCCTTGTCCCGGGTCTCGTGCGACTTGTCGACACCTTGAGCGATGTCGGCCGATTGCGAGTGCAGCAAGACGTCGATCTTGCAGGTCTTCCAGTGAAAGCCGTCTTGCGCATAGCCGATGTCGCGGATGGCGCGGCGGGCGGCCGACTTGAAGCGGGTCGGATTGATGACTTCCTTGCCGTTCTTGTCGATCTTCATCAGCGAGGGGGGAAGTCGGACCTCGCCTGCGATGACCACCCGATTGGTCGTCGCGAGGGTTTCGCAGGCCACCCGGATCGACCAGGGATCGACGCCGCCCTTCTTGGCTTCCCGATAGACAAGATCGACGATCTCGTCGGAAATGCGGTCACAGACCTTGTCGGGGTGGCCTTCGGAGACGCTCTCGCTGGTGAACAGATAGTCGCTGCGTGGCATACGTTTTTCCCTTTGCTGTGACGACGGATCCCGCAAAGCGGGCGCGCCGGTCCGCGTGGCCGCGAACGCACGCGCCGGTCTCAGTCGAACTTTTCGGGATCGATGGTTCCCGTTGGCCGGTGCGGGGTTTGCGTCAAGGCCGATGCAAGGTCAAGTCGAATGCGGTCTGGAAGTGACGCAATTGACCTATTTTTCGCCTTTTTGAGCAGTCTCGCCACCCTCGGCGAGGGTGCGAACGAGGTCGATCACGCGTTTTCTGACCTTTGGATCCGCGATCCGCACAAACGCCTGATTCAGCTGAATGCCTTCAGTCGTGGAGAGAAAATCCACCACGTAATCCGGGCTCTGCTCGTTCAGACCGGGCGCTGCAGACGCCGCCGTGCCGGGGGCATCCTCGAAAAAGTAGCTGACCGAGACGTTCAGGACATCCGAGATGTTTTGCAGGCGGCTGGCGCCGATCCGGTTCGACCCTTTCTCGTATTTCTGAACCTGCTGGAAGGTGATGCCGAGAGCTTCGCCGAGCTTTTCTTGGCTCATGCCGAGCATGGTACGGCGGAGTCTGACGCGCGACCCGACATGGGTGTCGATCGGATTCGGCTTCTTCCGGCTCTCCTGCATTGCGATGACCTTTCGCATTTGCTCGTTTCAGCCGCGGTGACTCCGGCCCGCCAGCGGGTAAATCGACGGGGGTATACAAAGGTCACGGCTAACTAAAATTTTCCAAGGGGGTGACCTATAACCGTTAGGATGTCAACTCGTTTGCCGGCTGATAAACCGCCGAACGACGAGAATCGCGAAAAAACACATACTCATTAGAATGAAGAACGGAATATTTTGAAGGCGAGCGTATGGCGTCGCGGGCGCGGCTACCGGAAGTCGCGACTCGATGGTGCCGGTCGCCCCGAGCGCCAGGGCGTCGATTTCTCGGCCATAGGCGTCGGTGACGACCGAAATGCCGGTGTTGGCGGCGCGGATCAGCGGCAGGCCGACGGCGACCGCGGACAGTTCCGCGAGCCGCAGGTGCTGATGCGGGCCGGGTGTCATGCCGAACCAGCCGTCATTGGTGTCGTTGACGAGAAAGCCGGGGCGTGAGCCCCTCATGCTCGCGACGATCTCATCGGGAAAGATCGCTTCGTAGCAGACCAGTGGCAGGAAGGCCGGGATGCCCTTGAGCTTGATCTCCTCGCGCTGTGTGCCGGCGGAGTAACCGCCGGGCATCTCGGTCAGATTCATGATGCCGAGCCGCTCCATCAACGGACCGAACGGCATATATTCGCCGAACGGGACGAGATGCACCTTGTCGCGCGCGTCGACGATTTCGCCATTGTCATCGACGACCAGGACGGAGTTGTAGAGCCGCTCGCCGCCCGACGGCATCGGCTCGATGCGCGGCGCGCCGGCGATCAGCGTCTCGTCCGGCTGGATCATGTCGGCGAGCTGGGCAACGGCTTCCGGTCGCTCGGTGAGAATGAAGGGGATCGAGGATTCCGGCCAGATGATCAGCCTGTGGGTCTTTTTCTCCGTCGCGTCGATGATTGCCGGCCCGCCGGTCTTGGCCGGGATCGATGCCTTGTCATGCCGATCCTGGCGGCCCTTTTCCGTCACGGCGATCTGCTTGGCAAAGATCTTCTGCGCCTGAGCTTCGTCGAATTTGTCGGATTGGGCGATGTTTGCCTGGACGACGCTTACGGTGAGGTCATCGACGAAGCGGGTTGGATGGTTGGCCAGGCGCCAAGCTCCATAGCCAAGGTCGAGGGCGACGATCAGCGCCGCAACGACGAGCATCGGGGCGCGGGCGTGGCGATCGGCGATGACGGCCGGGGCCGCGAAGACGATGAGCGCCAAGAGGCTGAGGCCGTGCAGGCCGACGACACTGACCGATTGCGACAACAGCGGCGTCTGGGCCGCGAGCACGCCGAGTTCGTTCCAGGGAAAGCCGGTTAGGACGAAGGCGCGGAAATATTCGAGCAGCGCCAGCGAGGCGGCGAGGGCCAGGATGCGCAGGGCGCTGTCGATCCAAAATCGGCGGGCGATGAGGGTCGCCAGGCCGAAATAGACCGCCAACACCGCCGGCAGACCGAGAACGGCGACCGGGATGAACACGGCGAACGCCGCCGCATCCACCAGCATCGCGCTGCCGAGCCACCAAAGCCCGGCGAGGAAATAGCCAAAGCCGAACAGCCATCCGATGGCAAAGTCGGCAAACAGGGCGCCGAGCAGCGTCCGGCGCGTGCCGATGCCGTCCAAGAGCCAGACGAGAAGCGGAAAGGCGATGAAGGGGGCGGCGGGAAAATCGAGCGGCGGCAAGGCCAGGGCGGCGATCGCACCGGATGCGACCGCCACGAGAATCCGAGGCAACCCCTCCAGCAATATCACGCGCCGCGCCAGGCGGTCGACCAACCACCCCGCACCTGACTTCTTCGACTCGATGACCGCTACGCCCAACGACTCCCGCCCGCCGCTTTCGCCGGAATCGTCCGTGTCCGGCTCAACTCCCGATCGACTTACCCGAGACCTGTATCAGACGCCAGCGCGCTTTCGTAAGCCTGATCGTCAGGCGGGTGATGCGGATGGTGCATCCGGCCGTGCCCCGATGCTCCCGCTCCAGGGCGGAAAGATCGGTGTCTTACAGCATCGGCGAGACAATCGGAATCGATTTTCGGCAAAGCACGATGCGTCGGTTCAAAGGGTGAGAGCGGCCTTTCTGCGTCCGATCGGACGCAGAGCGCCCTAGGCTTGGTCGGCCAAGCCCTCGACGATCCGCCGGCGCTTTTCGCCTTGACGAAAGCGCACGATCCGAACCCGCCTCACCCGGCGCGGATCGGCTTCGAGCACCTGGAATTCGAAGCCGGGAACGGCCTGGATCACCTCGCCGCGGGCCGGCACGCGGCCAAGCTCGGAAAACAACAAGCCGCCGATCGTATCCGCCTCTTGTTCATATTCGGAGATGTCGAAATCCTCGCCGACCAGCTGCTTGACCTCGTCGAGATCGGCTCGCGCGTCGGCGTAGAAAATACCATCCCCGCGCTCGGTGATCATCGGCGCTTCGTCGTCGTGCTCGTCCTCGATGTTGCCGACCACCATTTCGATTACGTCTTCGAGCGAGACCAGCCCGTCGGTGCCGCCATATTCGTCGATGACCAGCGCCATCTGAATGCGGGCGGCCTGCATTTTCGCCATCAGATCGGTGGCGAGCA
Organism: Jiella flava; assembly: GCF_017349315.1. Classification (GTDB taxonomy): domain Bacteria; phylum Pseudomonadota; class Alphaproteobacteria; order Rhizobiales; family Rhizobiaceae; genus Jiella; species Jiella flava. The sequence goes on along the minus strand of NZ_JAFMPP010000001.1, from coordinate 470,191 downwards.
TCGAGGGTGGCACGAACAGCACCTTGCGGATGATGCCGAGATCCTCGACCTTGCGGGCGAGATTGATCTGCCGCAGATCGAGGCCGGCGCGTGGTTTGCGGGCGCTGGAGCCGTTGCCGTTGGCCTGTTTGGCGGGGCGTGCGACGCGGGTGATGTGGCCGACGACGTCGCGAATGTGGATCATCCCGCGCGGATCATCGAGGCTCTCGCCATAGACCGGCATGCGCGAATGGCCGCTCGCCTCGAACTGCTTCATCAGTTCGCCAAGCGTCGTCGTGATTTCCACGGCCCGGATATCGGCGCGGGGCACCATGACGTCTTCGACACGGACCTCGCGCAGCCTGAGGATATTGTTGAGCATCGCCCGTTCGGTGGGCGAAAAGGCGTCTTCTTCCGAATCGGCGGTCAGCAGCGCCTTGGTCAGGTCCTCGCGCACGAGGCGCGGCATGCGCGGGCGCAGCCGTTCGAACAGTCCGTCGAAAAATCTGCGGCCGCCATGGGGTTGCGGTGCCGAAGCGTGCGACGATCGACTTCGGTCGTCGCCGGCGGAATCGTCGCTTGCGGCCGCCGGGTCGATTGCCGGGCTTTCCGCAGCGTTGTCGTTGCGTGACATCGTCTCACTCAAAGTTCATGCGCCTTGCAAGATAGGGGATTGTTGTCGCGGATGCGAGATCGTTCGCGAAGAGAGCGAAATCTTGCCCGTCCGCAGCGTCATTGATTCCCGTCGCCATAAGGGTCGGCAATGCCAAGGGCGGCCAGGATCGCCACCTCGTGGGCTTCCATTGTTTCCGCGTCGGCGTTTGAAAGATGGTCATAGCCGAGGAGATGCAGAAAGCCGTGAACGATCAGGTGGCTGAGGTGATCGCCGGTCGTCTTGGCCTCGGCCTCGGCCTCGCGGGCGACGGTCTCAAATGCGATCAAAAGATCGCCGGCCAAGGGGCCAGGCAGATCGCCGGTTTCCAGCTGGCTCATCGGAAAGGACAAAATATTCGTCGGCTTGTCCTTATCGCGCCAGTCGCGGTTCGCCTCCTGAACGGTCCGGTCGTCGGCGAAGGTGACGGCGATCTCGCTGGTCAGGCTCGCCGGCAGATCGAGATGGTTTGCCGCCGCCGCCAGGGCTTTTGCTGCCAACGCCGTCAGCGCCTCGTGCGGAAATGCAGCCTCCCACGCCTCACATTCCACGGCGATGGCGAGGGTCAGATCGGGATAGCCCGGTAGGGAGACCGGCAGATCCGATCCCACCAGGCAAACGTCGCCTTCGGCGCTCATGAAAGACGGATCTTTCGTCGGCTGATCATGTCATCCTTGCAGCGCCGTGCGTGCGCGTGACCGCACAAAGGCCGCTCCCACTCCTCAAATCCAGGCATCGGCGCTATCGATCGAGCGGCAGGCTGCCGGCGCTTCGTTGTTCGGTGGCGTCGCGCTCATAAGCTTCGACGATCGCCTGAACCAAGGCATGGCGCACCACATCCTTCGCCTCGAATCGGACGGTGACGACGTTGGAAACTCCTTCGAGCACCCGCAGCGCTTCGACCAGGCCGGACTTTTGGCCGGGCGGCAGATCGATCTGCGAGGGATCCCCGGTCACCGCCATGCGGGCGTTTTCCCCGAGCCGGGTCAGGAACATCTTCATCTGCATCGAGGTGGTGTTCTGCGCCTCGTCGAGGATGACGGCGGCGTTGGCCAGCGTGCGCCCGCGCATGAAGGCGAGGGGGGCGATCTCGATCGCCCCTGCCGTCAGCGCCCGCTCGACCTTTTCGGCCGGGATCATATCGTAGAGCGCATCATAGAGCGGCCTGAGATAGGGATCGACCTTTTCCTTCATGTCGCCCGGCAGGAAGCCCAACCGCTCGCCCGCTTCGACCGCCGGCCGGGTGAGGATGATGCGATCCACCTGACCGCGCTCCAGAAGCTGGGCGGCGTGGGCGACGGCGAGATAGGTCTTGCCGGTGCCGGCCGGGCCGACGCCGAAGACCAGTTCAGCCCGGTCGAGGGCCCGCATATAGGCGTCCTGGGTCGGGGTGCGAGCATGGATGGTCTTCTTGCGCGTCGAAATCTGCGCCAGCGCCATGCGGCCCTTCTTCTCAAGGGTCGGCAGATACAGCTGGTCGTCCTGGGCAATCGCCATGCGCACCGCGCCGTCGACATCCTTGGTGCCGATTTCGCTGCCGCCCTGCAGACGCTCGTAGAGATGATCAAGGGCGCGCCTCGCCTGTTCGACGACGCCTGCTTCACCGCGAATCTCGACCTTGTTGCCCCGCGCCCGGGCGTCGATGCCGAGCTTTTGCTCAAGCAACGCCAGGTGCTCGTCGAACTGACCGAAGAGAGCGCTTGCCAGGCGATTGTCCTCGAAGGTCAGGACAATGTGCGCCATGTCGGAGGCGCCGGATGCGGGTGTCACGCCACGCGTCGGCTTCATGCGACCATTCCGGTGGGTTCGAGGTGCATCGCGCCCTCCGCGATCAGCGAGTTGGCGACGGAATTGGCAATCTCGACCGTGACGATGTCGCCGATCGCGCCGACGCCCTGGCGCATCACCACCGGCTGCAGATAGGGCGAGCGGCCGACGATCTGGCCGGGGCGGCGGCCGGGCTTCTCAATCAGGACGCTCAAGCTCTGGCCGACGAGGCTCTCGGAAAACGCCTGTTGCTGCCGGCGCAGCAGCGCCTGCAGCCGGGCCAGGCGCTCGCTTTTCACCGCCTCGCTGACATGGTCGGAAAGCGCCGCGCCCGGTGTGCCGGGCCGTGCCGAATATTTGAACGAGAAGGCCGAGGCGTAGTCCACATCCGAGACCAGTTGCATCGTTGCCTCGAAATCGGCCTCGCTCTCGCCGGGAAAGCCGACGATGAAGTCGCCCGACAACGCGATATCCGACCGTGCCGTGCGGATGCGATCGATCAGCCGCAGATAGTCAGCCGCGCTGTGGCGACGGTTCATCGCCTTCAAAATCGCATCGGAGCCGGACTGCACCGGCAGATGCAGATAGGGCATCAGCGCCGGCAGATCGCGATGGGCGGCGATCAGCGCGTCGTCCATGTCGCGCGGATGCGAGGTGGTGTAGCGAAGCCGCTTCAGGCCGGGGATCTCGGCAAGCGCGAACAGCAGTCCGCCGAGGCCGATCGACTTTCCCGTGGGGTCCTTGCCATGCCAGGCATTGACGTTCTGGCCGAGCAGCGTCACCTCGCGCACGCCGGCTTCGGCGAGTTGCCGTGCCTCGTCGAGGATCTGGGCGAAGGGCCGCGAGACTTCCGCTCCCCGCGTATAGGGCACGACGCAGAAGGTGCAGAACTTGTCGCAGCCTTCCTGCACGGTCAAAAAGGCGGTGACGCCGCGCGCCCGGATGTCCTTCTTGGCTGCCCTCGGCAGATGCTCGAACTTGTCCTCGACCGCGTAGTCGGTCTCGATCACCCGCTCGCCCTTGTCGACGCGTGCCAAAGCCTCGGGCAGGCGATGATAGGTCTGCGGCCCGATGACGAGATCGACCACCGGCGCCCGGGCGATGATTTCCTCGCCCTCGGCCTGGGCGACGCAGCCGGCGACGGCGACGCGCATGTCGCGGCCTTCCAACGCCCGCTCGGCCTTCATATCGCGGATGCGGCCGAGCTCGGAATAGATCTTTTCCGCGGCCTTTTCCCGGATATGGCAGGTGTTGAGGAGGATCAGATCGGCATCCTCCATGGTCTCCGTCGCCACATAGCCGCCATTCGCCAGCGCATCGCCCATGCGCTGGGAATCATAGACGTTCATCTGGCAGCCATATGTCTTGATAAAGACCTTGCGTGAACCGGCTCGCGTCGTCGGCGTCAGTCTGGCTTGGCTGATATCGCTCATGCGCCCTTCAGGTCAGGCTTTCGTCTCGAGGTGTCATTGGTCGCTGTGACGGCGCCGATTGGTCCCGTTCGGCGCCATTCTTATCTTCCTATATCGACGGCATCGTGACTGAGCGCAAGCGGGACCTGCGTCTTTCGCATCGTGTCAATCGCGTCCGGCGAGACTGTCGGCGAGCAGCCTGCGGACGCTGTCTTCCGCGTCGCGGGCCATGGCCTTGCGGCTGGAGCTTTCGGTAAAAGTCAGCGGCTCGCCAAAGGCGACCGTCGCGTCGATCGCGCCCTCTTTCAGAAAGCCGAGGAGATGCGGGCCAAGTTCGACGTCGCCGGGCCAGGCGGCGAGGGGGCGGAAAAAGCGGCCGAGTGGCAGGCCGCTTGCATGGGTATAAGCGATGGCAACGGGCTGAACCTGAACCGAGCCGGATGTGCTATCGCGCAGCGCCATTTGCGCCGCGCCGAACAGCGCGGTCTTGAACGGCAGCACCTCGTTGCCGTCGGAGGTCGTGCCTTCGGCAAAGAGCACCATCGCATCGCCCTCAGACAAACGATCGGCAATCGCCGAGGCTTGATGGCCGGTGCGCCGCCGCGCCTCGCGCTCGACGAAGACCGTGCGCTGCAGCTTGGCCAGGAGGCCGAAGGCCGGCCAGTCGCGCACCTCGGCCTTGGCGATGAAGGAGAGCGGCATCACCCGTCCGAGCACCATGATGTCCGACCAGGACTGGTGATTGGAGACGAGCAGCAAGGGGCGCTCGCTGGCCGGCCGGCCTTTCACATGCACTTTGAGGCCGGCGATGTGGCAGGCGATCACGTGCCAAAGATGCGGCAGCTTGCGTTGCAGCGGCCAGCCTCGCCACATGGCGAGCGCCTGCAACGGCCAGAGCACCAGCGTCATCAGGACGAGAGATGTCGCGACGACTGCAACGCGCGCCCGGGCGATCATGATCGTTCGGTCTCTGCAAGGGAGAGGCGAAGGCGTGCGGTCATGACGGCGGCAGCTCGACAGGGGCGGGACGGCGCCTCGCCGCGTCAGGCCAGGCTCCGTTTCAAGGTCAGGGCACTGGTCCGCCGGCCGTCCGGATGACAGTAATAGGCGGGGCGCCGTCCCACTTCCTCGAAACGCAGCCGCTTGTAAAGCCTCAACGCCGCTTCGTTCTCCTCGTCGACCTCGAGAAACAGCGACTCGGCCCGGTCGGCATGGAGCTTTTGCAGCACCTGATCCATCAGCATCCGGCCGAGACCGCCGCGGCGGTAGCGGCGTGACACGGTGATGGTGAGGATCTCGGCTTCCCCGGCGATGTTGCGGGCGAGGACGAAGCCGAGGGGCTCGCTGCGCGCCACGCCGATCTTGTGGACGACATAGCCGAAGCTGCCGCGCTGGGCGAGAAGCGTGCCGAGCTCGTCTCCGGACCAGGGCTGGTCGAAGGCCTCGCTATGCAGCTCGGCGGCGGCATCCAGATCCTCGTCGGTGAGGTCCAAGGCGATGGTCTCCCCCTGGCCGAGAAAGCCCTCCATCCAACTCGTCGTCCAGACCCAAGGCAACAGCCAGTACATGTGCGTCACTCTCCCCCGCATTCCTACGCATGCCGCTGCGGCCGAAATTATTCGCGTTGCTTGCGAATTCTCCTTGGCGACACGCGAAGGGCATTCCACTCTATGCTACGCCGAAGCGCATTAGGGAATGCTTTCTATGGATACCGCACGCAACGAGCGCATCGACGAGGGCTTGGCATCGGCGCCGCGCAGATAAAGCGGCCGCGGCGGCTCGCCGGGGATGGTCGTGGCGCCAAGCCGGGCAAGCGTTTCCGGATCGATACGGTCGCTGTCCTGCTCGATCGTCGTTGGTCGGGCGGCGAGTTGGTCGGCGGCGATCTTTGCGCCCGTGCCGACGAGGATGAGCGGCGTTGCGGCCGGGCAGGCGGCGACGACATCGCCCAATGCTTCCGGTGCGAGGGCCGCCGCTGCGCTGATCATCGCGCCGTCTGCGGCATAGAGCGCGGCATAGACCTCGTCGCGGCGCGCATCGAGAACGGCGAGCACCGGCGCGGCCGGGTTTTGAGCCTTGGATCCGCCAAGGGCACACGCCGCCAGCGCGTCGAGTGTCGAGACGCCGATCGCCGGGACGGCAAGCGCGAGGGCCAGCCCCCTGGCGGCGGCGACGCCGACGCGAACGCCGGTAAAGGACCCGGGCCCGGTCGTCACGACAATGCGGGCAAGATCGCCGTAAGCCACACCGGCCTCGGCCAAGACGCTGTCGATCACCCCCGTCAGCCGCTCGGCATGGCCCTTGCCAATCTCCGGCTCGGCCGCCGCCAACAGCCGCCCGTCGCCGCGCGGATCAAACAGCGCGGCGGTGCAGCGGGAAAAGGCCGTGTCAATGGCGAGGATCAGCGAGGGCATGGGGCGATTTCAAATGGAAAGCCTTGGGATCGCGGCGGTCAGAGGCGCTTTGCCCAGCCCATCAGGGCCGAAGTGTCGAGCACGATCAACCGGGCAGGCCGTCGTCGTTATAGAGAAAATCCTGGCTCCGCGCCGCGCGGGGGCCGGGCCATGCCGTCGCTCGCACTTCTTCTTGCAAGGCTGCGATGCCAGCGAAGAAAAGAGCGCGCTTTTCCTCGCGCTCAATCGGCGAAAGACGAACGACGACCGCGCCATCGCGTGTCAGGACGATATCTTCTCCGGCCACAGCCCGGCTGACGAGATCGTTCAAGTGGCCCTCGGCTGCGGGGCTATTGGAATCTTTATCGGATGATCCTTTGCGCTGCCCGCCATCAGATACCATCATCTGATCGACCGAGGGCTGCAAGCTCTATCGACCATCACGCCGCCTCGACGGCCTCGACCGCCTCTACCTCGGGCACGAAATGGCGCAGGAGATTTTGGATGCCGTGCTTCAGCGTCGCCGTCGACGAGGGGCATCCGGCGCAGGCGCCGCGCATGTTGAGATAGACCGTGCCGTCCTTGAAGCCGCGGAAGGTGATGTCGCCGCCATCCTGGGCGACGGCCGGGCGCACGCGTGTCTCGAGCAGTTCCTTGATGGTCGCGACGGTCTGCTCGTCGGCTTGGGAGAAGAACTCCTCGCCGCTCGTGGCTGCCGGACCGCCATTGGCGGCCATCACCGGCTCGTCGGCCATGAAGTGCTCCATCAGGGTCGCGAGAACCGCCGGTTTCAGATGCTGCCATTCGCCGGTGCGCTTGGTCACGGTCACAAAGTCGAAGCCGAAGAACACGCCGGCGACGTCCGGGATTGCCATCAGCTTGGCCGCCAGCGGCGAGCGCGCCTCGGCCTCGTCCCGGTCGGAAAACTCTTCCGTGCCGCTTTCGATCAAAACCCGGCCAGGCAGGAACTTCAGCGTCGCGGGATTGGGTGTGACTTCGGTCTGGATGAACATGAACTTCGCCTCTGGCCGGCTGCCCTTGGCAGCGGGTCATCTTGGTGGAATGTCGTCAAGGGTATCGCTTCGCCGCGACCCTTACAAGAAATGGGCGCGCGCGCCGGCCATTTCCATCGCCGCAGCTCGCGCCCGTGCGCGGGAGAGGGGGCTGGTCAGCCGTTGCTCGGCGGCCAGCGCATCGCTGCGGTGTTCAGCACAAGCTGATGATTTCGTCGTCGGTCAGCGAGGCCGGCACGATGGTGACGGGAATCGGAAAGGCCGCGCCCTTGCCGGCGACGGAGGAGACCAGCGGCCCCGGTCCCTCGCCGGCTTCACCGGCGGCCAGAACGAGAATCGCGATTTCGCGATCGGCCTCGATCTGGGCGTGGATCTCTTCGATGATCTTGCCCTCGCGGATGACCGTTTCCGGCTCGATACCGATCACCTCGCGCAGTTCCTCGGCGACTTTGGCGAGGCTGTTCTCGGCCTCTTCCTCGGCCTCGGCGCGCATCAGCTTCTCGACGCCGAGCCAATGCTGGAAGTCGCCCGGCTCGATCACATAGAGCAGCACCGCGCCGCCGCCGCTCGCCTTGGCGCGATAGCCGGCATAGGAGGCCGCCCGGGTGCATTCGGGGGTGCCGTCGATGATCGCCAGAAATTTTCGTTTGCCGCCTGCGTCGCGGCCGAGTCGTTTCGAAACCATGACGGTAAAATGGCTGCAGAGAACGACCGCGGCAAGGCGGCCCGTTTCGCAACTGCATCCGGTTTCAGAAAATCCGTTCGATCAAGGCCTTTTGAGTCAAGACGCCCGCGGTGGCGGCGCGGGCGCTCGGTCGCGGCCTTCGGCCCGGCTATTGCAGAAAGCCGACGATCTCCTTGACGTCGCGCATCGTCTTTTCGGCGATCGCCCCGGCGCGCTCGCCGCCATCCTTCAAAACGGCGTCGATATGGGCAGGATCGTCGGTGAGCCGCCGCATTTCGGCGGTGATCGGCTCCAGCACCGTGACCGCCAGTTCGGCCAGCGCCGGCTTGAACTCGGAGAACGGCTTGCCGCCGAAATCCTTCAGCACCGCCGCTTTGCTCTGGCCGGCCAGCGCCGCGAAGATGCCGACGAGATTGTCCGCCTCGGCGCGGCCTTCAAGGCCTTTGACCTCCGAGGGCAAGGCGTCCGGATCGGTCTTCGCCTTCTTGATCTTGCGGGCGATCTGCTCGGCGTCGTCGGTCAGGTTGATGCGCGACAGGTCGGAGGGATCCGACTTCGACATTTTCTTGGCGCCGTCCTTCAAGCTCATCACCCGGGTCGCCTCCCCTTCGATCAGCGGCTCGGTGATCGGGAAGTAGCCATTCACCGTCTCCTCGCCCATCTGGATCGGCGTGCCGAGGCCGGCCGCGGCGATGCGCGGCGAGAAGTCGTTGTTGAACTTGATGGCGATGTCGCGGGTCAGCTCCAGATGCTGCTTCTGATCGTCGCCGACGGGAACATGGGTGGCGCGATAAAGCAGGATGTCGGCGGCCATCAGACTTGGATAGGCCAGGAGGCCGAGGGAGGCGTTTTCGCGGTCTTTGCCGGCCTTTTCCTTGAACTGGGTCATCCGGTTCATCCAGCCGATGCGGGCGACGCAGTTGAAGATCCAAGCGAGCTCGGCATGGGCCGCGACCCGGCTCTGATTGAAGACGATGTGGCGCTTCGGATCGATGCCGGCGGCGAGGAAGGCGGCGGTGATCGAGCGGATCTGGCCTTTCAGATCGTCATGGACGAGCTGCGCGGTGATCGAATGCAGGTCGACCACGCAATAGAGACAGTCCTGGCTTTCCTGCAGGGCGACAAATTTGCGGATCGCGCCGAGATAGTTGCCGAGATGCAGGTTTCCGGTCGGCTGCACGCCGGAAAAGACGCGGGGGGCGAAATCGCTCATGCTGGCGGCTCCGAGGACACTTTAGGAATTGCCGCGCCTTATGGCGGACGGCGCGGGCGCGATCAAGCGGCCGGCGGTCTCAAGACAGGGCCGGCTTCTACAAGCGGCACGTCGCTCGCCGCCGCGATTGAGGCCTTGCGCATTTCCCGCCGCTCGCGTATGAGACGCCCCGTTCAGAGAGCCGGCCGGCAGGGCATGCCGTGGCGGTTCTAAATGCTGTTCGCGACATTCCTTCAATGAAGGCAGGACGGCGCAGGGCCTTTGCAAGGCTTGCGACCGCTCCGGGCGTCGCGATCCTCTTAATCAGGAGAGCAAAATGCCCAAGATGAAGACCAAGTCGAGCGCCAAGAAGCGCTTCCGCATGACCGCCAACGGCCACGTCAAGGCGCAGCCGGCCGGCAAACGCCACGGCATGATCAAACGCTCCAACGACTTCATTCGCGATGCACGCGGCACGATGATTTTGTCGAAGCCCGACGAGCGGATCGTCAAGACCTACATGCCCTACGACCGCTGAGCGGCGCACATGCGGGACGCACTCCAATCGAGCCGCCGTCCCCCCCGCGATCGTTTCAGCGCATGATCCTGTCGGAAAACCGGTTCCCACTTTTCCGGATCATGCTTTAGGCATCTCAGAGATTTCAGGAGTTTAGATCATGGCACGCGTCAAGAGGGGCGTTACCGCCCACGCCAAGCACAAGAAGGTTCTCAAGCAGGCCAAGGGTTTCTACGGCCGCCGCAAGAATACCATCCGCACCGCCAAGGCGGCCGTCGATCGGTCGAAGCAGTATGCGACCCGCGACCGCAAGGTGAAGAAGCGGAATTTCCGCGCCCTGTGGATCCAGCGCATCAACGCCGCGGTCCGCGAGCACGGCCTGACCTATGGCCGCTTCATCGACGGCCTCAACAAGGCCGGCATCGAGGTCGACCGGAAGGTTCTGTCCGACATCGCCATTCACGAGCCCGAGGCGTTCGCCGCGCTCTGCGAATCGGCCAAGCAGGCGCTCGCCTATCTGAAGGACGGTGAGTTTCCCGGCGCCTACGAGCGGGCGGTCGGAGAAAAGCGCGCAGCCTGACGCCTGATCCCTGGATCGTCCACGCGGCGGGTCCGATGCGATCAGACGAAACGGACATCAGGCGCCGGTTTTGAATCGAGAAAAAGGCCCGCGCGGGATTTGACCGCAGCGGGCCTTTTTGCGTCATGAAGGCGCGGTGATCGACATGCGATGCACGGGCCGATCGGCCGATGCGGAGCTTCAAAGAGTTAGAGCGTCCGTTCTGCGTGCGACAGGACGCAGGGCGCTCTCGGCGAAAGAGGTGACAGGTGAGCGACACAGACGCGCTGGAGAGCGAGCTTCTCGCGGCGATCGAGGCGGCGGGAGACGAGGCTGCACTGGAGACGATCCGAATCGCCGAGCTCGGCAAGAAGGGCCGGATTTCCGAGATGATGAAGGGGCTCGGCAAGATGAGCCCCGAGGAGCGGAAGACCGCCGGCCCGCGGCTCAACGGCCTGCGTGACGCGGTGCAGGGCGCGATTACGACGAAGCGCGAGGCGCTCGCCGACAAGGCGATTGCCGCGCGGCTCGCCGCCGAGCGGGTCGACGTCACGCTGCCGGTCCGCCAGGCGGCGGCAGCGCGCGGGCGCATCCATCCGATCTCCCAGGTCATCGACGAGATCACCGCGATTTTCGCCGATATGGGCTTTTCCATCGCTGAGGGGCCGGACGTCGAGACCGACCACTATAATTTCACGGCGCTGAATTTCCCGGAAGGCCATCCCGCCCGCGAGATGCACGACACCTTCTTCCTCGCGCCTGATGACAAGGGCGAGCGCAAGGTGTTGCGCACCCATACCTCGCCGGTGCAGATCCGGACCATGGAGGCCCAGAAGCCGCCGATCCGCATCGTCATTCCGGGCAAGACCTATCGCCAGGATTCGGACGCCACGCACACCCCGATGTTCCATCAGCTCGAGGGGCTGGTGGTCGACACCACGTCGAACATCGCCAACATGAAGTGGGTGTTGGAGGAGTTCTGCAAGACCTTCTTCGAGGTGCCGCAGCTCAATATGCGCTTCCGCCCCTCCTTCTTCCCCTTCACCGAGCCGAGCCTCGAAGTCGACATTCAATGCGACCGCTCGGGCGCGGAGGTGCGCTTTGGCGAGGGCACCGACTGGATGGAGATTTTGGGCTGCGGCATGGTCCATCCGAACGTTCTGCGGGGCGTCGGGCTCGATCCGGATGTTTATCAAGGTTTTGCCTGGGGCATGGGCATCGACCGCATCGCCATGCTGAAATACGGCATGCCGGATCTGCGCGCCTTTTTCGACGCCGACATCCGCTGGCTCGACCATTACGGTTTCCGCCCGCTCGACATGCCGACACTGTTCGGGGGCTTGAGCACGTGAGAGAGTGACAGCGCTCGGCCGGAAATTCCGCGCGCCGCGAAGGAGATGCCATGTCCACGGTCATTGCCTTGAACGATCAGCAAGCCGAGGAGCTTGCTCAGTCGATCTTGCAAGAGCGACTGAGAGACTTTGGCTTTCGCGGCGTCGCTATCGCCTCCGAGAGAGATTTTGATGGCGATGCTGTTCTGAGAATGACCGTCGATGTCGACCACCAGGTACCGGGACGCGTGATGCTCGATATCGGTGGTGCCATTCGCGGGGCTTTGCTGGAGCGGGGCGACGAGCGGTTCGCACTGTTGACCTATCGGCGGCCAGAGGGACTTGCGGCCCCAGGGCTGTCGCAGCCGGCAGAACCCGGTCATGATTGATGAGTTGCTCGACAGCGCCAGGCTTTTGGCGGGCGAGCCGAACCAGACGTCGGCTTGTCTGCGACGCGCCGTGAGCACGGCCTATTATGCCGTTTTTCATGCGCTGGCGGAGCTGGCGAGCGAAAGTTTGCTGCCCGGGGTTGCCCGTGCTTCAGACGCCTATGTGCGTGTGTATCGCGCCTTGGAGCATAGGCGGTTGAAAAACGCCTTCATGCAGGCGCCGTTGAAGGATGATAATCGTTTCCGCGCGATCGGCAACGCGGTCGTTCAGCTGCAGGTCGAAAGAGCTCGCGCCGACTACCTTCCTTGCGATCCGTCCTTGTTCTCGCTCAACGTCGTCACCGACCTCTTGGTCCAGGCGCAAGGCGTGATCGTCGATCTTCGGGGATTGGGTCGAGACGAGCGTCGGACGTTGGCTGTCTGCCTGCTGTTCCGGGATCGAAGGGATTGATCCAGTGACGCGATCGAAGGTGTTTGGATGACCAACGCTCCCATTGCCCACACTGGTGGCTGCCGCTGCGGGGCGGTGCGGTTCACCGCTTCGGCCGAGCCGCATTACACCGCGATTTGTCATTGCGTGGATTGCCGCAGGGCCTCCGGCGCGCCGTTTCTGGCCTTTGTCGGCTTTTACCGCTCGCAGCTGAGCTTTGTCGGCGATACGGGCCAGCGCTATGGCGAGGGCGATGTCACGCGGTCCTTCTGCCCGACCTGCGGAGCGCCGATCGCCTACGAGGACGGGCGACTGGCCGACCGAATCTATGTCTACCTCGGCGCCATGGACGAACCGGCGCGCTTTGCGCCACGCCTTCAGGCCTTTGCGGGCGAGGCGCTGCCCTTTGCCGCGATCACGGTCGATCTGCCGGGGCATGCGGCGATGAGCGTGCGCCGGCCATGACCGAGCACTGATCCGCCGCAAACCGCCGATTGAAACGGGCGGCGCGGCGCAATTTCATTGAAGCGGCCGATAGCGGTCGCGCAGAACACGAGACGACGCGGGATAGACATGAAATTCACACTCTCCTGGCTGAAGGACCATCTCGACACCGAGGCGAGCCTTGCGGACATTTGCGACCGGCTGACGATGATCGGCCTCGAAGTCGAATCCGTCGACGACCGGGCGGTGTTCGCGCCCTTCGTCATCGCCCGCATTTTGTCGGCCGGCCAGCACCCCGATGCCGATCGGCTGAAGCTCTTGTCGGTCGATGCCGGCCCGAAGGTGAACGACGGCAAGCCGCTGCAGATCGTCTGCGGCGCGCCGAACGCGCGTGAGGGCCTCGTCGGCGTGTTGGCGCTTCCCGGCACCTATGTCCCGGGCATCGACACCACGCTGTCAGTCGGCAAGATCCGCGGCGTCGAATCCTTCGGCATGATGTGTTCCGAGCGCGAACTCGAGTTGTCCGAGGCCCATGAGGGTATCATCGATCTGCCGAGCGATGCGCCGGTCGGCACGCGCTATGCCGATTATGCCGGGTTGATCGATCCCGTCATCGAGATCAATCTGACCCCCAACCACCCCGATGCGACAGGCGTTTCCGGCATCGCGCGCGATCTCGCAGCCTCCGGCCTCGGCCGGTTGAAAACGACCGAGCCGGCCCGCATCGAGGGCGAGGGCGATGTCGGCGTGGCGCTCGCCGTGACCAGCAAGACCTGCCTCGGTTTCGCCCTTCGCCGGGTCTCAGGCGTTGCCAACGGTTCGTCGCCGGAATGGCTGCAGAAGCGGCTGAAGGCGATCGGCCTTCGCCCGATCAACGCGCTCGTCGATATCACCAACTACATCACCTTCGATCGCGGCCGGCCGTTGCACGTCTTCGACGCGGCAAAGGTCGCGGGCGCGCTGCAGGTGCGGGATGCGGCGGCGGGCGAGACGATCCTGGCGCTCGACAATCGCGACTACACGCTGCCCGCCGGCACCTGCGTGATCGCCGACGACAACGGCGTTGAATCCATCGCCGGCATCATGGGCGGCGAACATTCGGGCTGCGACGAGACGACCACCGAGGTGCTGATCGAGTCGGCGCTCTGGGAGCCGCTGGATATCGCCCGCAGCGGCCGCTCGCTCGGCATTATCACCGACGCTCGCTACCGCTTCGAGCGTGGCGTCGACCCGGCTTTCATGGAGTCGGGCCTCGATCTGGCGACTGAAATGGTGCTCGATCTGTGCGGCGGCACGCCGTCGACGCGGATCGTGGCCGGTGTCAAACCGCATCACCCAAAGGAAATCCGCCTGCCGTTCGGCGAATTCGAGCGGTTGACGGGTCTTGCGAGCACGCCGGATGAGCAGGAGCGGATCCTGTCCGTTCTCGGATTCGTGCCCCATCGCGAGGGCGAGGCGCTTGTCTGCACGGTGCCGAGCTGGCGGCCGGACGTCGAGGGCAAGGCCGACCTCGTCGAGGAGGTGATGCGGCTGAAGGGCGTGAATGAAATCAAGCCGGCGCCGCTGCCTGCTCATAGCGCCGTCAACGGCCGCATTTTGACGACGGCCCAATCCCGCGATCGGACGGCGCGCCGGGCGCTTGCCGCGCGCGGCATGGTCGAATGCGTCTCCTACAGCTTCGTCTCGCAGGCCGAAGCCGAGGCCTTCGGTGGCGGCTCGCCGGCGTTGAAGCTGGCCAATCCGATCTCGGCCGATCTCTCCGACATGCGGCCGTCGCTGCTGCCAGGGCTGATTGCGGCGGCCGGGCGCAATGCCGCCCGTGGCTATGGCGATACCGCCCTGTTCGAGGTCGCGGCGACCTATCTCACCGATACGCCGGACGGGCAAAAGCGCGTGGCCGGGGGGGTCCGGCGTGGCTCCGCGGGGCCTGACGGGCCGGGCCGCTTCTGGTCGGGCACGGCGCCGGCGGTGACGGTTTTCGACGCCAAGGCGGATGTCTTCGCCGTGCTTGAAGCGGTCGGCTTTCCGGCCGACAAGCTGATGATCGAGGCGCCGGCGAGCGATTGGTATCATCCCGGGCGCTCGGGCCGGATCAAGCTTGGTCCGAAGGTGGTGATCGCCGAATTCGGCGAATTCCATCCGAAGGTTTTGAAGACCCTCGATGTCTTGGGTCCGCTCTGCGGCTTCGAGGTGTTTCTCGACAAGGTGCCGGAGCCGAAGAAGAAGGCGACGCGCACCAAGCCGGTGCTGACGCTCTCGCTCTTTCAGCCGGTGCGGCGCGACTTCGCCTTCGTCGTCGACGAGACGGTCGAAGCGGGTCGGATCGTGCGGGCGGCCGAGGGCGCCGACAAAGCGCTGGTCAAGGACGTGCGGGTTTTTGACGTCTTTGCCGGCGCGTCGCTCGGCGACGCCAAGAAGTCGGTCGCCATTGAAGTGACCCTGGCACCGGCGGAGCGCACCCTCACCGACGAGGAGCTCGAGGCGGTCTCCGCGAAGATCATCGCCGGCGTGCAGAAGGCGACCGGCGCGATCCTGCGAGGGTGATGAGTATCATGGCGGGCGTATCGGGCGAGAGGCCGCCCGACTCCGCTGTCAGTCCATCGCCGCGGGATTGGCGGCCCATTCCGCCTGCAGCAGGCGGTTGGCCGAAAGCCGGGCGAATTTGAGGGTCATCGCCTTGCGGGTGGCCGGCGCGAGCCGTTCAAGCGGGGCCTCGCGCAGAATTTCCGCCGTGAAGCCGTCGGAAAGGATCAGCCCGCACTCGTCCGGAAAGATTTCGGTCGGCACCCCGGGGTGCGTCGCGAAATACAGCCGGTCGCAGTGCCGGCGGTAGATCGGCCATTTCTGATCGACCCTGAAATCCTGAATCGAGGTCTTGATTTCAATGATCGCGATCTCGCCCTTTTCCGACAGGCAGACGAGATCCGCCCGGCGGCCCGAATCCAGGGGCATTTCCGGTAGCAAAGACACACGATGGCTCTGCATCAGCCGTTGAACACCGCGGCGGACCATCATGGCGCGCTCGGATTGGCGGCCATCGACCAGCGGATCCGGCGTGAAGGGTGAGACGAGGGGCATCGGCAAAGCCATAATGGCCGACGAAACAAAACACAAACGAATCGCGACAGTATGCAATCGGAGATGAGAACGTCGGCGCGGGGACGGCCACACCGAGCGGCCTTCCCGCGCTTCTGACGCAACTGTGATCGCTGGCGGCGCAAGCGGACGACGTTACGCGTCCTCGGCGCGTTTCGCCGATCGTGGCGGGAAGGCGCTTCGATCTCGCGCGGCCCGCGAGTCGGCTGAACAAAAGACGGCCTATTCCACCCGCTCGCCGGCGATTTCCTCGAGGATCGGACAATCGGGGCTCGAGCCGCCCTGGCACCGGTCGGTGAGGGTCGCCAGTGCCCGCTTCAAAGAATGCAGCTCGGCGATCTTGTGGTCGATTTCAGCGATCCGGCGCGTCACCAGCCGGCGCACATCCTCGCGCTGGCGGCTTTCGTCGCCGTAGAGCGACAGGAGTTTGCGCGCCTCGGCGATGGAAAAGCCAAGCGAGCGCGAGCGTTGCAGAAAGCGCAGGACATGCACGTCCCGGTCCCGATAGTCCCGATAGCCATTGTTCGCGCGCATCGGCTTGATAAGCCCAACCTCCTCGTAATAGCGGATGGTCTTGGGGGGCAGGCCGGACAGGCGAGAGGCTTCTCCGATGTTCATGATGTGAACCTCATGGGTTCGCGCGGATCCCTTTTCATCACGCAGATGTCGCAGCTCGGCCACAGGTCAACTGTGACGACGTCGCAACAAACGTTTTCTTAACCATGACCGCATCCAATGGGGACATTGCCCGATCCATCGATGCGGCCTATCGGAAAGATATTCTGAAATGGGCCCACGAGTTTTGGGGAACCCGAAATCGTTGCTATCCAAACCGCATTGGCATCTGTCATGACGTTCAAGCTTTCCATTGCAGTAGGCGCCGCAATCGCCACGCTCATGCTCGCCGGATGTGCGGACAATCCGCAAAAGGAGAGCCTGAATACGGGCGCTGCCGCTCCGATGGCTGCGGCCTATGCAAGCCCCGAAACGATGCCGGCGGCAGGTGACCTCGACGCCACCTGGAAGGCCGACTATGCGGCGCGCGACGATGACGGCTTCCATCTGCCGGCCATTCCCTACCAAAAAGTCGATCCGCAGTTTCGGCGCCAAGAAGTGTCCTATCCGGAGGGGATCGGTCTTGAGCCAGGGACGGTCATCGTCGATACGCCTGACCGGTTTCTCTATCTGATTGAGCCTGGCGGTAAGGCGATGCGCTATGGCATCGGTGTTGGCCGCAGCGGCTTCTCCTGGGCTGGCGACGCCGAGGTGCACGACAAGCAGCATTGGCCGAAGTGGTTCCCACCGAAGGAGATGATCGCCCGCAAGCCGGAACTCGAGCCGTATGCCGACGGCATGCAGCCGGGCCTGACCAACCCGCTTGGCGCCCGCGCGCTCTATCTCTGGCAGAACGGCAAGGACACGCTGTTCCGTTTGCATGGCACGCCCGAATGGTGGACCATCGGCACAGCTGCATCCTCGGGCTGTATCCGGCTGATGAATCAGGACATCATCGACCTGTTCAGCCGCGTGCCGCTGAATGCCAAGGTGATTGTCAAGCAGGGCAACGAAAAGCTCGCTTCGCGCTGATCGGGGGTTGCTGAACGCGTCCGTCAGCGACGCGGTGACAATCGTGATTGCGAGGCAATCGACGGATCGGTTGCCTCTCGCCGTGAGACAAATGAGCGGTCCGCTTCATGTCGAAGCGGGCCGCTTTTTTGTATTTGTGATGGATGAGGTCCGCGGTCCGCAACGGTTATGCGCTGTCGGTGAAATGCCGCCATAGGTGACATGATTTGGCTGCATTTGCTGTCGACAAGCGGCACTTTCCGGAGCCGTGATGGGGCCGCTGGTATGGCTGTGCCGGTCTCGGCAAGGGCGTGGTCGGCCCGCCGTTGCCAGGCTTAGTGAGGGCGAGGCCCCTGCAGTTCGGCATGCTTGTTTGGACCGCGGGTGGCGGGATAGAATGTGTTGCGACTTCGCGTCGATGATGGCCGAGCCCGCGCCGGCGTCGCTGACGGTCGTCAGGCAACGCGTCGTGTCCTCTTGCTGTCGAGCGATGTCACTGAGGCGTGGTGCTGCTCGTCCGCGGCGCTATCACCTATTTATGCAAGGCTTTGCCGTTCCGGCGTACGAACATTGTTCGGCAGACTTGTTCGGTCTATGCCGAACGGAGAAAAGGATGCCGCGTCATGGGCGCCAGCGTAGTTCTTTCGAAATTCATCATTCAGGGTCGAGTGATCTATGCGTTGGTGATCCGCGAGCTGATGAGTCGCTATGGCCGAGAGAATATCGGATTTCTTTGGTATGTCGGGGAGCCTGTATTCCTGATTGGCGGCGTGATTATACTTTGGAGCATACGTCGCGGCGAATCGGTGCATCACATGCCGATCGTTGGCTTCGCGTTAACCGGCTATTCAATGTTGACGCTTTGGCGTCATATGATTGGCTTCGGCATTCGATCGATGCGCGTCAATGGCGGCCTATTATTTCACCAAAATGTTAAAATAATAGATACAATTATTGCCAATGTAATAATGGAAGCTCTAGGGATTATGACGTCGTTTTTGGTGTGTTTTACAATTTTATATATATTTAACTTAGTTAATATGATTTATGACCCGCTCTTGATGTGTACGGCGTATGCATTAATGGTATTTTTTAATATGGGTGTGTTGATGTTCGTTGGAGCTTTATGCGAGCAATTCGATGCTGCGGATCGATTAATGCAGCCGATTATGTATTTCAGCTTGCCTGTTTCTGGCGCATTCTCGCTTGTGTCTTGGTTGCCAGCGCGTGCTCAGGAATTGCTTTTATACTTTCCGATGGTCCACGCGAGTGAAATGTTCCGGGCTGGGTTTTATGGAAATGAATTCGTGTTTCATTATGATCCGATCTATCTTGTCATCTGTGGAATTGTTTCCAATGCGTTGGGTATTACGTATCTGAAATATGCAGAGAAACATATGGCGGTATAATTTGATCTATTTTTTGCGGGGCGACTTTCGGCGGGCGCATGTGTGATGGTACGATCGGATTTTAGGCTCGGTGTGGGCTCGGCGTGAGATTGAAATGCGGGGATGATTTGAGGAATCATTTTCGTTTTCGGCGCAATATCGCGGTCGCAATTCGTCAGATGTCGCTCGCAGAGTGATGCGTCGACGACGCCGAGGCTGAAAGGATCTCGCGTGGTGCAGGCAATTACTCCAATCATCATGGCCGGGGGCGCAGGATCCCGACTTTGGCCGGTCTCGCGCGATTCGATGCCGAAGCAGTTCATTCCGCTGCTCGACGATGGGCATTCGGCTTTCCAGGCGACGATGTTGCGGGTGTCGGGCGCCGACTTCGATCGACCGATCGTGATCACAAACAATGACTTTCGCTTCATTGCGGCTGAGCAGTTGGCTGTCATTGGCTGCGATGCGGAGATCGTGCTTGAGCCGCAACGGCGCGACAGCGCTGCCGCCGTGGCGGTGGGGGCGCTCCTGGCGGAACGCAGAAGCGCCGGCGGCGCATGCCTCTTGCTCGCTTCCGATCACGTGATCGGTGATGAGGCAGGCTTCGGCGTCGCCGTTCGGAAAGTGGCCGGGATGGCATCGTCCGGACGGATCATGACCCTCGGGATCACGCCCGATCATCCCTCGACCGCCTATGGCTACATCCAGCCGGGGGACATTGAACTCGATATCGGCGCCCACTCCATTGCGCGTTTCGTTGAAAAGCCCGATCGCAAGACCGCTGAAACCTACATCACGGAAGGGTATCTCTGGAACAGCGGCAATTTTGCGTTTTCGGCCGAGACGATGGTCGGCGAACTCCAGTCTTACGCGCCGGAGGTGTTGGAGTCCGCTCGCCGCGCCGTCGAAAAGGCGGTGCGTGACCTCGATTTCATTCGGCTGGACGAGGCGGCGTTCGCGTCATCGCCGACGATTTCGATCGACTATGCGGTGATGGAGCGGACCAAGCTCGGCGGCGTTCTCGCAGCGGAATTCGGCTGGTCGGATATCGGCTCTTGGGATTCGCTGCATGCGGTCAAGAATAGGGACGCCAACGGCAATCGTCTCGAAGGAGACGTCGTCGCGATCGACACGCATGACAGCTTCGTGCGCTCCGAAGAGGCGTTGACCGCCGTCGTCGGGCTCGACGGGGTGGTCGTGGTGACCACCCATGACGCGGTGCTGGTCTCGTCGATGAAAGCGGCGCCGAAGGTCAAGACGCTGGTCGCCGAGTTGAAGAAGGCCGGCCGCCGCGAGGCGGGCGAGCATCTGCGGATTCATCGCCCGTGGGGATGGTATCAGCGCATCGACATTGGTGATCGCTTCCAGGTCAAGCATATCTGCGTCAAGCCGGGGGGGCGCCTCAGTCTGCAGCGTCATCACCATCGCGCCGAGCATTGGGTCGTCGTGCATGGCACGGCCGAGGTGACGATCGACGAGGCGGTGCAATTCTACCATGAAAACGAGGCGGCCTATCTGCCGATCGGCTGCGTCCATCGTTTGCACAATCCCGGCAAGATCGACCTCAAGCTGATCGAGGTTCAGGTCGGCAGCTACACCGGAGAGGACGACATCGTACGGATCGAAGACGTCTACGCGCGCAGCTGACGGATCGGTTCCGACAGGACGAGCGGTTCGCTTCTGACGAGTGCGGGCCGCCGATCGCCAAAATGGGCGCCGTCTCGCCCGCGCCGGCCTGCTGGGCAACATCCCCGTAAAGGAAGAGACGATGACCAGTTTGAAATTCGGGACCAGCGGTCTGCGCGGCCTCGTCACCGATCTGCTTGGCTGGCCGAGCTACGGCTACACCCTGGCGTTCCTGCGTTACCTCGAGGAGGCCGGCGGAATCGCGCCCGATGCGCGAAGGGTGCTCGTGGCGCGCGACCTGCGCTTCAGCAGCCCACAAATCGCGGCGTTCGTCATCGCCGCCGCCAGACGGGCCGGCTTCACGCCGATCGATTGTGGCGCCGTGCCGACGCCGGCCGTGGCCTTGGCCTCACTCACGCGCAACGTACCGGCCATCATGGTCACCGGAAGTCACATCCCTGAGGATCGCAACGGCCTGAAATTCTACGCCCCGTCCGGTGAGATCGGAAAAGCCGACGAGATCGGGATCGTGGCGGCATTCGATGGCTTGAGCGAGGACGATCGCGCCGATTTCGACAGGCATTCAGCGTCTGAAGGGGAGGCCGAGGCGCTCAATGCGGCGGCGCCCTTCGTCGCGCGCTATACCGCATTTTTCGGCGGCGAGGCCCTGACGGGCCTGACAGTCGGCGTCTATCAGCATTCGTCTGTCGCGCGTGATCTCTTGGTCGAGATCCTGCAGCGTCTCGGGGCGCAGACGGTGGTCTATGGCCGCGCCGACCGTTTCATTCCCGTCGATACAGAGGCCCATCGGCCCGAGGATCTGACGCTTTTGGCAGAGTGGGCGAAAGACGGGCGCTGCGACGCTTTTGTCTCGACCGACGGCGACGCGGATCGCCCGCTCGTCGCCGATGCGAGCGGTGCGGTCTTGCGCGGTGACGTCATCGGGCTTTTGACGGCCCGGCATCTTGGGCTTTCGACCATCGTCACGCCGGTCACATCGAGCGCGGCGATCGAGCGGTCGGGCATCGCGACAACGGTCCGGCGCACCAAGGTTGGTAGCCCCTATGTCATCGCCGGCATGGCGGCTGCCGCGGGGTCCGGCGAAGCGGGTATTGTGGGTTTTGAAGCCAATGGCGGCCTGTTGCTTGGCTCTGCCATCGCGCGTCAAGGGCGGCGGCTTGATGCCTTGCCAACCCGTGACAGCGTCCTTCCGATCCTTGCCGTACTTGCCGCCATGGCGGCGTCCAAGACGCCTCTGGCAACGATCGTCGCGGGCCTCGATGCGGGCTTCACCGCGGCTCATCGTCTCAAGGACGTGCCGGCAAGCGAAAGCGGCCCGTTCCTGCAGGCCCTCGGCACGGACGCCGGCTATCGCCGCGACTTCTTCGCAGCGATCGGCGCGGTCGCGAGTGTCGATCAGCTCGATGGTGTGCGTGTCGTGCTCGAGAGCGGCGAAACCCTGCACTATCGCGCCTCCGGCAACGCCCCGGAATTGCGCTGCTACGTTGAAGCGGCCGGTGCCAACGTCGCGCAACGGCTGCTTGATTGGGGACTTGCTGCCGCAGAGCAGGCCCTGGGACGGTGAGCGGGCGATAGCGGTGAGCGTCGCTGCTTGGCGATCGGGCTCTCACTCATGGAAGCGGTGGCGGGTTGGCCGAACGCTTGGTCGCATTTGCCATTTTGCTCATTTTTCGCTTACCGGAAGGGTGTCGATCACAAAATCGGCACAAGCCCTGCCTACAGCATCGGCCCGAACATCGGAATCGATTTTTGGACAGCAGATGCGAAGAATCAGTAAGATCGCGCGTCCTTTGTGCGTCCTTTCAGACGAACGGCGCGCGAGAGCATAGATGACGTCGGGGTGAGCGGATCATCATACGGCCGCCGGCTTGCAGAGGCTGGTGCCGATCCGGTAACGAGAGTCAGATAGAAATTGGTGCGTGCTCAAGAGTTTTCGGATGTGTCCGACACCTGGGCGATGTCCAGAATGGCACATGCTCCAGCATCGGCCCGAAAATCGGAATCGATTTTCGGCAAAGCATGATGCGTCGATTCAAGGCTTAGAGCGCCCTGCGTCCGATCGGACGCAGGGCGCTCTAAATGGGTAAGGATGCCGAGCCGCGTGTGCGGCTGGGCCTGGCGGGGAATCTGGCTTCGAGCGCGGCGTTTGACGATCTGGTTGGCGATCTGAGTGAGCGTTCGATGCGGGCGGCCGCAACGATCAGGGCGTGTGGGCGCAGATTGCCCGCTTTGCTACCCGTGTGCCGTCGCGGACATGATGTATGCTAAATGGGCCGATCCACGAATTGGTCACATTTGGCGGTCTGGGAATAAAGGATGTCGATGTCCTCGTTCGGAAAAGGTCGCGCGAAGCGGATGCAAACTGGGCTGCCTGACTCCCAAGCACATTTTTCCCGGAAATCGAACGACGCTCAGAAGCGACCAACGTCCCGGTCTGCTTTCGGTGACGCGTCGCCAACCGAGCGGCGTGCGCGGATAAACCAGGTTCTCGACGCGCCGATGTCTGGGCTCGGCAGTCTCGCGGCTGTCTTGCGGCCGCTCAAGCCGCGCGAAATCGGCCGGATGGCAAATGTGTTTGGTCTGTTCGCGGCCGATCATGGCGGCGAAGCGCGTCTCGAGCCAAAGCTGGTCGTTGCGGAAGGGGGAAATGCCCAGGCCAAGCCGTCTTCCAACACCGTCGTTCCTGCCGATCCGGCTGCTCGTCATCCTGTAACGACGCCACCGGCTCGCGCGCCGCTGAGCAAGAATATCGCGTTGGCTTCGGAGTTGACGGAACATGTCAATCGCTTGGACGATGTCGGTGTCGTTCGAGCGTCGTCGCGCCGACCGCCTTGGTTGTTTCTCTGCTTGGTCGTCTTTCCGGCGTTGATCACCGCAATCTATCTTTCGGTTTTTGCTCCATATCGATATACGTCTGAAGCAACATACGTCGTTCGTAAAGGACTTTCGACCGCAGGACTGGGTCTCTCCGTGTCCGGAATCACGGCTTCCAATGAGTCCAGTGAAGCAATTCTTGTGTATTTCAAGTCGCGCGATGCGGCCGAGCATCTTGCGAAGGCTGATGATCTGAAAAATAAATTAATGAAGCCGTCGGGCGACGTATTTTCAGATTTTCCGGGAATTTTTTATAGCGACAACAAAGAGGGTCTTTACGACGCGATGCGGGATGCCGTTGATGTCAGTATCGATTCCGATACCGGTATCTCGACACTGAGTGTGACGGCATTTTCGCCGCAAGATGCTCAGCAACTCGCGACGTCGTTGTTAAGCGAAGCCGAAAAGCTCATCAATAGTATGAACAAGCGCGCGACGGACGATGCAATCGCGTTCACAAAAGCCGTTCTCGCCACGAGTGAGGATCGGGTCAGAGACGTTCAAAAGCGCATGACCGATTTTCGGAATTCGCAACAGCTTTTGGATCCGCAAGCCCAATCCGACACCGAGCTTGGCCTGATCACGACGCTCACCTCACAGGCAACGACGATTGATACTGAGATTGCACAGCTCAGCTCGTCGGCGCCGAAGAATCCGCGTCTTGCCAGTTTGCGTGAGCAGCGCAGGGCGCTTCAGAAGCAGATCAAGGCTATCCGCGAGAGGCTCGTGGGGTCCGATAATTCGCTCGCGCCGAAAATTTCAGCCTACGAAAGCTTGGATTTAGAGCGGACCTTGGCGATCCAGGCGCTCACCAGTGCCTACGCATCGATGGAAGAGGCGCGTCAGGAGGCGTTTTCCAATCGGTTTTATCTTCAAACGATCACGGCACCAAATCTGCCGGATCGGCCTTCGGGGCCGCGACCCGTATTTTGGGCGTTCATTGTCGGCCTCGTCGGCATTGCCCTTTATAAGGTCGTCGGGGTGCTGATGAAGGACGCGATGGAACACGTGGTATGAGTTTGGTGCAGAAGCATGGCGGGGCGTCCTCGGCGATCGGCCGCGCACTCCAGACGATAACGCCGAAGCGATTGCTTCCGTTGGTGCCTGCGCGTCCACGGCTGTTCGAAAACGAACGTGTCCGACCCGCTGCGAAAGTCCAGAGTTCGCTCGTCAGCGACACGCGCAAGGTCAGCATCAATAATATCGTCAAGTGCTATCACGGCGAGACCGGGCCCGTTCGTGTGCTCGACGGCATCAGCTTTGAAGTGGGGCCGGGGGAAAAGATTGCTGTTCTGGGAAAGAACGGCGCCGGCAAGTCGACACTCGTCAAATTGATCGGCGGCGTTGAACAACCAACGAGCGGCAGCGTGCATCGCGGTTTGAAAATGTCTTGGCCGCTGTCATTCGGCGGCGGCGGTGTCCATCCCAACATGAGCGGCCTTGACAATATCCGCTTCATTGCGCGGATTTATAATAAGCCAATTCAAGAAACGATTGATTATGTGGCAGATTTTGCCGAGATTGGGAAGTATATTCGCTATCCGGTCAAGACATATTCATCCGGCATGAAGACGCGATTGGCATTTGCTTTGACGATGGCCATTGATTTTGAGTGTTATTTGATCGATGAAGTTCTTGCCGTCGGTGACCAACGGTTCCAGCAAAAATGTCGTGATGCTCTTTTCGGCACTCATGGACATGCCTCGATGATCCTTGTCAGCCATCATCGTCAGACGATCCTCGAATACTGCTCGAAGGCGATCGTCATGAAGCGCGGCCGCAGCCGTCTCTTCAACGATCTTGAATTCGCGCTCCAAATTTACGGCAGCCTTTGATCGGCCCGGCTGTCTCAACCGGTGTGCCCGTGAAAATCGGTGATCGCCGGCCCTCCATTTCTGAGCTGCAAACGCCTTCGCTCCGGTTCAACGCTTAATCTGATGACCGTCTTCCTTGATCTTACGCGAATTTCCTCACGCCTGTTGCGCGGTGCGCCGACAGGCATCGACCGGGTCGAATTCGCTTACGCCGACGAACTCGTGACGAAAGAGAAATACGGCGCCGTCGTTCCAATCATCACGACGCCAGTCGGCAATGGCTCGATCCCAGGCGAGGTGATGCGCGATCATCTGGCGAAGATCGAGGCGGGTTGGATGCGCGATCGCGCGGATGCGTCCGGCGATGGTTTATATATGAGCGTCAAACAGGCGATCGATGCGCCGGCGGATCCAACGCGAGCGGGCGCGACGAGCTTGAAGCGGGCCGGGCGCCTGCATCACGCCAAAAAGACGCTGCAATTTCCGTTTCGCCAGATCGCCAATGCGCCGCGGGCGATGCGCAAGACCTTGAAGGCGTCGGCCGCGGCCGAGCGCTGCTACTACCATTCCTCGCATACTCAGCTCGACAAACCCGACCGCTTCTCCTGGCTTGCGGCCAACAAGATCCCGTCGGCCTTCTTCATTCACGACGCGATTCCGGTCGACTACCCCGAATTTTGCTCGCCCGGCTCGGCGGCGCGCCATCACGAGCGGTTAAAGACGGTCGCGGCGAGGGCCGAACTGATCGTCGTCAATTCGGCGGCGACGGCCGAGGCGGTCACGCGATACATGGAAGGCGAAGGCTGGCGGGTGCCGCGGGTCGAGGTGGTGCCGCTTGGGGTCGATCGCTGGTTTGCGGCCGTGCCGGTCAATGCGGCGTTGCTCCCGCAGGCGCCGTATTTCGTTTGTGTGGGCACCATCGAGCCGCGCAAGAACCTGATTTTCCTGTTCAATGTCTGGCGCGCCGTCGTCCAGCGTCTTGGGCCGGCCGCGCCGAAACTGGTTCTGGTCGGCCGTCGCGGCTGGGAAAATGAGAACATGATCGACGTTCTCGAGCGCTCGCGTGAGATCGGACCCCACATCGTGGAAGTCGCCGATTTGTCCGATCTCGGTTTGTCGCATCTGTTAAGCGGTGCACGGGCGCTGGTGGCGCCTTCGCAGGTTGAAGGATTTAGCCTGCCTGTCGCCGAAGCATTGGCAATGGAGACGCCCGTCATCGCATCGGACATTCCGGTCCATCGCGAGATATCGGAGGATCGAGCGCTCCTGATCGATCCAATCGACGGGCCCGCATGGACCGACGCGATCGTCGCCATGACGGCCGACGGCAGTCAGATGGGCGCGGCCTTGACCGACAAGGCGAGAGGCTATCGCCCACTCACCTGGCCAGAGCATGTCGAACGCGCGATGACGCATATCGACAGCTTGCGGAGCTGAGGGTGAACCGCATGAGGCAAGCTGCCTGATCGTCTTCAAGTCGGGGCTGAGAAGCGGGCGACGAAACGGCGGTCGATGTGGTCTTTCAATCGAAAGGCGAGGCGGGTTTTAAGGGCGAAGCGGCCGCGCGCGGCGATGGCGGAGCCGTCGGCGAGGGCGAGAAGCATCAGATGGGCGCTTTGAGCGTCGTAAAAGCGCAGCGGGCGCGATTGCGCGGCGCGGCTGAGATTGGCGGCAAGGACGGGGCCTTGGCGCACCGCATAGACGCCGGCTTTGGACCGCTCCTGACCGATCAATGTGACGCAGTCGCCGGCGGCGAAGATGTGATCGTCGTCTTCGGCCTGGAGCGTCGGGCGGACGCGCAAAAAACCGGCCGCGTCGACGGCAAGACCGCAGGCCCGCAACAGCGGCGGTGCGGCGGCGCCGGTCGCAACGATCACCGCGTCGGCGGCGATTGCTCGCCCGTCGTCGAGGCGGATGTGGTCGGCCCCGATGGCCTGTGCTTTGGGCCCTTCGACGAGGGCGATGCCGAGCCGCTGCAGCGACCGGCGACCAAGGCTTTGGCCGCGAGCGGGCAGGTCGGCGAGAAGCTTATGGCCGGCGAGCAGCGTTACCGTCGTGCCGGGGTTCGGCGTTGCCCTGTGGAGCCGCCGCCGCACGGCGTGGGCAAGCTCGAAACCCGCCGGCCCGCCGCCGACCACCGCCAGATGCCGGGCGGCTCCCGCATCGATCCCCGCGAGAAGCGGCTCCAGCCGTTGGCGAAATGTCGAGATCGGCTTGACGATCAGCCCATGGGATGCGGCGTCGGCGATCGCCGAGACGTCGGGCACGATGCCGATATCGAGAGAGAGCCAATCATAGGCGAGGCTCGTGCCATCGCTGAGCTCGACGCGCCTGGCGCTCCGGTCGATCCTGGTCGCACTGGCATGAACGAAGCGAGCGCCGGCCCGGCCGGCCAAGCGCTGAAGGTCGATTTCGCCGGCGTCGATCGGATATTGGCCCGAGACTCGGCCGGGCAGCATGCCGGAATAGGGCGCGAAGGCTTCCCGTGCGATCAGGGTCAGGCGGATATCGGACCGTGGCCGCTTCGCGAAGGCTTCGAGGACGAAGAGATGGGCGTGGCCGCCGCCGATGAGAACGATGTCGCGCATGGCGCCCAGCCTATCAGCGATCGCGGCGGGCGCCGCAACGGCGCCGATGGCCGCGCCCGCAATGATGGGCACGGCTGAGGGACGCACAAGGCCTCCAGCATCGGCCCGAACATCGGAATCGATTTTCGGCAAAGCACGATGCGTCGGTTCAAAGGGTGAGAGCGACCTTTCTGCGTCCGATCGGACGCAGGGCGCTCTATCCGAGAAAGCCGCCGATCAGCGCGGCGCACACCAGCACGGCGCCGGTCAGCTGAATGATTTCCAGAACCGGCATCGGCGGGCGATACCGTCGCCGCTCGGCGCCGATCGGGCGGAAATCATCCGCCTTGGCTGCGCACGTGCTCGACGGCTCGGCCTCGCCGCAACAACTGGCGGTCATATGCCGCCCCCATCGTCGACGACGGTCGGATCGACCGGCCGCTCTTCGGGCAGCTGATCGGCGCCGAAGGCGACGGCCAGGAACGGCCGCAGCAGGAAGTCGAGGATCGCCAGCAGCGGCACCAGCGCCAGAGGCATATGGAAGAGCAGGGCGAGGAACCCGACGAGCACCGATCCGGCGATCCGCGCGCGGATCTTCGCCTGACGGTGGGCGGCGTCGTCACGCGCCGCCTGGCCGAGCCAGAGATCGCGCAGACGCTGCAGACCCGAGCGGCTGTCGGCCTCGGTGGCGGCCGCCTTGTTGCTCTCCGGTTCACCGACGGATCGCACCACGCCGAGCGCCACGGTCTCGTTGTTGACCGGATCGATCAGGATGAAGGCGCCAAGCTCGCGGTTGTCGCCATAGGGCAAAGCGACGATCGGACGGTCGGCCGTGATCGTCACCTTGCCGATCTCGTTCATCGACAAGGCGTTGGCGGGTTTGGCGGCGTAGGAGTGGATGTCGATCGCGGCGTCAAGCGCCGACAGCGTCGCCGGCGTCTGGGCGCTGGCGAGCTTGAGGATCAGCCGGCCGCCCTTGATCAGCGGATGGTTCGCCATCCAGAGCAGCTCGCCGGAGAAACGGCGCGAGACGCCGGCCGCGCTATTGGCGGCGGTCAGAACGTCGCCGCGCGAGACATCGATCTCGTCTTCGAGGGTGATGGTGACGGCCTCGCCGGCTTCGGCGCTGCCCACCTCGCCATCCGGGCCAAAGACGCCCTTGACGCGGCTGCGCCCGCCCGAGGGAAGCGCGACGACCGCATCGCCCTTGGCGATCTCGCCGCCGACGATCGAGCCGGCAAAGCCGCGGAAGTCGAGATTGGGCCGGTTGACCCACTGGACCGGCATGCGGAACGGCTCGCGGCCGGCATCAAAGGTCGCCGGCTCGACCGATTCCAGCCGCTCCAGCAACGTCTCGCCGTCGTACCAGGGTGTGTTCGCCGACCGGCTGACGATATTGTCACCATTCTTGGCCGAGACCGGCACGAAGGTGACGTCGGTGAAACCAAGCGCCGGAAGAATGGCCTGATAGTCGCGCTTGATCTGAGCGAAACGCTCCTCGGAAAAGTCGACGAGGTCCATCTTGTTGACGGCGATAATCACCGACTTGATGCCGACCAGCGAGGTGATGAAGGAATGCCGCCGGGTCTGCGGCAGAATGCCCTTGCGCGCGTCGACCAAGATGATCGCGAGTTCCGCCTGGGAGGCGCCGGTCGCCATATTGCGGGTATATTGCTCGTGGCCCGGCGTGTCGGCGATGATGAAGGCGCGGCTCGCCGTCGAAAAATAGCGATAGGCGACATCGATGGTGATGCCCTGTTCGCGCTCGGCCGAAAGCCCGTCGACGAGCAGGGCGAAATCGAGATCGTCGCCGGTGGTACCGAACTTCTTGGAGTCGCGCTTCAAGGCTTCCATCTGGTCGTCGAAGACCGCATTGGTCTCGAACAAAAGCCGGCCGATCAGCGTCGACTTGCCGTCATCGACCGATCCGCAGGTGATGAAACGCAAGAGCGAGACCGCCGGTGCGCTCAGCGCTTGTCCGTTCGCCTGCGGGGCTATCACGGGTCCGGCTGCGGCCGGCTGGTCGGGCGCCGGGCCGGCGAAGCTCTGGTCTTCGAAGGCCGCGGGGGTGGAACTCTGCGCGGTGTCCGCCTCGTCGGCGAGGGTCTTGGCCTTGAGGATGCTCGACATCAGAAATAGCCCTCCTGCTTCTTTTCTTCCATCGAGGCGCCGGAATCCTGGTCGATGACCCGGCCCTGGCGCTCCGAAACCCGCGAGGAACGCATTTCGGCGATGATGTCTTCGATCGAGGCGGCATTCGATTCGACGGCCCCCGTCAGCGGGTAGCAGCCAAGGGTGCGAAAGCGCACCATCATGGTTTCGACGCTCTCGCCTGGCCGCAGGTCCATGCGGTCGTCGTCGCGCATGATCAGCGCGCCGTCGCGCTTCACGATCGGGCGCGGCGCGGCGAAATAGAGCGGCACGACGGGGATGCTTTCGAGCGCGATGTAGTCCCAGACGTCCTGCTCGGTCCAGTTCGACAGCGGGAAGACACGGAAGCTCTCGCCCTTGCGCTTGCGGGTATTGAACAGCCGCCAGGGCTCCGGCCGCTGGTTCTTGGCGTCCCAGCGATGTTCGGGTGTGCGCAGCGAGAACACCCGCTCCTTGGCGCGCGACTTTTCCTCGTCGCGCCGCGCGCCGCCGAAGGCCGCGTCGAACTGATACTGGTCGAGCGCCTGTTTGAGCGCCTCGGTCTTCATCACGTCGGTATGGACGCGCGAGCCGGAGGCGAAGGGGTTGATGCCCCGCTTCAGCCCGTCCTGATTGGTGTGGACGATGAGATCGAGGCCGAGCTCGCGGGCGCGTCGATCGCGAAATTCGATCATCTCCCGGAATTTCCACGTCGTGTCGACATGCAGGAGCGGGAAGGGCGGCTTGCCCGGCAGGAAGGCTTTGAGCGCCAGATGCAGCATCACTGCCGAGTCCTTGCCGATGGAATAGAGCATCACCGGGTTTTCGGCCGTGGCCGCCACCTCGCGGATGATGAAGATCGACTCGGCTTCGAGCCGTTGCAGATGGGTCATATGCTTCATCGGGAAGCCTTCTCATGCCGGACGCGGCGGCTGCTTGCAGCGCGGCGCATCATCCAAGGTCGTCGGCCCGAGCGGGGCTCGGGCATGCATATTAAATCCGCCCATGCGGGGGGCGCCTCGCGGGCCTGTCTTCAATAGGTCTCCACCACCGGGCCATCGGACCGGCGTGCGCTGCAATCCCGGCGCTCCGCCCGTTGTCGATGCAGCGGCTCTGGCGGCGCCGTGGTATCGGCCGGCGTTTAGATGCCCGCGCCTTCGCTGACCGTCGTCGAGTCTGGCACATGCAGGCCGCACTCGCGTTTTGTGTCGTCTTCCCACCACCAACGCCCGGCGCGCTCGGACTCACCCGGCTGAATCGCTCGCGTGCACGGGGCGCAGCCAATCGATAAAAAGCCCTTGGCATGCAGCGCGTTGACCGGCACACCGACATCGTCGTTGAAATGGGCAATGCGCTCGCGGGATTGATCGAGCAGCGGGTTGGCCTTGATCAGCTTCTTGCCGGTCTCGTAGCTGACGAAAGGCATCGACAGCCGGTTCTGCGACTGGTCGCCGCGCAGCCCGGTCACCCAGGCTGTGGCCCCTTCCAGCGCGCGGCCGAGCGGTTCGATCTTGCGCGCGCCGCAGCAGGTCAGCCGGAACTCCTTGGCATAGTAGAAGCCGTCGATCCCCTGATCCTCGATCAGCTCTTCGAGCGCTGCCGATTGCGGATATTTGGCGTGAATGCGCTTGCCGTACTTTTCCTCGGTCTGCCGCCAAACCTCGTAGGTTTCGGGAAACAGCCGTCCGGTGTCGAGGGTGACGACCTCGATCTTGACGTCATGGGCGAAGATCAGATGGGTCAGCATCTGATCTTCAAGGCCGAGACTGGTGGTGAAGACGATGCGGCCTGTCACCTTCTCGCGCAGCCGTTTCAGCCGCTCGAGCGGCGTCAGCGGCTGAAACTCCGTATTCAGGGTGTCGGACAGGAGGTTGGAATCATGAATCACACTGACGCTCCCTTGCGCGCCGCAAGGCGCTTTTGCAGGATGCTCGGCTCCGTCCCGTAGCCGGACTGGTAATGATCGCTCATCGTCTCTTTGGCGCTCAACCATTGCTGCGCCGGTTGACGGTTCGCCATGGTCTCGGGCAGCTCCACCTCGGTAAAGCCGCAGGCGAGCGCGTCGAGAAACTGATCGGCGATCAGCGGGCCCGAGGCGCGCAGCGTTCCGGCGAAGCCTTCGCGGACGATCTTCCTCGCCAGCGAAAAGCCGCGTCCGTCGGCAAAGGACGGAAACTCCACCGCGACGAGTGCCGCGGTCTCAAGATGCGGCGCGACGTCCTCGATCGCGGCCGAGCCGGGAACCGAAATGCCGAATTCTGCACCCGGCCGCTGCTCGACATAGGCCGGGGCAAAGGCGAGCGGGATCAGCACCGGTTCGTCGGTCGCAAGAGCGTCCTCGAGCGTATCGAAGCGGGTGAAGCGGTCGTCGGCGGCGCCGGTTTTGGTGATCAGCGTCATTATTCCGCAGCCTCGCTCGCGGTGGCGGCCCGACTTTCAATAAAGGTCGCAAAGCCGGCCTTAAACGGCTCTGCGCCGGTCCGACGCACTGTTTCGATGAAGCTTTCCTCGCCCTCTTTCTCGGCGAGGTAGGTGTCGACGATCGCCTCGATCGCGCCCGGCACGTCCTCGGCGTCGATGCCCGGGCCGAGGCGCTCGCCGAGCGCGGCATGTTCGCTGGCGTCGCCCCCGACGGTGATCTGGTAGTTCTCGCGGCCGCCCTTTTCGAGGCCGAGAATGCCGATCGCGCCGACATGGTGATGGCCGCAGGCATTGATGCAGCCGGAGATCTTGATCGGCAGCGGCCCGATCGCCCGCTGGCGCGCCGGATCGGCAAAGGCATGGGCGATCGACTGGGCGATCGGGATCGATTTGGCGGTGGCGAGCGCGCAGTAGTCGAGCCCCGGGCAGGCGATGATGTCGGTGATCAGGCCGGCATTGGCCGAGGCAAGGCCCGCCGCCTTGAGCGCGGCATAGACCGCCGGAACGTCATCCTGCTTGACATGCGGCAGAACGAGGTTCTGGCTGTGGGTGACGCGGAATTCGTCGAAGGAATAGCGTTCGGCAATGTCGGCAAAGGCGCGCATCTGAGCGGCGCTCATGTCGCCGGGCACCGCGCCGATCTCCTTCAGCGCGACGGTGAGCGCGATGTAGCCCGGCACCTTGTGGGCAAAGCCGTTCTGGGCGACGAAGCGATCGAGCTCCGCATCGTCGGCGCGGGCCTTGGCCAAGGTCTCGGAGGTCTCGGGCAGGGCGTCATAGGCCGGCGGCGCGAAATAGGCGGCGATCCGCTCGACCTCGTCGGCGGGTGCGTTGATCGTCGGGCCGTCGAGCTTGGCGTATTCAGCCTCGACCAGCGCGCGGAATTCGTCTTCGCCGGTCTCATGGACGAGGATCTTCACCCGCGCCTTGTACTTGTTGTCGCGCCGACCGTCGGAATTGTAGACCCGCATCACCGCTTCGAGATAGGCGAGCAGCTCGTCCTTCGGCAGGAACTCGCGGATCACCTTGCCGATCATCGGCGTGCGCCCGAGGCCGCCGCCGACGATCACCTCATAGCCGACGTCGCCGGCAGCGTTGCGCTTCAGCTTCAGGCCAATGTCGTGGACCTTGATCGCGGCGCGGTCGTGCTCGGCGCCGGTGACGGCGATCTTGAACTTGCGCGGCAGCCAGACGAATTCCGGATGCAGGCTCGACCACTGCCGCAGAAGCTCGGCCGTCGGGCGCGGATCCTCGACCTCATCCTTGGCGACGCCGGCGAACTGGTCGGAGGTGACATTGCGGATGCAGTTGCCGGAGGTCTGGATGCAGTGCATCTCAACATCGGCCAAAAGATCCAGAATATCCGGCACGTCCTTCAGCTTCGGCCAGTTGAACTGCAGGTTCTGGCGCGTGGTGAAGTGGCCGTAGCCCTTGTCATAGGTTTCGGCGATGCGGGCGAGCTGGCGCAACTGCCGCGAATTCAGCGTGCCGTAGGGTACGGCGATGCGCAGCATATAGGCGTGCAACTGGAGATAAAGACCGTTCTTGAGGCGCAGCGGCTTGAACTCGTCCTCGGACAGGGAGCCGTCCACCCGGCGCTCGACCTGGCCGCGGAACTGGGCGACGCGTTCGCGCACGAAACGTTCGTCGAATTCATCGTAGCGGTACATGCAGCGTCCTTTGAAGGGTCTGGTCGAAAGCCGGGGTGTCTCAGCCGGCTGAGTGGGGCGGACTTTAGAGATTAGCCGAGCGGCTGGAATTCGGCCTGCTTGCCCATGTCCTTATGGACTGACGGGCCCTTTTGCCGCATCGCGTCGCGGAAATGGCGGGCGACCGGCAGGCCGGCATCCGTCAGCTCGACCGGCACGAGATAGGGATCGATGACAAGGTTGGCCGCGGCTGCCGCCTTGCCCTCGACTTCCATTGCCTCGGCCGTCTCTGCGTCATGGGCGATTTTCGCGGCAGACGGATCACGGGTCCAGTCGCCATCGGTGAGAAACACGGTATCGCCTTCGAGAAGATGGCTCGCCATCAGGATCGCCGGCAGCTTGTCGCCGCGAACTTTCGATCCCGCCCGGTGGTCTTTCGCCATCGCTTCACTCCGCTCTGCCAATTCATCGCCGCTGCCATCGGACGAACGGGAGCGCCCGCCGATTTGTTGGCATTCTAAATAGGCCGGATCAGCCAACGGATCGCCGATCCGAATTGCCTTGTGCCCGGCACGAGGGAAACAAATTTTCGGACAAGCATGGCCGGGGAGAAGATTCGTGCAAAGCCTTGTCGGGCGCGCGGCCAATCCCATAGCGCCAGCCACGCCGGGATCGTCGCCCGCCGAAAGCACGAATCGTCATTCGAAGGGAATGGTCGGTCGCCGCCGGCATATCAACGGGCGGTCGATGTGCGTGGAAGCGATGGCGGGGACAGGGGGGCGAAGGTCTGCGCCCGGTCTGCCGGCCGCCTGAGAACATGGCCGCCGTTCAGCGCGCCAGATAGACTACCAGCTCCCTTCCAAGCCTTGGCCAAGAAGGGGGGGCGGCGATCAGGACCGGCCGCGTTTCGGCCGCTTCGTTTCCGTCGCCCGCTTTCTGGGGGCAGCGGCTGCAGGCTCATTCGCCTCGCGGGCCAGACGGAGCGCTTTCAGACGCTCGGATTTGGCGCGGGTGGCGTCGGTTTCCTGACGGATCAGGCTCATGGCAGAGCCCTTTTCGTGACGCTCGACCGGGGTGCCGAAAACACGCTCGGCCCGCTGCATGACTTTCTCGTCCATCGATTGTCCTCCAGGAGGCAGCGCGCGAATGAACGCTTCGCCGCAGGTCGGGCCAGTTTGATCGGCCCGCTTCGTTCGCCCGGCCGCGATCTGCCCGCTTTAAGGGCGCCGCGTCGCCACGCCGCGAACGTTGTCCGCTTGATGGGGTGCGCTCCCCATGATGCCCTATGGACCTTTGAAAAAACTTGCCCAACGCGTGCATCGATGCCGTCGCGGAGTGTTGGCGCTGTCATAGAGAAAAGGCCGGGTACAGCCGGCCTTCCCCAAG
This sequence comes from Jiella flava, assembly GCF_017349315.1. Lineage (GTDB taxonomy): Bacteria > Pseudomonadota > Alphaproteobacteria > Rhizobiales > Rhizobiaceae > Jiella > Jiella flava. The sequence continues at coordinate 434,890 of NZ_JAFMPP010000001.1, read as the reverse complement.
GCATTGCCGGTCGCCGCTTAGAACATGGAAGCAATCCGTGCCGCTGCGACGATTGTGGGCTCGGCGGTCAGGCCGAGCAGCCCTGATCAGGCAGCCGAAAGATTGTCGGCGGCGCTGCGGCCGGTGCGGCGGTCCGTGACCACCTCGAACTGCAGCTTTTGACCCTCGACGATGGTGCCGAGGCCGGCGCGCTCGACGGCCGTGGCATGAACGAACACGTCGTTCGAGCCATCCTCAGGCGCGATGAAGCCGAAACCCTTCTGGGTGTTGAAAAACTTGACGGTACCTACAGGCATGACGATCTCCTTCGTATCGACATAATGGATTGTATCGAGCCGAGTGCCCAATACTTGATTCGATTTTGAAGAGAACGTCAGTCTGGGCGCCAAAAACGAAGAACGGCTGGCGCAGAACCGAAATTAATCATGCAAGATCGACACAGTAAGTATGGACTTTCCTTGTGTCCCTGGCAAGGCGTCGCCAATTTTTTATTTTTTGCGTCATGGTCAAGGCAAGGGTTTGAAAAGGGTTTGGTGCGATCCGCAGCACCGCGAAGTCACCGGTTTGCCGACGGTCAGCGTCGAGCGCCACGCTCATCACATTCGCGAGACGCAGCAATTTTGTGCCCCGTGTCGACCGGATCGGCAGCGCCGCCCGTTGCGCATCATCGCCGAGTTTGCGGGGTCCTTACCCGAAAGGCAAGTGACGGTCACCATGCGTCCGGACGTGGCTCAAAGAAGAGACTGACGGAATGTCCGGTTTCGGGAGGGCGGTGACCGGGATGCGTGCTGGCGTGACGGCTTCAAAAGCCGATCGATGCCGATTTGCGGCGAGTTTGTCCCGACGATCGCCCCCGCGGCGACAACCCGATGGCCGATGACATCGATTCCGTGCAGGTGCGGCTGGCGCGCCGGCCGTTTCGGCTCGGCTCAAATCGCCTCGCCGCGCAGCAGGCGGGGACTGGGTCCGTTGGTCAGGCCGGCCGCCTGACCGATGAAGAAATCCTTCAGCGAGGGGGCGCGGTCGACCAGCGACAGGCCAAAGGAGCGGACCATGCGCAGCATCGCGTTGTCGTTGGAGAACAGGCGGTTGAGGACATCGGTGGTGACACCCATCTGCAGCGTGTCGAAGCGGCGCCAGCGCTGATAGGCTTCGAGGACGTCCAGCGCGCCGATATCGAGCCCGCGGCGTTCGGCGTCGACGACGGTCTCGGCGAGCGCGGCGACGTCCTTAAAGCCGAGATTGAGCCCCTGGCCGGCAATCGGATGGATGCCATGCGCGGCATCGCCGGCAAGCGCGATCCGTGGTTTGACGAAATCGCGGGCGAGCGTCAGGCCGAGCGGAAAGGCCCGGCGCGGACCTTCGACGGTCAGTGCCCCGAGCTTGTGGCCGAAGCGTTGTTCGAGTTCCAGTTCGAACACCAGGTCGTCGGCGTTCACCAGCCGTTCGGCCTCGCGGGTCGGCTCGGTCCAGACCAGCGACGAGCGATTGTTCTTCAACGGCAGGATGGCGAAGGGGCCGGAGGGCAGAAAATGCTCCTCGGCGCGCCCTTCATGCGGGCGCTCATGCGCGACGGTGGCGACGATGCCGGACTGGGCGTAGTCCCAGTGCAATGTGCGGATGCCGGCCATGTCACGAATCGCCGATTTGACGCCGTCACAGGCGACGAGCAGCCGGGCGTCGATACTGCCGGCGCCGGCGAGGCGGACATGGATCCGGCCGATCGTCTGCCCCAGCCCCGAGACCGCGACGCCTTGGCGGATGGCGATGCCGAGTTTGGCGGCGCGTTCACGCAGTGCGCCGTTGAGAGCGACATTCGGCATCATATGGGCGAAGGGCTCGCCCGGTTGGGCCTCGCCGCCGAAGGTGAGGAAGACCGGACGCACCGCATCGCCGGCCTTGGAATCGGTCACGATCATTTCGGTGATCGGTTGGGCCTCGCCCGCGATCTGTGGCCAGATCTCAAGTTGGGTGAGCATGCGCGCGGCGGCGGCTGCAATTGCCGAAGCGCGGCCATCTTTTTGCCAGGCGCCCTCTGGCGCGGCGTCGACGATCATCACCGACAGATGAGGTGCGGCGTGCTTGATGGCGACCGCCGTCGACAGACCGACATAGCCGGCCCCCGCGATGAGGACGTCGACCACCGTGGTGGGCGGTGTCAAGGAGCTGTCGGTCATGGTCTCGTCTCCGGCCGGCGCTTGCGCGCGGGGATCATGGTGTGGGGGATTGCCAAGCAGGTCATTCGGCAGCCTGTATTAACCTATGGGCATGGTGATACGGAATTCCGCGGCCCGGAGGGAGTATTTAAGGATGAGCGACACGGTTCAACAGCTTCTCACGATTCTCGACCTCGAGACGCTGGAGGACGATCTGTTTCGCGGGGTCAGTCCCAACAACGGCTGGCAGCGCGTCTTCGGCGGCCAGGTGATCGCTCAGGCGCTTGGCGCCGCGATCCGCACCGTGCCGGCCGAGCGGATTTGTCACTCGCTGCATGCCTATTTCATGCGGCCTGGCGATCCGGCCGTGCCGATCGTCTACACAGTTGATCGGATTCGCGACGGTGGCTCCTTCACCACCCGGCGGGTGGTCGCTTTGCAGCATGGCGCGGCGATCTTTTCGCTCTCGGCCTCCTTCCAGAAAAACGAGGAGGGCTTTGAGCACCAGATCGCCATGCCCGACATCCCGAAGCCGGATGAATTGCCCGATGGCAAGGCGCTGGAAAAGACGATTTTGAAAAACGCGCCGGCGGCGGTGCAGGCTTACTGGAAACGTCCGCGCCCGATCGAGTTTCGGCCCGTGATGCTCGACCACTACATTTCGGGCAAGAAGCTGGAGCCGTTTCAGCACATCTGGGTGCGCTGCCGAGAGGATGTCGGGGACGACCCGGTCCGCAATGCGGTTGTCTTGGCCTATCTGTCCGACATGACCTTGCTCGATACAGCCCTCTTTGCGCACGGTCTTTCCGTCTTCGACGAAAACGTGCAGGCCGCGAGCCTTGATCACGCCATGTGGTTTCATCGCCCGGCGAAGGTTTCGCAGTGGATGCTTTACAGCCAGGACTCGCCCTCGTCGTCTGCCGGGCGGGGTTTGACGCGCGGTTCTCTCTACACCCTGGATGGCATGCTTGTCGCATCCGTGGCGCAAGAGGGGCTGATCCGGCCACGGCGATCGTCGCGATAGCGCCGACCGGCGTCGGCGAAACAAGGCGCCAAGGCCCGGCCGCGTCCTCTCGTTAGAAGCGTCCTTTCGTTTCAGGGCATGAACGCCGATCTGCCGTTGCGTCTGGCCGGGCCTTGCATCCGGTCGCGCGCGCGTTGCACATTGCTTGACCAGATGGTCAAAAAAGCGGTGGACGGGCCTGAATGATAGCGGAAAATTCGGCTAAACTGACGACCCATGTGCTCGACACGATGCATGGGCGCCCGGCGGCGGGGATGCGCATCGCGCTTGCCCGGCACGACGCGAGCGAGACGGTGGCGCTGAAGGTCGTCGCGACCAATGGCGACGGGCGGGCCGATGCCCCGCTGCTGGCCGGCGCCGAACTGCGGCCGGGACACTACAGCCTGACGTTCCACGTCGCCGACTATTTTCGCGAGCTGGGGGTCGCGCTGCCCGAGCCGGCCTTTCTCGACGTGGTGCCGATTCGCTTCGGCATCGCTGTGCCGGCGCATTATCATGTGCCGTTGCTGATTTCCCCCTACGCCTACTCGACCTATCGGGGCAGCTGATGAACGACGCACGGCTTCCGCAAACACGGCCGATCCGCTTCATCCTGAATGGCGAGGAGCGCACGGTCGCTGACGTCAGGCCGACGACGACGCTGCTCGATTATCTGAGGGGAGCCGCGCGTTTGACCGGCACCAAGGAAGGCTGTGCCGAGGGCGATTGCGGCGCTTGCACGGTGTTGATTGCCGAGCCGGGCGGTGCGGACGGCCTGATGCGTCGCTCGGTCAATGCCTGTATCCAGTTTCTGCCGGCGATGAACGGGCGGGCGATCGAGACGGTGGAGCATATCGGCCGCGACGGGCCGACGCCGTTGCAGCGGGCGATGGTGGACAAGCATGCCAGCCAGTGCGGCTTTTGCACGCCGGGTTTCGTCATGCAGCTTCATGCCGGCTGGCTGACGGGCGCGCTCGGCGATCGCCAGTCGGTGAAGGATCTGATCGCCGGCAATCTGTGCCGCTGCACCGGCTATGGACCGATCGTCGAGGCCGGGATGGAGCTGGCGGGTGAGCCAGTGCCGGACACGAGCGGGGCGGACGCGGCTCTCGCCGAGCGCTTGATGGGGCTCGAAGGCGAGGGCGTCTTTGCCTATGAAGCGAAAGGTGAGCGCTGGTTCGCGCCGACCAGTGTCGACGAGCTCGCCGATACATACGCGGCCCATCCCGATGCTGTTTTGGTTGCCGGCGCAACCGATGTCGGCCTCTGGGTGACCAAGCAAGACCGCGATTTGCCCTTGCTGATCGATGTCAGCCATGTCCGCGATCTGCAGGTGATCGAGGAGGCCGCGGGCCGGGTCTATTTCGGCGCCGCGATCACCCATCGCCAAGCCCAGCGCGTGCTGGCGGAAATCCATCCCGATCTGGCGGAGATGCTGCGGCGCTTTGCCGGCGCCCAGATCCGTAATGCCGGCACGATCGGCGGCAACATCGCCAATGGCTCGCCGATCGGCGACCTGCCGCCCTGTTTCATCGCCCTCGGCAGCCGGCTGTTTCTGCGCCAGGGCGATGATCTGCGGGTCGTCCCGCTGGAGGACTTTTTCGTCGATTATGGGTGGCAGGATCGCCGGCCGGGCGAGTTCGTCGCCGCCGTCGAGGTGCCGCGGCTCGGCGAAAACCAAAAATTCTTCGCCCACAAGATTTCCAAGCGCTTTGATTCCGACATTTCGGCAGTCATGGCGGCGTTCCGCCTGACCTTTGAAGGCAGCCGCGTCACCGATGCCCGACTTGCCTTCGGTGGCATGGCGGGGACGCCGAAACGCGCCGCAGCCGCTGAGGCGGCGCTGATCGGTCGCCCGTTTGATGACGCGGCGGCGGCGGCGGCCATGGACGCCCTGGTGATGGATTTTACGCCGCTCAGCGACATGCGCGCCTCCAGCGCCTATCGCCTCAAGACCGCGCAAAATCTCTTGAAGCGCTTTCAGCTCGAATTGGATGGCAAGGTATGCGGCCGAATCGCCGCGGCTGCATCGATCGGCGAGGTGGCGTGATGGACGAGACGCGCATCCAGGATCGCAGCGGCGCCGGAGCGCCCAGCCTTGCAGAGCTCGACGAGCGGCCGCCAGGCCGTGAGGCGCGGATTGCCGGTGGTGTGGCAATGCCCATGGCCCATGACAGCGCCGCCCGGCATGTCTCGGGCGCGGCCCGCTACACCGACGACGAGCCGGAACTGCCGGGCACGCTGCAGGTCTTTATTGCCATGTCCAAGCGGGCGCATGCATGCATCACCCGGATGGACCTTACCGCCGTCGAACAGGCGCCCGGCGTCGTCGCCGTGCTGACGGCGGCCGATATTCCCGGCGAAAACGACTATTCGCCGGTCTTCGGCGACGATCCGATCTTTCCGCCGATGACCGGCGGCGGCGCGGTGGTCCAATATGTCGGCCAGCCGCTCTTTGCCGTTGCCGCCGAGAGCGAACGTCAAGCGCGCCGCGCGGCGGTTCTTGCTGAAATCGACTATGTCGATCGTCCCGCCGCGATCTCGATCGACGAGGCGCTCGCGGCAGCCGATGCGGCTGGCGGGGATCTTCTGCCGGCCTATGAGGTGACGCTCGGTGATGCCGCTGGGGCGCTGTCCGGCGCGCCGCGGCGGGTCAAGAGCCGGGTCGAGGTCGGCGGCCAGGATCACTTTTATCTCGAAGGCCAGATCGCCGTCGCCATTCCTCAGGAAGATGGCGACATCGTCATCCGATCCTCGACCCAGCATCCTTCGGAGGTGCAGCACAATGTGGCAAAGATGCTGGGGCTTCCCGATCACGCGGTGACGGTGGAGCTGCGGCGCATGGGCGGCGGGTTCGGTGGCAAGGAGAGTCAGCCGGCGCTGTTCGCCTGCGTCGCCGCTCTGGCCGCCACAAAGACCGGCCGGCCGGCGAAATGTCGGCTCGATCGCGACGACGACATGGAGATGACCGGCAAGCGGCATGAGCTGCGGATCGACTACGATCTCGGCTTTGGTCAGGATGGGACGATCCTTGCCGCCGACTTCGCCCATGCCGTGCGCTGCGGGTATTCGTCGGATCTGTCGGCGGCGATCGCCGATCGGGCGATGTTTCATGCCGACAACGCCTACGATCTCAAGGCGGCGCGGATTCATTCACGGCGGCTGAAGACGCACACCGTCTCCAACACCGCCTTTCGCGGGTTCGGCGGGCCGCAGGGCATGGTCGGCATCGAGCGGGCGCTGGACGAAATCGCCTTTGTGACCGGGCTTGATCCGCTCGACGTGCGCAAGCGCAACTTTTATCCGGCGCCCGACGAACTGGCCGCTGTGACGCCCTATCATATGCCGGTGACCGACTGCGTCATCGCCGCGATCGTCGACGAGCTGGAGTCGACCGCCGATTACCGAGCCCGCCGCGCGGCGGTGCGCGCTTTCAATCAGCAGAGCGCGGTGTTGAAGAAGGGGCTGGCGCTGACGCCGGTCAAATTCGGCATCTCCTTCACCACCACCCATCTCAACCAGGCCGGCGCGCTCGTCCATGTCTATAAGGACGGGTCGGTTCACCTCAATCACGGCGGCACCGAGATGGGGCAGGGGCTGTTCGTCAAGGTGGCGCAGGTCGTCGCCGAAGAGTTCCAGATCGATCTGGATCGGGTGAAGATCACCGCAACGACCACCGCCAAGGTGCCGAACACCTCGGCCACGGCCGCCTCGTCCGGCTCCGACCTCAACGGCATGGCGGCGCAAGCGGCTGCGCGCACCATCAAGGACCGGCTGATCGACTATGCCGCCAGCCGCTACCACGTGCCGCGCGATCAGGTGGTCTTTGCCGCCAATCGGGTGCGCATCGGCAATATGGAGAAGCGGTTTTGCGATCTCGTCGGCGAGGCCTATCTTGCCCGCGTGTCGCTGTCGTCGACAGGGTTTTACGCAACCCCGGACATCGATTACGACCGCGAGGCGGCTTCCGGTCGGCCGTTCTATTATTTCGCCTATGGGGCGGCCTGTTCTGAGGTCGTGATCGACACCTTGACCGGCGAATATCGGCTGCTTCGTGCCGACATTCTGCACGATGTCGGCCAGTCGCTGAATCCGGCGATCGACATGGGGCAGATCGAGGGCGGCTTCATTCAAGGCATGGGTTGGCTGACCACGGAGGAATTGTGGTGGGACGATAAGGGCAGGCTGCGCACCCACGCACCCTCGACCTACAAAATTCCGACCGCCAACGACCGCCCGGACGATTTCCGCATCACGATCTGGGAGAAGGGCAAGAACCGCGCCGCCACCGTCTATCGCTCCAAAGCGGTCGGCGAGCCGCCCTTCATGCTGGCGATCTCGGTGTTTTCAGCGCTCACCGACGCGGTCATCGCCGCCGGCGACGGCCGCGCCTTCCCGCGTCTCGATGCCCCGGCGACCCCGGAGCGGGTCTTGCAGGCGGTGGAGGCGGTGCGGGAGAACCGTGAGCCGTGACTTGAGCAAGTCCCCCACCATTCTCGTCACCGTCGAGACGGCGCTGGGCTCGACGCCGCGCGAGGCGGGCGCTGCGATGCGGGTTTCGGCAGCGACGGTGAGTGGCACCATCGGCGGAGGGCGGCTGGAGTTCGACGCGATCGACACCGCCCGCACGATGCTGATCGCCGGTGAGACGATGGCCCGGCGCAGCGTGCCGCTGGGGCCTGAGATCGGCCAGTGCTGCGGCGGGCGCGTCGAGCTGTCGTTCCGCTGGCTCGACGACGCCCTTGTCGCCGCGCTCGACCGCGAAGAGCATCGGTGCCGCATGCAGCGTCCCGCCGTTCTGATCTTCGGCGCCGGCCATACCGGCCGGGCGCTCGCCAATGCTTTGGCGCCGTTGCCGCTTGCCGTCACCCTGGTCGACACGCGGCCCGATACCTTGGGCGGTCTGTCGGATGCGGTGCGGTGCGTTGCGGCAGCGATGCCCGAGACGCTCGTGGCCGAAGCGCCGGCCGGAGCGGCCTATGTGGTGATGACCCACGATCATGGGCTGGATTTTCTGATTGCCGCTGCGGCACTTGCCAGATCCGACGTCGCCTATGTCGGGATGATCGGCTCTGCGACGAAGCGCGAGCGCTTTCGCCGCCATCTGGCGGCGGATGGCCGCCCGGGCGATGTGGAGCGCTTGATTCTGCCGATCGGCGGATCGCGCTTGCGCGATAAGCGGCCCTCCGTCATCGCCGCGTTGACAGCGGCGGAATTGGCGATCTGCCTGTTAAATCGTCAGGAAGAATCCCTGCCGAGAAGCTTGGCAGGAGGCGGTTTCGAATGCCATACTACCGTTGAGTGAGCCAGTCGGGGAGGCGAAAGTCGATGGCAGCAAAAGCGGCGCAGGTGCCTCGCTTGGCGTTGAAAGACATCTCCAAGCGATTTCCCGGTGTCGTGGCCAATGATCGCGTTTCCTTTGCGGTTCCGGCGGGTGCGATCCATGCTTTGCTTGGCGAGAACGGCGCCGGCAAATCGACTCTCGTGAAAATCATCTACGGCGTGCAGGCGGCTGACGACGGGCAGATCGTCTTCGATGGACAGCCGGTTCGGATCGGCTCGCCGCGCGAGGCCCGCGCTCTCGGCATCGGCATGGTGTTCCAGCACTTCTCGCTGTTCGAGGCGATGACGGTGCTGGAGAATATCGCGCTCGGCATGGATAATCCGCCGCCGCGCCGCGAACTTGAAGCGCGGGTGCGGGCCGTGCTGGAGTCCTACGGCCTTGCGCTCGATCCGCATCGGCATGTGCACACCCTGTCGGTCGGCGAGCGCCAGCGCATCGAGATCGTCCGGGCGCTTTTGCAAAATCCGTCGCTGCTGATCATGGACGAGCCGACCTCGGTGCTGACGCCGCAGGAGGTGGAGCAGCTGTTTACTACCTTGCGGCGGCTGGCCGACGAAGGCTGCTCGATCCTCTACATCTCCCACAAGCTGCACGAGATCAAAGCGCTCTGCCAGTCGGCGACGATCATGCGCGGAGGCAAGGTGGTGGCAAGCTGCGATCCGCGCGACGAATCGGCCCGGTCGATGGCCGAATTGATGATCGGGGGAAGCCTCAAAGACCTCTCGGACAAGACCGATTGCACCTATGGCGAGGCGCGATTCGTCGTGAACGCGTTGTCGGCGCCGGGCGAGCCGCCCTTCGGAACGAGTTTGAAGGACGTCTCCTTTTCGGTTCGCTCCGGCGAGATTTTCGGGATCGCCGGGGTCGCCGGTAACGGCCAGAACGAGCTTCTCGCGGTTCTTTCGGGCGAGCGGCAGGCGGGCGTTTCCGGTTCGCTCACGCTTGACGGCGAGGAACTTGTCCATGCCTCGGTCGGCGCGCGGCGACGGGCGGGCTTGGCGAGCGCGCCGGAAGAGCGCAACGGCCATGCCGCGGTGCCGGGCATGACGCTCGCCGAAAACGCGCTATTGTCGGCGCGAAACCGGATGGGCCTGTCGTCTGGCGGCCTGATCCGATCGCGGGCGGCAAAAAATTATGCGGCGAAGGTGATCGAAGCCTTTTCGGTCAAGGCGACCGGGCCGGGCGCGGCCGCCGGCAGCCTTTCCGGCGGCAACCTGCAGAAATACGTCATGGGTCGGGAGATCATGCAGAACCCTTCGGTCCTCGTCGTTTCGCAGCCGACCTGGGGGGTCGACGCGGGCGCGGCGGGCTTCATTCGTCAGGCGATGATCGACCTGGTGGCCAAGGGCGCCTGCGTCGTCGTCGTCAGTCAGGATCTCGACGAATTGCTCGAACTTTGCGATCGCCTTGCGGTGATCAATGAGGGCCGCTTGTCGGAGCCGATGGACGTCAAGGGCATCTCGATCGAGCGCGTCGGCTTGCTGATGGGCGGTATCCACGGCGCCAGTCCCGAGGGCGACGCCCCAATTCGCCCGGCGGCCAAAGCTTTCGCCGCGGAGATCAGCGCGTGAGCCTTGTCAAGCTTGAGCCGCGCCGCCAGCAGAGCCGCGCCATGGCCATCGCCGCGCCGGTCATCGCCGTCGCGCTGACCCTTTTCGCCGGCGCGTTGCTGTTCACGCTGCTCGGCCATGACGGTCTTGCGGCGGTCAACGAGATTTTCGTCAAGCCGTTGTTCAATCCCTATCGCTGGCAGGATCTTCTGGTGAAGGCCTCGCCGCTGGTGATGATCGCGACGGGGCTTGCGATCGGCTTTCGCGCCAATGTCTGGAACATCGGCGCCGAAGGCCAATACGTTCTGGGCGGTCTGGCCGGGACCGGCGTCGCGCTCGCGACCTTGAACATGAGCGGCGGCTGGATCCTGCCCGTCATGCTCGTCTGCGGCGTTCTCGGCGGCATGGTCTGGGCGGCGATCCCGGCGCTTCTCAAGACCAAACTCGGGGTCAACGAAATCCTCTCCAGCCTGATGCTCAACTATGTCGCGATCCAGCTCCTCTATTATCTGATGCGGGGGCCCTGGAAGGATCCGATGGGGTTCAACTTCCCCCAAACGGCGATGTTTTCCAGCGATCAGACCCTGCCGATCGTGGTGCCGGGGACGCTCATCCATCTCGGCATTCCGCTCGCCTTCGCCATCGCGCTGACTGCCTTCGGCGTGATGACGCGGACGATCACCGGCTTCCAGATGCAGGTGGAGGGGCTGGCGCCGAAGGCGGCGGCGTTCGGTGGCTTCGGCGCGGCTTCGACGGTGTGGATCGCCATGCTCGCCGGTGGCGGGCTCGCCGGTCTGGCCGGCATCGTCGAAGCTTCGGGGCCGTTCGGCCAGATGGTGCCGCAATTTCCGACCGGCTACGGTTACACGGCCATCATCGTCGCCTTTCTCGGCCGGCTGAACCCGCTCGGCATCGTCGTCGCCGGTTTGGTCCTGGCGCTCACCTATGTCGGCGGCGAGAGCGCGCAGACGACGATCGGCCTGCCGTCGGCGGCGACCGGCGTGTTTCAGGCGATGATGCTGTTCTTCCTGCTGGCGACGGACATCCTGGTCCGCTACCGCGTGGTCTCAGGTCGCTCGGCCCCGGTCGCTGAGCCGCGGTCTTCCAGCGGTGAAGCCAAGCCCGGCGAGAGCAAGGCGGTGACGGCATGAATTTCGATCTTCTCGTCGCCATCTTGATGACCATTGCGGGCGCGGCGACGCCGCTCCTGATCGCCGGCCTCGGTGAGCTCGTCGTCGAAAAGTCGGGGGTTCTCAATCTCGGCGTCGAGGGCATGATGCTGATCGGCGCGGTGACCGGCTTCGCCGTCGCGACCACCACCGGCTATCCAGTGATCGGTCTCGTCGCCGCAATGCTTGCGGCGGCGGCGGCCGCGCTGATCTTCGCCTTTCTGGTGTTGACGCTAATGGCCAATCAGGTCGCCACCGGCTTGGCCTTGACGATCTTCGGCACCGGCGTCTCGGCGCTGATCGGCGCGCCCTTCGTCGGGATCACCACGCCGACGCTCGGCCTGTTGTTTCCCCACGCTTTGACCGATACGCCGCTGTTGCGGCTGATCTTCGGCCATTCGCCGCTGGTCTATTTCAGCCTGATTTTGACCGTGGCGGTGTTCTGGTTTCTCAATCGCACCCGCGCCGGGCTGATCCTGCGCGCGGTCGGCGAGTCTGACAGCGCGGCCCACGCGATCGGCTATCCGGTGCTGCTGGTGCGCTATCTCGCGGTGCTCTTTGGGGGGGCGATGGCGGGGCTCGCCGGCTGCTATTATTCGCTGGTCCTGACGCCGATGTGGGCGGAACGCCTGACCGCCGGCCGGGGCTGGATCGCCATCGCGCTCGTGGTCTTTGCCTCGTGGCGGCCGGGCCGCATGCTGGCCGGCGCCTATCTCTTCGGCCTCGTCATCACCATGGAACTTCAGGCCAAGGCCGCTGGCTTCAATATCCTGGCGCCGGAATTCCTCGCGGCGCTTCCCTACATCGCGACGATCGTCGTCCTGGCCGTCATCTCCGCCGCCAAGCGTGGCGGCACCAACGCTCCGGCCTGTCTCGGCAAGCCGTTCCGGGCGACGGCCTGACCCTTAAACAAACGCACAGGAGATTTCTTCATGTTCGATACGACACGACGCAAACTTCTGGCCGCCGGTGCTGTGGGTGCCGCAGGTCTGGCCATCGGAACGACGCCGTTTGCCGCGATGGCCGAGGACGCCAAGAAGGACGGGCCGGTCAAGGCCGCCTTCCTCTATGTCGGCCCGGTCGGCGATTTTGGCTGGACCTATGCGCATGATCAGGCCCGCAAATGCATGGAAAAGAAGCTCGGCGACATGGTGAAAACCACCTATGTCGAGAACGTCGCCGAGGGGCCGGACGCCGAGCGGGTGCTTCGTCAGCTCGCCCAGGATGGCAACGATATCATCTTCGCCACCTCCTTCGGCTTCATGAACCCGACGATCAAGGTCGCCAAGCAGTTCCCTAAGGTGAAGTTCGAGCATGCCACCGGCTACACGACCGGCGGCAACAAGAATATGGGCCTTTACAACTCGCGCTTCTATGAGGGGCGGGCGGTGCTGGGCACCATTGCCGGCATGATGTCGAAGACCGGCAAGGCGGGCTATGTCGCCTCCTTCCCGATCCCCGAGGTGGTAATGGGCATCGACGCCTTCCAGCTCGCCGCCCAGAAGGTCAATCCGAAGTTCCAGACCCAGGTCGTCTGGGTGAACTCCTGGTATGATCCGGCCAAAGAGGCCGATGCCGCCAAGGCGCTGCTCGACCAGGGCGCCGACGTGATCACCCAGCACACCGACTCGCCGGCGCCGCTGCAGGCGGCCGAAAAGGCCGGTGCGATCGCTTTCGGTCAGGCCTGGAACATGGAGAGCTTCGCGCCGAACGCCCATATGACGGCGATCGTCGACAACTGGTGCCCCTATTACACCCGCCGGGTGCAGGCGGTGCATGACGGCACCTGGGAAGCCGACAATGTCTGGCTCGGCATGAAGGACGGCGAAGTCGAGATGGCGCCGTTCAACAATAAGATGCCCGAGGACGTTCAGAAGGCCGCCCAGAAGATCATCGACGGCACCAAGGACGGCAGCTACGACGTCTTCACCGGCCCGATCAAGGATCAGTCCGGCAAGGAGAAGGTGTCCGCCGGGCAGAAGATCCCCGATGAGGAGCTGTTGAAGCTCGACTGGTACGTCGACGGCGTGAAGAGCTGAGGCGACGGGGGCGGCCGGTCTCGGGATCCTCAGCGCCCGGACAGGCCGCCCTTGCTGCCAGCGCTCCGAAGGCCGAGACGTTCCTGCTCGCGCGTCAGCGAGGGCGCAGAGCGCGAGCGGGGGGGCACGACGCGGGTCTCACCCCCCGAGAGCGGCATCCTTGGCCGGTGCTGGGGATGCATAGCGACGATCCCGCCGCCGCAGTCGGCGAGCGCGGCGGGCGCGGCGAGCGGAACTGTCATTCCAGAATGTTGGACGAGCGATGTGGACCTATCTTTCCGAGTGGCTGCAATTGGCCGTGCGCTGGATCCATGTGGTCACGGCGATCGCCTGGATCGGTTCGTCCTTTTATTTCATCGCCCTCGATCTTGGTCTGCGCAAGCGGCGGGTGCTGCCGGAGGGCGTGGCCGGCGACGCCTGGCAGGTCCATGGCGGCGGCTTCTATCACATGCAGAAATACACCGTCGCGCCGGAGGAAATGCCGGACGAGCTGACCTGGTTCAAATGGGAAAGCTATTCCACCTGGCTCTCCGGCTTCGCTCTGCTGTTCCTGCTCTATTACCTGCATCCGGCGCTCTATCTGATCAGCCCGGAAAAGGTTGATCTGCCGGCCTGGGGGGCCGTGCTGATCGGCATTGCCGGTCTTGCTCTCGGCTGGATCGTCTATGACCTCCTCTGCAAGTCGCGGCTGAGGGCGAATGACACCGCACTGCTCGCCGTCTTGTTCGTCTTTGTCGTCGCGTCGAGTTTCCTCTTCGATCAGGTGTTTTCCGGCCGCGGGGCGATGCTCCACACCGGCGCGCTGATCGCGACGATCATGTCGGCCAATGTCTTTTTCATCATCATTCCCAATCAGAAGATCGTCGTCGCTGACCTCAAGGCCGGCAAGAGCCCCGATCCCGCCCTCGGCAAGGCCGCCAAGCAGCGCTCGCTGCACAACAATTATCTGACCCTGCCGGTGGTCTTTCTGATGCTCTCCAACCACTATCCGCTCGCCTTCGCGACGGAGTGGAACTGGGTGATCGCCGGCCTGGTGCTGCTCATCGGGGCGGTCGTGCGCCACTTCTTCAACACCATGCATGCGACGGGTGAAAAGCTGTGGTGGTGCTGGCCGCTGGCCGGAATCTTCTTCATCATCGTCATCACCTTGTCCGGCGCGCCAGGATGGCGGAGCGGGGCGGACGCCGGCGCGACCTCGCAGCGGGAATTTTCCGCCGATCCGCAATATGCGCTCGCCCATTCGCCGCATCTGCAGGACGCCGAGGCGATCATCGCCGCGCGCTGCTCGATGTGCCATGCCAAAGAGCCGCTTTGGCCGGGCATGATCCATGCGCCGAAGAATGTCCGGCTCGAAACGGCGGACGAGATCGTCCACTACGCCGCCTTGATCGAGCGTCAGGCGGTGCGCAGCCATGCCATGCCGCCCGGCAACGTCACCGGGCTCGAACCGTCCGAGCGCGCGGTGCTGGCGACATGGCTCGCCGACGGCCAGACGCCGGGGCTTGGCAAGGGGCTGTGAGAGATGGCCGCCGAGGCGTATGATCGGGGCGAGGGCGGAACGACGATGACGGCACGAACCGGCACGCTCGCCATTCGCGGACGACTCCTGTCCTTCGACGCCGATCCGGCCGTCGAAGCCGAGCCGCATGCTGTCATGTTTCTGGAGGACGGCATCGTTGTCGTCAAAGACGGGGTGATCGTCGAGATCGGCGAAGGCCCGGCGCTGGCCCGCCGGCTGCCGCCGGGAGTGCCGCTGGTCGACCATCGCCCGCATCTCGTCATGGCGGGCTTCATCGATCCGCATCTGCACATGCCGCAGACCCAGGTCATCGCCTCCTACGGCACCGAGCTGATGGCATGGCTGTCGAAATACACCTTTCCGGAGGAACTGCGCTATGGCGACTCCGGCGTCGCCGAGGAGGCGTCTCGTTTTCTTTTCGACACCCTCGCGGCCAACGGCACCACGACGGCAGCGGTCTATTGCACCAGCCACCAGATCAGCGCCGAGGCGTTTTTCCACGAGGCCGATCGGCGGGGCCTCAGGATGATCGCCGGCAAGGTGATGATGGATCGCGGCGCGCCGCAAGGGCTGCTCGACACCGCCGAGAGCGGTTATGAGCAGACGAAAGAGCTGGCCGCCGCCTGGCACGGTCGCGGGCGGCTCGAGGTGGCGATCACGCCGCGCTTTGCGCCGACCTCCTCCGAGGCGCAGCTCGAAGCGACCGGCGCGCTCGCGGCGGAGTTCCCGGGGCTGCCGATCCAGACCCATCTGTCGGAAAATCACGGTGAGATCGCCTTCGTCGCCGACGCCTTTCCCTGGTCGAAGGATTACACCGACGTCTACGAGCACTACGGCCTCGTCAGGCCGCGGGCGCTGTTTGGCCATTGCATCCATCTGTCCGACCGCGAGCGTACGGCGCTCGCCAGCAAGGGTGCCAGCGCGATCTTCTGTCCGACATCGAACCTCTTTCTCGGCTCGGGTCTTTATGATCTCGCGGCCTCGCGCCGCCTCGGCCTGACTACCGGCATCGCCACAGATATCGGCGGCGGCACCTCCTATTCGATGCTGACGACGGCGGCCGAAGGCTACAAAGTGCTCGCGCTCAAGGGCCAGAAATGGCCGGCCTTCGAGGCCTTCCACATGATGACCGCCGGCAATGCCGCAGCCGTCGGGATCGCCGACAAGGTCGGCCGCCTGGCCGTCGGGCTGGAGGCCGATCTCGTCGTCCTCGACAGCCGCGCCAGCGAGCCGATGCGCCGCCGCATGGCACGGGTCGAGACGCTGGCCGAAGAGCTTTTTGCCCTGATGGTGCTCGGCGACGACCGCGCGACGGTCGCGACTTATGCGATGGGCCGCAAGATCTACGACCGCTACCATGCCGGCCACGCGACGCTGGCGCCGAAGCTCGATCAGGCGCCGTGGCCGCAACCGGGCGAAGGCGGCGGATCGGCGCAGTAGCCGTCAGGCCGAAGCGAGGTCGCGGCTGTTGCGCTGTTCCTGCGCGATCTCGTCGAAGGTCTTCAGGTCGTGCAGCGAGAACGGCCAGAGATTTTTCAAAAGATTCTGCCGGAAACCGATTTTGAGCAGTGCTCCCTTATCAGAGCGTCCGAAGCTGTTTTGAACGGCGTTGTAGGCGATGGCGTTGACAACATGATAGGTCGGCGGCTCTTCACCATAGAAACTGGCCATCTCGCTTTCGATTTCGGCTGCGAGTTCATCCGGATTGTCCGTCTTGCGTTCGGCTTTTGACAGAAGCGCATAGAACCGCGCCTGGAACAGGGCGTGGTCGCGGGCGCGGCCGCCGAAATTGAAAACGAGTTGCAGACCGCCGACCAATGTGACGAGGAAGCCGATCGCCAGCGTGGACGGCTGTCCGCCCAATGTTGCGGAGGCGACTTGGGCGACACTCGCCGCGCCAAGGAGCAAGACAGCCAGATTGGCAAGGCGTTCACACCGCTCGAAAAATTGCCGGCGCATGCTGTGATACACGCCGTTTCGCATGGCGCGCATCCGGGTTCCTTCGATGGCCGTTAAATCGCTCATAGAGGTCATATAGTGGCACCTGCGATCTATTTGCTATCTGTCGGTGGTCGTGGATCGGGCGGAACGCCGCCGGTGCCTTGGTCGTCCCTAATAATGTTGTGAATGATTTCTCGTTCTTTGGCCGGGGAGAGCGGGCCTGTATCTCGCTCTGGGCGTGGGGGCCTGCTGGCGGGTGACCGGTTTTGGTCGCGACGATCCCTCCCACCGCCCGACGACTTTTTCGCCATAGCCATTCTCCCCAGAATGTCTCACTGCAATTTTTGTTTGTGTCTAATACGGAATCAATTGTCAGTGGCTTCGACGGATAAGCTTGATTTTCCCATCCCACCCGCGAACTTCCGGCCGCTTCCTGCGTTTGCGACTGGACATACAACCGCCCCCTCCTATCCCTTAACGTCAATGCTGAACGGCTGCCGTGTCCTCGCGGTGGTTTCATCCGACCTGAAACCCGTCTTTGAAGGTTCGCGCATGGCCGACGTCGATATTCAAGCGAAGAAGCCGAAAAAGTCGCCCAAGGCAAAGATCGGTGGGGACGACGCGCTGCTTTTGGCGTTGGCTGAAAACCGGGTCGCGATCGAAGGAGTGGAGCCGGAGGTCGATTGCGGCCGTTTCGCCGTCAAACGACTGGAGGGCGAGCCGCTGACGGTTTCGGCGGACATCTTTTGTGATGGCCACGACAAGATCGACGCGGCGCTGATCTATGGGCCGGCCGATGTCGACCCGGAACAGTGGGCGGAGGAAAAATTCAACTTCGTCGAAAACGATCGCTGGCAGGCGACGGTCCGTTTCGATGCCCCCGGCCCTTATCGTTATTCGATCATCGCTTGGCGCGATCTTGACGCCTCATGGCGCGACGAGGCCAAGAAGAAGCGCGATGCCGGTAAGCTCACAGATCTGGAACTGACCGAGGCGCGTGAGCTCGTCGCCAAGGCGGCGCAGTCCGGTCGCGGCTCCAAAGCGGACGTGAAAGCCCTCGGAAAATTGGCGGACAAGCTGGCCAAACTCGCCGAGAAAGGCGATGCCGACGGCCAGTACGCGCTGATGCAATCGGCCGAGACAACGGCGCTGCTTCAAGCGACCGGCCAGCGCACCAATCTGTCGCGCTATGCCGGCTCCGTGCCGGTCTGGGTCGATCGTGAACGCGCCGGTTTTTCCGCCTGGTACGAACTTTTCCCGCGTTCCCAGTCGGGCGACATCGATCGTCACGGCACCTTCGACGATGTCATCGAACGGCTGCCCGACATTCAGGAGATGGGCTTCGATGTCCTCTATTTCCCGCCGATTCACCCGATTGGCTCGACTAACAAGAAGGGCAAGAACAACTCGCTGACGCCTGCGCCGAGCGATCCGGGCAGCCCCTATGCCATCGGTTCCAAGGATGGCGGCCACGACGCGCTGCACCCGCAGCTCGGCTCGTTCGACGATTTCGCCCGGCTGATTGCGGAAGCCAAGACGCACGGGCTCGAAATCGCCATCGATTTCGCTATCCAGTGCTCGCCCGACCATCCGTGGATCAAGGCGCATCCCGAGTGGTTCGACTGGCGGCCCGACGGCACGATCAAATTCGCCGAGAATCCGCCGAAGAAATACGAGGACATCGTCAACGTCCATTTCTATCGCGGCGCGCTGCCGTCGATCTGGTATGAACTGCGCGACATCGTCCTGTTCTGGCTGAACAAGGGCGTGCGGATCTTCCGTGTCGACAATCCGCACACCAAGCCGTTTCCCTTCTGGGAATGGATGATCGCCGAGGTTCGTAAGGTCGATCCCGGCGCGATCTTCCTCGCCGAGGCGTTCACCCGACCGAAGGTGATGAAGCGCCTGGCCAAGGTCGGCTACAATCAGTCCTATTCCTATTTCACCTGGAGGAACGAGAAGTTCGAGCTCGCCGAATATCTGACCGAGCTGACCACCGAGGAATGCGCCGAATTCATGCGGCCGAATTTCTTCGTCAACACGCCGGACATCAATCCGCTCTATCTGCAGACCAGCGGCCGTCCCGGCTTTCGGACCCGCTTGGCACTGGCGGCGACGCTGGCCGGCAATTACGGCGTCTATTCCGGCTTCGAGCTGTGCGAGTTCCTGCCGGTGCCCGGCAAGGAAGAGTATCTGAACTCGGAAAAATACGAGATCCGCGCTTTCGACTGGACGGCCGAAGGGCATATCCGCGACGACATCGCCTTTTTCAATCGGCTGCGCCAACGCGAGGCGGCGATGAGGGATTTCCGCAATCTCGCCTTCTTCAACTTCTGGAACGATCAGATCCTTTATTACGGCAAGCGGACCGCGGATCGCGCATCCTACCTCCTGTTCATGGTCAATCTCGATCCGCACCATGATCAGGGCGGCCATTTTGAAGTGCCGCTCTGGGAGTTCGGTCTGCCCGACGACGCCACCATCCGCGCCACCGACATGGTCGGCGGCGAAAGCTTCGCCTGGACCGGCAAGACCCAGCATTGGTGGCTGAACCCCAGCGACCGGCCCTACGCCGTTTTCAAGCTCACGCGATAAAACCTAAGAACCGCGAAAGCGCATTTTCCATGAACGAGATTGCCGCCATCGTCACGCCCGACACCTCCTCCGGACCGGATCTCAACGCTCCCGACTGGTACAAGGACGCGATCATCTACCAGCTCCACGTCAAGACTTTCGTCGATTCCAACGGCGACGGGATCGGCGATTTTCCGGGGCTGCTGTCGCGGCTCGACTATATCCAGGAGCTCGGCGTCACCGCGATCTGGCTCTTGCCGTTCTATCCCTCACCCTTGCGCGATGACGGCTACGACATTTCCGACTACCGCTCGGTCAATCCGTCCTACGGCACGATCGAGGATGTCGAGCGGCTGATCGACGAAGCCCATAAGCGCGGTATGCGGGTGATCACCGAGTTGGTCATCAACCATACCTCGGATCAGCACCCCTGGTTCCAGGCGGCGCGCAAGGCGCCGAAGGGCTCGCCCGAGCGCGACTTTTACGTCTGGGCCGACGACGATAAGGGCTACGATCTCACCCGCATCATCTTCCTCGACACCGAGACCTCGAACTGGACCTGGGATCCCGTCGCCCAGCAATATTTCTGGCACCGCTTCTATTCGCACCAGCCGGACCTCAACTTCGACAATCCGAAGGTGATGGAGGAAGTGCTTTCCACCATGCATTTCTGGCTCGACAAGGGCGTCGACGGGCTGCGTCTCGACGCCATCCCCTATCTCGTCGAGCGCGAGGGCACCAACAACGAGAACCTGCCCGAGACCCACGACGTCCTGAAGCGCATCCGCGCCGATCTCGACAAACATTATCCGGACAAGATGCTGCTCGCCGAGGCCAATCAGTGGCCGGAGGACACGCGCCCCTATTTCGGGGAGGGCGACGAATGCCACATGGCGTTCCACTTCCCGCTGATGCCGCGCATGTACATGGCGCTGGCGCAGGAAGACCGGCATCCGATCACCGACATCATGCGCCAGACGCCGGATATTCCGGACAACTGCCAATGGGCGATCTTCCTCAGAAACCATGACGAGCTCACGCTGGAAATGGTGACCGAGGAGGAGCGCGACTATCTCTGGTCGACCTATGCCGCCGACACGCGCGCGCGGATCAATCTCGGCATTCGCCGTCGGCTCGCGCCGCTGATGGGCAACGATCGCCGTAAGGTGGAGCTGTTGAACGCCCTGTTGATGTCGATGCCCGGAACTCCTGTCGTCTATTATGGCGACGAGATCGGCATGGGCGACAACTATTACCTCGGCGATCGCGACGGCGTGCGCACGCCGATGCAATGGTCGGCCGACCGCAATGGCGGCTTTTCCCGCGCCGATCCGCAGCGGCTCTATCTGCCGGTGATCCAGGATGCGGTCTTCGGTTATCAGGCGCTGAACGTCGAGGCGCAGTCGAACAATCCGGCCTCGCAGCTCAATTGGACGCGCCGGCTGATCCAAGTGCGCCGGACCAAGGAGGCGTTCGGACGCGGCGAGATCACCTTCCTCCTGCCGTCGAACCGCAAGATCCTCGTTTATCTGCGCAAATTTGCCGACGAGCGGGTGCTGTGCGTCGCCAATCTGTCGGGCTCGGCCCAGGCGGTCGAGCTCGATCTCGCCGATTATGCCGGCTGCGTGCCGATCGAGATGCTCGGCCTGTCGGCCTTTCCGGCGATCGGGACCGGCCCTTATGTTCTGACGCTGCCGGCCTATGGCTTCTTCTGGTTTGATCTGGCCGACGGCGGCGCCGCGCAGCAGCGCTACCCGTCGACGCCGCTGCCGCTGCCGGCCTTCTCGACCCTTGTCGCGCCGGGCGATCTGAAGGCGACGATCGGCGGACGCAACCTCACCGAATTGAAGGCTGACCTGCCGAGTTATGTCGCCGGGCAGCGCTGGTTTGCCGGCAAGTCGGCGGGCAAGAGCCGGCTCGACGTGACGGTGCTCGGCCCGCCGGCGCCCGACAGCCGCCGCCATCTCCTCACCGAGTTGAAATTCGAGACCGAGGAGGACGATCAGCATTATCTGCTGCCGCTGTCGGTGCGCTGGGGCGAGCAGCATCTCAACGCTCAGGATCCGGATCTGCCCTACACCATCGCCAAGGTCCGGCAGGGTCCGCGCATCGGTGCGCTGATCGACGGCACCCGCAGTGCCGATTTCGCCAAGGTGATGATTGCGCTGATCGCCGCCGGGATAAATGTCGAGCTGGACGACGGCGAGCTGGTTGTCGAGGCCTCGACCGTCGAGCGCGAGGGGCTCGCGCGCACGCTGCTCGTTGACACCGACGCGATCCGGGTTCTGTCCGGCGAACAGTCGAACACCTCGCTGCTCATCGGCTCGGACGGAATCTTGAAATATTATCGCCGGCTGCGCGACGGCATCCAGCCGGAACTCGAAGTCACCCGTTTCCTCACCGAGAAGACCGATTTCGAGGCCGCGCCGGCGCTCTACGGCTCGATCGAGCTGCAGCGGCCGGACGGCAGCCGGACGGCGATCGCCGCCTTGTTCGAACAAGTGCAGAACCAGGGCGACGCCTGGACGGTGATCGTCGAGGCTCTGGCCCGCTATCTGCGCGATCATGCCTATTCCCAGCCGAGCGTCGACGAGACTCTGGAGGCCGGATCGCCGAGCGAGCCGAAGCTGCAGATCCAGATCGACCCGGCCGAGGTGCTCGGCCGCCGCACTGGCGAGATGCATGCCGCGCTGGCGACAACGACCGGCGATGCCGCCTTCGATCCCGAGCTGCTCGACGACGAGAGCTACATGGCGATCGTCAACGAAGCCAAAAAAGACGCCGCCGATGCGCTGGGGGTGTTGGCCAAGGCCAGGCCCAATCTGCCGGCCGACGAGATCGAGAATGTCGATCGGCTGCTCGGGGCGGAAAAGGACATCCTCACCTGGTTCGACCGCTTCGGCGGCCTGAAGGTCGACGCCCAGCGGACCCGGATTCACGGCGACTATCACCTTGGCCAGATCCTGGTTGCCAAGAACGATGTCGTCATCCTCGACTTCGAGGGTGAGCCTGGGCGGACGCTGGAGGAACGCCGGGCGAAGACCTCGCCGCTGCGCGACGTCGCCGGTCTGGTGCGGTCCTTCGACTACGCGGCCTTCGCCGCGCGCGACCGTGCCGGCCCCGTCGACGAGGCGACGGCCGAACGGCTACGCGAAATGGCGGTCGGCTGGCGCGACGAGGTCACCGACGCTTTCCTCACCCACTGGAGCGCGGCCGCCGGCCTGCCGCTGAACGAGCCGACGCGTCAGCTGCTCGACCTCTTCGTCCTGCAGAAGGCGTTCTACGAACTGCGCTACGAGGCCGCGATGCGGCCGGCATGGCTGTCGATCCCGCTGCGCGGCATCGTCGCCCTTCTCGAAAAACGACAGGTTCTGAAATGACGTTGATTCCCGCCACGCCTCCTGCCGGTATCGAGCACCGCCCTGACGGGCATCAGGCCTGGGAAATCGGCCGCGGTGTCCATGGCGACCCTTTCGCCATCCTCGGCCGCTTCGTCACCGAGGGCGGAGCGATCGTGCGCGTCTATCGTCCGGGGGCCCACGCGGCGAAAGTGATCGACGGCGCCGGCACGGAGCTCGCCATTCTGGAGCCCTTCGGCCCGGAGGGCTTCTTTTCCGGCTATGTGCCGCGCCTCGACGGGCACGCGCCTTACCGCATGCGCTACAGCCATGGCGGCGGTGCGGAATGGGACGAGGAAGATCCCTATCGCTTCGGCCCGATTCTCGGCGAACAGGACGTCTATCTGCTCGCTGAAGGCAGCCATTATCGCCTTTATGAAAAGCTCGGCGCCCATCCGACGGTCATGAACGGTACCGCCGGCGTCGCCTTCGCGGTCTGGGCGCCGCATGCCCGCCGGGTCTCCGTCGTCGGCCACTTCAACTCCTGGGACGGTCGCCGGACGGTGATGCGCAAGCGCCACGAATGCGGCGTTTGGGAGCTGTTCGTGCCGCATCTCGGCAAGGGCGAGGTCTACAAGTTCGAGGTGATCGGACCGGACGGCAACATCCAGCCGCTGAAGGCCGATCCCATCGGCTTCCGGCAGGAAACCGCCCCGTCCACCGCCTCGATCGTCGACGGCCTCGTCGAGCACGACTGGCAGGATGCGAGCTTTCGCGAGCATGCTGCCGAATGGCAAAATCGCGAAAAGCCGATCGCGATCTACGAAGTCCATCTCGGCTCCTGGCGGCGCGGCGCCGGTGACGAGACACTCGACTACGACGCGCTGGCCCGCGAGCTGGTGCCCTATGTGACGGACATGGGCTTTACCCATGTCGAGTTTCTGCCGGTGTCCGAGCATCCCTTCTACGGCTCTTGGGGATACCAGCCGATCGGCCTGTTCGCGCCGACCTCGCGCTATGGCTCGCCGGAAGCCTTCGCCCGGCTCGTCGACGCGCTGCATCAGGCGGGTATCGGCGTTCTGCTCGACTGGGTGCCCGGCCATTTCCCGACCGACGTCCATGGCCTGGTGCGTTTCGACGGCACGGCGATCTATGAGCATCCCGATCCGCGGCGCGGTTTCCATAAAGACTGGAACACGCTGATCTACGATTACGGCCGGCCGCAGGTGAAGAACTTCCTGGTTTCCAATGGCATGTATTGGCTCGACCAGTTTCATATCGACGGCTTGCGCGTCGATGCCGTCGCCTCAATGCTCTATCTCGACTACTCCCGCAACCACGGGGAGTGGGAGCCGAACATCCATGGCGGGCGCGAAAATCTCGAGGCGATCGCTTTCCTGAAGGACGCCAACGAGCGGATCGGCGAATACTTCCCGAAAGCGACCACTCATGCCGAGGAGTCGACCGCCTTTCCGGACGTCTCCAAGCCGACCTATGCCGGCGGCCTCGGCTTTCACTTCAAGTGGAACATGGGCTGGATGCACGACACCCTGCATTACATGCAGGAGGATCCGGTGAACCGGCGCTATCACCACCACCATATGACCTTTGGGATGGTCTATGCCTATTCGGAAAACTTCGTGCTGCCGCTTTCCCATGACGAGGTGGTCTACGGAAAGGGCTCGCTGCTCGGCAAAATGCCCGGCGACGCTTGGCAGAAATTCGCCAATCTGAGGGCCTATTTCGGCTTCATGTGGACCCATCCGGGCAAGAAGCTCCTGTTCATGGGCGGGGAGTTTGCCCAGCAGGCGGAGTGGAACCACGATCAATCCCTCGACTGGCATCTCCTCGATCAGCCACCCCATGCCGGCGTGCAGCGTCTGGTGCGCGACCTCAACATGCTCTACCGCGAGGTGCCGGCGTTGCATCAGCTCGATTGCGATCCGGCCGGGTTCGAATGGGTCGATACGGCCAATGTCGAGGAGAGCGTGATCGCCTTCCTGCGCAAGGATCGCGACGGGCGGCAGGTGCTGATCATTTCCAATTTCACGCCGATCCCGCGTCACGACTACCGGGTTGGCGTCTCGAAGAGCGGCACCTGGACCGAACGGCTGAACACCGATGCGGAAATCTATGGCGGTTCGAACGTCGGCAATCTCGGCGGCAAGATCGCCGAGGACCATTCGGTGCACGGCCGGCCCTATTCGATCGCGCTGACGCTGCCGCCGCTGGCGACGGTCGTGATGGTGCATGACGAATAGACCGTCATAGGCCGGCTGTCACAACGCCGAATGCTGGAAACGTCGGGCCGAATGTTGGAATGGATGGGCGGACCGAGATCACGCGACTGCCTGACGCGCGCAGCACGGCGCTTTCGCCGGCCTCGGTCGCTCAGGTGGAAAGCTGCAGGCGGGGACGATCGGTTTCACCTTCGGGGACCGGTGTCTCAGCCGGCTCGATCGCGCGCTCGACGCGGTTGCGGCCATTGGTCTTTGCCTGATAGAGCGCTTCGTCGACGAGGAGCATCAACGCGTCGAGCGCGTGAATGCGTGACACCGTGATGATGCCGACGCTGACCGTCGCCGCGATGGTTCCGAGATCGAAGCCATCCATCTCGCGCTCGAAACTTGAACGGATTTTTTCGGCGATTTGTGTCGATCGCGCTGCGTCCTGATCCGGCAGGAGAATGGCGAATTCTTCGCCTCCGGTGCGAGCGAAAATATTCTGTGGCCCAATGTGTCGGCGAACGATCGAGGCAAAGCGCTGCAAAACCTCGTCGCCGAAAGCGTGGCCGCGGCTGTCGTTGATCTGCTTGAAATTGTCGAGGTCGAGGGTCACGAGGCTTGCCGTGCGTCCCCCGTGTGTCTGAGCAAGGACGGGTTCAGCTTTGATTTGGAATGAACGGCGGTTGTCGGCGCCGGTCAAAAAATCGGTTTCTGCGAGCTTGATGAGCGAGCTTTCGCGCTTTTGGCGAAGGTTCGTAAACATCAGATAGCTGACGAGCACGGAGGTCCACAGGCCCTCGATAAAGATCATTTCAAAGCCAACGGCGCGCTCTGAACCGAGAAGTGGGCCGAACAGGCCTCCCGACCAGAAGGCGCGGGCCGCCGAGACGATCATTCTCATGACCATGACCCAGCCGAGAACCTTCAGCCACCAGTGTGATTTGCAGGCGAAACAGTACCAAGCCGACAGCGCTGAAATCATCGCCGTGATGACGGAGACAACAATCACCCGCGTGTCGAAGTTTGAAGACGACGGGCTCAGACTCCAGAAGATGATCCAGGCAAAGCTTGGGAGAAAAACGGCCGGAAGGTTGACCGTGCGGCCGCAGAACACCGCCAGACCGGCGCAGATCACGCTGTAGGAGCCGAGGATCAGGCTGTTGGAGACGCCGATCGAGAGGACGTCGAGGGAATAGCCGTAGCGCACCTGAAAGACGACCAACCCAACGACGCTCAGCATAAAACCGATCGCCCACCAACCGGCGGCCGGTTCGCGAAAGCTCCGCCATTCAGCGAGCATTGCGACGCCGGCGATCAGGCAGGTTCCCATCGCAAGAAGCAAAATCAACTGAATATTGCTGACCACGATAATACCATCAATCCGTGCGTGATGATGTTTTATGACGATTTTGTCTGCCAAAATGTTTAAGCTGAAATGCTCGCTGGAACCAATCGGGATGCCGGATAGTCCGGATGGACCGCAATTGTTACCTATGGTTAATCAATCGGCATCACGTCGGCGCGATGGCGGGTGCGCTGGCCACCGGCCGTGATGAAGGCGCCGGCGATCGGCTGAGCGTCGTCATAATCGCGGCCGAGAGCGACGACGATATGGTCGTTGCCGGCAACGACGGCGTTGGTGGGATCGAAGCCGACCCAGCCGCAGCGCTCGCCGAGCCAGGCCTCGACCCAGGCATGCATGGCGTCGGCGCCCTCCAGGCGCGGCTGGCCCTCCGGTGGATCCGTTCGCAAGAAGCCGCTGACATAACGGGCCGGCACGCCGCAGGCGCGCAGCCCGGCGATCATCACCTGCGCAAAGTCCTGGCAGACGCCGCGGCGTGCCGCAAAGGCATCTTCGATCGTCGTGGCCACATCGGTTGTGCCCGGCGCATAGGCGAAATCTTCGTGAATCTGCCGGTTCAAGGCGAGAACGGCCTCGCCGGACGCTCGACTCCTCGAGCCGAGGATCGCCGATGCATAGGTGGCGATCGCGGGCATATCGGCGATCCGGCGGCTCGCGCCGAGATGATGGATCGGAGACGCCGCGTCGACCGCTCGCGAGGCCGCGGCCGCTTCTGTGAGCGCGGCGAGCGACGGGGTTTCGCTCAGCGGCGGCGCCGGGCGATCGATCGTCACCGTTGCCTGCATGCGCACCGCCAGCGCCGTGTGCGGGCTGAAGAAGGCAACGGCGTCGACGCGATTATCGAAGAAGTCATGCTCGGGTGCGATCTCGTCCGGCCGCGGCTCGACCGTCGTCTTAACCGTCTCGACGCTTTGGCCGGCATCTTCGCGCGGGCGCACCCGCAGGATATGGCGGGCGTCGGAGACCGCTGCCGCGTAGTCATAGTTCACATCGAGGCGAATTTGGTATTTCACACCGATCCTCCGATCCAATCCGGCGTGTCGGCTTGCGGGCTCGACAAGAGATAGCGCCGGGTGACGAGGTCGGAGATCAAGCCGAGATCGCTCGCGACCCGGCCGACAAAGGCGGTATCGACCTCGCCGGCATCCGCGGTCTGCAGACGGACTTTCAGCCGGGCGAGGCGACGCAACAGGAGATCCGGCGTTTCGCCGAGATGAACGCCTGGCAGGGCTGAAATCACCTCGGTCAGGGAGTTGACCTGGAAAGCCAGGGAACGCGGATTGAGCGGATCGAGGACGGTGAGGTCGATCACCGTCTCCCGTGACAGGTCGACGGAATAGCGTCGCCGATAGGTGACGCTGGAATCGGCGAAGGTCAAAAGCGCTTCCAATGCACCACCGGGCGCTTCGCCGGATAACAGGGCCGAAACGCAGGACGCCGTCGCCTGACCGCGTTCCAGAGCCCGGCCGCACTGCATGAAGCGCCAGCCGGTAAACTGGTACATGTTCTCGTGGGCAAGGCCCGCGAAGCCGGCAAGATGGGTGAGGATGGCAGCCGTCAGCGCGACAACGTCCGGCTCTCCTTCGCTCGCTGGCGCGGCGCGAGGGGGGATCAGGTCGACCACGGCTTTCAGCGTGCGCCAGGCGTCCGGCGAGAATCGCTCGCGAATGCGCGAAGCCGTGTTCGCGGCCTGACGAGCGAGCGTTGAGAGCCCGCGCTGCGGCGCTCGCACGTCGACGCCGTAATCGGCAAGGATTGCGGCGACACGCGCTTCGAGTTCGCCTTCGCTCCAGCCTTCGCTGTTGCGGGCGGCGTAAAGACGCAAGAGCCGTGTGGCGCTCTCGCAGCGTTCGGCATAGCGCCCGAGCCAGAACAGATTGTCTGCGGCGCGGGCGGGCAGGGCGCCCGGCAGGCGTCTGGCGAAACGATCGCTGCGCGGGCCGAGCAGCGACACCGGTTTGGCGGGACTGTCCGAGGGAATCCAGACGTCGATCGAGCCGCCGCCCTGCTGCATCGAGATCGCGCGCGCGTCGGCAGAATCGGCGACGCGGGCAAAGCCGCCGGGCATGACGTGCCAGCCGTCTTCATCGCGCATCAGGAAGGTGCGCAGCGTCACCGGGCGAGGCTCCAGCCCGGCCGAACCATAGACCGGGGTCGTCGACAGCGCCGCGATTTCCCGGCCGATCAGGCGTGCGCCCTGCTGAGGCGAAAGCGATCCGATAGGCCCATCTCCGTCCTGCCGTGGGCCTCCTGGCCGCACAGGCTCTCCGACCCGGCCGGGAAAGGCCGGGCCAAGCTGCAGCCTGTCGCGACTTTCGGCAACGAAGCCGCGGGACTCGGCATCGCCGCACCACCAGGTGGCGATCGTCGGGAGCTTGAGCTCCTCGCCGATGAGCGCCTGCGCCAGGGCGGTTTGAAAGGCGAGAAAGGCCGGTGTCTCCAAAATGCCGGCGCCAAGTGCATTGACCAGCGTCAGCGCGCCGGAACGCACCGCGCGCACCAGGCCCGGGGTGCCGATGCGCGAGGCGCCGAACAGCTCCAGGGGATCGCAAAAATCGGCGTCGAGCCGCCGCCAAAGGACCCCGATCGGCTGAAAGCCGTCGACGGTTCTCACCTCTGCCCGGTCGCCATGGACGACGAGATCGCCGCCTTCGAGCAGCAACAAGCCGAGATAGCGGGCGAGATAGGCGTGTTCGTAATAGGTTTCGTTATGCGGGCCAGGCGTGAGCAGCCCGATGCGGGCGCGATCCGGTCCGCCGAGCGCGAACAACATTTCGCGGAATTTTCGGAAAAATCCGGCCAGCCGCTCGACATTGAGGGCGCGGGAGAGATCCGGGAATGCCTTCGACGTCGCCACACGGTTTTCCAGTGCGAAACCGGCGCCGGACGGCGCTTGGGTTCGATCGCCGAGCACCCACCAGCGCCCGTCGGGACCGCGGGCAAGATCGATGGCGATGAAGGACAGGAGCGGCGTTGAAAGTTGGCCCTGATAAGCGAGGGGGCGGAAAAACTCCGGATTCTGGCCGAGAAGGACGCCTGGCAGGATGCCCTCGGTGATTATCCGCCGCGTGCCGTAAAGATCGGCGAGCAATCGTTCCAGAAAGCCGGCGCGCTGGACGAGGCCGTCGCAGAGTGTCGTCCATTCCGCCCGGTCGATGATCAAGGCGGGATGGCCGAGCGGCCAGTCATGGCTCTGCTCGCTCGCCTCACCATAAACCTGATGGAAGACGCCGGCCTCCGACAGATACTGCCGGGCCGACGCCGATCGCCGGTCGAACTCGGGCGGAGCCATCGCCGACAGCGCCGCCATCAGCCTTGCATAATGCGGCCGAACCGCGCCATCCGGCGCCATCATCTCGTCATGCGAATGGCGGGCGAGGGTTGCGTAGCGGCGGAGATGGGCGGGTTCGACGGGCACGGGCATCCGGGCAATGAAAGAGTGATAATTCCGCTAGAGCAGAATGCGATGAACCGGAATGGCCATTGCGCTCCAAGTCTTCGGCAAGCCGCATGATGTGATCCGAAACGTCATGCAACGTTTCGGCAACATGCTCTATAGCACCCTCGGCGTATCAAGAAGACGGGCCATCGAAAGGAACGACGCGCAGCGCTGAGAAAGCGGTCTGAAGGCTTCAGCTGCCGTTAGGAATTATGGCTGGCGACATAAGCTTCGAGGATGTCGCTCATCGTGCTCTCGGGATCGTTGGCTCGGCCTTTGAAGAAGTCAATCGTACTTTGACTAAGCGTCAAGGATACCACCGCCGTCGTTCGCGGTGGATGCAATTCGGCATCCTGCCAGAATTTGTCGCCGAGATCCTCACCATCAGGGCTGTTGCTTGGATGGGCGAGTTCGCCGGCTTCATCCATCGCCTTGAGTTCTTCGAGCGAGGCTCGCCGCATATCGCTGCCGGTCACGGAGGCCTCCTTTCCAGGCTGTGATGAGGCGTAGTCGGCCCTGTCTCATCGTGTGAACGACGATATAGCACTCTTCGCCGACCATCCCCGGCGACACGGTTCGGATCTCGCCGTAATCGGCGCGGTCATCTCGCTTGTCGAGTGTCCGCCCTTCAAAGATTCGGGCGGCAACGAGAAGATCGACGCCGTGCTTGGCCAGCGTCGCTTGCCGTTTCACGTCGTCCCACTCGACATCCATCGCCCGCTCACATTGTCGCGAGCCCCGCCGGCCGTCTGAGATCCAGCGTCATCGGCAAGGAGGGATCGGGCCGCTCGCGCCGCGGCTCGTAAGCGCCCGGCGTATGGCCGATGGCCTCGAAGCGTGCGAGCCGGCGGGCTTCGGCTTCATAGGCGTTGACCGGAAAGGTCTCGTAGTTGCGGCCGCCCGGATGGGCGACATGATAGACGCAGCCGCCGAGCGAGCGCTTCGACCAGCGATCGTAGATGTCGAGGGTGAGCGGCGCATGGGCCGGGATCGTCGGATGCAGGCCGGAGGCCGGCTGCCACGCCTTGAAGCGCACGCCGGCGACGGCGTCGCGCCCCGTGCCGGTCATCGTCAGCGGCACTTCGCGGCCGTTGCAGGTGACGACATGGCGGGACGGCTCGAAGGCGGAGAGCTTGACCTGCAGCCGCTCGACGGAGGAATCGACGAAGCGCACCGTGCCGCCGATTGCTCCGGTCTCGCCCATCACATGCCAGGGCTCCAGCGCCTGGCGCAGTTCCAGCGTCACGCCTTCGCGTTCGATCCGCCCGCAGAAGGGGAAGCGGAATTCCGCCTGGGCCTCGAACCATTCGGGCTTCACCGGATAGCCGGCGCGGTTGAGATCGCCCAGCACCTCGAGGAAGTCCGACCAGACGAATTCCGGCAGCATGAAGCGATCGTGCAGGCTGGTGCCCCAGCGCACGAACTTGCCCTCTTCCGGGGTCTTCCAGAATTTCATGATGAGCGCCCGGATGAGCAGCTGTTGGGCCAGACTCATCTTGGCGTCCGGCGGCATCTCGAAGCCGCGGAATTCGACAAGGCCAAGCCGTCCCGTCGGCCCGTCCGGCGAATAAAGCTTGTCGATGCAGATTTCGGCCCGATGGGTGTTGCCGGTGACGTCGATCAACAGGTTGCGGAACAGCCGGTCGACCAGCCAGGGCGGGGTCGAGATCTGGTCCCGAGTGATTTGGGCCATGGCGATTTCCAGCTCGTAGAGCTGATCATGGCGGCCTTCGTCGATGCGCGGCGCCTGGCTCGTCGGGCCGATGAACAGGCCGGAGAACAGGTAAGAGAGCGACGGATGCCGTTGCCAATAGAGCACCAGACTTTTCAGCAGGTCCGGCCGGCGCAGGAACGGCGAGTCGAGCGGTGTCGCCCCGCCGACGACGACATGATTGCCGCCCCCGGTGCCGGCATGTTTGCCGTCGATCATGAACTTGTCGGTGCCGAGCCGCGATTGGCGAGCATCCTCGTAGACACCGGTGGTGATCGCTTTGGCTTCCGCCCAGGAGGCCGACGGATGCACATTGACCTCGATGACGCCGGGATCGGGCGCCACGCGGATGACGGCGAGGCGGGGATCGGGCGGGGGTGCGTAGCCCTCGATCTGAACCGGTAGGCCCTCCGCTTCGGCGATCTCCTCGATCACCCCGAGGAGATCGAGATAGGCCTCGGTGAATTCGAGCGGTGGCATGAAGACGCAGAGCTTGCCGTCGCGCGGCTCGATGGAAAGCGCCGTGCGCACCGCGCCGGTGATCTCGCCGGAACTGGGCGCAAAGGAGCCGAAGCTTGCCATCAGGCCGCCGCCGGTGCCGCCATCCGCCGGCAGCGGCGCCAACGGGGCCATCCACTGGCGGGCCGTGCCGTCGCCATCGAGGCTCTGGCCGATGCCGCCGACTCCACCGGTGCCGCCCCGATGCTGCTGCATTTCCACCCGACCCCATTGCTGGCGGCTTTGCGGCGGCAGCGGCGGAAACGGCTGGGTCGGATCGTCCGGATGAATGAAGGGATAATGGGCCGGGCCAAGATGCGGCAGGGCCGACAAGGGCAGGCGGTACCCCATGGCGGAGTCGCCGGGCACGAGGAACAGTCCCCGCCGGCGGGTGGTCCAGCGTTCGGAAAACCAACGAACGCCGCGCGCCCGGCCCTGCCACGCCTGAATCGGCAGAACGTGGCCGGTGGGGTTCGGCAGGCCGCGCTCGAACACCCGGGCGAGGCGAGCCCGTTCCTCGCGATCTTCGAGCTTGGAATCCGTCGGCTCGACATTGCCCGGCAGTTGCGCCTCGCGCAGCAGCCAATAGGCGGCGTCCTCGTAAGCCGGCAGGACATGGTCGCTCGCAACGCCAAGAGCGCTGGCGACGGCTTGGGTGAAGCGCTCGGATTCCGCCGGGCCGATCGTGCCCTCGCCGGCTTCCCGCGCAATCATCTCCGGGTTCTTCCAGATCGGCGCGCCGTCCCTGCGCCAATAGAGCGAGAAGGTCCAGCGCGGCAGCGTCTCGCCGGGATACCACTTGCCCTGGCCGTAATGCAGAAAGCCACCCGGCGCGAACCGATCCCGCAGGCGGCGGATGAGATCGTCGGCCAGACCACGCTTTCGCGGGCCGGTCGCATCCGAATTCCACTCGGCCGATTCAAAGTCGTCGATCGACACGAAGGTCGGCTCGCCGCCCATGGTCAGGCGCACGTCGTTGGCCTTCAGCTCGGCGTCGACCCGTTCGCCGAGAGTATCGAGTTCCCGCCAGCTTTCCTCTGAAAAGGGATAGGAGACGCGCGGCCGTTCCTCGATCCGCGTCACCGACATCGAAAAATCGAACGCGACCTCGGCATAGTCGACGGCGCCGGAAATCGGTGCGGCCGAACGATAATGCGGGGTCGCCGCCAGCGGCACGTGGCTCTCGCCGGTCAAAAGCCCGGAGGTCGGGTCGAGGCCGATCCAGCCGGCCCCCGGCAGAAACACCTCGGCCCAGGCGTGCAGATCGGTGAAGTCGTGGGCGGTGCCGGCCGGCCCGTCGAGCGCCACCTTGTCGGGTTTGAGCTGGATCAGATAGCCGGAGACGAAGCGCGCGGCAAAGCCGAGGTGCCGCAGAATGTTGACCAGCAGCCAGGACGAATCGCGGCAGGAGCCCGAGGCCTTTTCCAGCGTCTCTTCCGGCGTCTGCACGCCGGGCTCCATGCGCACCAGATAGTCGATGCGGCTTTCCAGCGCCTGGTTGAGCGCGACGAGGAAGTCGACGGTGTTGGTCTCGGAGCGATCGAGATCGCGCAGGAACGCCTGCAGCAACGGCCCGGCAGGTTCCGGGGCCAGATAGGCCGCAAGATCGCTCTTCAGGACGGGATCATAGTCGAATGGCCATTCCTGTGCCGCTTCCTCGACGAAGAAGTCGAACGGATTATAGACCGTCATATCGGCCAAAAGATCGACTTCGATCCGGAACTCGGTGGTCTTTTCCGGAAAGACGAAGCGGGCGAGATAATTGCCGAACGGATCCTGCTGCCAGTTGATGAAATGCTCTTTTGGCGTAACTGTCAGCGAGTAGGAGGGAACCCGCGTGCGTGAATGCGGCGCGGGGCGGAGGCGGATGATCTGGGGAGCGATGGCGACGGGACGATCATATTTATAGTGGGTGACATGATTGAGCGCGGCAAGAATCGACATGGTCGCTTTCGTGTGTCCCGTTTCGTTGGCTGTGAAGCTTATCGCTCCGTGGCGTTGCGGCAAGCGGCGATGACGGTGCGAGGCGTGCGCGATCGTGTCTGCGGCGTTGTTTTTTCATTTTTTGACGCTACGGCATGGAACTGCCGGCGGTGCTAAGCATTGATGCGCGCAACGATTTTTGGCGCGGGTGCGCCGTCGGGATCCTCAGATGAAGCTTTTTTCCTGTACCTCGTGTGCACAGGTCGTGTTTTTCGAAAACGTCGTCTGCGAGCGCTGCAATCACGCCCTCGGCTATGAGTCGGAGGCGAACCGGATGATCGCGCTGGAGCCCGCCGACGGCATTTTCGTCGCCGCCGGCACCCATTCCGACGGCGGATCCTGGAAATACTGCGCCAACTACACCTATGGGGTTTGCAACTGGTTGGTGCCCGGCGACAGCGCGGACAGCTACTGCCGGGCCTGCCGCCACAACGTCACCGTTCCCGATCCGGCTGATCCCGACCATGTCGTGCGCTGGCAGAAGATGGAGATCGCCAAGCGGCGGATGGTCTACACGCTGCTGCAGTTCGGTCTGCCGCTTTTTACCCGCGACGAGGCGGACGAGGGCCTGGGATTTGATGTCTTGGCCGAAACGCCCGGCGAGCCGCATGTGATCACCGGCCACGACCGCGGCCTGATCACCATCGCGCTGGCCGAAGCCGACGATGCCGAGCGCGAAAGCCGGCGCACCTCCATGGGCGAGCCCTATCGCACCCTGCTCGGCCACTTCCGTCACGAGGTCGGCCATTGGTACTGGGACCGGCTGGTGCGCGACGGCAATCCAGGCGCGCTCGACGCCTGCCGGGCGATGTTCGGCGACGACACCGAGGATTACGGCGAGGCGCTGCAGCGGCATTATCAGAACGGCCCGAAACCGAACTGGCAGGACGAATACGTCTCATCCTACGCCGGCGCCCATGCTTGGGAGGATTTCGCCGAGACCTGGGCGCATTATCTCCATATCGTCGATACGCTGGAGACGGGCCACTGGTGGGGCGTCGTTGTCGATCCGCGCGTGCGCGACGCCGGCCTTTTGACGACGACGATCGATTTCGACGTCTTTGCCCGCGATGTCGAGATCGGGCAGGTCGTCGACGCCTGGCTGGCGTTGTCGGCGGCGCTCAACTCCTTCAACCGTTCGATGGGTCATCAGGATCTTTATCCCTTTGTCATCTCCGAGACGGTGACGACCAAGCTCGGCTTCATTCACGATCTGGTGCGCGGGGTGGCGGGACAATGATGACGCAGCGCCGCAGCCTGTCCTGAAATCTCAAACTTGCCTTCGAACTCGTTTCCGTTAATCTGCAGGGGATATGAGATTACTTCGGTCTGACGTGGCCGTTTGGGCCGTTGCGCGCCCACAGAGCTACCAAGCGGCTTTGCTCGACCCTATATTCGGTGAAAGCTGAAGGGTCGGGAGGTGTCACCCGACCGATTTTGGAGGACTGGACGATGCTGACGGTCAGCCGCGAAGGATGGGGTGGCCTGCCGCTGTTCCCGAAGGACGAGCCGCCCAAGGACAAGTAAAGGTGAACGGCGTCGGGGCTCCGATTCGGGGTGCCGTGCTTTTCGTCGCTTGTGTTCTGGGTATCTTTTCGGTCTGTCTGATCGTCCTCGCGATCGAATTTCCCGACCTTGCCAAAAGGCTCTCCCCGGTCATCGGCCCTGTCACCGTCATGGTGTCGGCCGCTGTCGCGTTTGGCGCGGCGATCTATACCTCCAAGCGAAGTTCGGCAGCACAGCGCGAGACAAACAGGCTGACCGAGACATGGCGTGCCATTTCCCAGAAAAACTGGGACGAGGACTACATCACGGCACGCACGATCATCATCAGAGCCTATCGCAGCCAGCCGGACCTGTCGCGCTTCGCCAAGCCGCAGGATCTCACCTATGAGGAAGACTTTCGGATCAGCCGGGCGATCAACAACCTGGCGAATGATGCCGAGGCGGTGGCCATCGCCATCGCCAACGACGTCATCGACGAAGGTTTCTACAAGCAATGGTTCAAGCGATCCTACATCGCCGATTATGAGATCATGCGCAGCTACATCGACGCGCTGCGGAGCCAATACGACGACCGCTGGCCGCTGTACCGCAATTTCGAGATATTGAAGACCGCTTGGCAGGCCGAGGTCGCCGAAGAAGAGGCGAGCCCGGTGACGGCGTGGTACCGGCGCGGAGCACGCTGAACCGCGTCCCGCGCTGCGTTGTCGGCAGCCGTCCAGCGCCGGTCCGAGCGGCCGCGCGATCTCGACCCGATTCCACATCGCTGCCGGCGGAACAGGCCGCCTGCGCGGCTGTTGCCGGTCTGTCGACGCAACGCTGGCGGAGCCGGGCAAGGAAATTTCCGGCAGCCACGGGGTGGAAGCCTTTCGGCGTGCTTTAGTTATGGTTCACGAAACCGCCGACGCTTCGGGGCCGACGCTTGGGGAAACCGTCGCCGTCCTGGCGCGAGCGCCGGACAACACGATCAGCTTTCCGCAATGGGACCGATCTTATGGCACGATCTGCCGATCGCTTTGCATATGACACGAGCTGGGGGCCCCGATTTGTCGATGGGCGCACCGAGTTTCGCCTCTGGGCGCCGTCGGCGCCGCAGATCGACCTCGCGATCGGCGACACGGCCGGCAAAGCGTCCGAGTTTTGGCCAATGGAGCGCGATGACGAGGGCTGGTGGCGGGCCACGACCGATCGGGTCAAGCCGGGTGAAGCTTACGGCTTTCGCCTTGATAGCGGCCTTATCGTGCCAGACCCGGCGTCGCGCCGCCAATTCGGCGACGTGCATGGGCTCTC
Source organism: Jiella flava (assembly GCF_017349315.1). Lineage (GTDB taxonomy): Bacteria > Pseudomonadota > Alphaproteobacteria > Rhizobiales > Rhizobiaceae > Jiella > Jiella flava. The sequence continues at coordinate 398,245 of NZ_JAFMPP010000001.1, read as the reverse complement.
GCTATTGGTCGATCCGAAGGCCTATACTTGGCAGAGCGCCGACTGGACCGGACGGCCATGGGAAGAGACCGTTTTTTACGAACTCCACACCGGAACCTTCACGCCTGACGGCAGCTTTGCGGGCATTGAGGAGAAGCTCGACTATCTGAAGGAGACCGGCATCACGGCGATCGAATTGCTGCCGGTCGCGCAATTCGGCGGTCGCCGCGGCTGGGGCTATGATGGGGTTTTGCTGTACTGCCCGCACGAGGCCTATGGCGGCGCGGAGGGTTTGAAACGGCTAATCGATGCCGCCCATCAGCGCGGCCTGATGGTGTTTCTCGACGTTGTCTACAACCACTTCGGGCCGGACGGAAACTATCTTGGCGCCTATGCGCCGGAATTCTTTCACGAGGAGATCCACACCCCCTGGGGCGCGGCAATCGCCTATGACGCGCAGCCGGTTCGCGACTTCATGATCGACAACGCGCTCTACTGGCTCGAGGAATACCGGATCGACGGGCTGCGCCTCGACGCGATCGACTCGATCGAGGACACCACCGACACGCCGCTGGTGAAGGAGCTCGCGGCGCGGGTGCGCGCGCATTTTCCGGATCGCCACGTCCACATCACCAGCGAGGACGATCGCAACATCAGCTGGCATATCGAGCGCGACGGCGGCCGGCCGATCCTTGTCTCCGGCGAATGGAACGACGACTTCCATCACACCGCCCATGTCCTCGCGACCCATGAAGAGGAAGGCTATTACGCCGACTATTCACGCCGGAGTGTCGCCCAGATGGCCAAGGCGCTCGCCACCGGCTTCGTTTTTCAGGGCGAGCACTCGGACTATCGCGGCCGAAACGTCGGCGTTTCCTCGGCGCATCTGCCGCCGACCGCCTTTGTCAACTTCCTGCAGAACCACGATCAGATCGGCAACCGCGCCTTCGGCGACCGGCTCGCCGATCTCGCCTCGCGCCGGGTGGTCGAATGTCTGCAGGCGATCCTGATGCTGGCGCCGCAGATCCCGCTGATCTTCATGGGCGAGGAATATGGCGACACCCATCCCTTCTGCTTTTTCACCGATTTCGACGGCGAACTGGGGGAAGCCGTGCGGGAGGGACGACGCGCCGAATTCAAGAAATTCGCGGCCTTTCACGACGAGGATGCGCGCCAGCTGATCCCCGACCCCAACGCCGTGTCGACCTTCGAAGCATCCAAGCTCGATTGGTCGATGGTGACGCGTCCGACCTATCGGCGGCGGCTGGCGATCGTGCGGGGGCTGCTCGAAAAGCGCCAGCGATTGATCGTGCCGCTGCTCACCGGCCCGTTGCCGGAGCATGGCGGCGAGTATCACGTCTCGGACGAGACTCTCGCTTTCGTCGTCGCCTGGCATTTGCGCGACGGCGCAGTGCTGCATCTCTTCGCCAATCTCGATGACGAGCCCTGGGCGATCCCGAGCAACGTCGTCACCGGCGACTTGAGTTGCGGCGATCTTCTGCACGCCCATCCCAAGGGCGCCGACGAAATCTTGCGGACGCGTGTGTTGCCCGGCCCCTCCGTCGTCTTCCGCCTCGAAAGCCAGAAACTCATTGCCGGAAAGGGATCATGAGCGATCATCTTGACCGCCTCGCCGAAAGCCACGGCATTCAGCTGCATTACATCTCCGAACTCGGCGAGGAAAAGAGCATCGACGACGGTGCCAAGCGGGCGCTGCTGGCGGCGCTTGGCGTTGACCCCGACGGTGAGGCTCTCGGCGACTATGCGACGTCCGCCAAAGCGCCGAGCCAGGCTTGCCCGTTGCCCGGCGCGCTTGCCGACCACCGCCATTGGGGCGTTGCCTGCCAGCTCTATGCGCTGACCTCTACCCGCAATCTGGGCATCGGCGATTTCGAGGATCTGGCACGGCTCGCGTCGATCGCCGCGGAGGCCGGCGCTGCCTTCGTCGGCGTCAATCCGCTGCATGCGCTGTTTCTTGCCGAGCCGTCGCGCTACAGTCCCTATTCGCCCTCGACTCGGCGCTTTCTCAACCCGCTCTATCTCGCGGTCGACAAGATGGACGGCGGGCCGGAAGCGATCGCCGCGCTGCAGCGCGAGGCCCCGGATCTCTTGGAAACCGGCGATGGTGATCTGGTCGATTATTCCGCTGTCGGTCGGCTGAAGCGCGCGTTGTTCGACAAGATTTTCGAAACGCGCAAGCGCGACCTCGAAGACGAGCAGGCGTTTCAGCGCTTCATCGATGCGGGCGGTGAAGCTGTGGCCGGCTTTGCGTTGTTTGAGGCGATCTCCGAGGATCAGGTGGCCACGGGTGGTCATGCCGGCTGGCATGGCTGGCCGGAAGCGCTGAAGGACCGTCGCTCCGAGACGGTGGCGCAATTTGCCGCCGACAATCGCGAGCGCGTGCTGTTTCATCTCTGGCTGCAGTTCGAGGCCGAGGAGCAGCTGGCGAGCGCCCAGGCGCGGGCAAAGGGCGCCGGCATGGCGATCGGCCTTTATCTCGATCTCGCCGTCGGCGTCGCGCCCGATGGCGCCGAGACCTGGGCCGATCCGGCCCTGACGGTCGGCGCGGCGCGGGTCGGCTCGCCGCCGGACATGTTCAACAGCCAGGGCCAGGACTGGGGCCTTGCGCCATTGTCGCCGAAAGCGCTCGCCGAACGGGACCACAAGCCATTGTTCGAGGCCTTCTCGGCCTTGACCCGCCATGCCGGCGCGGTCCGCATCGATCATGCGATGGGGCTGGCGCGGCTGTGGTGGATCCCGAACGCAGCGCGCTCGGCCGGCGGCGGCTATGTGCGCTATCAGTTCGGCGCCATGGTCGACGCGGTGGCAAGCGCTGCCTCAGACAATCACTGCCTGGTGATCGGCGAGGATCTCGGCACCGTCCCGCCGGGCTTTCGTGATGCGATGGCGGCGGCGAACGTGCTCTCCTACCGGGTTCTGTCTTTCGAGCGCCGCGACGACGGCAGCTTCATCGAACCGGCGGCCTATCCGCCTTTATCGCTCGCTTGCGTTTCCACCCATGATCTCGCCACGCTTGCCGGCTGGTGGACCGGCAACGACATCACATTGCGTTTTGCCGCCGGCACACAGGATGAGGCGGCAACCGAGCGCGATCGTCATTCCCGCGAGCACGAGAAGTGGATGCTGGTTCAGGCGCTTGTCATGTCTGGTACCTTGCCGGACGGTTTTGCCGCCGTTGCCCGAGGCGAGGCACCGATGCCAGGGACGCTGCCCGATGTCTTGGCCGTCGCGATCCACCGGCACCTGGCGCGGAGCGCCTCGCTGCTTCTCACCGTCCAGCTCGACGACATGATCGGCTCCAGCCGACAGGCGAACCTGCCGGGGACCACCGACCAATATCCGAACTGGCGCATCAAGGCGCCGGTCATGCTTGAAGACCTGTCGCAGAACGGCCGCTTCACGGCGCTTGCCGCCGCCATGCGCGAAGAAAGGCCGATCGCCCCATGAGCCGCTCGCTCGTTGCCACCTATCGCCTGCAGTTTCGCGACGGCATGGACTTTTCGACGGCCGCCGAGCTGGCGCCCTATTTCAAGACGCTCGGTGTCAGCCACCTTTATGCCGCGCCGATCTTCGCGGCGTCCGAAGGGTCGACCCACGGCTACGACGTCACCGATTACAATGCCCTCGACGAGAGCCTTGGCGGGGTGGCGGGGTTCACCCGGATGAGCGATGCGCTCTCGTCCGCCGATCTCGGCCTGATCCTCGATTTCGTCCCCAACCATATGGGCGTTTCCCCCGCCAATCACTGGTGGGAAGACGTGCTGCGTTGGGGCTCGGAGAGCCGCTACGCCCAAACCTTCGACATTGCCTGGGAAGCGGAAAAGATTCTGGTTCCGGTACTCGGCAAACCTTATGGCGAGGCGCTGGCCGCCGGCGACTTGTCGGTTCGGCTCGATGCGCGGGCCGCAGCCCTTCGTTTCGATGCGGCCGGCTATCGGCTGCCGATCGACCCGAGAACCTATGGCTTCGTCTTCGGCCGGCTCGACCATCCGGAAAAGGACCGGTTGGTGCGAAGGTTCTCGGTGGCGGTGCCGGCCGAGGCCGATGATCTCGCCGAGCGGTTTCTCGAGCATTTGCAGGAGCCGGGCTTTTGCGTCGCGCTCGATGGGGCGATCGCGGCGTTCAATGCCGATCATGACGCGCTGCACGAATTGCACGAGGCCCAGGCGTGGCGGCTGGCCTGGTGGCGCACGGCCCGCGAAAAGCTCACCTATCGCCGCTTCTTCGAAATCGCCGACCTGATCGGCGTCCGTCAGGAATCGCGCCGGGTGTTCCGCGAATCCCACCAGCTGATCATCCGGCTGGCCCGCGAGCGCCGGCTCGACGGCATCCGCATCGATCACGTCGACGGGCTCGCCGATCCGAAAGGGTATCTCGAACAGCTGCGTCAGGCCTTCCAGTCGGTGCGCCGCTCACCTTCGATCCATGTCGAGAAGATCCTCACCGGCGACGAGCGGCTGCGCAGCGCCTGGGAAATCGAAGGGACGACGGGCTACGAGTTCATCACCGCGCTTGCCGGCCTTTATGTCGACGCGCGGCGCGAAGTCGCCATGACGGAAGCCTATCAGGCCTTTGTCGGTGAAGAGTCCGATCTGCGGGCGATGATCCGCAGCCAGAAGCGGTCGATCTTCCAGCGCAATCTGGCCGGCGAACTCGCCGCACTGACTCATCTGGCGCTGTCCGTCGCCGCGCGCGGCCTGGCGACCCGCGATCTCGGGCCGGACACCATGGCGCGGGCGATCGTCGAGGTGGCGGCCGCCCTGCCGGTCTATCGCACCTATGTCTCCGTCGACGGCGTGCCGCGCCGCGATATCGCGATCATCGACGAGACGGTCGATCTCGCCATGACGTCCCGCGAGGTCGAGGCCGACGAGCCGATCCAGTTCATCGGCCGGCTGCTGAAGCTCGATTTCGACGATGGGGCGGATATTGCCGGTGCGCTGGATTTCACCCGCCGTTTCCAGCAGACCACCGGCGCGGTGATGGCCAAGGCCGTCGAGGATACGGTGTTCTACCGCTACAACCGCTTGATCGCGCTCAACGAAGTCGGTGGCGAGCCCGATCACTACGGCAGCGACGTCGAACGCTTCCACGAGGCGATGGCGATCCGCAGCGAGGATCAGCCCGAGGGGCTGCTCGCCACCTCGACCCATGACACCAAGCGCGGCGAGGATGCGCGGGCGCGGCTCTATACGCTGTCGGAGGCGCCGGAGCGCTGGGCCGAAGGCGTCGCCGGCTTTGCCGACATGTTGGGCAAATACCGCGTCGAAATCGAGCCGGGGCTGGTATCGCCTGATCCCGAGACCGAATGGGGGCTCTATCAGTCGCTGCTCGGTGTGCTGCCGGCCGATTTCGATCCGTCCGACGCGGCGGCGCGCGCCGAGATCGCCGACCGCCTCGCAGCCTATGCCGAAAAGGCGGTGCGCGAGGCCAAGCGGTGGACGAGCTGGACCGCGCCGGCCGAGCCTTACGAAACCGCGCTCGCGGCCTTCGTCGCGGCGATGCTCGCGGGCGGCGACGAGGCCTCCTTCATCGCCACCTTCTGGCGCACGGCCCAACCCTATGTCGCGGCCGGGGCGCTCAACTCCTTGTCGCAGACGGTGATCAAGCTCTGTGCGCCGGGGGTGCCGGATATCTATCAGGGCACCGAGTTCCACGACTTCTCGCTGGTCGATCCGGACAATCGCCGGCCGGTGGATTTCGAGACCCGGGCGGCGGCGATTGAGGCCGGCCGGACGACGGTCGAGAGCCTTGCCGATTGGCGCAGTGGCGCCTTGAAGGCGCGCATTCTCGCAGGTGGCCTGAGGCTCCGCGGCGCCATGCCGGAATTCTTTGCGACGGCCGACTACCTGCCGCTTGAGGTCAAGGGTCCGCGCGCCGATCATCTCGTCGCTTTTGCCCGCCGGGATCAGAGCGGCCGGGCGGTCGTGGTGATCGCGCCGCGCCTGACCCTGGCGCTGCTTGGCGGCGGGGAGACCCTCGACGCGGCCCTGACCGGTTGGGACGGAACGACCGTGACGCTTGGCACGGGGCTGGCCGAGCGGCCGTGGCGCAATATCTTTACGGAACGCACGCTGGAGGTGCGGCAAGAGGTCGACGTCGCGGGGGTGTTCCAGGATCTGCCGGTCGCCATCCTTGCGACGCTCTGAACCTCAAGCTGTGACTCGAGTGACGAGCGCCCGGCAGTCGTCGCTTGACGATGGGCGGCGCGGGCGTCGACGCACTGGGAGGGCATGACCCCATGGCCATTCGGGCGCTGGTTTGGAACGAGTTCTTCCATGAACGACACAACGATGTCGTTCGAGACCTCTATCCGGACGGCATTCACGCCACCATCGCCGGCGTCCTGTCGTGCGAGGACGACATCGAAGCCACGACCGCGACCCTGCCCGAGGACGAGCATGGCCTTCCCCAGGCGCGGCTCGACGCAACCGATGTGCTCCTGTGGTGGGGGCACAAGATGCACCGCGACGTCGATGACGCGATCGTCGAGCGCGTGACCGAGCGGGTGCACCAGGGCATGGGGCTGATCGTCCTGCATTCGGGGCATTTTTCCAAGCCGTTCAAGCGGCTGATGGGGACGCCCTGTTCCCTGCGCTGGCGCGAGGCCGGCGAGCGCGAGCGGCTCTGGGCGGTCAACCGCTCGCATCCGATCGTTCAGGGCATCGGCCCGTCGATCGAACTGCCGAATGCCGAGATGTATGGCGAGCCGTTTCTTGTTCCCGAGCCGATGGAGACGGTTTTCATTTCCTGGTTCGAAGGCGGTGAAGTGTTCCGTTCGGGGCTGACCTATCAGCGCGGAGCCGGCAAGATCTTCTATTTCCGCCCCGGCCACGAAACCTATCCGATCTATCAAAACCCGGATATTCAGCGGGTGCTGATCAACGCCGTGCGCTGGGCCTATAATCCCGTCTCTGCCTGGAGGGACGTCTCGGCCGCGCCAAACGTGCCCGCCGACAAGGCCCCGGAGCGGATCAAACCGCGTGGCGGCTCGCTGCACAAGCCTGGTGAGGATGGCTATCGGTGAGGGCGGCGAGCGACACAAGGAGCGCCGCCAATTCCGATCCGGCCTTTGCTACCCCGGCCCGCGACCGGCGGATCATGATCCTCGGCACCGGATCAATCGCCCACCGCCATGCCGAACAGTTTCTGTCGATCCCTGGCTGCCGAGTCGTCGCGGCCTGCGACATCAATGCCGAGCGGGCACAAGCGTTCGCCAATCTTCATGGCATCCCGCAGCCCTTCGCCGATCTCAACGCGGCGCTTGCCTGGGGACAATTCGACGCTGTCGTCAATGCGACGCCCGATGCCGTGCACAAGGCGACGACGCTGAAGGTTTTGCGGGCCAACAAGGCGGTGTTTTGCGAAAAGCCGCTGGCGCTCAATGCCGAAGACGCCTTCGAAATGGTCGGGGCGGCGGAGCGCGCGAGGCTGATCAACATGGTCAACCTCACCTATCGCAACGCCCACGCCATCCAGCTCGCCCGCCGCATGGTCGAGGCCGGGGAGATCGGCGTCGTTCGCCATGTCTCGGCGAGCTACCGGCAGAGCTGGTTGACCGGCCACCATTGGGGCAATTGGCAGAGCGACGAGCGTTGGCTCTGGCGGCTATCCTCTGCCCATGGATCGAAGGGTGTGATCGGCGATATCGGCATCCACATTCTCGATTTTGCGACCTATGGCACCGGCCTTGGCATCGCCGCGCTGCAGGCGCGCCTGCAGACGTTCGACAAGGCCGAGGGTGGAGCGATCGGCGCCTATCCGCTCGACGCCAACGATTCCTGCGCGATGACGGTGGAGTTCGACAACGGCGCGCTCGGGGTTGTCCATATGAGTCGCTATGCCACCGGCAAGGCCAACGATCTTGATCTCACCATTCATGGCACAACCGGCGCTCTGAAGGTCTGGTCGAACACCAATGAATCCAGTCTCGACGTCTGCCTCGGCGCCGACATCCATACCCAGACCTGGAGGCGGGCGACGTGCCCGCCAACCCCGCGCAATGCTGATCGCTTCGCCGCGGCGCTCTTGTCCGGGATGAATGGCGAGCCGGACTTCCGGCACGCGGCGAAACTGCAGACGCTGCTCGATCTGTGCTTCGCCTCTGACGCCGAGCGGCGAATGCTGCCGGTCGTGCTGCCGCCCGTCTGATCCGACCGAAAAGCGGTACCGACTTTCGCAAACGGATCGGTCGCGTCAAGGATTGCGCAATCATGCCGAGTGATCGCGGTACACCGTTAACGGGCAGTTAAGCATAAGGGTCTAGCGTTTGGCGCGACGACATGCGTCCGCCACGTGCCTTGCGCGGACCCACTTTCTGCGACGGGCCGGCCATGCTTTCGACGTTCTCGACCTACCAGCTTTACACGCGCGATCAGACGCGTGTGCTGGACAGGCTCGCCGCCGATCCGGTCAACAAGCGGCTGGCCGACTACTATCGCGAGAATATCGGCAAGGTGAAGTCGGTCGACGACTTCATGAAGGACTATCGGCTCTATTCCTACGCCATGACGGCCTACGGACTGGAAGATCAGATCGATTCCCGCGCGCTGATCCGCAAAGTGCTGGAGAGCGATCTGTCCGATAAGGAGAGTTTTGCCAACAAGCTCTCCGATGAGCGCTATCGCGATTTCGCCAAGGCCTTCAGCTTCACCGACACCACCAAGACGACCACTCCGACGGCGCAGAGCAATGCGCAGCTGCAGGTGATGGTCGACGGTTATTCGGAGCATCGGGTCAAGGCGGCCCAGGCGATTTCCGCCGATGCCAACTATTTCACCGCGAAGATCGAAGGGGTGAAGACGGTCGACCAGTTCCTCGCCGACGACACGCTGTTCAAAGTGGCCCTCGAAGCCGCCGGCATCGACTCCTCGGTCGCTTCGAAAAGCTTCATCCGCGAGGTCCTGACGACCAACAAGGCCGATCAGCTGTCGGCCCAGGGCGACGACCGCTACACCATCCTCGCCTCGATGCTGCCCTTCGACAGCGATGGCCAAGCCCCGGCCGGCGGGGTGCAGAGCGCCTCCGAGGCCAACAGCACGGCCTATCTCTATTATCAGCAAAAGGGTCTGCAAGCCTCACCCCAGGCCGCGGCGCTGCAGGTTTCCTATTACGAATCGAAGATCGGCGGCGTGACCAGCGCCGACGACTTGATCGAGAATTCCCGTCTGCTCGACACCGCGCTGCGCTCGGTCGGCCTCAATCCCAATATCGAGTCGCCGGCTTACGTCTGGAACATTTTGACCAGCGACCGGTCGGATCCGAACAGTGTTCTCAACAAGATGCCCGAGACGACGGCGGCGGAACAAACGCGCAAGGAGCAATACACCGCCCTCGCCAAGATGTTCCAGTTCAACACCGATGGCAGTCTCGATGCCGGCGTCAGCGCGCAGACCAGCGATCAGATCAAGGATCTGACCGACGGCTATCTCAATCACTACGCCGACACCACCACCTCGGACGACAGGGTCAAGGCGTCCTTCTATGCGGCGAACGTCAAGAGCATCCAGTCCGTCACGCAGTTCATGAGCAATGCGACGGTCTACGATTATGCGTTGAAATCGGTAGGCCTTGATCCGGCGACCGAGAACAAGTCGACCATCATGCAGGTGCTGCGCAGCGATCCGTCCGATCCGAAAGGCTATGCGGCGCGGCTCGGCGACGACCGCTATCTGCGGCTTGCCGCTGCCTTCAATTTCGGCTCCGATGGCAAGGTCGCGGATGTGCGCAGGGTGCAGAGCGAGACTGCCCAGGGCGCCACGATCGATCAGTATCTCACCAATCTCAGCGCCGACGACAAAAAGGCCGTCACCACCGCCGTGCAGGACTCGCAGAGCTTCAATTCCGCGATGCGATCGATCTCGACGGTGGATAAGCTGCTCGCCGATTCGACCGCCTTCAAATATGTCATGAAGGCGATCGGCTTCGACTCCAGCAATCAGGATACCAGCATCATCCAGCGGGTTCTGACCAGTGACCCGAACGATCCGAAGAGCTTCGTCAATGCCCTCGGTGTCGAGGCCTATACGACATTACGCGCGGCCTTCGACGTCGACGCCTATGGCAATCTCTCGCTCAAGCAGGATTCCAACGGCAATCCGACCATCGTCAACGACTATCTGAAGCGGCAGTTCCGGCAGCAGAAGACCAGCGACCTGTTCAACGCGGCCAGCGGCATTCTGCAGTACAACACCGGGATTCCGAAGGTCGCCACGATGAACGATCTTTTGAACCAGCCGAATGTCCTGAATTTTGCCCTCAAGGCCTACAATCTCGACGGCGCGAAGCTCAGCACCAGCGACATCAAGGCGATCCTGACCAGCGATCTTTCCGATCCGAACAGCGCAGCGGCGAAGTATAAGGACGATCGCTATCTGAAATTTGCCGCCGCCTTCAACTTCGACACGGACGGCACGATCAAGCGCGACTCGGCGCGGGTGCAGAGCGTCTCGGACATGCTCTCCACCCAGGATCTTTATCTCCGCCAGAAGATGGAGGAGGAGGCCGGCGACGAAAACAACGGCGTGCGGCTGGCGCTCTACTTCAAGCGGGCGGCGCCGAAAGTGACCTCGGCCTATGAGTTTCTGTCCGACACGGCGATGCTGCAGGTGGTCAAGACCGCACTTGGTCTGCCCGATCAGTTCTCGTCGAGCAACATCGACGTTCAGGCGCGCACGCTCGAAAAGAAGATCGACATTACGAAGCTCGGCGACTCCGACTATATGGAGCGCTTCATCAACCGCTTCTTAGCGATGTACGACGTTGAAAACAGCAGCTCAACGGCCTCGTCCAACCCGGCCTTGTCGATCCTCGACGGCTCTGCGTCCTATCTGTAATCGGCTCTGGGGGATCAGTGGGTCACCCTGCCGCTTCAGGACAGGGCGACCAATGGCTGCTGCTGCGGCCGTCAGGCGAGGTACTGACCGCCGTTTGCCGTCAGGGTCGCGCCGGTGATGAAGCCGGCATCGTCGGAGGTGAGGAAGACGACGCAGCGGGCGATCTCGTCCGGCTCTCCGAGGCGGCCGACCGGTATGTTCGACAGGATCTGCTTTTCCATGACGTCCTGGGGGATCGTCGCCATCATGTCGGTGTTGATATAGCCGGGGCAGACGGCGTTGACGGTGATGTTCTTGCGGGCGCCCTCCTGGGCCAAAGCCTTGGTGAAGCCGATGTCGCCTGCCTTGGCGGCGGAATAGTTGGCCTGCCCCATCTGCCCCTTCTGGCCATTGATCGAGGAGATGTTGACGATCCGCCCGAAGCTGCGGGCGCGCATGCCCTCCCAGACCGGCCGGGTCATGTTGAACAGGCCGTTGAGATTGGTATTGATCACCGCCTGCCAGTGCTCGGGCGTCATCTTGTGGAACATCGCGTCGCGGGTGATGCCGGCATTGTTGACCAGGATGTCGACCGGCCCGAGATCGGCGTCGACCTTGGCGATGCCCTCGACGCAGGCGTCGTAGGAGGCGACGTCCCATTTATAGACCGCAATGCCGGTCTCTTCCTGAAATGCGTTGGCCCGCTCGTCATTGCCGGCATAGGTCGCGGCGACGTTGTGTCCGGCGGCTTTGAGCGCCTTCGCGATGGCGGCGCCGATTCCGCGCGATCCACCCGTTACGATTGCAGTTCGAGCCATAATTCCTCCCGTTCTGGTTTCGTCGCGCCTTAACATGCCCATACGACGCTTGTGTGTTCTCAAAGACTAGGGAGATGCGGGCGCAAAGGCTAGTGGTCCGATTCCGACATTTGGTTCCGTGGTGTGGAGACTGCTCAGCCAATGTCGGGATCGCAATGACCACGAGCCAAAATTATGATCCTCGTGGATTTTTCGAATTTGACATTTCATTCAACAGGCGACCCCAACTGGGATTCACCTGTCAAATTCAATCCACATCTAACCCTTTGAATCGACGCATCGTGCCTTGCCGAAAATCGACTCCGATTTTCGGGCCGATGTTGTAGAGCCGACCATGGCGTGCGACGAGACGATGCCGGCGAAATGCGATGCCACTGGCATCGAAGGCTTTCAGGGGAGGGCCTCGCCGTCGCCGACGCGACCCCCAGCGATCTCGCGCGGCACGGTGACTTTTCGGAAGATTGATCCCTCGCTCCGGTGATGAGCGAGGGACATGCCTCCTGTAACGGCCTCAGACCGGGCTGGATCAGAGCCGTTCAAAACACATGGCGACACCCATGCCGCCGCCGATGCACAGGGTGGCAAGGCCCTTCTTGGCGCTGCGGCGCTGCATTTCGAAAAGCAGCGTGTTGAGGATGCGGTTGCCGGAGGCGCCGATCGGATGGCCGATGGCGATGGCGCCGCCATTGACGTTGACGATGTCGGGATTCCAGCCGAGATCCTTGTTCACCGCACAGGCTTGGGCCGCAAAGGCCTCATTGGCCTCGACGAGATCGAGGTCGTCGACCGACCAGCCGGCCTTTTCCAGCGCCTTCTTCGACGCCGGGATCGGGCCGGTGCCCATGATCGCCGGATCGACGCCGGCGGTCGCCCAGGAGACGATCCGCACCATCGGCGTCAGTCCGCGCTTTTCGGCCTCTGCCTCGCTCATCAGGACGGTGACGGCGGCGCCGTCATTGATGCCCGATGCGTTGGCGGCGGTGACCGAGCCTTCCTTGTCGAAGGCCGGGCGGAGCTTGGCGACGCTCTCAAGGGTCACGCCGTGCTTGATATACTCGTCGGTGTCGACGACGGTATCGCCCTTGCGGCCCTTGACGGTGAAGGGGACGATCTCGTCTTTGAATTTGCCGGCCTTTTGCGCCGCCTCGGCCTTGTTCTGGCTGTTCACCGCGAATTCATCCTGGATCTCGCGGGTGAGCTGCCATTGGCGCGCGACGTTCTCGGCGGTGTTGCCCATGTGATAGCCATTGAAGGCGTCGATCAAGCCGTCCTTCAGCATGGTGTCGACCATCTTCAGATCGCCCATCTTCTGGCCGGCTCTGAGATAGGCGGCGTGGGGCGCCATCGACATCGACTCCTGGCCACCGGCGACGATGACCTTCGCGTCGCCGAGCGCGATCTGCTGCATGCCGATGGCGACGGTGCGAAGGCCCGAGCCGCAGAGCTGGTTCAGCGCCCAGGCGGTGGTCTCCTTCGGGCAGCCCGCGCCCATCGCCGCCTGACGGGCCGGGTTCTGGCCCTCGCCGGCGGTGAGGATCTGGCCCATGATCACCTCGTCGACCTCGCCCGGGTCGACTTTGGCGCGCGACAGCGCTTCCTTGATCGCCGCTGCGCCGAGCTCATGGGCGGGCACCTGTGCAAACGATCCGTTGAACGAACCGACCGGCGTTCGCGCCGCGCCCACAATCACCACGGATTGCGTGTTGCTCATTGTCATTCCCTCCGCATTTTGCGTGTTTGATTTCCAGATAGGGTTGTTGGGCGCCCACGAAAGGGGCTCCGTCGCGTCTCGGCTCGATGCTCCGCGGCACGGCAAGGGTGGCTGGAAAAGTCCGCTCGCGCCGATTCGCGGTTTGAACGGGCCGCGCGGTCGCAGCGGCGAGGCCAGGGCCCTCGCGTCATGGCACAAGACGTCCGGCGCTTCGTGGCACTGTCATCCGGTCCTTGCTCTTCGTCCTTCGACCTTTCGATCTCTCGCATATGCGAAATGACCTGGGAAGACCGTCGAACGATTTGGAATATGTCGCGAGTTGTGCCTATCATTTATGCGGCGCACATGAGCGAACGCACAAAAGGGCGGCGCTCTCCATCGGTCGGCGGGTTCAAGGAGTCATCTATGGCCAGAAACGAGGATGTGACGGTCATCAAGAAATATGCCAACAGACGACTCTACAACACCGGCACAAGCACCTACGTCACCCTCGAAAATCTGGCCGCGATGGTCAAGAATAACGAGGAATTCGTCGTCCAGGACGCCAAGACTGGTGAGGATATCACCCATTCGGTGCTGACCCAGATCATCTTCGAGCAGGAAAACAAGGGCGGCCAGAATCTGATGCCGATCGCCTTTCTGCGGCAGTTGATCCGGTTTTACGGCGATCAGATGCAGATGGTGATCCCCGGTTATCTGGAGCAGTCGATGTCGGCGCTCGCCAAGGAGCAGGACGCCTTTCGCGAGCAGATGGCGGGCGCCATGGCGCAGGCGCCGATCAAGCTGATGGAAGCGCAGGTTCGCCGCAACACCGAAATGTTTCGGCAGGCGATGACGGTCTTCAATCCGTTCGTTGCGGGGGCGATGAGCGATTACGACGGCGAGACGTCGTCGCGCGGTGATGACACGTCCCTCTCCAAAATGCATCGCGACGACGATCTGAAGGCGATGCGCGAGCAACTGCAGCGTATGCAGGAACGTCTCGAAGCGCTCGACACCAAGAAAGACGGCTGACGCTGCGACAGTGAGGCTTACAATCGCGGCCGCATCATTTGCAGCGAAAGTGGCATGAGCCCGACGGTGGCGGCGGCCGTTTAGGGACGGCCGGTGTCAGCGATCTGATCGAGGTCGGTGAGATGGAAAATCTTCCGAAAGGGAAGTGTGGGGGTAGGGGGCCGCGCTCACTGTCGCACTCCGATTGCAGGCTTATATGATGACGTTGATGTTCACGAAATAACAGCGAAGACGGGTTCGGCGGAGGGGTATTGACTGCGCGATCAGCTAAGGAAGAAATAACCTTTGGTTGTTTTAGTATTAAAATCCCAATGTGATTGAGAATTATTTGGAATTTTTGCTAGATCGCCTGTAATCTGATTTCAATACAGAATTGTAATAAAGAGTTATTATATTCCGTTAAGTCAAGCGCAACGAAATTTCTGTAGAACTCATGGCAGAGTTCGCGCAACCGCTGCCGTGATGCTCAGAATTCAATCTTAAGTGCTGGATGTCTTTTTATGCTGCCGAAATCACTCAAAATCTCCGCCAAACTCTGGTTGGCATTCGCTAGCGTCATCTTGATAACTGCACTCGTCAGTGCGGTTTCGATGTACAGCACGAAACAGGCCCGCACCGCGACGGCGTGGAACGAGCATACCTATCGGGTGCTTTCCGAGATCGACGAGATCCGAAAAGGTCTGATCGATGAAGAGGCGGCGATCTTATCTTATGCTATGTCAGATGACGCCAGCTTCTTGCCGCGTGCCGACACGGGCAAGTCCAACGCGTCGAAAGCAATTGCAAAATTTGCGGAGATGACGTCCGATAATGTGGTTCAGCAGGCGCGTGTCAGTCAGTTGAACGGCTTGGTGTCGCAGTGGCGTGCAAAGGTCGTCGACGCGACGAAAAGAATTGTAGCGACTGAAGGCGAGGAAAAGGCCCATCATTACCTCGGCAGCCGTCCGGGTAAAGTCGAGATCGATAAGATCAATGCTCTTCTCGATAGCATGGAACGCGAAGAGGCCTCTCTTCTCGGCGTGCGGTCCGAGACGCAGCGTTCGGCCGTGGCGCTATCGAATACGACCATCATCGTAGGCGGCATTATCTCCGCCTCTGTGGCTGCTCTGATGGCGTTCTTTTTGGCGAAGACGATCGCCACTCCGGTGCGGAGCATGACTGATGCGATGCGGCGTCTTGCCTCTGGCGACAAGACCGTCGAGATCCCGGCCCGCGACCGCAGCGACGAGATCGGCGAAATGGCCGGTGCCGTTCAGGTTTTCAAGGAGGCGGCGATCGAGCAGGAGCGCCTGGAAACCGAAGCCGAAGAGGCGCGGGCCACTCAGCTTGCCGCCAAGCAACGCCAGGCCGATCTGGAAAACGCCAAGGCCGAAGATCTGCGCGAATTCATGGGCCTCGTCGATCACAGCTTCGATCAGCTCTCGGCTGGTGACCTCACGGTGCGCATGACCGGCAAGATCGCACCGGAATTCGAGCCGATCCGGGCAAAGTTCAATTCCTCGGTCGAGGAACTGGAACAGGCGATCGGCCAGGTCGTCGGTGCCGTCGGCACCATCCGGACCGGCCTCAACGAAATCACCGTCGCGTCGAACGATCTGGCCCAGCGCACCGAACAGCAGGCGGCCTCGCTCGAAGAGACGGTGGCGGCGCTTGGCGAAGTGTCGAGCGCCGTCAACCAGACCGCGGAGGGCGCCAGCGAAGCCCGCAAGACCGCAGAAAAGGCGCGGGGCAAGGCGACGAAGGGCGGCGAGATCGTCTCCCAGGCAGTGACGGCGATGAACGAAATCGAGGTTTCGTCGCAGCAGATCAGCCAGATCATCTCGGTGATCGACGAGATTGCCTTCCAGACCAACCTTCTGGCCTTGAATGCCGGCGTCGAGGCGGCGCGGGCCGGGGAGGCCGGCAAGGGCTTTGCCGTCGTCGCTCAGGAAGTGCGGGGTCTTGCCCAGCGTTCGGCGGAAGCCGCCAAGGAAATCAAGAGCCTGATCACCGCGTCTTCGGAGCAGGTCGGGCGCGGCGTCGAGCTGGTCACCGCCTCGGGCAAATCGCTGGAGGAGATCGTGACCGAGGTCGCGGGCATGGCCGAAGTGGTCGCCGCGATCGCCGATTCGGCCCGCGAGCAGGCGACGAGCCTGAAGGAAGTTTCCGGCGCGGCCGATCAGATGGACAAGGTGACGCAGCAGAACGCCGCGATGGTCGAGCAGTCGACGGCTGCGGCCCAGACGCTGTCGAAGGAGACCGACGGTCTCGCCGAGACGGTGTCGCGGTTCAAGACGCTCACTGGCAGCATCGGGCGCGGCGCGCCGTCCCGAGCGGGAGCCGCACGGCCGGTGTCCGCCGCCAAGCCGGTGCCGCAGATGCGCGCGACGGGGCGTGGCGGTGCTGCCAAGGCTCCGGCGGCGAGTGAAGAAAGCTGGGAGGAGTTTTGATCCCGGCATGAGCGCAGAACCCGGCTGGGTGAAACGCGCGTGAGCCTCACCTCATTAGAGCGGAATGCGATGAACCGGAATCGCCATTTCGCTCTAAGCCATTGTTTTGCCGCATGATGTGACCCGAAAAGTCATGCAAACTTTTCGGCATCATGCTCGAGCTGCAGACGCGATGCGGGGGTGGCCGATGCCGCCCCCGCTTTTTTAGGTCACGGGCGGTGCTGCTCGACAGGTGGCCCGCGATCCGGGATGATGGGCAAAGGCGCTGGATCGGTTGCCCCCTGCGGCCGTACCGAAGCGCGGCACGCCGGCGCCATCAGGTTAAACTTCGGTCAGGTCTGAAAATCATCTTGCTGTCCGGCCGTCGCCATCCATTTGCTGCAGAAGCGAACAGCCAGGAGCGATGTCATGACACTTGCCGAAAACGTCGCGGTCATTACCGGGGCCAGCTCGGGAATCGGCCGAACCATTGCCAACACCTTCGCCCGCGAGGGCGGAAAGGTCGCGATCTGCGATATCAACATGGAGGGCGCTGAAAAAGCCGCGGCCGAAATCCGCGCAGCGGGCGGCGATGCTCTTGCCATCGAAATGGACGTCACCGACGAAGCGGCCGTCAACCGCGGCGTGGATCGGGTCGCCGAGCGTTATGGCCGCATCGACACCATGGTCTCGAATGCCGGCATCCAGATTGTCCATCCGATCGAAGAATTTCCCTATGAGCAATTTCGCAAGCTGGTGACCATTCATCTCGACGGATCCTTTCTCCTCACCAAGGCGTGTGTGAAGCACATGTATCCCCGCAAGTCCGGCTCGCTGATCTACATGGGGTCGGTTCACAGTCACGAACCATCGGCGCTGAAGACCGCCTATGTCGCGGCCAAGCACGGCATTCTGGGGCTGGCCCGGGTCATGGCCAAAGAGGGTGCCAAGCACGGCGTGCGCTCGAACACAATTTGTCCAGGCTTCGTGAAAACGCCGCTGGTCGAAAAGCAGATCCCGGAACAGGCCGCCAATCTCGGGATCTCGGAAGAGGAGGTGGTCAACAAGGTGATGCTCGGCGACACGGTCGATCAGACCTTTACGACCATGGAGGACGTGGCCGACGTCGCCTTGTTCCTGGCGAGCTTCAAGTCGAATGCGCTGACCGGCCAGTCGATCGTGCCGAGCCACGGCTGGTACATGGCCTGATCGGCAACAGGCTGGTTGATTGTCATGCGAGGCCGGTTCGCGAGGCGTGCGGCGACTTTGCATTGGTGCTGAGCGCCCGCCAATGCGCTTTTCGAACGCCGAATCGGTTCGATTCGAGTCGATTTTCATCGGATTACGCTGTTGTGGAATCGAACTACCGTAGAGTGAAATAGCCATCTCCTGCTTGCCTGTTGTTTGTAAATCAAATCACCGATAAAAATGCACGGAAAGCAATTTATATGTAAAACTGAAATTCAATTTCAGATATTATGGCATTTTTTGCGTTAGTGTTATTAAATTTGTCAAAGAAGCCGTTTTAGAAGCGACTTGGATGACCTGCCATTCCGCTACATTGTGTCGCGGAAGCCGTGCACGGCAATGCTGAGTTGCATAATGATACTGATTCCCGCAAAAATTTCAGCCAAGATGATCTTGCTGGTCGCCAGTCTTACAGTGATCGATCTGGGCATTGTCGCTTATGCCGCGGTGCGCTTGGATAAGATCCATCATAAATACACCGAGCTTATGCAGAACCGCGAGGCGGGCATCGACGAGGTGATCAATGGAAACCACCACATCACGCAGATGACGTCCGGTGCATTTCAGGCGTTGGCCTATGATGGTGCGAGCCAGGAAGCCAAAGACGCGGTAGCGCTCACGCGCAAGTCGATCTGGGAAACGGAAATGTCGCTGCAGCGTGCCGGTGAAAAACTGCACTGGGAGCAAGAAACTCTGGAGAAGCTAAAAGCACTGTCCATGGCGGCGTCAGTTTCCGCCGAACAGGCCGTCGCCCATAGTCTGCGAAACGACAATGATCGCGCGCGTGATACTCTGCGGAAAATGAACGAGTTTGGCCGCAAGTTCAGTGATACTGCGCATGCCCTGACCGAGCGCATGCGTACCGAGAGTGCCGCCGAGCTGGATGCATTGTCGTCTGATGGCACGCGGACTGGGGTGATCCTGCTGGCGAGCGCCGCGGTCGCCGTGGCCGCGGGCGTCGCGGGTTGCCTCGGATTCGGCCACAGTGGCTGGATCGATTTTTGATCCAGCGTGACGGCGCGGGTCTGTCGGGATTTTGCCGCTGTGCTCGAAGCAACAAGGCCCCGCCGAGTGCTCGGCGGGGCCTTGTCATATTGCCTTTTGACAGGCCGATGCTCAGCGGCCGTCGCGTTTGGCGAGCGTGCGCAGGCGCAAAGCGTTGAGCTTGATGAAGCCGGCGGCGTCCTTCTGATCGTAGGCGCCGTGATCATCCTCGAAGGTGACGAGCGCGTCGGAATAGAGCGACTTCGGTGAGGAGCGGCCTTCGACGATGACGTTGCCCTTGTAGAGCTTCAGCCGGACTTCGCCTTCGACGTGGTCCTGGCTCCTGTCGATCAGGGCCTGCAGCATCTCGCGCTCGGGCGAGAACCAGAAGCCATTATAGATCAGCTCGGCATATTGCGGCATGAGCTGGTCCTTCAGATGCATCGCGCCGCGATCGAGGGTGATCGATTCGATCGCCCGGTGGGCGGCGAGAAGAATCGTGCCGCCGGGCGTCTCATAGATGCCGCGCGACTTCATGCCGACGAAGCGGTTCTCGACGAGATCCAGCCGGCCGATGCCGTTGTCGCGGCCAAGATCGTTGAGCGCGGCGAGCAGCTCATGCGGCTTCATCGCCTGGCCGTCGATCGACACCGGATCGCCCTTGGCAAATCCGATGGTGACGATCGTCGGCTGATCGGGCGCGTCTTCCGGCGAGACGGTGCGCATGAAGACATAGGGTGGCGGCGTCTCGGCGGGATCTTCGAGCACCTTGCCCTCCGACGAGGAGTGCAGAAGGTTGGCGTCGACGGAGAACGGGGCCTCGCCGCGCTTGTCCTTGGTGACGAGGATCTGGTTCTTTTCGGCAAAGTCGATGAGATCGGTGCGCGACTTGAAGTCCCACTCGCGCCAGGGGGCGATCACCTTGATGTCCGGATCGAGCGCATAGGCCGACAGCTCGAAGCGGACCTGATCGTTGCCCTTGCCGGTGGCGCCATGGGCGATGGCGTCGGCGCCGGTCTCGTGGGCAATCTCGACGAGGCGCTTGGAAATCAGCGGCCGGGCGATCGAGGTGCCGAGGAGATAGGTGCCCTCATAGACAGCGTTGGCCCGGAACATCGGGAAGACGAAGTCGCGGCAGAATTCTTCGCGCACGTCCTCGATGTAGATCTCCTTGATGCCCATACGCTCGGCCTTTTCGCGCGCCGGCGTGAGTTCTTCGCCCTGGCCGAGATCGGCGGTGAAGGTGACGACCTCCGCGCCGAGTTCGCTCTGCAGCCATTTCAGGATGATCGAGGTGTCGAGACCGCCTGAATAGGCGAGGACGACCTTCTTGACGTCGCGTGTTTTGGCCATCGGAGTCTTTCATCAAAAACCAGTATTGACAGCGCATCTACACGTTGGCTCGGCGAAAGCAACCCACAGCGACTGGCCGCGCGGCCTTCCGGCTGGCTGGATGCCATTGGTCGCCGAGTGGACCGGCGTGTGGGCTGTCGACGTCCTTGATATTCGAAATCCTCAAACCGGCTAAAAAGCTATTTTTGTTGATACATTGCATTTTATATAAATTCATTAACTTGTCATTTGAATAATTGTATTTGATAACTAAAATCAAATTGCATGAAAATATATCATAGCAAAGACAAAATAATACAAAAAATCGCACAAAAACTTTTGATTGTTTCTTGAAATACAGAAAAATATCAAATGTATAGCGGATTATAGAAGAGAAATTTCTCGCAATTAAAGTTCGCTAAAAGGCGATCTTGCCGTGTATTGATATATTTTTGAATTAATGCAACGGCAATATGAGAATTTTATCTCCGAAAATCCGTATCGATTGGTCCATCAATCCGAATTCGGCTAAAAGACAGCGAAATGGTGTCGGAAAATCGGATTTTAATCTAAAAAAGAAAGGAAACGGCGATGAAACTGAAATCGACTCTTCTTCAGAGCGCGGTGGTGCTGATTGCGGCCGCTGCGACCTTGACCGTTAGCTACGCTGGGGTAATCCCCCACGACCAGGTCAAGCCGTTCGCCCAGCGCGGTGCCGCATGGGAATTGAAGTTCAAACCCTATCTCGATGTCGTTAACGGCTGCGTGCCGTTTCCGGCTGTCGATGCCGCCGGCAACACCAGCGGTGGTCTGAAGCCGACGGGCGCCTCGTCCAGCAACTGCGCCCACAGCGTCGGCCAAGTCTATGCCCGCGGCGGCTGGTATCATAGTCACTTCGGAATCGTGTACAGCTGGTACTTCCCCAAGGATGAGCCGTCGCAAGGCATCGGCCACCGGCACGATTGGGAGGAGATCGTCGTGTGGATCGACAATCCGAAGGTGGCGAATCCGCGCATCTTCGGCGTCGCTCATTCGCAGCATGGCGGCTACGGGAAAGAGTCCTATGCAGCGCTTGTCCAATACGGCTTTCTCGCGGGCACCCACCCGAAGATCGCCTATAAGTCGATTTGGCCGACGGATCACCGTCTTGACTCGACTTCGAAGCAGGGCGGGCAGCAGCCGCTGATCGATTGGGGCGCGCTCACCCCGGCCGCTCGCAATGCGTTGAACACGACCAATTTCGGTGCGGCGTCCCCGAAATTCACGGATCGCACCTTCGGCTCGACGCTTGCCAAGACTTTCATGTAATGAAAGTCCGATGAGCCGCGGTTTCGCCGTCTGCGAGAACGGACGGGACGGGAAGCGGCGTTAAAAACGGGTATTGGCCGGTGTTAACACCGGCCAATACCCGCACTCTCTGCGTCATGGTCTCCCGAAAGAATAGACGCGCTGGTGATCGGCCGGGCTCGCCGACGCGATCGCTTCTCGCCTCTTAAGGGTCACCGATCTCTTCAGTGCGCCATACGTTCGGCAGGAAGCACACAGGACGCGCGATTTGATTGATCCTCCGCATCGTGCTTTGCCGAAAATCGATCCCGAATTTCACGCCGATGCTGTAGGACGCTTGTGAAATGTCGTAAGTCGAGGTCTGCCGCGCCAACGATCGAGCTGCCCATGACCTTTATCCCCGATGTCTCCACGCTGATCGCATTCTCGCTCGCCTGCCTGGTCCTGACGATCACGCCGGGCCCGGACATGACGCTGTTTCTCGGCCGGACACTCGCCGGTGGGCGCGCTGCAGGTATTGCCGCCTACGCCGGTGCGTCGACCGGCTCGCTCATCCACACAAGCCTCGCGGCCGTCGGCCTTTCGGCGCTGATCGCGGCGTCGCCGCAAGCGTTTCTGGGGCTCAAGATCTGCGGTGCCGGCTATCTGATCTATCTCGCTTTGCAGGCGATCCGCTCAGGCTCGACGTTTAAGCTCGACGGCCAGGCGGAAAAGCGGCCGCCGTCGCTCAAGGCCAGTTGGCTGACGGGCATTGGTATCAATCTCTCCAATCCGAAGATCATCTTGTTTTTCGTCACGTTCCTGCCGCAGTTCGTCGCGGCGGGCGATCCGCACGCGACAGGCAAGCTGTTCTTCCTCGGCGTCTATTTCATTGTTTTCTCCGCGCCGTTCTGCATTGCCATGATCGTCGCAGCCGACAGGCTCGCCGCAGCGCTGAGACAACGTCCGAAGATCACTCGATCCATCGACTGGGTGTTCGCCAGCGTGTTTTCGGCCTTCGCGGTGAAGATCCTGATGACGCAGGGGCGGTGACGGATCGGCAGCCCCAGAGGGCGGCGTCACGCATAGGCGTAGGGACCGCCGCGTCTCAGCGCCTGACGATAGGCCGGGCGCTCGTGAATGCGCACGAGAAAATCCCTGAGGCGGGGATGGTTTTCGTAGCCGAAACGCTGCGCCGCCGCTTCCACCGGAAAGCTCATCATGATGTCGGCGACGCTGATGTCGGGCCCGGCAAACCAGCCGGTGGTGGCGATCGCTCGCTCCCAATGATCGATGTGCAGCGTCATTTGCGGCCGGACGAGAAGTTCGTCGACCTTTTCCATCGAGGTCTTGAGGATCGGTTTGGCGAAGAACGGGGCCCGGTCGGGGATCATCTGCAGGACCAGCGTCAAGAAGAGCGGCGGCATTGCCGAGCCCTCGGCATAGTGCAGAAAATGCCGCGCCTGCCAGTAGTTGTCGCTGCCATGCGGCGGCATCAGCCGACCGTCGCCATGCTTGGCGAGAATATACTCGACGATCGCGCCGGTCTCAGCGACAGTGCGCTCATCATCGGTAATTATCGGCGACTTGCCGAGGGTATGGACTTGCTTCAACTCGCGCGGCGCCTGGAGGTCTTTGGTGCGCTCGTAGCGCTTCACCTCATAAGGGGCGCCGAGTTCTTCGAGCAGCCAAAGAACCCGCTGCGACCTGGAATTGTTAAGGTGGTGAACGGTCAGCAAGGCGCAAAACTCCTGTAAGGAGAGGAGGAAGCCATGATGGGAGGCCGGCGCCGACGTTATGGCGAGAAGCGTCATGGCGGCGATACGGACTCACGATTTAGTGCGGTGCCGAATGCCGGGCGAGCCTTATCTTGGCAGCAAACGCGTATGTCGCGGAGATTTGGGTGGCGGTAGCAAGGGCCGGCTATGCGGCGACCCGCGGATGGACGGCGAGAAGTGGGCGCGCCGAGTTCCGCCGGCACATAGCAATGCGAATTTCGCCCAAGGTAACTTTGACGTTTACGTAAAAGTCGAGTATGACGCTGCCAAATGCGCAACCGTTGGGGCCGTTTCGGCATTAGCCCTGCACAGAAGGTCAAAGGGAGCCCTTCCATGTCGTTTCGCAAGGACAAGATCACCCGCCCGATCTTTGCATGGGCCAAGGGCGTCATGCCCGCTATTTCCAAGACCGAATCGGAAGCGATCAGCGCCGGGACCGTCTGGTGGGACGGCGAGTTGTTCTCGGGCAATCCGAACTGGGACGAATTGATCGCGACGCCGCCGGCACGGCTTTCGCCGGACGAGCAGGCGTTCATGGACGGCCCGGTCAACGAACTTTGCGCCATGATCGACGATTGGAAGATCACGTCCGAAGACCACGATCTGCCGGAAGAGGTCTGGAAGTTCCTCCGGGAGAAGAAGTTCTTCGGCATGATCATTCCGAAGGAGTATGGCGGCCTCGGGTTTTCCAACACCGCCCATTCGGAGATTGTGCGCAAGGTGTCGTCGGTCTCCGTCGTCGCCGGCGTGACGGTGATGGTGCCGAATTCCCTCGGCCCCGGCGAGCTGCTCTTGCATTTTGGCCGCAAGGAAGAGCGCGACTATTGGCTGCCGCGGCTTGCCGACGGCCGCGAGATCCCCTGCTTCGGCCTGACCTCGCCGGACGCCGGATCCGACGCGGCGGCGATGACCGATACCGGCATCGTCGAATATGGCGAGCATGAGGGTGAGCGGGTTCTCGGCCTGCGGCTGAACTTCCACAAGCGCTACATCACCCTTGGCCCGGTCGCGACCGTCATGGGGCTTGCCTTCAAGATGGTCGACCCGGAAAATCATCTTGGCCGCGGCGAGGATCTCGGTATCACCGTCGCGCTGCTGCCAACCTCGACACCGGGCGTCACCCACGGCGAACGGCACATTCCGCTGCACACCTATTTCCAGAACGGCCCGCTGTCCGGTGAGGACGTGTTCATCCCGCTCGACTGGATTCTCGGCGGCGAGGCGCAGATCGGCCAGGGCTGGACGATGCTGATGACGGCGCTGGCTGCCGGTCGCTCGATTTCGCTGCCGTCGCAGTCGGCCGCAGCGGCTGCCTATTGCGCCCGCGTGACCGGTGCCTACGCTCGCGTGCGCACCCAGTTCGGCGTGCCGATCGGCATGTTCGAGGGCATCCAGCAGCCGCTCGCCGAAATCGTCGCCAACGCCTATCAGATCGACGCCGCGCGCCGTCTGACGGTCGGTGCGCTGGATCAGGGCCACAAGCCGTCGGTGCTGTCGGCGATCATGAAGGCCCACGCCACCTACCGCATGCGGGAATGCGTCGAGCGGGCGATGGATATTCATGGCGGCAAGGGCATCATCGAGGGCCGCAAGAACTATCTGGCGCCGATGTACCAGTCGGTGCCGATCGGCATCACCGTCGAGGGCGCCAACATTCTCACCCGCAATCTGATGATCTTCGGGCAGGGGGCGATCCGCGCCCATCCCTACATGCTGAAGGAAATGCTGGCGCTGTCGGAGGAGGACCGCGAGAAGGGCCTTGCCGAATTCGACAAGCATTTCTGGGCCCATGTCGGCCATTCGCTGAAGACCGCCTGGCGCACGTTCGCCCGCGGTTGGACCGGCGGCCTCGCCGCCCCGGCGCCGAAAGATGCGGCCTTCACCGGCCACTGGCGCCAGCTGTCGCGCTATGCGGCGGCCTTTGCGCTGCTCTCCGATCTGTCGCTGTTGACCCTTGGCGGGGCGTTGAAGCGCAAGGAGATGCTGTCGGCGCGTCTCGGCGACATCCTCGCGGAGCTCTACCTGCTCGGCGCCGCGCTGAAGCGCTTCGAGGTCGAGGGCCGGCCGGAAGCCGACAAGCCGTTGATCGAATACATCATGGAAAAGGGTTATTGCCGGATCGGCGTCGCCTTCAACGGTGTGCTCAACAATCTGCCGGCGCGCTGGGCCGCAGTTCTGGTCCGCTTCCTGGCCTTTCCGCTGGGTGTGCCATACGAGGAACCGTCGGACGAACTCACCAGCGAAGTCGCCGGCATGGTGATGCGGGCCTCGTCCCAGCGTGACCGCCTGACGCCGGATCTTTATCTCGGCGAGGGCCATGATGATCACGCCGTGAAAGATCTCGAATACGCCTTCGAACTCGTCTGCGAGAACGCGCCGATCGAGAAGAAAATGCGCGAAAAGAAGCTCAAGGATCCCCTTGCCGCGCGCGATACGGGCGTTATCACCGAAGCGGAATACCAGCGTGTCGTTGAGGCGAAGGCCGCCGTCGCCAAGGTGGTGGCCGTTGATGCCTACGATCCGCATGTCGTATCGCCGCTAGCCGACCAACACGCCACCCAGCGCAAGGCCGGCACCGACGCAATGCCATCGCGCGAGGCTGCCGAGTGACAGCACAACCCGTCTATCTGGTCGATGGCGCCCGCACGCCTTTCATCAAGGCGCGCGGACGTCCCGGTCCTTTCACCCCCGTCGATCTCGCCGTGCAATGCGGCCGGCCGCTGCTCTTGCGGCAGGACTTTCCGGTCTCGGCGATCGATCTCGTCATCCTCGGCTGCGTCAACGTCATTGCCGACGAGATGAACCCGGCGCGGGTCGCCTCTCTGCGGCTCGGCCTGTCCGACGAGACGCCGGCCTTCACGGTGCAGATCAATTGCGGATCGGGCATGCAGTCGCTCGACACCGCCTTCCGCTACATCGAGCGGGGCACCCACGAGATCGTGCTGGCCGGCGGCGCGGAGGCGCTCAGCCATTCGCCGCTGGTGCTGCGGCGCGGCGCGGTGGAGTGGTTCGCGGCGCTCAACCGGGCCAAAAGCGTCGGCGAGCGGGCGAAGGTCTTCACCCGGCTGAAGGCGGGCTATCTGAAGCCGGTCATCGGCCTCGAACGCGGCCTTACCGACCCGATCACCGATCTCAATATGGGCCAGACCGCCGAGATCCTCGCCCATCTCTTCAACGTCTCGCGGCGCGACGCTGACGCCTATGCGGTGGAAAGCCATCGCCGGCTGGGCGAGGCGACCGAGAAGGGCTATCTCAAGGATGAGATGCTGCCGGCGATCGCCCGCGACGGCCGGGCCTATGACCATGACGACGGCATTCGGCCGGGCACCACGGTCAAGGATCTCGCCAGGTTGCGGCCGGTGTTCGAGCGGCCTTACGGCAAGGTCACGCCCGGCAACGCCTCGCAGATCACCGACGGCGCGTCCTGGAATATTCTCGCTTCGGAATCCGCGGTGGACAAATACAAGCTGACGCCGCTTGCCCGGATCGTCGATTCCGACTGGGGCGGCCTCGATCCCTCGATCATGGGGCTGGGCCCGGTGACCGCTGTCGCGCCGATTTTGAAGCGGCAGGACATGAGTGTCGCCGATGTCGATCTGTGGGAGCTGAACGAAGCGTTTGCCGCGCAGGTGCTCTCCTGCGTCGCCGCGCTCGACCAGCCCGATATCGCCGATGGCGTGCTCGGACTGGAGGGTCGGGGCGGCAAGATCGACCATGACAAGCTCAATGTCGATGGCGGCGCGATCGCACTCGGCCATCCGGTCGGCACCTCCGGCAATCGCATCACGCTGCATCTTGCCAATACGCTGAAGCGGCTGGGCAAAAAGCGCGGGATCGCCACCCAATGCATCGGCGGCGGCCTCGGCGGAGCGATGCTGCTCGAAGCGGCCTGAGCGGGCGCTCGGCACAGCGTCGATAAACGACGGAACGCGAACGAAGCGGACGGAAACGGACGATATGGGCAGGATGCTGAAGGCGCTTTCCGAGCGTACTCTCGAATTGGGGCCGGCGCGCTTTGCCGAGCCGAGTGGCCATTTCAAGGTCGCCACCGACGACAATGGCATCGTCTGGATGGTGCTCGACCGTAGCGACAAGAGCGTCAACACCATCGATCGGCCGATGCTGGAAGAGCTCGCGATCCATATTGCGCGCTTTGAGACCGAGAAGCCGGCGGCGGTCGTTCTGCGCTCCGGCAAGCGGGCGGGCTTTGCCGCCGGGGCCGACATCAACCAGTTCGTCGGGGCCTCGACGGCCGACATCAAGGCTGCGCTGACGCAGGGCCATGAGGTGCTCGACCGCCTGGCGGCGCTGCCCTGCCGGACCGTCGCGGTGATCCATGGCCACTGCCTCGGCGCCGGGCTGGAACTGGCGCTCGCTTGCGATCGGCGGATCGCCGTCGCCAACGCCTCGCTCGGCTTTCCCGAAGTGATGCTCGGCCTGCATCCGGGGCTCGGCGGCACCGTCCGCGCGCCGGCGGTGGCCGATCCCGTCGAGGCGATGACGATGATGCTGACCGGCCGGGCGATGCCAGCCAAGCGGGCGAAATCGGTCGGCCTCGTCGATGCCGTGGTCGAGGAACGCCATGTCGCCAGTGCCGTCGAGGCGGCTTTCTACGGGGATTTGCGCAAAAAGCCCCAGTCCTTTGCCGGCAAGGCGATGGCGTTCAAGCCGGCGCGGTCGTTCGCCGCGCGGATGATGCGCAAGAAGACGGCCGAAAAGGTCAAGGAGGAGCACTATCCCGCCCCCTTCCGGCTGATCGATCTGTGGGAGGAGAACGGCGGCGATCCCAAGGCCATGCAGAAGGCCGAGATCGACAGCTTCGCCAGGCTGATCGAGAGCGAGACCTCGAAGAATCTTGTCCGCGTCTTCTTCCTGCGCGAGAAGATGAAAAGCCTCAAGGAAGGCGCCTCGGGAGTGTCCCATCTCCACGTCATCGGTGCCGGCGCAATGGGCGGCGAAATCGCGGCCTGGGCTGCGGCGCAGGGGTTTCTCGTCACTCTCGGCGACATCAAGGTCGAGCCGATCGGCAAGGCCATCGGCAAGGCGACCAAGATGCTCGAGCGGGCGCTGAAGGATCCTCTGAAGGTGCGCGACGCGCTCGACCGGCTGATCCCCGATCCCGACGGTCTCGGCGTCGCCCATGCCGACCTCGTCATCGAGGCGGCGCCGGAAAAGATCGCGCTGAAGCATAAGATCTACGCCGAGATCGAGCCGAAGCTGAAGGACGGCGCGCTGCTCGCCACCAACACCTCGGCCCTGCCGTTGGCGGATCTCGCTTCGGGGCTGAAGGACCCGTCGCGCTTCGTCGGCCTGCATTTCTTCAATCCGGTCTCGCGCATGCAGCTCGTCGAGATCGTCCGCCACGACGCCATCGCGCCGGAGACCGAGCGCCGAGCCACGGCCTTTGCCGCCGAAATCTCGCGGCTTCCGGCGCCCGTCGCCTCGGCGCCGGGCTTCCTCGTCAACCGCGCCCTGACGCCGTATATGGCCGAGGCGCTGGTCCTCCTCGACGAAGGTCTTCCGAAGGAGCGGATCGATCAGCGGGCCGAAGAGTTCGGCATGCCGATGGGGCCGATCGAGCTGACCGACCAGGTCGGTCTCGATATCGCTCTCGACGTCGCCACGTCGCTGCGCGAGCGCCTCGGTGAAAACACCCTGCCGGCGGCGCCGGGCTGGCTGACCAAGATGGTCGAGGAAAAGCGGCTTGGCCGCAAGACCGGCCGCGGCCTTTACGATTACGGGGAGGATGGCAAGCCGAAGAAGGTCGCGACCGACGCGCTTCCCGATGATGCCAAGGACGATCAGGACCTGATCGATCGGCTGATCTTGCCGATGCTGAACGCCGTCGTCGCCTGCCTCGACGAAGGCGTCATCACCGATGAAGAGATCACCGATGGCGCGATGATCTTCGGCACCGGCTTTGCGCCCTTCCGCGGCGGGCCCGTCCACTACGCCCGCCAGCGCGGCATCGACGCGATCGTCACACGGATGCAGGAACTTGCGGCCAAGCACGGACCACGCTTTTCCCCACATCCGGGCTGGGAGCGGCTGAAGGGGTGATGCCCCAGCGATTCCAAGACGCCGACGCGCTCGCCCAAGCGATCGTCGAGCGGGTCGGGCGGACGATCGTCCTCGGCCTGCCGCTCGGGCTCGGCGAGCGTCTCACCGGAGCGGTGCTTCCGGCCGCCTTACTGCATAGTGCGGATCGGCCGGGCGGGGGCGGGCGATGAGGCCCGCCTCGCCGCCCGCTATTCATTCAGGCCGAGACGCAGAGGCAGTCCTGCTCGCCGAGACCGCTGGCGCCAAGGCGCACCCGGTCGCCGGGCTTCAGGAATCGCGGCGGATCGTAGGACAGGCCGACTCCGGCCGGCGTGCCGGTCAGGATCACGTCGCCCGGCTCAAGCCGCATGAAGCGCGAGACATAAGAGACGAGATACGGGATCTTAAAGATCATCGCGCTCGTCGAGCCGGTCTGTTGACGCTCGCCATTGACGTCGAGCCAGACTTCGATGGCATCGAGATTGGGCAGTTCGTCTGGCGTCACCAGCCAGGGCCCGAGCGGGCAGAAGGTGTCGTGGCTCTTGCCCTTGGTCCACTGCCCACCCCGCTGGAGCTGGAAATTGCGTTCGGTGATGTCATTGGCGAGGCAGTAGCCGGCGATGACCTGTTCGGCCGCCTCGACGCTCAGATATTTGCTGGTGCGGCCGATGACGACTGCCAGCTCGACGCCCCAGTCGACGCGGGCCGCCAATTTGGGAATTTCGATGGCTTCGGTCGGCCCGCAGGCGCTCGTCGCCGCCTTAAGGAACAACGTCGGCTCGGGATTGATGCGAAAGCCCGCAAGCCTGGCGCTGTCGGCATAGTTCGGGCCGATGCCGACGATTTTGCCGATCCGTTCGATCGGTTTGCACAGCCGCGTGCCCTTGGCCACCCGCGGCAGGCTGGTCGGATCGATCGCCGCCAACGCCGCCAAGCTGCCCGGCGCCAGCGCGGCGCCGTCGAGCGCCGACACATGCCTCGAAAGATCCCTGAGTGTGCCCTGCTCGTCGATGAGACCCGGTCGTTCAGCGCCGCGATCGCCAAACCGAACAAGACGCATGCATACCTCCCTTTCGTTCGCTCGCGTCAATGGCCGACGGGCCCGCAAGGTTCCTCATCGTCGTCAGCGAGTGCACAATCGAGACGGCAACTTTCGCAGGGGCATATGGAACTCAACGGTCGCTCCGTCGATGGAGCTGCCGAGGCAAGTCAAAGGAATATCTAATAATTTTCTTGGCTGGCGCGGAATTGGCGCCACCTTGGATCCGCAGGAGAGGAAACCATGCCGCAGCCACCCGTCAGAGAGATCGCCTTCACGCTCAGGACCATCGCCGGCCTCGACGCTGCGATGGCCGAGGGACTTTTTCCCGATCTTGCGCCGGACCTTGTCGATGCGGTTCTGGATGAGGCGGCAAAATTTGCCGCCGAGCGCATGGCGCCGCTCGATGCGATCGGCGATCAGGTTGGCGCAAACTTCGAAAACGGCGCGGTCACCATGCCGGAGGGCTGGCGCGAGCTTTATCGTGATTGGACGGCCGGTGGTTGGAACGCCATTGCCGGCCCAGCCGATTATGGCGGACAGGAGCTGGGGACGGCTCTGGCTGCAGCCGTTGCCGAAATGTGGAATTTCGCCTCGATGCCCTTCGCACTGGGCCCGCTGCTGACGGCGGGTGCGGTGGAGGCACTCGACAAGCATGGCTCCGAGGGGCTGAAGCGCATCTATCTGGAGAAACTTGTCTCCGGTACGTGGGCCGGGACGATGAACCTGACCGAGCCCCAGGCGGGTTCGGATCTTGCCGCGCTTCGCAGCCGCGCCGAGCGGCGCGACGACGGCAGTTACCGGATCTTCGGCCAGAAGATCTACATCACCTATGGCGAGCATGATCTGACTGAGAACATTATCCATCTGGTGCTCGCCCGCCTGCCCGACGCCCCGGCCGGGGTGAAGGGGATCTCGCTGTTTCTCGTGCCGAAATTTCTCCCCGACGAGGCCGGCGCGCCAGGTCGGCGCAACGACGTCTTCTGCCATTCGATCGAGCACAAACTCGGCATCCATGCCTCGCCCACCTGCACCATGCTGTTTGGCGAGGGCACGGTCGACGGCGCGGAGCCTGGCGCCATCGGCTGGCTGGTCGGCGAGGAAAATCGCGGTCTGGCCTGTATGTTCACCATGATGAACAATGCCCGGCTGATGGTCGGCATGGAGGGCGTGGGGCTCGCCGACGCGGCCTACGGGAAAGCGCTGGCCTATGCTGCGGAGCGCCGCCAGGGCAGGGCGACGCGGCTGGCCCCCGGCGCCGAGCCTGCCGGCGGCATGAGCCCGATCCTCGGCCATCCCGATGTCGCGCGCATGTTGCTGACCATGAAGGGCTTGACCGAGGCCTCGCGGGCGATCGCCTTCTCCTGCGCCGTTGCGATCGATCGCGCCCGGGCCTATGGCGCGAGCGATCCGGACAAGGCAAAAGCCTGGCAAGAGCGGGCCAATCTGCTCACCCCCATCGCCAAGGCGTTTTCCACCGATGCGGCCTGCGAGGTCGCCTCGCTCGGCATTCAGGTCCATGGGGGCATGGGATTTGTCGAGGAGACGGGCGCCGCGCGCCTCCTGCGAAATGCCCGCATCACGCCGATCTACGAGGGCACCAACGGCATTCAGGCGATCGATCTCGTCACCCGCAAGATCGGTCAATCGGGAGGCGAGGCGGTCTCGGCCTTCATCGGCGAACTGGAGGCGATCGTGACCGAGCTCACCGGCCGCAACGCGCCGGATTTTGGTGAGACGGCTGTCTGCCTTGCGGCCGCGACCGCCGATCTGACGGCGGCGACCGATTTCCTTCTGGAGCTTCTGCGGAGCGGCGAAACGGACACCGCGCTGGCAGGGGCGGCGCCCTATCTGAAGCTGTTCGGCCTTGCTGCCGGCGGTGCCTTGATCGCCAAGGGGGCGCTCGCCGAAGCCGATCCCGAGCGCGTTGCGCTTTGCCGCTTCGTCGCCGAAAATCTCGTGCCGGAGACGGCCGCCTTGAGGCGGACCGTTCGCTTCGGTGCTGCCAGCCTCGCCGCGGCCCACGATCTTCTCGCAGCAAAGGCGCAGTCATGACCGATCTCATTCAGACGACCGTCGCCGACGGCGTGATGATCATTCGCCTCAACCGGGCGGAGAAGAAGAACGCGCTCAATCGCGAAATGTATCACGGCATGAACAAAGCGCTTGAAAAGGCTTCGATCGACGAGGTCATTCGCGCCGTCGTCTTTGCCGGAGTGCCGGGGACCTTTTCAGCTGGCAACGACATCAAGGATTTCATGACGATCGCCGAGGGTGGCGCGCTCCCCTCCGAGACCCGGGACTTCTTGCATCAACTCGCGGCGGCCCCCAAACCGACGATCGCGGCGGTCGACGGCCTTGCGATCGGCATCGGCACGACGCTGCTGATGCATTGCGATCTTGCCTATGCCAGCCCGCGATCGCTGTTTCGCACGCCTTTTCTCGATCTTGGCCTAACGCCGGAAGCGGCCTCCAGCCTGATCGCGCCGCGTCTGATGGGCGACCAGCGAGCCTTTGCTCTCCTGGTTCTCGGCGATGCCTTCGACGCGCAAGCAGCCCGCGAAGCGGGTCTCGTCTATCAGATCACCGACCATCCGGAGGCCGAAGCGCAAGCGGCGGCGGCGAGGCTCGCCCAAAAGCCACCGGAAGCGCTGCGGATCGCCCGCGACCTGCTCAAGGGCACCCGCGAGGATATCCGCGGCCGTCTCGGTCAGGAACTCGAAATCTTCGCCGAAAGGCTCCGCTCCTCCGAAGCCCGCGCCGCCTTCGCCGCCTTCCTGCATCGCTGATCCCGCCTCGGCCCGCCCGCAACGGATGCGCACCGCGCGATCGATGTGTTGCGATGCTACTGCATGCAAGTTTTGACCGAGAAAAGCGTTTCGGTCGGCAGCCACGGGCTGGGGAAATCTCGAGAAGCCTGCGGACATCGAGCGCCGGGTGCCTATCTTCATCCGCGGGCGCCGGATGACGGAAAAGTCGGCGCGATCGAAGCTGCAATGAGTGGTACGGGGATGGGACTTTTATCCGGCCTGATGGGCCTGACCAGCGATGTCGACGTCGAAACGGTGCGCAGCGAACTGGAGCCGATTCTAGTGTCGGGCGAGGAGATCGAGCTGGCCTTCATGGTGGTGCGAGACATGCTCGTCTTCACCGATCTGCGGCTGATCATGGTCGACAAGCAGGGCATGACCGGGCGCAAGCGCAATATCACCTCGATTCCCTATCGGGCGATCAGCACCTTTTCGATCGAGACGGCGGGAACCTTCGATGTGGATTCCGAGATGACGATCTGGATCAGCGGGCAGCCGCCGCTGCACCGCGAGCTGTCGCGTCGCTCGAATATTGCCGGCATTCAAAAAGCCTTGGCCGAAGGGGTTCTGGGGCGTCGATAATGGGTAAGACCTATTTCCTCGAGACGCGGTTGTGACCGCTCGATGACAATTTCTCTTTTTAAACTTTTTGGAAACCATGGATCGAATTGTGGTCTTGTACGTTGATCGGCGATGCCGACGATCACGACTGCCATTCGATTCGCTGATCCAAAGGACGCCACCGCACTGGCGTGCGTCCATGAGGCGGCGTGGCGCGGCGCTTACGCCGGTATCATCCCCCATGGCTGCCTGAACGCGATCATCGATCGCCGGCGCCACGATTGGTGGACCCGCGCCATCCGGAACGGGGCGGGCATTCTCGTCGCCGATTTTTGTGGCGAGACTGTTGGCTACGCGACCATGGGGCCAAACCGCACGCAGGCTTTGGCGGTCAAGGGCGAGATTTACGAACTTTATCTCAAACCATCACATCAGGGCGTCGGGTTCGGCCGTCGGCTTTTTGCCGCGTCGCAAAAGCTTTTGCGCGAACGTGAAATGGAAAGCCACGCGGTTTGGGCGCTGGACGAAAACGCGATGGCAACTGGCTTTTACGAGTGGTTGGGCGGTGTGCCCATGGCCGAAGGCGAGGAGCGTTTCGGCGCAACGACGCTTCGCAAGCTCGCCTTCGCCTGGCACGGGTAGAGCATCGGCCCGAAAATCGGAATTGCTTTCCGGCCAAGCACAATGCTCAAAATCAATAAGTTCGCGTGTCCCTTGCGCGTCTTGCAAGAGGTCAGGCGCTCTCGGCCCGCGTGCCGCCAGCCGCGTTACGCGCCTTCGACCATGATCGCCCGGTGGCCGATATCGGAGCGGAAGAAGCCATGGTCCCAGCCGACCTGATCGACCATCGCATAGGCCCGCGCCGCCGCATCCTTGACGGTACTGCCGGTGGCCGTGACATTCAGCACACGGCCGCCGACCGCGACGAGCTTGTCGCCGTCGCGCCGTGTCCCGGCGTGGAAGACCCGGCCGGTGTCCGCCGGATCGGGGAGGGCGGTGATTTCGGTGCCTTTTTTGTAAGGCCCCGGATAACCTTCGGAGGCCATCACCACGGTCAGCGCCCGCTGCCGCGACCATGTGACCTCGGCGCCGGAAAGGTCGCCTTTGGCGGCGGCCAGGAAGACGGCCAGAAGGTCGCTCTGAAGGCGCATCATCAGCACCTGAGTTTCCGGGTCGCCGAAGCGGACATTGTATTCGATCAGCTTCGGGCCTGTCTCCGTCAGCATCAGGCCGGCATAGAGGACGCCGCGGAACGGCGCGCCGATGTCCGCCATGCCTTTCAGCGTCGGCGCGATGATCTCGCGCATTGTCCGATCGACCAGACTGTCGCTCATCACGAGGGCCGGCGAATAGGCGCCCATGCCGCCCGTGTTGGGTCCGCGATCGCGGTCGAAGGCGCGCTTGTGGTCCTGGGCGGTGCCGAAGACGATCGCCCGCTCGCCGTCGCACAGGCAGAAGAGGCTTGCCTCGTCGCCCTCCAGAAATTCCTCGATCACCAGTTCGGCGCCCGGCCCGCCGAAAGCGCCATCGAAGCAAGCCTCGATCGCCGCTTCGGCCTCGGCCTTCGTGGTGGCGATGGTCACGCCCTTGCCGGCGGCCAGGCCATCGGCCTTGATCACCATCGGAAAGCCGGTTTCGTCGACATAAGTTTTGGCCGCGGCGAGGTCGGAAAACCGCTTGTAGCGAGCCGTCGGGATGTCATGCCGCGCGCAGAGATCCTTGGTAAAACCCTTCGAGCCCTCAAGCCGGGCGGCGGCTTTTGAAGGGCCGAAGACTAGGATTCCGGCTTCGTTCAAGCTGTCGGCGATGCCGTCGACCAGCGGCGCTTCGGGGCCGACCACGACCAGATCGATCGCCTGCTCGCGGCAAAACGCCACCACCGCCGCATGGTCATCGGTGTCGAGGGGGACGAGCGTCGCGCATTCCGCGATCCCCGGATTGCCCGGTGCCGCGAAGAGCTCGCTCAGCAAGCTTGACTGGGCGAGCTTCCAGGCCAGCGCGTGTTCGCGGCCGCCGGAACCGATCAAAAGGACCTTCATGCGCAATCGTCCGCGTGGTGAGTTGTCGTCGAGATTTCGTTCGTCGGGGAGGCGATACGGGGCTTCATATGGGAAGGTCAAGCCAGGCAAATCGAAGGAAATCGGCGGAAAGACACGATTGATACAGTTTTTCACTTGACTGGAGCATTGATGCACTCACTGTGTGGCCATGACGAATCTGAAAACCAGTCTGGCCGAACCGACCGATCGGGTTTCCGATGCAGCCCTCTACAATTGGGTCTATCGGTTGTTGCCCAGGGCGATCTGGCCCTATGCGCAGCTCGCGCGGTGGGACCGGCCGATCGGCTGGCAACTCTTGTTGTGGCCGTGCTGGTGGTCGGCGGCGCTGGCGCCGCAGGCGGTGGCGCCGAGTGCGATCCACACGGGACTGCCGAGCCTCTGGCACCTCTTCCTGTTTCTGGTCGGCTCGATCGCCATGCGCGGCGCTGGCTGCACCTATAATGATTTGGTTGATCAGAAGATCGACGACAAGGTCGCCCGCACCCGCTCACGGCCGTTGCCGTCTGGCCGCGTCACCCGCCTCCAGGCGAAGCTCTTCCTGGTGGCCCAGGCGCTGGTCGGCTTCATCGTGCTGATCCAGTTCAATTTGTTCGCTGTGCTGCTCGGCATCGCGTCGCTGGCGACGGTGGCGATCTATCCCTTTCTCAAGCGCGTCACCGATTGGCCGCAGCTCGGTCTGGGGCTCGCCTTTTCCTGGGGCGCGCTGATGGGCTGGGCCGCCGATCGCGGCTCGCTCACCTTGGCGCCGCTGCTTTTATATGCCGGTGCGATCCTCTGGACCATCGGCTACGATACGATCTACGCCCATCAGGACAAGGAAGACGATGCGCTGGTCGGGGTGCGCTCCACCGCCCGGCTGTTCGGCAGCCGCACGCGCGAGGCCTTGTCCGTTCTTTATCTCGGCACGATCATTCTGTTCTTCGCGGCCTTTGCGGCGGCGGGGATGACCCCGGCCGGCGGGCCCTCGTGGCCGGCCTATATCGCTTTGGTGATCGGCGCGGTACAGATGATCTGGCAAATCTCCAGCCTCGACATCGACGATCCGGACCAATGTCTGGCGCTGTTCAAGTCGAACACGGTGTTCGGCTGGATCATCTTTTTCGGGTTGATCTTTTCGGGGCTCTGGTCGCTCTCGATGCCTGTCGCCGTCGGCTGAGCGGCGATCCCGCCGCCTTCAGAACCGGCGGGACTCCCGCTCACCGCTCGGTCGCCCCATATGTCCGACTGCGATGCGCAAGCGGCGGAGCGCCGCCCGCCGTCTTTGTCGACCGTCGAATTTCAAAGCGCCGTGACCCAATCCGTTGCCAATGATAGCTGCCCGACCAACGGCTGCGCGAGCGATCGCGACCGGGTCGACGTCTATCTCGCCGATCCTGCGCTTGCGACCGGTGAGACCGCGTTGGCCTGGCTGGGCCTCCTGAGTTCAACTGAGCGCGCGCGCTACGACCGGTTCAAGGTCGAGGGCGCACGGCGGGAATATCTGACCGGGCGGGCTCTGGTTCGCACCACGCTGTCGCGCCATGCCGATTGTTCGCCGGCGGACTGGCGGTTCGAGGCCAATCGCTACGGCCGGCCCGCAATCGCGCCGGATCAGGCGCACGCGGCGCCTGGCCTTGTCTTCAATCTCTCGCACACGCGGGGGCTCGTCGCCCTGGCGATCGGCCGCAACTGCGACCTCGGCGTCGATGTCGAATGGATCGACCGTCAGGGGCGCTTGGCCGATCTGTGCACGCGCTATTTCGCACCGAGCGAGACGGCGTTCGTCCATGCCGCCGAAGATGATGAACTGACCGACCGCTTCTTCACCTTCTGGACGCTGAAGGAGGCCTATATCAAGGCGCGCGGCATGGGCCTCGCCTTGCCGCTCGACGGCTTTGCCTACGATGTGTCGGCGAGCGAGCCGACGATCCGCTTCGAGCCGACATGCCCGGACGATCCGAGCCGCTGGCGGTTTTTCGCGCGCCGGATCGGCGCGAGCCACCGCCTGGCGCTGGCGATGGCGGTGGCTGGGGCGGGCGTTGTGAGCGTCTGCTTTTGGCAGGCGCGGCCGCTTGTTGCCAAGCCCGAAGCGTTCGCCGAGCCTGCCGTGCGCCTCGCAGCGCCCGGCGCGGGGACGCCGTCGGCGTGAGACTGTTCGCTGTCGCCGATCTGCATCTCGGCTTTCCCGCCAATCGCGAGGCGCTGGCCGAGATCGCGCCGCGCCCCGACGACTGGCTGATCTTGGCCGGCGACGTTGGCGAAACGCAGCGGCATCTGCAAATCGCCTTTGAGAGCCTGGCCCCGAAGTTCAGGCAACTGGTCTGGGTGCCCGGCAATCACGAACTGTGGGCCGTCGCCGGGCGGGACGATCCGGCCGATACGCCGCCGCTGCGCGGCGAAGAGCGCTATCGGGCTTTTGTCGCGCTCTGCCGGGAGTATGGCGTGCTGACGCCGGAAGATCCCTATCCGTTGATCGCCGTCGACGGACGGGCGGCGCGCCTGGTGCCGATGTTTCTGCTTTATGATTATAGCTTTCGTCCGCCGGACATCGCGATTGAGGACGCTTTGGCCTGGGCGCGTGAAACCGGTGTGCGCTGCGCCGACGAGCAGTTCTTGTCGCCGCATCCCCATGAGAGCCGATCGGATTGGTGCCGGCAGCGCTGTGAAGAGACAAAGGCGCGGCTTCTGGCGCTTGGCGAGGAGGACGCGCCGCGCATTCTCGTCAACCACTGGCCGCTGCGCGAGGAACTGGCCAAGCCGCCCCGCATTCCGCGCTTCTCGCTGTGGTGTGGCACGCAAGCGACGCAGGACTGGCATCGACGCTTCAAGGCCAGTGTCGTTGTCTCCGGCCATCTCCATATGCCGTCGAGCCGAACGGTCGACGGGGTGCGGTTCGAAGAGGTGTCCTTTGGCTATCCAAAGCAGTGGCGGGGGAGGCGGGCGCCGGACGCAGCGCTCCGCCAAATCGTGGTCTGAGGCATGTCGCTGCCGGTCAGGCGACGAGATGCAAGAAGCCGACCGTCAGGACTAGCGCGGCGGAAATCAGGCCGGTGAGGGCGATGGTCTGGACCGTTTCGGTTTTGAAAATCGTGCGGATCATGGCTGGGATCCTTTCTGGACGACGGGTTGCGATCTTTGCCGCATGTGGCCGTTTCGACAACGCCGCGAAAGCGCGTTTGCGACACGCGATGACGCAACGCGAATATTCGTCTTCATCGGATCATTTTTCTGCAAGCCTGCGACTCGCGGGTTCGATCCACACCGTGTGCAGACAGAGGAGGAGCCGGACGACGGCATCGATTCGGCCGACCTGAACCGTCAGATCGAGTGCGAAAAGATGTCTTCTTCTTCCCAACCCGCAAGGTCGAGTTTCACTCGTGTCGGCAGGAAGTTGAAGCAGGACTTGGCAATCGTCATCCGGTCTTCCCGGTCAAGCCGCTTGTACAAAACGCCCATGATGTCGTGCAGATAAAGCACGTCCGACGCGGCGTATTCGATCTGCGCCGGCGACAGGGTTTCGGCCGCCCAGTCGGACGATTGCTGCTGTTTGGAGATGTCGACGCCGATCAGTTCGCGGGCAAGATCCTTCAGGCCGTGGCGATCGGTGTAGGTGCGGGTGAGCCGTGAGGCAATCTTGGTGCAGAAGATCGTCTCGGTCATCGTGCCGAAGGCGTGGTAGAGGGATGCGACGTCGAAGCGGGCGTAATGGAAGATTTTGGTCTTTGACGCGTCCTTCAAGAGCGCTTCGATATTGGGCGCCGTGTTCTGCCCCTTGGCGATCTGCACGACATCGGCGGTGCCGTCGCCTGGCGACAGCTGAACCACGCACAGACGATCGCGCCGCGTATTCAGGCCGAGGGTTTCGGTGTCGATGGCGACGGGGCCGGTGTAGCGGGAAAGATCGGGCAGGTCGCCCTTGTGCACGCGGATGGTCATGATCTGCCTTTATCGATTCGGTCTTGATCAAAATCGATAGCGGATTTCCAGCCAAAGCCCAAAGCGGCCCAGCGCAGGCCGTCGCTTTTCGTGGCGAATGTTGAAAGCGGGCGGCGCCCGGGCGAATCGTTGCCGGCTGACCGACGCGAAAGCGACGCCAGGTGGGCGCCGCGTCCGTTTCGCAATATCCGTCGGCCGGTCAGTCCGGACGTACGACGCTGCCATCCGGCGTGACCGGTTCCGACGGAACCGCCACCGGCAGCTTCTGGGCCGGCACGGCGACGGCGGACTCCAGCGTCAGCTTGGAGACGCCGATCGCGGCGTTGATGCCTTCCTGGGCCTGAATGCTGAGCGGCTGCAACGTATAACTGTCATTGGAACCGCCGACGAGCAGCTTGGCCCCGCCGCCGACGATGGCCGACGCATCGGCGCTGGCCCCAATGAAGGTGCCGGCCAAGCCGCTAGCCTCGTAGGCTCGGCCATCGGCCATGACGACAGCCCAGGTCATCACGGTGCGGCCGGTGACGCCGACATCGAGGCCGAAGGTGTTCAGCGTGCCCGAATAGACCTCCGGATTGCCGCCGCTGGCCGGCGTGAACTCACAAACGAGCTTGTCCGAGGAGCCGATGATGAAGCCCGTCGATCCGTCGCTGTGGCATCCGAGTGTGCCGACCTTGACCGAGGCCGACGCGGGACCGGCAAAAAGGGTCAAGGAGAGAGCGGTTGCTGCCGCAAGGGCGAGCGCCGTGTGCTTGGTCTTCATGGACTTATACCTCAATTCAGCGATTGTCCGCTTCGGGTGAGGCAAACACGTGAACGTCGCTCATGTTCCTGATTTTCAGATTACGATACGCAAGATTTTCTCCGTTCAGGACCGAATCCTCTCATGGGGATAAGTAAAAAATCGTTTGATTTGAGTGTCTTGTGGCATTTTCGGCTGAAGCGGGCGTTTCAAAGGGCCCGCGGCAAAAAATCGTGTGAGCGGTGATGGGGATGGCGTGCGCTTCCGCAGCGGGCAACGATCTTAGCGACTGCGGCATCTTTTCGCTGCGCCGCCCTCGCCGAGCCCTATATCCAGACCGAAATCCCTATTCCATGAGGAGATCAAGATGGATCACAGTCGTTTTCCGGTGGCGCGCACCGATGCCGAATGGCGCGAAATGCTGACACCCGAGCAATACGAGGTGATGCGTGGGCATGGCACTGAGCGTCCGGGCAGCTGCGCGCTGCTTAATGAAAAGCGTGCCGGTACGTTTTCCTGCATCGGCTGTGGCCAGCCGCTCTTTGTCGCCACCCGCAAATTCGAGAGCGGGACCGGATGGCCAAGTTTCGACACCCCGCTCGAAGGGGCGGTCGAGGTCAGCGAAGATCGCAGCTACGGCATGGTGCGCACCGAGGTGCATTGCAGCCAGTGCGGCAGCCATCTCGGCCATGTCTTTCCGGACGGCCCGCCGCCGACGGGCCTGCGTTATTGCATCAATGGCGTGGCCTTGGAATTCGCACCCGAGTGAGGTTTCGAAGACGGCACTGGGCGCCAGCCGTCGGGAGTTTTCATCGCACCCATAATGTCAATCCTCAATTGATTCAATTGCGGAACGCTCCTTTTGCGTGTTAATTCGACATCTCACTGCGATGGAAGGTCTTGAGCCGTGGATCTCAAGATCCTTGCATTTTTCAACTGTGGCCTTTCATCAGGGCAATTGAAGCGGGGTCTGGATGAGATTTTACGCGCTCATGCAACGAATGCGCTGGCCGAGTTCCTATGTCGGAAGAATTCTAGCGATTTGTTTTCTTGGAATTCACGTCCCGCTGATCGCCTTTTCGCTTTTTCTGTTAAGCGAAGGAGAAATCGCCGCCGAGATTTGGCATGTCAGTATCATCTTGCTTGCGACGCTTTTCGGTTCCGTCATCACGCTCGTGGCGGTGGCTGCGATGCTGTCGCCGATGACCCAGGCGGCCGCTGCGCTCGAGGCTTATGCGGACGATCGGTCGATTCCAGATCTGCCGACCCAATATCACGATCTCGCCGGGCGCTTGATGGCCCGCGTCCAGTCGACGCTTTTGGAGCTCGACCGCCGGATCGGCAAGCTGGAGGATCTATCGACGACCGACCCGCTGACCGGCCTTTATAATCGCCGCTGGGTTGCCGATCGAGCGCCGCGTCTCATCTCCGACTCAAAGGCCGAGAAACGCCTTCTGTCCCTCCTCGTTATCGACGTCGACAAGTTCAAGCAGCTCAATGACGCGCATGGCCACACACTGGGCGACCAGGTTCTGATCCTCGTCGCCGACGCGATCCGCGGCAGCATTCGCGGCACCGACTATGCGGTTCGAGTCGGCGGGGACGAATTCTGCGTGTTTCTCCCGCGCGCCGACCGTCCGTCGGCGGAGGACGCGGCGAAGCGCATTCGCGACATGACGCGGATCAGCACCCGCTCGCTGCTCGATGTCGGAGCCGTGACGCTCAGCATCGGCGTGGCGACGCTGCGTTTGGAGGA
This sequence comes from Jiella flava, assembly GCF_017349315.1. Classification (GTDB taxonomy): domain Bacteria; phylum Pseudomonadota; class Alphaproteobacteria; order Rhizobiales; family Rhizobiaceae; genus Jiella; species Jiella flava. The sequence goes on along the minus strand of NZ_JAFMPP010000001.1, from coordinate 355,950 downwards.
CGAGGAGCTCGACGATCTCTTCAATCGTGCCGACGAAAATCTCTACCGCGCCAAGCGGGAAGGCCGCGACCGGTCGATCTCCGGCTGAGATTAAAATCGGCCCTGGGACGACGCGCCGAAACGGTTGTTTCCGGCTGGAAAGATCAGCGCCTGCGGTTTATGTCGCTCTCGATCCAACGTCCGAGCGAAGAGCTGACGATGACCGAGTATTTCGCTTTCTACGGAACGCTCATGGACGATGCGGGCAACGCCGACACGCCGTCGACCGAGGGTTTGGTGCGCCGCATCGGGCCTTGCCGGCTGCACGGCGAATTGCGTTCGCACGGGGCTTATCCCGGCTTTTTCCTGCGGGAGGCGGGCGATGGACAAGCGTTTTCGGAAACAGTGATCGCCGAACTGCACGAGATTTTGCGGCCCGAAGCCTTTGCCGTCTTTGACGCCTGGGAGAATTACGACCCGGCCGACGAACCGCGGTCGATGTATCTGCGCCGCCGGATCACGTTGGCCGAGCCGGAGGGCATTGAGGCCTGGATCTATCTTTCGCAGCTCTCCCGCGAGGATCCGCTGGTGCCGGGCGGCGACTGGCGGGCCTATCGGCGACAAAAAGTGCGGCCGTCTGGATAAAACCGCGATCGTCTGGGCCCGGGCGACCCATGACGAGGACGCGGGCGAGCGGAAGTTGCAGGCTGCGGGATAAGGCCTGCCGACATGTTTTATCGGCGCTTGGTATTATCTCGCCAGCGATCTGCGATCACGCCTGCAGCTGGCGCTTGGCCTCCTTGCCGAGGGCGCGGAACACGGTGTCGACGATCGCCTTGGCGTCGAGGCCGGCTTCGCGGATCATCGCATCGGGCGAGGCATGATCGATGAAGCGGTCGGGCATCGCCATCGGCCGGATTTTCAGTCCGGCATCGAGCAGCCCGTTCATCGCCAGGAACTGCAGAACCTGCGAGCCGAAGCCGCCGACGGCGCCTTCCTCAATCGTGACCAGCACCTCGTGCTCACGGGCAAGCCGGGCGACGAGTTCGGTGTCGAGCGGTTTGGCGAAGCGGGCATCGGCGACCGAGGTCGAGAGGCCGAAGCCATCGAGTTCGCGTGCGGCGATCAAGGCGTCGGCAAGCCGCGTGCCGAAAGAGAGGATCGCGACCTTGGTGCCCTCTTTGACCATCCGGCCCTTGCCGATGGCGAGAATCTCGCCGCGCTCGGGCATATCGACGCCGACGCCGTTGCCGCGCGGATAGCGAAAGGCGATGGGACTCTCGTCATAAGCGGCGGCGGTGCGCACCATATGCTTCAACTCGGCCTCGTCGCTCGCCGCCATCACCACCATGCCCGGCAACTGGGCGAGAAAGCCGACATCGAAGGAGCCGGCATGGGTCGGCCCGTCGGCGCCGACGAAACCGGCCCGGTCGATGGCAAAGCGCACCGGCAGATGCTGGATCGCGACGTCGTGGACCACCTGGTCATAACCGCGCTGCAGGAAGGTCGAGTAGATCGCGGCGAAAGGCCGATAGCCTTCGGCCGCGAGCCCGGCGCAGAAGGTGACCGCATGCTGCTCGGCAATGCCGACATCGAAACTGCGATCCGGAAAGCGCGCGCCGAACTTGTCGAGACCGGTGCCGGACGGCATCGCGGCGTTGACGGCGACGATCTTGTCGTCCTCTTCGGCCTCGCGGATCAGGCTGTCGGCGAAGACCCCGGTATAGCTCGGCGCATTGGCCTTGGATTTGGCTTGCGCCCCGGTGATGACGTCGAATTTGGAGACGCCGTGATACTTGTCGGCTGAATTCTCGGCCGGCTCGTAGCCCTTGCCCTTCTTGGTGACGACGTGGACGAGGATCGGGCCCGCACCGGCGTCGCGAACATTTTTCAGAACCGGGAGAAGATGGTCGAGGTCATGGCCGTCGATCGGACCGACGTAATAGAAGCCGAGTTCCTCGAACAGCGTGCCGCCGGTGAAAAAGGCGCGGGTGTATTCCTCGGTGCGCCGGGCGCCCTCGCGGATTGGCGCCGGCAGATGTTTGGTCAAACTCTTCGCTCGGTCGCGCAGCGAGCGATAGGTCTTGCCGGAAACGAGGCGGGCGAGATAGGCGCTCATCGCCCCGGTCGGCGGCGCGATCGACATGTCGTTGTCGTTGAGGATGACGATCAGCCGGGCGTTGAGGGCGCCGGCATTGTTCATCGCCTCATAGGCCATGCCGGCGCTCATCGCCCCGTCGCCGATCACCGCGATGACGTTGTTGGTTCCCTTCGACAGATCGCGCGCCACCGCCATGCCGAGGCCCGCGGAGATCGAGGTCGAGGAATGGCCGGCGCCGAATGGATCGTATTCGCTCTCGGCGCGCTTGGCGAAGCCCGACAGACCGCCCTCCTGGCGGATCGTCTTCATCCGTTCGCGCCGGCCGGTGAGGATCTTGTGCGGATAGGCCTGATGGCTGACGTCCCAGATCAGCCGATCGCGCGGCGTGTCGAAGACGGAATGCAGGGCCACGGTCAGTTCGACGACGCCGAGCCCGGCGCCGAGATGGCCGCCGGTGCGCGAGATCTGCTCGATCAGGTCGCGGCGCAGCTCGTCCGCCAGTTGACGAAGATCGGCCGCGTCCAATGCGCGAAGATCCGCCGGCTCGGCAATGCGATCGAGGAGGGGCGTGGTCGATGTCTCAGACACATCAAAACCTTTCAATAAAACGCATGTCCGGCCGGCCGAAAGGGGCGTGGCTCGGAGCCGCTCGTCGGCACCGGGAAGGGCTCGAGCGGGAGTCTTCATTAGATCGGTTGGAGAGTGCGCCCTTCAAGACGCGATCTGCAAGGCCTCGGTGGCTTTTGTCTCGGAAAAGACGAGGCTTTTAGCAAATCCGTGACGATTGAGCGCGCAAGCGGCGTCGCTTGCGCAAGGCGGTCGCTTAACCGGGATCGAGCGCCTCGATGCCGGTCGGCTTGCCGGCCCGGTTCAGCTTGATCTTCTCGACCTTGTCCTCGGCCGCCGAGAGCAGGCGTTCGCAGTGGTTCTTGAGCTTTTCGCCACGCTCATAGATGCGGATCGAAATGTCGAGCGGCACGTCGCCCCGTTCGAGATCGCTGACGATGCGCTCCAGCGCGGCGATCGCATCCTCGAAGCTCATGCGTTTGATGTCGGAATCGTCGGCGGGCAGGGCGGTCTCGCCTGTTTCGGCCATGGTTCGGGCCCTTCCTCAGTCTGTGCAGTGTCGCGTCGCTCGGGCCGCGCTCCCGCGCCCGCCATGTCAGCCGGTCATCAACCGCTTGACGTGGGCGGCGGTCGAGAGCGCCAGTCCCTGCAGGTCGTACCCGCCTTCGAGGAGGCTCACAAGCCGCCCCTTGCAATGGCGGGCGGCGATCTCCAGCAATTGGCCCGTCGCCCAGTCGAAGTCTTGCTCTGTGAGGTTCAGGCCGGCCAGCGGATCGCGGTGATGGGCGTCGAACCCTGCGGAGATGATGACGAGATCGGGCGCGAACGCATCGAGCGCCGGTAGCACCCGGTCGCGCATCGCCGCGCGGAATGCGTCGCCGCCGTCGCCGGCCGCGAGCGGCGCGTTGACGATGTTACCGGCGCCGGTCTCGCTCTTGGCTCCTGTGCCGGGATAGAGCGGCATCTGATGGGTGGAGGCGTATAGGACGCTTTTGTCGGACCAGAAGATGTCCTGGGTGCCATTGCCGTGATGGACGTCCCAATCAACGATGGCGATGCGCTCCAATCCATGGATGGCCTGCGCGTGGCGGGCGGCGATCGCGGCGTTATTGAACAGGCAAAAGCCCATCGCCGTCGCCGTCTCGGCGTGGTGGCCAGGGGGACGGGCGGCAACGAAGACGGTCTGCGACGCGCCGCCGATCACGTCGTCGACCGCCGCCGTTGCCGCGCCGACGGCATGCAGGGCGGCAGCAAAGCTCTTGGCGCTGACGATGGTGTCCGCGTCGATCCGGGTCAGTTCGCCGTCTTTGGGGATTGCCGTCGCAACTTTGCGCACATGGTCTTCCGGGTGGCAGCGATAGATCGATTCGAGATCGCCTTCCGGCGCCTCGGCCCGGTCGAGAAGGTGAAAGGCTTCCTGTTCGAGCGCTGCCGCAACGGCCTTCATCCGGTCCGGCCGTTCGGGATGGCCGGGACCGGTCAGGTGCTCGGCGAAGATATCGTGGAAATAAAGCCGCGTGTTCATCGATCCGAGCTAACGCCTCCCCGCCTGAAGTTCAATCCGCCGCGTCCGCGCGACAGGCGTGCATCAGTGGCGCTGGGCTCCGACCTGGCCACGATCACGCAGATAATGATCGGCGATCGCACAGGCGACCATCGCTTCGCCGACCGGCACGGCGCGAATGCCGACGCAGGGATCGTGACGCCCTTTGGTCATGACGTCCACGGCATTCCCATCGGCATCCACCGATTGGCGCGGCGTCAGAATCGACGAGGTCGGCTTGACCGCGAAGCGCGCGACGATCGGCTGGCCGGTCGAAATGCCGCCCAAAATTCCGCCGGCGTGGTTGGAGAGATAGTACGGCCGCCCATCGGGGCCGGGGCGCATCTCGTCGGCATTGGCCTCGCCGGAGAGCGCGGCGGCCGCAAAGCCTTCGCCGATCTCAACGCCCTTGACGGCGTTGATCGACATGAGATTGGCGGCAATATCGGCGTCGAGCTTACCGTAGATCGGCGCGCCAAGGCCGGCGGGGACGTTTTCGGCGACAATCTCGACGACGGCGCCGATCGAGGAGCCGGCCTTGCGCACCCGGTCGAGCTGATCGGCCCAGCGACCGGCCGTCTCGGCATCCGGGCAGAAGAACGGATTGCGGTCGATCTCGTCCCAGTCCCAGCGGGTTCGGTCGATCCACTGATCGCCGATGGCGACGAGCGCGCCGCGCAGCTTGACCCCCGGCACGACCAGTCGGGCGATCGCGCCCGCAGCGACTCGCATCGCGGTCTCTCGGGCCGATGAGCGGCCGCCGCCGCGATAGTCGCGAATGCCGTATTTGACGTCGTAGGTGACGTCCGCATGGCCCGGCCGATAGCGGCGGGCGATCTCGGAATAGTCCTTCGAGCGCTGGTCGGTGTTCTCGATCTCAAGGGCGATCGGCGTACCGGTGGAAACCAGCTCGCCGTCCGTCTCGCCCGGCATGACCCCGGAGAGCACGCGCACCCGGTCGGGCTCCTGACGCTGGGTGGTGTAGCGGGACTGGCCGGGTCGGCGCTTGTCGAGAAAGGTCTGGATCCAGGCTTCGGAGAATTGCACACCGGGGGGCGTGCCGTCGACGGTGCAGCCGATGGCCGGCCCGTGGCTCTCGCCCCAGGTGGTGACGCGGAAAAGATGGCCGAAGCTGTTGTGCGACATTTGCTGCTTCTATCGTCGATGGGCCGGATCTGCGCAATAACGGTGCTTGTGTATGCGCAAAGCATGGCGTTCCGCAAACATTGTCGTCGCCCAGACGGCCGCAGCGCAATTTCGTTGCGAGATCAAGCGGCTGGGCGGCCTGCTCGACGGAGCCGATGGCTGTGGCGCCGGGCTTAACGATCTGGTTACCAAGTCTTTGAATCTTTCGATACAATTTGCCCTTCATCGGTACGACTTTGGACACAATCGGACGCGACTTTCGTTTTCGACCGACGATGATCGGATCCCGAGCCCGGCAGTCGCCCCGTCATGGTGCTGCAAGGGATGGCTGAAGCCGGGCAGGGACGCAAGGAAGCGAGGAGTAAAGTCGTGACGAAACGGATTCTGGCGCTTTTCGCAAGTTCCTTCCTGACGGTCGCCATGTCGATCCCTGCCATGGCCAAGGAGACCGACGGGGTGATCGAAGCCATCGATCAGGAACACGCGCAAATTCGGTTGAGCGACGGCGAGATCTATCATCTGCCGTCGGACTTCGACTATCAGGCCATCACCAAAGGCATGACCGTGGTGGTGATCTATGACGCCGATGAGGAGAGGCCGGTTCTGCAAACGATCTGAGCCAAAGCTGCAAATTTTGCATGCGGCTCGGCGGCTGTTCGGCAACGGGTGCCCGTTGTCGTTTCGATGCGGGCGATGGCGCGCTACAGGACGCCGGAATAGCGCTTGGCGACGGTGGAGAGCGTGGTCTCGCGCCAGCGGGTGTCGCGCTCGGCGCGCGGCGTGCTGATTTCGTGAATGCCGCGAATGCGCGCCGGCCGCTCGGTGAGAAAGATGATCTTGTCGGACAGCTGCACGGCCTCGCGCAGATTGTGGGTGACCATCAGCGCCGTTGTCGGACGGGCCGACCACACCTCGGTCAACAGATTGCGCAAGCGGCCGGCGGTCTGCTCGTCAAGCGAGACGAAGGGTTCGTCGAGGACCAGCAGCGAGGGGCGGATGGCGAAGGCGCGGGCGAGCGCCGCGCGTCTCGCCAGGCCGAGGGACAATTCGCCCGGAAAGCGGCCGCGCATTTCTGATAGACCGAGCGCGGCGAAAAGGTCGCTGAGGTCGCGATCGGTCGCGTCATCGGCAAGCGCCAGGCGAACGTTGTCTTCGACTGTTCGCCAGGGAAGCAATCGCGGCTCCTGAAAAACGGCCGCAATTCGACGCGGTTCGTTTTCCGGCAGTCGCAGTTGCCCGGAAAACTCGCTGTCGAGCCCAAGAATGATCCGCAGCGTCGTCGTCTTGCCGCAGCCCGACGGGCCGATCAGCGTGGCAAAGCTGGCCGGCTCGACGGCAAAGGCGATATCCGCGATCGCCCGCACATCGACGCCATCGGCGCCGCGGAAGACTTTGTCGCGGATCTCAACCTCAAGCGCGTTTTGGCCGCCAGCGGGTGGAATAGGCTTCGAAAGGTTGGACAAGGGCGAACTCGATGATCAGCATGACGGCGACGAACGCCAGGGTGTAGGCCAGGATCGAGGCGACGTCGAAGAGCTGGAAGTAAAGGTTGATCTGAAAGCCGACACCGTTCGAGCGGCCGAGCAGTTCGACGACGAGGGCGATTTTCCAGATCAGGCTGATGCCGGAGCGCGACGCCGCGGCGAAATAGGGCTGCAGCTGCGGCAACACCACGTGGCGCAGGGTTTTGACGGTCGAAAAGCGGTAGACCCGGGCCATTTCGTCAAGGTCGCGATCGAGGGCGCGCGCGCCCTCGCGCATGGTGACCACGACGTTGGGGATCTTGTTGACCGCGATGGCGCCGATCGCGGCCGCTTCATTGAGGCCGAACCAGATATAGGCAAGGACGATCACCACCAGCGCCGGCAGGTTCAAGAAAAGAATCAGCCACGGATCGAAGAAGCGATTGGCCTCACGGTTCATCCCGAGTGCGATGCCGATCGCCGAGCCGATCACCATGGCGATGACGAAGGCTGCGGCGACGCGCATCAGCGTCATGGCGAGATGAAATTCCATCTCGCCGGAGACGGCATCGCGCCAGAAAGCCGCCGCAACTTGCGGCGGCGTCGGCAGGACGCGGCTGTCGGCAAATGTCGCCGTAATCCACCACAGGGCGAGCAGCCCCGCCAGCGAAGCGAGCGTGACGAGACCCGGCGCCAGCCGCGAGATCACCGACGGCGCCGAAAGCGACGGTGCCTCAAGAGCCATTCGCTTTGCCGTCGTAATAGGTGCCCTTGACGAGCGCCGGCGCCGGGCCGACGAGCTTGGCACCGCCGATATTGGCGAGGATCGTGTAGAGCTTGGCGGTGTCCTTCTGCTCGTCGGCGGGCGAGCGCTGCGGGATGCCGTCGCGATAGCGCTCGCGCAGGATCTCGAAGGTCTTTTCATTCTTGGCCTTCATCAGCGGCTTGAGCGTCTCCCAGGCCGCATCGGAGGTGGCGAGGAGCTGCTTCGTCGCCGCGTCAGCCTTCAAGAAGTCGGCGATCACATCCGGGTGATCCTTGGCGAAGCGGTCGCGAAACACCCAGCCGATCGAGGCCACCGGGCCGGATGCGCCCATCTTCATCGCCGCATCGCTGCCGGAGATGAGGGTGCGGAATCCTTGCGCTTCGAGCCGGGCGGCGTAATGCCAGAAGTTCAGCACCGCATCGAGTTCGCCCTCGCGGGCCTTTTCGGTCAGCAAAGGCGGGGCGCCGTAGACGATGGTGTTGGCTGCGGCGAGATCGATGCCGAAATCCTTCTTGGCGAGGGCCTGGATCAGCAGCCAGTTCTTGTCGAGCGGGCCGCCGGCAACGCCGATGGTCTTGCCCTTCAAGTCGCCGAGGGTGTTGACGGCGCTCGTCTCCGGCACCATCAGCGATCCGACCGAGGTCGAATAGGGCACGAAGGTGTAATCGGCGCCCTCCGCCCGTTGCCGCGACACCCAGAGCCAGTCGGAGACGATCATGTCGACGCCGCCGCCCTGAAGGGCCACGGCCGACGCTGTTTCCCCGGCAAAGGGCACGACGGAAAGATCGAGACCGGCCTGCTTGTCGAGGCCGGCGCGTTGCATCGCGTCGAGTTCCCAATTCACCGTGCCGAACTTCAGCACGCCGATGCGCAGCGTCGCCGCTTCTCCCGCGTGGGCGACGTGAATGGTGGCCAAAAGCGCAAGTGCGGCCCAGACGGCTCGCAGAAACCGCATGACGATCCTCCCAAAAATCGACGATGCCCGAGCGGAAGCATAAAGACATGCGATCGCATTTTCGATGGGGCGTGCTCCCAAAAACGACGCCGCCATGTTCACGAACGCGCGTCGATCGCCTCGGCGATGCTGTCAGCCATCTTCAACAGCCGGATGATCATCGGCACCACGAGGGTCAGCACCGTCGGCTTGCGGCCTCGTGCGATCTGGGCTTCCCGCAGCTCGCTCAGGATCTGGCCGATGGCGGGGATGAAGCGGATGGCGAGCGAAATGGCGAGACTGATGCCAGAAACGTTGAGGCCGAAGCGCGACAAGGGCGACAGCGCAACTTCGAGGGCGGTGACGAGATCGCTGGTGCGGGTCGTCAGTGTGACCAGACCTGCGGCAAGGATCAGGACGGCAAAGCGCGTCACGAAAAGCAGGGCCTCGCTCGGGCCGGCGAGCCAGAGTTGGGCGAAGGCCAGGATCGCCAGGATGAAGGCGGCCGGGCGCACTTGCTCGATCATGGTGCGCAGGCCGAAGCCGGCGAGGCAATAGAGCCCGAATATCAAAACCATCGCCGCGCCGGCGAGCCACAAGGACGACAGTGCCAGGAGGGCGGTCCCGGCGATCGCGAGGCTGAGCAGCTTCAGCCCCGGCCGGGTGCGGTGCAGCGGGCTGTCGCCGGCTCGATAGAGCCCGGCGATCATCCGACGAGCTCACGGTAATGGGTGAGCGCGGCGCTGGGTGCCGCATCGGCGACGATCCGCCCGCCTTCAAAGACCAGGACGCGGTCGAAATCACTGAGGAGCGCAAGATCATGCGTGACCAGGACGACATGCTCATCAAGGCCGGCGACCGTCTCCATGATCCGCCGGGTGTTGCGGCGATCGAGCAGCGTCGTCGGCTCGTCGAGCACCAGCCAGAGCGGCTCCAGGATCATCACACCGGCGAGCGCCACCATCTGCCGCTCGCCGCCGGACAATTCATGCACCAGCCGATCGGCAAAGCCATCCAGCCCGAAGCGTTTCAGGGTCGCGTTGACCTTCTCCGCGATCGCCGCCTTGCGCAGACCGCGACTTTTGAGGCCAAAGGCGAGATCCTCGCCGACGGTCGGATAGACCACCTGGTTGTCGGGGTTTTGGAAGAGGAAGCCGACGCGCCGGCGAACCGCCTTGGCGTCACTCTTGGTGTCGAGCCCTTCCACCGTCACCGTTCCGCGGCTTGGCAGGAGGAGGCCATTGAGCAGCCGTGCAAAGCTGCTCTTGCCGGATCCATTGGCGCCGACAATGCCGATCCGGCGCTCGCCGAGCGTCAGATCGAGACCGGAGAGCACCGTTCGTTCGCCTCGATCGAGGCGGACGTCCTGCAACTGGATCATGGCGGTGTCCGCGTTCGTCAGGAGCGGCTATGAGCGTGGCGAATCATCGGATAAGCGCGCTTGATCAACACGATCGCCGCGGCGGCGACGCCGGCCTTGGCCAGATCTCCCGGAATGAAGACGGCGGAGCCGGCAAAGGTCTTGCCCAGCGGGGTGCCGGTCACCGCGGTGATCCAGGGCACGCCGATGCCGTAGAGGACGACGATGCCGCCGATCACCGATGCGATGAAGGCGGTGACAAAGTTCAAGCCGCTCCACAGCCTCTCGACGATCAGGCCGGTGACGCCGGCCGCGGCGATCCAGCCGAGGATGAAGCCGGCGCTCGGGCCCGCATAGACCGCGAGGCCGCCGCGGCCACCGGCCAGAATCGGCAGGCCGACGGCGATGAGAACGTTAAACAGCAGCATCGACAGGGCGCCGCGTTTGGCCCCGAGAATGCCGCCGGCCAGCATCGGGCCGAGCGACTGGGCTGTCACGGGCACGCCGAGCGCTGGAATCATCAAGGGCGGGAAGGCGCCGAGCACCGCAGTCAAAGCGGTGAACAGGGCGATCAAGACAATATCGCGGGTCGACACGGTTAGGTTCCTTTCGAAACGCAAAGAGGTCACGTAGGAGTGACCGTAGGCCCGGTGAAAAATCAATGGAAATTGTCAAGGCACATCGACATTGGCGGCCGGTGCCGGTTCGTCGGACAAAGAAGAATGCCGCCGCGACCGCGATCGGGCCGCAGCGCGGCGCCAGCGACCAGCGCCGTTGCCGGCGAGGATCCAATAGACCAACGCGAATGTCAGCGATGCGACGAGGATCGCCGTCTGCACACTCATATGCGGGACATTTGGGCCGTAAGCGCTGAACAGGATGGCAATGCCGCCGAGAAAGCCCGCAAGCAGGTGGAGCAACAGGGATGGCAGGACCAGGATTTCGCTCGCCACCATGAAGATGACCCAAGGGAGAAAGGCGACAGCCCCGATCTGCACCGCCTGGGCGCCAAGATAGAATGTCGTTTCGCCGATGAAGAGTGGATCGAAGGCGGCGCCGCTGCCGAGGTGAACGAACGGCCACAACATTGCGAAGGCAGCCGCGAGGCATGCCGCAACATAGGCAAGCGGAACGACGAACAAAAATCTCAACACCGTGGCCATCGACGGGTGCTTCCTCCAATGCGGGGCAAGGGTGCGGCTCGAATCCGCGCACAGGCCGACGGTCCCCCTTCCGCCCTCGGCGCGGCCAGTTGACCTGTGCGCCGCCATCGTCTTGGCGGCCGCGCAACCGGTCAGCCCGCTGCCGCTTCCAAGGCCTCGCGGTCCTTCTTGCGCAGACGCTCCGATTCCGATTTCAGCTGGCCGCAGGCGGCAAAGATGTCGCGGCCACGGGGGGTGCGGATCGGCGAGGCGTAGCCCGCCTGGTTCACGTAATCGGCGAAGCGCTCGATCTCATCCCAGGCGGAGCATTCGTAGCGACTGCCCGGCCAGGGATTGAACGGAATCAGATTGATTTTCGCCGGGATCCCCTTGAGCAGGCGCACCAGCTCGCGGGCATCCTCCGGGGAATCGTTAACGCCCTTCAGCATCACATATTCGAAGGTGATCCGTTTGGCGTTGGACAGCCCCGGATAGGCGCGGCAGGCCTCGAGCAGGTCTTTGAGCGGATATTTCTTGTTGATCGGCACCAGTTCGTCGCGCAATTCGTCGCGCACCGCATGCAGCGAGATCGCCAGCATGACGCCCATCTCGGCACCGGTCTTTTCGATCATCGGCACGACGCCGGAGGTCGACAGCGTGATCCGCCGTTTTGACAAAGCGAGGCCTTCGCCATCGGACACGACGGCCAGCGCCGTCTTGACGTTGTCGAAGTTGTAGAGCGGCTCGCCCATGCCCATCATGACGACGTTCGAGACCAAACGCCCCTCCGAGGGAACGATCGCCCCGGCGGGTGTCGCAGCGTCCGGAAAGTCGCCGAGCCGGTCGCGGGCGAGCAGCAGCTGGCCGACGATCTCGTCGGGCGTCAGATTGCGCACCAGCCGCTGGGTGCCGGTGTGGCAGAAGGTGCAGGTGAGAGTGCAGCCGACCTGCGACGAGACGCAGAGCGTGCCGCGGCCTTCTTCCGGAATGTAGACGGTCTCGATTTCCACCGGCCGGCCGGCACCCTTGGCCGGAAAACGCAGCACCCATTTGCGGGTGCCGTCGACCGAGACCTGTTCGGTCACGATCTCCGGCCGGGCGATGGTATAGGCGGCGTCGAGCTTTTCGCGCAGCTCCTTCGAGACATTGGCCATCAGGGAAAAGTTGGAGACGCCGCGCACATAGAGCCAGTGCCAGAGCTGGGCGACGCGCATCTTCACCTGGCGATGCGGCACGCCGATCGCGCCAAGCGCCTCGCCGAGTTCGTCGCGCGACAGGCCGATCAGCGAGGGCCTTTCGTCCGAAGCCGCGCGTGCGGACGCGGGTGAGGCTGCAAGCGCCTGCTCGCCGAAGGCGGTGCGCGTTTCAGGCGCTTTCAGATCGATCGAAATGGCCATGATGGTCCTTCGCGAAAACTTCTCGTCGCCCGCCCGGATGAAGGACAGCGCAACCGGGCGTCACCGTCACGATGCGCCAAGGTATCTTGGATGGCAAGCACACATGCCCGTTTGCGGCGAAGACTTCAAGGGTCGGAGGGCGTTGATGGTTTGCGTGAGGGCTCAGCTCTCGTCGTTTGGAATGTTGAGAATGTGGCCGCAGGCTTTGCAATGAACGGCATCCGGATCATGGCGCTGCAGCCCGCATTGCGGGCAGGTGTGATGCACTTTGCGCGGCCGGAAGATCGCCTGGGCGAGTTGCACGAACAGGCTGATGCCGATGATCATCACCACGATCGAGGTCAGTTTGCCCCAGGGGCCGCTGAGGGTGATGTCGCCGTAACCCGTGGTCGTCACCGAGGCGACGGTGAAGTAGAGCGCGTCGAGATAGCCTTCGAGGCCGGCATTTTGCCGAAAGAAGGTCGTATAGATGAAGCCCGTCGCCAGGAACAGGAAGGTGACGAGGTTGAGCACCGCCCGGGCCGGCAATTCCCATTCGGCAAGACCCTGCCGGCGCAGCGGCTGCCACAGCCGACCGGTCTTTGACAGCGACCACAGCCGGATGATCCGCAAGAAGCCGAAATTGATCAGTGTGTAGGGCAAGAGCAGGGTGATCAGAATGAACAGGTCGAGCAGCACGACCGGTCGCTTGAGCCATTCGAGCGGCCGCCGTGCAGCGAGGAGACGCGCGCCGATGTCGAGCGCCAGGACGGCGGCGACGCTGTAATCGACGGACAGAAAGACCGGCGTGTTCTTCAGCACCGGCTGGGCGATGAACAGCGCGATGATCGCCAGATCGACGCTGAGCGCCGCGGTTTGAAAGCGCCGTGCCGTGCGCGTGTTGCCGTAATAGAGCTGCCGCAGAGCGATGCGGAGGCGCGCCAGCGGGGCTTCGTCACGCGGTGCGCCATCGGCGGGCTCGGATGATCTGGACATCGGCATCCTTTAAGGCTTCGATCCGCCCCAGATAGGGCGTATTCGATCGGGGGCCGTCCCGGCCGTAACGACATTGAGGAGAGCCGCGATGGGCGAGATGGATCGGCCGCGAATTGCGATTACCTATTGCACCCAATGCCAGTGGCTGCTGCGCGCCGCCTGGATGGCGCAGGAGCTGCTCTCGACCTTCGGCACGGATCTGGGTGAGGTTGCGCTGATCCCGGGGACCGGCGGAACCTTCGAGATCCGCTATGGTGAGGCGCTGATCTGGGAGCGTAAGGCCGATGGCGGGTTTCCCGAGGCGAAGATCCTCAAACAGCGGGTCCGCGATCGTCTCGATCCGGGCCGCGACCTCGGCCATAGCGACCGCAAATAAGGCGCAGCCGCTGATTGACGGCGATGCGGCCGGCGGCAGGACTCCGGCCAAGAGCGGCATGCGCTCATCTGACCTTGATGCGCCGTGTCTCCTGGCATTCGCCGGCCCCGGGGGCACGTTGGCCTGAGAGACGAAGGCCATTGATGATTACAGAGTCCGTCAGTGCGCCGTCATTTTTATTGCCGCAAGGACATCATCGTCGCTTACTTCCAGACTTGACGAGTATCGGCCATTCGCTGGGCGTTTCGGCTGCGGGCGATCAAGAAGACGGCTGGCCGATGCGAGCGTTTCGGACTGCGGCAGTTCCGATTACACTGATTGCAGGCGCCGACGGTGGCGAGAGTATTTCAGGAATAGACGTGTTTACCATTTGTTAACCGGGGTCTCGCGCAAGCTTGAACCGGCATGGTCCTTGCGACTCAGATCAGTCGATCGTGCGTATGCAAGGAGTAACCCATGGCTTTGGCCATCGGCGGGCAAGCCCAGCAGATCATGACCAATCTTTCCGGGCTCGGCACGCGCAAGCTCGCTGCGCTCGGGCTCATCGGGTTTCTCGTTGTCGCACTTGTCGGGCTCGGCAGCTACTTCCTGTCGCGCCCTGACATGGAGGTTCTGTATTCCGGCCTTGATCGCACCGATGTGACGCGGATTGGCGCAGCCTTGACCGAAGCGGGTATCCCTTTCGACGTCAATGCCAAGGGCGATGCCATCATGACGGCCTTTGCGCAGACGGCGCCGGCTCGCATGTTGCTGGCCGAAAAGGGGCTGCCACGCTCCGACAATGCTGGTTACGAGCTGTTCGACAATCTCGGCTCGATCGGCCTCACCTCCTTCATGCAGCAGATTACCAAGGTTCGGGCACTCGAGGGTGAAATCGCCCGCACGATCCAGTCGCTCGCGCATGTGCGGGCGGCGCGCGTTCACATCGTCTTGCCGGACGAGGGAAGCTTTCGCCGCGACGCGCGCAAGCCGTCGGCCAGCGTGGTCATTCGGACCGACGAGCAGGACAGCTTCGGCGAGGCGCGGGCGATCCGCCATCTGGTCGCCTCGGCGATCCCTAGCATGACCCCAGACGAGGTGACGATCCTCAACGCTGACGGCACGCTGCTCGCCTCCGGCGACGACGATTCCGGGTCCAATTCTCCATCGAAACTGTTTGGCATGGAGCGCGTGGTCTCCAAGAGTGTCGAGGACTCGATCCGCCGCACGCTCGCGCCCTATCTCGGCGTCGGCAACTTTCAGACTTCGGTCTCCGCGACGCTCAACACCGATCGCAAGCAGACCAACGAGAAGATCTTTGATCCCGACAGCCGGGTCGAGCGGTCGGTGCGGACGGTCCGCGAAAGCGGTACGAGCGAGAATTCGACCAAGCAGAATGCCGTCGGTGTCCAGCAGGACATCCAGCCGGCCGGCGAAAAGCCAAACAGCTCCAGTGGTCAGACCTCAAAAGATAATAACGACCGTCGTGAGGAACTCACCAATTACGAGATCAACGAGAAGACCGTTCAAACCACGAGCGGCGGCTATAATGTCGAGAAGCTCTCGGTCGCGGTGGTGGTCAACCGGGCACGGCTGAAGGAAGTGCTAGGCAAAGATGCGACCGAACAGCAGATCGATGCTCAGGTCGCCAAGATCCAGGCACTCGTCACCTCCGCTTCGGGCCTGTCGGAAGCGCGCGGCGACAAGCTGAACGTGACGGCCGTCGACTTCATCGACACCAAGACTGCTCTCGAACCGGTTCCGGGCCCGGGTCTTGGCGAGATGTTCATGCGCCAGTCTGGCACGCTGATCAACGCGCTCACCATCCTCGTCGTCGCGGTGCTGGTCATTTGGTTCGGCCTGAAGCCGGCGATCCGGGCGATCATCCAGGCGCCGGCGGAATCGGCGACGCGGGGTCTCGAGAGCGATGGCGAGGGCCTTCAGGCCCTTGGCATGGACGGCGACGCGGGCGGCAATCTCGAACTGCCGGGTGGTTTCGACTTCGCACAAGGTACGCCGGATATATCCCAGTTCGGTGGTGGCGCGCCGGCCTATCTCGGCCAGTTCGATGAAGACGACCATCAAAGCCCGCAGGAGCGCCTCGAGAAGCTCATCGACCAGGACGAGCTGAAAGCGGCGAATGTCCTCAAGCAGTGGATCAACATCAAAGAGGCGGCGTAAGAGATGATCTCTCTCGCACAATATCTGACGGAATTTCCCGAAGAGAGCGACAGGCCGTTCCAGAGCCTGAAGGCAGCCAAGCCGAAGCCCGAGAAGAAGCCGAGCTTCGAGCATTTGACTCTCGTCTCAGACGCGCCGGCCAAGACGAAAAAGAAGAAGTCGGTTCCTCTGCAGTTCGAAGCCATTCCCGAAATGGGTGAGGCCGAGGCAGCGCTGGACGAGGTCGATTTCGATGCCGCGGATTTCGGCTTCGATGCCGACATGGCAACGGTGGATTTGACCGCTGCGGCAACGACGATCACCGAGGCGGATCTCGATGCCGCCCGCGCCGAGGGCCAAGAGGCCGGCCGCGCTGAGGCGCTGACCGAGGCCGAGGCGCGCGTCGCCGTGGCGGTGGCCGAAGCCGTTGCCGCTGAACGGGCACGGGCCGAGGCCGAAAAAGCCGAGGCCGTCAACGCGACGCGGCTCGAAGTTCTCGCCGAAGAGGGCAATCAGCTCGGCGCGATGGTTATCGACAAGCTGGAACGGATTGAGGCGGCGCTGCGCACCTCGCTCGCCAGCGTCCTCAAGCCGATTGCCATCGATGCGCGCATCCGCCAGACCGTCGAGGATCTTGCCGCGGCGGTGGCGGTCTTGTCGCTTGACGGGCGGGCCCTGTCGCTGCAGGCCATCGGACCGGCATTGCTCCTTGATGCCTTTGCCGAAGCGCTCGGGGAGCGGCGCGGTTTCGTCGCCTTCGAAGCCAACGAGACCATGACCGACATCCGCATCGAATGCGATCAGACCACGCTCGAGACGCGTCTCGCGGATTGGAAGAACGCGCTTGAAGAGGCTCTTCAGTGAGCGAGCAGTCCGAAGCGGGTCACCTCGAAAAGCAGGAAATCATCATTGTCCGCCGCGGTGGGCATGGTGAGGACGGCCATCATGGCGGTGCCTGGAAGATCGCCTTCGCCGACTTCATGACGGCGATGATGGCGTTCTTCCTGGTGATGTGGCTGACCAATTCTTCGGACATGGCGACCCGCAAGCAGGTCGCCCAATATTTCAATCCGATCAAGCTCAACGATCCGTCACCGGCAACCCGCGGCATCAAGCAGAAGGATGACGGCGCCGACCGCGAACAATCGACCAATGGCGAGAGCGAGGCCAAGACCAACGGCGACCCGCACGGCAATCCCGTCGCCGGCAAAGAGAAGGGCGGCGAGGAAAAGGCGATCTTCCGCGATCCCTATTCCGTGCTCGCGGAGATCGTGTCGGAAAGCAACAAGAACGGCGACGGCGAGATGAGCGGCAAGCCCGATGGCTCCGGTCTGCCGGGCCTCAATGGCGGCGAAGCCTATCGCGACCCCTTCGATCCGGATTCCTGGCAGCTCTCGCCCAACATGACCGAGAGCGGCGGCCGGCTCGAAGATGTGCCGCCGCTCGAGTTCCGCACCGCCGTTCTGCCGGCCGAAGATCCGATGAGCGATCCGTCGAAGGGGCCGAAGGGCACCGGTGTTGATGAGCAGGGCGCCGGTGTCGGCGAGGGCGATCAGAAAGACAAGAAGGGCTACAAGGACGCCGGCGACGAAGCGGGGGCGCCTTCCGGCAAAGGCACGGATCCGAAGGGGAAGGCCGAGGACGGCAAGGATAAGATCACGGGCAACAAGGCCAAGGCCAAGTCTGGCATGGCGCCAGACCTCGCCACTAAGTTGCGCAGCGAAATCGACGCCAAACTTGCCGATCTCGGCGACCACATCCCCTCCAAGATCCAGGTCGAGGACGGCGATGGCGGCGTGACCATTTCGCTCGCCGACGACATCAAGGGCGGCATGTTCCCGATTGGATCGGCCAAGCCGACGGCCGATGCCATCCGGATGATGGACCGCATCGCGGCGGTGATTGCCAAGCAGCCCGGCGACATCACCATTCGCGGCCATACCGATGCCCGCCCCTTCTCCAACGGCGAATATGACAATTGGCGTCTGTCTACCGCCCGCGCTCACATGGCCTATTACATGCTGGTGCGCGGCGGGCTCGACGAAAACCGGGTCAAAGCGATCGAAGGCTTTGCCGACCGCGAATTGAAGGACACGAAGCATCCCGAAGCGGCGATCAACCGGCGGATCGAAATCTTCCTCAGAGAGCCCAAGTCATGACCTGGCGCCGTCTCGACTGGCTTCTTGCGCTGGTGGCGACGGTGTTGGTCCTGGTCGCGCCGGCCCGCGCGAAGGACGCTCCTTCCGCCGGCCCCAGTGACACGTCCGCCGAAGCGGTCCGTCAGGCCGGCGAGGACGCGCGCATGGGCGAGGATCCCCTCGCGCATGCCCCCGATCAAGGTCCTCAGACCGCCATGCCCGGCACAGCATCCGATGCGGCCGATGGTCATGGCGATGCCCCGGCTGACGGCGCTGGCAGCCCGGAGACCGAGAGCAACGATGCCGCGGGGCATGGGAACGATGCCCATGTGACCAACAGCCATCCGGCAGTGCCGGTTCGCGGTCCGCAGCCCTATGAGGTGATCCGGTCGCTGCAGTTTCTGCAGGATCAGGCGGCCCGCGGCAATCCGGCCGCCAACCGGGTGCAGGCGCGGCTTCTGCAGTGGTATGGCCCGTCCTTCGAACATGCCAGCAATGACGTTTGGAAAGACCCGCGCAATCAGCGCGCGGCCGCGCTTTTCGTTCTCAGCGGCGGTCCACCTTCGGTACTGCGGATGATCATCGCCAGAAACGCGATGCCAGAGTCGGTGATGCCGCTTCTGAAGGGAGCGCTCGCTTATGTCGAAAACCGCCAGAAGGATGCGGAAACGCTGCTGTCGGGCCTCGATATTGCCCATTTGGAGCCCGGGCTCGGCGCGCAGGTCAATCTGGCCCTGGCGCAGCTGTTGGAAAAAGAGCATCCGAAACAAGCGCTGGAGCGGCTTCGGCTGGTGATGTTGGAGGGGACGGGCACGCTGTTGGAAGAAGCGGCCCTGCGTCTGGCCATGGTGTTGGCCGACCAGCTTGGCGAGCATGACCGCGCGGACAACTACGCCCGGCTCTATTTCGATCGCTACGACAAGTCGATCTATGCCGGCAACTTCCGCGCCCGCTTCTCGGCCATCTATGTCGCGCGGCCGGCTTCTCAGGCGAACAAGACACTGGCGACAGTCGCCGACGCGGTCGCGCGGATTCCCGCCGATCAGCAGATCATGATCTATCTGTCGATCGGTCGCCGTTCGCTGATCGCCGGCAATATGAAGCTCGCCGGCGCGATGGGTGAAAAGGTGCTTGGCTACGCCAATCTCAGCGACTATGCCCGCCAGCGCGCCCGTCTCTACGTCGCCGCCTCGACCCTGACCGAACGCGATCCTGCGGAGATGCTGGCCTCGCTTCAGTCGATCGATCGCGACAAGCTGCATCCTGCCGATCGCAAGCTCTATGACGCGGCGCTCGGCGTTCTCAACCAGATCCGCAAACCACTCATGGCCGTCAGTCGAACGGACAAGGATGCGGCGCCGGCGAGCGAAGCCGCGTTCGATTCCGCTGTCGTCGATCGGGCAAATAAACTGCTCAACGCCGTCCGCGGCGATTTGAAGGAATCGGGCAAATGACCGTTGCTGCGCGTCTCGTCTCCGAGACCACCAATGTGCCGTCCACCCGTGGGGCTGGGTCCCGGGAGCAGGATGGAAACGAGGGCAAGGGCTTCGGCGCAATGATGCGCGAGGCCCACTCATCGAAGGACGGGCGCGACGCTTCGAAGACGGCGAGCAAAGCGGCCGCCGTTTCCGACGATGGTGGCGACCGGCCGGATCCCAATACAGCCGATGGCAAGGCGCCAAGCGCCGTCATCGCGGACCGCAGCACGCAACTTGCCGCCAAGCTGGCGGGCAAGGGCGACACCGTCGCCGCCGCTCGCCACAACACAGCCGCTGTGCAGTCAGAGGCGGACGCCGGCGAGACCCTCACGCCTCTCCCGGGTGGTCAAGAGGTCGAGGAGAAGAAGGCGGAGCTCGCGGCCGAGACGTTGCGTCTTGACGCCGCGGGCCGGCCGATCCGCCGCTCGCTGTTTGCGCCGGTCACGGCGGAAAACGATCCGCAGCTCGCGGGTGCGGCCAAGGCTGCGGCCCCGCACATCAAGATCGAAGAGCCTCTGTCGGCTGAAAACAACGCCAAGGAGCTTGGCCTCCTGCTGCCGGGTGAAGTGGATCCGGCGGCGGTCCCCACGCGCCGCCATTCCGGTCGGATCATCGTCACCGTCGGTCGTGGCCAGGCGATCGCCGAACCGGTCAAGGACAAGGATGCCGCGCCGCCGTCGCGGCCGGTGGCCCCGGACGCCAAGCTGGTGGCCATCCTCGGTAGTTTCGGCGTGACCTATCAGATCGTTCCCGAATCCACCAACGACAAGGTGGCGGAAGCGGTGAGCCAGGGCAAAACGACCGGCGAAGACTCCGAGGCGAGAAAGGCCAAACCTGAGGGCGCTCTTGCCGCCGCGCTGGGGACGGCCGGCAAAGGCCTGACCGGCGCAAGCGATTCGACGAAGGCGGCCGATGGGGCGAGCCCTTCGACGGCCAAGCAGCACGACCACCGCGACGCCGCGATCGATCCGGCGCGGCTGAAGACGGATAACGCCAATGCCGGCTCCAACGCCTCCTCGGCGTCGGCTACGGGCCACGCGATGAGCGCGGCTTCGGCCAGCGCTGCAACAGCTGCGGCAGCCTCGACCCGGATTTCGACGCCGGGCCTGGCGGCGAAGGTTGATCTGGTCTCGATGCGGACGGATTTTGAGCCGGCGACCCGGCGGGCCAACCGCGACGCGGCCACCACGCCCGCGACCGATCAGCCTCGGGCCGAACCGAAGGCGCCGCGCGACGTCATGGCGGCCTTCGGTCGGACGCTTGCGCATTCGACGTCACCGGTAGACACGAGACCGACGATGCCGCAGAGCGTGGCGGGAACCGACCAGGCGCAGGCGTCGGTCGATGTTTCGACCTCCGGCGGCAACGGTGGCGAGCGTGGCTCGGGCAGCGAGCGGCGCTCGCATTCTGGGCAGTCGAAAGCGTCGGCCGCATTGGCGTCCCGCCGCGATGCGAGCCGGTCCGTCTGGTCTGGGTCGACGGCGGATATGCCGTCCGCGTCGGCGGTGTCGAACGACGGCCGGCCCTCCGGCGCGACGCCGATGCCTGCAACGCGTCTTCCGAGCAAGGCGATGGCCGCCGCGCGGTCCCTTGTGGCAGAGCAATCTCCGCACCACCAAAGCGTCGGCGCGAGGTCTAAGGGCATCGCCACCGATCTTCGCGCCGATTTGAACCCGCGGCCCGACCAGCAGGCCGAGACCATTGCCGCCCAACAGATGAGCCAGAGCCGCGCCGCGCAGGCGACCACGGCGGCTGCTGCAGCCGCGGCAGCCGCGCCACAGGCTTCGGCCGGCCGCCAGGTTGTCGATGCGGTCGCCGCGGCCTTGGCTGAGATGGGGCCTGGCGCGAGCAGCGCCGATCCTGCCAGCCGAACCCGCATGCGGGCGGGCGGTGCCGCCTTGAAGACGATCCAGATCCAACTCTCGCCGGAGCAACTGGGCAAAGTCAACGTGACCTTGAAGCTGATCGAGGGCAATCTCGCCGTTCATATCGAGACGAGCGAGCCCGAAACGGCGCTGCGGCTCAAGGACGACACCGAAGGGCTGACGACCTTGCTGAAATCGGCCGGCTTCAATGTCGACGAGGCGAGCATCACCTTGGCCGCGACGGACGGCAGCGTTGACCAAATCCGCGACGGCAGGGGCTCGAACGACACCGCTTCCACCGGCACGAGCCGCCGACGCGAGCTGCAACGCGCCGGAGGGCGCGGGTTGCCGCTCGAGTTCGCTGATATGGCGTCCGAGGCCGATACTGAGCCGTTCGTCTATCTCTGAGACGGCAGCATCGGGCCGAAAATCGGAATCACCTTTCGGCAAGCACGATGCGTTGAAACAATCGGAGTGAGCGTCCGTCAGGCGTCCTGTCAGACACGCGGCGCGCTCACGAACGGAACCTCGAGGCCTGTTTCCGATGGTTCAATTCGCGCAAATTTTCTGAAAATCGACGCATGCGGATTCATAATCAGCGCGGCGACGGCATCGTTTTCAAAAAATTTATCGATATAAATCAGTCATTTGGATAAAATCTGTTAAGTCATGGTTAACAGACCACTAAATTTGAGGATTGGAGTAAGACTCGCGTCAGGTTACGTTTTTTTTACCAACAACGCGGCGGCGGACGGAGCGGTAAAATGATCGTAGTGGTTGACAATCGTGAACTGGTCACGAGTGGATATCAGTCTCTTTTTGCACGGGAAGGCGTGTCCACTGCAACGTTTGGAGCGAGCGAGTTTCGCGACTGGGTCGAAACGGCTCCCGAGGCGGATCTCTCGGCGGTCGAGGCTTTCCTCCTGGGCGATTTCGACGATCGTGCAGGCTGCCCGAGGGTGATCCGGTCGCGCTCGACGGCCCCGATGATCGCGCTTTCCGAGAGCCGCAATCTTGACGGTACGCTCGACCTCTTCGCAGCCGGTGTCGATGACGTCGTCGCCAAACCGGTGCATGTCAAGGAAATCCTCGCTCGGGTCGGCGCCATCCGCCGGCGGGAAAACGCTGAAGTGACGCGCACCGTCGTCGGCGAGATCTGCGTCTATCAGGACGGCCGCGACGCCGAAGTCGCCGGCAAGTCGATGGCTTTACCGCGCCGCGAGCGTCGCATTCTCGAGTATCTGGTCGCCAATCGCGGCCGCCGGGTGTCGAAGCAGCAGCTGTTCAACGCCATCTACGGCATCTTCGACGAGAACGTCGAAGAAAACGTGATCGAAAGCCACATCTCGAAGTTGCGTAAGAAGCTGAAAATGCGCCTTGGATACGACCCCGTGTCGTCGAAGCGTTACCTTGGGTACGGCATCGGCGTAGAGTAATCGTCAAATTATTTCGAAAGTATTAACCATAGGCGCCTTGTCGATTTATTTCGGTGAGGCGCTTTTGTTTTGTTGATTTCGGCTGAAATTGGCCAACCGAAACAGCTAGGCACAAGCTTGCCGGCCTATCCGTTACGGAAATCGATCGGTTGCGGAGCCTTGCGGAATGAGCATCAACGGCGTTTTCAGAACGAGCGTTTCGGGAATGAACGCGCAGGCCAACCGCCTGTCTGTCATTTCGGACAACATCTCGAATTCCGGCACGAACGGCTATAAGCGCAGCGAGGCGGAATTCTCCTCCCTGGTGCTCTCCAGTCCCGGCGCCGGCGACTACAATTCCGGCACGGTCAAGACGCAGGTACGCCAGACCGTCAGCGAACAGGGCTCGATCGCCTCGACCTCTTCGTCGACAGACGCCGCGATCTCCGGTGACGGCTTCTTCGTCGTTCAGGATCAGTCCGGCCGCGAATTCTACACCCGCGCCGGCTCTTTCGTGCGCCGCACCGAGACCGGTGCGAACGGCTCGACCACCTATCTTGTCAATTCAGCCGGTTATCGCCTCACCGGCACCGATGCCAAGACCGGCGTGACCGGACCGGTCGAATTGCCGGTCGGTGAGATTGTCGCGCCGACGCCGACTACCGGCGCCAAGCTCGATCTGCAGTTCCCAGTCACTGCAAATGTCGGCGATCAGAAGACGACGTCGATCCAGGTCTATGACGCGGTCGGCACGGCCAAGACCTTGACGATGACGATGACCAAGACGGCGGCCAACCAGTGGTCGCTCGATCTCAGCGACGGCACCACGACCACGTCGTCAACGGTCACCTTCGACGGGACGAACGGTCTGCCGACGACGACCGGCAATCCGGGCACGATGAACATCACCCTCGGCACCGGTAACACGGTAGCGGTCGATTTCGGTTCGCTCACCGAGTACAATTCCGACTTTTCGGCCAAGGTCTCGAAGGATGGCAACCCGGCCGGCTACTTCCAGAGTTTCTCGATCGCCGACACCGGTGACTCGACCGGCATCATCGGTGTCATGGCGGACGGCTCGACGGTCCAGCTCTACAAGCTCAATCTGGCCCGCTTCAACAGCCCGGATCAGCTTCAGGCCGGCCCCGGCAACGTCTATTCGGCGACCTTGCAGTCCGGCAATGTCGAATACGGTGTGCCTGGCTCCAACGGCTTCGGCAGTGTCGTCTCGAATGCGGTCGAAAACTCCAACGTCGATCTCGCCAGCGAGCTGACCAACATGATCGAGTCGCAGCGCTCCTACAGCGCCAACTCGAAGGTCTTCCAGACCGGCTCGGAAATCCTCGACGTTCTGATCAATCTGAAGCGCTGATCGATCGATCGCGTCGCCTTCGAACGGAATGAATTGAGATGTCGCTTCTTTCTGCCTTCAACAGTGCCCGGTCGTCGCTGGCCACCGTTTCGCAGCAGTCGGCTCTGGTCTCGCGCAATGTCGCGAATGCCCAGAACACCTCTGCCACGCGGAAATATGCCAATCTGACGTCCCCGAACTATGGCGGGGTCTCGATCCAATCGGTGTCGCAGTCGAGCAATCAGGCGCTGTTTCGCGCTTTGACCTCGGCCAATTCGGCACTCGGCGCGTCACAGGCGACCAAGGGCGCCCTCGATTCGATCCGCGACGTCATTGGTGACACCGACTCGATCCTGTCGCCGGCCACCCGCCTTTCCAAACTGAAGGCGGCGTTGGAGCAATATGCGGTGACGCCGGAGGATCCGCAAGCCGCTCGCGCAGCGATCAATGCCGCGTCCGATCTTGCCACAAGCCTCAACTCGGCGACCACGGCGGTGCAGAAGGCGCGTTCCGACGCCGACACACAACTCGCCGATGCGGCGAGCCAGATGAACAGCTTGCTCAAGCAATTCGAAAAGCTCAATGGTCAAATCGTGGCGGGCACCGCCACCGGCCAGGACGTGACCGACCAGGTCGATCGCCGCGATCAGATCGTCGATCAGTTATCGAACTATGTCGGCCTGAACGTCCAGGTCCGCGCTGGCAACGACATGACGCTCTACACCGATTCGGGCATCACGCTTTTCGAGACGACGGCGCGGCAGGTCGAATTCACACCGAAGTCGAATTACGACGCGACGGTCACCGGCAACAGTTTCAAGATCGATGGCGTCGATGTCGCCGGCTCGTCCGCCGGTATGCCGGTCAAAAGCGGCACCATCTACGGCCTGCTCAATCTGCGCGACAACACCGCTGTCGCCTTCCAGGGCCAGCTCGACGAGACCGCCAACGCGCTGGTCAAAGCCTTTTCGGAAACCGATTCGAGCGGCGCCAGCTATTCCGGCCTGTTCTCGGTCAAGGCTGACGGCTCCAGCACCGATCTTTCGACGATCACCTCGAAGACCGGCTTCGCCGGCTTGTTGCGGGTGTCGTCAGCCGCGGTCGCCGATCCGAACCTGCTTCGCGACGGCAATATTTCCGGCCAGGGCATTGTCTACAACACGGACGGTACGGCGGGTTTTGCCGGTCGGCTGAACGATTTGACCGACGGTCTCGACGCCGAGCAGACCTTCGATGGCAGCTATGGCGCCGGCGATTCGGGCACGATCGGCAATTATATCGCCGCCTCGGTCGGTTGGCTCGAGGACAAGCGCTCCACCGCCCACAACGACGCCGAATATCAGGAAACCGTCCAGTCCCGGGCGAAGGAAGCCCTTTCCAACGTCACCGGCATCAATATCGACGAGGAGATGTCGCACCTCCTCGACCTCGAACGGTCCTACCAGGCGTCGGGCAAACTGATTTCCACCGTCGGCGACATGATCGATTCGATCCTCAAGATCACCTGAGGCGGCGTGAAATGACCAACTTCCTGATTTCCAATTATTCGCTGCTGTCTGCACCACGCACCGCCGTCTCCAAGATTCAGCAGGAGCTGGCAATCATGCAGAAGCAGGCGACCACCGGCCGTCTCGCGGATGTCGGCCTGGCGCTTGGTCTGCGCACCAACCAGTCGATCTCGCTGCGCTCCGAGCAGGAGAGCGTCGAGCGTCAACGCGACACCAACGCCATCGTCTCGCAGCGCTTTTCGATCATGCAGGACGCGCTGAAATCGGTCGCTGACACCGGCAACAAATTTCTCTCCTCGCTCATCGCCAACGGCACCAACGAGCCGGGGATTGCCGCCAACGAGCAGCAGGCGATGGCCAGTCTGCAGTCCTTCATGGGCGCCTTGAACAGCTCGTCGGGCTCCCGCTTCTTGTTCTCGGGCGCTGCGACCGACAAATCCGCGATCAGCTTCAAGACGGCGGCCGGCAATAGCGTGAAGACCTATTTCGACGGATCGACGGCCCAGGATGCGACCGCTGCGGCGTTCTCGTCGGCCTTCGGTATCTCCCAGAGCGATTCTGGCGTCGCCAATATTTCCGAGGCGGACCTCAAGTCGTTCCTCGACGGTCCGTTCGAGAACCTGTTTTCGACCGGTGCCGGCGGCGGCTGGACGACCAATTGGTCGAATGCCGACGACAACACGGTCACCGCGCGCATCAGCGACAGTGAATCGGTGAAGACGTCCTATTCGTCGAACCAGGAAGCGTTTCGCAACATCGCCAAGGCTTACGTGATGCTGTCCGATCTGGGCGCCGACAAGATGCAGGAAGGCGCACGCCAGCTTCTCACAAGCCGGGCGATCGAAACTCTGAGCAAGGGGCTCAGCCAGTTGACCCAGCTCCAGGCGGAGGTTGGTGGCAATCAGAATCGTGTCGATCAGGCCAATCAGGGTTTGGATGCGCGCAAGACCGTTTTGACCATGTCGATCTCGAATCTCGAGGATGTGGATCCGTACGAGGCGAGCACGCGGGTGACCGGCCTGCAGACCCTGCTGGAGACGTCTTATTCGCTGACCGCGCGGATCTCGCGGCTCAGCTTGCTGAACTACCTCTGAGCCGTCTGGCGACGACGGAGATGAGCGAGCGTCGGGCATCTGCCCGCGATCGCCTGCCGGGCTCTGGCCCGGCCGCATGAAACTTTCGCCGGCGTTTTCCCGAGCGCCGCAGTCACCAACGACCGGAGGGCACCATGTCGGCGCCGCTCCGCAGCCGATCAACGGTTTGAAACGAGCCCGCATGTCAAGGCCGAAGGCCACTGCGCGGGTAGGATCAAGGGGTAGGAATGTATCAGTTCTCCTATGCGGAAATCTCTGAGGACACGGAGATCAACGCACGCGAACGCGAGCGGCAGGCGCTCGATCACTCGATCGATCTTCTGAAGCGCGCGGAGAAGAACGGCCCGCGATCCCGTGATGCGATCGAGGCGATCTACATGACACGCAGCCTCTGGGCGATCCTTGTCGAGGATCTGTCCAGCGCCGAAAACGGCCTGCCGGAGACGCTGCGCGCCGAACTGATTTCGATCGGGCTCTGGATCATGCGCGAGGCGGAAGCGATCCGTCTTGGCCGGTCGACGAATTTTTCAGGCATCATCGAAATCACCACTCTGATCCGCGACGGACTGAATTGACCATGTCAACTTTGCGCATTTCTCTTCGTGCCGGTGAACGCATCTTCGTCAACGGCGCCGTCCTCAAGGTCGATCGGAAGACGACTTTGGAGTTCCTCAATGACGTCACCTTTCTCCTGGAAAGCCACGTCATGCAGGCCGAGCATGCCCGCACTCCGATGCGGCAGCTCTATTTCATCGTCCAAATGATGCTGATGGATCCCAACAGCATCGGGGCGGCAATGCAGCTGTTCGACAAGGCCCATCCGGCCATGCTGAAGACCTACAGCAACCGCGACATCATCGACGGTTTGCTTGAAGTCGAAGAGCTGATCGGCCGCGGCCGCAGCTTCGAGGCGCTGAAGCGGATCCGCTCGATGATTCCGATCGAGGATCACATTCTCGGCGAGATCAACAACGCACCGGGCGGCATCACCAAGTTCGAGCCGCCGGTTCGCATGGCGGCGGGAGCGTGAGATGACCGTATCCCCGGTGTCGGCGACGCAGCAAGCGAGTGCAACGAGTGGCACTGCGGGCAGTGGTAGCACTACCGCCGGTCCGCAGATGGACTACAACTCGTTCCTCAAGCTGCTGGTTGCCGAGATGTCCAATCAGGATCCGCTCAACCCCACTGATTCGACCCAGTATGTGGCGCAGTTCGCCACTTTCTCCTCGGTCGAGCAGTCGATCAAGACCAACGCCAAGCTCGATTCGATGATGGCGGTTTCGGCGCTTACCCAGGCCAATTCGCTGATCGGCCGGACGGTGGTTGCGGCGGATGGCAGCAACGGCGGCGTCGTCGCCGGCGTCAAGGCGGGCTCGTCGGGCATCGAGGCGGTGCTGAAGAACGGTGACACCGTGACGCTGGGGTCGGGAACCGAGGTGTACTGACGATGAACGAGGCTGAGGCAATCACCATCGTTCAGTCCGCGGTCTGGACGATTGTCGTGGCCTGCGGGCCGGCGGTCGCCGCGGCGATGGGCGTCGGCGTCGTCATCGCGCTGTTCCAGGCACTGACCCAGATCCAGGAGGTGACGCTCACCTTCGTCCCGAAGATCCTCGCGATCTTCGTGGTGATCGCGATGACCGCGTCTTTCACCGGTGCGCAAGTCTACGCCTTCACGAAAGAATCCTATTCCCGCATCGAGACCGGCTTCGACCGCTGACGGCTCGGCCGTCGTTTCTCTGCGCATCGATCGCGCCCGTCCGCCACCGCCGTGGCGGGCGGGCGTCGTCGTTTCGCCGCCTGCGACCAGCCTGAAGCAATCTTGATTTGCGACGAGTGTTCGTGAGGACGCGCATGCCACGCGCGGCTCGGCATTGGTGGGCGGCGCGAACGCGATGTTCGATCGCGCCGACGCAGAAAATCAAGGGATCGAAGCGTCGAATCCGTGCGAGCGGCGGGGGCTTCAGAAGCGTTCAAAGAGCCGATTGGGTGGCATGATGGCCGTCGACATTCTCAAGCCGGGACTGCCTGGTCCGCAGAACAGCAGCCAGGCGAGGAACGCGAGCAATCGCGAAATCGGCTTTGCGGTGGCGGTCGTCCTGATCCTGACGATCCTGTTCATTCCGATTCCGCCGTTTCTGATCGATATCGGCCTGTCCTTCTCGGTGGCCCTGTCGATCCTGATCCTGATGGTCGCCTTGTGGATCCAAAAGCCGCTGGAATTTTCGGCCTTTCCGACCGTCCTGCTGCTCGCCACCATGCTGCGCCTGTCGCTCAATATCGCGACGACCCGCATGATTCTGTCCCAGGGCCATGAAGGTGTGAACGCTGCCGGTCACGTGATCGGCGGCTTTTCGCAATTCGTCATGGGCGGCGACTTCTTCATCGGCATCATCGTCTTCGTCATTTTGATCACGGTGAACTTCCTCGTCATCACCAAGGGTGCAACGCGTATCGCCGAGGTCGGCGCGCGCTTCACCCTCGATGCGATCCCCGGCAAGCAGATGGCGATCGATGCGGATCTATCCGCCGGCCTGATCGATGAGAAGGAATCCCAGCGCCGCCGCAAGGAACTCGAAGAGGAAAGTTCCTTCTTCGGTTCGATGGACGGTGCGTCGAAATTCGTGCGCGGCGACGCGATCGCCGGCCTGATCATCACCGCCGTCAACGTCTTCGGCGGCATCGTCATCGGTATCACCCGCTACGGGATGGATGCCAGCTCCGCCGCCGACGTCTTCACCAAGCTGTCGGTCGGCGACGGCCTGGTCTCGCAGATTCCGGCGCTGATCGTCTCGCTGGCGGCCGGTCTTTTGGTCTCCAAGGGCGGCACGCGCGGCGCGGCTCAGACCGCGGTGCTCGGCCAGCTCGGCTATTATCCGAAGGCCTTGTCGCTCGCCGCCGGACTGATGGGCATTCTCGCCCTGCTGCCGGGCCTCCCCTTCCTGCCGTTCTTCTGCACCGGCGCGCTGATGGCCTTCGTCGCCTGGACCGTGCCCAAGAAGCGCCGCCAGGAAGAGGAGGCGGCCGCCGCCAAGAAGGCGGCCGAGAGCCAGCTCGCCGCCGAGGTGGAGAAGGACTCGGTCAAGGAATCGCTGAAGATCGTCGAGATCGAGCTGGTGCTCGGCAAGCAGACCGCCGCCCACATGATGGCCAAGCGCGAGGAACTCGGTCGGCGGGTGCAGAAGATGCGCAAGCGCTTTGCCTCGCGCTACGGCTTCGTGGTCCCGGAAATCAAGCTGTCGGACGATCTGACCATCGAGCCGAAATCCTATCAGATCAGGATCCATGGCACGACGATCGCCGCGCAGCCACTGCGCCTCGGCGAAATCATGATCGTGCTTGGCGATGCGCCCGGCCCGGACGTGCCGCACGATGTGACCAAGGAGCCAGCCTTCGGCATGCGCGCCGCCTGGGTGTCGGAGAGCTTCGCATCGGAGCTGAAGCGCCAGGGTTTCGAGCCGATCGATACCTTGTCGATCGTCCTCACCCATCTGTCCGAGGTGATTCGCAACAATCTGGCGCAGCTTCTGTCCTACAAGGACATGCGCACGCTGCTCGATCGGTTGGAGAGCGAATACAAGCGCCTGATCGACGAGATCATCCCGACGCACATGTCCTATTCGGGCTTGCAGGCGGTGCTCAAACTGCTGCTCGCCGAGCGCGTCTCGATCCGCAATCTCAATCTGATCCTCGAAGCCATCGCCGAAATCGCGCCGCATGTGCGCCGCTCCGAGCAGATCGTCGAGCATGTGCGCATGCGGATGGCCCAGCAGATCTGCGGTGACCTCCTGCACAATGGCAAGCTCTCGGTCTTGCGGCTCGGCAATCAGTGGGATCTCGCTTTCCATCAGGCGCTGAAGCGCGACGCCAAGGGCGATGTGGTCGAATTCGACATCGATCCGCGGCTGGTGGAACAGTTCGCCGGCGAGGCGACGACGGTGATCCGCGCGAAGATGGATCAAGGCGAGTCCTTCGTCCTCGTCTCGGCGCCGGATGCGCGGCCTTATGTGCGGATGATGATCGAGCGGATCTTCGTCAACCTGCCGGTGCTCAGCCATGTGGAGATCGCGCGCGGTGTCGATATCCGGCCGATCGGTTCGATCTCGTGATCGGCGATCTGCCCGATATCGTTTTGTCGCTGTTCCTGATTTTTTGTCGGGTCGGGGCCTGCCTGATGGTGTTGCCGGGCATTTCGTCGGCCCGTATCCCGCCGCAGATCCGCCTGTTTTTGTCCTTTGCCGTCTCGATGGCGCTGGCGCCGACGGTGCTGCCCTTCGTCGAGCCGCTGGTGCGCAACGGCAATGACGCGACCCAGCTTCATCTGATCTTCTCCGAGGCGATGATCGGCTTTTTCATCGGCATGTTGGGGCGCATCTTCATGCTGGCGTTGAACTTTGCCGGCCACGTCGTCGCCAACTCGATCGGCATGGGACAGTCGCTCGGCTTGGCGATCGAGGATCACGAGCAATCCGCCGCGATCACCTCGCTGATCACGCTCACGGCGACGACGCTGATCTTCGTGCTCAACCTGCATGCCGAGATCGCCCGGGCGCTCGTTGCCTCCTACAGTTCGCTTTCCCCCTCGATCGGCTTTGTGCCGCGGGCGAGCCTGATCGCCGTCACCGACAAGCTGTCGGACACCTTCATGCTCTGCCTGCGGATCTCCAGCCCGTTCATCCTCTACGCGGTGGTCGTCAACTTCGCCATCGGCCTGGCCAACAAACTGACACCGACAATCCCGGTCTACTTCATCTCGCTGCCGTTTGTTCTAGCCGGCGGCGTGGTGCTGTTCGGCTATACGATCGGCGATTTCCTGACGATCTTCATGCAGGCCTTCCAGAACTGGGTGTTGAACGGATGAGTGACGCGGCCGACCGTGTGAAGAGGCTGAACCGCATTCTCAAGGTCCAGGCGCAAAAGCGGCTCTTGGAAGAGTGGCGGATCGGCCAGCTGCGCGAGCAGCGCGCGGCTTTGGAAAAAAGCGACGCCGAGATCTTGGCGAGCCTCGATATCGGCAATGCGTTGCATGGCTTGTTTCTCGGCGCGAAGGTCAACAACTTGCGGCGCAACGAGACCGAGCGGCAAAAGGCGGTGGCGGAGGAAAGCGCTGTCGAGGCCCGCTTGCGAGACGTGCGGCGGGTGGAAAAGAGCATCGAGAAGGTGCGCGATCGCACCAAGCGCGAAGCGGGCGCCGAGGCCGAGGCCGAGCAGCGCGACGCCAGCATCGATGCCTTCCTTGCCCGAACGGCATCAAGCTTCGAATAAGCCGGACGCAATAGAACCGATGGGACGGCTCATCAGAAATTCGCGGTGTCCAGCGCATCATGACGATCAACACCGATTTTTCGCTCAAGCTCGCGGCGCTTGCCCAGGCCAAGACCCAGGCCTTGACGAAGGCGAGCGAGCGCAAGACCGGCGCGGCGGAAAAGAGCGCGGCGGCGAGTTTTGCCGCGGCCCTCGACACCGCGAAAGCCACGGACGAGAGCGCGGCGACGAGCGCGCCTGCGGCGATCCATCCGCTCGTCAAGCATGAGGCCCGCAAGGTCGGACCGCTCGAGCAGTTCGAGGGCTTCGTTCTGCGCAGCTTCGTCGAATCGATGCTGCCGGACAAATCCTCGGGCTTTTTCGGCAAGGGCACGGCCGGCGAGATCTGGCGCTCGATGCTGGCCGATCAGATCGGCAAGGAAATCGCCGCCTCCGGCGGTATCGGCATCGCCGATGTCATTGCCAAGAAGGAAGGCATTCACACCGGCACCCCGCATCATCGCGCCGAAGGTGTCCGCGGTGTCGACGCCCTGAACGGCGAACGAAACACCGAGGCTGGGCTGGCGACGGGATCCGACAAGAATCGCCTGTGACGCGCTCCGGCGGGCGCATGGGAAGAAAAAGGGACGGCAGACATGTATCAGGTTATCGATAAGGCGGCGGAACGATTGGAGGCGATCCTCGCGCTCGAGATCGACGCGCTGCGCGGCCAGATCAGCGAGCCGCTGGCCGAGCTGACCAGCCGCAAGAACTACTGCCTTCTGGAGTTCAGCCGGCTGTCGCGATCGCTTGCCGGCCAGGCCGAGGTCGATCCCCGGATCGAGACGCGTCTGCGCAGCCTCAAGGCGGCGCTGAACGAGAATCAACGGGTCCTCGATCTGCACGTCAAGGCCAGCAACGAGATCGGCAGTGTGATCGCCAAGACGATCGCCGCCGCCGATTCCGACGGCACCTACACCACTGCCGTCCTGCGTCGAGGCTGAAGCCGTGATCAAGCTCATCGGAGTGGGTGTCTGGGCGGCCCTCGTCGCGCTCGGCTCGAGCTATCTCATGAGCGCGCTGTTCGCACCGACCCCGGTTGCCGCGGAGAAAAAGGCGCCGACCTATTTCGATGGGCTCGACTATCGCTCGACCGACAGCGTCACTATTCCGATGATTTCCGACGAGACGATCAAGGGCTATATTCTCGCCCGCTTCGTCTACACGATCGATGGCACGATCGGGAACAAGCTCAAGGTGCCGCCGGATCCGTTTATCCTCGACGAAGTGTTCCGCCGGCTCTATTCGACCGACAATTTCGACTTCGACCATCCCGAGAAGTTCGACCTGAAAGCCCTGACCGACGGCATTCGCGACGCGGTCAACAAGCGCTATGGCATGAAGCTCGTGCATGAGCTGATGGTCGAGCAGTTCGACTATATCGCCAAGAAGGATGCCCGCGGCGCCGGGGCCGGGGCCGGCGAGAATCCGGCGTCCGTCGTCAAGATTGGGGCGCCGGCACACTGACAGCGTGGAGCGGCGGGCAGGCGCGATCGAGCCATGGTCCGGATC
The DNA here is from genome assembly GCF_017349315.1 of Jiella flava. GTDB lineage: Bacteria > Pseudomonadota > Alphaproteobacteria > Rhizobiales > Rhizobiaceae > Jiella > Jiella flava. The sequence goes on along the minus strand of NZ_JAFMPP010000001.1, from coordinate 322,397 downwards.
GCCGCCGCCGGCGGGCTCAATCGGTCAGCGCGTAATATCGACCGGTGAGGCGCAGGGTCTCGGCGCGGGTGGGCTTTATCTCGCTGCCGATGAACCGCACACCCGCCTCGCGCCCGCTCTCCCAGACCAACGCCACTTGCCAGAATTTCAGTTCGACCTCGTCGAGCAGCAGGAAACGCCTGGGCAGCGGGCGATCGCCGATGCGGCGGATGCGAGCGCCGCCCTTCGAAAGGTCGTAGAGCGTTCCCTCGTCGAGGAATTGGCGCGACATGCCGGCGATCTTGACTGGTCGCAGCCGGGTGCGCCGTCGCGGATAGACGCGGTTGTCGTCTGCGAACCATCCCATGTGGCATTCCTCGAGTCTGAGCGGCGAACTGTCGGATAAATCGGCGCGCCGCCAGGGCAGGGCGACGAATGAAGAGCGGTCTAGCGAGAAAAGATTAACCTGCGGCTGCGATGGTTGAAGACATGGAGGGGCATGAGGCGGCCTCCAGTCGCTCAAGTCCAGTCCGAGGTCGTTTCATGTCGTCCGTCAACGCGACCGCTAGGTTGCTTCATCCACCCCGCTCCGCTTCTGCCGAACGCGACGCCGCGGCGAAGTCGGACCGGTTGATCAAGGCGCTTTCGATGTGCCTATTCGTCCTGTCCATCGGCTTCTTCTCGGTGGTTACGACGATTTCCTACATCAATCCCGGCTATTTCGACCGCCTGCTGATGCAGCAAATGGCCGATGCCGATATCGATCCGATCGCTGTCGGCTCGACCAGCAAGGCCGACGACACCATCGAATCGCCGCCGGTCGCCGCGCTCCCTGTGCCGAAGATCGTCCGGCCCTGGACGCTGAAGCCGAAGGACTTTTCAATCGTGATGGTGTTTGGTGACGAAGCCCATCTCGCTTCGCCTGGTGAGCTGTGGCGGGTCGAGGTCGGCACCGAGGTGCCGGGGCTCGGCAAGATCCTCGCCATCGAGCCCAACGATCACGGCGGTATCGTCAAGGCCGAAAAGGCGACCCTCGTCGGCGTCCCGCATTAAGTTCTCGGGCCGTGGATGAACCGGCGGCCCGATCACAGACAAGCTTTGATCAGCCGGTGAGCTTCGCCTTGAAGCGCTCGGCGACGGCATCGCCCATGGCGGTGGTGCCGACGTGCCGGCAACCCGCAGCCATGACGTCACCGGTACGGATGCCTGCTTGAAGCGTTTCGGCAATGGCGGCCTCCAGAGCGTCGGCCTCCGGGATCATCTCGAACGAGTAGCGCAGGCCCATGGCGAACGAGGCGATCATCGCCAACGGATTGGCCTTGCCCGTGCCGGCGATGTCCGGTGCCGACCCATGGACCGGCTCGTAGAGCGCTTTGCGCTTGCCGGTCTTGGCGTCGATCGCGCCGAGCGAGGCGGAGGGCAGCATGCCGAGCGAGCCGGTCAGCATCGCCGCGATGTCGGACAGCATGTCGCCGAACAGATTGTCGGTGACGATGACGTCGAACTGCTTGGGCGCCCTGACCAGCTTCATGCCGCCGGCATCGGCAAGCTCATGTTCGAGCGTCATCTCGGCATATTCGTCCTTGTGGACGCGGGTGACGACCTCGTTCCAGAACACGCCCGACTTCATCACGTTGCGCTTTTCCATCGACGTGACCTTGCCGCGGCGGGTCTTGGCGAGGTCGAAGGCGGCCCTGGCGATGCGCTCGATTTCGTATGTCTCGTAGACCTGGGTGTCGATCGCCCGTTTCTGGCCGTTGCCGAGATCGATGATCTCCTTTGGCTCGCCGAAATAGACGCCGCCGGTGAGTTCGCGCACGATCAGGATGTCGAGGCCTTCGATGATCTCGCGCTTCAGCGAGGAGGCATCGGCGAGCGCCGGATAGCAGATGGCGGGCCTGAGATTGGCGAACAGCTCCATCTCCTTGCGCAGCCGCAGGAGCCCAGCCTCAGGGCGTTTGTCGTAACCGACGCCGTCCCACTTCGGCCCGCCGACAGCGCCGAACAAGACCGCATCGGCGGCCTGGGCGAGAGACATGGTCGCCTCGGAGACCGGGGCGCCTTCCGTATCGAAGGCGGCGCCGCCGACCAGAGCTGTCTCGGTTTCGAAGCCGGCGTCCAAGACCGTGTTCAGAACGCCGATCTGCTTCTCGACCTCGACCATGATTTCGGTGCCGATGCCGTCGCCGGGAAGAAGGAGGAGCTTGCGCGATGCCATGGGGGCTCTCAATGGTTGGGACTGAGGATCAGGTCATGTGACGAACGCTGGCATAGAGTTTGCTGCCGGGCTTTGCAACAACGCCACCGGGTGCATTGAGCTCTCGGCGATGGCCGGTGCGCCCGCCGCCAAAACTCCTCGAAATGACCATAATCGATCAAGCTTCGCTTAACGCTATCGGCGTCAAATAGGGCCTCGTTTCGATCGTTTGTCCTGCCCTGAGACCGCCTTGGACGGGCGCCCCGTGCGCCGGTGCCAGGTGGGAGTTTGACCGTTGCATCTGTTTATTCCGTCGCGCATCGCCGACAATCTGACCGTCACGCTGGTGCTCGTCGCCCTGCTGTTCGCCACGCGCCTCGTGGCCGAGGCCGTGTTCACCCGGCGGGCCGATCCGGCGACGATGCGGCGGCGCAAGTTCACCATCCGGGCGATTGGCAACGTCATCCTCGCCGTCGGGCTGCTGGCGATATGGCTGTCCGAGATTCAGGACATGATGCTGTCCTTGACGGCGGTTCTCGTCGCTTTCGTCGTCGCCACCAAGGAGCTGATCATGTGCGCGGCGGGCTCGATGCTGCGCTTCGGCGGCCATCTGTTCAAGGTCGGCGACCGGATCGAGCTTGGCGGCATCCATGGCGAGGTGATCGATCACGGTCTGTTTTCAACGACTATCGCCGAATTGCCGTCGCACGCCTTGGGCGCGTCCGGCACCGGCCGAACCGTGATGCTGCCGAATTCGGTGCTGCTCACCGGCGTCGTGCGCGTCGAAGCGCAACCGCGGCATTACGCGCCGCATCGCTTCATCCTGACTCTCGAGCATCCCCAGGCGCCGGGCCGGGTGATCGCCGCCCTTGAGACGGCGGCAGAGAACGCGCTTGGCGCTGATCGTGAGCTTGCGGCGCGCTTCCATCAGTACGCGGCGCGCAAGGCGGGATTCGATACCGCCGGGCCGACGACCGAAGTCTCGGTGACGACCAGCGATCTCGGCAAGCTGCAGTTCCATGTGATGATCTACTGCCTCGTCAAGGATGCCCGCGGGATCGAGCAGACGATCCTGCGCACTGTGCTCGACGAACTCGCGATTGGAGCCGTTGCGCGGGAGGGGCGCCCGGCTGGCGCCGAGGCGATGCTGTCGGAACTCGCCCGGCAGCTGCGCGATGGGCAACACAAGGGCCGCGGCACGGCGGCGAGGGCCGCCTAAAGCCCCTTTTCTTCGTTTATCAGCTGAGAAAATATTCATTTCGTCTATGAAGTCGGCAATCTGTGGCCGGCGTCATCGCGCATGCCTGCAGCGCACGGACGGCAGACCATCTCTCGGGGGCAATGCGGGACAGTGGGCCGTTCCAACCGACAACAATCCGTCATCAAACTGGCATGAACCATGCTACGCCTGCCTTGTCGCGGTCGCGTGGCCGTGACGTGTGAGTTTGAAAGGATCATGATGAACCGCCGGAATTTCGTCGCCCGCATCGCGGCAGCAGCACTCGCCCTGACCGCGGCTGTCACGGTTTCGCCCGCTCTGGCCGACGGTCTGGCCGGCATTCTGCAGCGTGGGACGCTGCGGGTGGCCGTGCCCCAGGACTTTCCGCCCTTCGGCAGTGTTGGAGCCGATATGAGCCCGCAGGGCTATGACATCGATATGGCCGAACTCGTCGCCGGCAAGATGGGCGTGAAGCTTCAACTCGTTCCGGTCACCAGCACCAACCGCATTCCCTACCTGCAGACCAACAAGGTCGATCTCGTCATCTCCAGCCTCGGCAAAAATCCCGACCGTGAGAAGGTGATCGACTTTTCCGACGCTTATGCGCCCTTCTTCAACGGCGTCTTCGGCCCGAAGGACAGCGGTATCGCCAAGCCGGCGGATCTTTCCGGCAAGATCGTCGGCGTGACCCGGGGCTCGGTCGAGGATCTGCAGCTGTCAAAGATCGCGCCGAAGGATGCGACCATCAAGCGTTATGAGGATAACAACGGCACGATCTCGGCCTTCCTGTCCAATCAGGTCGACGTGGTCGCCACCGGCAACGTCGTTGCGGCTGCGATTTTGAAGCGCAATCCGCCGCGCCAGCCGGATTCCTTGTTCCTGATGAAGAATTCGCCCTGCTATGTCGGCCTATCGAAGGGCGAGCCGAAGCTGATGGCGAAGGTGAACGAGATCATCGCCGAGGCGAAGAAGGACGGCTCGCTCGACAAGGTCAGCGAAAAGTGGCTCGGCGCGAAGCTGCCGAAGGATCTTTAACCACATCGTGAAGCGCTCTTGGCGCGTGCCGCGCGCGATCGGCGGGGGCTCCCTTTGTCGATCGCCCGGCGCGCCGAAGGCGGCGTCTTCCTGATCTGACGGCGCAATCAGCGGACTGACCGTGACCTATAGTTTCAACTTCATGTGGCTCGCCACCTATTACCCGGTTATCGTCAAGGGCATTCTGATCACCCTTGAACTGACGATCGTCGGCGGCGTTCTTGGCATTGCACTCGGCATTTTGTGCGCCTTCGTCAAGCTCTATGGCACGGCGCCGCTGCGCGTTGTCGTTGCCACCTATGTCGAATTGATCCGCAACACGCCGTTTCTGGTGCAGCTGTTCTTCATCTTCTTCGGCCTGCCGGCGCTCGGCATTCGGCTTGGCGAGTTGGAGGCGGCAAATATCGCCATGGTCGTCAATCTCGGCGCCTATGCCTGCGAGATCATCCGGGCCGGCATCCAGGCGACGCCGAGGGGCCAGTTCGAAGCCGGCGCCAGCCTTGCCATGTCGCGGCTCGAAACCTTTCGCCATGTCGTGCTCGTCCCGGCGTTGCAGCGGATCTGGCCGGCGCTGTCCTCGCAGGTGGTGATCGTCATGCTCGGCTCGGCCGTCGTCTCGCAGATCGCCGCCCAGGATCTGACCTATGCCGCGAACTACATCGAGTCGCGGACCTTCCGCTCCTTCGAGGCCTATTCCGTCACGACGGCGATCTATCTGATCCTCGCCATCCTCGTGCGACAGGCGATGGCCGGCGTCGGCCGGCTGGTATTTCCGCGAAGGGTGTCTCGATGACCGATTTCACTCTGTGGGACATCGTCCGTAATCTCCTCTTCGCCCTGCGATGGACCGTGCTTCTGTCGCTCGTCTCGTTCGTCGGGGGCGGTGTGATTGGTCTCTTGGTGCTGTTTGCCCGGATCGCCAAGCGGCGTTTCGCGCGCCTGCCGGCCAAGCTCTATATCGAGTTGTTTCAAGGCACGCCGCTGCTGATGCAGCTCTTTTTGGTGTTCTTCGGCCTCGGTCTCTTCGGCATTTCCGTGCCGGCTTGGCTCGCCGCCGGGGTGGCGCTGGTCTTATGGACTGCGGCGTTTCTCGGCGAGATCTGGCGCGGCTGTGTCGAGGCGATCGCCAAGGGGCAGTGGGAAGCGTCGGCGAGCCTCGGCATGAGCCGGCTGGAGCAGATGCGCCATGTCATCCTGCCCCAGGCGCTCAGGATCGCCGTGCCGCCGACGGTCGGTTTCTCGGTTCAAGTGGTCAAAGGCACCGCGCTCACCTCGATCATCGGCTTCATCGAACTGACCAAGGCCGGCACCATTATCACCAACGCCACCTTTCAGCCCTTCACCGTCTATGGGCTGGTGGCGCTGTTCTATTTTGCGCTCTGCTGGCCGCTGTCGCTGACCAGCCGGCTCCTCGAAAGAAAGCTGCATGTCTCTCATCGCCATCACTGACGTCCGCAAGAGCTTCGGTCAGACCGAGGTGCTGAAGGGCATCGACCTCGACATTGAGCCGGGTGAGGTGATCGCGATCATCGGCAAGAGCGGTTCGGGCAAATCGACGCTTTTGCGCTGCATCAACGGCCTGGAGACGATCAATGGCGGCAGCATCGCGGTCGCCGGCGTGCACGTTTCCGGCGAAGATCGGCAGCTGCGGGAGTTGCGGCTGAAGGTCGGAATGATCTTCCAGCAGTTCAATCTGTTTCCGCATCTGTCGGCGGGCCGCAACGTGATGCTCGCCCAAACGGTGGTGAAGAAGACGCCGAAGGAGGAGGCGCGCCGGATCGCCGAAGAGATGCTCGACCGCGTTGGTCTCGGCAACCGCTTCGACGCTTTGCCGGAAGAACTCTCCGGTGGTCAGCAGCAGCGGGTGGCGATCGCGCGGGCGCTCGCCATGAAACCGGCGGCGCTCTTGTGCGATGAGATCACCTCCGCTCTCGATCCTGAACTGGTCGCGGAAGTGCTGCAGGTGGTGCGCAAGCTCGCGGAGGAGGGCATGACGCTGATCACCGTCACCCACGAGATGAATTTTGCCCGCGAGGTCTGCTCGCGGGTGGTCTTCATGCATCTCGGCAAGGTGCATGAGATCGGCCCGCCGGAGGCGGTGTTCGGTGCCCCGAAGACGCCGGAGCTGCGGCAGTTCCTCGGCATGCAATGAGCTGGAACGGGCCTGTGGTGGCCCTGTCGTTCTGCGCTCCTACCGGGTCTGCAGATGCTGGACCGCGCGGTGCAGCTCCGGCGGTCGTGGCAGTTCGGCATGTCGGTGCGCGGCGGCTTCGAGCGCCTGAAACGTCTCGACCGGGAACGGCGTGACCTTGGGCGTTTCGCCGCGCTGGTCGATCGACAGTGACAGGCTTTCCAGCGTCGCGGCGAGCCACCCGTCTGCGTGGTGCATCTCCTGGAAGAGATGCAGGCGTTTGGCGTCGAGGCCGACGATGCGGGTGGTCACCACGACCTCGGCCGCGGGCGGGACTTCCTTCAGATAGCGCACATGCGCCTCGGCTGTGTAGGTGGTGAAGCCGGTGCGGGCGCGATACTGTTCGCCAAGGCCGATGGCGTCGGAGAACGGATCGAGCCCGCGATCGAAGAGTACGTGATAATAGGCCAGGTTGAGATGGCCGTTGTAGTCGATCCAGGCCGGTTCGACCGCGAGTTCGGGCGAGCGGAATGGCACAGGGATAATCTCAGGCATCGGGGCGGCTCTTTTGGCGCGGCGGATCGCCAGGGACCTCGCGCCGCTCGCGCGAAAGTCAATTGCGGTGCGGCTTCTCGTCCGTCCTTGGCTGTGGCACACACCGGTGGACAGGCGGGCGGACAGACAGGCGCGTGGACGGGCCTCGCGCGTGCGGTACCAATCGGCGGCAAGACCGATCACGGGAGGATGGGATGACGCTTCGGGATATTTTGGCAGAACGGCCGGCGGCGCGGCCGAAAATTCCGGCGGCGATCGAAAGCCTGCGCACAGTCTTTGGCGAGCGCATTGTCACCGGCGAGGACGTGCGCCGGGCCCATGCCCACACCACCACCTATATCCCCAATCAGGCGCCGGATGCGGTGATCTTTGCCGAGTGCGAAGCCGAGGTCCAGCGCATCGTCGGCATCTGCGCGGCCAACGAGACGCCGATCATTCCCTTCGGCGTCGGCTCCTCGCTGGAAGGGCACGTCAACGCGCCGCAGGGCGGCATCTCCATCGATCTGTCGCGGATGGATCGGGTCCTGGCGGTCCATGCCGAAGATCTCGACTGCGTCGTTGAACCGGGCGTGACCCGCGAGGCGCTGAACGCCCACCTGCGCGACACCGGCCTGTTCTTTCCGATCGATCCCGGTGCCAATGCCAGTCTTGGCGGGATGGCGGCGACACGGGCCTCGGGCACCAATGCGGTGCGCTACGGCACGATGCGCGACAACGTCATCGCGTTGAACGCGGTGATGGCCGACGGACGGCTGATCCGCACCGCGCGGCGGGCGAAGAAGACCTCGGCCGGTTACGATCTCACCCGGCTGCTGGTCGGCTCGGAGGGCACGCTCGGCGTCATCACCAGCCTGACCTTGAAGCTCTACGGCATCCCCGAGCAGATCCTGTCCGGCGTCTGCCCGTTTCCGAGCGTGCGCGACGCGGTGAACACCGTGATCCAGACCGTCCAGACCGGTATTCCGGTGGCCCGGATCGAACTGCTCGACGCCCAGTCGATGCAGGCGGCGAACGCCTATGCCAAGCTCGACCTGAAGCCGCAGCCCTCGCTGTTCGTCGAGTTCCACGGCTCGCCCGCCTCGGTCGCCGAGCAGGCGGAGATGTTCGGCATTCTCGCCGCCGAAAACGGCGCCGGCGCGTTGGAGGCATCGAACCGGGCGGAGGAGCGCAGCCGTCTTTGGAAGGCGCGGCACGACATGTATTGGGCGTCGATGCAACTGCGCCCCGGATCGCGGGCGATTGCCACGGATGTCTGCGTGCCGGTTTCGCGGCTGGCCGACTGCATCGGCGAAACCCAGGAGGATTTGCAGGCGAGCGGCTTGATCGGGCCGATCATCGGCCATGTCGGCGATGGCAATTTTCACGTGACGCTGCTGCTCGACATGGATGCGGCCAACGAAATCGAGGCGGCCGAGGCCTTCTTGACGCGGCTGGCCGAGCGGGCAGTGGCGATGGACGGCACCTGCACCGGCGAGCACGGCGTCGGTCAGGGCAAGCGCGGTTATCTGCATGGCGAACTCGGCGCGGCGGTCGAGGTGATGCAGGCGGTGAAGACGGCGCTGGATCCGCACGGTATCATGAACCCCGGTAAGATCTTCCTGACCTGACACGGCACTTGCCTATCGACATTCGCGATCCGTTCTGGCCTATCCTGTGAAAGCTTGGCACCGGCTTCGTGTGATCGACGGGGGAGAGACCGAAACGGCGTGGCCACGTGGTCGAGGGGCGATCGGTGTGAGCGCCGGGCGTTCTGCGTCAGCCGTTGCGGCACGGCGGCGGCTTTTCGTCCTATGCCGGCGTCTCGCTATCGGGACCGGCCGGCTTAAGAGGTGGGAGATAGGAACCTGGTCAGGGCGTTTGTCCTTGTCGGTGGACTGCTGGTGCTGGCGCTCGTCGGAGCGCTGGTCGCGCCGTATTTCATCGATTGGACGGCCTATCGCGCCGATTTCGAGCGCGAAGCCTCGAAGATCCTCGGCCATAAGGTGGTCGTGGAGGGCACCGCCTCGGCTCGCCTGTTGCCGTTTCCCTCGGTCACCTTCAACGATGTCGAAGTCAAGGACGACGATGGCTCGACGCTGCTGACGGTCGCGCGCTTTCGCATGGATGCCGAACTCGCGCCCTATCTCTCCGGTGAGATCTACATCTATTCCATGACCCTCGACCGGCCGATCGTGCGCCTGCCGGTGCGACCGGATCACAGCGTGCGCTGGGTGGTCTCCGATCCGAAGATCCCGACCGGCGCCAAGGTCGTGCTGCAGAACGTCGTGATCGACCACGGCACGGTGGTCATCGAGGACAAGGGGCTTGGCCGAACACAAACGCTGTTCGACGTCAATGCCAAGCTGTCCGCCGGCTCGCTCGCTGGACCCGTCGATGGCGGGGGCTCCTTCACCGTGGACGGCGAGCCGGTCGATTTTGATCTCTCGACCGGGGTGCCACAGGACGACGGCACCTTGCCGCTGCGGATCACCGCCTCGAATCAGGCTCTCGACGGTCAGATCACGCTTGACGGGAAGGCCAGTGCGCCGAAGGGGGTGCCGAGCTTCGTCGGCACGCTGAGCATGCTGCGCCCCGCGCCAAAGCTCGCAGCGCTCGTCGCTGCGGACGATCAGGCAGGACCCTTCACCGCGCTGAAGGCGCAAGGCGAGGCGGCGAGCGAGGGACGAACCGGCCGGCTGGACGCCGCGCCTTTGAAGGCGAGCGGCGCGATCACGCTCGGGCCGGCGCATGCGGCGGTGAGCGATTTGCGGGTTCAGGCGGGCGGCGGGCCACAGCCTTATGTTCTGACGGGCAGCGGCGATCTCGATTACGGCAAGGCGGTCCGGTTTTCGCTGAAGCTGAAGGGAGAGCAGGTCAATGTCGACGCGCTGGCCGAGCAGAAACCGGCCAACGCGGCGCCGACCGAGACGTCGAGCAAGGCGACGCGCCAGACCCTCGAACAGCGCATCGAGGCGATGCGGCGGGTGCTTCAGAAGGTGCCGCGGCCGCGGATGGACGGCCGGGTCGAGATCAGCCTGCCGGTGGTGACCGCCGGCGATACCACCATTCGCGACGTCGCCTTCGTCGCTGAGCCGCGCCGGGCCGGCTGGAAGCTCGACAGCTTCGGTGCCGAATTTCCGGGGCGAACGCGGCTTGAAGCATCGGGGGATCTCACTCTCGACGACGCCATGGGCTTTACGGGCGATCTGCTTTTGGCCTCGCGCCAGCCGTCCGGCTTTTCGGACTGGCTGACCGGCCATGTCGACCCGGCGGTGCGAAGCCTGACACGGGCGGGCTTTTCGGCTCGGACGACGCTGACGGCGCAAGCTCAAGTCTTCGACAACCTCGAAATCGACGTCGGCGGCGACAAGATCACCGGGCGCATGGCGCGCCAGGAGGCGGACGGCGCGACGACCATGACCGCGAAGCTCTCCGGCGGCCGGGTCGATCTCGACGCCGTTTTGGCGTTGTCGCGGCTCTTCACCGGCCACGCGCACTCGATCGCCGATGCCGACCGGTTCGATCTGGCGCTCGACGCCGGGCCGGTGACCTTTGCCGACGGTCAGGCGGATAAGGTTGATGCCGATCTCAGCTTCGACGGCGACTCGCTGACGGTCGATCACCTGAAAATCGCCGGTCTTGCCGGCGCCAATCTCACGTCGTCGGGCAATCTCACCGATCTCAATGGCGGCGCGCCCAAGGGCAAGCTCGACGTCGGGCTTGATGCCAAGGATCCGAAGCGCTTCTTCGCCTTCCTGCGGGAGCTGCAGCCGGGCATTCCGCTGATCGAGGTGCTGTCGCGCCGGGCGGGGCAACTGGCGCCGCTGAAGCTGTCCGGCGACGTCGAGACGATCGAGGGCGAAACGGGCAAGAAGCCGACCCTTCTGGTGCGTCTCGACGGCACCGCCGCCGGCACCAAGATCGATTTGTCCTCGGCCATCGAGAACGGCATCTATGCCCGCACCGAGAGCGGCCGGTTCGGCCTCGATCTGCGGTTTGAGAACGATCGGCCGACGGTGCTGTTGTCGCAACTCGGCATTCCGGCCGCCGGCGCCGCGCCGGAGCAGCCGCTGGAAGTGGAGCTATCGGTCTCGGCCGCCGAAACCGGGCCGGCGGTGACCAGTGCCACGGCGCGATCGCCGGGAAGCGAGATCAGCATCGACGGCATGGTCGATGTCGCGCCCGGTGGGGTCACCGGCGCCAATCTCGCCCTCTACATGAACAGCGAGGATGCCTCGCCCTGGTTGCGAGCCTTGGCGCTCGATCTCGGCCAATCGGTCAACGCGGTGCCGGTCTCGCTGAATGCCAGCGTCATCTATCAGGATGGTGGCTGGCAGGTGTCCGGCATCAACGGTGAGGTCGCCGGTGACACGGTGGATGGTGATCTCGAAATGCCGGCCGGGCAGCCGCTCGGCGGAAGGGTGAAGCTTTCCTCGCTGTCGCTGCCGTGGCTCGCCAATCTCGCCTATGGCCGGCCGCTGGTCGAGGCGACCGGGACCGTCGATTGGTCGAAGAGCGCCTTTTCTCCCACGCTTCTGCCGCCGGTCGACGGCCAATTGAAGCTGTCCGCCGGCCGGTTGGATCTGCTCGGCGGACTGACATTGTCCGGTGTCGGCGCCGATCTGCAATTCACCCCGACCTCGCTGTCTCTTGCCAATCTGCGCGGCAGGCTCGAATCCGCCGAGACCACCGGCACCCTGGTCATGCGCAATGCCGGTGGCCTTGCGGGCTTTTCGTTGGCCGCTTTTGGCCAGGGCATCGACCTGGCGAAATATGCGCCGGCGCTGTCGAATGGCGAGGGCGCGGCGCGGCTTGACGGCGAGATCCGGCTGGAGACCAGCGGCCAGTCCTATCAGGCGATGATCGCCTCCTTGTCCGGGGCGGGCAATGTCACGGTCGCCAACGCCAAGATTCCCGGCGTGCCACCTGCGGTCTTCAAGCCGCTGCTCGCTGCCGCCGACGCGCCGACCTTCAAGCCGCAGGCCGACACGGCGGCCACATGGCAGCGGCTGAGCACTGGCGCGGCCTTTCCAATCGACGACGTCACCAGCGACTTTACGGTGAATGGCGGCAAGCTTGACCTCGCGCCGGTCGATCTTGTCCAGAACGGCGAACGGCTGACCGTGGCGGCGAACCTCAATCTTGCGGCCTTGACGCTCGGCGGCAATCTCAATCTGGTCATCGATCCCGGCCTCGACCATGTCGAGGGCGCCGATCCGACGGTGACCTATGGACTGTCTGGACCGACGTCGGATCCCAGGCTTACGGCCGATACCGCGGCGCTGACCAACTATCTCTCGGTGCGGGCCCTCGAACGCGAACAGGCGCGGGTCGAGAAGATGCAGGAAGGCTTGCAGGAAAAGCTGCGGCTGCGGCGCGAGGCGCGCTTCTACCGCTGGCGTGAGGCCACGGCCGAGGCCGAGCACCAAGCCGCCGAAGCACGGCTTGAAGCCGCAGCGGCGGCCGCGGCGGCGATCGAGCAGCGCCAGGCGGCAGAGCGCGCGGCCGCCGAGAAAGCGGCCGCGGCGGCCAGGCGCCAGCAGGAAGCGGCGGCGGCGGCGAAAGCGGTGACCCGCAATCGCGAGGATGGCGCGAAGGCGTCACGCAATGCACCATCGCTGACCTTCGATCCGCCGCCGACCGGCACCCAAAACCCTCCGCCACCGAAATTCGAGGCGTTGCCCGGCGTCAAGAATCCGCTGGATTTTTGATCGCTCTGGCCGGCGGAGCCTGGTCCCCGCGCTCGCTGACCTTGGCGGACAGATGAGAGCCTCGCGTTCGGAGGGGCATCAGCACGCTCGCGTGGCGTTCGAACCAAGGCCGAGAGGGACATGGCCGGACAGGTCATGTCATTCAACGGGCGGTATTGCGGCCGGATCGGCGCGGGCGAGGGCGTCCTCCAAAACAAACAGGCGAATGGCCGAGGAGAGATTGCCGTCCGGATTGCGGCCGGCGTCGATCTGTGTGATCAGCCGGGCGACGGTGACGTTTTGGCGGGCGGCGATCGCCTGCAGGCCCCCCCAGAACCGGTCTTCGACGCTGATCGAGGTCGAATGCCCGCTGATCGAGACCGATCGCTTGACGATGGTCACGTCGAAGCCTCCTGGGAAGCCTCCGGGGCGTTGCGGGGGGATTTCTCCGGCTCGCCGGCCACCAAGTGCTGGGGTTCTTCCACTTCGCCCTGATGGCGCCGATCGAGCGCCGCACCGTCGAGAAGAGCTTCGCGGCGGGCGCGGTCTGTCCGCTCGATCGTCTTCGCGGCTTTGGATAGGCTGCTGCGGGCACGACTTTCCGCGGCGCTGCGCTCCGTCTCGTCACGCTTGCGGCGTTTGCGGGCTTGCCGCAGATTGACGATCTCACCCATGCCGATGCTCACCCTTGCCGGCGAAATGCCGTTCAGGTTTTTTTGCGGAACGCGTCGAGTGAGACGACCTCGGCATCGCGGCGATCGCCGTCGATGTTTTCGGCGTCGTCCGCCTCGTCCTCGTCGGTCACAGTGACCTTCTCCTTACGGGCGACCGCGAGCGGGGTCGCGGGCTTCGGCGCCAGCTGCGTCGGCTCGGGCCCATCGCCCTCCAGATCCTCGGGCTGGCTGTTGGCCGCCGTCGCGCTCTGAACATCGAATTCGAGTTCGAAATTCACCGCCGGATCGTAGAAGCCGCGGATTGCGCTGAACGGCACGAGCAGGCGCTCGGGAATGTCGGAGAAGGAGAGGCCGACCTCAAAGGACGTGTCGGTCACCTGCAGATCCCAGAATTGGTGCTGGATGACGATGGTCATCAGCTCGGGATATTTTTCGCGCAGCCGAGAGGAAATCCTCACGCCAGGCGCTGCGGTCAGGAAGGTGATGAAGAAATGATGCTCGCCGGGCAGTCCGGTCTTCGCGACCTCGCCCAGCACTTTGCGGATCACCCCGCGAAGCGCGTCCTGAGCAAGAACGTCATATCGAATAAGATCCTGGCCCATTCCGGCTTTCCGATCCCCTCATTCCACAAATCGACGCACGGCTTTCTGGTTTGAACGCCACAAGAAAGTGGAGGCTTCTGTTGCCAGGCGCCTCCGAGCCCCGCCTAGAAGTGCGAACCCCCAGGACTTGAATTGAAGCGTTCGCGCTGCTTACGCAGCGAGACGAGCTTCCGCATAGTTGTCGTTGGCAACTATTTATAAGGCCCGATAACGGCGGTACCATTCCGAGCGAAAATTCGATCTTTACACCCTCGTCGATCCTATTTCGCCCCCGCCGCATGCCACGATTTCGATGATCATCGTGACATCCGGTGGAGGCGCCGGGTACCGCCCCCGGGTCCGAAAGGCTTATTCCATCGAACGTTTATCGCCATAGCCGAGCGAAGGCCCGACAAACTGAATATAAGGAGGTTGCGGCCTCGTGAAAAGGGTGTGTCCGGGATGGGGTGACCGGAGAGGGGCAGGTTTTTTCACAGGCGATGGCGTGAAGGCCCCCGCCGGCGGGGCCGATGCTTACGGCCAGCGGCCCCGCTGGCGCCGGATCAAAGTGCCGCAAGCGCCTTGAACACCTCCCCGAAGCTGGAGTCGGCCCGATAAAATACCGCCGGCTGGCCCAGCGGCGCCGTCATCTCGACGTCCTGCCCGCCCCGATGCCGCTCGGCCGTCCAAAGGTGGATCCAGTCGGTGCCGGCGGGCAGATAGAGGCCGCGCTCGTTCGTGCCCGCCTGCCAGACCGGCGCGACGAGAAGTTCGCGGCCTAAGAGATAGGCGTCCCAGATCTCGAAGGCCCGCGCGTCGTCCTCATGGTGCAGGAACAGCGGGCGCTGCAGCGGCAGGCCCATTGTCTCGGCCTCGCCTGCGAGCGTCTGGAGATACGGCTTCAGTGCCGCGTGAACCCGGGTCATCCGGGCAAAATGGGCAAGCGTCGCTTCGTCCTGGTCGATCTGCAGGTTCTCGTCCGGGCGATTGCCCTCATGGCTGCGCATTACCGGGGTGAAGGCGGCCATTTCCGCCCAGCGCATCAGGAGTTCTGCGGTGCGGCGGTTGCCGAAAAGGCTGGTGTAACCGCCGATGTCAGAGTGATGATAGGCATTGCCGAGGAGGCCGGAGGACAGCGCTCCGACGATCACCGTGACCAATCCGTCATGGCGGGTGAAGTCGACCGACTGATCGCCGGCCCACAGCAGCGGGCACTCGGCCTGGATGCCGCTGTAGCCGGCGCGCATGAAGAAGACGATGTCGCCGGTGCGGCCCTTCTTGGCGATCGCGCGGGCGTTGACCGCGCCCCACAGCACCGGCCAGGCGTTGTGCATCAGTTTGGCGTCGGCGCCGCTTTTCAGCTCGAGGTCGATCGGCAGATATTCGCCGAAATCGGCCATCCAACCGGCCAGGCCGAGATCGATCATGTTCTCGCCGATGATCTGATCCTCGAACCAGCGGCAGGCCTCAGGAATGGTGAAATCGACGACGCCGCAGTCGAACTCGCCGAAATCGACGAGATAGGTCGCGCCCTCGGCCGTGGTGGCGAGGAAGCCCCTGGTCTCGGCTTCGGCAAAGAGCGGGCCGTCATTGCACAGATAGGGATTCACATAGCCGAGAAAGCGGATGCCGCGCGCCGCAAGATCGGCGATCCGGCGCTTTAGATCGGGATAGCGGCTGTCATTCGCCTGCCAGTCCCAGAACAGGCGCTTTCCGAAAGACGTCTGTCGCAGGCCGACCCAATCCTCGCACCAGAGACCGCAGACCCTTACGCCAGCCGCGATGTAGCGCTCCAGCCGCTGGAAGGACTGCTCGCCGGCCTTCAGGCCGATGATCGCCCCTTCCAGAGCCCAATCCGGCAGACGCGGCTGGCGGCCGAACCGATCGGCCATCGCGGTGACGAGGTCGGCGATGGTCGGCCGGGCGAAAAGCTCGATCCGCTCCGGCATCGCCCAGACTTCGATCTCGTGAAACGCGCCGTGGCGAAAGTCGAAGACCGAATAGGCGGCGGTCTCGACGTGCAAAGCGTAGCGCCGGGACGACAGATAGGTCGGCTGGGGGTAGTTGGTGTTGTAGTAGTCGCCGCCGGCCCGGCCGGTGCGATCGGCCTCGAAGGTGACGGCCGTCGTCTTGTCGCGGCCGACGCCCGGCTCCGACGTCCAGAGCGGAAACCGTCGGCCGGCAAGATCGAGATAGGACATCTGCTCGCCGCCGCCCCACAGATGCTCGCCGGCTTCGGCGACGAGACGCAGCCAGAAGCGGTTGGCGCCTGGATCGTGGGATTGGATCGCGATCGTACCGTTCGCCCCGTCGCCCGAGACGATGAGCGTCAGGCGAATCGGCGAGCCCGGCGCCGCCGCGCAGTCGATCCGCCAGCCGTCCTCGCTTGCGGTGACGACGGCATGGGCGAGGGGGACGCGCTCGACGACATAGTCTTCGATGTCGAAATTGCCGCGATACATCTCCATGCGCTCGACACCTCGGCCGAGAAACAGGCAAGGCGCGTCAGGGCGATGGCGAAGGATCGCGCGGCCGTCGATGAAAAGATCGAAGCCACCATCGCGGGCGTGAACGAGCATGGACGAACCTCAATTTTGGGTCAGACCGGCATCGACGACGAAATTGGCGCCGGTGCAGCCGGCGCTCTCGTCGGAGCCGAGAAACAGGGCGAGCTTGGCGACGTGGCTGGCGTCGAGGCGGAATTTCAGCGCCTGCAGACGGATGAATTCGGCGTCGATTTCCGGTGTCAGCCACAGCGCCTTCTGGCGCTCGGTGAGGATCGCGCCGGGGACGATGCAATTGACGCGGATGCCCGAAGCGCCGAGTTCGCGGGCCAGCGTCTTGGTCATGCCGTTGATCGCCGCCTTGGCGGTAGTATAGCCGACCATCCCCGGCCGCCCGCGCATCCAGGAGATCGAGCCGAGCATGATCACCGAGCCGGTGCCACGCGCGGCCATGCCCTTGGTGACGGCCTGGGTCGCGAAGAACTGGTGGTCGAGATTGAGCGCCAAGGTCCGGTGCCAACCGTCGGGCTCGACCGTCGCCATCTCGTGGCGATCGTCCTTGCCGGCATTGTTGACGAGGACGTCGACCCCACCGGCGGTGCTCTCGATCTCGGCGATCGTTTCCCGCAAGGCGGCAATGTCGGTGACGTCGCAGGAAACGAAGCGCGCGCCGGTTCGTGCGGCGACGGCTTGGCCGGCCTCGGCGGCGATATCGAGGAAGGCGACCTTGGCCCCTTGCGCGGCAAACGCTTCAACGAGCGCCTCGCCGATGCCGGAGGCGCCGCCGGAGATCAGCACCGAGCGGCCTTGCAGCGATTGATAGCGGACGGTGTCGTAAGGGCTGGTCATCAGGCGCAGGATCCGATTTCAAAGCGCACGGTGCCGACGAGGCGGGCACCGGGCGCGAGGATGGCGAGGCCGTGGTCCGGCGTCGTCAGGCGGTTGACCGCGTCGACGATGTGGGTCACCGGTTCGACGGCGAAGAAGCTGCGCTCGTCGGCGCGAAAAACGACGAGCTTGGAAAAGATCGGATCGGCGCGGATCGCGATCGCCAGATCTTGGTCCGGATAGACGATCTCGGCCCAGCCGCCCCAATCCTCGAAGAGATGGTCGACGGCCTCCATCGTCGCGACCTCGCGCATCGTCTCGCAGGCCCAGCCGGCCGGGACGGCCGCGCGCTCGGTGGGGATCAGCCGTGCGTCGCTCTGCCAGACGCTGCGGGCGGTAAAGCGCAAGGCGGCGCCGGTCTTGTCGAAATAGGGGTGCAGGCCGAAGCCCGCCGGCATCGCGCTCGCATCGCGATTTTCAATCGCGAGCGCCACCGACAGGCCGTCTGCCGTCAGGATGATATGTTGCTCGGCGAGATAGGCGAAGGGCCATTCGCGCGCCCGGCCTGGCTCGGCCGGATCGTGGTCGAGGATCAGCCGTGCTGCGCTTGGCCCGGCCTCCGCGACCTGCCAGGCGCGCTGCCAGCCATTGCCGTGGATCGCATGGGGGCTCTCGCCGAAATTGCGGGCGAGTTCGAACGCAGTGCCGCCGAAGGAAAAGCGCGCATCGGCGACGCGGTTCGAAAACGGGATCATCGCGTAGCTGCCCGCCAGCGTCGGCTTCATCTGCGTCAGCGCCTCGGGCGGGGTGTTGCGGAAGATCGCCGTCTCGCCGCGCCGAAAGTCGACAATCGCGCCGCCGAGCTGCGGTGCGATGCGGGCGACGAGGGAGCCGGCCCGAAGGTCGAGGACGCCGTCCACGGTCATGCGGTCGCAGCGGGCAGGGTGTGCTCACCGGCGCGCGTCCCAAGCCCGCGCAGCTCCGCGACGAGGTCCGGTCGGCCGCGACCGCTGCCCTCTTCGGTGACGGTCAGGCCAACGCGCGTGGCATCGGTGGACAGATGGCAGGCCAGCAGCGAGGCGTCGCCGCCCTGGTAGCGCCAGCTCTCGCCATCGTCGAAGAAGATCGAGCGCCGGCTTTCACCGGCTTTTGGCCCGGCAAAGGCCGTCAGCGCGACGCGCGTCGCCGCATGGGGGCTGGTCGACGGCCAGTCGAGGGCAAGCGGCAGAACGGCGCCGGACCGCACGAAGATCGGCAGGCGGTCGAGCGGGGCGGGCACCGTCACCTGGGTGCTGCCGGCATAAATCGTCCCATCCCAAAAGTCGTGCCAGCCGCCGTCGGTTTCCGGCAGGTCGATCGAAACCGTCTCAGTGCCTTCGGTGACATTCGGCGCCACCAGCACGTCCGGGCCGAGCATGAAAGCGTCGGGGTCGGCGCGGCAGCTCGCATCGGCGAAATGATAGAGCAGCGGGGCGACGATCGGCTCGCCGGTCCGATGGCACTGATGGGCCAGCGAATAGAGCAGAGGCAGGAAACGGTAGCGCAGCCGCAGCGCCTGGCGCACGGCGTCTGTCGCCTCCGGATGCATCCAGGGCAAATTGACCGGATCGCTCAACTGCGGCTTCCAGGAGTTCATCACCGCCCGCGGATGCAGCGCCATCAGCTGCACGAAGCGGGTGAACAGTTCCGGCCCCGGCTTCGGTCCGGCAAAGCCGCCGATATCGTGGCCGATGAAGGGCATGCCCGACAGGCTCATCGACAGGCCGTTGCGGATGTTCCACTTCAGCGTATGCCAGCTCGTCGAGTTGTCGCCGGTCCAGGTCTCGCCGTAGCGGGCGATGCCGATCGGGCCGGCGCGGCTGATCGTGTAGGGGCGTTTGTCCGGCTCATGCGCCTTGGTCGCCTCGAAGGTGGCGCGGGTCATCAACAGCGCCTGCAGCGGCTTTGCCTCGATCGCCGGCAGCGGCCGCCCGAGCCCATCGACGGTTGCTTCCTCGTCCCACAGTTCGGCCTCGTTATTGTCGTTCCAGGCGGCGTCGAAGCCGGCGCCGAGCACCTGCTCGCGGATCCCCTTTTGCCACCAGGCGATGGTCTGCGGGTTCGACAGGTCGAGGCTCGATCCTTCGCCGCCCCAGAACATCTCGACGGCCGGTGTGCCGTCACTGCGCTTGACGAAGAGACCCTTCTCGGCCGCCTCCGGATAGGCCGGGTGTTCCTTCAAAAGCACCGGCTTGACGTTGGCGCAGGTGTGGTAGCCAAGCTCCTTCAGCCGGGCGAAAAAGCCGCCGCGATCGGGAAACTTCGCCGCGTTCCAGGTGAAGACGTAGCGCCGCCCATCCGCTCGCGTCGTGTAGCCCGAGCCCGAATGAATGGCGCTGATCGGAATGTCGTCCGTCCGGCAGCGCTGGGCAAAGCCAGTCATGACCTCTTGCGCATTCGGCGCATCGGCATGGTGCATGGTGGTGAAGGCAAAGCCCATCGACCAGCGCGGCGGCAGATGCGGGCGGCCGGTCAGTCGCATCAGCCGCGGGACGATGTCGGACAGGCGCGGCCCGGCGATAACGTAAAGGACGAGGCCTTTTTCGAGCATTTCGACATGCCGGTAAGGCTCGTAATAGTTCGAGTGCTCGCAGCCGAGATCGACCGCCATTTCGGACAGCGTATCGTAGAGGAGGCCGGTGGCGTGGCCGTCTTCGGCCTCGACCATCACGAAGGGCACGTGCTTGTAGAGCGGATCGGACAATTCGGCGTCGTAGCCCATGGAATCGATCTGCAGACAGCGGAACCGGCGACTGGTGCGATCGAGCGGTCCGGCCTTGTCGCCGAGGCCATAATGGCGCTCGCCGGGCGCCCGGTTCTGGTAGTGGCGGAAGCTGCCGCGCTTTGCCAGCCAGTCATAGGCGCTGCGCTCGCGGTCCTTCAGGACGGTGCGCCAGCCGTCGGCCGTGCGGCGCTCGACGGCGAGGCGCAGCGGCGCATGCTCGATGCGGACGCGGGTATCGCCGCAGGTGACGATGTCGGCGCCGGCTTCGGCTTCGTGCGCCATGGCCGGCAAGGCGAATCCGTCGAGCGACAGCCGGTCGCGCCCCTCAACGGGGGTGTCGCCCTCCGGCGCGATCATCCAGCTGCGATCGACGCGAAAGCCCTCGTCGGGGACGATGGCAAGACGGATCAGCCAGTCTTCCAGCGCCTCGAGCTTGAGGGTGAAGCCGGCATTGAGCGGCATGACGAAACCGTTCGCCGTCATGGTGGCCGGTCCGTGGGCGCTCAAGATCGTCATGACACGATGTCCTAAAAGTTTCGGTGAGCCTCGAAAACCCGCCGTGTTTCAGGCCTCTTCGCCGATTCTCAAACGCGTGAGCGCCGTTCCGTCCTTTTTGAAGACGTGGATCGATTCCTCCGGCAGAAAGACCTGCGCCGCGTCGCCCGCCTTGATCTTCGTCTGGCCGGATTTGTGGACGGTGATCGGATGCCCGTCGGCGTCTTTGCAATAAAGATAGGATTCGCCGCCGAGCTGTTCGATCGTCTCGACGGTCACCGGATGGCCGCGCTCGCTGCCGATTTCCAAGTGCTCGGGTCTGACACCGATGGTCACCGCATCGCCCGGCGCGACGCCGTCCGGCGAGACGGCGGCGGTGAAGCTGCGTCCGTTCGTGTCGGCAACGACGATGCCATCGCTCTCGACCTTCGTAACGCTCATCGCCATGAAATTCATCCGCGGCGAACCGATGAAGCCGGCGACAAACTGGTTGGCTGGCCGGTTGTAGAGATCGAGCGGCGAGCCGACCTGCTGGATGAGGCCGGCCTTCAGGACGACGATCTTGTCGGCCATGGTCATCGCCTCGACCTGATCGTGGGTCACGTAGATCATGGTGTTGCCGAGGCGGCGGTGCAGGCTGGAGATTTCGCCGCGCATGACGACGCGCAGTTCCGCGTCGAGATTGGACAGCGGCTCGTCGAACAGGAACACCTTGGGCTCGCGCACCACCGCCCGGCCGATCGCCACGCGCTGGCGCTGGCCGCCGGAGAGCTGCTTCGGCCGTCGATCGAGATAGTCGCCGATCTGCAGCATGCGCGCCGCCTCGTCGACGCGGCGGCGGATCTCGTCCTTTGGCGTCTTGATGTTTTCCAGGCCGAAGCCGAGATTTTCGCGCACCGTCATATGCGGGTAGAGCGCGTAGGTCTGGAAGACCATGGCAAGACCGCGCTCGGCCGCCCGCTGCTCGTTGACGCAGGTGCCGTCGATGCGCAGCTCGCCGCTGGAAATTTCCTCCAGCCCGGCGATCATTCTGAGCAAGGTGGATTTGCCGCAGCCCGACGGGCCGACGAAGACGCAGAACTCGCCGTCCTCGATGGTCAGATCCACGCCGTGGATGGCGCGCATGTCGCCATAGTCCTTGACGAGCTTGTCGAGTTCGACAACGGCCATAATGTCTCCGTTACTTCACGCCGCTCTGGGCGATGCCGGCCGTGATGTTCTTCTGCAGGATCGCGAAGACGATGGTGATCGGCAAAAGCGTCAGTATGGTCATGGCGAGCAGCCCGCTCCAGGAGGTCTGGAGATCGCCTTGGAAGGCGTTCAACGCCAGCTGCAGGGTGAACTGCTCGGATCGGTTGAGGACGATGAGCGGCCACAGGAACTCGTTCCAGCGCCACATCACCGAAAAGATCACCAGGACGGCGATCGCCGGCGCGGCCAGCGGCAGGACGATGCGCCAATAGACCCGCCATTCGGAGGCGTGATCCATGCGGGCGGCGTCGAGCAGATCGTCCGGGATCGTCAGCATGTATTGGCGCAGCAGAAACACCCCGGTCGGGGTCGCCACCGCCGGCCAGATCACCGCCCAGGGCGTGTTGACGAGCCCCAGCTCGTTGACCACCAGATAGATCGGCACGAGGTTGATCGTCGGCGGGATCATCAAGGTCGCGATGATCAGCAGGAAGACCACCATGCGCCCGCGGAATTTGTATTTGGCGAGCGCGAAGGCCGCCATCGAGTTGAAGAGCACCGTGATCACCGTCGCGACCACGGTGATGAACACCGAGTTCCAGAAATAGCGCATGAAATTGAAGCGCTTGAAGAGCTTGGAATAGTTGTCCCAGGCAAAGGTGAGTTCGCGCTTCGGCTGGCGATCACCGATCTTGACGTTGATCTTCTCGTCCGGATGGGCCGGGTCGACCATCTGCGCGTTGAGACCGATGCGCCGGATCTGCGCCAGCACTGAGCCTTTGTGCTCGCCGGCGGTGATCTCGTAGAGCGGCAGCGGCTTGTCGTAGCCCTTCACCATGGCCGTCTGCGTGGCGAGCGGCAAAAAGCTCGGCGGATATTCCGATAGCGCCGCGTCGGTCTTGAACGAGCTCATCGCCACCCACAGCACCGGGCCGAACATCAGCAGCATGCCGAAGATCAGATAGCCCCAGGTGAGCCAGTCGGTGAGATCGAAGCGATTGCGGCCGCGAGTGCGCGAGATGAAGGACCAGAGCATGTTTGTCAGTTCTCTGCCTGGCCGCGGGTCACGCGCAGCTGCAACAGCGTGAGGACGAGCAGCACGACGGCCATCAGGATGGACGCCGCGGCCGCCAGACCGAACAGCTGCGGACGCGAGGCAAAGCCGGTTTCATAGATATATTGCAGGATCAGCGTGGTCGCTGAGCCGGGGCCGCCGCCGGTCAACACGAAGATCTCGTCGAAGGCCTGGACGGCGCGGATGAGACTGAGCACCAGGACGACGATCATCGTCGGCATCAACAGCGGCATGGTGATTTTCGAAAACACCCGCCAGCGCGAGGCGCCATCCATCTCCGCCGCCTCGTAGACGTCGGCGGGGATCGCCTGCAGACCGGCCAGCAGAATGAGCGTGTAAAAGCCCATATGCGCCCAGATCGAGACGAAGATGATCCAGAAGAACGCCCAGTTGGCGTCGGTCAGCCAGTCGACCGACGACAGGCCGACATCTTCGAGCCCGGCGTTGAAGAGGCCGTAGCGCTGCAGGATCCATTTCCAGATCAGCGCGACGACCACCGGCGAGAGCAGCACGGGATAGAAGAAGACCGACCGGAAGAAGCCGCGCCAGGGAATGTCGCGATTGAGGATCAGCGCGGTCAGCAATGAGAAGGCGACCATGAAGCCGACCTGCAAGACGACGAACCAGCCGGTGTTGTAGACCGCCCGCCAGAAGACGTCGCGCCGGCAGGTGTTGGGATCCAAATAGTCGGTGCAGGATAACAGCGAAGCGAAGTTCTCGGTGCCGACATAGGGGCGGTGGGCGAGCAGGATCGCGTCGCCGCCGCTGGTGGCATAAAAGAAGTTCAAGATGATCGGCAGGAAGGTGAACAGGCCGAAGATCAACAGGTTCGGCAGCAGGAACATCCAGGCGATCCGCTTGATGCCGATCAGCTTTTGGGCCGTCGCCATCGGCAGTTCGAACAGGCCGAAGGCGGTTCGATAGCCAAGCTGTGCTGCTGTGTTGAGTGGCTTCAGCATCGTGTCCGTTCATGCTTCGGGGCAGGATGCGCAGACACGTGACAGGCGGCTGCCATCAATCTGCGGATTCCAAACCCGATGGCCGAGCGCTGTCTTTGCTCCGCTCATGTGAGGGGCTGCGGCGCGGCGAAGGAGGGCTTCCATCGCCGCGCGCTCATGCATGGTACAGATGCGGCGGTTTACTTCGCGCCGCCCGATGCCTTCACCGCTTCCGCTATGTCGGCATTGATCCGATCGAGCGCCTGATCCAGGGTCGATTCCCCGACGATCGCCTGAGTGATACGAGCAGCGGTGGCGTTCATGATGGCACGGTTGTTCTTGTAGCCCTGGAACTCGAAAGCGCGGGGCGACAGGGACTTCGCGGCGATGGTGAAGGCGGCGAGGGCCTTCTTCACATGCGAGTCAGCGTCTGGATAATCGACGCGCTTTTCCTGCAGCGACTTGTTCGCCGGGATCGCCTTGGTCTGGCCGATGAAGTCGGCATAGACGTCTTCCTGCGCCATGAAGTCGAGCAGCTTGGCGACCGCTTCCGGGTGCTTGGTGTGCTTGAAGCCGACGACACTGGCGCCGCCCGGAATACCGGTGCAGGCGGCCGGGCCGCAGGGCGAGTTCACCACTTCCCAATCGAAAGCGTCGCCGATCTCACGCCCGAAGCGTGCGACCTGCCATGAGCCGGACAGGTAGAAGACGAGGGTGGCGTTGATGAATTCCTGCGAGGCGTCCTGATAGGTCGCGCCGCCCGAGCCGGCCCAGACGTCCTTCGCCATGGTGCCGTCTTTGTTCCATTTCACAAACTTTTCGGCAAACGCCTTGAAGCCGTCGTCGACGGTGATCGGGTTGCCCTTGCCGTCGAAATATTTCGCGCCATAGGAAATCGCCGGGCCGGCAAAGCGGTGGCCGGAGCGATCCATCGCCATCGGGTACGGGGTCTTGGTCTTTTTCGCGACCTCGACCGCGGCCTTTGCCCAATCGTCCCAAGTCGCCTTGTCGCCGGGCATGGCAACGCCCGCCTGATCAAACAGGGTTTTGTTGACGAAGGGGCCGGTGATGGTCAACTGGTCGGGCAGATTATAGATGCCGTTGTCATTCGGCCCGTTGACCCGGGTCCACTTCAGCTCGTCACCGTAATTCTTTTCCCAGTAGTCGGCGTCTTTCAGATGCGGACGCAGGTCGAGCATGTATTTAGCGAGCCCGCCCAGATCGCTGACGCGGGCGAGGTCCGGTCCGCTGCCGCTGGCGAGCTGCACCGGGAGG
This sequence comes from Jiella flava, assembly GCF_017349315.1. Classification (GTDB taxonomy): domain Bacteria; phylum Pseudomonadota; class Alphaproteobacteria; order Rhizobiales; family Rhizobiaceae; genus Jiella; species Jiella flava. The sequence continues at coordinate 297,287 of NZ_JAFMPP010000001.1, read as the reverse complement.
CTTTCGAGGATCGCCTTATAAGGCACCTCGTCGACGGCGACTTTGATGTCCGGGTTCTTGGCCTCGAACTTCTTGATCTCTTCGCTCCAGGCCTGGCACTCGTTGCCGTCCTGGTAGCACTGAAACCGCAGCTCCACCGCATTGGCGATGCCAGCCGAAAAAGCCAGTGCACTCAATGCGGTGCAGCCAGCGAGAAGCATTTTCGTGACCATGTGTGGCCTCCCTGATCGTCAATGCCGAGCGTTTTAAACGCCAGCCAGCCGCCCCGCAATCGATGCAAGCGTGTCGCTTGCGCCGCGTAGCGCTCCCAAGTCGTAGTGGCGGCAATCGATCAGCCCTCCTGCCGATCGATCCGACAAGCAGCAGTCGCAGCGCTGTCGGTCAGTCGTATGCGCGAACCTGAAGAAAGCTACCGCGAAACCAATCCGAACGTCAAACGAAAAAACTATCTTTTATAAGACATATGAGCGCAGCAGATATTTGCGAATCAATCGCCGAGCGGCACCCCATTCCCGTCAGCCGTGGCGAGATGACGTAATGTCGCATCCGGTTGTTGCCGCCGTTTCGGATTGGTCGATGCGCCGGCGAGATGACGACGGTGCGCGCGAAACGGCAAAGGCCGCAGCCGGCCTGATGGAGCGTGGCTGCGGCCTCGGTTTTGCGGGCGCCCGTCCGGCGTCCGTCACCTGGACAGGCGGTCATCCGATCGCGGAATCAGGACGTGACGGGATCGACCTCGTCCAGATCGGCGATGGCGCGATCGTTCTGCATTTCCAGCCACATCGCGTTGCAGACAGCGCAGAGCGCGGCGAGCGGGAGCCCGAGGATCCAGGCAAAATACCACATGGCAGGGGCCTTTCTCAGTAGACGGTTTCGGAATGGCCGGTGATGTCGTCGGCCGTGACCTTGCCCCAGAGCACCCGGTAGACCCAGGCGGTGTAGCAAAGAACGATTGGCAGGAAGATCACCGTCGCAACGGTCATGACGAAGAGCGTCTGGTGCGAGGACGACGCGTCCCAGACCGTCAGCGAGCTCTGCGGATCGACCGACGAGGGCAGGATGAAGGGGAACATCGTCAGTCCCACCGTCGCGATCGTGCCGAAAATCGCCAGCTTCGACCACAACAGCGCCGAGCCTTCGCCGCCATTGCGCAGGCCCCGCACGGTCATCGTCATGCCGAGAAGGGCAAGCACCGGCGCCACCACGATCCACGGCCGGTCGGCATAGGCGACGAGCCACGATCCGGCATGGTCCGCCGTCTTGTAGAGCGGGTTGGACGGACCGTCGGTGACGATCGCACTGGTCACCCGATAGCCGGTGATGCCGAAGGCGAGCCAGAGACCAGCCAGCAGATAGGCTCCCATCGTCACCAGACCCGAGACCGAACCGACGGCACGGGCCCGCTTGGCCACCGTGCCGTCCGCCTTGAAGGTCAGCCAGGCGGCGCCGTGGGTCAGAAGCATGGCGAAGGAAACGACGCCGGTGAGGATGGCGAAGGGGTTCAAGAGGCCAAGGAACTTGCCGTACCAGGAGCCGTCATAGATCGACATCAGGTCCGGCGTCAGGTGGAAGGGCACGCCCTGCAGCACGTTGCCGACGGCGACGCCGAAAATCAGCGCCGGCACCGCGCCGCCGACGAACAACGCCCAATCCCAGCTGCTGCGCCACGTCGCGCTGTCGCGCTTGGAGCGGTATTTGAAGCCGACCGGGCGCAGGATCAGCGCGGCGAGCACCGCGAACATTGCCAGATAGAAGCCCGAGAAGCTGACCGCATAGAGCGGCGGCCAGGCGGCGAAGATCGCACCGCCGCCGAGGATGAACCACACCTGATTGCCCTCCCAGGTCGGGCCGACGGTGTTGATGGCGATCCGGCGCTCCAGATCGGTCTTGGCGACGAAGGGCAAGAGGGCGCCGACGCCCATGTCGAAGCCGTCGGTCATGGCGAAGCCGATCAGGAGCACCCCGAGCAGCACCCACCACAGAACCCGAAGGACATCATAGGGGACCAATTCATAGAGGATCATGGCTCTTACTCCGCGGGCGTCAGGCTGGCGGTCGGCATCACATGGGTGCCGGCAAGGCGGGAATGGTGGCGGTTCATCCACTCGTCGGTCGCGGCGACGTCCTGCACCGGTCCCTTGCGGATGTATTTCAGCATCAAGCCCATCTCGATGACGAACAGCACCGAGTAGAAGGTGACAAAACCGACCAGCGTCAAAGCGAGATCGCCGACCGAGAGGTGGCTGGCCGACAGGGCCGTCGGCAGGATGCCGTCGACGGTCCAGGGCTGGCGCCCGAATTCGGCGACGAACCAGCCGAGCTCGGCGGCGATCCACGGCGCTGGGATGATCGCGACGGCGGCCCGCAGCGCCCAGCGCGGATAGGTCTGGCGACGAAAGTTCGAGCGCCAGAAGAAGTAGATCATCACCGCGATGAAGCTGAAGCCGAGCAGCACCATGATCCGGAACGACCAGAACAGCGGAGCCACGGCCGGCACCGTATCCCAGGCCGCCTTTTCGATCTGCGCATCGCTCGCCTGGCGCGGATCATCGAGATAGCGCTTCAAGAGGAAGGCATAGCCGAGATCGGCGCTGTGCTGCTCGAAGGTCTGGCGGACGGCGGGCGGTGTCGCGGCCTTGTCCTGGCGGATGGTCATCAGCGCATCGTAGGCCTTGATGCCCGAGCGGATGCGATCGGCCGATTCCTTGACCAGCTGGTTGATGCCCGGAATGTCGATGTCGAGCGAGCGGGTGCCGATCAGGCCCATCACGAAGGGCACGTGAACCGCGTAATGGGTCTCGCGATCTTTCATGTCGGGAAAGCCGAAGGCGGTGAAGGCGGCCGGCGCCTTTTCCGTGTTCCACATGCCCTCGATGGCGGCGAGCTTCATCTTCTGGGCGTGGGAGGCGGTGTAGCCCGACTCGTCGCCGAGAACGACGACCGAAAGCGCCGAGGCAAGGCCGAAGGCGGCGGCGACGGTGATCGAGCGGCGGGCGAGTTCGACATGCCGGTGCTTCAGGAGATACCAGGCCGAGACGCCGAGCACGAAGACTGATGCGGTGACGTAGCCGGCCGAGACCGTGTGCACGAATTTGGCTTGAGCGACGGTGTTGAACATGACGTCGTAGAAGGACGTCATCTCCATCCGCATCGTATCCGGATTGAAGACCGCGCCGACCGGGTGCTGCATCCAGCCATTGGCGATCAGGATCCACAGGGCCGAAAGGTTGGTGCCGAGAGCGACCAGCCAGGCGACCACCAGGTGCTGCACCCGCGAAAGCTTGTCCCATCCGAAGAAGAACAGGCCGACGAAGGTGGCTTCCAGGAAAAAAGCCATCAGGCCCTCGATCGCCAGCGGGGCGCCGAAGATGTCGCCGACATAGTGGCTGTAATAGGACCAGTTCATGCCGAACTGGAATTCCATGGTCAGCCCCGTAGCCACGCCCAGCACGAAGTTGATGCCGAACAGTGTTCCCCAGAACTTGGTCATTTGCCGCCAGATCGGGCGGCCGGTCATGACGTAGACGGTTTCCATGATCGCGACGAGGATCGACAGACCGAGCGTCAGCGGCACGAAGAGGAAATGGTACATCGCCGTCATCGCGAACTGTAGGCGAGACAGCTCGACGATATTGAGTTCCATCGTCTTTACTCCGGAAATTGATCGGAGCGGCCAAAAGCGCCGCGCGTTCGAAGGCTCTACAGAGCGTCTCGAAACGCGACCTTGATCAGGATCAATCAACCGAGGATGCTGGCTCCGATCAGCGCGATTTGCCGGCTGAATTTCGCGGCGTCCTGGCCACGATGCATCACCGCGAGGATCGCCGTATCGGGCAGGACGCCTTGGATTCCGGCGAGCACCGCCTGTGATGTTGCCGCGTCGAGCCCTTCGGTCGGCTCGTCGAGCAGTAGGATTTGCGGCGCACACAAAATCGCGCGCGCCAGCGCCAGGCGCCGCGCCTCGCCGCCCGAAAGGCCGGCGCCGGCCTCGCCAAGCCGCGTGTCGAGCCCGTTGCGAGCTTCGAACAGCCGTGTCAGTTCGACGGCTTGCAGCGCCTCCCAAAGTCTCGCGTCGGTCTGCGAACCGGGCAGAGTGAGATTGTCGCGCACCGTGCCGGCCAGCAGCGCGCTGCGCTGGGGAACCATGACGAGGATTTTGCGCCGCTCCGCTTCGACGATGGTTTCGAGCGGTCGACCGAAGAGCCGGATCTCGGCGCGGGGGCGCTCGATCAGACCGGCGATGGTCAGAAGCAGCGTCGTCTTGCCGGCACCGCTCGGACCGACGAGGCAGGCGCTCTCGCCGGGCATGAGGGTGAAGCGCGGACCGTCCGGCATGGCGACTGCAAGCGCCGGCGTTTGCGCCGATGCGGGCGCTGGTGTTGCCGGCGTCGGCGTCAGGGCGGGTGGGCCGTCCTCTGCTCGCGATGGGTCAAGCGGCTCGCCGCTCGCCGGACGGGCGCCTTGCAGGTCGCGGATCCGCTCGGCCGCCGAAGCCATGCGGCCGAGGTCGCTGGCGCCGCGCATCAAGGGCAGCACGGTTTCGCCAAGCGCCAGCGCGACAAAAACGCCGATCGCGGCCACCGCCGGATCGACCCGCCCATTCGCTACCAGCCAGCCGCCGAGCGCCAGGGCGGCGGCTGCCGCGAGGGTGACGACCAAGGCGAGGAAGAGCCCTGCCATGCGGTCGTCCCGGTCGAGGCTGTCGGCCGCGCTGCGGGTCTTAATGTCGAGGCGTGCCAGCTCTGCGAGGCGTTCGCTCAACCGGCCATAGATGGTCAGGGCCGGGCGATCGCGCAGCGTGTCGATGATGCCGCGGCGGAGCGATTGGCTGGCGGTCTCGCCGTCTCGCGATACGGCAATGGTGCGCCGGGTCAGTGTCGAAAGCACGAGGACCCCGCCGACGAGATAAATCAGCGTGATCAGTCCCGCCATCTCCCAGCCGGCGAGAAGCCCGAGGCTGGCAAAGGCGACGGCATGGGCCGCGACCGCCGCAAGGCTGGGCAGCAGCAGCCGAAGGACCACGCCGTCGAGCGCGTCGACATCGGCGACGATCCGGGTCAGGACGGCCTCGCTGCGCAGCTTGGCGAGCGCTCGGGCGCCGAGCGTCAGGCGCTTCGCCATCAGATCGACTCGCAGCTTGGCGAGCGCCCGCAAGGTCGCGTCATGGGTCAGCAGGCGCTCACCATAGCGGGCGGCCGTGCGGCCGAGGGCGAGAAAGCGCACGCCGGCCGAGGGCTGGAAGACGTTAAAGGCGATGCCGATGCCGGCGATCCCCGCGATCCCTGTCGCGGTGATGAACCAGCCGGACAGGCCGAGGAGGGCCGCGCCCATCACCAGCACCACGACCGAGAGCGCCGCGCCGCGCAACAGTGCCATCGGCGCGGCCTTGACGAGCAGGACCATGATTTCGCCGAGCGCCCTCATCGCGGCATCTCCACGGTCCGGTCGAGCGCTGCGGCCAGCGCCAGGTCGTGGGTGGCGACGATCAGCGTCAGGCCGCGCTCCTTCAGGGCGAGCAGCGAGTTGGTCACGAACGCCGCGGTCTCGGGGTCGAGATCGGCGGTCGGCTCGTCGGCCAGGACGAGGTCGCCGCCCGCCATCACCGCCCGGGCGATCAACAGCCGCCGCGCTTCGCCGCCGGAGACGCCGTCGCCGGTTTCGCCGAGCCGGGTGGCCAACCCGTTCGGCAGACGCTCGACGAGCCTTCGCGCCTGGGCAAGTTGCAGCGCCGGCCAAGGATCGGCGCCGGTCGCGCGCGGATCGAGGAAGGCGGCGAGGGTTTCGTCGGCAAAATGCGGCCTCTGGGGGATGACGGCGAGCCGGGCGCGCCAGGCATCGGCATTGATGTCACCGAGCGGTTCGCCGCAGACGCGCACCGCGCCGGCGCTTGTCGGTACCAGGCCGGCGATGACGGCGAGCGTCGTCGATTTGCCCGAGCCGCTCGGCCCGACCAGGGCGACGGCTTCGCCGGGCTTGAGGACGAGATCGGGCAGAGCGAGGCGCGATCCGATGCCGCGCGCGACCGCACAGCCTGACAGGGCCAGCGCCAGCGGCCCTTCCAGCCGCGGCAGGGCGCGTCCGGCGCCGAGCCGCGCCGGCTGATCGCCGCTTTCCAGGGCGTCCAATTCGGCGACCACCGCCAGGCCACTCGCCCGGTCGTGCCAGGCGGCGGCGAGATCGCGCAGCGGCTGGAAGAACTCGGGCGCCAGTAGCAAAAGGAACAGCCCGGCGCCGAGGTTGAGAGTCGGGACCCAACTGCCGAAGGTCAGCTCGCCGAGGAGGTTGAAGCCGACATAGACGGCGACCATCGCGACGCCGATGGCGGCAAAGAGTTCGAGCACCGTCGAGGAGAGAAAGGCGATCTTCAACACCGCCATGGTCCGCTCCCTGAGATCGTCGGCGCGGGCCTCGAAGTCGGCGAGGGCGCGCTCGCCGGCGCCGAGGAGGCGAATGTCGAGTAGTGCCGACAGCCGTTCCATCAAGGCGGCGTTGATCGAGCCGATCTCGACCATCTGGCGGCGCGACGCCTGTTCGGCCGCCATGCCGACGAGCGCCATGAATAGCGGAATCAAGGGGCCAGCGACGAGAAGAATGGCGGCGACCACCCAGGAGAACCACAGGCTGATCAACACAAGCGTCAGCGGGATCACCGCCACCCGCATCATCGCCATCTGATAGCGGGTGACGAAGGGCTGCAGCAGCGGCAGCTTCTGAACGGCGAGCGCCGCGATCTCGGCCGAGCCGAGGCCGAGCCCGCCCTTGGCGGCGCATGACGTCAGCCGTTGGCGCTCGCGCGCCACCACCTGATCGGCGGCGGTGAAGAGTATCCGGCCGGCGTGGTGTTCGAGGGCGGCCTTCACCAGCCCGCCGAGCAGGAAGGCGCCGGCGCAAAGGATCGTCAGGCTGAGATCGACCTTGCCTGCCGTCCAGGACGAGATCGCGATGGCGATCGCCGCCGCCTGCAGCGGCCAGACCAGTCCGGCGGCAACAGTCACGATGCCGGCGCGCCGCAGCTGAGCCTTGACTGGTTCGAGCAGCCGCGCCGTCGCCTCGCGCTGACCGTTGCGCGGTGACGCGGGGGCTGGGTCTATGGTCTCTTCGGCAGGGGCGGTGAGGCTCGACATGCAATCGATCGACGGCGGTCTTGGCGCCTCTTCGGCGCGGCGGCGGAAACTGCGGCCTGGCACGGCGAAAGGCGCCCGGCCGTCGAGAATGATGCGCGGCGACCGGCGGTCAAACGGCCGGCACGCGGGGGCTGTTCGGGCGTCTACACTAGGGGAAGGGCGATGGCGAGACCAACGCCGTCATTTCGGTTTGATTGTGAAGACGGGGGTGCGCCGCCTGCCGCGCTTATGGCGCAAGCGCCTGTACACGCAGCCTGAAACGCAAGGGCCAAGGCGTGGTGGGCGATCGCGGATCGTGACGATCGGCAGTCTCGTTCGGCACGAGACTGTTACCCATGTCTTCGGGTCGTACACGGAAGCGTTTGGAGCGGGCGATGGGGATCGAACCCACGACATCAAGCTTGGGAAGCTTGCGTTCTACCACTGAACTACACCCGCGCGGCGCCGACATTGCCGCCCCGGCCTGCCGCCGTCAAGCGCTATTCGTGGGGCCGGGCCGATTGCGACGCCGGCGCGATCGGCGGGTGGGGGGACGGTGATTTAATGTCATTCGTTCGGTTGCGGGCTCTCGGTACGAATTCGCAGGCTGCATAACCGAGATGCGAAATTGTTGGCGCTTTTGCTCTCCGCTTTCGCAACCCATTTTGGACATATAAAATATTAAAATAAGTTTACAAAAATATATAATTGCAATAGTAATAAATTGTCGTTTCAAGTTGATTTTTCAACTTGAAATTATTTTTAATCAAAAATAACGTAGAGGAGTTTCGCCGCAAAAGCGGTTTAAAAAAAGTAGGAAAGAAATGGCTACTCGTTACGTTACTGCGACTGGAAAAGATCGCGACGGTGACATCATAAAGCTTTGTCATTCGGAAGAATCGTGGTCGCCGCGGTCGAAGGCAGACGCAATCAACGATATTGACAACGGATATCATGAATACAAAGTTCGATGGCGGGATGGTAGCGAGACTGTCATTCGCGTCGTAAATGGCCGCACTGGGAAATATCTCAGAACTGATCGCGACAGCACTGAGAGAAACAATCTCGACGAATTGCCGGACTGTTAAGGAAAATCGGGTCCATGGCGTCTAGTATTCTAGGGGTTCGAACAGGACTCGAATTTCGTCGATTTCCTGACTGAGGCGCAATTGTGAGCCATGCAGGTAGTTGCTTGAAATCGGCGCCTGCTACGCTAGGTCCGCCACCACCGCGTCGAGAACGAGCATGCCGGCCGGCGTCGCGCGGATGCGGTCCGGGCCGAGCCGCTCGATCATCCCGTGGGTGGCGAGGTCCGCCTCGCTCGCCCGGTCGATGTCGCGGCCGGCAAGCTTGCGCCAGCGGGAAAGATCGATGCCCTCGCTGAGACGCAGGCCCATCAAGAGCAGCTCGTCGGCCTGCTCTTCCAGGCTCAGCTCCTCGTCGGTGAGAGCGCCGGAGTCCCAGCTTTCCACCATCTTCAGCCAGGTCTCGGGGAGCGGCTCGTTGGCGATGGCGTGGCGATAGCCGCTGTCGCCCTTCAGCCGGCCATGGGCCCCGGGGCCGACGCCGGCGTAATAGCCGTAGCGCCAATAGGTGAGGTTGTGGCGCGATTCGGCGCCGGGCACCGCGTGGTTGGAAATCTCGTAGGCCGGCAGACCGCGGCTGGCCGTCAGGGCTTGCGTCATCTCATAGAGTTCGGCCGACAACTCGCCATCCGGCACGATCAGCTTGCCCGCCTTGCGCAGCTCGAAGAAGGGCGTGCCCATCTCGATGGTCAGCTGGTAGAGCGACAGGTGATCGGCGGCGAGGTCGATGGCGCGGGAAAGCTCCGCTTCCCATTCGGCGACCGTCTGGTTCGGCCGGGCATAGATCAGATCGAAGGAGAGGCGCGGGAAGGTCTCACGGGCGAGCGTAATCGCCTTCAGTGCCGTTTCGACGTCGTGCAGTCGGCCGAGCCGCCTGAGATCCGCATCGTTCAGTGCCTGCACGCCGAGCGACACCCGGTTGACGCCGGCCGCGCGATAGCCGCGAAAGCGCGACGCCTCGACGCTCGACGGATTGGCTTCGAGCGTCACCTCGACATCGGGCGCGATCTTCCAGTGGGCCGCCACCGCGTCGAGAATGCCGCCGACGGTTGCCGGCTCCATCAGCGAGGGCGTGCCGCCACCGAAGAAGATCGAGGTGACGAGTTCGCCGGGCGAGCGGCGCGCCGCCTCCCTCAGCTCGCGGGTAAAGGCCGCGACATAGCGCGGCTGGTCGATCGGCGTGCGCCGGACATGGCTGTTGAAGTCGCAATAGGGGCATTTGGCGGCGCAGAACGGCCAATGCACATAGACGCCGAAGCCGGGGGCGGCCGGCGCCTTGGCGAAAGGCAGGACATCGGAGGTTCTGTGCGGCGCGACCACGTTCATCTCGCCCTCTTTCATTCCACCCCGAGGGCGTGTTTGGCAAATTTTTGAAACGCCCGGGCACGATGCGACAAAGCGGTCGGCTGCCCGGGAACCCAGGCGTGCTTTTCCGCCGACATCATCTCGCCGAAGGTTCGGCTTTCGCCGTCCGGCAGAAAGATCGGATCGTAGCCGAAGCCCTTGTCGCCTCGCGGCGGCCAGACGATCGTGCCGTCGACTTCGCCGCGGAAGTACAGAGGCTCGGTGTCTGGCCGGGCAAGACACAGGACGGCGACGAAGGTCGCGCGGCGCTTGTCGGGCGTCGTCGCGCCGGCCGCCTGCAGCTTTTCCTCGACATTGCGCATCGCCCGGGCGAAGTCGCGCGGTTCGCCCGCCCAGCGCGCCGAATAGATGCCGGGATCGCCGTTCAGCGCCGCGATGGCGAGGCCGGAGTCGTCCGACAGACTGGTCAGACCCGTCGCTTCGAGCGCCGCCAGCGCCTTGATCGCGGCGTTTTCCTCGAAGGTCGTGCCGGTTTCTTCCGGATCTTCGAGCCCCTTGTCCTTGGCCGAGGTCACCGCAAAGCCGAAGGGCTCCATCAGCTCGCGGATTTCCCAGATCTTGCCGGCATTGTGGCTGGCGACGAGAAACGGCCCGTCTTCGGGGGTGATCAGCGCCATCAGTGGTCTCCGAGCACCTGGCGCTGGGTCTCGACCAACTCGCCGATGCCTTTGCGGGCAAGCGCCATCAGCGTCATGAACTCGTCCTCGGAAAACGGTGCGCCCTCGGCCGTGCCCTGGATCTCGACGATCCCGCCGGCGCCGGTCATGACGAAGTTCGCGTCGGTTTCGGCGGTCGAATCCTCGGCATAGTCGAGGTCGAGCACCGGCTCGTTCTTGTAGATCCCGCAGGAGACCGCCGCGACATGGCCGAGCAGCACGTCATGCCGTTTCACCATGGAGCGTTCCTCCATCCATTTCAGGCATTCGGCCAGCGCCACGAAGCCGCCGGTGATTGCGGCGGTGCGGGTGCCGCCGTCGGCCTGCAGAACGTCGCAATCGACGGTGATCTGGCGCTCGCCAAGCGCTTCGAGGTCGACGATGGCGCGCAGGCTGCGGCCGATCAGGCGCTGGATCTCCTGGGTGCGGCCGGACTGCTTGCCCGACGCCGCCTCGCGGCGCATGCGATCGCCGGTGGCGCGTGGCAGCATGCCGTATTCGGCAGTCACCCAGCCTTTGCCCGAGCCCTTCAAAAAGGGCGGCACGCGCTCTTCCAGGCTCGCCATGCACAACACTTCCGTGTGGCCGAAACGGACCAGGCACGAGCCTTCGGCATGGCGGGAGACGCCGGTGTCCATCGAGACGTCGCGCATCGCGTCGGCGGGGCGTTTGGAAGGGCGCATGGCGAACTCCTCACTTTGGCTTCAAATTTTAATGGTTAACGGCCTGTTATTGCGCCGGGCTTGTAACGGGAAAACCCGCGCCGCGCAAAGGTTTTGGCAGACCGTCGGCGCCGTGTCCCAAGACGAGTCCCGCTCGCGTCCTGGCTTGCTCGCTGCTATGCCGAGCGAGAACCGGGCGGCCAGCCGGAGCGATCTTGCCATTCTCCCGTGTAATTCGCCGCGGCAATCTGGCTTTTCCGCCCAGAAGGCGGTGGACGGCCGCGGTGCTGCTCCGCAAAATTCATTTCCAGCCGGTGTTGGCGCCGATAGACTCGCCCGCCGGGCCCGTCAAATGGAAGGACAATATAGCGATGACCGATGTGATCGTGCTCGGGGCCGGCATGGCCGGTGTCGGCGCCGGGCTGGCGCTGCAGGAGCGCGGCCGGCGCGTCGCGATCGTCGATCGTAAACCCAATTTCGCGGCCGAGACCAGCTTCGGCAACGCCGGCATCATCCAGGCCGAGGCGGTCGAGCCCTATGCCATGCCGACCGATCTCGCCTCGCTGATCGCCATCGCTCTGAAGCGCACCAACGACGTCGAGTGGAATGTCGAATCGGTGATGTCCGAAATGCGGGCCTTGCTCGGCTATTTCCGCAATTCGCAGCCCAAACGATTGGCTGAAATCAGCCGAATCTGGTCGAGGCTGATTCGGCGGGCGACGGCGGATCATGATCGCTATATCGCCGCGGCCGGGGCCGAGACGCTGATCCGCAAAGACGGCTTCCATCAGGCCTATCGAAGCGAGGCGCGCCTTGCTGCCGCGGTTAAGGTGGCAAGAAAGCACGCGCGTGACTACGGCGTCGGCTTTGAAGCGCTCGATGCGTCTGGGCTGATGGCGGTCGAGCCGGCCCTGATGCCGGGCTTTTCAGGCGCAATTCACTGGAGCGACAGCTGGTGTTGTTCGAGCCCGGGCGATTTGACGGCGGCCTATGGCGCGCTGTTCGAAAAGCGGGGCGGGCAGCATTGTCAGGGCGATGCCGAGACGTTGGCGCAGCTCGGTTCGGGCTGGCGCGTCGAAACTGCGGACGGGCCGATCGAGGCCAAGGATGTCGTGATCTGCCTCGGCGCCTGGGCACCCAGGTTGCTCAAGCGTTTCGGCTACAGCATCGCGATGGTGAGGAAGCGCGGCTATCACGAGCATTATCACGACAATCCCCTCGACAAGCCGCTGATGGATGCTTCTGTCGGGGCGGTTTACGTGCCGATGAAGGCCGGCATGCGGATCACCACCGGCGCCGAGCTGACGGCGATGACCGCCGGGCAGAAGCTGCGCCAGCTCGACCGGGCCGAGGCGGGCGCGCGCCAGGTCCTGAATTTCGGCGGCCGGATCGAAAATCATCCCTGGCACGGCACCCGCCCTTGCATGCCCGATATGTTGCCGGTCCTCGGCAAGGCGCCGAAGCATGAGGGTCTGTGGTTCGATTTCGGCCACGGTCATCAGGGTTTTACGCTGGGCCCGACCACCGGCATGCTCCTTGCCGGGCTGATGGACGGCGAAACCGATCCGGTTCTCGATGCCGTTTCGCCGGCGCGGCTGTCATGACAAGGCGGCTGAAGCAGCGACGATTGGCGCCGCTTTTCTATCGGGTGCTGCCTTCCTATAGTAAGCCCATGTTCCAACGCCGCCACGATACTTGCGTTCGATGATGTCCGTCAGCGACTTGGCCCGACGTCCGGTGCCGCCGCTCGATGAGCGGTCGCGGGAGATTTTCCGGCTGATCGTCGAGACCTATCTCGACCAGGGCGAGCCCGTCGGCTCGCGCATGCTGTCGAGACTTTTGACCAGCTCGCTGTCGCCGGCCTCGGTGCGCAATGTGATGAGCGATCTGGAGGCGCTCGGCCTGATCTACGCGCCGCATATTTCGGCCGGGCGGCTGCCGACCGAGATCGGCCTGCGCTTCTTCGTTGACGCTTTTTTGGAGGTCGGCGACCTCGCCTCGTCCGAACGCGCCGAGATCGAGGAGAAGGTGCGGCTGGTCGGCGATGGCCGCGGCATGGAAAATCTTCTGACCGAGGCGACCAACCTCTTGTCCGGCCTGTCGCGCGGGGCCGGCATCGTCGTCACCACCAAGTCGGATATGCGGCTGAGGCATATCGAGTTCATTCGCCTCGAGCCGGCCAAGGGGCTCGCCGTTCTCGTCGGCGAAAATGGCGAGGTGGAAAATCGCATCCTCGATCTGCCGCCGGGCGTCACCGCCTCGCAGCTCGTCGAGGCCGGCAACTTCCTCAACGCCCATGTCGTCGGCCGTACGCTCGGCGAGGCGAAGCGCCGGATCGCCGCGCTCAAGGACGATACGGCGACGGCGCTCGACAAGCTCTCCCAGGCGCTGGTTGATCAGGGGCTTGCCATCTGGTCCGGCGCCTCGGCCGGCCAGCCGGCGCAGCTGATCGTGCGCGGCCGCGCCAATCTTCTGGAAAATCTCTCCGCCGCCGAAGACGTCGAGCGGCTGCGGCTGCTCTTCGATGATCTCGAAACCAAGAGCGGCATGATCGAACTGCTCGATTTGGCCGAGGGCGGCAACGGCGTGCGGATCTTCATCGGCTCGGAGAACAAGCTGTTCTCGCTATCGGGCTCCTCGCTCGTCGTTGCACCCTACAAGGGCGGCACCGAGAGCATCGTCGGGGCGGTCGGGGTGATCGGGCCGACGCGGCTGAATTACCGCCGGGTCGTGCCGATGGTGGACTACACGGCGCGGATCGTATCACGGCTTCTGCAACACAAGGCCGGCGATCGGGAGGCTTGATTTCTCCCGTCGTCAATTCGATATCCGCTGCGATAACGCATTCGTGCATCGGATCTTCGCCGCTGTTCGTCTCGAACGGTGGATGATCCGGATGTGCCGACCTCAGATGAACGGGATGAAAGAGGAATGATGAGCGAGACCGGCAAGCCCGAAGGCGAGAGCCAAGAGATCGACGCAGCCGCCACTGCCGCAGCCGAGGACGCTGCAACCGCGCCGCAATCCTCGCAGTGGAACGCCGGCGCGGCCTATGACGAGGCGGTCGGCGACGCCGAATCGGCTGGCGAGAATCCGCATGACGCCCGCATCGCCGCGCTCGAGGCGGAAAATGCCGACGTCAAGGATCGGCTGCTGCGGCTGGCGGCGGACATGGAAAACCTGCGTCGCCGCACCGAGCGTGAGATCAAGGACGCCCGCACCTATGCGATCTCGGGCTTTGCCCGTGAGATGCTGTCGGTCGCCGACAATCTGTCGCGCGCCCTCGACGCCGTGCCGGAAGAACATCGGGCCGACGAATCCTCCGGCCTCAAGGCGCTGATCGAAGGCGTCGAGATGACCGAAAAGGGTCTGCTCGGCTCGCTGGAGAAGCAGGGCGTTCGCAAGCTCGAGCCGGAAGGCCAGCGCTTCGATCCGAATTTCCACCAGGCGATGTTCGAGATTCCCAACACCGAGGTGCCGAACGGCACGGTGTTGCAGGTCGTCCAGGCCGGCTACGCGATCGGCGACCGGGTGCTGCGCCCGGCGATGGTGGGAGTCTCCAAAGGCGGGCCGAAGGCGGCGCCGGCCGAGGCGAAGACCGCCGCGGCGGAGACCGGCGCCGGGCAATAGCCGGGCACGGTTTTCCCCGCTGTTATCCCCGAGCTGTCGGCGTTATCCAACGCCGTGCGAAGCCGCCGGCCCTCGGCGGCTTCTTTTCTTTGAAGCGGCCGTCAGCTTGGTGTAGGTCATCCGCTTCATAAACCGATGGTGACGGGGAAGCGACGGCGATGGCGGAGCCTGCGCGCAAATTCGAAGAGGAGACGGCGCTCTATCGCGAGGCGCCGGCCAATATCGAGGCCGAGCAGGCGCTGCTCGGCGCGATCCTCGTCAACAACGACGCCTATTACGTCGTCCATGATTTCCTCAAGCCCGAGCATTTTTTCGAGCCGATCCACAAGGAGATCTTCGCCAAGACCTCCGAGATGATCCGGATGGGCAAGATCGCCAATCCGGTCACCATCAAGACCTTCCTGGCGGCCGGCGATAAGATCGGCGAGATGACCGTGGCGCAATATCTCGCCCGGCTCGCGGCCGAAGCGACGACGATCATCAACACGCTGGATTACGGCCGGGCGGTCTACGATCTGGCGTTGCGCCGCTCGCTGATCGGCATCGGCGAGGAAATGGTCAATCTCGCCTTCGACGCGCCGCTCGACATGGAGCCGAAGGTGCAGATCGAGGAGGCCGAGCGCCGACTGTTCTCGCTCGCCGAGACGGGGCGTTACGACGGCGGCTTCCAGTCCTTCACCGACGCCGTCACCCAGGCGGTGCAGATGGCGACGGCGGCCAAGGACCGCGACGGCGGTCTGTCGGGCATTTCCACCGGCATGATGTCGCTCGACCGCCGGCTCGGCGGCCTGCAGCCCTCCGATCTGATCATCCTCGCCGGCCGTCCGGCGATGGGCAAGACCTCTCTCGCCACCAACATCGCCTTCAACATTGCCGCCGCCTATGAGCCGGCGGAGCAGGCCGACGGCTCGTTCAAGGCGAAGAATGGTGGCGTCGTCGGCTTCTTCTCGCTGGAAATGTCGGCCGAGCAGTTGGCCACCCGTATCATTTCCGAACAGACCGAAATCTCTTCCTCCAAGATCCGGCGCGGCCAGATCAACGATGAGGAGCTGACCAAGCTGATCGCCTGTTCGGAGATGATGCAGCGGCTGCCGCTCTATATCGACCAGACCGGTGGGATCTCGATCGCCCAGCTGGCGGCCCGCGCACGGCGGCTGAAGCGCCAACGCGGCCTCGACATGATGGTGATCGACTACGTCCAGCTGATGCAGGGCTCGTCCAAGGCCTCGTCGCAGAACCGCGTGCAGGAAATCACCGAGATCACCACCGGCCTCAAAGCCCTGGCCAAGGAGCTGCAGGTGCCGATCGTCGCCCTGTCGCAGCTCTCGCGTCAGGTCGAGGCGCGCGACGACAAGCGCCCGCAGCTCGCCGACCTTCGCGAATCCGGCTCGATCGAGCAGGACGCCGACGTCGTCATGTTCGTCTATCGCGACGAATATTACCTTGCCAATCGCGAGCCGAAGCCCGGCACCGACGAGCATCTGAAATGGGAGCAGGCGCTGAACGAGGCGCGCGGCAAGGCCGAAGTGATCATCGCCAAGCAGCGCCATGGCCCGACGGCGACCGTGCCGCTGGCCTTCCAGGCCGAATTCACCCGCTTCGGCGATCTCGCCGACGAGAACTATCTGCCCGAGCGTTTTGAATAGGCTGGAGCGGCGTTCGTCACAACCCCGCGCTATTGCCTGTCGGCATGGCATTTCTGCTAGGGTTCGCCCGAATTGCCTTGCAGGGAGGAACCGGGCGTAAGACGGCACCATCTGAGAGAGCCTATCATGACATCACCGCGGCTGGCGGAAACGTCGGAAGTTGTCGCGCAGACGCGCATGCCCCGGGTCGAGATCGACCTCGATGCCCTGAAGGCGAATTGGCGGACGCTCGATGCCTTGAACGGTCGGGGTCGCACCGGCGCGGCGGTGAAGGCCGACGGCTATGGGCTGGGGGCGGCGCGCGTGTCTGCGGCCCTTTACGACGCCGGCTGCCGGGACTTCTTCGTCGCCTGGGTGGAGGAAGGCGTGGCGCTCCGCCGGGCGCTCGCCGCCGGGGATCGGAACGACGCGCGGATCTATGTTCTGCAGGGACTTGAAATCGGCGCGGTGCCGGCCTGTCTTGCGACCCGGCTGGTGCCTGTCCTGTCGAGCCTTGCCGATGTCGCGGCCTGGGGCGAGGGGGTGGAGCGGGCCGGCCGTCGGGCCCCTGCCGCGCTGCAATTTGAGACCGGGATGAACCGCCTCGGCCTCGACGCCGCGGCGCTGCCGATCGTCAAGGCGGCCGAAGCCGGCGGCACCCTCGACGTCGCGCTGGTGATGACCCATCTCGCCAGCGCCGACGAAGAGAACGGCCAGAGCGCTGAGCAACGCGCGCTGTTCCTTCGGTTCGCAGCCGAATTTCCGCAGGCCGAGCGCTCGCTCGCCAATTCCGCCGGCTGTTTTCTCGGGCCCGGTTATGGCTGCGATCTCACCCGCCCCGGCATTGCGCTCTACGGCGGCTGGGCCGGCGCCCTGTCACACGGCCGGTTGCGTCCCGTCGCGACCTTGACGGCCGCCGTGCTGCAGGTCCGCACCGTCAAGGCGGGCGAAGCTGCCGGCTATGGCGCGGCCGCCGAGCTTTCCCGCGACACCCGCATCGCCACCGTCGGTCTTGGCTATGCCGACGGCTATCTGCGCGCCGCCTCCGGGGCCGGCGTGCCGCTGCGCGAGGGCCGGCCCGGCGCGACGGCCTTCATCGCCGGCCAGCACGTGCCGGTGCTCGGTCGCGTCTCGATGGACCTGACGCTGCTCGACGTCACCGACGTGCCGGCGGATCTGGTGGAGCCGGGGACACGGGCGGAATTTTTCGGCCCGAATGTCCCGATCGACGACGTGGCGGATGCGGCGGGCACGATTGCTTACGAACTGCTGACGGGATTGGGGCCACGGGTGAGACGTGTCGGGCGTTAACGGCCAGGGACAAAGAATGTGGCCGACGCTATTTTGGACGGACAAGAATTAATTCCGAAGATCGTTCTCCTGCTTCAACGGAGCCGGCCTAAAAACGACCGTTGATCCCGGTAAGCAGGATCGCACCGGCAAAGAGCGTGGTCCCGATTTCCTCGACGCGGACATGGCTTTTCGATCAGTCGAAGCATGGTCCTCCATAATGGGCCTTCTTGCGCGCGGCCCCACGCTCTTTCGCTGCCGCCCATCATCCGCTAAGCCCCGGAAATGGCCAAACCCAAGCTCTCTTTCATCTGCCAGGCCTGCGGCGCGGTCTATACGCGCTGGCAGGGCAAGTGCGACGCTTGCGGCGAGTGGAACACCATCGTCGAGGAAAACGCCGCCGGCGGCATCGGCGGCGGGCCGCAGCGCGGGGCGCGGCGCAAGGGCCGGCCCTCGGCGCTGCTGCCGCTCTCCGGCGAGATCGAAGAGGCGCCGCGCATCATTTCCGGCCTTGCCGAATTCGACCGAGCGACCGGCGGCGGCATCGTCCGCGGCTCGGCGATCCTGATCGGCGGTGATCCTGGCATCGGCAAGTCGACCCTTTTGATGCAGGCCGCTGCCGCCCTGTCGCGGCGCGGGCACGGCGTCGTCTATGTCTCGGGCGAAGAGGCGGTGGCGCAGGTGCGGCTGCGGGCCCAGCGGCTGGAGGCCGCCGATACGGCGGTGGAGCTCCTCGCCGAGACCAATGTCGAGGACATTCTGGCGACGCTCGGTCAGGCCAAGCGTCCGGACCTCGTGATCATCGATTCGATCCAGACCCTGTGGAGCGATGCGGCCGAGGCCGCGCCCGGCACGGTGACCCAGGTGCGCACCGCGGCGCAGACCATGATCCGCTACGCCAAGGCGTCCGGCGCGGCGGTGATCCTCGTCGGTCACGTCACCAAGGACGGGCAGATCGCCGGGCCGCGCGTCGTCGAGCACATGGTCGACGCCGTGCTTTATTTCGAGGGTGAGGGCGGCCATCATTTCCGTATTTTGCGGACGGTGAAGAACCGCTTCGGCCCGACCGACGAGATCGGCGTCTTCGAGATGGGCGGCGAGGGCCTGCGCGAGGTCGGCAACCCGTCCGAATTGTTCCTCGGCGAGCGCAATGCCAAGGCACCCGGCGCCGCGGTCTTCGCCGGCATGGAGGGCACGCGCCCGGTGCTGGTCGAGATCCAGGCGTTGGTTGCACCCTCGGCGCTCGGCACGCCGCGCCGGGCCGTTGTTGGCTGGGATCAGCCGCGCCTGGCCATGGTGCTTGCCGTGCTCGACGCCCATTGCGGGGTGCGGCTCGGCCAGCACGACGTCTATCTGAATGTTGCCGGCGGGTTTCGCATTTCCGAGCCGGCGGCCGATCTCGCCGTCGCGGCGGCGCTAGTCTCCTCGCTCTCCGGCGCGCCGCTGCCACCGGACTGCGTCTATTTCGGCGAAGTCAGCCTGTCGGGGGCGGTCAGGCCTGTCGCCCATGCCGCGCAGCGCTTGAAGGAAGCCGAGAAGCTCGGCTTTGGCCGCTCGGTACTGCCCGATTCGTCCGCCGATCTGCCGAAGTCGCACGGCATGCGGATCGAGGTGGTCGAAGCCCTGCCCGATCTCGTCGCCAAGGTGGCCGCCGGCGGCTCTATCCCCAGGCCTGATGATGAGGCTTCATGATTTCTGGAATCTTTTAGTGAAAATCCCATCGCAAAACGGTAATGGGTTGGCGCACGCCGTCCCGCCGCAGACGACTCGAGATTCCTGGAAGCGCATCTGATGTCCGTTACCCTCCTCGACGCAATCCTTGTTGCGATCATGCTGGTTTCAGCCTTGCTCGCCATGGTCCGGGGCTTTTCGCGTGAAGTGCTGTCTGTGGTGTCATGGGTGGCCGCGGCTCTGGTCGCCTTCATGTTCTACAGCAAGCTGACGCCCTTTGCGCTGCAATATGTGCATTCGAAGACGGTCGCGATGGCCGGGTCGGCGGCGGTGCTGTTCATCATCACGCTGATCGTCGTCTCCTACATCACGCTGAGAATTGCCGACTTCATCATCGACAGTCGGATCGGCGCGCTTGATCGCGTGCTCGGCTTCGTTTTCGGCGCGGTGCGCGGGTTGCTTCTGGTCGTCGTCGCCATGCTGTTCTTCAACTGGCTCGCGCCGCAGAATCAGCCGACCTGGATTGCCAACGCCAAGTCGAAGCCCTTCCTCGACGATCTCGGCAAGAGGTTGGTCGCCGCTTTGCCGCAAAATCCCGAAGGCCTGATCGTCAATCAGATCGAAAAGCTGAAGGAAGGCGGCGAGACCGGCGAGGCGCAGGCGCCGGCCAGCGACGAGCCGTCGACGGTCGGCGGTGCGATCCAGCAGGATTCCGGCCAGCAGGATTCCGGCCAGCAGGATTCTGGCCAGACGCCGCCGCCGAGCGACGGCGATTCCGGCTCCGCTCAGAGCCCTTCGAATTGATCCTCGTGGGTTTCGGCGAGCCCGATGCAGGGCGTGACTCGCAGTTTCGGCCTCAAGGCAGTATACCTTCGATACGACATTATCAGTCAGCGGAACGCAGATAAGCCATGGACGAGACGCCATTCGGCGACGACACGCTGCATGAAGAATGCGGCGTTTTCGGTATTTTTCAGAGGGCGGACGCCGCCGCCGTCGTGACGCTGGGCCTCCACGCGTTGCAGCATCGCGGACAGGAAGCGGCCGGGATCGTCTCCTATGACGGCATGCAGTTCCATGTGGAGCGCCATGCCGGCTTGATCGGCGACACCTTCACCAAGGCTGCCGTCTTGGAGCGTCTGCCGGGGACGGCGGCGATCGGTCACACCCGCTATGCCACCACCGGCGGCGGCGGTCTGCGCAACGTCCAGCCGTTTTTCGCCGAGCTGTCGGCGGGCGGTTTCGCCGTCGCCCATAACGGCAACATCACCAATGCTATGACCGTCCAGCGCGAGCTGCAGCGCCGCGGCTCGATCTTCTCCTCCACCTCCGATACCGAGACGATCCTGCATCTCGTCGCCACCAGCGGCGCGCGGATGTTCGTCGACAAACTGATCGACGCATTGTCGCGGCTCGAAGGGGCATTCTCGCTGGTGGGTCTGTCGGCCAATACGATGTTCGGTGTGCGCGATCCGCTTGGCATTCGCCCGCTGGTGCTCGGCGATCTCGAAGGCGCCCCGATCCTCGCATCGGAAACCTGTGCACTCGACATTATCGGCGCCGAGTTCGTGCGCGATCTCGAGGCCGGCGAGATGGTGGTCATCACCGAGGACGGGATCGAGAGCGTCTTTCCCTTCCAGGCCCGGCGAGCCCGCTTCTGCATCTTCGAATATGTCTATTTCGCCCGGCCCGATTCCAATGTCGAAGGCCGCAATGTCTACGACATTCGCAAGAAGATCGGCATCGAACTCGCCAAGGAAAGCCACGTCGCGGCGGATGTCGTCGTGCCGGTCCCCGACTCCGGCGTTCCGGCCGCGATCGGCTATTCGCAAGAAGCCGGGCTGCCCTTCGAACTCGGCATCATCCGCAATCACTATGTCGGCCGCACCTTCATCCAGCCGACCGATTCGATCCGCCACATGGGCGTCAAGCTCAAGCACAACGCCAATCGCAAGATGATCGAGGGCAAGCGGGTCATTCTTGTCGACGACTCGATCGTGCGCGGCACCACCAGTCAGAAGATCGTCCGGATGGTTCGCGAGGCCGGCGCGAGCGAGGTCCATATGCGTATCGCCTCGCCGCCGACCAGCGCCTCCTGTTTTTACGGTGTCGACACCCCGGAAAAAGCCAAGCTCTTGGCTTCGCGCATGAGCATCGAGGAGATGGCCGAGTTCATCCAGGTAGATTCGCTCGCCTTCCTGTCGATCGACGGGCTCTACCGCGCCTGTGGCGAGGCCAGTCGTTCGAAGATCGCGCCGCAGTTCTGCGATGCCTGCTTCACCGGCGACTATCCGACCGCATTGACCGACCAGGACGGGGCGGACAACGTCCGCCAGCTCTCGCTGCTCGGCGGCGCGGGCTGAATTCGAACCGCCAAGGCGTGACGGGGAGGGCACGTCGATGACAAAACGTCTCGATGGCAAGATCGCACTGGTGACCGGTGCCTCGCGGGGTATCGGTTATCAGCTCGCCAAGCAGATGGCGGCCGAGGGGGCGCATGTGATCGCGCTGGCCCGCACCGTCGGCGGGCTGGAAGAACTCGACGACGAGATCCGCGCCGCCAGCGGTAGCGCCACTCTGGTGCCCCTCGACATGACCGATATGGGCGGCATCGACCGGCTCGGGGGCGCCATCAAGGAGCGGTGGGGCCGGCTGGACGTGATGGTCGCCAATGCCGGCCTTCTCGGCGTTCTGGCGCCGATCGGCCACATCGAAGCGAAGATTTTCGAGCAGACGATGACGGTCAACGTCACCGCGACCTGGCGCCTGATCCGTTCGCTCGATCCGTTGCTGCGGGCTTCCGAGGCCGGGCGGGGACTGGTGATGTCGTCGGGCGCGGCCCATTCGGCCAAGGCCTACTGGTCGCTTTATGCCGCGACCAAGGCAGCCTGTGAGGCGATGGTGCGCTCCTGGGCAAATGAGACGATGAACACGCCGCTGCGGGTAAACGCCGTCAATCCCGGCGCGACCCGCACCAAGATGCGCGCCCAGGCGATGCCGGGTGAAGACCCGAAAACTCTGCCAACCGCCCGCGAAGTCGCCGCCAAGATCGTGCCGCTCGCCTTTGCCGACGTCACCGAGACCGGCAAGATCTTCGACGTGCGGCGGGAAACGTTTTTGACCTACCAGAACCCCGCCTGAGATCTCGGTCCCGCACCGAGCTCGCCTCGAACGCTCAAGCGACCCGGCGTCCCTCTCGCCAGACGCGGCGCACGACCGGCGGCTCGCCGCTGCGGTGGGCGATCTGGACGAGATCAGCGCGCAGTCCCGCGGCGATCCGGCCGCGATCGGTCAGCCCCACGGCGGCCGCCGGATGGGCGGTGGCGAGACGTGTCGCGGCGGGGAGCGGCAGCGCGCCGGAATCCGACAGGGCGAATACCGCCTGGATCAGGCTGAAGGGCACGTAATCCGAAGACAAAATGTCGAGCAGACCGGCGTCGAGAAGCTCGAGGGCCGAGATGTTGCCGGAGTGGGATCTGCCACGGACGATGTTGGGTGCTCCCATCAAGATGGCCATTCCCGCCTCGCGCGAGGCTCGCGCCGCGTCAATCGTCGTCGGAAACTCGGCGATCTGGATGCCTAGCGCGGCGGACTCGTCGACATGGGCGCGCGTCGCATCGTCATGCGAGGCGAGTGTGATGCCGCGTCTGACGCATTCGTCCGCGATCGTGCGCCGGTGCGGTGGCGCATTGCGCTGCGACTGGGCGATCCGGGAATTGGCGTAGGCTTCGAAGTCCGTGTCGCTCATGGCGAACTTCGTCTGAAGATAGGTTTTCAGCTTGCCGAGATCGTGAAACTGGCGCTGGCCGGGCGCATGATCCATCAGCGAAACAAGGGTGAGACGGGGCGCATCCATAAGCTTGCGAAAACCGTCGACCACGTCGTCGGACGAGACCTCGCAACGAAGGTGAAGGCGGTGCTCGGCCCGAAATCGCCCTTCGACCACGCCCGTTTCAATCGCCGCCGCCAGCGCTTTGACGTCGTCGGCATCAGAGCGGGTGTTCTCGTCGGTGCCGATGCGCATGGCGTCGAGAACCGTCGTCATGCCGGCGGTCGCCGCCTGGCCGTCATGGGCCTGGATCGCCGCCATCCGGTGCCACGTGACGCCCGAGCGGGGATGATAATGCGCCTCGATCTGGTCGGTATGAAGCTCGACGAGGCCCGGCAGGAGATAGTCGCCGCCAAGATCCTCGCCTCCATTCGACGGTCCTGGCAGGATGGCGGCGATCCGGCCGTCCTCGATCGCGAGCGCGCCTTCGATCACGGTGTCGCTCAACACGATGCGGGCGTTGGCGAGGATCTGGCGCGTCGTCATCAATTGCCTCGTGCGGGAGGTTGGCGGCGCATCCTTCATGGCGCAACACCCGTCAAACGAAAAGCCCGTGGCGTTTCCGCCGCGGGCTTTTGGATCGGCAACCGCAAGGACCGCGCCTGAACTCCACCGCCTCAGCGGCGCCGCCGCTCCACCGCCTGGAAGGCAAGCTTGGCGTGATAGGAACAATAGGGCGATCCGTCGCCGGAATGGTCGCCGCAGAAGTGGAAGTCCGGCGACAGCGGATCGCCGATCGGCCACTTGCAGGTCCGCTCGGTGAGCTGCACCAGCGACAGCTTGCGCGTCATCGGCACGACTTCCGCACTGGTCTGCGTTGCCGTTGCGACGTGCTCTTCCTCGTCCGGATGAAGCTCGACCTTCAGCGCCGTCGCGCCGAGCGTGCGGGCGACAGGTCGGCTCTGGCTGATCGCCTGGGCGGCAACGACCTTCGGGGCGATGACCCGCGGCGCGACGGCGGTGACCGGCGTGGCGCTGACGGTTTCCTGAACGATGATCGGCTGAGCCGCCGCGGCATCGGCGGATTTGACCCGCGATTCCAGTTTCAGGCGATGCACCTTACCGATCACGGCGTTGCGGCTGACACCGCCGAGACGCTCTGCGATCTGACTTGCACTGTGGCCTTCGGACCAGAGTTGGCGCAACAACTCCACACGATCGTCGGTCCAACCCATCGGCTTGCTCCTTCTGCACGCAAGCGGCGCCAGGAATCCATTCAGCCTCCACACATATGCTGCGTAGAAAAGCTACAAGATATATGGTGAAACTAGGTCCGCCGCTCGAAGTCTAGTACCTTTGGGGGGAACTTACCGTACAGCCCGACTCGCTGACAAGGGTGGGGGTACAGGGAATCGTTCCATCTAATGTTTTTCCCCAGCCAATGTGGGGTCGGCGATTCGCAATACCAAGCGCATGGCGGGCGGATTTCTGCCGTGGCGCGAAAATCCCCCCGCTCTTGTCTCGCAAGGCGGCCAGAGGCATGTTATACGGGCGCTTCCGAGACATCGGAGTCGTGTGACAAGCCTGCCATCTGGCAGGCTTTGACGTTTTCAGGAGCTATCGAGAAAGGCGCTCTTCCAAGAGAGTAGACATCCATGGATAAGCCATCGCCAGACACCTCGCCACTCTACCAAACCTATGCACGGGCACCGCTTGCTTTCGAGCGCGGTGACGGCGTTTGGATCGAAACGCGCGATGGGCGACGCTTCATGGATCTGGCCGGCGGCATCGCGGTCAACCTTCTCGGGCATGCCCATCCGCATCTGGTGGCGGCGCTGACCGCTCAGGCGGAAAAGCTCTGGCATACCTCGAACCTCTTCGAGATTCCGGGCCAGACCCGGCTCGCCGAGCGGCTGACGGCCAACACGTTCGCCGATCGCGCCTTCTTCACCAATTCGGGCGCAGAAGCGCTGGAATGCGCGATCAAGACAGCGCGTCGCTATCAATATGTCTCAGGCCATCCGGAGCGCTATCGGATTATCACCTTCGAGGGTGCCTTCCACGGTCGGACATTGGCGACGATCGCCGCCGGCGGTCAGGCAAAATATCTCGAAGGCTTCGGCCCGAAGGTCGAGGGCTTCGACCAGCTGCCCTTCGGCGATGAGGCGGCTTTGCGGCAGGCGGCAGCCGGCCCCGAAGTGGCGGCGATCCTGATCGAGCCGATCCAGGGTGAGGGCGGCATTCGCGAGGTGCCGGCGGCGTTCTTGAAGCTCATTCGCGAGCTCTGCGAGGTGAACGGTCTGTTGCTCATTTATGACGAGGTGCAGACCGGTGTCGGGCGGACCGGCCGCTTCTACGCCTATCAGCACTCCGGTGTCGCGCCGGATATCATGGCGTCGGCCAAGGGCATCGGTGGCGGTTTTCCGCTTGGCGTGTGTCTTGCGACCGAGACCGCCGCGCAGGGCATGACGGCTGGAACCCATGGGACGACCTATGGCGGCAATCCGCTGGCCATGGCGGTCGGCAACGCCGTGCTCGACATCGTGCTTGAGGAGGGTTTCCTCGACGAGGTCTGCCGCAAGGCGCTGTTGTTCAAGCAGTCGCTTGCCTCGCTTGCCGACCGCTATCCGGATGTGATCGAGGCGATCCGTGGCGAAGGGCTGCTGATCGGCCTGAAGATGCGGGTTCCGAACACGGCGATGATCGCGGCGCTCCGCGACAGCGGCGTGCTATCGGCGCCGGCGGGGGACAATGTGGTCCGTCTTCTGCCGCCCCTGACCATGACCGTGGAGGAGATCCGCACAGCAATGGAGCGGATCGAGACTGCCGCTGCTGGGTTTTCCGTCCCGGCCGAGCGGGCCAGCGCATGAGATGACGATGAACACCCACGCCAATCCGCGCCATTTTCTGGACCTGTCGGCCGTCGCACCGGATGAGTTGCGGCTGATCATCGACGACGCCTGCCGGCGCAAATCGCTGCTGCCGGAGGGGGACAAGCCACTCGCCGGGAAGATGCTGGCGATGATCTTTGACAAGCCTTCGACCCGAACCCGCGTGTCCTTCGACGTTGCCATGCGCCAGCTCGGCGGCGAGACGCTGTTTTTGTCCGGCGCGGAGATGCAGCTTGGCCGCTCCGAGACCATCGCCGATACCGCCCGTGTCCTGTCGCGCTATGTCGACGCGATCATGATCCGCACCACCGCCCATGACCGGCTGTTGGAAATGGCCGAATATGCCACGGTGCCGGTGATCAACGGGCTGACCGACGACACGCATCCGTGCCAGATCATGGCCGATCTGATGACCTTCGAGGAAAAACGCGGCTCGGTGAAGGGCAAGGTCTTCGCCTGGTCGGGCGACGGCAACAATGTGCTCGCCTCCTTCGCCGAGGCTTCGGCGCGTTTCGATTTCGAACTGCGCATCGCCACCCCCGCCGGCTCCGATCTCGATGGCCGTTATATCGATTGGGCGCGCGGCGAGGGGGCGAAGATCGTGACCACGACCGATCCGGTGGAAGCGGTGAGCGGTGCCGATTGCGTCGTCACCGACACCTGGGTGTCGATGGGGCGCGAGGAACAGGCCCGCGGCCACAACGTCTTCATGCCCTATCAGGTGAATGAGCGGCTGATGGCCCATGCCAAGCCCGAGGCGCTGTTTATGCACTGCCTGCCCGCCCATCGCGGCGAAGAGGTCAGCGACGAGGTGATCGACGGATCGCAGTCGGTGGTCTTCGACGAGGCCGAAAACCGCTTGCACGCCCAAAAGGCGATCCTGGCCTGGTGTTTCGGTGAAGCTTCGGCACGAGCGCCGGCCCATGGCTGACGAAGGCCAGGTGTTGACGGCGGGCGCCCTCGCCGGCGACGACGCGGTCGTGCCTTTCGCGGTCGAGGTGCTCGACGCGCGCGGTCGCAGCGTCCAGCTCGGCCCGATGCTCGATCAGATCCTCGATCGCCACGCTTATCCTGAGCCGGTGTCACGGTTGCTCGCCGAGATGATCGTGCTCACCGTCCTGTTGGGCACCTCGTTGAAATTCGAGGGCAAGTTCATCGTCCAGACCCAGACCGACGGGCCGGTCGATCTCTTGGTCGTCGATTTTTCGACGCCGTCGAGCGTGCGCGCCTATGCGCGCTACGACGAAGCGGCGCTCGACGAGGCCGTCGCGGCGGGGCAGACGAGTCCGGAGCAGCTCTTGGGCAACGGCACCTTGGCGCTGACGGTCGATCAAGGGGCCTATACCCAGCGCTATCAGGGCATCGTCGAACTCAACGGCGCCGATATCGAGGCGGTGGCCGAGTCTTATTTTCGCCAGTCCGAACAGATCCCGACGACGGTCAAGCTCGCCGTCGCCAAGATCGCCCGGCGCGGCGAGGCAGGCTTTGTCGAGGGCTGGCGGGCCGGCGGTTTGATCGCCCAGTTTCTACCGGAGTCGCCTGAGCGCATGCGACTGCCGGATCTGCCCGGCGGCGACGTGCCCGAGGGCGCGGAGGACTACGAGGCGGGCGACGAATTCGACGACGCCTGGCTCGAGGTGCGGGCACTGGTCGACACGATCGAGGCGTCCGAACTCATCGATCCCGAGGTCGGTGTCGAGCGGCTGCTGTATCGCCTGTTCCATGAGCGTGGCGTGCGGGTGTTTCCGTCCGACCGGGTCATCGACGACTGCTCCTGCTCGCGCGAGCGGATCGGCAACGTTCTGTCGGGCTTTTCCGCCGAGGAGATCGAGGAAAGCATCGAGGACGGTGCGATCAAGGTCACCTGCGAATTCTGCGGCACGCTTTACGAGTTCGACCCCGCCGGATTTCGCGAGGGCTGATCAGTTGGGGCCGCTTTAATTGGAAAAATTATTGCGCTGCAGCATCGGCATTTTAGCTTGAATTCGTCGTTTCTCAACAAGCACAATACCGGCATTGTCCATCGACGCGAAAGTCGCGACATTTCAATCGCTGCTTCAAGATGATAAAAA
Source organism: Jiella flava (assembly GCF_017349315.1). GTDB lineage: Bacteria > Pseudomonadota > Alphaproteobacteria > Rhizobiales > Rhizobiaceae > Jiella > Jiella flava. The sequence goes on along the minus strand of NZ_JAFMPP010000001.1, from coordinate 269,468 downwards.
TCCGGCCTCAATCTTGGATTGGAGGTGGGGAATGGCTGGAAGGATTCGCGAACGTGATTTGCTGATACCCGCATTGCACGCGGCGGAGGCATCGCCGGGTGGCGAGATCACTACAGCGCGCTTAATTGAAGTGCTCACTGATGAATTTTGTCCGCAGGGAAAAGACGCAGAGATTATTGAAGGTCGACACGACACCTATTTCAGCCAGAAGGTTCGTAATCTCGTGTCTCATCGAGACGCCCGCACGAGCATATTTGCGAAGGGTTATGCGACGTATCATGCAGACAGTGAGTCAATTCGAATTACGGATGCTGGACGCGTGTTTTTATCTCAAGTCCCTACGGCGTAGCGACCTTTATATCCAGGCTTGAACCACTTGAGTTGTGTTTCAGATGGCGAATTCTTGTCCCAGACAAACCAAGCGTACGCAGTTGTTCCTGTTCCTTTTTGAATTGCCCCCACAGGATAGAATGTAATTCTTTCACTAAATACCCAGACTCGTGATGGCGGGGATTCGGAGAAAATAGTTCGTTGCCGATTTGCACCTTCCAAGAAAGCGAGTCGTAATAGTAACGCAAATTTCTTCCCGGATGCTCGAAGGCCCGACCGGACAAAACCTTCGGCCGCATTGTAGGGAGGGTTAGTTATAATGTTGTCCGATCTCCGACGGGTATCGAGAAAATCGATGCCTCTGTCTCCGTAACCTCTATCAAAGAGGTCAGAACTTATTACCCGACGGCTCGTCTGCTCAAGCACACTCGACATCGCGCCGTTGCCGCAAGCGCATTCCCATATTTCTCCGACGAAAGACTCGTTGTCGATGAGCGCGTATGTCGCCCATGCAGGTGTCGGAAAGAAATCCGGCCCATCGAGATCTGCAAAACGTTTCGCTGTCGGCTTAAACCCGCCGTTGAGGTTGTATGTCGCGTCCATGCTGAGACGGTAGCTGAATCGGATCGAACGGCAATAGCTTTGTAGTCTCAGTCAATTTATTTCTGCCTTTGCACCGACGATCCGACTCACGCGTGATTTCGATCAGTTCTGCAAGCCAGCATCATATCGTCCCGGCCACCTCCCCAGCATCCTTCGGTATCACGGTCTGCCTCGCGATCACGAGGGCGACGAGCGCGACTCCGATCAGGGTCGAGACCAGTTCCGGGGCGACGAGGAGCAGGGCGGCAATGGCGAGAAGCCAGCGTTCGGCCGTATAAAGCGGGCCGGCCAGCCAGCCGGCGAAGGCTGCCGACAGCGCCGTGATGCCGATGATCGTGCCGGTAAAGGCCAACGCGAAGGCGTGCCAGGTGAAGCCCTCGGTGACCAGCAGCAGCGACGGAGCGAAGACGAAGACGAAGGGCACCAGCGCCTTGCCCATCGACAGCCGGAAGGCCGTGTTGCCGGCCTTGAAGGGATTGGCATTGGCGATGCCCGCTCCGGCATAGGCGGCCAGGGCGACCGGCGGTGTTACGTCGGCGAGAACGCCATAATAAAAGACGAAGAAGTGGGCGACCAGCGGTGCGATGCCGAGCAGGCCGAGCACCGGGGCGGCGACCGAGACCATGATGATATAGGTCGCCGTCGTCGGAATGCCGCAGCCCATGACGATGCAGACGATGGCGGTCAAGAGCAGCGTGATCAGCAGCGTCAGCGTCGGCACGCCCATGATGTCGAAGGGAATGAACGGGGCGATGGCCGCGGCCCAGCCGCCGGCGGTCGAGGTCACCATATAGGCGATCTTGAAGGACACGCCGGTGAGCGTGACGACGCCGATGATGATGCCGACGGTGGCCGCCGCCGCGCCGACCGCCAAGGCATATTTCGCGCCCAGCACGAACGCGTCGAAGACGTCGCGCGGGGTGATCCGATTGAGCGGATTGACGAGGCCGATGACGATACAGGCCGTGATGCCCCAGAAGGCCGCGAGATAGGGCGTATAGCCCTCCATCAGGATGGCGATCAGAAGGATCAGCGGCACCACCGTCGGCCAGTCGCGCTTGAGGACGGCCGCGACCTTGGGCAGTTCCTCCTTGGTGAGGCCGCGCAGACCGAGGCGTTTGGCCTCCAGATGCACCTGCACCAGCACACCGAAGAAATGCATGAAGGCCGGCACGATCGCCGCGGTGATGATGGTCGTGTAGGAGACGCCGAGAAACTCGATCATGAGGAAGGCAGCCGCGCCCATCACCGGCGGGGTGATCTGGCCGCCGGTCGACGCGGCTGCCTCGACGGCAGCGGCGAAATGCCGTGGATAGCCGATCCGGATCATCGCCGGAATGGTCAGCGACCCGGTGGTGACGGTGTTGGCGATCGAGGAGCCGGAAATCGAGCCGAGCAGCGCCGAGGAGAACACCGACACCTTGGCCGGGCCCCCGGAAAAGCGTCCGGCCAGTGCCGAGGCGAGATCGATGAACAGTCGGCCGAGGCCGATCCGCGTCGCCAGAACGCCGAACAGCACGAAATGGAAGACATAGGTGGCCACGACCCCGACCGGCAGGCCATAGATGCCCTGGCTGGTCAGATAGAGATGGTTGACCAGCGTCGGCCAGTCGGCGCCGGGATGGACGAGGACGCCGGGCGCATAGCGGCCGAAAATTCCGTAGGCCATGACGGCGATGGCGATCGCCGCCAGCGGCCAGCCCATGGAGCGGCGCGTCGCCTCCAAAAGGACAACGATGAGGATGGTGCCCATGACGACGTCGATGGGCAGCGGATTGCCGACCCGGAACGCGAGATCGTCGAAAATGTAGGGAACGTAGAGCGCTGACACCACGGCCGCGATGGCGAAGAGCCAGTCGATCAGCGGCAGGCCGAGGGGGCGCAGCCAGGACGACGGGTAGAGCTTCTCCTGCCCCTTCGGTGTCGCCGCGAAAACGATGAAAATCAGCGACAAGACGAAGGCGAGATGGACGCCGCGATGGGTGACCTCGCGCAAGAGACCGAAGCCGGCCGTGTAGTAGTGGAACAGGGACAGCGAAAACAAGAGCAGCGACGCGATGAAGGCCGCCCCCTTGCCGAGCGGACGGAAGCGCACCTCGGGGTCGAAGTGCTCTTCAAGTTCCTTGCTTTTCTGCTGATCGAAGGTGGCGGTCTCGGTCATGGGCTCGCACGACATTGCGGGGCGCCATGAGCGCGCCGTGGCTGCGGGACGACGTGTGGCCGCCGGCTGGACGATGCTGGCGGCCGCTTGTCGACGGGCTTATTTCGATGGCTTGATGCCGACTTCGTCGTAGAATTTCTTGGCGCCCGGATGCAGCGGGATGGCGACGCCGTTGAGGGCCGTCTTCAGGGTGATTTCCTTGCCCTTGGCGTGGCCGGCATCGAGCAGCTTGCGAGTGTTTTCATTCCACAGCGCCTTGGTGATCTGATAGATCAGCTCTTCCGGCTGGTCCGCGCTCGTCACCCACTGGGCGCCGACCGAGAGGGTCTTCACGTCGCCGCTCTGGCCGTCATAAGTGCCGGCCGGGATCGTGTTCTCGGCGAAGAACGGGTACTGGCCCATCACCTTCTGGGCGCCCTCGCCATTGATCGGCACGATGGTGATCGGCGTGTTGGAGGCGAGTTCGACGATCGCGCCCGCGGGAAAGCCGCCGACGAAGAAGAAGGCGTCCATGGCGCCGTCACGCATGCGATCGGCGGCCTGGTTGGGCTTGAGATATTCCGGCTCGATGTCCTTTTCGGTGATGCCGTAGGCTGCGAGGATCAGCCGGGCGTCGACCAGCGTGCCGGAGCCCGGCTCGTCGAGCGAAACGCGCTTCCCCTTCAGATCGGCGACCGACTTGATGCCGGAGTTCTTGCTGGCGACGAGATGGATGCTTTCCGGATAGAGATTGGCGATCGCCCGCAGCTTTTCGACCTTGCCCTTGCCATCGAAGACGCCCGTGCCGGTCTGCGCCCAATAGGCGACGTCCGACTGGGAGAAACCGGATTCGATGGTGCCGGAGCCGATCGCATTCACATTGGCGACCGAGCCGTTGGACGCGATGGCGGTGGCGACCAGGCCCGGGACGCCGCAGCTGCCACCCTCGGCGCAGGTGCGCGAGCCCGGCGGGTTGGAAATGGCGTTGGCCAGAAGGCCGCCGATCGGAAAATAGGTGCCCGCCGTGCCGCCCGTCGCGATGCGGAAGAATTTCATGTCCTGAGCCAGGGAGCCACCAACGGCGAGGGTGCCGAGGGTGATGGCGGCGCCGGCGGCGATCAGTGTCGCCTTCAGGGAAAATCGCATGGGCGTGTCCTTTGCTGTCGAAGGGCAGAAACGTGATGGAGTGGAAGCATAGCCAGCAATGTGGACCGCCGAAAGCCTGGATTAATTTTTCTGTAATGTTTCGTCGCGGGATATCCCCGACCGATTGCCTGCACGTCTGCATCGGCTTCGGGGGCTTGCCGGATTGCGCGGCCCGCAACGCCATCGCTGAACGAAAACGGCCCGCCTCGACATTGAAGCGGGCCGCTTTGAACACGCGGCGATGCCGAGGATGCGCGGTCAGACGTAGCCGTGGGTGCGCAGATAGTCGATCACCTGATTGGCGAGGTCCTCAGGCGCCGCCATGCCGCCGGCCAAGCTGATCTCCGGCCGCTCGGGCGGCTCATAGGGGCTGTCGATGCCGGTGAAATTCTTGATCCGGCCTTCGCGGGCCTTCTTGTAGAGACCTTTCGGATCGCGCTTCTCGGCGACATGCAACGGCGTGTCGACGAACACCTCGATGAATTCGCCGGGCTCCAGCAATTCGCGCGCCAAGAGCCGTTCCGAACGGAAGGGCGAGATGAAGGAGCACAGGACGATGACGCCGGCATCGACGAACAGGCGCGCGGTTTCGGCGACGCGGCGGATATTCTCGACGCGATCCGCCTCGGTGAAGCCGAGGTCGCGGTTGAGACCGTGGCGAACATTGTCGCCGTCGAGCAGATAGGTGTGCTTGCCCATCGCGAAGAGCCGCTTTTCGACGAGGTTGGCGACCGTCGACTTGCCCGCGCCGGACAGGCCGGTGAACCAGATCGCCGCCGGGCGTTGGCCCATCGCCTCGCCGCGGCGCTGCTTGTCGAGATCGACCGCCTGCCAGTGGATATTGGAGGCGCGGCGAAGGGCGAAGTCGATCATGCCCGCGCCGACCGTCAGATTGGTCAGGCGGTCGATGACGATGAAGCCGCCGGTCGCGGGGTTGCCGGCATAGGCGTCGAAGGCGATCGGCTCGCGGAAGGAGATGTTCGCGACCGAGACCTCGTTCAGCGCCACCTCCTTGGCTGCCAGACGCTGGAAGCTATTGACGTCGACCTTGTACTTGATCTCGGTGACCGAGCCCGAGACCGTCTTGCAGCCGATCTTGAAGAGATAGTTGCGGCCGGGGATCAGCGGCTCGTCATGCATCCAGATGAGATGGGCCGAGAACTGATCGGCGACCTCCGGTCGCTGATCGGCGTCACACAACAGATCGCCGCGCGAAATGTCGATCTCGTCGGCAAGCGTGATGGTGACCGCTTCGCCGGCGACCGCCCGGGGTTTTTCGCCATCGAAGGTGACGATCGACTTGACCGTGCTGGTGCGCCCGGAACTGGCCACGACGAGCGTCTCGCCGACCGACACAATGCCGCTGGCCAGCGTGCCGGAATAGCCGCGAAAGTCGAGATTAGGGCGGTTGACCCATTGCACCGGAAAGCGCATCGCCCGTTCGCTCTCGGAGCCTCGCACCTCCACGGTCTCGATATGCTCAAGCAGCGTCGGGCCGCGATACCAGGACAGATTGTCGCCGCGCTGGGTGACGTTGTCGCCGAAGCGCGCCGAGAGCGGGATTGGCTGGATCGAGGTGAAGGCAAGCTCGCGGGCGACGGAATGATAATCCGCCAGGATCGTCTCGAACACCGCCTCGGAGTAGCCGACGAGGTCGATCTTGTTGATCGCCAGGACGACGTTTTTTATGCCAAGCAGGGAGGCAATATAGGAGTGGCGCCGGGTTTGGGTCAGAACGCCCTTGCGAGCGTCGATCAGGATCACCGCGAGATCGGCGTTGGACGCCCCCGTCGCCATGTTGCGGGTATATTGCTCGTGGCCCGGCGTGTCGGCGACGATGAATTTGCGCTTCTCGGTGGCAAAGAACCGATAGGCGACGTCGATGGTGATGCCCTGTTCGCGCTCGGCTTCGAGACCGTCCATCAAGAGGGCGAAGTCGATGTCCTCGCCGACCGTGCCGTGCTTGACGGAATCCTTCTGCAAGGCCGCCAGCTGGTCTTCGAACAAGAGCTTGGTGTCGTAAAGTAGCCGGCCGATCAGCGTCGACTTGCCGTCATCCACAGAGCCGCAGGTGAGGAAGCGCAGAAGATCCTTGCGCTCCTGGCGCGCGAGGTAGTCGGCGAAGGCCGCGGGGTCGAATGCGTCCATCAGAAATAGCCCTCCCGCTTTTTCTTCTCCATCGACCCGGCCTCGTCATGGTCGATCAGCCGGCCGGAGCGTTCGGAGGTCCGGGCGATCAGCATTTCGTGGACGATCTCGGGCAGGGTGGCCGCCGGTGACTCCATCGCCGCCGTCAACGGATAGCAGCCGAGGGTGCGGAAGCGGATCATGCGCATTTCCGGTTCCTCGCCGGGGGCAAGCGGCAACCGCTCGTCGTCGACCATGATCAGCTGGCCGTCGCGATGCACCACCGGGCGTTTGGCCGCGAAGTAGAGCGGCACGATCGGGATCTGCTCTTTCAGGATGTACTGCCAGATATCGAGCTCGGTCCAGTTCGACAGCGGGAAGGCCCGGATCGACTCTCCCTTGCGGACGCGGGCATTGTAGAGGTTCCACAATTCCGGCCGCTGGTTCTTCGGGTCCCAGCCGTTGTTTTCGTTGCGGAACGAGAAGATTCGCTCCTTGGCCCGGCTCTTTTCCTCGTCGCGCCGGGCGCCGCCGAAAGCCGCGTCGAAGCCATATCGGGTCAGGGCTTGCTTCAAAGCGTCGGTCTTCATGATCGTCGTATAGACCGATGAGCCATGGGTGAATGGTGTGACACCCTGCTTGACGCCCTCCTGATTGGTCTGAACGATCAGGTCCATCCGCGCATCCTTGGCGGCCTGATCGCGAAAGGTGATCATCTCCCTGAACTTCCAGGTCGTGTCGACATGCAAGAGCGGGAAGGGCGGCGGCGAGGGATAGAAGGCTTTCTTCGCGAGATGCAGCATGACCGACGAATCCTTGCCGATCGAATAGAGCATCACCGGATTGTGGAACTCGGCGGCGACCTCCCGCAGAATGTGGATCGATTCCGCTTCCAGGCGCTGAAGATGGGTGAGCTCGGCGGCTTGCATGGCTGGCGATTGCGGCATGAGGCGATCAGTCTTTGCTGGTGCTGGTGCTGGTGCTGGGACGGGCAACGGCATGGCGGGCGCCCTCGGTCGTTGATGAAAACAAGCCGCGTTCAGCCGGCATCTTCGGCCAGTCTAACGGCGAGAACCGGATCGGCGAAGGCGACGAAATGCGGGTTAGCAAAATCGACGTCGTCGGCCTGCCGGCGTTTGCCGTAGCGCAGCGGCTGGCCGTCAAGGCTGGTGACGCGGCCGCCTGCCGCCCGCAGCACCGCGTCGCCCGCCGCCGTGTCCCATTCCATCGTGCGGCCAAGCCGTGGGTAGATGTCGGCTTCGCCCTCGGCCACGAGGCAGAATTTCAAGGACGAGCCGCGCGAGACGAAACGCTCGACCGTGTAGCGCTCCAGCCAGGCTTCGGTGGCGGCCGAGCCATGCAAGCGGCTGCCGACGGCAACGAGGCTTGTCGGCGCCGGGCGGGTCGTGATCGCCCGGCGCCGACCGAGCCCGCCGTCCGTGACGCTGGCGGTGAAGGCGCCATCGGCCTCAGATCCGGCCCAGAGCCGGTCGAGGGCGGGGGCATAGACCACGCCGGCGGTCGGCACGCCGTTTTCGACGAGCGCGATATTGACGGTGAAGTCGCCGTTGCGATTGACGAATTCCTTGGTCCCGTCGAGCGGATCGACGAGGAACAGCCGCGTCGCCTCGGCCGGGATGTCGCCGGCCGAGACCGCCTCCTCGGCGACGATGACGACATCCGGCGCAAGGGCGGCCAGAAGCGGCTTCATCACCGCTTCGCAACGGATGTCGGCCTCGGTGACGGGCGAGGCGTCGGCCTTGGTCGCGGCCTCGAAATCCGTTTTGTAGATGTTGAGAACTTCCGCGCCGCCCTTCAGCGCAATGGCGATGAGATCGGAAAGGAACACGGCTGACTCTCTCGTCTGGCTGATCGCGGGACGTTTGGCCGCCCTCGTCGCGGACAAGGTTGGATCATGCCGCCTTTACACCGGCAAGTCGCCCTCTCCCTTTGGCCTATAGCATCGGCTCGAAAATCGGAATCGCTTTTCGGACCGCGCAATGCGGAGAATCAGTCGGAGCGCGCGTCCCTTGCGCGTTTCGTCGGACGCTCGGCGCGCGAGGCACAAGGGATAGCCAACGGGCGCGCGGGCGCACCTCGATCAGTCGGGCGCCAAGCCGTTCTAAGGTCCTGTCACACGTCTCACCGCCGTCCCGCCCGGCCTTTTCCAGCAGGGACAAGCGCGGAGGCGATCGCATGCCGTATCGCCATGCCGGTCGGAACCGGGCGACGACCGGCGGATGACGCATGGACGCCGTCGAAACGAGAGTCCTCACAATTCCCGCCACCGCATGGGCGCCGCCCATTCACCTAGGGAAGGGTAATGTAACCATAAATGGCATTCTGCACGCGATCACGACTTTCGCAATTGATTCTGTGACTTTTTAAAAATAGGCTTTTTGTGGGCGCATTGACGGCAAATCTATGTTTGCGGGAGTTTTATCATGAAGTTTGGTTGGATCCTTGCGGCCGTTGTCGCCGCGTGTTTTTTCATGGTGTCCGAAGCCGAGGCGGGGCTCGTCGCCCGGGTCGATCTTTCGTCCCAGACGCTGACGGTGATCCAGGATGGCGAAATCATGTATCGCTGGCCGGTTTCGACGGCGCGCCGCGGCTATCGCACACCGACCGGATCCTGGCGTCCCAAACGCCTTCAGCGCATGTGGTATTCGCGCAAATACGATATGTCGCCGATGCCCTATTCGGTGTTCTACAATGGCGGCTATGCGATCCATGGCACCGGCGCGATCAGCCGGCTCGGCCGGCCGGCTTCCCATGGCTGCGTGCGTCTGCATCCCGCCAACGCCCGGACGTTTTATGGCCTTGTCCGAATGAACGGGATCGGCAACACGCGGATTGTGGTCCAGCGCTGACGCCCGATCGGCCCACCGGATCGCGCGGTGCAAGACGGAGACGCGATAGGCGTCAGGCCTTGGCTCTGCGCTTCTTGCGTTTCTTGCGTCGGTTCCAGCGGTCGTGGAACCACATCCACTGTTCGGGATGCTCACGCACCCAGCCTTCGACGACGTCGTTGAGGGCCTGGCAGCCCGCCTCAATGTCGATCGCTCCGGAGGCGTCGCGCGGCAGCTCCAGCCGGGGTTGGAGTTCCAGCCGGTAGCGCCCGCCCGGCAGGCGGATGCAGCGCGCCGGATAGACCTCGGCGTCATATTGGCGCGCGAGTTTCGGCAAAAGCGGATTGGTGCGGCACGGCAGCCCGAAGAAGCGGGTGTCGACGCCTTTGCGGAATTTCTGGTCGACCAGCATGCCGACCGAGCCGCCACCCTTCAGGATGCCGGCGAGGGACCAGACCGCGCCGGCCTTGGATGGGATCAGATGGCCGCCGGCGGTGCGGCGGGCCGCCTGCACCCGCTTGGCGACATAAACGTTGTTCGGCTGGCGGAAGAGGGCGGTGAATTCGAGCCCATAGGCGGCGGCGCCGATCGGCAGCAACTCGAAACAGCCCAGATGTCCGGTGAAGAAGATGAACGGACCTTTGCGCTCGCGCAGCTCGATGAAGGTCTCGACGCCGGCAACCTCGATGCGGCCTTCGTTTGGCCGCTCCGGATCGAAGTCGAAGAGATCGTCGAGATAGACGAATTCGGCGGCGATCCGACCCATCTGTCCCCAATTCGCCTTCGCCGTCGCGTCGATCCATGCCGCGTCCTTGGCGGGAAAGGCGCGGGCGAGGTTGTCTTTCGCCAGCTGATGGCGTGAGGAGAGGGGGCCGAGCAATCTCGCGGCGGAATCGGCAAAGACCAGGCCCTTGTCAGCGGGAAAAATCCGCAGCACCCGCAAGACGCCGAACAGTGTCTTCGCGATGATCAGATCGCCCGCGCGCTTGGCGCGAAGGGCGAATTTCAACAGCCGCGGATTCATGCGGCGGCAGCGCCGTCGGCCTGTTTGTCGAGCCGCAGGATGATCTTGCCGAAGACCTCGCGGGCCTCCATGCGCTTCAGCGCCAGGTCGATCTCATCGAAGCCGATTTCGGTGTCGATCACCGGGTGAACGAGGCCACGCGCCATCTTTTCCATGGCGTTGGCCATGTTCTCCATGCGGCAGCCGAAGGAGCCGAAGAGCTTCAACTGCTGCTGAAACAGCTGCATCAGATTGATCTGGGTGGACACGCCCGAGGTCGACCCGCAAGTGACCAGCCGGCCGCCCCGCTTCATGCACAGCATCGACCCCGCCCAGGTGTCGGCCCCGACATGTTCGAAGACGACGTCGACGCCCTTCTTCTTGGTCAGCTTCCGGGTCACGCCCTCGAACCGATCGACCCGGTAGTTGATCACGTGATCGGCGCCGAGGGCCTTGGCCTTTTCGGCCTTGTCGTCCGAGCCGACGGTGGTGATCACCGTGCAGCCGAGCCGCTTGGCGAGCTGGATCGCCGCCGAGCCGATGCCGGAGCCGCCGGCATGAACGAGGATCGTCTCGCCGGGCTGAAGCTTGGCATTGTCGAACAGCATGTGCTCGACCGTGCCGAAGGTGACCGGGGCCAGCGCTGCGCCCACCGCATCGCAGCCCGGAGGCGCCGGGACCAGCAGACGGGCCGGGACATTGATCTTCTCCTGGGCAAAGCCATCGAGATGAAAGCCGTGCACGCCGCCGACATGTTCGCACAGATTGTCGCGTCCGGCGCGGCAGTGAAGGCACAGGCCGCAGGTGCGGGCGCCATAGATCGAGACGAGCTGGCCGGGCAGCACACTGGCGACGCCCGGACCGATCGCCTCGACGACGCCGGAGGCTTCGGCGCCGACGGTCAGCGGCAGCTTGCGCTTGGCGAAGGCCATGCCGCGCCAGCCCCAGACGTCGATATGGTTGAGCGCCACCGCGGCGATCTTGAGCGTGACCTCTCCGGCCTCCGGCGCGGGCGGCGGGGGAATGTCGACGGCGCGAAGATCCCGGTCGGCGACGAGTTGCAATGCGCGCATGAGGGGCAAGCCTTGGCTGCTGGTCCTCGGCAGGTTCGTCAGGCGCGGGGCGCGCGGCCGAGAACCAGGCAGGCGTTCTGCCCGCCAAAGCCGAAGGAGTTGGACAGGACGGCGCCGATCTCGGCCCGGCGCGCCGTATTGGGCACGACGTCGAGTTCGATCGCCGGATCGGGATGGTGATGGTTGATCGTCGGCGGGAGGACCCCTTCCTTTAGGGACAGGATCGAGAACGCCGCCTCGATCGCGCCGGCCGCCGTCAGCGTATGGCCGATCATCGACTTGTTGGAGGAAATCGGCGTCTCTTTCAGCCGCTCGCCGAACACGGCGGCAAGGCCTGTCGCCTCCATCCGGTCGTTTTCCGGGGTCGAGGTGCCATGGGCATTAATGTAGTCGATGCCTTCTGGCGTCAGGCCGGCATCCTCGATCCCCGCTTTGATCGCGGCGATGATCGGTGAGCCGTCGGGCTTGGAGCGGGTCCGGTGAAAGTCGTCGGCGCGCTCGCCGCAGCCAAGGATCAGCCCGTAAATCGTCGCCCCCCGGGCCTTGGCGGCGGCGTAGGATTCCAGCACCAGCGCGCCGGCGCCCTCGGCCATGATGAAGCCGTCGCGGTCCTTGGAGAAGGGCTTTGACGCCTTTTCCGGGGCGTCGTTCTGGGTGGAAAGCGCCGACAGCAGAGAAAAGCGGATCAGTGATTCCTGAGTGATCGAGCCATCGGTGCCGATGGTGATCGCCCGCTCGGTCTCGCCCCGCCGGATCGCCTCGACGCCGAGCTGGATCGCGCTGGCACCCGACGCGCAGGCCGTCGACAGGGTGATCGGCAGACCGCGAGTGCCGAGCCGATCGGCGAGCAGCTCGGAGATCCGGCTGCACTGGGTGAGATTGTAGATCGAGCGGTCTGGATGCTTGCGGGCGATCTCAAGCAGCCGATCGTAGCCGGCCTCTTCGGTCGTGGCTCCATCCATGTGGTCGAGCTGCAGGCGGTGCTGCCATTCCATTTCGACTGGCGGGGCGGCGAGGAACAGCGGGCCGCCGAAATCGTCGTCCTTCAAACCGGCCATGCGGATTGCCTCGCTTCCGGCCGATTCCGCCATGGCGTAGGACAGTCCCGTCGAGGTGCGGCCCATCTCGCCCATAAAGTCGACGCTGCCGGAAATCGTGGTGCGCAGCCCCTCGGTCGAGAACCGGTCGATCGTGTGAATCCCGGACTTGCCTGCGATCAGGGCGTCCCAGTTCGCCGCAACGCCCTTGCCGAGCGACGAAACGATGCCGAGGCCGGTGACGGCGATCACGGGACGGCCGAGGAAATCGGTGTCGCTGGCGCTCATCACGAATCTCTCCTGTTGCCCGAAAGCGTCGGTTGAAAGCGGGCGGTCGGGCGTCGGCCTGCGGCGGCGTTGCGGGCGGCGATCACCGGCAGTCGCCTTCGATCGCCTCGACGACGCAGACGCCTTCGCCATGCAGATGGCCGATACTGGTGACCACGGCGCGGCGCGGCGCGGCCGGTGCCGGGCGCTCCTCGCCGGTGTCGAAGGGCGGGATCGCCATGCCGCGCGACAGAGCGCCGGCGGCAAGCGCGACGCCGGCGGGCATCTGCGCCTCGAAGGCGTGGCCGAGCAGTGTTCCATAGGCCCGCACCGGCGCCGTGGGGAAGCGTTCGGCGAGGACCTGGCGCTCGATCTGGACCAGATCGGCAAGGCCGGTCGCACCGGACCAAACCATCGTGTCTTCGTCCGTCGCTTGCGCCGGCAACAGCGCTGCGAACCGCTTGGCCGTCGCGTCGCCGCCGCGCCGCCCACGATCGCCGAGGGCGCTGGTCAGGCGAGCATAGGCGCGCGCCGCGCGCTTTTCGGCATGCTCCGGCGATTCCAGAACCAGAAAGGCGCCGACACTGCCGATCGCGACCCCCTGACGGGCGCCGGTGCGGGCAAAGACCGGTCGCCATTCGTCCTTCAGCATCAGCTCGGCGAGGTCGAAGTTGAGAATCAGATCCTTGCGCTCGGCCGAAAAGGCACTGCCGACCAGGCAGATCTCGCTCTGGCCGGAAGCAATCCGGGCTTTCGCCGAATACAGCGCCGAGATGCCGGCCGCTTCTTCGCCCATGAAGGTGCGCGAGGAGCCGGTGACCTTATGGACGATCGAAATATTGCCGGCGAGGAGGTTCGACAGTTGGGCGAGGAACAGCGTCGGCCGCAGCTCGGTCGACAGCGTCTCGTTGATCACCTGTCCGGCATCATTGGCGCCGCGCGCGCGCGCGATCACCATCGCGTCGACGGCCGGGTCGCGCTCGCCGCCACCGGCCGCGACGATCATGTCGATCTCGCTGCGCACGGCTTCGTCCATCGGGATGCCGGCATCCTCGAGCGCCAGGCCGGCCGAATAGGTGCCGAGCTTCTGCCACGTCTCCATCTGCCGCTGGTCGCCGCGCTTCGGGATCTGCCGCGACCAGTCGATCGCCGGCAGCCCATGGACGAAATAGGGCTCGTAGCCGTCGCTCTTGATGTTCGGCTGCAATCCCGGGCCGCGGGCGAAGAGATCCAGATGCTCGCCAATACCTTCACCGAGGGAGGAGACCAGACCGATGCCGGTGATCAGAACGTCCCTGGGGCGATTCGTCATGCGGTGTTCCATGGATCCTGCGCAAACCGAGGACAGCCCTCGAAAGCCGATGTGAGACGAATTTTTAAGCGTCGCCGCGCCGCCGATTTCGCAAACCGGTTGTCGCCTGGGCCGCCTCCGCTCACGACATGCAAACCCGACGCCGCCGCTTCCGCAACGCATATAGACCAAGTCCGGCGCTTTTCGAAGACGTCTGGCGCCATGCGAACGATGACGATGCGCTCAGCCCGCGGCCTTGGCGGCGCGCAGTTCGTCGATCTTCGCGCACAGGTTCTTGAGGACGAAATATTCCTCGGTCGGAACCTGGCCCTCATTGACCTCCTGCGTCCACTTCTCGAGCGGAATCTTGATTCCGAATTCCTTATCGATCGCAAAGACGATGTCGAGGAAGTCGAGGGAATCAATTCCGAGATCCTCGATCGTGTGGCTTTCCGGCGTGATCTCGGCGCGATCGATCTCGCTGGTTTCGGCAATGATGTCGGCGACCCGGTCGAATGTGGAGGACAATGACCTACCCTTGTCTATGAACTGTATGGATTGGCGCGATCCTATAGGGAATTGGCGCGCGAAAAGCAAAGGCGTCGTCGCCATGACGTTGCCACTGCGGTTTGACAACTTTTGCGAGCTATCGACTTTTGTAGCAATTTCGAAGTGACCATTCCGGAATTGTTAGGCACGAACGGAATTTCCGCAACGGTATTCCAACGAAATCGATGCGAAACGGCTTTGCACACAAACTGTTTAGCAACAATCGCTTGAAAACTGTCGAACTATTACTAAAGTCCAAGGTTGTATCTTTATACGTTTAGCCATCATGGCTTGTCCCCTGCGAGATGATGCGGACTCCGCTTGTGGGGCGCTTACGGCCATCACATCGTCAAACTTGGAAAACGAGGATTTAGGATATGGGAATGCAACTCGACCAAACTCAGTTCTTTCTCGTCTCCAATCGCTTGATCCGCGCCGCGACCGCCCTCGGGCGCGTCACGTCACGTGTTCACAAGCGAGAGGAAGGGCTGACGTCGCCCGAATTTGCGGTTCTGCTCGTGCTGGGATCTGAACGCGCCAAGCTGACCTCCACCCAGATCGTTGACTACACGGCGATGGATAAGACCAAGGTCAGCCGCGCCGTCGCGTCCCTCGACCATCGCGGCTGGGTGGTGCGCGAACGCGCGACCTGCGATCGCCGCTTCGAATATCTGACGCTGACCGAGGAGGGGCGGGATGTGTTGCAGGAGCTGCTCCCCAAGATCTTTGATGCGGAGACGGCGATTTTGAAAAATATGACTATGGACGAGCGCCATGGTCTCGAAGCCGGGCTGAAGGCGCTGGATCGGGTGGTCGGGCGCTGAGCTGAGGCGAGACATCGCGGGCCCTGATCAACGTCGTGTCCTGTGCCGATGTCCGGGCCGATGCTGTCGACGGCCGTCGGCGGTTGATGCGCCGGGCGGCGCGGCGGCTTGGGTTCGGAAGGGCGACGCCTGCCATTTTCGAACATCGAACGCTGCGGGCCAGACGCGTCTCGCCTGCAGCACAGGCCCGACAATCGGAATCGATTTTCGGCAAAGCACGATGCGTCGATTCAAAGGGTGAGAGCGCCCGGCGGCCGCTCGGACGCAGGGGGCGCGCCCCCCGTTGCCCAACAACGCTGTCCAGGTGGCGCCCCCCCGCGGACGGATCGGACGCAGGGCGCTCTCACCCGTTTCCCAAGCAACGATGACATGGCGCCGCAAGGTAAAAAACGACCGCGACTTTTGAACGTCGCGGTCGTTTTTCATGATCGAATCAAGGCGCTTCAACGCCGCCGGCGTCGTGCTTGAGAGCCGACGCGGTTACCGACGGACAGCCAGAACCGGCTGCCGTCCTTGTTGTGCGAGGTTCTGGCCGGAGAGCTTCACTTGCCTTCTTCGTTTTCGACGTAGTCGTATTTGCCGTCTTTCCACTCGTAAACGACGTAGCCCGGCAGGGAGACATCGCCCTTGTCGTTGAACTTCAGAGAGCCGATGACCGTGTTGAACGTCCCCGAATCGAGCGCCTTGACGACTGGATCGAAGTCGGTCGACTTCGCCTGCTTGACGGCGTCGGCCCAAACCTGGATCGCGGCGTAGGTGTAGAGGACATAGCCCTCTGCCGTTTTGCCTTCCTTCTTCAGGGCCGCAACGACGGGCGCGGCTTCCTCATTCTTGCGCGGATCCGGCGAGAAGGTCATCAGCGTGCCCTGGCCGGCCTTGCCGGTGATCGCCCAGTATTCGTCTGTGACGAGGGCGTCGCCGGACATGATCCGGGTTTTCATGCCTTGTTCGCGCATCTGCCGGGCGATCAGGCCGGCCTCGGTGTGATAGCCGCCGATATAGACGAGGCCGATGCCGGCCTGCTTCATTTTGGTGACCAGCGAGGTGTAATCCTTCTCGCCGGCAGTATAGGCTTCGACCAAGGCCGGCTTGCCGCCGGCAGCCTTGTAGGCCTTCTCGGTCTGATCGGCGAGTCCTTTGCCATAGGCGGTCTTGTCGTTGAGGATCGCCACTTTGGCATCCGGGAAGTGCTTGGCGATATAGGCGCCGGCGACCTTGCCCTGTTGATCGTCACGGCCGCAGACGCGGAAAATACCGGGGCCGGGGCGCTTGTCGGTGAAGTCCGGGTTGGTCGAGGCCGGGGAGATCTGGACGATCTGCTCGTCGGCATAGACTTGGCTCGCCGGAATCGAGGAGCCCGAACAGAAGTGGCCGGCGACGAATTTCACGCCCTCGCTGGCGAAGTTGTTGGCGACGGCCACGGCCTGCTTCGGATCGCAGGCATCGTCGCCGATCGACAGCTTCAGCTTCTCGCCATTGACGCCGCCGGCGGCATTGATGTCCTTCACCGCCTGCTCGGCGCCGATCTTCAGCTGTTCGCCGAAGCTTGCATACTGGCCGGTCATCGGACCGGCAACGCCGATCGTGATATCGGCAAAGGCCGCGCCCGCGAAGACGAGATTGAGCGCTGCGCCTAAAAGAAGTGCCTTCTTCATACGAACCTTCCCTGTGTTGGACATGTCTGCGACGGGATCGCCGCAGCAGGTAGCAAACCTCCCCCTACCTGGTGGGGATTAAAACCCGGAACGCTCCGTCATGGAAGAGAACCAGCCCAATCGATACAAGTTTTTCCGGCCGCTTATGCCGATGCTTTGCCAAGAAAGCCGTATTGCCGCGCCATCTGCCGGTTGCGCACGAAGACACGGCCGGCCGCGGCGATGGCAAACAGCACGATATAATCGATCACGGCATAGTATAATCCAGTGTCGAAGGTCGAAAGCGGAAGCAGGAAGGAGCCGTTGAACAGGCTGAAGTGGATGAAACGGACGGCGATCGTCAGCAACAGAAGATAAAACGCGAGAAGGCCCCAGCCGCTCCAGGTCAACGCCGTCGAACGGCCGATCATCCAGGCCCCGCCGCCGCCGAGGACGATGGTGACGAAGAGGAACTCGACGAAGGAGACTTCCCAGAGAATTCCCATTTCCGGTGTCATCTCAGTGTGCTCCGCCTTCGAGATAGGCGCTGCGGACCTCTTCGCGCGCCAGAAGTTCGCGGCCGGTGCCGGCCATGGTGATCGCGCCGTTGACCATCACATAGCCGCGATGGGCGAGGCGCAGCGCATGAAAGGCGTTCTGTTCGACCAGAAAGACGGTCAGGCCCTCATTGGCGTTGAGCTCGCGGATGACTTCGAAGATCTGCTTGACCACCAGCGGGGCAAGGCCGAGGGAAGGCTCGTCGAGCAGAAGAAGCTTCGGCCGGCTCATCAGCGCCCTGCCGATCGCCAGCATCTGCTGTTCGCCGCCGGACAGCGTGCCACCGCGCTGGCCGCGCCGCTCCTTGAGGCGGGGAAACAACGTAAACACGCGTTTCAGATCGTCTTCGAAATGTTTGTCATCCTCCAAGATCGCGCCCATCTGGAGGTTTTCCATCACCGTCATCCGCGGGAAGACGCGGCGGCCTTCCGGCGATTGGGCGATCGACATCGACATGATGTCGTGGGTCGGCAGATGGGTGATGTCCTTGCCATTGTAGACGATCTGGCCGGCGCGGGCCTGCGGGTTGCCGCAGATGGTCATCATCAGCGTCGACTTGCCGGCGCCGTTGGCGCCGATCAGCGTGACGATCTCGCCGCGATGGACCTCGACATCGACGCCGCGCAGGGCCTGGATCTTGCCGTAGAAGGTCTCCACGCCGCGAATGGCGAGCAGGGGCTCCGATGCCAAAAGAATGGATTGGGCTGCGCTCACAGGCTGCCTCCCGCGGTGGCGTCGTGGCCGGTCTTGACATTGAGATCACGCTCGACGTCATCCACCTCCTCGTCGTCGACGCCGAGATAGGCGGCGATCACCTTCGGGTCGCTGCGCACCGCGGCGGCGGTGCCGTCGGAGATTTTCTTGCCGTAGTCGAGCACGATGATGTGGTCGGAGATTTCCATCACGACGCCCATGTCATGCTCGATCAACAGGACCGAGACGCCATGTTCGTCGCGAATGTATTTGAGCAACGTGTTGAGTTCGGTGGATTCGCGCGGGTTGAGGCCCGCCGCCGGTTCGTCGAGGCAGAGCAGTACCGGATCGGTGCAGAGAGCCCGCACGATCTCCAGTCGGCGCTGGGCGCCATAGGGCAGATCCGCCGCCGGATCGTCGGCGCGATCGAGAAGATCGACCCGCCGCAGCCATTCGATGGCCGTGTCCTTGGCAGCGTCCGCGGCGCGGCGATAGCCGGGCAGGCCGAGCAGGCCGCCGATCGTCAAGCCGGAGGCGCGCATCAGCTTGTTGTGCTGGGCGACGAGCAGGTTTTCCAGCACCGTCATGCCGCCGAACAGGCGGATATTCTGGAAGGTGCGCGCGACGCCGGCGACCTCGGTGATGCGGAAATCGGTCATCCGCTCGAGCAGAAAGATCGAGCCCTTATCGGTTTCGCTGTATTGGCGGCCGCTGCGCGTCAGTTCGTGCAGCGCCTCGTCGGTGGCATGCTGGTCGCGGCGCAGCGCGATCCGCCCCTCGGTCGGCTTGTAGAAGCCGGTGACACAGTTGAAGACGGTGGTCTTGCCGGCGCCGTTCGGGCCGATCAGCGCGGTGATATCGCCGCGGCCGACGTCGAAGGAAAGGTCGTCGATGGCGACAAGCCCGCCGAAGCGCATCGTCAGATGCTCGACCGAGAGGATGGGATTGTCCGTCCAGTTGCGATTCTGCTTCAGCATCAGTGACCCTCGCCCTGGGCGACGAGATCGGCGCCAATCTTTTTCTTGGCTTTGTAGATCGCCGAGGGGGATCGGGTGGAGACCAATCCTCGTGGCTTCCAGACCATGATCAGCACCATGGCGAGGCCGAAGATCAGCATGCGGTATTCGGTCGGATCGAAGCCGGCGCCGAAGATCGCCTGCAGTCCCGTCAAATTGCGCAACAGCTCGATACCGCCGATCATCACCACCGAGGCGATGACCACGCCGAGCTGCGAGCCGAGGCCGCCGAGAACGACGATGGCGAGGATGATCGCCGACTCGATGAAGGTGAAGCTTTCCGGCGAAATGAAGCCCTGGCGGGTGGCGAAGAAGGAGCCGGCAAAGCCGCCGAACATCGCGCCCGTCGCAAAGGCTGTGAGCTTGACATTGACGGTGTTGATGCCGAGCGAGCGGCAGGCGATCTCGTCCTCGCGCAAGGCTTCCCAGGCCCGGCCGACCGGAAGCTTGCGCATCCGCATGGTGACGAAGTTGGTCAAAAGCGCCAGCGCCAGGATGATGTAGTAGAGGAAGATGAAGCGCTGGATCGGCGAATAGGGAATGCCGAAGAAATCGGAAAAGGATCCCGCGCCGCGATTGAATTCGAGGCCGAAGAGCGTCGGCTTCGGAATGCCGAGGATGCCGTTCGGTCCGCCGGTGAAATTCGCCCAGTTCAACAGCACGACGCGGATGATTTCGCCGAAGGCGAGGGTCACGATGGCGAGATAGTCGCCGCGCAGCCGCAGCACCGGAAAGCCCAGCATCACACCCCAGAGCGCGGCGAACAAGCCGGCCATCGGCAGACAGACCCAGAAGCCGAGATCGAAATTCGTCGCCAACAGCGCGAAGGAATAGGCGCCGACGGCATAGAAGGCGACATAGCCGAGATCGAGCAGGCCGGCGAGGCCGACGACGATGTTGAGGCCCCAGCCGAGCATCACATAGGTGAGGATCAGGATCGACAGATCGAGCAGATAGCGGTTCTGGCTCGGCAGGAAGGTCGACAGCAGGAACGGCAGGGTCAGGGCGACGAGCAGGAGGATCGCGCCGATCACCTTGCCGACGGGCCATCCTGCGGTCGCGGCGGTGATCTTCTTCCAGCCGCCGACGGTGGGCTTGTCATTGGCGAAGACGAGATAGGACAGGACGAATCGGCCGACGAAGGCGATGGCGATCCAGACGATCCACTGTATCGGATCGGCGGTCAGCGCCAGGCCGCCGGCGGCGATATCGGTCTTGAAGGCGAAGAAGAACACCGTGAGGACGGCGATCAGCCCGGCGGTGATGCCGGCCTCCTTCAGCGCGCGCACGAGGCGGCTGTCGGTGGGCGGCGCCTCGGCGAAGGGCGGCTCGCCGCGCATCGCCTCGCGCTGTTCCTCCGAAAGCCGCTCGGCGCCCTCCGGGTACGCGGTGGCGGTGGGGAAATTCGTCTCGGCCATCGGATCAGACCTTCTCGACTTCCGGTCGACCGAGCAGGCCGGACGGCATGAAGATCAGGACGATGGCGAGGATCGAGAAGGCCGCGACGTCCTTATACTCCACCGAGAAATAGCCGGACCAGAAGGTCTCGATCAGGCCGATGGCAAGACCGCCGAGCATCGCCCCCGGCAGCGAGCCGATGCCGCCGAGGACGGCCGCGGTGAAGGCTTTCACGCCGGCGATGAAGCCGATGTAGAAGTCGATCACGCCATAATAGAGCAGATACATCATCCCCGCGACGGCGGCGAGCGAGGCGCCGATGACGAAGGTCAACGAAATCGTCCGATCGACATTGACGCCGAGCAGCGAGGCCATCTTGCGATCCTGCTCGCAGGCGCGTTGCTGGCGGCCGAGCGAGGTCTTGGAGATCAGCAGCGAGAAGCCGGCCATCAAGACGATGGTCATGGCGATGATGATGATCTGCATCCAGGAAATCTGGACGACGATGCCGTTCGGGTTGTTCATCAGGATCAGTCCGCCCTGGATCTGCGGCGGCAGGGGCTTGACCCGGGCGCCCTGAGTGATCTGGACGAAATTCTGCAGGAAGATCGACATGCCGATCGCGGTGATCAGCGGCGCCAGCCGGAAAGAGCCGCGGAGCGGGCGATAGGCGACCCGCTCGATCGTCCAGCCCCAAGCTGCCGTGCAGACCATCGCGACGATGACCATCAGCAAGAGAACGAGGGGCAGAAAGGTGACCCCTATCGCCGCCAGCGCCAGGAAGACGGTTAGAGCGATAAAGGAGCCGATCATGAAGATTTCGCCATGGGCGAAATTGATCATGCCGATGATGCCGTAGACCATCGTATAACCGATGGCGATCAACCCGTAGATCGAACCGAGAGTGATCCCGTTGATCAATTGCTGTAGAAAATATTCCATCCAGCGCCTTTAGTGGTTCTTCTTGCCCAGGACGTCGTCACAGCACGGCTTGGTTGTCAGGAACGCCGCGTCCGTGTGCATGATGAATTCCATAGCAGGGACCGACGTGGCAAGTCTTCGCCACGAAAAAATCGCGGACCGCACGATGGAGCTTTGCAGTCGGAACGTCTGGTGGCTTCGACGCAGTCAGGCCGCTCTGCCGCCGTTGCGATGGCAGGGGAATCCTCGAAAATACATTCAAAATCAAATGGTTGTTGGAGATCTGATGTGTCACCTAAACGATGAGGATCGACCGTAGATGGGGGCGGGCTGGCCCGGCCGTATCGCTCTCATTTCCGACCAACGGAGCTGAAGACGGCGATGTTGCAGCTTGCGTCTTCGACCAAAGTCGATCGCCGTCTCCAGCATCCGCCCGAAAATCGGGATCGGTTTTCGGCAACGCACGACGCGTCGACTCAATCAGATCGCGCGTCCTTTGGACGTCCTGTCGCAGGCACGGCGTGCTCATGGCTTTTCGCGCCCTTGGGCCTGCCACCGGCCCAAGGGTGTCGTCGTGGTATTCAGTCCCGGGCGCCGCGCTCGTCCGGCTCGGCGTGACCGATTCCCTCCGGTGTCGCGACATTCTGCGGGCTGGGTTCGACCGCGCCACGGCTCTCGAGCCAAGTGGCGAGCAGCCACCACATCAGTGCCCAGGCGGCGCCCGCCGTCCAGCCGGCAAGCACGTCGGAGGGCCAATGGACGCCGAGATAGACCCGGCTGACACCGATGATCACCGTCAGGAAGACCGCAAGGCCGATCAGGAAGGCGCGCATCCGGCGCCGCGGCTCGACCCGGGCGAGCAGGATCGCCAGCGTCAGATAGGTGATCGCCGACATCATCGCATGGCCGCTCGGAAAGCTCGCCGTATAGACATAGTCGCCATGGGGCACGAGGTCCGGCCGCGGCCGCGCGAAGCTGCGTTTGAGGATTTGGCTGGCGAGAAAGCCGCTGGCGATCGCCGCGACCACCATTACCATCGAGCGGCGCTTGCCGGCGATCCACAGATAGAGCGCGACGAAGGTGGTGATCATGATCAAGATGCCGGTGCCGCCGAGCGCGGTGACGTCGCGGCCCAGCTCCTCCAGCCATCGCGGTCCGATCGGGTCGCTCGGATCGCTTGCCGAGCGCAGCGACAGCAGGATCTCGCGATCGAGGCCCTTGGTGTCCCCCTCGACAACCTCGCCGGCGATCGAGACGAACGCCCAGATCGCGGCTGCCGCAACCAGTGCACCGATCAGGGTCCAGATCTCCACCCTCTGCCAGAGGGTCTTCGAATAGCGGCCGAGGCGACGGGTAGCGTGGTGAGCGGGAAGCATCAAAAAAGGGGCCGCGGGTTTGAGGATCGCTGAAGGATGAAGGCGCGTGTCAGGCCGCCGGAACGCCGAGGATTCGCCGCGCGTCTCTAGGCGTTGCCGGATGGCGGCCACATCTTGTGTCGAGGTCAGCCGCGATCGTGACCGCAGCGGCCTCGAAAGGCGCGGTCGGCAGCGAGCCGGTGATGGCGACGGTCATGATCGCGGGCGATGTCATATTGGATTTATCTGGCGACGCATTCCAAAACGGAAAGGCGCCGGAGGCTTTTGGCCGCAGGCTTCAGAACCCGGCTTGAGCGAGATAGGCCTCGACCATGCCGCGATAGCCGCTGCCGAAGAGATTGAGATGCACGAGGGCGGGCCACAGTGCATAGATTGGCGCCCGCTCGTGGTGGCCGGCAGGCAGGGGACCGTAGGCCTCAAAAAATTCCGCGCTCGGGCGAGCGAAGAGGCCGAGCATGGCGATGTCGATCTCGCCGTCGCCGTAATAGGCAGCGGGGTCGATCAGCCCGGAAACCCTGCCGGCGAAGGTCAGCACGTTGCCGCTCCATAGATCACCGTGGAGGAGCGAGGCTCGGGGCTGCTTCGGCAAACGGTCGTGGAGGCGGGCGCACAAAGCCTCGACCCGGCGCTCGATCGGAGCGCCGGTGCCACGGGCGGCGGCGAGCAGCCGGTTCTCGGCGTAAAAGCGCGGCCAGTCGTCGTCGCAGCGATTGACGATCTTGAGCCGAGCGAAGGCGTAGTCGTCTGCAAAGCCGTAGCGAACGGCGGTCTTTGCATGCAGGCGGCGCAGGGCGGCGCCGAGATCGCCCCAGGCAGCGGAAAGGCTGCAGTCGTCGGCAAGCCGGGTGATGGCGAGAACCTGATCGTCGGCGGCCAGCACCTGCGGGACCGGCACGCCGGCCTCTCCAAGAGTGCGGAGCATCCGGGCTTCGACCTCGGGCGCGGGACCGGATTTGACCAGCATCTCGCGGCCATCGGCGAGCCGCACCCATTCCACGCTCGAGAGCGAGCCGCCGGCGAAGTGACGGGTGCTGGCGACAGCGCCGCCGAGCAGCGCTGCGGCGCGGTTGGCCAGCGGGCTCATGGCTCGTATTTTCGGCCCATCTCCGCCTTGAGTGCCGTGATCAATGCATCGGCGCCCTCGCAGGCGTCGCGCCAGGCATCGGCGAAGGCTGATTCGTCTTCATAATAAGGATCGCGCACCGACTGGCCTTTGCGGCCCGGGACGTGATCGAGAAGCAGGCTGATTGTGGCCGTCGCATCAGCCGGGGCGAGCTGGCGCAGGCCTATGAGATTGTCCTGGTCGAGGCCGACGATATGGTCGAAGCGATAAAAGTCCTCCCGCCTCACCAGCCGTGCCCGGCGCTCGCCGATCTCGATGCCGTGGCGGCGGGCGACGGCCTGGGAGCGGGAATCTGGCGGACAACCAAGATGCCAGCGGCCAAGCCCGGCCGAATCGACCTCGACCGTCAGGCCTTCGCGCTCGGCCGCCGCGCGAAAGGCGGCTTCGGCCAGCGGCGAGCGGCAGATATTGCCGAGACAGACGAAAAGGACGGCTGGAGGCTGGGGCATGGCGTTCCGTTGGCTGGCAAATCATGCGTGTCGCAATTGCAATGGGTGGCACCTGGTCGAGACGAGACGAGGCGAGGCAAATGGCGATGGCAATGATGCCTCATCGTTTGGCACGGATGCCACCGTTCGTGCCAGTTTTGGGCGCGGCGGCCATCGCGGCGTCAGATTACGCTGAAGCCGGTCTCGATCAGCCGGTAATGTGCGGCCCGGGCGATCATCTGCGCCCGGTTGGTGGCCGCGAGTTTTCGCGTGGCGGCGTTGAGATGCATCACCACCGTCGGCACCGAGCGGTCGATCTTCAACGAGATCTCCTTCGCCGACAGGCCTTCGGCGGCATAGGCGACGCATTCCCTCTCTCGCGGTGTCAGGTGCACCGGCCGGGCGTTGCGGGCATCCTCGCCGAGAATGGCATAGACCTTCTCGTGGAGGATATGGGCAAACAGCGTGAAATTGGCGACATGCGGGGTGATTTCACGCTCGAAGTCAGATCCCGCGCCGTGGCGGATGCCGGTCACCGTGGCGCATTCGCCATTCGGCAGATGGACGGGCACCGTCAGGCCGCAGGTGATGCCGGAATCATGCAGATAATCGACCACCGGCTCGTGGGTTTCACCGAGAATGCGGTTGAGGGGCGTCTTGCCGTCCCGCCGATAGGACCAGACGAAGGGCAGGTGGGAGCGGAAGGCCAACTGCTGCACCGGGTCGATCTGATAAAACCCTTCCTCGCACCAGATCTTGACCATGTCCTTCGGCAAGTTGCGCATAGCCAGAAAGGACGGCGTCACCAGCTCTCCGTCATGGGAATATTTGATTGTCGTGAAGTCGTAGATCAGCGATGTCAGCCCGTAGGCGGCGATGGCCTTTTCGGCGAGCGCGATGCGCTCCTCCGCGGTCTGGCCCGCCTCGAAATAGGCGTCGATTTCAGAACTGTCCGTTGCGATCAGGGACATCGTGCTCTTGCTGACTATTTTTTCGACATGTTTACATCCTGAGCGAACCCAAGCAAGCCTCGCCGCCGTCGGACCTATCATTTTTAATAGCTGGCGGGCTTCGGGCGCGAAGCGCTAGGCTTTTTGAAACGCTCGAAAGAGCATCCCAAAAGCCTAAGACGAAGCGGGTTGGCAACATGTGGCGGGAAATCGAACCGGACGAGCGGCGTGACGTTGAAGTGGATGGCTACAAGATCGTGACCTACAGCTTCGGCTCGGGTGACGATGTGGTCTTCTGTCTGAACGGCGGCCCCGGGCTGCCTTGCGACTATCTGCGCGATTCCCATTCCTGCCTGATCGACCACGGCTATCGCGTCGTCGCCTTCGACCAGCTCGGCACCGGCTCGTCCGATCGACCGACCGACCGCTCGCTATGGACCGTCGAGCGCTATGTGAAAGAAGTCGAGGCGGTGCGCCAGGCGCTGGGTCTCGGCAAGGTGCATCTGGTCGGTCAGTCCTGGGGCGGCTGGCTGTCGATCGAATACGCACTGACCCATCCCGAGGCGCTGCGCACGCTGATCTTAGAAAACACCGCGGCCGACATTCCGCATCTGATCGGCGAACTCGAGCGGCTACGTGCCAGCCTCGGCTCCGAGACGGTGGCGATGATGCAGCGCCACGAGGCCGAGGGCACGCTCGACCATCCCGAATATCAGGCGGCGATCACGATTTTGAACTACCGCCATGTCTGCCGTCTCGACGTGTGGCCGGCGCCGGTGCGGCGCTCGCTCGACGACTGGAACATGGGACCGTACGAGACCATGCAGGGCCCGAACGAGTTCCTATATGTCGGCAATATGTCCGCCTGGAACCGCATTCCGGACATGCATCGGATCACCGTGCCGACCCTGATCACCGTCGGCCAGCATGACGAGTTGACGCCGGCTTGTGCGGCGAAGATGAAGCATGCGCTGCCGGATGCCGAACTGAAGGTGTTCCCAAACTCTAGCCACATGCCGTTTTACGAGGAGCCGGAGGCATTCTATCCGGTGCTCGTCGACTTCCTCAAGCGTCGCGGTAACGGGTAAGGCGCGCGGTGACGGCGTCCCCCGCACAGATCGAGGCGTTCGCGGAGACCGTTCACGGTTTTCGCGTCTGGGAGCATCGGGCGCCGGACGAGCGCCGGGTGATCACGCTCGACAGCGGGCACAAGGTCGTCGGCTACAGCTACGGGGCGGGCGACGAGGTCGTCTTTCTCCTGAACGGAGGGCCGGGTCTGCCCTGCGACTATCTGCGCGATCCGCATCTCCCGCTCACCGATCTCGGCTTTCGCGTCGTCGTGCATGATCAACTCGGCACCGGCGCCTCCGACCGTCCGGACGATGCGGGGCTATGGACGATGGCCCGCTCCGTCGACGAGGTCGAGGCCGTTCTCGACTCTTTCGGGCTCGAGCGGGTGCACTTTCTCGGCCACAGCTGGGGCGGCTGGTGCGGCATCGAATATGCGCTGACGCATCCCGAGCGGATCGGCTCGATGGTGCTCGCCAACACCGCCGCCGATATCCCTCATCTCCTCGGCGAGATCACCCGGCTGCGCTCGGCGCTCGGCCCTGAAACCGAGGCGATGATGCAGCGCTTCGAGGCCGAGGAGCGCTACGATCATCCCGCCTACCGGGCCGCCGTCGACCTCCTCGATCATCGCCACTTGCGGCGCACGGCGGCGCGGCCCGATTCGGTCCAGCGCTCCAAGGACGGCTTCAATGCGCCGATCTTCATGGCGATCCAGGGGCCAAACGAATACTGCTATACCGGCTCGATCCGCGACTGGAACCGGCTTGCCGATCTCGCTCGGTTCGACTGGCCGGTGCTGATCGTCGGTGGCAAGAACGACGTCTTGACGCCGGCCTGCGCGGCCCGCATGCACCATGCCATCGCAAGATCGCAGATCGGAATCTTCCCCAACAGCTCCCACGCTCCCTTTTACGAAGAGCCCGAAGCCTATCGGGCGATGCTCGTCGACTTCTTCAGGCGCCATCCGCTCCGCTTGTGTCGAGCGGAAGAGCCGCAGCCCGCCGAACAGGTAGAGGCGGATTGATATGCATCGCTATCGCTTCGTCTTTTATCGTCCGCTGCAATTGCTGCCTGTCCTCGTCGGCATCAGCATCATCACCTTCGTGCTGGTCCATTCGATCCCCGGCGATCCGGCGCGCATCCTGCTCGGCACCCGCGCGACGCCCGAGGCGCTTGCCAATATCCGTGCCCAGTTCGGTCTCGATGAACCGATCTGGGTGCAGTATTTCGACTTTGTCAAAAACCTCTTCCACGGCGAGATGGGCCGCTCGATCCTCTATAAGGTCGACGTCATCGGTCTGATCCTCGGCCGGTTGGAGCCGACGCTGGTCTTGGTGTTCGGCAGCGTCATTCTCTCCCTCATCATCACCATCCCGCTGGCCACCCTGGCGGCCGGCCACCGCGGCGGCGCGATCGACCATGCCGTGCGGATGATCTCGACCGGCGGCCTCGGCATGCCGGCCTTCTGGCTCGGCATCATGCTGATCATCCTGTTCAGCGTGAAGCTCGGCCTGTTTCCGGTCTCGGGCTATGGTCAGTCCGTGGCCGACAAACTGCATCACATGGTGCTGCCGTGCCTAACCATCGCCTTGTCGCTGTCGGCGGTCTTGACCCGCAGCCTGCGGGCAAGCCTCCTCGCCGAGATGGAATCCGACGCGGCGATGGCGGCGCGGGCGCGCGGCCTGCCGGAGCATATCGTCTTTCGCCGGCACGTCCTGCCCAATTCGCTGATCCCGACGCTGAATCTTCTCGCGGTCAATATCGGCTGGCTGATCAGCGGCACCGTCGTCGTCGAAAGCGTCTTTGCCATTCCCGGCATGGGTCAGCTGTTGATCCGGGCGATCTTCACCCGCGACTACATGGTGGTGCAGGGCGTCGCGATGCTGTTCGCGCTGGCCTCGGTGCTGACCAACTTCCTCGCCGACATCTTGACCGTGGTGCTCGATCCGAGGGTGACGCTATGAGCGAGGCGACCCTCGATCGGCCGATGCCGCGCCGGTTTCTGGGCCGCCTGACCGCTGGTGTGCCGCAGCCGATGTTGATCGGCGGCGCGATCCTGACCGTCTTCCTGGTGCTTGCCATCGGCGCGCCGCTGATTTCGCCTTACGATCCAGTCTATCAGGATATCGCCGCCAGGCTCGCCCCGCCGAGCCTCGCCCATCCCTTCGGCACCGACAATTTCGGCCGTGACATCCTCGCGCGGGTAATCTGGAGCGCTCGGGTCGATCTGCAGATCGCGGTGCTGGGTGTGATCTTCCCGTTCATCATCGGCACCGCCACAGGCACCATCGCCGGCTATTTCGGCGGGCTGACCGACACCCTGTTCATGCGGGTGGTCGACGTCGTCCTCGCCTTTCCCTTCCTGGTCTTGATGCTGGCGATCATCGCCATTTTAGGCCCTGGCCTTGCCAGCTTCTACATCGCCATGGGGCTGGTTGGTTGGGTCTCCTATGCCCGGCTGATCCGGGCGCAGATCCTGGTGCTGCGCCAGAGCGACTTCGCCATGGCGGCGAAAAGCCTCGGCTTTTCCCATTGGCGCATCATGTTCCGTCATCTCCTGCCGAACGCCATGGTCGGCTCGATCGTGTTTTCCATGTCCGACGCGGTGCTGGTGCTCCTGAACGGCGCGGCGATCAGTTATCTCGGGCTCGGCGTGCAGCCGCCGACGGCCGAGTGGGGCATCATGGTCGCCGACGGCCAGGCCTTCATCTCCATCGCCTGGTGGATTTCGACCTTCCCGGGCCTTGCCATCGTGGTGCTTGCCTTCGGCTTCAGCCTGCTCGCCGATGGCCTCGGCGAAAAACTGGGAGTGCGGCCATGAGCGGGGCGTTCTTCGAGGTCGAGGACCTCACCGTCGACGTCGCCACCGACACCGGCCGTCACGTCATCGTCGATCGGGTTTCCTTCACGCTCGGCAAGGGGGAGATCCTTGGGCTCGTCGGTGAGAGCGGCTCGGGTAAGACCATGGCGTGCCGCGCCCTGCTCAAGCTTTTGCCGTCGAAACGCCTGTCGATCCCCGGCGGCCGGGTGCGGATCGACGGCGAGGACGTGATGGCGCTGCCGGATGCGGGGTTCCGCACCGTTCGCGGCAAGCGCATCGGCATGATCTTCCAAAATCCGGCCAGCCATCTTGATCCGGTGATGCGCATCGGCGAGCAGATCGCCGAGAGCGTGCGCTTCCATCATGGCAGCTCGCGCCGGGCGGCCGAAGCACGCGCCGTCGAACTGTTGACCCAGGTCGGCATTCCCGATCCGAAGGAGCGGTCGCGGGGTTTTCCGCATGAGTTCTCCGGCGGCATGCGGCAGCGGGCGATGATCGCCCTGGCGCTCGCCTCCGATCCCGACATCCTGATCGCCGACGAGCCGACCACCGCCCTCGACGTGACGGTTCAGGCGCAGATCCTGCGGCTGCTCAAAGAGCTGCGCGACGCGCGGGGTCTGTCGATCATCTTCATCACCCATGATCTCGGCGTCGTCGCCCAGCTCTGCGACCGGATCTGCGTGCTCTATGGCGGCCGGGTCTGCGAAATCGGCGACAAGCGCACGCTGCTCGCCGATCCGCGTCATCCCTACACGGCGGGTCTGACCGGCTGTCAGCCGGGCGCCGGCGCGACCGGCAGCCGGCTGAAGACGATTCCCGGCTATCCGCCGACGATCGATGCCATGCCGAGCGGCTGCCGATTCCATCCGCGCTGCTCAAACGCCGTCGACGCCTGCGCGCGGCTGCAGCCACCATTCGAGGACGTTGGCCAAGATCGGCGGCTTGCCTGCCACAATCCGGTCGTCTCGGAGCTGACAAGCGTTCCGGCGCGGGGCTTCGCATGACGATCGACCGCACGCCGCTGATCGAAGCGGACGACGTCGTCCTGCATTTTCCGGCCCCTGGCGGCGGTCCGCTCGGGCTGACGAGGCGCTCGGTGAAGGCGCTGAACGGCGTGTCGCTGAGCGTCAAGCCCGGCGAAACCATCGGCCTTGTCGGCGAATCCGGCTCCGGCAAGTCGACCCTCGGCCGGGCGCTGCTCGGCCTCGAAAGCGTCACCAGCGGCCATGTCGCCTTCGACGGCGTCGCAGTTTCGGCGAAGAACCCGCGTGGCCTGAAGACGCTGCGCCGGGAAACGGCGACGGTGTTTCAGGATCCGATGAACGCGCTTAATCCCCGGCTGACGGTCGGCGAGGCGATCGCCGAGGTGCTGCGCGTCCACAATAAGGTCCCGGGCCCTGAGGTCGGCAAGCGCGTGGCCGAGCTGTTGTCGCTGGTTGGTCTTGATCCGGCGCTTGCTGCCCGGCGGCCGAAGGCGCTCAGCGGCGGCCAGTGCCAGCGCGTCGGCATCGCTCGGGCGCTGGCGGTGGAGCCGAAGCTGATCGTCGCCGACGAATGCGTCGCCGCGCTCGACGTCTCGATCCAGGGGCAGATCATCAACCTCTTCCTCGATCTGAAAGAGCGGATGAACCTCACCTTGATCTTCATCGCCCATGATCTGTCGATCGTCCGCCGGCTCTGCGACCGGGTGGCGGTGATGTATCTCGGGCGGATCGTCGAAGAGGGCCCGACCGAACAGGTCTTTGCCGCGCCGCGTCATCCTTATACGGCCGCGCTGATCCAATCGATCCCGGAAATCGATCCCGACATCGTTCTGCCCGAAGCGCCGATGCAGGGCGAGCCGCCGAGCCCGCTCAACCTGCCGTCCGGCTGCAGTTTCCACCCGCGCTGCGCCTTTGCCAAAGCCCGATGCAAGGCCGATCCCGCGCCGACGCTACGGCGCCGCGACGGCCATGGCTGGGCCTGTATTTTCGACCCCGGTCAGCTTCCTTCCCCCGCAACTGCAACCCGCCTGACGACGACAGGAGAGCATCCATGAATCGCAAGATCTTTTTTCTGGCCGCGACGACCGCCCTCGCGGCACTGACCTTCGGCACCAGCGTGGCCGAGGCTGCGGGCGTGCTGACCATCGGTCGCCGTGAAGATTCCTCGACCTTCGATCCGATCGCCACCGCCCAGAACATCGACTTCTGGGTCTTTGCCAATGTCTATGACGTGCTCGTGCGGGTGGACAAGACCGGGACCAAGCTGGAGCCGGGCCTTGCCGAGAGCTGGACGGTCTCGCCGGACAATCTGACCTATACGTTCAAGATGCGCGACGCGAAGTTCTCCGACGGCTCGCCGATCACCTCGGAAGACGCGAAATATTCGCTGACCCGCATTCGCGACGACAAGCTGTCGCTGTGGTCGGATTCCTACAAGATCGTCGCCGACATGGCGACGCCGGACGCGCAGACGCTCGTCGTCAAGCTGAAGTCGCCCTCCGCGCCCTTTCTTTCGACCCTCGCCATGCCCGGCGCCTCGATCATCTCCAAGAAGGGGATGGAGACAATGGGCGAAGAGGCCTACGCCCAGAAGCCGATCGCGTCCGGCGCCTTCATGGTCAAGGACTGGATCCGCGGCGACCGCGTCATCCTGGAGAAAAACCCGAATTTCTGGCAGGCTGACCGGGTCAAGCTCGACGGCGTGGAGTGGATTTCGATCCCCGACGACAACACCCGCATGCTCGACGTCCAGGCCGGCCAGATCGATGCCGCGATCTTCGTGCCGTTCTCCCGCGTTCAGCAGCTCGAGGCCGATCCCAATCTCAACGTCCTCTTGGAGCCTTCAACCCGCGAAGACTCGCTTTTGATCAACCATTCCCATGGGGATCTCGGCAAGCAGAAGGTGCGCGAGGCGATCGACGACGCCACCGACAAGAAGGCGATCGTCGACGCTGTGACCTTCGGCATCGGCACCGTCGCCAATTCCTACATCCCGAAGGGCGCGCTCTACTACAATGCCGACAACGCGGTTCGCCCCTACGATCCGGAAAAGGCCAAAACGCTGCTCAAGGAAGCCGGCGTTTCCAATTTGACGCTGACCTATCTCGCCCAGGCCGGCGACGAGGTCGACGAGCAGGTCGGCGTTCTGTTGCAGCAGCAATTCGCCAAGGCGGGCATCACGCTGAACATCCGCAAGGTCGATCCGTCCCAGCAGTGGGGTATGCTGGTCGATGGCGATTACGACGTCGCCAAGGCCTACTGGACCAACGATATTCTCGATCCGGACCAGAAGACGACCTTTGTGCTCGGCAATGATTCCAACATGAACTACATGACCCGCTACAACAACCCGGCGGTCACCAAGCTCGTCGCCAAGGCGCGGGTCGAGATGGACCCGAAGAAGCGCGAAACGATGTATGTCGAACTGCAGAAGCAGGCGAAGGCCGACGTCAACTGGGTCGACCTGTACTACAGCCCCTACATCAATGTCGCCCGCAAGAACGTGAAGGACTTCTTTCAGAATCCGCTGGGTCGCTTCTTCCTCGAAGACACCGACAAGGAGTAGGGCGCGCCGCCGCGTGGAGGCTCACGCTTCCGCGCGGCGCTGCCGGAGCGATGACCTTTGAGCGCCTCGGATCGACGTGATGGTCCGATAGACCCTCGTCGGTCCGCGGCGTTTGTGTTGGCAAGGGCTGGAGAATCAGCGAGCAACGCGGGGAACAAGGCGCCGAAGAAAACGGTGCAAAGTCGCGCGGACCCCAGACTTGATATAAATTTTCCCGAGAAAAACATTGGTGGAGCTGAGGGGGATCGAACCCCTGACCTCGTCATTGCGAACGACGCGCTCTCCCAGCTGAGCTACAGCCCCGTCCACCGATGTGAGGCGGCTTTTAGAGCTTGGAGGCGCCGTCTGTCAACGGCTTCGGTGGGGCCGGGGCGGAGATTCGCGCCGGACGAAAGCGGCTGCAGGAGCAGTTAGGCGTTAACGCTCAAGTCCTGTCTTTCTTGCGCCCGAGCAAGGCAGTGTCTACATCGGCTAGGACCGAAAACAAGGCACGGGATCGATGCTGGCAGTCACCTTCGTAATCTATCAGGCGCTCAATCTCTATTGGTGGATCGTGATCGCTTCGGCCGTGCTCTCCTGGCTCTACGCGTTCAACATCGTCAATCCCGGCAATCCGTTCGTGGATGCGATCGGCCGCTTCCTCTGGCAGATGACCGAGCCGGTCTATCGCAAGATCCGGCGCTTCCTGCCCGATCTCGGCGGGATCGACCTGTCGCCGCTGGTCGTGCTCTTCATCATCATGTTCCTGCAGTATTTCATCGTGGTCTATGTCGACCCGGCGATCATGCGCGCCGGCATCTGATCGGCTCTGCCGGTTGCGGGGCGATGGCTGATAAGCCGTTCTTTCAGATCGAGGGGGAAGACGTCGTCCTCTTCGTCCGGGTGACGCCCCGCGCCGCCAAGGACGCGGTCGAGGCAGTTCAGGTGGATGCGGCTGGCGACAAGCGGCTTGCCGTCCGGCTGCGGGCGGTGCCGGAGGACGGCAAGGCCAATAAGGCGTTGATCGCCCTCCTCGCCAAGAGCTGGGGCATTCCCAAATCGACGATCACGGTTGCCTCCGGCACGACCCAGCGGCAAAAGACGTTGCGGATTTTAGGCGGGGCGGGCTTGCTTGGAGCGCGACTGGATGCTCTGGCCGGTGCGGCCGATCAGGACTGACCGGGGCGCAGCGCACCGCGCCGATCGCTCACTGCCGCTTCAAGCCCGGTTCAAAACAGCGAGCCTTGATCGCTGGATTGCGATTTTGTCCGCGCGGGTTTGCGCCGCTTCGGCGCATCCGCCGGCTTTGCGGCGCCTTCTGACTGCGGGGCGGGCACGCTGCCCTCGGTGACGATGGCGGCGCGGCTTTGACGGCCGGCAAATTCCAGCGCAATCGGCATGCCCGCGTAAAGATCGCCCGCTCGTGTGACCGGGGCACCGTCGCCGTCCCGCACGATGACATAGCCGCGTTCGAGCACATTCAGCGGGCTCAGACTCGCGGCGAGGCGCCACGCGCCCTCCAGCCGCTGGCGGCGTTGGTGGCTCGTCTGTGTTTCAGCCCGTTCCAACCGCTCGCCGAGCTGTCCCAATGCCACCCGCGCGGCTTCGCTTTTGGCCTTCAGCATATGGGGCTTCAGCCCGGCGGCCAGCCGATCGAGGCGGCGCCGGGCATCGTCGAGCCGCAGCCGCGCGCCATGGTCGATCCGGGCGGCGTGATGGCGCAGCGCCGCCCGCTTGTCGCGCAGGCCGGCTTCGAGGGTCGCCGGGGCAAGCCGGGCAGCGGCGGCGGTAAAGGCTCGACGCTTGTCGCCGACGGCATGGCGCAGATTGCTGCCGAGCGCCGTCGTCGCCTCGTCGAGGCGCCGGCGCGGCGGCTCGAGCAGGGCCTCGATGCCGGGCATCGCCCGCAGCAACGCCGCCAGCCCCTTGCGCTCTTGGTCTAGACGGCGTGAGACCGCGCCGGACAGACGGGCATTGTGGCTGGCAAGCGCCGCCTGAAGATCGGCGCGCACCGGCACGGCCATTTCGGCGGCGCCCGTCGGGGTCGGCGCGCGGCGGTCGGCGGCGTGGTCGATCAGGGTCCAGTCGGTCTCATGGCCGACCGCCGCAATCAGCGGGATCTGCGAGGCGGCGGCGGCGCGCACCACGGCCTCGTCGTTGAAGCCCCAGAGATCTTCGAGGCTGCCGCCGCCGCGCGCAACGATGAGAAGATCCGGCCGCGGCACCGGGCCGCCGGCTTCGATGGCGTTGAACCCTTCGATCGCGGCGCTGACTTCCGCTCCGCAGGTCTCGCCTTGCACGCGCACCGGCCAGACCAGCACATGCACCGGAAACCGGTCGGAGATGCGGTGGACGATATCGCGGATGACGGCGCCGGTCGGCGAGGTGACGACGCCGATGATCCGCGGCAGAAAGGGCAGGGGGCGCTTGCGCTCGTCGGCGAAGAGGCCTTCGGCCTCGAGCTTCTGCCGCCGCTCGTTGAGCAGCGCCATCAGCGCGCCGGCGCCGGCGGGCTCGATCGTTTCGATGACGATCTGGTATTTCGACGAGTTCGGATAGGTGGTCAGCCGCCCGGTGGCGATCACCTCCAGCCCCTCCTCCGGCTTGAAGGCGAGCTTGGAAAAGGCGCCGCGCCAGATCACGGCATCGATCCGCGCGCGCTCGTCCTTCAGGGCGAAATAGGCGTGGCCCGAGGAATGCGGCCCGCGATAGCCGGACACTTCGCCGCGCACCCGCACATGGCCAAAGGTGTCTTCCACCGTCCGTTTCAGCGCCCCGGAAATCTCCGAAACGGAATATTCGGCGACATTGCTGGCGGGGATCGATTCGGCGGAACGGCTCATACCCGGTACTGTGGCGATCGCCGCTGCCAGCGGCAAGCCTTTGCCGGGTATGGGGCAGGGTGCGTCCATTCGCGTCAGGCACGATGGGCGTATCGTTCGACACGGGCGAGGGCGCCCATGCGCACGGTTATGACGGCTGGCGGGCCGTTCGAATTGGCTCGATCCCACGGCCTAAATCGATGCGTGGGGCGCATCGTTAGCAGCTGGCAGCCGGCGCGCTTCCGGATCTGTGCCGGCGTCGGTGTCAGGGAGGATCAGCATGACGACCAAAACGATTGTCATCGTGGCAGCCATCGCAGCGCTTGCGGCGGGCGTCGCCGGGCCGCTGCCGGCTCTGGCGCAAGGTTTGATGAGCGGTCTCGATATGTCGTCGCCGCGTATGACCAAGGCGGAAATGACACGAGCCGAGGTCAGCGCGCTCATCGCCAAGGCCACCAAGGCAAAGCCGGTCGATCTTTCACACAAGTCGCTGAACGGCCTCGATCTGGCTGGGCTGGATTTTGCCGGCGCCAATTTCACCGGTGCCGCGGTCAACGGCACGAGCTTTGCCGGCGCCAATTTCAAAGGCGCCAAGCTCGATCAGCTATGGGGGCTGAAAGCGGATTTTTCCGACGCGGACCTGGCGGCGGCGAGCCTCTTTCAGGCGCAATTGAAGGGCGCGATCTTTGCCGGCGCCGATTTGTCCAAGACCCGGCTTGCCGCTGATCTCACCGGCGCCAATCTGGTCGACGCCAATCTCAAAGGGGCTGATCTTTCAGCCGACATGCGCAATCAATCGATGGGTATGATGCGCGGCGTGTTGAATTCGGCGAATCTGACGGGCGCCAATCTCGCCGGCGCCAATTTGTCTCGCGCGGCGGCGGAGTTTGCGAATTTCTCGGGCGCGAATCTGACGGGGGCCGATCTGCAGCGCGCCGAGATCGCCGGGGCAAATTTCGCCGGCGCCACCATCAGCGGGGCCGATTTCGCCAAGGCCGATCTGCGCTCGGTGCAGTGGGGCGGCGTCATCGGCTCGGCGAAGAATCTCGACGCCAGCGGCAAGGCGAAGGCATCCCAGTAAAGATCGGCCGCCTCGGCTTTCACGCGGTGGCGACGGCGGCGCCGGGCTTCGGGCGGGACAATCGCGCACCGCGCAATTCGGTTTTGACCTGCGGCCGGGCGGGTCCCTCGGCGGGCTGGAGATTGGCAAGACTGTCGCGGATGTGGTCGACGAGGGCGCTGACCACCGGGCCATCGGAATTGCGGGCGCGCAGGACGCCGATCTCGTTGTCCTTGAGTTGGGGAAAGCCATCATGCTCGCCGAGCACCCGCATCCCGGGCCGTAGCGCGCATTCCGGCAGGACGCCGACGGCAAGGCCGGCTAAAATGGCCGAGGCGATGATCTGCGCCGACCAGGAGGAGAACAGCACCTTGTAGCGCAGGCCCGCCGCATCGAGCGCCTTCATCCCCTCGGATCGCCAGGCGCAATTCGACCGGCCAAGCGCCAGCGGCAGCACGGCCTCCTGATGCACGTCATGGGCGGCAGAGGTCATGAAATGCAGCGGTTCGCGCCGCACGATCTCGGGCTGGATCTGGCCGACGGTGCAGTCGGCGACGAGGGCGACGTCCAGACGGCCCTTGTCAATGTGATCGGCGAGGTTGGCCGAGGGCTCGCAGGCGATCTGCAATTCGACCAGTGGGTTCGAACGGCTGAAGCGGGCGAGGATCTCCGGCAGGAAGCGCTCGGCATAATCATCCGGCAGGCCGATCCTAAGCTGCCCCTGGATCGCTTCGCTGTCGAAGGCCGAAAGGGTCTCGCGGCTGAGGCTGATAATTCGGCGGGCATAGATCAGAAGGCGCGAGCCGGCTTCGGTGACCTGGATCGTGCGGCCGGTGCGCTCGAACAGCGAGACGCCGAGGCGCTCCTCCAGCCGGCGGATCTGCATCGAGACCGCCGATTGGGTCTTGAAGACGTCCTCGGCGGCCCGGGTAAAACTCCCACTGTCGACGATGGCGACGAAGGTCTGCAACTGGTCGAGGTCGAGCGGCGTGGCCATGATAATGATCCATCATCGAAAGTGATGCCAGAGATTACTAACATTCGTTGGTGTGATCAATCCTGCTGACATAGAGTGATCATGTCAGGAACAATTCGGGAGCTGCTGCTGCCCTCGCTTCGGCGATGGGAGAGCGCTCCCGCTTTTTTCTGATCCGATGGCTTGTGAAAGGAGAAACGGCCATGACGATCATCGTGAGATCCACCCCCACCCAGCCCGCGTCCAACCGCTTTGCGGCCGGACTGACCGTTTTCGCGACGGCAGTGCGAGCGATCGTCAAGACCATGATCAACCGCCATCGCGTCAAATCGCTCGCCGACATGCCGGATTATGTGCTGAAAGATATTGGCCTGCGCCGCGACGACATCGCGACGTCGCTCGTCTCCGACTGGCGCGAAGATCCAAGCTATAAGCTCGCGCTCCTCGCCGCGCGGCGGCGGCGCAATGGTTTCGAACGCTGAACGCGGCGGCCGGCGTCCCCGCCATGAGCCGGCCATTGCCGTCGTTCGCCTGTGCACGGCCGGCCACCATCAGGTGGCCGGCCGTGTCGCGTTTTACAGGGCTGGGAGGTTCGCGTCGTCCTTGTCCAGCTCATCGGGGACAAGACGCCGCAACAGCAGCTTGTCGATGCGCCGGCCGTCGAGATCGACCACCTCGATCTCGAAGCCACTCCATTGAATGCGTTCGCCGGTGTCGGGGATATGGCCGAACTGTTCGAGGGCGAGGCCCGCCAGCGTCTCGTATTCCCGCTCCTGCGGCACGTCGAAATCCTCGATCTGACGGGCGAGTTGCTCGACCGCCATCGAGCCGTCGATCAGCCAGGAGCCGTCCCGTCGCCGAAACGCTTTCGGCTCGTCCTCGTCGCCCTCCGGCAGCGAGCCGGCGATCGCCGAGAGAATGTCCTGCGGCGTCGCGATGCCCTCGAAGGAGCCGTATTCGTCGAGCACGATCGCCATGTGAATGCTGTGGCCGCGGAACCGCTCCAACAGCTTCAGGATCGGCATCGCCTCGTTGACATAGAGCGGCTCGCGCAGGATATCGGCGATGGCGAAGTCGCCGGTCTGGTGCTGGCGTTCGAGAATGTCCTTGGTCTGGACGATGCCGACGACGGCGTCTTCCTCGGTGTCGACGATCGGAAACCGCGAATGCCCGGCCTTGGCGATCTCGGCGATCGCGTCCTGGGGACCATCGCGCAGGGCCAGCCAGTCGACGTCCGGGCGCGGGACCATGATCGAGCGGACGTTGCGGTCGGCGATCGAGATCACCCCCTCCAGCATTTCCCGCTCCTTTTCCTTGAAGACGCCGGTCTGGGTGCCTTCTGCGATCATCGCCCTGACATCCTCTTCAGTGACCGCGTCATCCTTGTCGTCGGAAAGGCCGAAGACGGCGGCGAGCGTCCGGGTCGAGACTTCCAATATGAAGACCAACGGCCGGCCGATCATCGCGACGATGCGCATGATCGGGGCGACGAAGCAGGCAACCGCCTCAGGTTTCGCCAAAGCCAGACGTTTCGGCACGAGTTCGCCGATGACCAGCGAGAAATAGGTGATGACGAGGACGACGAGGAAGAAGGCCGCGTCCTCGGCAATAGGACCGACGACCGGCCAATCGCGCATCGCCGCGGCGAGCGGCGCGGCGAACACCGAACCACCGAAGGCGCCGGCGAAGATGCCGACGAGGGTGATCCCGATTTGCACCGAGGAGAGAAAGGTGGTCGGGCTTTCGGCAAGCTTCAGCGCAATCCGGGCGCCGCGCCGGCGCTCCTTGATCAGTTGCTCCAGCCGGCTCTTGCGGGCCGACACGACGGCCAACTCCGACATGGCGAAGAAGCCGTTGAGGACGATGAGCGCGAAGACGATGGCGGCGTTGACGAGGAGCAAGTGGGGTTCCGGTCTTGGGTCTCGATTGTGGCGGGTATCCGGTCCGGCGCGCGGGACGAGAGGCGGCGTCAGACGATGGGAGCTGGATATAGGCGCTCTGTGAGCAAGGGCGAACCGGCGCCATCCAGGCGCGGTGCGGTCAATCGCTCTGCCTGTCGTCGTCCGTCTTGCCGTCCCAATTCGTCGCGTAAGGCGCGAGGATCTCCAGCATCCGCCGTGCATAGTCCTTTTGGAAGGTCAGCGCGGCATCGCCGAGATCGGTCGGCGTGGTCGCGGCGCTTGCCGTTTCGCTGCCGCGCTGCCTACCCGCGGTCGCATCACGCTTTGCCGCGGTCGCCTCTGCCGCTGTCGCGTCGTCATCGCTGCCTTGCTGAAAGCCGCGGACGAACTCCTCCATCAAGGCCGCGTAAGGTGGAAACGGCATGGCGGCGCGCTCGTCGGGCGTCTTGCCGGCTTCGGGTGGCAGCCATGGCACGCTGCCGGTCAAGGCGTTCTTGAACAGTCGATTGAGATAGTCTGAGCCGGGGATCTGGCTGATCTCGGCGCGGCTCTGCGGGCCGGCATCGGAAGGCCGGCCGAGGGCCTCGATGGCATTGGCGCTTCGCCGCAGCATCTCGGCGACGGCGCCGGGATAGTCGCCCCCGGTCAGCTGTTTGGGCTGGCTGCGGGTGAGATTGGTCATCATCATCCGCAGCATGGTGCCAATCGTCATCACCGAGATGTTGCGGATCATCTCCTCGACCGTGTCCGGCGCAACGCTGCTGGCGACCGAGACGTGCCGGGCAATCGCGGAGACGATATCCTGCGAGCCGAATAGCGCATTGGCAAGGTCGCGGGCGACCGGGCTGTGCGTCGTGCCATGGGCGAAGTTTGAGGTCTCGTCGTCCATGAAGGGCTTGTAGCCGCGGCAGATCGTGGCCCATGCGCCGGGGACGATCATCGCGCGCTGCAAGGCGAGCGCAAAAGCCGGCGCCAACGCGCTCGTTGTCTTGCGCATCTCCTGCTGGCTGAGGTTGAATGCGTCGGCGAGGCGATCGGCGCCGATGCCGGAGTCGCTTGCCGTAAGCCAGTCGAAAAAGTCCGTCATCTTCGGCCCTGTCGGCTGGGTGCCCGTTCCGCCCGACGATGCGTCGATCGGCGAGCGCTCAATAAGAGAAAATGGTGCTGAGGCAGCCCGCGCCAAGTCTTATCAGACCGTTAACGGAGAATTTTTCGCGAACCGCCATCGCGAAATCCGCGCGGTGCGGCCAGCAACAGCGGATCGGCCGGCAGGCCGGCTCTCGCGTCAGTAACTCAGATGTTTGAAGACCCGGGGCATCGAGCGGTCCCACTGCTCTTCATAGAGCCGGATGAGCTCTTCGGCCGATGTCGTGCCACGGGCCACCACCTCTTCCAAAGGCGCGAGGAAGAAGCTCTCGTCATAGCCCTCGTCGTTGAGCCGGCCACGCGCCTTGAGACCCTGCCGAGCCAACTTGAGCGTCTCGCGAGCGAGATCCAGCACCGTCCCGTCGCGGAAGGGCGTGCGGAAGCCGTCGTGCGGGACCGCCGAGCGCATCGCGTCGACTTCCTCGAAGCGCCAGTCGGCGGTTAGCGCGTCGACCGCCTGCAGTGTCGCCTCGTCGTAGAGCAGCCCGACCCAATAGGCCGGCAGGGCGCAGATCCGCCGCCACGGGCCGCCGTCGGCGCCGCGCATCTCGATGAAGCGCTTCAGCCGCACGTCCGGGAAGAGCGTCGAGAGATGGTTGGCCCAATCGCCAAGCTGCGGCTGGGGATCGGGGATGGCGCCCTTCAGCGCCCCGTCCATGAACTGGCGGAAGGTGACATGGGTCGCGTCATGATAGATGCCGTCGCGGGTAACGAAATACATCGGCACGTCGAGCGCCCATTCGGCATAGTCGCGATAGGAGAAGCGCTCGTCGAAGACAAAGGGCAGCAACCCCGAGCGCTGGTTATCGACATCCGTCCACACCTGCGAGCGCCAGGAGACGAGGCCGTTCGGCCGGCCTTCGGTGAAGGGCGAATGGGCAAACAGCGCCGAGGCCACCGGCTGCAGCTTCATGCCGACGCGCATCTTGCGCCGCATGTCGGCCTCGTCGGCGAAGTCGAGATTGACCTGGATCGTCGTCGTGCGCAGCATCATGTCGAGGCCGCGGGTGCCGACCTTCGGCATGTAGCGGCGCATGATCTCGTAGCGCGATTTCGGCATGATCGGGGTTTCGGCGAGGGTCCAGCTCGGCGAGGAGCCGATGCCGAGAAAGCCGATGCCGAGATCCTTGGCGACGGCGCGGACCTTGGCCAGATGATCGTTCGATTCGCGACAGGTGGCGTGGATGGTTTCGAGCGGCGCGCCGGAGAGTTCGAACTGGCCGCCGGGTTCGAGCGAGATCGCGCCGCCGCCGTCGGCGCTGTAGAGGCCGATCAAATTGCCGTCGTCGATGATCGGCTCCCAGCCGGAGAGCGACTGCATGCCTTCCAGGATCTTGCGGATGCCACGCTCGCCGCCATAGGGCACCGGCGACAGATCCTCCAGATAATAGCCGAACTTCTCGTGCTCGGTGCCGATCCGAAAGTTCTCGGGCGGCTTTTCGCCGTCCTTGAGATGGCCTACGAGGTCGTCCATCGACGAGACGGGCGTCAGATCGGTCGTGTCACGCGCCATTCGTTCACTTCCATTCGTTACGAGACGCGCCGAGCCTTTGGCGCACGCAACCCGCCATTTTATCTCACGCGGTGGTGCCTCGATTTTGCCGCGCGCGCAAGCGGCGATCGGTTGACGGTGCGGCCAGACTGCGCGGCTGATGCTCAGAAGCGACGGCGCTCACCAATCGCCGATCACCGCCTGGACGATGGCGAGGGCGGCCACTGCCGCGGTGTCGGCGCGCAGGATGCGAGGCCCGAGCGCGATGGCGGTGACGCCCCCCTCGGCCCGCAATCGATCCCGCTCCTCCGCCGAAAAGCCGCCCTCCGGCCCGATCAGCAGCGATAGCGGCCCGCGCGGGAGCGCGGCGAGCGTTGCCGCCGGGCTTTGCGCATCCTCGCGCTCGTCGCAGAAGATCATCGGGCCGTGCGGGAGATAGGCGGCGAGCGCCGCGTCGAACTTCATCGGTTCGCGGCATTCGGCGATGGTCAGAATCCCGCATTGCTCGGCCGCCTCGATGGCATTGGCCTGCATTCGCTCGACATTCACCCGGCTCGATTGAACGTGCTGGGTCATCACCGGCTGCAGGATGCCGGCGCCCATCTCGACCGCCTTCTGCACCATGTAGTCGAGCCGGGCGTGCTTCAGCGGCGCGAACAGATAGGCGAGTTGGGACGGGGGCGTCTGGGCGCGCAGCAGAGCCTCGGGCAGAAGATCGGCCTTCTTCTTGCCGGCCCGCTCCAGCTGGCAGCGCCACTCGCCGTCGCGGCCGTTGAAGGCGAGAACGCTCGCGCCGGTCTCGAGCCGCATGACATTCATCAGATAGTTCGCCTGGGCCGGATCGAGTGCGACGGGGCTGCCCTCGGCGAGATCGGCCGCGACGAACAGGCGGGGGCTCTTGAAGTCGTAGGCAGGCATTTATCCGCGTCTCGTTCTTGCTCGCTCCGCAACTTAAGGCCGAGCCTGCCGTTGTCAGCGCAAATCATTGTCGTTTTCGAAAGGGACATTTCATGGATTTGCAGATCAGAGACAAGGTGGCGCTGATCACCGGTGCGACCGGCGGCATGGGCTTTGCGACGGCAAAGATTCTCGCTGAAGAAGGCTGCCGGCTGGTCTTGTCGGACTTGAAGACCGACGATCTGCAAAACGATGCCGAGTCGCTGCCGACGGAGGTGATTTGCGTTGCCGCCGATGTCACCAAACAGGCCGATGTCGATGCGCTTGCCCGGGCCAGCCGGGAAAAATTCGGCGCGATCGACATCGTCGTCCACACCTCCGGCATCACCGGCGCCAAGGGCCATCCCCTCGAGATGACCGATGAGGATTATCGCGAGGCCTGGGACATCGACTTTTTCTCCGCCGTGCGCATGGCCCGGGCGACCTTTCCGGCGATGCGCGAGAAGGGGTGGGGCCGTTTCGTCTGCATCACTTCCGAAAACGCCGTTCAGCCCTACTGGGACGAAGCCACTTACAATACCGCCAAGGCGGCGCTGGCCGCCTTCGTCAAGAATCTGTCCTATCAGGAGGCCGCCCACGGCATTTTGTGCAACACCGTCTCGCCGGCCTTCATCGAGACCGCGATGACCGACGGCATGATGGAAAAGCGCTCCAAGGAGCTCGGCGTCTCCTTCGACGAG
Organism: Jiella flava; assembly: GCF_017349315.1. GTDB lineage: Bacteria > Pseudomonadota > Alphaproteobacteria > Rhizobiales > Rhizobiaceae > Jiella > Jiella flava. Next base: position 225,678 of record NZ_JAFMPP010000001.1, on the reverse strand, counting down.
GCGGTGAAGAGCTTTCTCGACGAGGAACGCCCCGGCATCGTCCAGAAGCGGCGGGGCAAGGTCGAGGAGGTCGCGGCGGCGATCGCTCTCGTCGTCTCGGAGCGGGGTTCCTTCATCAACGGCTCGAACCTCAGAGTCGATGGCGGCTCGGTCCAGGCGGTGCAGAACTAAGCACGACATCCGGTGTGGCGGGGCAGCTTGGCTGCTTGCCGCGCTTGCACGGTGGCTGCGGCTCGGCTACCGGGGCAGGGTGCGCGATGCGCGCCGCTTCATACCGAATGGCCCTCCATGTCTGTGACGAACCTGCAATTTCGCGATGCCACAGAAGCCGATCTTCCGGCGATCGTCGCCTTGCTCGTCGACGACATTCGCGGGCGCGGGCGAGACGACGCCTCGCTGCCGCTGGATCCGGTTTATGGGGACGCCTTCGCCGCAATCGATGCCGATCCGAATCAGCGTCTCATCGTCGCCCTGAAGGACGGGGAGACGGTCGGTACGCTTCAACTCTCGTTTCTGCCGGGGCTTGGCCATCGCGGCGCTTGGCGCGGCCAGATCGAGGCCGTGCGCGTCGCCTCGAGGCTGCGCGGCGGCGGGTTCGGCAGTCAGATGATCGCCTGGGCGATCGAGGCCTGTCGCGAACGCGGCTGCAAACTGGTCCAACTGACCTCCGATGCCGGTCGGCTCGACGCGCACCGCTTCTACACCCGTCTCGGCTTTGCCCAGAGCCATCTCGGCTTCAAGCGGGTCCTTTGACGCCCGTCGGCCAGCATTTGAAAATCGTTGTCTGGAGCGCCCTGCGTCCGATCGGACGCAGAAAGGTCGCTCTCACCCTTGGAATCGACGCATCGTGCTTTGCCGAAAATCGATTCCGATTGTCTCGCCGATGCTGGAGGCAGGATCGAGACACCGCTCCTCGAGAGCGATGCCGGTGACAGCGACCACGGCAGCTCGCCCGAATAGGCAACGCTTGGTCCGATGTCCGTGGGCCCGCCGACTTGGCAAGGAAGACAAACCGTTCCACGATATGGCCGATCGATTTTTGGGGCCGGGTCGCAACGATGGGGCGCTCGCCGCTGGCGAACGGCGCCGCGTTGGCGGCCGGGGAGGATGGTATTTCGAGACGCGGCCTGAGGGTGCTCCGAGGGTCCGGCGGGTTCGTTCACGACAATGCCCGCTGGCTGGCCGGTGGTTTTTTGCTCACTTTATTTTCGAGCTATGGCCAGACCTTTTTCATCGCCGTCTCGGGCGGTGATATCCGCGCCGAATTCCATCTGACGAATGGCGAGTTCGGGGGGCTCTATATGGCCGCGAAGCTGCTTTTGTCGGTGACGGTGATCCTGACGACCGTGGTGGCCGGCCCGCTGATCGATCGCTACGGCTCGGTGCGGCTGTTGCGGTCATGCTTTCGGCCACGGCCGGCGCCAATCTGGCGATCGGCCTTTGGTCGGCGCCGGCCTCGATCTTGATCTTCATGGCCCTGATGGGTGTCAGCTTCGGCCTCTACGCGCCGCTTTTCGGGGCAGTTTGGCCGGAGCGTTACGGCACGGCGCATCTTGGCGCGATCAAGTCGCTGGTCCGGGCGCTGATGGTCTTCGGCACGGCGGTCGGTGCCTGAGGCCGGCGGTGCGTCGCAAATCGAGAGCCGTCATCTTCAAAGGGGATGTTCGATGCCAGCATTCGTCATCATTTCCGGTTGCTCTGGCGGTGGAAAGTCGACGCTTCTGACCGAATTGTGCCGCCGCGGCTTCGCTGTCGTGGAGGAGCCTGGCCGACGGATCGTGGCCAGCGAGCAGCGTTTCGGTGGCTCGGCCTTGCCCTGGATCGATCCGGCGGCCTTTGCCCGGCGCGCCGTGGCGATGGGGCGAAAGGATTGCGACAAGGCCAGCGGTCAGGAGGGGATCGTCTTTTTCGACCGCGGGCTCATCGACGCCGCAGCCGCTCTCGAATTTGCGACCGGCGAGGCGTGTCTGCGCCACGCTATCGGGCTCCAGCGCGTTCATCGCCGGGTCTTTATGGCGCCGCCCTGGCCGGAGATCTTCGTCGGGGACGATGAGCGCCGGCACGATCTTGTCACCGCGCGCGCCGAATATGAACGGCTCGTCGACGCTTATAGCGAGCTTGGCTATGAGCTCGATACACTGCCGAAAATTTCGGTCGGCGCGCGTGCCGACCACCTCATCGCGGCTTTGGCGGGGGACGGACTGCTGTAAGCTGTCCGTCCGGCTCATGGATGCGCCGCTGCCCGCCGTCAGCCGGCGTAGGTGAGCAGCAGATCCTTGGCATCGATCTGGGCGCCGGCGGTGACATGGACGGCCTCGATCACGCCGTCGCGCTCGGCATGGATCGCGGTTTCCATCTTCATCGCTTCGATCGACAGGAGCACATCGCCGGCCTGCACCGACTGGCCGGCCGCCACCGCCAGCGTCGACACCACGCCGGGCATCGGTGCGCCGACATGGTTGGCATTGGCCGGATCGGCCTTCGGCTTCACGCCTCCATCTGCCGCACCATGGGCCCGGTCCGGCACCTTTACCCGGCGCGGCTGACCGTTCAGCTCGAAAAACACCGTGCGCATACCCTTCTCGTCGGTCTCGCCGAAGCCCAGACAGCGGATGACCAGCGTCTTGCCGCGCTCGATCTCGACCAGCACTTCGTCGTCCTGGGCGATGCCGTAGAAATAATTCGGCGTCGGCAGCATCGAGACCGGGCCGTATTTCTCCGTGGCCAGGGCGTAGTCGGTGAAGACCTTCGGATACATCAGATAAGAGGCGAATTCGGCGTCGCTGACCTTGCGCTCGATCTTGGCCTCGATGGTCTCGCGTTCCTTGGCAAGATCGGCGTCGGGAATTAGCGAACCGGGCCTGACGGTGATCGGCTGCTTGTCCTTCAAGACCTTCTTCTGGATGTCCTTCGGCCAGCCGGCCGGCGGCTGGCCGAGATCGCCATGCATCATGGCGACGACGGAATCGGGGAAGGCGAGATCCTTGTTCGAATCCATCACGTCGGTCACCGAAAGATCCTGCGACACCATCATCAGCGCCATGTCGCCGACGACCTTGGAGGAGGGCGTCACCTTGACGATGTCGCCGAACATCTTGTTGACGTCGGCATAGGTCTGGGCGACCTGATGCCAGCGGGTTTCCAGGCCGAGCGAGCGGGCTTGTTCCTTCAGATTGGTGAACTGGCCGCCGGGCATTTCGTGCAGATAGACCTCCGAGGCCGGCCCCTTCAGGTCGCTTTCGAAGGCGGCGTACTGGTTGCGCACCGCTTCCCAGTAGAAGGAAATCCGCCGGATCGCCTCGGAGGACAAGCCCGGATCGCGCTCGGAGCCTTTCAGCGCTTCGACGATCGAGCCGAGGCAGGGCTGTGAGGTGTTGCCGGAAAAGGCGTCCATCGCCGCATCCACCGCATCGACGCCGGCCTCGACGGCGGCGAGCACCGTCGACGCGGAAATGCCGGAGGTGTCGTGGGTGTGGAAGTGGATCGGCAGGCCGACCTCTTCCTTCAGCGCCTTGAACAGCACCCGCGCGGCCGCCGGCTTGAGCAGCCCGGCCATGTCCTTGACGCCGAGGATGTGGGCGCCGGCGGCCTCCATCTCCTTGGCGAGGCTCACATAGTATTTGAGGTCGTATTTCGAGCGTTCGGGATCGAACAGATCACCGGTGTAGCAGATCGCGCCCTCGCAGAGCTTGCCGGCCTCCTGCACCGCGTCCATTGAGACGCGCATGTTCTCGACCCAGTTCAGGCAGTCGAAGACGCGGAAGAGATCGACACCGCCCTTCGCCGCCTCGGCGACGAAATGCTTGACGATATTGTCGGGATAATTGGTGTAGCCGACGCCGTTGGAGCCGCGCAGCAGCATTTGCAGAAGGATGTTCGGCGCCTTCTCGCGGATCAGCGCCAGCCGCTCCCACGGATCCTCGGTCAAGAAGCGCATGGCGACGTCGAAGGTCGCGCCGCCCCAGCATTCGAGCGAGAGGAGTTGCGGCAGGCCGCGGGCATAAGCCTCGGCAATGGCGACGATGTCGTGGGTGCGGGCTCTGGTCGCCAAGAGCGACTGGTGGCCGTCGCGCATCGTCGTGTCGGTGATCATCACCTCGGGCTTGTCGCGCAGCCACTCGGCGAAGCCTTGCGGGCCGAGTTCATCGAGCTTCTGGCGCGAGCCGTCGGCAATCGGCTTGTCGAACAGCGGTGGCGACGGTGGCGCGTGATCTTCGGAGGGCAGCGGCCGGTTCTTGGTCTCCGGATGGCCGTTGACCGAGACGTCGGCGAGGTAGGTCAACAGCTTGGTTGCGCGGTCGCGGCGCTTGACCTGCTGGAACAGCTCCTTGGTCTCGTCGATGAATTTGGTCGTGTAGCGATTGGTGCGGAATTTCTCGTGGCTGATGATCGCCTCGAGAAAGGTCAGGTTGGTGGCGACACCGCGGATGCGGAATTCGCGCAGCGCCCGGTCCATGCGGGCGATCGCCTCTTCGGCGGTCGGCGCCCAGGCAGTGACCTTTTCGAGCAGCGGATCGTAGTAGCGGGTGATCACCGCGCCGGAATAGGCGGTGCCGCCATCGAGCCGGATGCCGAAGCCGGTGGCGCCGCGATAGGCGGTGATGCGGCCGTAATCGGGGATGAAGTTGTGCTCGGGGTCTTCCGTGGTGATGCGGCACTGCAGGGCATGACCGTTGAGGCGGATGTCCTCCTGGCGCGGCACGCCCGATTCCGGGGTGCCGATGGCGTAGCCGTCGAGGATGTGGATCTGCGCCTTGACGATGTCGATGCCGGTCACCTCCTCGGTGACGGTGTGCTCGACCTGGATGCGCGGATTGACCTCGATGAAATAGAAGGCGCCGGTGTCGGCATCCATCAAAAATTCCACCGTGCCGGCGCCGACATAGTTCGTCGCCTCGGCGATCTTGCGGGCGTAGCCGGCGAGTTCGCGCCGCCGCTCGTGATCGAGATAGGGGGCCGGCGCCCGCTCGACGACCTTCTGATTGCGGCGCTGGATCGAGCAGTCGCGCTCGAACAGGTCGACGACGGTGCCGTGGGTGTCGCCGAGGATCTGCACCTCGACATGGCGGGCGCGCTCGACCAGCTTTTCCAGATAGACCTCGTCCTTGCCGAAGGCGGCTTTGGCCTCGCGCTTGGCCTCGGTCACCTCGCGCTCGAGATCGGCCTCGGCGCGGATCACCCGCATGCCGCGGCCGCCGCCGCCCCAAGATGCCTTCAGCATGACCGGATAGCCGACCTCGGCCGCCATCTCGCGGACCTTGGCCATGTCGTCGGGCAGCGGCTCGGTGGCCGGGACCACCGGAACGCCGACCTCGACGGCGAGATTGCGCGCGGCGACCTTGTTGCCGAGGCGGCGCATGGTGTCGCCCGACGGGCCGATGAAGGTGATGCCGGCCGCGTGGCAGGCGTCGACGAATTCCGGGCTTTCCGACAACAGGCCGTAGCCGGGATGGATCGCATCGGCGCCGGAGAGCTTGGCGACGCGCAGCACCTCGTCGATCGACAGGTAGCTCTCAATCGGGCCAAGATCCTTGTCGAGATGGGCGCCGCGGCCGACCTGATAGCTTTCGTCCGCCTTGAAGCGGTGCAGGGCGAGCTTGTCCTCCTCGGCCCAGATCGCCACCGTTTTGAGGCCGAGTTCGTTGGCGGCGCGAAACACGCGGATCGCGATTTCGGAACGGTTGGCGACAAGAATTTTGCGGATGGCCACGGAATACTCCCAAGCGTCTTTCGAAGCGGAAATGGCCTCCCGCCTCGATGTTTTCGTTGCAAAGCATGATGCGGGCGGGAACCAGTCCGACTCTCCCCCATGATGCCCGGCCGCCGACGTCTCCGGTCGGCTCTGCCAGGCCGTAAGTCTGTGGCGCAACGATGAATTTCGCAAGTGCGAAACGTGACCGCTTTATCACCACGTGAGATCGAGCGCGTCGCCGGTGCATACTCTGGCATCTCGCGCTTTGTCACGTCTCGTGGCGCGCCGTCAGTGGCGGATCGGCGCGGAAGGATCAGATCGGGATCGGTGCGGCAGCTTGCATCGAACTCGATTGCCGCCATTTTCCGGTCTTGTGCGACGGTGTCAGGCGAGATGTCACGCAGAGTGGGCGGCTTTTTGCTGCAGGGCGCGGTGACGTCGTCCCGTCGAGCGGCACCCGTCAGCGGTTGCGCAGCAGTGGCGTCTTCTCAGGCCAGGTGGTCTTTTCCTTCTCACGGACAAAGGTAAAGAGGCCCGACACACCGACCAGCACCATGCCGATCATGGCGATTGTATCGGGAAATTCCCCGAAGAAGGTGGCCCCGATGATCGTCGCCCAGACGATCTGGCTGTATTGCGTCGGCGCAACGCGGGCGGCAGGCGCAAGGCGGGTCGCCATGACGATGAGGAAATGGGCGACGCCGACGACGAGGCCACCGAACAGGATCAGCGGCCACAATTCGTGGGATGGGGTCTTGAATTGCGGGATCATCAAGGCGCCGTTGACGACGACGGCGGCGACGAGCACCGCGCCGATCAGCGTCACGCGGCGCTCCGACGGGCCGAGAACGCGCAGGACGATGACGGTGATCGCGCCGCAGATCGCGACGCCGATCGCCGCGAAATGGCCGGGCAGAACTTCGCGAAAGCCGGGCCGGACGACGAGAAGCACACCGGCGAGACCGCCGAACACCGCCAGCCAGCGCCGCCAGCCGATCTCCTCCTTCAGAACCAGCCAGGAGAACACCGTCACGAAAATCGGCAGCAGAAAGATCAGCGCATAGGCTTCGGCGAGCGGCAGCGAGGTGAAGGCGATGACGCCGAGAATGCCGCCGATGGTGCCGCTTGCCATGCCGATCAGGAGGAGACCCGGCCGCTTCGGCACTAAGACGTTCGACCAGGTGTCTTCCGGGCGTTTGGTGAAGAGCGCCGGCAGCAGAGCGAACAGCGAGATGAAGAAGCCTACTTCGAAGATCGGCAGACGGTCGCCAATGGCTTTCAACGTCGCGTCGCCGCAGGAGAACGCAAGATAGGACGCGAAGGCGAGCAGAATGCCGGCTTGCATAAAAGCACTTTCGAATCGGAGATGGCCTGGCAAAGGCGGATAAGGCCGCAGGGCCTTTGGTGGCAAGCGATTGCCGAGCACAGGTGAGAGAAAATGACGCAGCCTTGTAACCTTACCCGCAGTCTCGGCATCGAATGCGCCAAACACGAAAAAGGGCAGCGAGGGGGAAGCTGCCCTTTTTCGTCTGCTTTTGCGATCGAGGGGGGATGATCGCTTGGGGGTATTCAAGTAATGCAGGCGATGGAAAGCGGTTCCGACTTTTTTGAAAAAAAGTCGGTCAGCCGAATCGGCCGCAGACGTAATCGCGCGTGCGCTCTTTGTGCGGACGTTCGAAAATTTGCTTGGTGTCGCCGTATTCGACCAACTCGCCGAGATACATGAAAGCGGTGCGGGCGCTGATGCGCTGGGCCTGTTGCATGTTGTGGGTGACGATGACGATGGTGAAATCCTTGCGCAGCTCCATGATCGTCTCCTCGACCCGCTTGGTCGAAATTGGATCGAGCGCCGAGGCTGGCTCGTCGAACAGGATCACATCGGGCTCGGTGGCGATGGTGCGGGCGATGCACAGGCGTTGCTGCTGGCCGCCCGAGAGCGACAGGCCGGACGCCGTCAGCTTGTCCTTCACTTCGTCCCACAGCGCGGCCTTCTGCAGCGAGGCGGTCACCCGGTTGTCGATATCCGCCTTGCTCATATTGGTGTTGAGCCGCAGCGCGAAGGCGACGTTGTCGTAGATCGACATGGGAAACGGCGTCGGCTTCTGGAACACCATGCCGACCTTGGTGCGCAGACGATTGAGGTCGGTCTTCGGGTCGAGAATGTTGGTGCCGTCGATCGTCACCGATCCTGTCGCCGCATGGCCCGGATAAAGATCGTAGATGCGGTTGAGGACGCGCAGCAAGGTGGACTTGCCGCAGCCCGACGGGCCGATGATCGCCGTCACCTGCTTTTCCGGAAAGTCCAGCGAGACGTTCTTCAGCGCCTGGTGCTTGCCATAGTGAAAATTCAGGCCGCGAATTTCGATGCGGGGCGTCGCCGTCTCCATGATCGGCTCGTCGGCGAAATCGGCTGCGGCGCGGGCGCTCAAGGCTTCGATCTTCGCCCGGGTGGCGTCGGTGGTAAGAAGGTCGGTCATGACTTCACTCGCTTGGTGGTCAGGAGGCGCGCGGCGATGGACAGGGCGAGCACGGCGACGGTGATGAGAAGCGCGCCGGACCAGGCGAGCGCCTGCCAGTTGTCGTAGGGCGACAGGGCGAATTGGAAGATGGTGATCGGCAGCGAGGCCATTGGCGCGTTGAGATCGAGGCTGAAGAAGTTGTTCGACAGCGCGGTGAAGAGCAGCGGCGCGGTCTCGCCGGAGATCCGCGCAAGGGCGAGCAGAATGCCGGTGATGATGCCGGCGCGGGCGGAAGTATAGATCACCTTGCGGATCACCATCCAGCGCGTCACGCCGACCGCAAGCCCGGCCTCGCGCAGCGTGTCCGGCACCAACCGCAACACGTCCTCGGTGGTGCGCACGACGATCGGCACGACCAGGATCGCAAGGGCGACGGTTCCGGCGAGCGCCGAGAAGTGGCCTTGGGTGACCACCATCAGCTGGTAGACGAACAGGCCGACGATGATCGAGGGCGCCGACAGGAGGATGTCGTTGACGAAGCGGATGATCGTCGACAGCTTCGAGAACCGGCCATATTCGGCGAGATAGGTGCCGGCAAGAACGCCGATCGGAATGCCGATCAGCATCGCGATCACGGTCATGATCAGCGAGCCGACAATGGCGTTGCGCAGTCCGCCGAGATCGTTTGGCCCCGGCGTATCCTGCAGGAAGACGGCGAGATCGAGCGACGACGCGCCTTTGGTCACGAGATGCAGCAGGATCACCGCGAGCATCGCCATGCCGAGAGCCGCGGAGGCTGTGGCCAGCCCCATCATGATCGTGTTTGTGAGCTTGCGCCGGGCGAGTTTGGTGCTCATCGCGTCATTCTCCCGCGCGGCGTTTGATCCGCTGCAGCATGAGCTGCGCCGCGGCAAGGACCAGGAAGGTGATGACGAAGAGAACGAGGCCGAGGGCGATCAGCGACGAGGTGTAGAGATTGGTGGTCGCCTCGGTGAACTCGTTGGCTATGGCCGCCGAAATGGTGGTTCCCGGCTGCAGGATCGAGGTTGCGATGCGCGGGGCGTTGCCGATCACGAAGGTGACGGCCATGGTTTCGCCGAGCGCCCGGCCAAGCGCCAGCATGGTGCCGCCGACGAGCGCCGAGCGCACATGCGGGATGACGATCGAGCGGTTCACCTCCCAGCGTGTCATGCCCATGCCATAGGCGGCTTCGCGCAGCATGTCGGGGACGGTGAGAAAGACCTCGCGGGCGATCGAGGCGATGAAGGGCAGGACCATGATGGCGAGGATCAGCCCGGCGGTCAGCATGCCGATGCCGTAGGGCGGGCCTGCGAAGAAGTCGCCGATGCCCGGCACGGTGCCGAGGGTGTCGATGAGGAAGGGCTGTACCGTCGTCTGCATGAACGGGGCGAACACGAACAGCCCCCAGATGCCATAGATGATCGAGGGAACGCCGGCGAGGAGTTCGATGGCGATGCCGATCGGTCGGCGCAGCGGTCGCGGGCAGGTTTCGGTCAGGAAGATCGCGATGCCAAGCCCGACCGGCACGGCGATGATCATGGCGATGATCGAGGTGACGATCGTGCCGTAGAGGGGCGCCAGGGCGCCGAATTTTTCGGTGACCGGGTTCCAGGCTTGGATGACGAAGAAGCCGAGACCATAGCGGTGCAAGGCCGGCCAGGCACCAAGGAAGAGTGAGACGAAGACGCCGAGCAAGGTGGCAAGGACGATCAGCGCTGCGGCCAAGGTCAAGCCGCGGAAAATGGTTTCGCCGCTGGCCGGCTTGCGACCAGCCGGGTTTGGAAATGTCTGATGGACGGCAATACTCATCAAGGCTCCAAAACGAGCGCGAAAGCCAATAAGAGGTGAGGGCCTGAACAGGCCCTCACCAAAACGCGATAGCGCGTAAGATTACATGCTGGCTTTCCAGACGGACTTGCCATCCTCGCCCTTGATCTCCGACCACTCCTTCTTGACGTCCTTGACGACGGAGCTCGGCATCGGGATGTAGTCGAGCTTGGCGGCCATCTTGTCGCCATGGGCATAGGCCCAGTTGAAGAACTTCAGGACCTGAGCGGAGGCCTTGCCGTCCTTGGCGTCGGAGTGCATCAGGATGAAGGTCGCAGCGGTCATCGGCCAGCTCTTGTCGCCCGGCTGGTCGGCCAGGATGACGCCGAAGCCCGGCTGGCTCTTCCAGTCGGCGTTCTTGGCGGCGGCAGCGAAGGCGGCAGCCTTCGGAGCAACGCGCTTGCCGGCCTTGTTGACCATGTCGGTGTAGGTCATCTTGTTCTGCAGCGCGTAGGCGTATTCGACGTAACCGATCGAGTTCTGGGTCTGGCCGACATTCGCCGCAACGCCCTGGTTGCCCTTGGCGCCGACGCCGACCGGCCACTGTACCGAGGTGTTGACGCCGATGTTGCTCTTCCAGTCCGCGTCAACGGCGGCGAGATAATAGGTGAAGTTAAAGGTCGTGCCCGAGCCGTCCGAACGGTGGACGACGGCGATGGCGGCATCCGGCAGCTTGACCTTCGGGTTGAGCTTCTTGATCGCCGCGTCGTTCCACTTGGTGATCTTACCCATGTAGATTTCGGCGAGTGTCGTGCCGTCGATGACCAGTTCGCCCGGCTTGATGCCCTTGATGTTCACGACCGGGACGATGCCGCCCATGACGGTCGGGAACTGGACCAGCGTGTTCTTCGTCAACTCGTCACCACCGAGCGGCTTGTCCGAAGCGCCGAAGGTCACGGTGCGAGCTTCGATCTGCTTGATACCGCCGCCGGAACCGATCGCCTGGTAGTTCAGGCCCGTGCCGGTCTTTTCCTTGTAGGCCTTCGCCCACTGCGAATAGACCGGGTAGGGGAAGGTGGCGCCAGCGCCGGACAGGTCGGCGGCCTGCGCCGCAGAGGCGAAGCCGAGCACGGCGGCGAGAACGGCGCCGAGGGCCGTCTTCCTGAAGTGGTAGGACATGCATGGTCTCCTTAACCAAGGGAGGTTGAACCCCAGCCCTTGCGGCGCGGGGCTTTGTAAGTGCAGACAGCGACGCTCAATCAGGATCGGAGCGGGCCGGGCACAGGGGTATCCGTAGGCCGGCGCAACAGTCGTCGAGCGCCGGCGGACCGGAATGTCTGAGAATTGAGGGTGGGATGCGCGACTGCTGCTTCCGGCCGCATCGCGATCGCAATGACGCGGGATGCAGAAAGCGAGGGGGGAGTCCATCCGAAAAGCCGGCCCGAATTTCTGAAAGAAGGGTCGGAAGGTAGACCTCACCGGAGAGAGCCTCGCAGCCGCTGACACCAAGGGAAACGGTCACCTGGCCGGTCGGACTTGCGCCCGACGCGTCATTTGACCGCATGGTGCGGTTCCTGTGAGGGTTTTTTGTAAAAGTCTTATGACAATGGCGGACTATGGACGAAAGTTAATCTTCGTGTCCTCATGCCGCACGGCGAAGACCAGCCCGTGGCGATTTTGTTGGTGACGCGACCGTTTCGGGGAAATCCGCGCAGCAAAGTCATCGATCCGAAGGGGGCAATGCGGCGATCTTATGGGCAAACTTACAGTATCGGCCCGAAAATCGGCGTCGATTTTCGGCACAGCACTATGCGTCAATTCAAAGAGTGAGCGCATCTTTTCTGCGTCCGATCGGACGCGGGCGATCTAAGACGGTCCGGGCGGTTGTTCATTCACGCGACCTCCCAAATTCCACCGACCGCCATGCGATGCGCTGAGCCGCCTAAGCCATTGATCTGAAAATCAAAACCAATTTTTGGGCCGGCGTGTTAGCGGAATGCCTGGGTCGGGCTGCCATCATGGGTGGCGATGGTGTCGCCGCCGTCGATTTCCAGCAGCTTGACGTCGTATCCCCAGAGATTGGCGAGATGCTGCAGCACCTTGGCAGTGTCCTTGCCGTCCAGCTTGATGCCGTCGACAACGTTGTGATGCAGGATCAGCTTGCGGTCACCGGCCAGATCGACATCGGCGACCTGGATGTCGGGGTCCTGCCGACCGACGTCGAACTGGCGCGACAGCGACTGGCGCACGGCCCGATAGCCGTTTTCATCGTGGATCGAGGCGACGACGATATCGTCGTCATCGGCATCGTCGACCAGCCGGAACAGCCGCTGCTTGCGAATCACGGCCGGGCTGAGGAATTGCAGGATGAAGCTCTCGTCGCGATAGTTCGCCCAGGCGTCGCGCAGCACACCATAGGCATCGCCGCAGCCGGCGATGTCGGGAAAGAAGGCCCGATCCTCGGCGGTCGGCGTCGTTGCGATGCGCTCGATATCCTCCATCATCGCAAAGCCGAGGGCGTAGGGATTGATACCGGAATAGCGCGGATCATCGTATTCCGGCTGGAAGACCACGCTGGTGTGGGAGTGGAGGAATTCCAGATAGGAGCCGTCGGTGATCTGGCCGCTTTCGTGCAACCGGGTCATGATCCGGTAATGGCTGAAGGTGGCACAGCCCTCGTTCATCACCTTGGTCTGGCGTTGCGGATAGAAATACTGGGCGATCTGGCGCACGATGCGAATCAGTTCGCGCTGCCAGGGAGCAAGGCGTGGGGCGTTCTTTTCCAGGAAATAGAGGAGGTTTTCCTCGGGTAGCCCGAGCAACTGGCGGCGACGCTCGGCATCGAGGTCGCGTTTCGGCCCGTCGGCGGTTTTCGGCAGGGTCCGCCAGAGGTCGGAGAAATGCTGCTCGGCAAAGGCGCGCCGCTCGTCCTGGCGCCGCTGTTCGGATTTGAGATCGAGCGGGTGCTTGCCGGGATAGCGGTGGATGCCGTGGCTCATCAGCGCGTGGGCCGCATCCAGAACCTTTTCGACATTGTCCTGACCATAGCGGTCCTCGCAGGCTGCGACATAGGTCTTGGCGAAGGCCAGATAGTCGAGAATGCTGCTGGCGTCGGTCCATTGCTGGAAGCAATAGTTGTTCTTGAAAAAATGGTTGTGGCCGAAGGCGGCGTGCGCCAGCACCAGCGTCTGCATCGTCGCCGAGTTCTCCTCCATAATGTAGACGATGCACGGCGAGGAGTTGATGACGATTTCGTAGGCGAGCCCCTGCCAGCCTTTGCGGTAGAGCGTCTCGTTCCGCACGAAATGCTTGCCGAAGGACCAGTGCTTGTAAAACAGCGGCATGCCGGTCGAGGCATAGGCGTCGAGCATTTGCTCGGAGGTGATCACCTCGATCTGGTTGGGATAGATGTCGAGGCCGAGTTCGCCGTCGGCAATCTGTTCGATCGCCCCATAGACCCGAGATAACAGGTTGAAATCCCAATCCCGCTCGGTGAAGAGCGGGGTGCCGGTTTTGCTTTCGAGCGTTGTCGCAACCTGTTGCATCAGCGCATCTCCGCGGGCTCGTCGCGGCGTTCGAAGAGTTCGCGGAACACCGGATAGATGTCGCGCCGGTCGTTGACCTTGCGCATGGCCATCGGAAGATTGGGCCTCAGCAGTTCTTGATAGGCCCGCCACAGCGTCGTCTCCTGACGGGCAAAGACGCCGTCGTCGCGCTCGAAGTCGGCGCGGCCGACTTGCAGATAGGCATAGTGCTGCGTCATCGGCAGAATCAACTCGCGCAGCATCGCCACCGAGCGGGCATTGTCGGACGACAGATTGTCACCGTCCGAAGCTTGGGCGGCGTAAATATTCCATTGGTCGGCCGGGAACCGCTCTTTGGCGATCCGCGCCATCTCGGTCAGTGCCGAAGAGATCACCGTGCCGCCGGATTCACGCGAATAAAAGAAAGTCTCCTCGTCAACCTCTTTCGCCTCGTGGGTATGGCGGATGAAGATGATCTCGACCTGCCGGTAGCGCCGGGTGAGGAAGAGATAAAGCAGCGAGAAGAAGCGCTTGGCGAGGTCCTTCATATGCTCGTCCATGGAGGCGGAGACGTCCATCAGGCAGAACATCGCGGCCCGGGCGATCGGCTCCGGGGTCACCTCGATGCGGCGATAGCGCAGATCGACCGGGTCGATGAAGGGGATCACCCGGGCACGCCGTTCCTGGCGCTCGATTTCCACCTTGAGGGCGAGGATGCGGTCGGTCTCGCCCATCTCTCCTTCCAGCTCGGCGAGTTGGTTGCGCAGGGCCTCGAGTTCACGCGGATTGGGACGGCGCAGGGCGATGCGGCGCGACAGGCTGCGGCGCATGGTGCGCCCGACCGACAGCGAGGACGGCGGGCCGGAGGTCTGGAAACCCGCCGGATGACGCTTTTCCACCGCATCGCCGAGCACCTGACGTTTCGCCAGATTGGGCAGTTCAAGATCTTCCAGGAAGAGCTCGAGGAATTCGTCGCGTGACAGGACGAAACGGAAACCGTCCTCGCCCTCGCCATCGGCACTGCCTTCCGACCCGGAGCCGCCGCCCTGCTTCGGCCGCTCAATGCGATCACCGGAGACGAATTTCTTGTTGCCAGGCAGGACGTAGTCGCGCACGCCGCCGCCCTGGCCGGAATGAAAGCTCGGCTCGTGGACACCGTCGGCTGGGATCGTGACCGCCCCGCCGTCGTCCACCTCGCGGATTTTGCGGGCACCGGAGGCCTCCTGGACGGCCTTTTTGACCAAGGCCCGCGCCCGTCTCATGAAGCGCTGGCGGTTCGCGAGGCTTTTGCCTCCGGGGTCTGGGCGACGGTCGATGATGTGCATAGCCGATCCAGTGGAAACCAGAGTGCGCTCAGCTTGCCTGCCTGACACGCATATACCATTCCACGAGCCGTCGCACCTGCCGCGGCGTAAAACCACGCTCGACCATGCGGTCGACGAACTCGTTGTGCTTCTTCTCCGTCTCCGAATCCTTCTTCGATCCAAACGAGATGACAGGGAGGAGATCCTCGACTTGGCTGAACATCCGCTTCTCGACGACGTCGCGGATCTTCTCGTAGCTCGTCCAGGACGGGTTCTGCCCGGCATTGGCGGCGCGTGAGCGCAGCGAGAACTTGACCACCTCGTTGCGGAAGTCCTTGGGATTGGCGATACCCGCAGGCTTCTCGATCTTGGTCAGCTCCTGATTTAACAGGTCGCGATCGAGCAATTGCCCGGTGTCGGGGTCCTTGTAGTCCTGATCCTCGATCCAGGCGTCGGCATAGGCGACATAGCGATCGAACAGGTTCTGGCCGTAGTCGTGATAAGATTCCAGATAGGCCTTCTGGATCTCGTTGCCGATGAACTCGGCATAACGCGGAGCCAGCTCCGCCTTGATGAATTCCAGATAGTCGCTCTCGACGTCGTCGGGAAACTGCTCGCGCCGCACCGCCTGTTCAAGCACATACATCAGATGCACCGGGTCGGCGGCGACCTCCTGGGTGTCGTGGTTGAAGGTCGCTGACAGCGCCTTGAAGGCAAAGCGCGTCGAGATGCCGTTCATGCCTTCGTCGACGCCGGCGGCGTCGCGATATTCCTGCATCGTGCGGGCCTTCGGGTCGACCTCGCGCAGGCTCTCGCCATTGTAGACGCGCATCTTGGCATAGAGCGAGGAGTTCTCGTGCGCCTTCAGCCGCGACAGGACGGCAAAGCGCGCCAGCATCTCCAGCGTGTCGGGGGCGCAGGGCGCCTCGGCGAGTTCAGAGCCCTGGACGAGCTTCTCGTAGATCTTGGTTTCCTCGTCGACCCGCAGGCAGTAGGGCACCTTGATCACGTAGATGCGGTCGATGAAGGCCTCGTTGTTCTTGTTGTTCTTAAAGGTCTTCCACTCCGATTCGTTGGAGTGGGCCATGATCATCCCGGTAAACGGGATCGCACCGATGTTCTCCGACCCGACATAGGAGCCCTCCTGGGTCGCCGTCAGCAGCGGATGCAGCATCTTGATCGGTGCCTTGAACATCTCGACGAATTCAAGCACGCCCTGATTGGCGCGGTTGAGGCCGCCGGAATAGGAGTAAGCGTCGGGGTCGTTCTGGGCGTACATCTCCAGCCGGCGGATATCGACCTTGCCGACGAGGGAGGAGATGTCCTGGTTGTTCTCGTCGCCGGGCTCGGTCTTGGAGACGCCGATCTGCTTCAGCCGCGAAGGCATCAGCCGCGCCACCTTGAATTTCGAGATGTCGCCGCCGAATTCGTCGAGGCGTTTGACGCACCAGGGGCTCATCAGGCCGGACAGCCGCCGGCGCGGGATCTTGTATTCGGTCTCCAGCGTCTCGCCCATGATTTCGGGATCGAACAGCACCAGCGGGCTTTCGAACACCGGGCTTAGCTCGTCGCCGGCTTTCAGCACGTAGATCGGCTGATCCTCGATCAGGGATTTGATGCGCTCGGCGAGCGAGGATTTGCCGCCGCCGACCGGGCCGAGTAAGTAAATGATTTGTTTGCGTTCTTCCAAGCCCTGTGCGGCTTGGCGCAAGAAAGCGACGATCCGCTCGACGGTCTCTTCCATGCCGTAGAAATCGGCAAACGGGCGATAGGTGCGGATCGTGCGGTTCTGGAAGATCCGGCCGAGCCGCGAATCCTGCGAGGTATCCACCATCTCCGGCTCACCGATTGCCGCGAGCAGCCGTTCGTGCGGCCCGGCATAAAGGATCGGATCCTTTCGGCAGCCTTCAAGAAACTGCGACAGCGACATCACGGTTTCCCGTCGCTGCTCGTAGGTCCTGGCGTACTGGTCGAACAATGCGGTCATCCCCACCTCCATTCGCCATGGCACCCGTCGGGCTTTGCCCAAAGGTTGTGCCGATCAGTCCCGTCGACATCCTATGCTACATGCCAAGTATCTGAAAACAGTTATTAAATTTATTTGATCAGGGCTTTTCCCTCTTGCGCATCGGTTGCGATTGCTAGACTATTCGCCTCAGCCGATTCCCGCCTGTGGCAGAATGCGTCGATATCGCATTGCAAAACAGTTTCACCGTCAAACCTGCGCGAATCAAGAGCGGTTGCTGTCACATCCCGTGCCTCAAAGACTTGCGCTGTGATCGCGCCGCGTCGGTGGCGCCAACCGATTCGGGTAACGCGCGGGCCGCGGCCTCTTCCCGCCAGCATCATCATCGCCTCGGTGCCGGCCCGTCGCGGCCACCTTTGAACTGCGTCGATGGTCTCACATGAGCTTCGAAACGCAAGGCGGCAAGGGTGCGGCGTATCCGCTTCACAGTCTTGTCAGAAGCAGGGCTCGCAGTGCGACACCCCCTTTTGGCTGCGCGGCATTTCGCGCCGGACCGTCGTCCCGAGATTGTGACTTCAACTGTCTTTGGAACGGTTCCTCTCGTCTGATTTCCCTAGCGTCGCACCGGTGGCTGGTGTGAGGCTATCCTGCGATTTCTCAGGAAAGACGTCTTCGACGAAGGCGGGAGCCAGCCGCGTGGCCGGGCCATGGCGCATTTTGTCGAAAGCGGCGTTCATCGACCGGCGGCCGATTGAGTTCGAGGATGCAAAGGCCGGCGGATCGGGCCTCGGCGACGAAGCCGGCGGTCGGATAGGTCGCGCCGGAGGTGGCGAACGAAACGAAGAGGTCGGCGTCTGTCGGACCGTGTACAACACACGCTATGTCATAGGCCATTGTCTTCCGGCGTCGGGGGATCTGCCCGCTGCGCTGTCGACGATATCCAGCCCTTGTCGCGAACCGTCTCGACACCGGATTTGGTCGAGACGCCGGCGCCGGTCAGGGCGAAGATCGCCGGGAGGGTGGGGCTCATGCGCTCAGAAGGGCGTCGGTCGTCGTCCGGGTGACCCCCGCATCCGCCATCGCCTGCCAAGCGGCATCGAGCGAGCCGTTGAGATCGATCGCCCGGCAGGCGTCCTCGATCACCACGACCTCGAAGCCGGCCTTGCGTCCATCCATCGCTGTCCAGCCGACGCAATAGTCGGTGGCCAGGCCGCAGACGAAGAGGCGGGTGACGCCGCGCTCTTTCAGATATCCGGCAAGGCCCGTATGGGTGGTCGTGTCGGCTTCGAGAAAGGCCGAATAGCTGTCGACCTCGGGATGGAAGCCTTTGCGCACGATCATCTGGGCGTTCGGTATGTAAAGATCCGGATGCAGCGCGGCGCCCGGCGTTCCCATGATGCAGTGGTCCGGCCACAAGATCTGGGTGCCATAGGCCAGCTCGACCGTTTCGAAGGGCTGCTTGCCATGGCTTGAGGCGAAGGAGACGTGAGCGGGCGTATGCCAGTCCTGGGTGACGGCAAGCACCGGAAAGGCCGGCGCCAGCCGGTTGATCAGCGGCACCACGGCGTCGCCGTCTGGAACCGCCAAGGGGCCGCCCTGACAGAAGTCGGTCTGCACATCGACGATGACCAGGGCGTCGCCGGCGCCGCTCACGGGCTCAATCATGATCTGCAGACTGCCATAAAGGCGCGCTGCAGAAAAGCGATTGTGCCGATGTAAAGGCGGCGGCGCAAACCCGGCTGGCACCCTCATCCGGGGTAACCCGTCGACCGCGCGAAAAAAGATCAGTTGGCCAGCGCGGCCCGCAGATCCGGCGCTTTCTCAAGGATGACCCGATCGCCGGCGCGCCGAAACGTCATTTCCTTTGCGTCATGGCTGTTCACCGCTGGAACGGAAAGAGTCACCGACTGGCCGTCGGCCAGCGTCGAGATGAAGCGCACCGGCTCGCCGTTGTTGGTGGCGGCGAGCGTTGCCACCAACCGCAGGCCTTGGGACTCGACGGTATAATAGGCGGCGCCGGAGACGGCGCCGAGATTGATGCTATGGCCGGCACCGGGGGTGAAGTCCTCGGCCTGGGCGGCGGTTGCGAACAGGCCGAAAACGGCGGCTGCGATGATCGTCTTCTGCATGGTTGACCCTCGTTGCTGTGATGAATTGCGATAAACATCATTTATAATGCTATGCTGCGTCGCACAATGGCATGGCTGGCATGATATTTTGCAAGAACGGCGCTGTTCTATTGCATGATTGGCGAAGTCTATCGCGGATACTTCCGTTACAAAAATTGACGGCCCCCATAAAGATTTCTTGGGGGCTTGCAGGCGATGTCACGCGGCCGTGGGCCTGGCGGGAAATTGACATTCGCGCTCGCAGCACCAGCCTTGTGCCTGACGGTGGATCAATCGGTTCGCCTGATCGTTGGTCTTGCGCCCGTTTCGCCATGGAGCGAATGAAGCCGGACGGTCTTGGTCAGGGCGAACGGTGCAGAAAGAGGAAACCATCTCCCATGAGGGGACGTGCAGCATTTCGGCAAATGCAGCGTTTGAGTTGTGTGGCGCTCGCGCTGTTGATGCTTGGCGGTGCGGGCTTCGCGCAGGACGCGGCAAATGCGCCGGCGACAAGCGCCGGCGGCGCGGCGCAGGCTGCCGCCGGTGAGCGCGACGCTGCGGTCCTCGACGCTCTGTCCGACGATCCGATTGCCTCCGATCCTAAGACCGCGCCGGTGGAGGTATCGCTCGGGGATTGGACGGTGAAGACCGCGATCGCCGCCAAGCTGTCACGCAAGGTCTCGCAGATTCCGTTGACCGTGAAGGTGCCGCCGAAAATCGCCAGTGAGGTCTGCCCGCAAGATTCCGGCGATCTCGAACAGCAGGTGATCGTCAGCCCGACCCGGACCTGCGCCGCCAAGAAGGCGACGCCGGCGCTGGAAGACGAGGTGCGCAAGGCAATCGCCAAGAAAGAGAGTCTTGAATGACGTCTCAAGGTTACGCTGATGTCGCTCGTCACACCTTCGCCGTATTCTGCGCGGCGAGGTTCCGCTGTCGGCTCGGACGGCCGGGACGGTGTGCCGCCGCGATGGTCGCCGCTGGACCGATCGAAATTCGGCCCCTGACAACGCAAATGGCCCGAACCGCGATCGGTCTTGCCTCCTAGAATCGGGGCGTGATGGATTGCTTGGCGACGGGCGCTGACTGATGGACGTGATCATGACGCGTGTGATGGCTCTTGTCGCCATGGTATTCATTTTGGCGGGGAGCCTTTCGGCCTGTGTCACCGGCGGCGGCATGGACGACGTCATGGACCCGAATGCCGTATCGGACGATGCCCACTGCCAGAGCCTTTTGATCAGGCCCGGCGAACTCGTCTACGCCCAGTGCCGGCTCGCCCTGCGCAAGACCTATCTCAACGACTATGCCGCGCGCAAAGCTGCGATCGCTGAACGTTTCGGGCCGGTGACGCAAAGCTTCGACGGAGCGCTGCGGGCGGACGCCTTCTGCAATTACGATGAAAGCGTCAAGCAGGTGCGGGACGGACTTGCCGACGACGTTGTCGCGCAGAACGCCTATCAGCGCTGCGATACGACCCGCAATGAGCTGGCCGAGAAGTTCGCCGCCGCGACCGGCAAGCCCGGCGAGACGCTGATCGAGCTGGAGCGCGATATGATCCTCGAGCAGAACCGGGCTGCGGTGCGCGAGGCGCGGGCGGTGATCGACGGACCGCCGGGATCGGCCGTGACCACTGAGGCGGCGGTCGCTGAACGGGGCGCGGGCGCGATCGCGCAGCCAATTCCGCCATCCGCGATCACACGCTGACGGGCAACGTCAGCAGCAGCTGTGCCGGAGAGGCACGGAGTCTCCTTGACGCCGCGTTGCGGCCTCGCGGCAAGGCCCGGGGGTGCGGCCCGGCGATTCGCTCGATGAGCTTTTAGGCTGTTATTACGGGTGAGCGCAGTGCTGGCGGGTGGTGCGATTGCCGATAGGCGGCGCGACGATCTTTCGCTGACGTTTCATCGCCGGATTTCCGCAAAAATTGCGGCGCGAATACAACGCTGTGGTGATTGTGCCGCAGCGCGAGGCGCAAGCCGCAAATGCCTATATCGCGAAGGTTCCATGACTTTGGAAAACAATCCCGAAACAAAATGTTAACGGCATCTGGGTAGCTTTAAGACGTTCCAGCCGTACTGTGGCATTTGCGCACTTGCCGGTAGCATGTTTTAGCAACAGGTTCCGAACGCACCGGCCGCAAACGCGTCGGGAATTTAAACTGCGGCATTAACCGTCAGGCACTGATAGGTAGTTACTATGAAGAAAGTCATCATCGCATCGGTCGCGTGCTTCGCTCTCGCAACCTTCGCTGGCTGCATGGGCAAGGGCATCGGCAAGGGCAAGGGCAAGGCTCCTGTCGCTCAGCCGGCCTACTCTGAGCCGGCCTACGTCACCAAGGGCTAATCCCCCGTGGTTGCCGGGGAAGGTCGTTCGCGACCTTCCCCAATCGCATTTGGAATGGCGGCAATTTGCCGCTTGATCTTGTCGGTCCCGGAACCGACACGTTTGCAGCGCATTTCTCGTATCCCGACGTCTCGGTCGGATTTCAGGCTACGGCAAAGAGAATGTCGCTACGTGCTCCCCCGCCGGGGCATTCACGGCGTGACGTGACGGACACGCGACGCATCTTGGAACGGGATGCGCCTTGGCTGTTGCCCGAAAGATGAACGCTGACCGGGCTTTTGTTTCGTTTTCGAGAAAGGCGGCTCAATGCTTCCCTCTTTCCTTCGGCTCGCGGCTGCAGGCTTTTTGACCCTCGCCGTTGCCGGATGTACCTCCACGGCCTCCACCAACACCCATGTCATGGCCGGCGCTCCGGTCACCGAGACCGGCGGTGCGATGCAGACGGCCTTTGCGCCGACCGGGGAGGCGGCCGATCAGTCGCATCTCGCCAAACCTTACTTCATCTCCTTCCGCGCCCGGAATGCTGAGAGCTACGGCCACACCTTCGTGGTCTTCGGCCGGCTCGATCAGAACGGCCGTGTGCCCTATGACGCCAAAGGCGTGCTGATCCCTAGCATGACCGAAGTCGCTGGCCTGCACCCGGCCTCGACCAGCGTCATTCCCTATATGCTTGGCCACGTCATCCCGGTCCCCTCCGAGACTGGCGCCAGCGACGGCGACACGGAGAAAGCCTATCTGTTGGCCGAATGGACGATCCCGCTGACCGCCGCCCAGTACAACGAGCTGGTGCCTTACATTCACAAGCTCCAGGCCCGCAGCCCGGTCTGGAACGCGGTGACCTATAACTGCAGCGCCTTCGTCGGCACGATTGCCCGCCATATGGGCTTCGAGACCCCGAGCCCGTTGCATTTGCCGAAAGACTACATCAACGATCTGCGGAAGATGAACACCTGAAGCCAGCCGCTCGTCGCGATCTGAAAATTTGCCTGACCTTGGCCGCCGGATCTGCCCGATCCAGCGGCCTTTTTTCGGTGAGCAAGGCGGGGATCGGACGCGGGGCGCTTGTAACCCTTTGAATCGACGCATCGTGCTTTGCCGAAAATCGATTCCGATTGTCGGGCCGATGCTCTAAACGTGGCTTGAGCCGTCAGCCGCGTCTTGCCAACAGGTGCTTTCGGGCGAGCAGTCGAGAGGCTATCAAGGGCCATGATCGATCATCTGCTTCGCCGTCTGTGCCGCCTGATTATTGCCGCGCTGATGCTGGCCGCGGGATCTGCGCGGGCTGCCTCGCTCGACCAGGATTTTCGCGCCTTCCTCAATGCCGAGATCTGGCCCGAGGCCAAGTCGGAGGGCGTTCCGCGCGCGATCTTCGATAAAGCATTTCGCGGGGTGGAGCCGAACACCGAGCTCCCTGATCTGATCTTGCCCGGCGGCAAGACCACCGTTGCCGAGATCAATTTCCAGGCTGAGTTCAAGAGCGGCGCGGCCTATCTCTCCGAACGCGCCGTTGCAGCGAATGCTGCGACCGGCCGTCAGATGCTGGCACGCTATCGCGGCGTTCTTTCAAGGATCGAGGCGCGCTATGGCGTGCCGGCGCCGATCATCCTCGCCATCTGGGGGCGGGAATCGGCCTTTGGCCGGGCAAAGATCCCGATGAACGCGTTCGAGGTTTTGGGCACGAAGGCGTTCCTGTCCCGCCGCAAGGCGATGTTTCGGGCCGAGCTTCTGGCGGCGCTGAAGATCGTCGCCGAGGGTCATCTGAAGGTCTCCGAGATGAAGTCGTCCTGGGCCGGTGCGCTCGGCCAGCCGCAATTCATGCCGACGAAGTTCCTCAAATATGCGGTCGACTTCGATGGTGACGGCCGGCGCGACATTTGGACTTCGGTCCCCGACACCTTGGCCTCGATCGCCAACTATCTGAAGGCCGAGGGCTGGCAGCGTGGCCGCGATTGGGGCTTTGAAGCGGTGATCCCCAGGTCGGTCTCATGCCGTGACGAGGGGCCGGATCACGATTTTCGCATCGCCGATCTCGTGAAGGCCGGGGTGAGAAGTGTTGCGGGTCGGCGGTTTCCGGCGAGCGAGGAGAGCAAGCTTGGCCATCTGCTGTTCCCGGCTGGACGGCTGGGCCCGACCTTTGTCGCGACGCCCAATTTCTATGTCATCAAGGCCTATAACAACTCCGATCTCTATGCCGTGTTCGTCGGTCAGGTCGCCGATCGGGTCCAGGGCGCGGGGCCGCTGGTCGGCCGCTGGCAAAAGACGGACCGCATGACGCGCGGCGACGTCTATCGGCTGCAGAAGAAGCTCGTCGCCATGGGCTATGATGTCGGTGCGGTGGATGGTCTGGCCGGCTTCAAGACCCGGCGCTCGATCGGCGTGGCGGAGAAAAAGCTCGGGCTGCCGGAGACCTGTTGGCCATCCAACGCTTTGGCCGAACGGCTGTGAGATGATTGCGGCGCGCGATTTCCTGTGGATGAATTAGGGATCTCTTAACGAGAGTTGCCAAAAGCTTTGGACAGCGGCTTTGCGTCACTACCCGGTGATCAACGGTTTCTGTATGCACATGAGGGTGGAAGCCCACGGAGAGCAGCGATTTATGCGTTGCCGCGGCGGGAGTTGCCGGGGAGGCGACTCGGACGGTTCGCCCTTCGAAGGGCGAACCGTCATCCTGGGCGCTTTGTTTGAATCCGAGAATGTGAAAGTTTTGGGGCGTTGCTCCAGAACATTCATCTTAAATGCCCGTCCCGTCAAAATTTCGGTGGCGCGACATCGGCGGCGCGACAGGCCGAGCGCAGCGTGTTCGCCATCAGCATGGCGATGGTCATTGGTCCAACGCCGCCCGGCACCGGCGTGATCGCCGCGGCCTTCTCGGACGCGTCGGCATAATTGACGTCGCCGACCAGCCGGGTCTTCGGCATACCGTCCTCGTCATGGCCTTTTTCCGGGGCGTCGACGCGGTTGATGCCGACGTCGATGACGACCGCGCCGTCCTTCACATAAGCGCCGTTCAGCATTTCCGGTCGCCCGACCGCTGCCACCAGAATATCGGCGCCGCGGCAGACGCTTGCAAGATCGCGGGTGCGCGAATGGGCGATGGTCACCGTCGCGTCGGCGGCCAGAAGCAGCTGCGCCATCGGCTTGCCGACGATGTTGGAGCGGCCGACGATGACGGCGCTCTTGCCGGACAGATCGTCGCCAAGCACCTCGCGGATCAGGATCATCGAGCCGGCGGGCGTGCAGGGCACGAAGGCCTTGGCGCTCGCACCGGTCGACAGCCGGCCGACATTGATCAGATGGAACCCGTCGACATCCTTATCGGGATCGATCGCCTGAACCACCTTGGTCTCGTCGATATGCTTGGGCAGCGGCAACTGAACGAGGATGCCGTGGACCTCGGGATCGGCGTTGAGGTCGGCAATGCGCTTCAGCAGCGCCGCTTCGCCGGTCTCGGCCGGCAATTCGTGCTTGATCGATTTGAAGCCGCAGGCCTTGGCGGTTTTCGCCTTGGAGCCGACATAGACCTGGCTTGCCGGATCTTCGCCGACGATGACCACCGCGAGGCCGGGGACGACGCCGGTTGCGGTGGTCAGCGTGGCCGTCTCCCGCGTGACGATGTCGATGATGCGCGCGGCGGCCGCCTTGCCGTCGATCCGCTTTGCCTCTGCCATGGCCCTCTCCCGCAATCTGGTCGGTTCAATTCAAGGCGAACCTCATAGAAGCGGGAGCCGGCGATGGGAAGGGCGGCGCCGTTTGCGGCCGCCCGACCGCGGTCTTGGTGTCATACCGTCTCGGCTTCGCCGGTGTGGGTCCAGATCGTGCCGTCGATCTTGCCCTGAAGTTCCGGATAGTCGTCATTGTCAAAGCGCGGTTCGAGGCCGGAGGCCTTTTGCCGGAAATAGTCCTGGGTGAGCTTCACTACGGTGCCCGACAGCGCGAGGATGGCGATGAGATTGATCGTCGCCATCAAGCCCATCGAAGCGTCGGCGGTGTTGAACACCGTCGTCACCTTCTGCACCGCACCCCAGACGACCATGCCGAGCAGGCCGATCTTCATGATCGACAGGCCGATGCGATTGCCGGCACCGAGGAAGGTCAGGGCGTTTTCGGCATAGGAATAGTTGCCGATGATCGAGGTGAAGGCGAAGAAGAAGATCGCCACCGCCACGAAATAATGCCCCCAGCCGCCGATATGGGCCGACAGCGCGTTTTGGGTCAGCTCAGTCCCGGTGACTTCCTGGCCTGGCGTGTAGACGCCCGACAACAGGATCATCAGCGCCGTCGCGGTGCAGATCAGCAGCGTGTCGATGAAGACGCCGAGACCCTGGACGAGGCCCTGCGACGACGGGTGATGCGGATCCGGCGTCGCCACGGCAGCGATGTTCGGCGCCGAACCCATGCCGGCCTCGTTGGAGAACAGGCCACGCTTGACGCCGTTGAGCATCGCTGCCGCGATGCCGCCGGCAACGCCCCCCGCCGCTTGGTCGAGGCCGAAGGCGCTTTTGACGATCAGCAGCAGCACCGCCGGCACTTCGGTGATGTGAACGATCAAAACGTAGAGCGCGACGCCGAGATAGGCGATCGCCATGAACGGTACGACCACCTCGGCGACATTGGCGATCGAGCGGATGCCGCCGAAGATGACGATCGCCGAGAGGATGGCGAGCCCGATGCCGATCGAGAGTTTGTCGAAGCCGAACGCGGCTTCCACCGCGTCGGCGATGGAATTGGCCTGGACGGCGTTGAAGATCAGGCCGAAAGCGAGGATCAGGCTGATCGAGAACAGCGCGCCGAGCCAGGGCAGGCCCAAGCCGCGCGAAATGTAGAAGGCCGGGCCGCCGCGATACTGCCCCTCCTCGTTGCGGATCTTATAGAGCTGGGCGAGGGTGGATTCGGCATAGGCTGTGGCCATACCGACGATCGCCACCATCCACATCCAGAAGATCGCGCCCGGGCCGCCAAGGGTCAGGGCCACTGCCACGCCGGCGAGATTGCCGGTGCCGACGCGGCTCGCCAGCGACACGGTCAGCGCCTGCAATGGTGAAATGCCGGCCTTGTCGCCGCTCCGGCTGCCGCGCACGACGCGGAAATACTCGGCGAAATGGCGGATCTGGATGAAGCGGAGACGGACGGTGAAATAGAGACCGACGCCGAGAAGCCCGTAGATGAGGATATAACCCCAGAAGATGTCGTTCACGAAATTGATGATTGGGTCGAAATACGCCATGCCCGTCTCCGTTGGCGGCCCGCGGGCCGGTTCTCCCGGCAGTAGAATTGACGAAGGGTAAGAGAAGAGTCCATCCGGCAGGAAAAGGTTTTCCACCGCCCGCCCTGCAGTGGGGCGCCCTGGTGCCGCGGGCGTCCTGCTGCCGGGACGACTCCCCGCCTTTGATCCCGAAGCGCTGAAGCCGGTGATCCCGAAGGGGTGAAGCCGGCGTCAAAAGATCTGGCCGCCGCCGTGATGCGGGTCCCGCAGAGTGCCGATTCTTTGACGGTTGGGCGTCGCCGCGAGCCGCAACCGTTGGCGTGGCATGAGCCCGCCTTGATGGCTTATGCGGCGAAAGACTTGCCAGCGGCAGCTACGGCGTGGGATGCATTTGCCAGTTTAAAATCTTTCCAAGCGAGGCGGCGAGCATGTACGAGACCTTGATCAAGGCCCATGGCGGCCTCGCCATGCTGGCGGTGCTGTTGTCGCTCGGCTGGACCGGCGTGGCGCTCGCCGGCCCCTCGGGCGCGGCCGGCATGGTCACCGGCATCCGCAAGGTTGTCTATATCGGTGCCGTTGCGGTGACGAGCCTCGTCGGCCTTCTGGGCCTCGTCCTGGTGGGGCTGAGGCCAGATTGGGCCGGCTCGGCTTTTACCTGGATCGGCCTTGCCACCCTCGTGTTCTATCCGATCCTCGGCGCACGCAGCCGGCGCGCACATGCGGCAGGGCAAAAGGGCGCGGCGATCGGCCTCTCGGTCGCCATGCTGCTTCTTCTGCTCGTCACCTATTGGGTGATGATGGCGAAGCCCTTTTAAGGGGATATCATCGGGACAAAGAAAAAGGGCGGATCCCGCGGACCCGCCCTTTTTCGTGTCATTCGATGGCGGCTCGCTCAGCCGGCGAAATCGACCGCGACCTCCTCGCCGTTGACCTGCACCTGCGTCGGCAGGCCCATCTGGCCGAGAAGGTTGAGGAAGGGCTTCGGTGTCAGCTCCTCGACATTGACCATCGTCTTCACGTCCCAGGTGCCGTCGGCGATGAGCAGCGCGGCGGCGACCGGCGGCACGCCGGCGGTGTAGGAGATGCCCTGGCTGCCGACTTCATTATAGGCGTCCTTGTGGTCGGCGACGTTGTAGACGAAGACCTCGCGGTCCTTGCCATCCTTCTTGCCCTTGACCAGATCGCCGATGCACGTCTTGCCCTCATATTCGGGGGCGAGCTCGGCCGGGTTCGGCAGACAGGCCTTGACCACCTTCAGCGGCACGACCTGCTGACCCTCGGCCGTCGTCACCGGCTGCTCGGACAAAAGGCCGAGATTCTTCAACACCGTGAAGACCTGCACATAGCGCTCGCCAAACCCCATCCAGAAGCGAACATCGGCCGTGGAATACCGCGCCGAGAGCGAATGGATCTCGTCATGGCCGGTCATATAGGTCGGCCGCTTGCCGACCACCGGCAGATCCCATTCGCGCGGGATCTCGAACATCTTATTGGTCTGCCAGGCGCCGTTCTGCCAGGAATAGACGACGCCGGTGAATTCACGGAAATTGATTTCCGGATCGAAATTCGTCGCAAACCACTTGCCGTGGCTGCCGGCGTTGACGTCGACGATGTCGATCGAGGAAATCTCGTCGAGATATTCGTCCTCGACGAGGCGGGCATAGGCGTTGACGACGCCGGGATCGAAGCCGGCGCCGAGGATCGCGGTGATGCCGGCCTTTGCCACCGCCTCGCGGCGCTTCCACTCGTAATTGCCGTACCAGGGCGGCGTTTCGCAGATCTTCAGCGGGTCTTCGTGGATCGCCGTGTCGATATAGGCGGCCCCCGTTTCGATGCAGGCCGACAGCACCGACATGTTGACGAAGGCCGAGCCGACATTGATAACGATCGCGGCGTCGAGCTTGCGGATCAGTGCGACGGTGGCAGAGATGTCCAGCGCGTCGAGCCCGTGGGCGGCGATCACCCCGTCCTTGACCTTCATCGCGTCCTTCTCGCGCACCGATGCGACGATCGCTTCGCATTTCGAGGCGGTGCGCGAAGCGATATGGATGGCGCCGAACCGGTCGTTGTGCTGGGCGCATTTATGCGCGACCACCTGTGCCACGCCGCCAGCGCCGATGATCAGGACATTCTTTTTCATCAAGGATCTTTCCCCTTCAGGAGGTGTTTCGCTCCGCCTTACGAGAGGCTCTGCTCGAAATCGTCATAGGTGAAGTCGCGCACCAAACGCGTCTGGCCGTCGCGGCCCTTCACCGCGATCGCCGGCATCTTCACGCCATTGAACCAGTTCTTCTTGACCATGGTGTAACCGGCAGCATCCTGAATGGAGATGCGGTCGCCGATTTCCAAGGGCGTATCGAAGCGAAAGGTGCCGAAGATGTCGCCGGCGAGGCACGACTTGCCGCAGACCATCGCCTCGAACGGGCCGGTGTTCGGCTGCAGCTTGGCGCTCTCGCGATAGATCAAGAGATCGAGCATATGGGCTTCGACCGAGGAATCGACGATGGCGAGTTCCTTACCGTTGAACAGCCGGTCGAGCACCGTGACCTCGAGCGTCGTCGTCTTGGTGATCGCCGCTTCGCCGGGCTCCAGATAGACCTGAACGTCATATTTGTCGGCAAAGGCTTTCAGCCGCTGGCAGAAGGTCGCGACCGGATAATCGGCGCCGGTGAAATGGATGCCGCCGCCAAGGCTCACCCAGTCGACCTTGGCGAAGAGATGGCCGAAGCGCTCTTCGACGGTGTTCAACAAGGCGTCGAAGCGGTCGAAATCGGCGTTCTCGCAATTGTTGTGGACCATGAAGCCGGAGATCTGATCGATCACGGCCTCGACCTTATTCGCATCCCATTCGCCGAGCCGCGAGAACGGGCGGGCGGGATCGGCAAGATCAAAGCCCGAGGTGCTGATGCCCGGATTGAGGCGCAGGCCCCGGATGATCCCGGCGCTTTGCGCTTCGAAGCGCTGCAACTGTGAGATCGAGTTAAAGATGATCTTGTCGGCATTCGCGATCACCTCGTCGATCTCGTGATCGGCATAGGCGACGGAATAGGCATGGGTCTCGCCGCCAAAGCGCCGACGCCCGAGCTTGACTTCGAACAGCGAGGACGAGGTCGTCCCATCCATATGCTGCGCCATCAGCGGAAACACCGCCCATGAGGCAAAACATTTCAGCGCCAGCAGCACCTTGGCGCCGGACTCCTGGCGCACCTCATCCATGACGCGCATGTTCGCCGCAAGCCGCGTCTCATCGATCAGATAATAGGGTGTCTGAAGTTCGGCCATCGCCCGCCCTTGTTGCCATCGTCTGCGAAGAAACCGGGCCGCTGTCTAGGCGAGGGAAACGGGGGATGCAAGGGCGCAGGGGCGGCCAAGCCAAACGTCCTTCAGAGTTTGGGACCCTCCGTGGGCTCCTTGGATCGCATTCTGCCTTCAAACCCGCATCGCTCCGTTCAAAGTCTCCGCGAAGGCTCCCAATTCGAGGATCACGCGAAAAATTGGATGCATCGCTCAAGGATGCGGGCGCCCAACGAGTGGGTTTGATGGTTGGCATCACTCCGCGGGATGGCACCAACAATTGCCTCTCTGCCGGGCCGGCTTCAATCAGGATGGACTGTTGCGATATCCCGCTTAGAGCGCCCTGCATCCGGTCGGACGCACAAAGGACGCGCGATCTTGTTGAACCGGCGCATTGCGCGTCCCGAAAATCAATTCCCATTTTCAGGCCACACGATGCTGCCGATGTCCGAGACGAATGCCTTCGACGTCATGATCTGTCGTTTCCGACTCCAGCCCGTCGGCAACGGATCGGGTCGGTGGATATGAACGTCGTCGCAAACGAGGTCATGCACATGAAATGCAAAAAGGCCGGGCATCCCGTCTGGATAGGCGACAAGACCGACCACGGCGCCAAGGGCATTCTTGACATAGGCATTGGCGCGGCCGGTTGCATCCTTCGCGGGCGCAAGGTCGGCTCGGGTGGGACGCAGATCGCAGCATGAACCGGTTCCAAGCTTGCCGAGACGTTGCTGGAGGTTGATGCGCCGCAGTGCAATGCCAGACATGTCAGCTTCACCGAGGGCCACAAGGTTGATGGCCCCCTCCATCACACCGGAAATATCCTCAAAAACAACGTCGCGAACGGCACCGGCCGGTCGTTCCGGACGACGATCGACAACGTTGACGGTGATCGCCTCGCCGGAGCCCCAGAAGCCGTCCGGCGTTTCGCTGCAGTCGACCGCAATGCGCCTGAAAGCGACGTTGTGGATTTCGCCACCATCGCGGGAGAAGATGCCAAGCGCGCGGTTGGAGGCAACAACGCTGCAATCGCTGAACGTGATTTCAGCACACTCGGAATGGGTCTCGGTTCCGATCTTCAGGGCGCAGCTGCGGCTCTCGATCCGGCTTGCATGCACCCGAATATTCCGACAGGGCCCGACCGGAGAGCCGTCTGTTCGCCGGCTCGTCTTCACCACGACGCCGTCGTCGGCCGTGGCGACATCGACATGTTCGATGGCGACGTTGACGCAGGAATCGATCACGATGCCATCTGTGTTCGGCATTCGGGGGTCGTTCTCAATGGCGACGTTGCGCACCACCACATCCGTGCAAGCCACGAGATGCAACGTCCACATCGGAGACTGCCGGATGGAGATTTCTTCGATGCGGACATTCCGGCAGCCGTCGAAGACGAGGACACGGGGACGCAGGCGTGCCGGCAGGTGCGTGCCCATATCGGCGAGCGCGCCGACGACGAAGTCGCTGGACGGCGCCGCGATCACGCCCCGGCCGGAAATGCGGATGTCCTTCGCACCCTTGGCAACGAGGATCGCACGATCTGAGTCCTCGGCGATGACATCGACGCTCGTTTCGGCATAGGCCTCATAGTCGCCGACCGGTTCCAAGATCGCGCTTTCGCTGAGATGAAGATGCGCTCCGGCTCTAAAAACGAGGCCGCGCGTTGGATAACGGCCCGGTCCGAGGATCAGCCGGCATCCGACTTGGCGCGCTCGGTCGAGGGCGGCCTGAATGCGATCGGTCGCATCGCCCGCGGTCTCTTGCAGGATGATGTCGTCGGGACGGGGAAGATCTGGGTCAGGGCACATGCGGATCGGTTCGTCAAATGAGCGGACGTTTGTGCAGCGGTTTCAGTCCGTGGCCGGTGACGCGGCCGGCGGCGCGCACGGATCGCCGGCGCCGATCTGCGCGCCGTCCGGATGCACGCTTTGATAGTAGTCGATCAGCGTCAGTCCGACGGCGGCCTCTCGATCGAGGACCATGGTCATGTCGCCGTGCAGCTGCAGGGCCGAAGCGGGGCAAGTGGCGGCAACCGGTCCTTCAATCGCTTTGGCCACCGCAGCACTCTTGGCCGAGCCAATTGCGAGAAGAACACAGGCTCGGGCGTCCAAGATTGTCCCGATCCCCATGGTCAGCGCGCAAGGGGGGACATGTTCGGGCCGATCGAAAAAGGCGGCGTTCGCTTGGCGGGTCGCCTCGGTCAGTGTCTTCACGCGGGTGCGCGAGGCGAGACTGGAGGTCGGCTCATTGAATCCGATGTGCCCGTTGCGGCCAATCCCGAGCAATTGCAAATCGATGCCGCCGGCGTTTGCAATGGCGGCTTCATAGGCCCGGCATTCGGCGGCAGCGTCCGTCCGGTCGCCCCGCGGCAGCCGCGTGTTCGCGAGTTTGATGTCGATCCGCTCGAACAGGCGCTCGCGCATGTAGGTATGATAGCTCGCCGGGTGGTCGGGTGGCAGGCCCCAATATTCGTCGAGATTGAAGCTTTTGACGTTTGCGAAGGAGACGTCATCGACCTGGGCGCGAAGAACCAAACGGTCATAGACAGCCTCCATCGTGCCTCCCGTGGCAAGGCCAAGGACAGCGCTTGCCTTGCGCTTGACTTCGTCAAGAACACGGTCCGCGACGGACGCGATGGCCTCGGACGCTGTTGGAAAGATGAGGACTTTCATTGGGGATCTTTC
Source organism: Jiella flava (assembly GCF_017349315.1). Classification (GTDB taxonomy): domain Bacteria; phylum Pseudomonadota; class Alphaproteobacteria; order Rhizobiales; family Rhizobiaceae; genus Jiella; species Jiella flava. The sequence goes on along the minus strand of NZ_JAFMPP010000001.1, from coordinate 193,316 downwards.
TCGGAGCCAGCGTCGAATGGCGGCGCGTCTCGTGAATCGGGATGTTTCGATCGCTCAAACCGCGGCGGTTTCCATCGGCAGGGCCGACGGGTCGATCTCATGTGCCGCCACAGTGCGCTCCAAAGCCATCCCGTCGGGACCGAAGAGGTGGCAGTCGCTGGCCCTGATGCCGACGATTTGACGGACGCCGGTTTGTGCGGCCACCATGCCGGGGAAAAGAGCGGTAAAGGCGTCCTGGCTCGTCTCCAAATCGGAATAGACGAGCGTGTGGATGCCAAGACGCTCGATCACCGTGGGCGTCACCTCGAGCGACGCCTCCTCCTCCGTGCCAAGACGGACATGCTCCGGACGAATGCCGAGGGTCAGCGTGGCTCCCTTGAGGCCGGCGGCGAGTTTCACGGGCACCGTCAGAACGGCGCCATTCGCAAGCGCAACGGTGGCGCCACGCGCGTCCGCCGCGATGCAGGTGACGGGCAGGAGGTTCATTTTCGGATTGCCGATAAACTGGGCCACGAAGAGATTGACCGGCTTGTGATAGAGTTCCAGCGGCGTACCGACCTGACTGATGGCACCTTGATCGAGCACCACGATCCTGTCGCCCATGGTCATAGCCTCGACCTGATCATGAGTGACGTAGATCATCGTCGCGCCAAGCTCCTTGTGGAGCTTGCCCAGTTCGATCCGCATATCGGCTCGAAGCGCCGCGTCGAGATTGGACAGCGGCTCGTCAAAAAGAAACACTGACGGTTCGCGCACGATCGCCCGGCCGATCGCGACGCGCTGACGCTGGCCGCCGGAGAGTTGTCCGGGCTTGTGATGGAGGCGTTCGTCGAGTTTCAGGATAGCCGAAGCTCGGCGGACTTTGCGATCGCGTTCATCTTTGGGCAGCCGATCGACGCGCAGCGGAAAGGCGATGTTCTCATAGACCGACATATGCGGATAAAGAGCGTAGGATTGGAACACCATGGCGATCCCGCGCTTGGCCGGTTCCAGATCGTTGACGAGAGCGCCGTCGATCCAAATGTCTCCGCTGCTCATCTCTTCCAGTCCCGCGATCACGCGCAAAAGCGTGGACTTGCCGCAGCCGGACGGGCCGACAAAGACGACGAATTCGCCGTCCTGGATCTTCAACGATACGTTCTTGATGACTTCCAACGTGCCGAACGCCTTGCGCACATCGAGCATTTCAAGCTGCCCCACGACTCAATCTCCGTCATTTGCATGTCCCGTGTTGCGTCCGGTCGGACGCAACGGGCATCACGCTTGGGTTGTCAAAGAGTAGCTGTCGAACTGTTGCCACACGGCGGTCATGTCGACCACGGCGCGCGAAAGTCGTGCCTCGTCGATCTTTAGCGCCGTCAGGCCCGCCTCGAGCCCGTCGAGCACAGAGACCTTCAGCGGAAAACCATGATCGAGATAGGCGGCGATGTCCGCCGCGATCTTGTCATCTGCTCCCGAATGGTTGGCTCGTCCCTGACCGACCTGGGCGTTGTCTGAAATCGTCCTGGAGGTGAAGGCGTCGGTCAACTTGAAGGTGTTGCGGATGAAATCGCCTTCGGCCATGCCTTTGGTACCCATGACGGCGAAACGACGATATTCGTCGGGAACATTCATATTCGTATGAAATGCCAAGGACGCGCCTCCCTCGTATTCGATGAGTGCGGTCTGGTAGTCGATGATGTCGCCATCGCTGCCAAAATCGTCGGCCCCTCCGCCCCAGCGCGGGTTGAACGGATCGATGCGCCGGGCGACGCTTGGATCCTTCTCTAACGCGATGGCTTCGTAGTTGGGCCGGACCTCCGGGCGGTTTTGCGGAACGAAGCTTTTCCGTCCGCCGAAACTGGCGACATACTTGGCCCGCCGGCCAACAACGCCTTGATAAAGGTCGAGGTCGTGGCAGCATTTTTCCAGCATGAAACCGCCGGAAAATTTTGCATATCGGCGCCAATCCCGCATGAAGAAGCTGCCATGATAGCCGTTGATATGTTCGGCTGCCTCGATCGAGACGATGTCACCCAGCTGTCCTTTGGCCTGGGCGTTTTTGAGCATGATGTAGAGGGGGGAGTAGCGCAGCACGAGGCCGATCATCAGTCGGCGCTGACCGTCGTGATCGCGCATCAGTTTGAGAAGCTCGAAGGTTTCGTCCTCGCTGATCACGACCGGTTTCTCAACGAAGAGATGCGGGATATCCGTCTGAAGAGCGGTGCGGAGATGGGCGATATGCAGGTGATTGGGCGAGCCGATCATTAGCATGTCGAGGCGCTCGTTGCGGAGCATGTCTTCCAGTGCCGCGTAGCCGGCGAGTGTCAGGCCGAGGATGTCTTCCAGATGGCGGCGCCCCGCCGGCGCCGGATCCGCAAAGGCGATGAATTCGAAGTCCGGCTTTTGTGCCTTGAAGCAGTGGGCCATGTGCGCCATGCGTGATCCAAGGCCGACGATTCCGACTTTCATCCCTCAGTCTCCGATTTTCCAGAATTCCCGATCCTTTGCAGCCACCCGTTCATGGCTCTCCCAGATCGACCCCGAACAGATCATCGTGCATGTGATCGACCGCGATTCCCATCCCGCCGATCAATGCGGCGCGATTGCCGAAATGGCTGATTTCAATTCGCGGAGGATCGGGTGTGCAGCGTGGCAGGTAGCGGCGGATGGCCTCCACCAGTTCGGGCCTCGCCCCGATGCTGCCCCCCATGATCACCAGTTCCGGGTCGAGCGTCGCGCCGATGGCGGCGATCGCGAGCGCCGTCAGCCGCGCCGTCTCCTCAATAGCCGCAACGGCGCTGAGTTCGCCGCATTCAAACGCGTTGAACAGGTCGGCCACGGTGGCGCCCTGGCGTCCGCCGAAGCCGACATAGCGACGCGTCATGGCCATACTTCCCACGGCGGTTTCGAACGTTCCGAGATTGAAACCGCCGGGGTCGAACGGGTCGCCGCCGATCGGAAGATAGGAGATCTCGCCGGCCGCGCCGCGCGCGCCGCGCAGCAGAGCGCCGTTGGCAATGATTCCCATGCCGGTGCCGGTCCCAAGCGCGACGAAGGCGAAATTGTCCACGTCAATGCCGTGGCCCCTCCACCGCTCACCCTCGGCGGCAAGATTGACGTCATTTTCGATGATCACGGGGATGTCTAGCGTTTCGCTGAGAAGCTGGCGCAGATTGATCGCCTCAACTCCTGGAATGTTGGGCGCTGCATGAATGTGGCCGGTCGCCGGATCGAGCACGCCGGGCGTGCCGAGGACGATGAGGCGGAGGCTGTCAGACGATGTTCCGGCGAGGGCGTTTAGGTCGCTGATCGTGCGGCAGAATTGCTCGACGAGGTGGATGCCGCCACGCCGATCGGTCGGCACTTTGAGTTCGGCAACGATATTGCCAAGCAGATCGCAAATGGCGGCGGCAATCTTGGTGCCGCCAAGATCGATGGAAACCGCGAGGCCGGCGGCGGCATCAAGTTCGTAAGTGATGGCGGTTCGGCCCGGCCGTCCATCCGTCCGTCCCGTCGGCTTCAGCCACCCGTCTTGTTCCAGATCGCGCACCACTTCGGAAATCGTCTGTTTGGATAAGCCGGTGCGTTTGGCGATGTCGGCGCGCGAAATCGGCCCGTTCGCCATGACCGTTCGGATCACGGCATGGGTGGATATTTTTCGCGCTATCGGTGTCTGCTCACCGGAAACGATCATGGCCATCGCTTTGGATTTGTGCCTTCAATTAGTTCTGGTCCTATGCCTAATTCGTTCGTTTGGAATCTCATCTTTGCCGAAACAGGCCGGTTTTAGCGTCAAAACAGCGGCGTTCTGGCATGTCGATTAGCCATTTTCACACGATTTGTCCATTACCTTGACAAATGAGTGCTGTTTCTCTAGGCTTGCCTTACAAACGCGCAATTGCGGAGACGTGCGATGCCGGAACGTGTGCAGCGGGAGTATTGCGCTCTGCGCACCTCTGGCGCCGGACCAGACACTGCCGCAGGCCTGATCTGTTGTCGCCTCGTCGCGCGGTCGACGGGAGCGGTGCAGCGGGCATTTGTCGCAATTTGCGCATCCGTTTGCTCAGGCGTTTGCGGCGCCGCATCGACCGACTGGCCTTTGACACGCCCATGATGAAGCCGACGCCCGAAGGCGAAGTCACCACCTCGCATCCGGTTCTCCTGCCGATCATGGCGCCGCGACTGCAGGCGGACGTCAGCCCGGAAGGCTATGTCGATCTGGCTCTCTGGGCGTCGGGCAGCCTTGGGCGGGTGCGATTTTCGTCGCTTTGCGCCCCCTATGTCTACGGCCCCAACCGGCTCGTTGCGGCGAATGGTGCAATCTATGTCGCCCAGTCGAAGCCGATCCTGCTGATCACAGGGGCGCAGCTGACATCACTTCATCCGGCCCGCCGCTGTGCCTGGTGGCATGAGACGACCGGCGAGGCCGCCAAAGCCAAGGTCACAAGAACGAAAGGTCGCCGAACCGCAGAGATCGGCTGGGGCGTGGTCATCGTCGAGACGGACGGGGCCGACCTGCGGATCGCCGTCGGAGCGTCGCTGGCAGAGGCTGAAGGCGCATTTGCTCTTTCGAATGAACAGATCGTCGCCGAGGCGGCGGATTATGCCATGCGCTGCGACGCGGCTCCGGAGGCCGATCCGCTTCTCCGCAGTATGGTCGTGCAGGGGGTGCATGCGGCTTTGTCGAGCATCCGGCAGGATGAGAATGGCGCCTTTGCCGGATTGGCGGCGGGCCAAGCCTATAGCGCGCCGGCACGGACATATTATCGTGACGGCTACTGGACGATGCAGGCGCTCCTGAGACTCGCGCCAGAGGCCGTGCGCGAGGAAATCCGGCTCCTGGCGAAAGGCATCCAGCCCGACGGTGAGGCGCCGAGCGGCGTGATTCTCACAGGACCGGCGCAATCACAAGCCTGGCAACGTTTCGTCGCCGATTGCAGGGCCAATCCGGGCAAGCGCGTCAAGGCCTTTCCCGACCATCACAACAGACCGGGCGATTGGTGGAGCGACCATTTCGATAGCCCGCTCTTCTTCATCCTTTTTCTCGGCGATTATGTCGAGGCGACCGGCGATATTGCCGAAGCGCAGGCGCATTGGCCGATCGTTGCGACGATTATCGAGCGCTATCTCGGATTTGCGGGGCGGGACAGCGTGCTTCCGCTGAAGCCTCGGAACGATCGAGACTGGGCGGACAACGTCTATCGCGAAGGCCTCGTTTCCTACGACCTCGGCCTTTTCGTCGGGAGCCTGGACGCGGTGGCAAAACTTGGCGCCGACCACGACCCGATGCTTGCCGGAAAGGCGCGTGAGGTGGCGGCGAAGGCGCGTGCGGAAGTCGAGGATAGGCTCTTTGTTTCCGAGCGCGGCAGCTATGCCGACTACATTGCCCCAGACGGCTTCGTCGAAGATCATCTCGTCCTCGACAGCGTCACGCTCGCCCGTTACGACGCAATTTCGCCCGAGCGCGCCATCGGCCTGCTCAATGCCTTCGGCAAGGTCCTCGAATCGCGCCACAATAGCGAACAGCCCTACGGCGACTGGGGGGTGCTTTGCGCCTATCCGCCTTTCAAGCGGGCGAAGGATACGCGTTCCAAGACGGCCTTCCATTTCCGCTATCACAACGGTTCTGACTGGCCCTATTGGGACGGCGCTTATGCGGAAGAACGTCTGCGCCGTGGCCTGGGCGGCGCACGCTATGCCCTGACGCGCTGGTGGGAGACCTGCCTTGCCAACGGCTGGGCGGGGGCGGTGGAATATTTCTCGCCCCCCTATGGGCGCGGATCCCTGCTTCAGGGCTGGAGCGCCATGCCCGCCGCCGTCGTTCTCAAATACGGCCTCGAAGCTGTGAATGCGGAGGGTCAGTCATGAACGGCAGACCGTCACCCCGCCTTGCCTTCGTGCCCCGGGAGCCGGCGCGCATAAAGGATATGACCATCGCGGCTGACATTCTCAAAACCGAGATGGCTGTAAAAGCTCCGTGCTCGTTCGTTCAGGGGGTGCAGGCCGACGTGGACGCCCGGCACGTGGGCCGACGACAAGGCGTCAAGCGTCTTGTTGACCATCTTGCGCCCCCATCCAGAAGACTGCCTGATCGGCAGAATGTTGATGTGAAGATGCGCCGGATAATCGGTGAGCAGCCATTGTGGGCTTCGTCGCGGCGCGGCGATCCGCTCAAGCGCCTGCGCATCATTCGGCCGTCGGGGTGGCAGGTCGGCCACCGCGCGACGCACCTGAGGCCACCAGGTTTTTTCAAGCTCGTCTTCGAACCGGGCCGTATCCGCTACCGCGAGGACGTAGCCGATCGTGCGCAGGCCGTCGGCAAGCACATAAGCGAATTCGGGCGCAAGTTTCAGATAGGGCACCGACCAGATGTAGCCGGGCAGACGCGGATCGCCAAAGAGGGCGCTCGCATCAGCGCCGGCGTCGGCTGTCTTCAGGCAGATATCGAAGAGGGCGTCCGCGTCGTCGTCGACGGCTGGGCGGATACGACAGCAGCTGGAACGGGGCATCATTTCAACGGTGACTTGTTTGCCAGCCATGGCGTGCCCGGCCTTGCGTCGATTGACGCTGCCGACGGGCGCGTCGGGCCGAAATTCAGACAATGCGCGATCATGACGACCGGACACGCGAGCTTTAGCAGCAATTCGCCGGACCGGTAAAGGCCCAGCGCAGCATGGCGGTTCGTCGGCGAAAGTGCCGGCGGGCCGAAACGAAGAAAATGGATAGACCCAATCAGAAAGGTGGAACCGATGTTCGACAGCATACTTTCGCTTGGCCTGTCGCCGAAGTCGAGGAGGGGCGGTATTCTTGCCTGTATCGCCATGCTCGGCCTTTCGACCGGGGTCCATGCTGCGTCCCTGACGGTCTGGGACGATCACGATTCTCAATCACGTGCCGCCGTGATGACGGAGCTGAACGGCAATTTCACGAAGGCGCATCCTGACGTCAAACTCGACCGGACCGTGCGGGATTTCACGGATTTGAACATGACTTTGAAGCTCGCCGTCTCGTCGGGCGATGGCCCGGACGTAACGAAGGTCAATCAGGGCGCCGGAGCCATGGGCCTGATGGTCAAGCAACATCTGCTCGAACCGATTGATGCCTTCATCAAGCAATATGGTTGGGCCGAGAGCCAGTCCGATGGTCTGCTGGAGCGCGACCGCTGGTCGGACAAGGGCGAATTTGGCGTCGGTCCGACCTATGGCATCTCTTCGCTCGGCGAGATCGTCGGCGTCTACTACAATCAAAAGGTGCTGGAAGAGGCGGGCGTCAAACTGCCGATCAAGTCATTCGCTGATTTCATGGCCGCAGCCGACAAGGTCAAGGCCGCCGGCAAGACGCCCTTCATGATCGGCACGTCCAAGGGGCATCTGGCGCTGCACATGCTGGCCGGCATTTCACAGGCGCATATCGACGCCTCGAATCGCAAGGCACTCGATGATCTCGTCTATGGCCACGGCGGAACCTTTAAGACACCGGGCAATTTGCAGGCCACAAAGATCGTCCAGAACTGGGCGCAAAACGGCTATTTCTTCGATGGCTATCAAGGGATTTCCGGTGATGATGCCGTGCAGCTTTTCGTTGCCGGCCAAGGTGCGTTCCTTATTTCGGGAACCTGGTATTTCGGCGAGATGGAGGCCAATCCCGACATTCACTTCATGGCGATTCCCGCGCCCAAGGGGGTTACTCATCCGCTCTCCGTCGGTGGCGTCGATCTGGCCTGGGCGATCACGAGCATTGCCAAAAAAGCGCATAAGACGAAGCTTGCCGCCGAGTATATCAATTACATGGTCTCCAAGGATGCGGCGGTCACCTGGGCCAAGGCGGGCTATCTGCCCGCAACTTCGGTGCCGGCCACTGCGGATATCAAGGTTCCGCCGCTTCTGAAGGAAGGCATCGCGATCTGGACGGCGCTCAACAAGAACAACGCGCTCGGCCACTATCCGGACTGGTCAAGCCCCACCATGCTGAAGACCTTCGACGACAACACGCCACTGCTGCTGGCCGGTCAGGAGACGCCGGAGCAGCTGATCGGCAAGCTTGATGCCGACTACCAAGCCTACATGAAGAGCAAGTAGAAAGAGCAAGTAAAGGGCTTCAGCGACGCGTCGCTTCCGCCGCCCCAGACGGCGGCGGAAGCGGCCGGGCCGGTTGGCAATAGGCCTCCAGCCAGCAGCGCAGGCGCGACGCCGTCTTTTAGAGCGCCCTGCGTCCTATCGGACGCAGAAAGGTCGCTCTAAGCCTTTGAATTGACTCACCGTACTTTGTCGAAAATCGATTCCGATTTTCGGGCCGATACGGTGGCGTTGCGACGGCGAAAAATGATGCGGTTTGACAAGACGGCCAACAATGACACGGCGCCTGGAAAGTGGCGCTCAAGGCTTTTTGCGGAAGCCGGCTGTCTTTGATCAAAGTGATGCCGATGTACCGTCAATTTTTATCTCCTCGCGTGTTTTGATCCGAATGCCCGTCTCCGTTTTCGCCACACGCGCACGGCCCCACCGCATGCTGTGATCCCGACGTGCATCGGCCGAAAGCCGATCAACCGGAAAACCCGTATGAAGCTCTCCCCACTCGACGCCAGACCCAGCAAGAATCTCGTTTATGTTCTGCCGGCTCTATTGATCTATTTCGCGCTGGTTATGGGGCCCATTATCGCTGCTGTTGGAATCAGTTTAACGCAGTGGAATGGCATCGCTTGGCCTGATTGGGTGGGTTTTGGAAATTATATCAAACTTTTCAGCGACGATATTTTTTACGTATCTTTAAAAAACAATGCAATTTTTCTGATTTTCTACTGCGCTATTCCGATTTCATCCGGAATCGTTCTCGCCTCGATCGTCTGGAGATTTCGACAAAAAGAACAGCTCGCGTTGCGGACGCTGCTTTTTCTGCCTTATATCATGCCGACGGCGGTCCTCGGAATCATCTGGCACTGGCTCTACAATCCGGCCTTCGGCCCGTTTAATCAGGCCTTGAAGCTCGCCGGTCTCGGCAAATACGCCTTGCCCTGGCTTGGTGACTTCACCTTTGTGCTGCCGGCGGTGGGGATGGTCGCGAGCTGGTATTTCTTCGGCTTTTGTATGGTCCTGTTCCTGTCAGGCATGCAGCGGATCGAACCGTCGCTCTTCGAGGCGGCAAAAGTGGACGGCGCCAAGGGGCCCCGCACCTTCTTCTTCATCACCTTGCCGCTGCTTTTGCCGGAAATCCGGATTGCGCTGCTCTTGACGATCATCCAGTCGATCAAGAGCTTCGATCTCATCTTCACCATGACGCGCGGCGGCCCGTCCAACGCAACGCTCGTTCCGAACCTCTACATGTACCAGCTTGGCTTTCAGCTTAACCGCTACGGATACGGCGCGGCCGTCGCCATTGTCGGTGCGGTTTTGGTCTTTATCGTCAATTATGCCGTCCACCGCCTGGTGCGGCCGGTCGGTGGGAAAGGCACGTCATGAGCGGCGGTTTGAGTCTCAGCCGGACGGTTTGGCCGACACGGATCATTATGTGGTCGTTCGCGCTGGTGACGGTCGTGCCGTTCGGGCTTTTAATCCTCACATCGCTAAAAAGCCGTCCGGACCTCATGCAGGGTGCCTTCGTGCTGCCCGAATATCCGCATTTTGAGAATTACGCGAGCGCCTGGGTCGACGGGCACTTCAGCGTCTATTTCCTGAATTCGGTGCTCATCGTTTTTCCGGTGGTGATCGTCTCGATTTTTCTTGGCACCCTCTCGGGCTTCGCCTTCGCATTTTTGAGTTTACCCTTCAAACGCTTCCTTTTTGCGCTGTTGGCATTTGGCATGATGGTGCCGGTCGAAGCCTTCATCATTCCGCTCTATTACGAGATGCGATACACGGGGCTCATCAACACCTACGCGGCGCTGATCTTGCCGCAAATCGCACTGTCGATTCCCTTCGCGACAATCTTCATGGCGAGCGCGATGGAACAATTGCCGAAGGATATTCTGGAGGCTGCGGTTCTCGACGGTGCCACGCGCGCCTATGTCCTGCGCCGGGTCATTGTGCCGTTAATGTTACCGGCGATGTCGACGCTTGGCGTTTTTTTGTTCATCTGGACTTGGAACGAGTTTTTGATCCCGCTGATTCTGGTCAACGACGACAGCTACCGCACGCTTCCGATCGGCATGCTTTTCTTCCAGGGCCGTTACACGGTCAACACGCCCGTCCTTACTGCCGGCGCGGTGATCGTCATCGCCCCTTTGGTCGTTATCTATATGGTTTTTCAAAGAAAATTCATTTCTGGCTTGACCGCGGGAGCGACGAAATAGGGGCAAATTCTCGCGCGCCTCTCGGCCCCGGCGCGGCGAATCCGTCGGCGCGTTGCCGATCAGATGCCACCAATCGATCTGTGCCGGCCTATTGTGTCCTGCAATTTTTCGCGCGCGAGCAGTTTGTTCAGGAGAAATTTAACCTGATTTTCTAACGTTGCGGAATGATCGTGACGCTCGCCCAACTTGCTGCCGACCATTCCCTCGGTGTCGTCGCCACCGCTCTGGCAATCTGCCTCGTTGCGGGGTGGCTCTCGGCGACACTATTGCAGCTTGCCGTTCTGGCCACCGGGCGCCCGCGGCGAAGCCTGCTGGCCGGCGCCGTGGTCGTCGCCGGAATCGGGGTCTGGACCACCCATTTCGTGGCCATGCTCGGTTATCGACCGGATCTGATGCTGAGCTTTGGGGGATGGACCACGGCTGTCTCGGCGCTGGTCGGGATCATGCTGGCTGGGCTGCCCTTTGCGCTGTCGGCAGTTTTGGCCAACCGGGTCGCGCGTGTCGTTATGGGCGCACTGTCCGGCCTCGGTATTGCAGGGATGCATTTCACCGGTATGGCGGGGCTTTTGATCGGTGTCCCGGTCTCCTCGCCGGAATCGGTCATGCTGGCCTGTCTGGTCGGCGCTGGCACGCTCGCCCTCGTGGGCGCGCTGCCGGTCGGCAAGGGCCCGATCTGGCTCATCACCGGCCTTGCTTTTACGATCGCCGTTGCCGGCACGCATTTCGTCGCCATCGCCGGAACAGAGTTCGTCGGGCTCCGCAGCCGCCTGGTGCTGCCGCAGGAAAACACGATGTTGTCGATCTTCACCGCGGCGGGCACGACAGTGCTGTTTTTGGGCGCGTTCTTCGGCGTTGTCACCTCGCGGCGCTTTCAGGCGCAGGCACGCAGCCACGCGGAAATCCTTGCCGCCGCCCTCGATAACATGTCGAACGGCCTCGTCTATTTCGGCGAGGACGGTTCGCTGCAGCTGTTCAACCGGCGGTATCTCGAAATCACAGGGCTGCAGCCCGGCATTCTCAGCCAAGGCATGTCCCATAGCGAGGTGATCGCGGCGATCGGCGACGCGCAGGGCTGGTCGCAGGACCGGCGGAAACTGGCAATCGAGCGCGCCCGACTATGGACGTCGGCAGCAGACAGCGAGAGCATCGAATATGTGATGGACGACGGGCGGATCATGGAGGTCGAATTGCGGCGGGTCGACGGGGGTGGCTACGTCTTGACCTTCGACGACGTCTCGGCTCAGCGCGAGGCCCAACGCCGCATCGCCGAGCTTGCCTATGGGGATCCGCTGACCGGTCTGCCGAATCGCCGGGCCCTGTTGCAACGGCTCGAAGACGATTTCAAGCCCAACAACCATTTCAAGCTGTTGCTGCTCGATCTCGATCGCTTCAAGATCATCAACGATACCTACGGCCACGGCGTTGGCGATCAATTGTTGATCGAGGTCGCGGGGCGGCTGTCGCAGATCGCCGGCGAGGCCGGCTTTGTTGCTCGGCTCGGCGGCGACGAGATGGCGGTTCTGGTCTATGGCGATCTCGAAGCCGCGACGGCCATCGCCGAGGAGATCCTCGATCAGATCAGCCAGCCATTCCAGATCGGCGGCAATGAGATTTCCGTCGGCTGCAGCATCGGCCTGTGTTCGACCCGTGAGGCCAAAGACGCTGCCGAACTCATGCGGTTCTGCGATATCGCGCTTTACGAATCGAAGCGCCGGGGCGGCGATCGCCTCAGCCGCTACTGTCTTGGCATGGTCGAGAAAATCGCCGCGCGCGCCCAGCTTGAGGTTGATCTGCGCGTGGCGATTGCCCGTGGCGAGTTCCATTTGGTCTATCAGCCGGTCCATTCGCTGAAGCACGATGACCGGCTCATCGGTTATGAGGCGTTGTTGCGCTGGCAGCATCCGGTGCTCGGCCCGATTTCTCCAGCGCAGTTCATACCGTTGGCCGAGGAGACCGGGCAGATCGTCGAGATCGGCGCCTGGGTGTTGGAGGAAGCCTGCCGGCAGGCGGCGAAATTGCCGGCCGAGCTTTATATGGCGGTCAATATTTCGGCGGTGCAGTTCCATTCGCCCCGGCTCTTGTCGCATCTGACCCGCGCTTTGGCCGAGAGCAACGTGGCGCCCCATCGTCTCGAAGTCGAACTGACCGAAACCGCGATTGCGGAGGATGGCAAGCACATCGCGATGGTCCTCAACGCCATGCGGGCGCTGGGCGTGTCGATCGCCATGGACGACTTCGGCACCGGTTATTCCTCACTCGCCCATCTGCGAGACATGCCGCTTGACCGGATCAAGATCGATCGATCCTTCGTGGCGACTGCCGAAACCGACAAGCCGTCGATGGCGATCCTGCGAGGGCTGATGATGATCGCCCGGGAGCTGAACATCTCGATCCTGGCGGAGGGCATCGAGAGCGCCTCGCAGCTGGAATTGCTCCGCCGGATCGGTTGCGACGCGGGGCAGGGCTATTTCCTCGGCCGGCCGGGTCCTATTGCGGCGGCGGATAAAGAGACTTGCCTTGCCGCAACGGCGTGATGCGGCTTGAGACGCTGCCCCGGCTTTGGCCGAGCGGCCTGTGACCGGGCCGCGCCGCCCGGCCTTTGCGCGCCTCAGCGGGATTGATCGGCCGCGGCGGTGCTGATCGTCGTTTCTGCGACGGGAGCCGTTTGGGCGGCCGGGGCCTCGTCCGCGGCTTTCGACATCCGCGTCGCGATCGTGCTGACGATCAAGAGCTGGAAGAAATGAAACAGCATGATCGGCAGGATGATCAGGCCGAGATCCGGGCGTCCGGCGAAGATCACCGGGGCGAGGGGGACGCCCGTCGCCAGCGATTTCTTCGAGCCGCAGAATTTCACTGCGATCGCCTCGCCGCGGTCCATTTTGAGCACGGCGGCGATCGCGATCGTCAGCGTGTAGACGACGGCGAAGAGCGCGATGGTGCCGGCCGCGATCTCGGCGACGATCGAGGGGTCGTTGCGCACCCAGACCCCATCATGGACCGAATTGGAGAAGGCGCCATAGACGATGGCGAGAATGATCGCCCGGTCGGCGCGCTTGATGAAGCCGGAATGGGCCTTGGCCCAGCCCGCGAGCCAATGGCGGGCGACCTGGCCGACGATGATCGGCAGCAACACCAGGAGCACGACTTTGAGGATCGTCGGCAGCAGCGGCACCGGCGCGCCGCTGGTCTGCATGTACCAGGCCATCAGAGCCGGGGTGATGAAGACGCCGAGCAGGGCCGACAAGGTGGCGTTGAAGATCGCCACCGGAACGTCGCCCTTGGCGAGCGAAACCATGGCGACGGACGAGGAGACCGTCGAGGGCAGCGCGGCGACGTAGAAGAAGCCGATCATCGCGGGTTTGGGCAGCAGATGGGGAAAGGCCCATTCGGCCGCCAGCACCACCGCCGGAAACAGCCCGAAGGTGGCGATCACCACCGCGATATGCGCCTTCCAGCGGGTCAGGCCGGCGCGCATGCGTTCTGGCGCGAGTGTCAGGCCGTAGAGGAAAAAGACGCCGCAGATGCCGTAGGTCGTCACATAGTCCCAATGCAGCAGGCCACCGGTCCGTCCGCCCTCGGGCCAAAGAATCGCGAGGCCGACCATGGCCGCGAGGCCGACCACGAACATATCGATTTTTGGCAGGCGCATATTGGTTCTCAGCTTCTTGTTTTGTCGTCAGTGCGCAGGAGCGATGGAGGGGTCAGAACGCCAAGGCTGCGCCGTCCGCGCGCGGATCGCTCGCCCCTTCGAGCACACCGGAGGGATGGCGTATGACGGCGCCGGCATGGCCGGCCATGTCGGAAAAGGCGGGGATGGTTTCAAGCGCGTGGCCGGCGGCGCGCAGTGCGTCGATGAGGGACGGCGGGAAACGATTCTCCAGCTTGAGGGTCGTCGTTTGATCGCCCCAGGTTTTGCCGAGCAGCCAGCGCGGCGCCGTCACCGCCTGCTGCAGGCCCAAGCCGAACAGGGCATAGCGCGAAAAGAACGCCGCCTGGGTCTGCGGCTGGCCTTCGCCGCCCATCGTGCCATAGGCCATGACGCGGCCATCGTTCATCCGGGCGAGCGCCGGGTTGAGTGTGTGGAAGGGACGACGGCCCGGGCCGACTTGGTTCGGACCCGGGGCGAGCGAGAAGCCGGCGCCGCGGTTTTGGAACGACACGCCCGTCTGCGGGCAGATGACGCCCGAGCCGAACTCCCAGAAGACGCTTTGAATGAAGCTGACGACCGTGCCTTGCGCGTCGGCGGCGCCCATCCAGACCGTGTCACCCGGTTTGGCGACGACCGGCCAGGACATCGCCTTGTTCCGGTCGATTCGGCCGGCGAGCGCGTCGAGCCGCTCCGGGGTAAGCCAGGTGTTTGCCGGTTCGTCCATGACGTCCGGATCGCCGAGGCCGGCATTGCGCAAAAGGAAAGCCTGCTTGGTCGCCTCGACCAGCCCGTGGACGTGATCAAAGCCTTCGCCTTCGGCCACCTTCAGACGGTCGAATAGGGCGAGGATCATCAGCGAGGCGACGCCTTGCGTCGGCGGCGGCAGATTGAACACCTGTCCCGCCGAGAGCGAAACGCTGAGTGGCTCCACCATCTCGGCGGCAAAGCGCTGGAAATCCGAGCGTTGCAACGGCGAGCCGAGCGCTTCGAGATAGGCGGCGTGGGCGTCGGCGATCGGGCCGCGATAGAAGCTGTCGAGCCCGTCGCTGACGAGGGCTTGCAGCGTGCGCGCGAGCGCCGGCTGGCGCAGGACGTCGCCCTCGCGCGGTGGCGCGCCGTCGATGAGGAAGGTCTCGGCGAAGCCGGGGACGTCTTTCAACCCGTCGAGTTTCGCCGTGGTGCAGGCGGCCTGGTTGCCGGTCACCACCATCCCACGTTCGGCAAGCGCGATGGCCGAAGCGAGCAGCTCCGACAGTGGCAGCCGCCGATCCGGTGCGACCTGTTCAAGCGCCAGCTGCCAGCTGGAGATGGTGCCGGGTACGGTCAAGGCCGCATGCGGCCCCCGCGTCGGGATCGCCGCGGTGTGGCCATGGTTGGCAAACCATTCGGGCGTCGCCCGCTCGGCGGCGCGGCCGCAGCCGGAGATGGCGATCGGCGGCTCGCCGGGACGCGCGATCAGCCAGAAGCCGTCGCCGCCGATCCCGTTCATGTGCGGATAAACCACGGCGATCGCCGCCGCGGCGGCGACCATCGCCTCGATTGCCGTCCCGCCTTTGGCGAGAATCGCCTGTCCGGCAAGAGCTGCGGCCGTGTGCGGCGCGCTGAAGCAACCGTTCAGCCCCTTGGCGCTCTGCAGCATGCGTTTCTCCCTGTGCCACCGATCTTTCACAATCGTCGACAGCCATAGCGCTCCTTGGCCCGGACTGCCATAAGGCAACGGCATGATCGCGATGCCAGCGTCGCGGGCCGGGCGACGGTCATTATCGACGAGTAGGATGGCCGCGTGGCTGATCGGCAGAAACGGCAATTCGCGCAGCGCGCCACCAAGGCGAACACATGCTCTTCACGTGAGCTTGTTCAAAGCTGCCGCGGTGACTGAGGTTTTTTCACGCTTTAGCCATATTAACCCGGATAAGACGACGACTACGGTGGATTGTTCTCAGACAAATCGGCGAAGTGGCGCGGGGATACACGCTTCGATTGACCGATTGCTGGTGGAAAGCCGCGCACGCGCCGTTGCGCGAGACTGAGACCTGAAGGGGGAATTGCATGACGAGAGCGGCCGATCGCGACACTCTGGCGTCGACGCGCAGACAGTTTCTGCTGGGTGCTGCGGCGGTCGGCCTCGGTATGGCGCCGGGCAGCGCGTTCGCGCAGAACGCCTTGTCGGAGATCCTCAATGCCCCAAGCCGGGGCAACTGGGACGATCAGTTCGACACCCGCGGCATCAGCGCTCGGCAGGTCTCTTCGGCGACGCCGATCTTCTCGAACGCAACGCTGATGTCGACCCAAGCGGCGGTCAACGCCTATCAGGGCATCGTCTCATCGGGCGGCTGGCCGCAAGTGCCCGAGGTCGGCACGCTGCGGATCGGCGTTGATTCTCAGGCCGTCCCGGCTTTGCGCCAGCGCCTGACCATCGCTGGCGATCTGGCGCAAGGCCTCGGCATGTCGACGGCCTTCGACACCTATGTCGAAGCGGCGGTGAAGCGGTTCCAGGCGCGCCACGGTCTGCCGGTGGACGGCGTCGTGTCGAAATACACGTATAAGGCCATCAACGTTCCTGCGGATCTGCGGCTGAACCAGCTGATGATCAATGTCGGCCGGCTGCAGCAGATGGTGTCGAAGGATCTCGGCCAGCGCTTCGTAATGGTCAACATTCCGGCGGCGGCGATCGAGGCGGTCGAGAACGGCCAGGTGGTGCAGCGGCATACGGCGATCGTCGGCAAGATCGATCGCCAGACACCAATTCTGGAATCGAAGATCATCAATCTCAACCTCAATCCCTATTGGCATGCTCCGGCTTCGATCGTGCGCAAGGACATCATTCCCTTGATGCAGAAGGATCCGACCTATTTGGAGAAGGCCAACATCCACATCTTCGATCACCAGGGGAACGAGATTCCGCCTCAGTCGATCAACTGGAACAGCGACGACGCGGTGAAATATCTGTTCCGGCAGGATCCGGGCAAAGACAACGCGATGGCGTCGGTGAAGATCAACTTCCCGAACCCGCATTCGGTCTACATGCACGACACCCCGGAGCAGAGCCTCTTCTCGAATCTGATGCGCTTCGATTCCTCGGGCTGCGTGCGCGTGCAGAATGTCCGCGATCTGGTCGTCTGGCTGGCCCGCGACACGCCGGGCTGGGACCGTCAGAAGATCGAGCAGGTGATCGCTTCGCGCCAGCGCGAGGACGTCGACCTGGTCAATCCGGTGCCGGTCTATTTCACCTACATCACCGCCTGGGCGACCGATCCGAATGTCGTGCAGTTCCGCGACGACATCTATCATCGCGACGGTTCGGATCAGTTGGCGATGAGCGATCTGAAGACGACGGCCTATACCGGCAATCAGAAGAATCCTTACGTTCAGGGCGACGAAGACATCTATCGCTGAGACACGCGCGGCCGGTCGAAACCGGCTCTGACGATCAGGCGCCCGTGGCAAAGTTTCACGGGCGTTTTTTTCGTGGTATTGAAAGGGATCAGCGCTCGAAGGCGGGCAGGGCGTCGAAGGCGCTGCGCAGGGCGTTCGACCAGCCTTCGGAGATCGTCGTGTAGTACTCGTCCTTCTGATCGAAGCGACGGCGATAGCCTTTGGCAAGGCTGTCGGTCTCGTAGAACTGCATATCGATCGGCAGGCCGACCGACAGGTTCGACTTCAGGGTCGAATCGAAGGAGACGATCAGCAGCTTGGCGCAGTCCTCCAGCGACATCTGCGGGTCGTAGGTGCGCACGATGATCGGCCGGCCGTATTTGTGCTCGCCAATCTGGAAGAACGGATTGTCGGCGCCGGCTTCGATGAAGTTGCCTTCCGGATAGATCATGAACAGGCGCGGGCGGCCGCCCTTGATTTGGCCGCCGAAGATGAAGGTCGCCGAGAACACCGATTCGGCGATTTGACCGCCTTGGGCGTTGCCGGAAATCACTTCTTTGACCGTCTCGCCGATCAGCTTGGCGGTCTGGAACATCGAGGGTTGGCTCAAGATGCTCGGCTGGCGTTCGGAGGGCGCGACCATGCGCTCGTCGAGCAGTGACACCGTGGCTTGCGTCGTCGCCAGATTGCCGGCCGACAACAGGCACAGAAAACGCTCCCCGGGCACGTCCCAGGTCTTCATCTTGCGAACGGTCGACACGTTGTCGATCCCGGCATTCGTCCGGGTGTCGGACATGAACACCAAGCCGCTGTCGACCATGAGCCCGACGCAGTATGTCATTGCAGTCGACCGTCCTCAAAGCATCGGCAGAACCGCCTGCCACGAATGGGAGGTTTTTATTCTGCCAAGTTTCGACGGAAGACAACTAACCGATTGCGCTTGCGTTCACCTTTTTTCGTCGCGATGTTGCAGCCATGCGCGGGTCGGGCTGTCGAGCCGATGGCGGGTGCCATGTCCGGTGCGGTGGCCGATCGCAGCGCGTCCTCGGCGCCGCGCCCCCCGATCGGCCCGCATGCCCCGCGTTCGACAGCGTATGTCAGCCGACGATGCGCGCGTTGCCGCATGACAGATTGTCCACCCGCACGTCGAGTTCGCCCAGTCCAACACCCGCGACGGCGAGAGTGGTGTTGAGAACGTTGTCGAGCGGTGAGGAAAGGCCGATCAGCACGTTCGAAACCGCTTGCTGGATCAGCGAGGATGACAGACCGAGCCCAAGAACGCTGACCTGGACCTCGGTGTCCCGCAACAAACTTGTGGTGAGGCTTTGGAATAGGGTCTGGGTGCGCGCCGTCTTGATCGTTCCGTCGCCGATTTCCGATCCGCGGAAGGTGACGATGATCGGAGTGGTCTGTTCGGCGGCGACATTGCCTTTGGCTCTGACCTTCGCCAGCAAGGCGTCGACGATCGTCGCAAAATCGAGGCGGTCGCCGACATTGGCGTCCGATAATGGCTTGTCGAAATGACCGATCGAGGCGCGAGCGATGCCTGGCAGGACAGCGAGTTTCACCTCTCGTGCGCTCGGATCGAGCGAGCAGGTCGCGCCGACGACTTCAGCAGAGCCCCCGGCGACGACCGCTTCGAGGGGAATTTGCAGCGGTTTCAGACCGGCGACGATCGCTGCGGTGCTGATGGAAAGACGCGTGCGAACCTGGTCGGTCGCGATCTTGGAGCCCACTCCGCCGACCGCGACCGACTTCGCCGACTGCATGCCCTCACCGATCTGCATGGCCAACGAGATCGATGCCACGTAGGGCAGATTCAAATTCACGTTGCCGGTCGTGCCGATGCCTTGGCTGCGCAGGGACGCGAAGATCAGATCAAGCACCGAAATGTCGGCGCTGAAGATCGACGGCGGATATTGGATTGCGAGTTTCTTCTGGTAATCATCGAAAGTGATGAGATCGTTCATGCTGGTCGTTGCGTTGCCGAGAAGCGGCGAATTCGCGATTTTCTGAAGGGCCGATGCGGCCGGAAGATTTCCCTGCGAGGCCATCGCCTGGGACATTGCCGTGGCAATCGCCGAGACTTTGAAGGACTGTCCGATGAGGTCCAGAGTCGTGCGGTTTGCATCCGCCGGCAGGCTCGCGGACAGGCCTGTCAGCAGCCCGCCGAGATCGACCGTGGCACCGGCGAGCGACTGATAATCGAGCACGGTCAGTCCGATGCCGCCGCCGAGCAGAGGGCCGACGATGGCATTGAGAAGGTCCGGCTCTGCCGAGGCCAGCCGACTGCCCGCCGAAAACGAAACGACCGGGAACAGCGCTGCGTCGGACCGGGTGCTGATTTCCACCTCACCCATGCCGAGCAGCTTGCCGAAGATGAAGGGCATCGTGGTGGCCGCTGTCACGCGGATGGCGTTGCCCGTCACGGCCGGAGCGAAGCGCGCGTCACGATCGATCTTCGGATCTTTGGTGTACTGGCCGATTTGAACGGCGGCCTTGGCATTCTTAAAGCCATTTGCGGCGAGCATTGTCTCGACGACCGTTTGGGCCTCGTCCGGGCGCTGTGCCGCAGCCAGCGCCGCGGCGTCGGTGGCGCTTTGCAGCGAGCGGCGTTCAAGGTAGGCCGAGCCGACGTCGACAGCGAAGGCGCTGGCGCCGAGAACGACCGGCAAGGTCAGGGCGAAGGTCACCGCGATCGAGCCGGCCGTTGAGGCCGTCAGTTCGCGGATCCTGGCGGGAAGACCGGTCACGGCAGCAGCACCGTGGCGGTTCGCTGGATCGATGACGGTAGGCCGATCGCCTCGGTCAGGAGCTGCGGTGTGGGGAGATAGGACGCGTCATAGTCCAGTGTCACGGTCAAGGCGCCGTTCTTTTCGACCCCCGTGCCTTTGAGGTTTTGCTGCCGGATCAGCACATATTGTCCGGCGTCCGCTGTGATCCGCCGATTGATCAGCGCCTCGCGCTCCTGGGGCGTGAGGCCGACCATGGCATAGCGACCGACATCGGCGGCGATCTGCTGCAACGAGTGCGAGATTCCAAGATACCAGGCGCAGAAAATCATCGCGAACAGCAGGAGCAAAAACACTGGCATCAAGAGCGCGAATTCGACGGCATTGCTACCGTTGCGGTTCTTTAGGAAGCATAATATGGCTGAAAATGCGGATTTTTCCGCACATAGTCCACTTGCAGCTGGCGTTGGGGCGGCCGGAAGCGGGGGCATAGACAATCTCCAGATCATGATTCCGTCGAACGGGATGCTGATCCAAAGTTGTAAAGGTTTCTACATCTGCCTGAGCGGTAAGGTTGACGTTTCGTGAATAGACGTCAGTATTTCAAACTATCGTATTCGAAACCGTTGCGATTGCTGACATAAAGGTTTCTGAAACGCTTTAAAATGAGGGATTTTTCCGGCGAGGCGAACGATAATCGGCCGAAAGGACGATGAATAAGTCTCGTGAAATTCGTTAAATGCGACGGAATGTCGCAGTATTTTAGCGTAATGTAACTGTCTCAATTGAGGCATTTGCAATGTGTTTCTTGAATTATGCGTGAAAACCTACAGGCTCCGAGCGCCCGGAGGTCGCGGCCTCAGACGCTCGGGATTTGCCGCTGCGGTTTCAACTGCCCGGATAAAAGCGGTAGCTTTGGCCAATTTCCTGGGCGAGGCGATTGTTGTCGCGAATGAAGCCTTCCAAAAATTCGTGCAAGCCGCCGTCGATGATCTGGCGCACGCTCGCCCCGGCAAGCCGCTCGCGGATCGCCATCGCCGTGTTGTGGCAAGGGTGATGAACCTCGTAATTGCGGTCGAGATATCCGAGACTCTCGGCGATCAGATGGTAGCAATGGGCGAGCGAGCGCGGCATGCGCCGGTTCAACATCAAGAAGTCGATGATGTTCACCGCCTGATACTCGCCGTCATACTCCCAGGCATAAGCCCGGTGCGCCGAGACTGAGCGCAGGATCGAGCGCCATTGGAAATTGTCCAGTGCCGAGCCGACCTGGCTGTGCTCGGGCAAGAGCAGCCAATATTTGACGTCGAGGATGCGGGCGGTGTTGTCGGCACGTTCGATGAAGGCACCGAGATTGCAGAAGTCGAAGATCTCGTTGCGCAGCATCGTCGTTTGGAAGGCCCCGCGGATCAGGGCGCCCTGGCGTTTGACGAGGTCGATCACCGCCGGCAGTTCGCGCGTCGAGACCGGTGCCGACAGCCGGCGCTGGATCACCAGCCAGCTTTCGTTGACCGCCTCCCACAGCTCGCGGGTCAGCGCGGTGCGCACCATGCGTCCGTTGGTGCGCGCGGTCTCCAGCGAGGAGCGAACGCTCGACGGATTGTCGCGATCGCAAAGCATGAAGTCGATGACGGTTTCCGCATCGTAGTCTTGGTACTTGGCGTTATAGGCCGCCTCGACCCCGGCTGAGACCAGCACCGGCTGCCATTCGTCGGGTTCGGAGGACAGGTTGGTCAAGGAAATGCGTTGGCCGGCGTCGAGGAGCCGGGCAGTGTTTTCGGCCCGCTCGATGTAGCGGAACATCCAGAAGAGGCCGTTGGCGGTGCGTCCAAGAAGTGCCATCGATCAGTCCCTCAAAACCCAGGTGTCCTTGGTGCCGCCGCCTTGGCTGGAATTGACCACCAGAGAGCCCTCCTTAAGGGCGACGCGGGTAAGGCCGCCGGGGATGATCCGGACCTTGTCGGAAACGAGAACGAAGGGGCGCAGGTCGACGTGGCGCGGGGCGAGCCCGCCATCGACGAGGATCGGCACCGTGGACAGCGCCAGCGTCGGCTGGGCGATGTAGTTGGACGGTTTTTTCTTCAACTTTTCGGCAAAGAGCTCCCGCTCGTCGCGGCTTGAGGTCGGCCCGACCAGCATGCCGTAGCCGCCGGAGCCGTGCACCTCCTTGACCACCAGCTCTTCGAGATGGTCGAGAACGTATTTCAAACTGTCGTCGTCGGCGCAACGCCAAGTCGGCACGTTCTGCAGTTTGGCCGGCCTGCCAGTATAGAACTCGACGATCTCGGGCATATAGGAATAGATCGCCTTGTCGTCGGCGATCCCTGTTCCCGGCGCATTGGCGATGGTGATGCCGCCGTTCTTGTAGACGTCCATGATACCCGGAATGCCGAGCATCGAGCTGGGATTGAAGACGTTCGGATCGAGAAAGGCGTCGTCGACGCGGCGATAGAGCACATCGATCGGCTTGTAGCCTTCGGTGGTGCGCATCTGGATGCGGCCGTCGATTTCGGCGACGTCGGAGCCTTCGACAAGTTCGACGCCCATTTGGTCGGCAAGGAAGGCGTGTTCGAAAAAGGCCGAGTTGTAGATGCCGGGTGTCAAAACGGCGATCGTCGGCGTTCCCTCGCAGGCCGGCGGCGCGACGGCGGCGAGCGAACGGCGCAGATGATGGGGATAGGTTTCCACCGGCCGCACCCGGTTCTGCGCGAACAGCTCCGGGAACATCTGCATCATGGTTTCGCGGTTTTCGATCATGTAGGAGACGCCCGACGGGGTGCGGGCGTTATCTTCCAGGACGTAGAACTCGTTTTCGCCGCAGCGCACGATGTCGGTGCCGATGATGTGGGTGTAGACGCCGCCGGGCGGGCGAAAGCCGCGCATGACGTCGAGAAACGCTTCGTTGCCGGCGATCAGGCGCTCGGGCACCTTGCCGGCCTTGATGATCTCCTGGTCATGGTAGAGATCGTCGAGAAAGGCGTTGAGGGCGGTGACGCGTTGCTCGATGCCCTCGGCGAGATTGTCCCACTCGGCGCGCGCCATGATCCGCGGAACGAGGTCGAAGGGGATCAGGCGCTCGGCGGCTTCGTGCTGACCATAGACGTTGAAAGTGATGCCGGTGCGCCGGAAAAAGGCTTCGGCCTCGCCCGCCTTTTCGCCGAGGAGGGTCGGATCTTGGTCCTTATACCACTCGTGAAAGCGGCCATAGGGATCGCGGACGACTTCGTCCGTCACGAGCATCTCGTCGAATGGTTTCACTGGCGTTCTCCGTTTCGCTCCTAGCTAAAGAGAAAGCCGCAATTGAGAAAATCAAGGGAATTCGACCGTCTATCACTGGAATTTCGAAGCAGCTCGGAGAAGATTGCCCGGCTTGACGCAAGGGGTGACGGTGGGTTGAGGGCGGCCGTAATTGGTTTGATGCGAGATGAAAATCGGCTGACGGTTTGCCAGGCGGCGCCAATGAGCATTACACATTTCCGGCTTTGACGGACGGCTGGAAATGGCGAGTACGCGCAACGACGAAACGACACGGTTGGACGAGGCGGCCCGGGCCGGGTGGCTCTACTATGTCGCCGGCAACACCCAGGACCAGATCGCGGCGAAGCTTGGCATTTCCCGCCAAGCGGCCCAGCGGCTGGTGTCGCTGTCCGTTTCGGCGGGGCTAGTGCGGGTCAGGATCGACCATCCGATCTCGGCCTGCCTGGAGCGCGCGGAGCTTCTGAAGCAACGATTCGGTCTTCGTCATTGCGAGGTGGTGCCGACGGATCCGACCTCGGCATCAACGACGCTCGGCGTCGCCGAAGCCTGTGCCGCCGAGATGGAACGGCATCTGCGGCGCGATGAGCCGATCGTCATCGCTCTCGGCACCGGCCGGACCTTACGGGCCGCCGTCGAGCATCTGCCGCCGATGAGCTGCGAGCAGCACCGGATCGTTTCGCTCACCGGTAATATCGCGCCCGACGGATCCGCGTCGGTCTACAACGTGATCTATTCCATGGCCGATCAGGTGAAGGCGCCGCATTACCCGATGCCGCTGCCGGTGGTCGTCTCGACCGCCGAGGAGCGCCAGCTCCTGCATCAGCAGAAGGTTGTGGTGCGCACGTTGCGGCTGGCGGACGAAGCAACGGTGACATTCGTCGGCGTCGGCGAGATCTCGGCCAAGGCACCGCTCGTCGTCGACGGCTTCATCACGCCTGAGGAACGGGACGATCTCGTGCGGCTCGGCGCTGTTGGCGAAATCGTCGGCTGGGTGTTCGACACGTCGGGCACGCTGATCGATTGCGCATTCAACGAGCGCGTCGCCAGCGCGTCGATTCCCGCGACGAGCCGCAGCGACGTGATCGCCGTCGCCATGGGGCCGGCCAAGACGCCGGCGATTCGGGCGGTGGCGACCGGCGGACTGATCAGCGGGCTGATCACCGACGAAGCGACGGCCGATCGACTTCTGACTTGCTAAAAAGCCGAATCAGTCGCCGAGAGCACCAATAAAGCTGCGACCGCATAGCGCGTTTCGGCGACACCTCGGCTTGCCGTTCCAAGGGGACGGATCGGGGACAAATTGGTGTGGTCGGGCACGCTGACGGCACTGGCTTGATACACGCTCTGCGCGTGAGGATGCGCCCGCCGCCGATCCTCTGATGGCCGCATCCGGCCGAAGCAATGCACTGTAACGCCCTGCTTTATCGACTCATCATCAAATCGCAGGCTCGTGCCTCCCGGTGGTTGCCGCCGCCCGCCCCTGATCCATCTTCGAGCGCAACGCGATTTTGATGGCGGATCCGGGCGGACGGCTTCGTGCTGCATTGCGGCATGAAATTTGGTTGACATGACATCGTCACCAAGTGAATATTTGCCCTGCGATTGAGTAATTGCTCATCTTCGAGCTGGGAGGCTCCCATGAAATTGTCCCTAACGGCGGCGGCTGCGGCGTCGCTGATTGCCTGCGTCGCGTTACCGGCGTCGGCGCAGACGACGCTGACGATCGGCACCGTCAACAACTCCGACATGATCCGGATGCAGAAGCTGACGCCGGAGTTCGAGAAGGCGCATCCGGATATCAAGATCAACTGGGTGACGCTGGAAGAGAACATCCTGCGCCAGCGTGTCACCACTGACATCGCGACCGGTGGCGGGCAGTTCGACATCATGACCATCGGCACCTACGAAGTGCCGATCTGGGCCAAGCAGGGCTGGCTGAAGCCGCTTGACAAGCTCGGCGCCGACTATGACGAAAAGGACCTTATCCCGGCGATCCACAGCGCGCTGTCGAATGACGGCAAGCTCTACGCCGCGCCGTTTTATGCTGAGGGCGTGCTGACGCTCTACCGCAAGGACCTGTTCGAGAAGGCCGGGCTGACCATGCCCGAGAAGCCGACTTGGGACTTCATCGCCGAAGCTGCCGAGAAGATCACCGACAAGAGCGCCGGCGTCTACGGCATCTGCCTGCGCGGCAAGCCGGGCTGGGGCGAAAACATGGCCTTCCTCGGCAATATGGCTCGCGAATTCGGTGCCAATTTTTTTGACGCCAATTGGCAGCCGCAGTTCGAGAGCGAAGGCTGGAAGAAAGCCGTTTCGCTTTATGTCGACCTGATGACCAAATACGGCCCTCCGGGGGCGGCTTCCAACGGCTTCAACGAAAACCTCCAGTTGTTCGGCCAGGGCAAGTGCGGCATGTGGATGGACGCCTCGGTGGCGGCTTCCTTCGTCACCGATCCGAAGCAGAGCCAGGTGCCGGACAAGGTCGGCTTCGCGCCGGCGCCCTGCGGCACCGACAGCTGCCCGAATGATGGCTTCAACTGGCTGTGGGCGTGGAACCTGGCGATCCCGAACTCGTCGAAGAAGGTAGAAGCGGCGCAGACCTTCATCGCCTGGGCGACGTCCAAGGAATATCTCGATCTCGTCGCCAAGCAGGACGGCTGGGCGAATGTGCCTCCGGGCACTCGCACCTCGCTCTACAAGAATCCGGAATACATCAAGGCCGCGCCGTTCGCCGAGGCGACCTTGAACGCCATCCAGCATGCCGATCCGTCGCCGACCAAGGACAAGCCCTATTATGGTTTGGAGTTCGCGGCGATCCCGGAATTCCAGGGAATCGGCACGGCGGTTGGCCAGCAGATGGCGGCGGCGCTCTCGGGTTCCTCGACGGTCGATCAGGCGCTGAAGCAGAGCCAAGCGATCGCGACCCGCGAGATGCAGCGCGGGGGTTACCTAAAACGGTAACGCTGCAGGCGCCTCGTCTTCTCGAAGGCGCGTCGATATCGGGTACGGGCGGCCAGCCATTAAAGAGCCGCCCGGTCCAACGGCTAGGGAGAACGGCTGGGTTCCAAGCGACCGTCTTGTGGCGGTAGCTCATGAATTCGGTCTGGACACTATCTTCCTGCCAACGCCGCGGCGTTGCGCCGGGCCGGCCTATTCTGGCTGGTAACCGGCGCTGCGGCGCATTGTTAGAAAAGCGGCACGGGGGCGTAGCCCACAGGCCGCTTTGATTCTGCGACTTCCCGCCGATATCGATCGGGCGGCAGAACGAGTAGCGCGATGGCGACCTTGCATACCAAGACTGCGGCGCGTGCCATGATGGCACCGGCGGTAATCGTCCTCCTGATCTGGATGGCGGTGCCGCTCGCGATGACGCTGTATTTCTCGACGCTGAACTATACGCTCTACAACCCGATCTCGCAGCCCTTCGTCGGCTTTGACAATTACAGCTACTTCCTCGCCGATCCGACCTTTCTTGCCGCGCTCGTCAATACGCTGGTCCTGGTTGTTGGTGTGCTCGCCATCACGGTGATCGGCGGCATTTTGGTCGCTCTGCTGCTCGATCAGGACTTTTACGGCGTCAACATCGTCCGGCTATTGGTGATCGCCCCCTTCTTCGTCATGCCGACGGTGGCCGCTCTGGTCTGGAAGAACATGATGATGAACCCAGTCTACGGGGTCATCGGTCAGTTTCTGACCGCCATCGGACTGACCCCGATCGACTGGATGACCGAGGTGCCGTTGCTGTCGATCATCATCATCGTCGCTTGGCAGTGGCTGCCCTTCGCCACCCTCATTCTGCTGACGTCGCTGCAGTCGCTCTCGGCCGATCAGAAGGAAGCGGCCGAGATGGACGGGGCCGGGGCGTTGTCGATCTTCTGGTACATCACCCTGCCGCATATGAGCCGGGCAATCACCGTGGTGATCTTGATCCAGACGATCTTCCTGTTGTCGATCTTCGCCGAGATCCTGGTGACGACCCAGGGCGGGCCGGGCTCGCAGTCGACCAACATCACCTATCTCGTGGCGCAGCAGGCGACCTCCTATGGCGACATCGGCGCGGCATCGGCCGGCGGCATCGTCGCGGTCGTTCTGGCCAACATCGTCGCGATATTCCTCGTCCGCCTGATCGGCAAGAACCTCGACGCCTGAGGGAGGGCAAGCAATGGCACGCAGCGTCTCTATACAACGCAAGATCGGCATGACGATCCTCGCCTGGTCGGTCGGGCTGTTGATCTTCTTCCCGATTCTTTGGACCTTCCTCACCTCGTTCAAGAGCGAGCTCCAGGCAATCTCGATCCCGCCGGTCTTCGTCGACTTTCACTGGACGCTGGAGAACTACCGGACCATCCAGACCCAGTCGAACTATCTGCATTTCATGATGAACTCGATCTACCTCTCGCTCGGCTCGACCGTGCTGGGGCTGATCTTCGCCATTCCCGCCGCCTGGGCGATGGCGTTTTCGCCGACCGAGCGAACCAAGGACATCCTGCTCTGGATGCTGTCGACCAAGATGCTGCCGGCCGTCGGCGTGCTGATCCCGATCTATCTCCTCTTCGTCCGATTCGGGCTGCTCGATTCTCGCCTCGGCCTGATCGTCGTTCTGTTCCTGATCAACCTGCCGATCATCGTCTGGATGCTCTATACCTACTTCAAGGAAATCCCTGGTGAGATCCTTGAGGCGGCGCGCATGGACGGAGCGGGGCTTGCCAAGGAAATCGTCCATGTGCTCGCGCCGATGGCGGTGCCGGGGATTGCCTCGACGATACTACTCAACGTCATCCTGTCCTGGAACGAAGCCTTCTGGACGCTGAACCTCACGACATCCAACGCGGCGCCGCTGACCCAGTTCATCGCCTCATTCTCGAGCCCTCAGGGCAACTTCTATGCGAAGCTTTCGGCCGCTTCGATGCTGGCCATCGCGCCGATTTTGATCGTCGGCTGGTTCTCCCAGAAGCAGCTGGTGCGCGGCCTCACTTTCGGCGCCGTCAAGTAAGGAATTCCGATATGGGACAGATCCATCTCGAAAAGGTGCGCAAGACCTTCGGTGATGTCGTCATCATTCCCGAACTCGACCTGAAGATCGAGGACGGCGAATTCGTGGTCTTCGTCGGCCCGTCCGGCTGCGGCAAGTCTACGCTGTTGCGGCTGATTGCCGGGCTGGAGGACGTCACCAGCGGTGAGATCATGATCGATGGCGCGCAGGCGACGGCGCTGCCGCCGGCCAAGCGCGGCCTTGCCATGGTGTTCCAGTCCTATGCGCTCTATCCGCATATGAGCGTGCGCAAGAACATCGCCTTTCCCCTGAAGATGGCCGGCATGGACAAGGCCGAAATCGACAGGCGGGTGGACTACGCCGCCAAGACCCTCAATCTCGACGCCTATATCGACCGGCGGCCGGCCCAGCTGTCGGGCGGCCAGCGTCAGCGCGTCGCCATCGGTCGGGCGATCGTGCGCGAGCCGGCGGCCTTCCTCTTTGACGAGCCGCTGTCGAATCTCGACGCGGCCCTTCGCGTCGGCATGCGGTTGGAGATTTCCGAGCTGCATCAGCGGCTGAAGACGACGATGATCTACGTCACCCACGACCAGGTCGAGGCGATGACCATGGCCGACAAGATCGTCGTCCTTCGGGCCGGCAAAATCGAGCAGGTCGGTACGCCGCTGGAACTCTATACCAATCCGCAGAACACCTTCGTCGCCGGTTTCATCGGCTCGCCCCGGATGAACCTTTTGAGCGGCGCCGAGGCCGAGAAATACGGCGCCGCAACGATCGGCATCCGTCCCGAGCATCTGCGACTGTCGACCACTGAAGGTGACTGGACGGGCACCGTGAAGGTCTCCGAGCATCTCGGCTCCGACACCTTCCTGCATGTCGAGACGCCGGTGCATGACGAGCCGATCACCGTGCGCGCCGATGGCGAGTTCCCCATCCACGCCGGCGACACGGTCTATCTCTCGCCGCAACAGGACAAGCTGCATCGCTTCAACGCGGAAGGCTTGTCGATCCGCTGAGATCGGCGGCCCACCCGCGTCGCGTGCCGATCCTTCGCTGTCCGGTCGGCATGTTTGACCCCCAAAATTTAGGAGATCGTCCGATGAGCATCAGGCTTTCCGAAACCACCCTTGCCGAAATCGATGGTAAGGTCGCGGTGCCCACCTACGATCGCTCGAAGCTGTCGGCGGGCATCCTGCATTTCGGTGTCGGCAACTTCCACCGGGCGCATCAGGCGGTCTATCTCGATGCATTATTCGAGACGGGCAAGGGCCATGACTTCGCCATCGTCGGTGCTGGCGTGATGCCGTCGGACCAGGCGATGCGCGACAAGCTCTCGGCCCAGGACTTCCTCACTACGGTCGTCGAGCAGGACAATGCCCGCACCAGCGCCCGCGTCACCGGGCCGATGGTCGACATTCTGCCCGTCGCTGATGCGGCGGCGATCATCGCCAAGCTTGCCGACCCGGCGATCAAGATCGTCTCGCTGACGGTGACCGAGGGCGGCTATTTTATCGATTCCGACGGTGTCTTCGATCCGAGCCATCCGGCGATCGCCGCCGACGGCCAGAACCCCGACGCGCCGAAGACCGTGTTCGGCCTGATCGGCGCCGGCCTGAAGCGACGGCGTGAGGCGGGCATCGCCCCCTTCACGGTGATGTCCTGCGACAACATTCCGCACAACGGCAAGGTCTGCCGGGCCGCCGTCGTCGGTACCGCGCGGCTCTATGACGGCGAATTCGCCGATTGGATCGCGGGACGTGTTGCCTTTCCGAACGGTATGGTCGACCGCATCACGCCGGCGACCAGCGCGCGCGAGATCGACCATTGCCGCGAGAGTTTTGGCATCGATGACGCTTGGCCGGTTTATTGCGAAGAGTTCAAGCAATGGGTGCTGGAGGATCATTTCCCCGCGGGGCGCCCGGCGTTGGAAGAGGTCGGCGTCCAATTCGTGCCGGACGTCACCCCTTACGAGAACATGAAGATCCGCATCCTCAATGGCGGCCACGCGATCATCGCCTATCCGGCCGGGCTGATGGACGTGCACTTCGTGCATGAGGCGATGGAGACGGACCTCGTTGCAAAATTCCTCGACAAGCTCGAGACCGAGGAGATCCTGCCGATCCTGCCGCCGGTGCCAAACACCGATCTGGCGGATTATTACGCCCTGATCAAACGCCGCTTTGCCAATCCGAAGATCGGCGACACGGTGCGCCGGCTCTGCTTGGACGGCTCCAACCGGCAGCCGAAGTTCATCGTGCCCTCGATCCTAGACAATCTGAAGGCCGGCAAGGAGCCGGTCGGGCTCGCCTTGGAAAGCGCGCTGTGGTGCCGTTACTGCCGCGGCGTGACGGAATCCGGCGCAACCATCGCGCCGAACGATCCGAATTGGGACGCGCTTGTCGAACGCGCCAAGGCGGCCGAGAGCGATCCGATGGCCTGGCTGGAGATGACCGAGGTCTACGGCACGCTGAAGGATGAGCCGCGCTTTGCCAAGCCCTTCGCCGACTGGCTGGCGATGCTGGCGGACAAGGGCACCGAGGCGACGCTGAAGACCTATCTCGGCGCGGCCTGAGCGCGAGCCGGCGCGCGGCGTCCGACACTCTGCGCGCCGATGTCCGCCGAGAACAAGGCTCTTCTTGACCACGTGCGAATTGGCGCTGACGCCGCCCGCATCCGCCGCCTCAACGCGTTCTGGCGTAAAGGTAGGAGTCGCGGGGCTCGGTGCTTAAGTTCGGACGGACCCGATACCGCCTGAGAACGCCGTCGCGCAGGAAGCCGGCCTTTTCCATCACTCGGGCCGAGGCGTGATTGTCGACATCGCAAATATCGGCGATCCGCCAGATCCCGTCCTGATGCAGTGCCCAATCCGCCACCGTCGTCAACACTTCGCTTATATAGCCGCGGCCCCAAAATGGCTTGGCGAGCACATAGCCGAAGCCAAGCCGATGCGCCTCTGGCCGGCGCAGCGTAAAGACGCCGCACAGGTCTGGCGCATCATGCTCTACAATGGCGTAGGTCCGCGCCGCCTCGGCCGCGATCGACCGCGCCACAAATGCCTCGGTCTCGCCGATGGCGTTGTGTGGCCGCCAGGTCATGTAACGCATGATCTGTGGGGCGCGCGCATAGCCCTCGAAGATCGCTCGTGTGTCCTGTTGGATAAGGGGCCGCAGCTTCAGGCGGGCTGTCGTGAAGACCTCGAAGAACATGGTCGGCGGGTTCTCCTGGGGCAGGGAGCACCGGTGGGGAAATCTGGTCGGTGAGCCTACGCCGCCTTCGGCGGTCTGTCACGATATGGCGCCGGTCAAGCGCTCCTGCCTCGGCCAGACCGTCGGAATCAATTGTCAAAGACATGCGGTTCTGAGGTGCGAAGAGGGCGAGCCTCTTGTCAGCATCCGTGCGGACGCTCGCAATTTTGTCCGGCTTGTCGAGCGCGCATGGCGACGAGCGGCCGCTTGTCCGGCATCGAGGATGCGGGCAGGTGTTATCTCAGGTCCGATGCACGATCCGTCCTCTGTCGTGTATCCATCGCGCCCTTCCCATTTTCCCCAAAATCCGGCTAGTGGTTTGATTCCGACTTTTGGTACCGTGTTGTCGTGACCGCTCAGCCAATGTCGGAATCGAAATGACCACTAGCCAAGGTTATGATCCTCGTGGATTTTTCGAATTTGACATTTGATTCAACGGACGACCCGAACTGGGAGTCAAATGTCAAATTCAATCCACTAGGTCGCTGCCGGAGCGAAGAGCGGAGGCGGGATGGCTGAGGCGTTTCTCGGCGTCGATGTGGGAACCGGCAGCGCGCGGGCCGGCCTGTTCGACAAGGGCGGGCGGCTGCTTGCGGCGGCACGGCGCGAGATTCGGATCTGGCGTGAAGACCCCAATATCGTCGAGCAATCCTCCGACGATATCTGGCGGGCGATCTGCGAGAGCGTGCGCGCGGCGCTCGCCGCGGCCGGGTTGGCGGGCGAAGACGTCAAAGGGCTCGGCTTCGACGCCACCTGTTCGCTGGTGGTGCTGGATCGGGCGGAGCGGCCGCTCACCGTCAGCCCCTCGGGCGCGAAGGAGCGCAACGTCATCGTCTGGATGGACCATCGGGCCCTCGAACAGACCGCCTGCATCAACGCCACCAACCACGCGGTGCTGCGCTATGTCGGCGGCCGGATTTCGCCGGAGATGCAGACGCCGAAGCTGCTCTGGCTGAAGGAAAACTTGCCGCAGACCTTCCACGCGGCCGGCGACTTCTTCGATCTCGCCGATTATCTGTCATTCCGGGCGACCGGCAGCCGGGCGCGTTCGGCCTGCACGCTGACCTGCAAATGGACCTATCTCGCCCATGAGCGGCGCTTCGACGCCGATTACTTTCGCACCATCGGCCTCGGCGAATTGGCCGACGAGGGCTTTGCCCGAATTGGCACCCAGGTGGTCGATGTGGCAACGCCTCTTGGTGCCGGCTTGACCGAGGCCGCCGCGAATGATCTCGGCCTCGTCGCCGGAACGCCGGTCGGCGCGTCGCTGATCGATGCTCATGCCGGCGGCGTCGGCACCGTCGGCGGGGCCACCAGCGATCATGCGGCGGTCGACCCGACCCGCGAACTCGCCTTCATCATGGGCACCTCCTCCTGCACCATGACGCTGACCCGCGAACCCGTTTTCGTCGATGGCGTGTGGGGGCCATACTACGGCGCGATGATTCCCGGCACCTGGCTGCTTGAGGGTGGCCAGTCGGCCTATGGCGCGGCGCTGGATTACCTCGTCACGCTGCATCCGGCTTTCGCCGCGGCAAAGGCCGATGCGGCCAATGAGGGCGTCTCGGTTCTCGATCTTCTGGAACGACGCGCTGTCGCCATGGCTGGCTCGTTGGAGGCTGCGGCCTTGCTCGGCGCCGAGCTGATCATCGTCCCGGAATTTCTCGGCAACCGCTCGCCCGAGGCCGATCCCCATGCCCGCGCGGCGATTTCCGGCATGACGCTCGCTGCCAGCGAGGAGAGCCTGATCCGGCTGTTCGTCGCCGCCTTGTGCGGCCTGTGCTACGGCACCCGGCAGATCGTCGAGGCGAACCGGGCCAAAGGGCTGGAACTTGGGACGATCGTCGCTTCGGGCGGGGCGTCGCGCTCGGCGCTTCTGCGTCAGATCCTGGCCGATGCGACCGGGCTCACCGTCACCTTGCCGCAGACGCCGGAACCGGTGCTGCTCGGCAGCGCCATGATCGGCGCGGTCGCTCGCGGAGCCCATGACGATCTCAGCGCCGCGGCCCTTGCCATGTGCCGCATCGGCGCGGTGACCCGGCCGACGGAAGGCCCGATCGCGGCGTTTCATGCGGCAAAATTTACGGCCTATGAGGCGCTGCAGCGCTGCGAACGGCAGACCCGAGCGTTGATCGAGCCCTATGTGAAACGCTAACGATTGGTCTTGCCGGGGACGCCGCTTTGTCCGGGCCACGCGCGGCGATCAGCGCCAGCATCGGCCCGAAAATCGGAATCGATTCCCGGGAAGGACGAAAGACGCGCTCGGGGAAACAACGTGCGGCGTTGCGGCGAACCTGTCAGGGACGCCCGCCGAGGCGCCGCCCATTTCAGCCAGTGACGAGGGCCGAGAATGGTCAACCCGGATGACAGCCGCACCATGACCTCGGGCGAGAACACCGCCCCGCCACCGCTTGGCCCTCTCTTGACATTCGCCGCGGTGGTTCCGATCGCTGCGGGCTCGGCCTTTCTATGGATCGGCGATCCGGCCCAATCCTATATCACCGTCAGCATGACGCTTCTGTGGAGCGCGGCGATCCTCGCCTTTCTCGCCGGGGTGCGGCATGCTGTCAGCTTTCGCCATCCGGGTGGGACGACGATCGCGCAAGGCGGCACGATGCTCTGGCTCTATGGCCTCGGCTTCGCCACGATCGTCGAAACTGTCTGGGCCTATACCTTGACCGCCACAACGCTGGCGATTCTCGGCTTTCTCAGTCTGGCGATCCTCGATCCGATCGCCGCCAAGCGCGGCGAGGCGCCGTTGTTCTTCGCCTCGCTGCGCAGCGTGCAGATGGCGATCCCGATCGTCGCGCTGGTGGCGCTCGGCGTCTATGTCTGGCTGAGCCCGCTTTTTGCCTGATCGAGGCGACGCGGCTCTCTCTCTAGCGCCTATGGCGCGTCAGACTGGCTGAGTTCGATCGCCCGCTCGGCGGTCAGGCGATTCTGGCAGGCGGCGGCGACGGTGAAGCGGATCGTGCCGTCCATGTTGCGGGCGTAAAGGCGACTGCACTCGGCGTCGCGAAAGGCGATCCAGGCGCGCTGGGCTTGTTTCAGGCTGATCGCCGCGCCCGGCTCGCCGCCGTTGGCTTTGGCATCCTTGTCGAAGCTTTCCGCGTCGGCCAGCTCGCTCTTATACGTGGTGTTGAGGATGTCGTCCCAGGCCGCCGCCTCGCGGTCGTAACAGCCATTGACGCCATCCTCGCTGTCGTTGCTGAGCGCTTTGACGCAAGGATTGACGATGCTTTCGATACAGCCGCGCGGATCGGCCTTGGCTTTGATCATGCAAGCCTTCAGATCCTGGACGTCCGATCGAGGTTTCGCATTGGCCGCCAGGGCGGGATGGGCAAGACAGGCGATGAGGGGTAGGATTGGCAAGACGTTGCGCATGGATTGGTGACCTGCTGGACGACGGATCGGCCTATCATTGGTCGAAACCGCCGTTCCGGCAATGGAGATTTCGAACATGGACATGTCATCGGTCGTCAGCTTCATCGTTTTTCTGGCGCTGGTCCTTATGGTCGCTTCGAGCGGCGCCGTGTTTAAACCGGGCGCTTGGTACAAGAGCCTCGACAAGCCGGGTTGGACGCCGCCGAACTGGGTGTTTCCCGTCGTTTGGTCGGCGCTCTACGTGATGATCGCGGTCACCGGATGGCGGGTCTATGAAACGGCCGGCCTCGTTGCGCTGCCCTTTGCCGCCTATGCCGTGCAGCTCTGTCTGAACGCGGCCTGGTCCGGAATCTTTTTCGGGATGAAGCGGCCGGGCCTCGCCTTTGTCGACGTCTTGGCCCTGTGGATCGCCGTCGCGATGAACGCGCTGCTGTTTTATCCGATCGATGCGGCCGCCGGCTTGCTGCTGCTTCCCTATCTTCTCTGGGTGACAACCGCCGCTTGCCTCAACTTTGCGGTCTGGCGGCGCAATCCAGGAGCGTTGACCGCCGCGGCCCAGCACGGTTGACCGAAATCACGCCCCGTCGCAAACAAGCGTGGAACGCCAGCGACGGAGATGTGCCCATGCCGAACTTCGCCACCTATCCGAGCCTATCCGGTCGGAGCGTCGTCGTGACCGGCGGCGCCTCGGGCATCGGCGCCGAAATGGTGCGGGCCTTCGCGGCGCAGGGGGCCAAAGTCGGCTTTCTCGACTTCGACGCAGAGACCGCGACGGCGTTATCCGATACGTTGACGGGCCAGGGCGCGCAGGTCGCTTTCGAGCGCTGCGATCTGCGCGACATCACCGCGACCGAGACCGCTCTCGCGGCGCTCGCCGAGCGCAACGGCGCGGCGACAGTGCTCGTCAACAATGCCGCGCGCGATGACCGCCATGGCTGGGAGAGCGTGACGCCGGACTATTATGACGAGCGGATCGCCACCAATCTCAAGCACATGTTCTTTGCCATCAAGGCCGTGGCGCCGGGGATGATCGCCGCCGGGGGTGGCGCGATTATCAATATGGGCTCCAATTCCTGGTGGGAGGCCGGCGGCAACATGCCGGTCTACACCACGGCGAAAGCCGCGGTGCATGGTATGACCCGCTCCTTTGCCCGCGATCTCGGGCCGCATCGGATCCGGGTGAACACCGTGGTGCCCGGTTGGATCATGACCGAGCGGCAGAAAGAGCTGTGGGTCACCGAGGCGGCGATCGAGAAGCATCGCGACCGCCAGTGCCTGAAAGATTTGATCGCGCCGGTCTATGTGGCTCGGATGGTGCTGTTCCTCGCCTCCGACGACGCGGCAATGTGTACCGCCAACAATTATATGGTCGAAGCCGGATCGATCTGACGGCCGCGAATGCCGCGCCGCTCACCGGACTGATCTGGATCGCGATCCTGCGGCCTTGTCGCCTTTATTCGTTGCCTTCGAGCAGCCTGTGCATAAAGCGCATCATGCCGTCGACGTCCTGCACCGACAGTTCGTCATAGGCTGCACGCAGGCGCAGGCTGAGCGCGCGCTGATCGTCAAGGACCCGGCCGGCGCGCTCCGGCACCAGGGCGATGATGACGCCGCGCCGATCGTTGGGATTGGGCCGACGTTCGATGAAGCCTTCGCGCTCGAGCCGATCGATCAGTGCCGTCGTCGCGCCTGTTGATAAAGTGACATGTTCGGCCAGCATCTTGGCGCTGACCGGCTCGGTGCTCGCCTCCAAGAAGATGAGGCACATCAGATCGGTCAGCGCGAGGCCGTATTCGCTTGCAAGGTCGCGATCGAAATTCAGCGCCTCCTGGACGACACGTTTGAACATCCGGGAAAAGGCGGCGTAGCCGTGTTCAGCATCTTGCGCGCTGCCGGTCCGGCCATCTGACGTAGGGGGCATTGACGCTCCTTTTCATGCGCATATATCTCGATTATAAAGCAACTCGATAATCAAGCAATGCGGACCGTGCGATCGATGGCCATCGACAACCGGAGGGGGGCTTCCCGAATGGCGGCGTTGCCGGTCGTCTTGATGATGGCGGCGCTGCTTGTCGGATGCGGGACGGAAGACACGCCCAAGGCCGAGCGCTTGCCGGTCGCCTACGTTACGGCAGAGCCGACAGCTTTCACCCGCGCGATCGCGTTGACGGGATCAATCGTCGCGCGCGACACCGCCACCTATTCCTTCGAGACCGGTGGACGCGTGACCGAGGTCCATGTCGATGTCGGCAGCCATGTCGAGCCGGGCACCGTCCTGGCCACGCTCGATCCGACCCAGCAGCAGGCCGATGTCGATGCGGCCAAGGCTAAGGTTGGCTCGAATGCGGCGCAGCTTGCCAAGGCTTCGGCGGCGTTCGAGCGGCAGAAGACACTTTTGGCGCAAGGGTTCACCACCCGTTCCGACTATGACAGCGCCGAGCAGACGCTCGCCAGCGCCCAGAGCGCGCTCGACTCGTCCAAGGCAGATCTGTCGACCGCCGAGACCAATTTGAAGAACACCACGCTGACGGCGGACGCCAAGGGGGTGATCACCAGCCGCAGCATCGATCCCGGCCAGGTGGTGAATGCCGCCCAGGCGGCCTTCGGTTTCGCCAAGAGCGGCGCGCTCGACGCGGTCTTCCAGATCCAGGAGCAGTTGCTCCTCTCCGGCCGCAAGCCGAAGGCGATCAAGGTTTCGATGGTGAGCGATCCGTCGGTTCAAGCCGTCGGCCACATTCGCGAAGTCTCGCCGCTTATCAACAGCGACACGGGCACCGTTCAGGTGAAGGTCGGCCTCGACAACCCGCCAGACAAAATGACGCTCGGCTCGCCGGTCGTCGGGCATGACGCCAGTGAAGCGGCGGAGCGGGCGATCGCGCTGCCGTGGAAGAGCTTGATGGTCAAAGCCGGCAAGCCG
The DNA here is from genome assembly GCF_017349315.1 of Jiella flava. Taxonomy (GTDB): domain Bacteria; phylum Pseudomonadota; class Alphaproteobacteria; order Rhizobiales; family Rhizobiaceae; genus Jiella; species Jiella flava. Next base: position 155,496 of record NZ_JAFMPP010000001.1, on the reverse strand, counting down.
GCGGTCTGGGTGATCAATGCCCAGGACGAGGCGGTGCTGACGCCGATCAAGATTGCCGCCTATCAGACCGACGAGATCTATGTCGCGGAAGGTCTCAAGCCCGGCGACCGGGTGATCACGGCCGGCTCGCAGCTGGTGCTGCCGGGAGAAAAGCTGCAGCTCGTCGCGGCCAAGGAGAACGCGCAATGATGGCGCGACTTTCGACGATTCTTGCCGCGATGCTCGCGGCGGCGCTCATCGCCGGCTGCCGCGAATCGGGCGACAAGGAGCCGCCGCTGCCGCCGCGGCCGGTGCTGACCACGACGCTGACGACGATCGATCCGCAGGTTCTCGGCTATAGCGGTACCGTCGAGCCGCGCTTTGAGACCAAGCTCGCCTTCCGGACTCTCGGGCGTATGGTGTCGCGCCAGGTGGATGTCGGCGACAGCGTCAAAAAGGGCGAGCCGCTCGCCACCATCGACGCCCAGTCGCTCGATGCCGACATGCGCTCGGCCAAGGCGCAGCTCGACAGCGCCGAGATCCAGGATCGCAATGCCCGAGCCGCGGCGGACCGCACGAAAACGCTGTTTTCCGAAAAGACCGTGTCGCAATCTCAGCTCGATGATTCCCGGCAAAGCCTGGCGGCCGCCGAGGCCCAGCTCGTCAACGCCAAGGCCCAGCTCGCCAAGGCGCAGAATGCTTTGTCCTATGCGATTTTGGCGGCGCCCTATGGTGGCGTGATCACCGCCCGGCAGGCCGATATCGGTCAGGTTGTCTCGGCCGGCGAACAGGTGATGACGCTCGCCCGGACCGATCAGCTCGAGGCGGTGATCGATGTTCCGAGCGATCAGATGGCGGGCATCGCCATCGGCACGCCCTTCGAAACCGTGCTGCAGATCGATCCGTCGATCAAGGTGATGGGCAAGGTGCGCGAGATCGCGCCGCAGGCCGACGCGCTGACTCGCACCCAGCGGGTGCGCATCATGCTCGACAAACCACCGACGGCTTTGCGCATCGGCTCGATCATCGAGGCGGTTCCGGCCGAAAAGGCCAAGAAGCCGATCATGCTGCTGCCACCCGAGGCGATCCTGAAGGACGGCGACAAGACCCTGGTCTGGGTCGTCGATACGAAGGCGAAGACGGTTCGTCGCCAAGCGATCGAGATCGAGACCGCAGTCGGCGGTCAGATCATCCTGTTGTCCGGACTCAAGCCCGGCGCCGTCATCGTGACGGCCGGAATCCATAGCCTCAAAGAGGGCCAGACGGTGTCGCTCTCCGGAGGGTTGCCGTCATGAAGGACTTCAATCTGTCCGATTGGGCGCTGCATCACCGTTCGATGATCTGGTTCCTGATGCTGGTGGCCTGCGTCGCCGGCACCTTCTCATACCTCAATCTCGGGCGTGAAGAGGATCCGAACTTCACCATCAAGACGATGGTGGTGTCCGGTTCGATGCCGGGCGCGACGGTCGAGGAGATGAGCCGGCAGGTCACCGACCGGATCGAGAAGAAGCTGCAGGATCTCGACAGCCTCGACTACACCCGCTCGATCACCACGCCGGGCCAGACCGTCGTTTTCGTCAATTTGTTGCCGACCACCCCGGCGCCTCAGGTGCGGGGCATCTGGACCAAGGTCCGTCACATGATGGCGGATATTCGCTCGCAGTTCCCGTCGGAGTTTCAAGGCTTTTCCTTCAACGACGACTATGGCGACGTCTACGGCAACATCTATGCCTTCACCTCCGACGGTATCAGCCAGCGCCAGCTGCGCGCCGATGTCGAGGACGTGCGCACCCAGATCCTGCAACTGCCCGAGGCCGGCAAGATCCAGGTCATCGGCGAGCAGGACGAGACCATCTATCTGGAATTCTCCCTGCGCCAGATCGCCGGGCTTGGTCTCGACCAGCAGGCGATCTTGAACACCTTGCAGGCGCAGAATGCCATCGCGCCCTCGGGCGTCATCCAGTCCGGGCCGGAACGTATTCTCGTGCGCGTTTCGGGGCAGTATTCTTCCGAGGCCAGCCTCACGGGCATCAACCTTCGGGTCAACGATCGCTTCTTCCGCTTGACCGATGTCGCCAAGATCGTGCGCGGCTACACCGATCCGCCGAAGAGCCTGTTCCGCTACAACGGTCAGCCGGCGATCGGCCTGGCGATCGGCATGCGCACCGGCGGCAACATTCTCGATTTCGGCAAGGCGCTGAATCAGGACATGAAGCGCATCGTCAGCCAACTGCCCGTGGGCGTCGGCGTTCATCAGGTGGCGGATCAGTCGACGGTCGTCGACGAGGCGGTCGGTGGCTTCACCAAAGCCTTGTTCGAGGCCGTGGCGATCGTTCTCGCGGTCAGTTTCGTCAGCCTGGGATTTCGGGCCGGCTTCGTCGTGACGCTGTCGATTCCGCTGGTGCTCGCCATGACCTTCATGGGGATGGAGATCGCCGGCATCGACCTGCAGCGCATCTCGCTCGGCGCGTTGATCATCGCTCTCGGCCTGTTGGTCGACGACGCGATGATCGCCATCGAGACCATGGTCTCGCGCCTGGAGATGGGCGAGAGCAAGGAGAAGGCCGCGAGCTTTGCCTGGACGTCGATCGCCTTTCCGATGCTCACCGGCACGCTGGTGACCGTCGCCGGCTTCCTGCCGATCGGCTTCAACAACTCCAATGCCGGCGAATACACCTTTTCGCTCTTCGTCGTCATCGCGATGTCGCTGCTTTTGTCGTGGATCGTCGCGGTGCTGTTCACGCCGCTGATCGGCGTGAAGGTGTTGCCGAAGACCATGCACCGCCACGACGCCAAGCCCGGCGTCGTGCGACGGGCCTTTTCCGGCGTGCTGAAGGCCGCGATGCGGTTTCGCTGGATCACTATCCTCGTCACCGTGGCGATCTTCGCCGGCTCGATCGTCGGCATGAAGTTTGTGCAGCAGCAATTCTTCCCGACCTCGGACCGGCCGGAGCTGATCGTCGACTTCAATCTGCGTCACAACGCGTCCATCGAAGACACCAAGACCCAGATGGACAAGCTCGAGGCGGCGCTGAAGGGCGATACCGACATCGACCACTGGAGCTCCTATGTCGGCCAGTCGGCGGAGCGCTTCATCCTGTCTTACGACGTCCAGCCGTCGAACCCGTTTTTCGGCCAGTTCGTTATCGTCAACAAGGACATCGAAGCCCGCGAACGGGTGAAGAAGAAGATCGAAGCCTTTGCCCGCAAGCATCTCGTCGGCATCGATGTCTTCGTGAAATATTTGGAGCTCGGCCCCCCGGTCGGCCGTCCGGTGCAGTACCGGGTCGGCGGCCCGAACCTGCAGGTGGTGCGCGACAAGGCGCGCGAACTCGCCGGCGTCATCGGTCAGGATCCGCGGCTGACCTCGATCGTGATGGACTGGAACGAGCCGGCACGGGTGTTGAAGGTGCAGATCCTGCAGGACAAGGCACGGGCGCTTGGCATCACCTCGCAGGAGATCGCCAACACGCTCAACACCATTCTCGACGGCACGACGGTGACCCAGGTGATCGACGGGATCTATCTGGTGCCGATCATCGCACGGGGCGACAAACGGGACCGCAATTCGATCGAGGCGATCGAGAATCTGCAGCTGACCAATTCCAAAGGCCAGTCGATCCCGCTCGCGAGCCTCGTCAACTTCGACTATACTTATGAGGATCCGATCCTTTATTCGCGCTCGCGCATTCCGACCATCACCATCAAGGCCGCGATCAACGGCCCGACCCAGCCAGCGACGATCGTCGACGATCTGAAGCCGAAGGTCGCCGCCTTCGAGAAGACGCTGCCGGAGGATTACACCGTGGCGATCGGCGGCGCGGTGGAATCGAGCGAGGAGAGCCAGGGGCCGATCGCGGCGGTGGTGCCGGTGATGGTCCTCGTCATGCTGACGCTGATCATGGTCCAGATGCAGAGTTTCCGGGCAATGTTCGTGGTCCTTTGCGCCGCGCCGCTGGGGCTGATCGGTGTCGTTGCGGCCCTGGTGCCGTCGGGGGCGCCGCTCGGCTTCGTCGCGATCCTCGGCGTCTTGGCGCTGGTCGGCATCCTGATCCGCAACTCGATCATTCTCGTCCATCAGGTCGACGTCCTGCGCGAGGAGGGAATGCATCCCTGGCTCGCGGTGTTCGAGGCGAGCGAGATGCGGGCGCGGCCGATCCTGTTGACCGCGGCGGCCGCCAGTCTGGCGCTGATCCCGATCTCGCGTGAGGTGTTCTGGGGGCCAATGGCCTACGCCATGATGGGCGGCATCATCGCCGGGACATTGATCACCCTGTTGTTCATTCCGGCGCTTTATCTCGCGGTGTTCCGGGTCAAGGAGCCAGACGACCGGGAAATGCCGTTGACAGGCCATGCGCCGAGTCATCCTGGCGCGGGCGGATCGCATCCGAGCGACGAGGACGCAGCGGACGGCAGCCCCGCGCCGGCTTGATTGGATCACCCGTCATGACCCCAAACTCAAAGCCAAGGCCTGGGAACGCCCGGTCTTCGGCCGGGCTCTTACGTCTGTCCGCCCCGTGATTTTGCCAATACCGCGTCCAATCATACGACCTTAGTCGTAATTTTGCTACCTGTGGTCTTGCACGGCGCCAAATTTCCGGTCAATCGTATGATCATTGTGGATTGGGAGGTCCGGCGGAGTCCATGGGGTTCGAGCGATCGGCCATTGACGGAGAACGGTCCAACAGGACTATCGCGCTCGCTGCCGAGTTCGGCCGCCTGATTACCGCCGGCGATCTGCTGAGCGGCGAGGCACTGCCGACCGAGAAGGAAATCCAGACAACCCACGGTGTCTCCCGGACGGTCGTGCGTGAAGCGGTCCGCCATCTCGCCGCGAAGGGGCTTGTCAGCGTCGGGCCGAAGGTCGGCACCAAGGTCCGTCCGCGCATCGACTGGAACATGCTCGATGCCGACGTGATGGCCTGGCATCTGACCGCGCCCATGCGCCGGCCCTTCGTCGAAGCGTTGTACGAGATGCGGCTGATCAACGAGCCAAGCGCGGCGCGTTTGGCTGCCAAGCGCATCGACGCCGCCCAGGCCGAGCGTCTGACCCTGGCACTGAAGGGCATGCGCGACAACCCACGCGGCTCGCACGAGCTGATCGTCGCCGATCTCGACTTTCACCGGATCATTCTCGAGGCGACCGGCAATCCCATCCTGGTGTCGCTCGGGGCCTTGATCGAACGCAGTCTGTCGATCTCCTTTTCGCTGTCCTGGCGGCAGAACCCGCAGGACGAGACGGTGCGCCAACACGACCGGGTGATGCAGGCGATCCTATCCGGCGATGGCGATGCGGCCGAGCTTTTCATGCGTCGGCTGATCGAAAGCGCCTTCAACGATGTGACTCACGCCCTCTACGCCCATGGCGAGGAGGGGGCGAAGACGGCTGTCGGAGTGGGCGGCTGATAACGGTCAAGCCCAGCTCGATTGGCAGGGCATGATTGAGGAACGGGCACCGAAAGGTCCCGACAACGGCCAGGGAGGAATTGGGCCATGACGATGAAGATGATTCTGGCAGGGCTGGCGGCCGCGGTGGTCGCTTTGGCGAGCCCGATCGGCGCGCAGGCGCAGGACAAGGGCACCGTCGGCATCGCCATGCCGACCAAGTCCTCGGCGCGCTGGATCGCCGATGGCGACAACATGGTCAAGCAGTTCAAGCAAGCCGGCTACGACAGCTCGCTGCAATATGCCGAGGACGACATTCCGACCCAGGTGAACCAGGTCGAAAACATGATCACCACCGGCGTCAAGGCGCTGGTGATCGCCGCCATCGACGGCACGACGCTCTCGAACACCCTCGCCAACGCGAACGCCGCCGGCATCCCCGTGATCGCCTATGACCGGCTGATCCGCGACACGCCGAATGTCGACTATTATGCCACCTTCGACAATTTTCAGGTCGGTGTCCTGCAGGCCGAGTCGCTGGTCGAGGGCCTGAAGCAACGCTTCCCCGATGCCAAGCCGTGGAATGTCGAACTCTTTGGCGGCTCGCCCGACGATAACAACGCTTATTTCTTTTACAATGGCGCGATGAGCGTGTTGCAGCCGCTGATCGACAAGAAGGAGATCGCCATCCCGTCCGGTCAGATGGGCATGGACAAGGTCGGCACCCTGCGCTGGGACGGCTCGGTCGCCCAGGCCCGCATGGATAACCTCCTCTCGGCGAACTACACCGACAAGAAGATCAATGGCGTGCTGTCGCCCTATGACGGCCTGTCGATTGGGATCATCTCGTCGCTGAAGGGCGTCGGTTATGGCTCCGGCGACATGAAGATGCCGATCATCACCGGCCAGGACTCCGAAGTTCCGTCGGTCAAGGCGATCCTGCGCGGCGACCAGTATTCGACGATCTTCAAGGACACCCGCGAACTCGCCAAGGTGACCGTGCAGATGGTCAATGCCATCCTGACCGGCGGCAAGCCGGAGGTGAACGACACCAAGACCTACAACAACGGCGTCAAGGTCGTGCCGTCCTACCTGTTGAAGCCGGTGCTGGTGACCAAGGACAATTGGAAGAAGGTTCTGGTCGACTCCGGCTACTACAAGGAAAGCCAGATCCAGTGATCAGCGCCTGACCAGTCCGTCGCGACGTGGCTTCGCGTCGCGACGGATCCTCGTCGCCCGGGCGCGCCGCCATGACTTGGCGCATTGCCCGGCCGGCGCGAGCCGACTTTCACAATCCAACCTCACGTCCCGGCGCCTTGGCGCGACGGGCCCTTGAGACGGTTCGCCATGCCCACCATTTTGGAAATGCGCGACATCACCAAAACCTTTCCGGGGGTGATCGCGCTCGACGGCGTCAATCTGAAGGTCGAGGAAGGCGAAATCCACGCCCTCGTCGGCGAGAATGGCGCTGGCAAATCGACGCTGATGAAGGTGCTGTCGGGTGTCTATCCCCACGGCTCCTATGACGGTGTCATCGCGTTCAAGGGCGAAGACTGCGCCTTTTCCGGCATCGCCGATTCCGAAAAGCGCGGCATCATCATCATCCACCAGGAGCTGGCGCTGGTGCCGCTGCTGTCGATCGCCGAGAACATCTTTCTCGGCAACGAGCGCGCCAAGGGCGGCGTTATCGATTGGCACGACACCTTCGCCCGCACCCGTGCACTGCTCGCCAAGGTGGGGCTGAAGGAAGCGCCGCAGACGCGGGTCAGCGACCTCGGCCTCGGCAAGCAGCAGCTCGTCGAGATCGCCAAGGCCTTGTCGAAGGAGGTCAAGCTCCTGATTCTCGACGAGCCGACCTCAAGCCTCAACGAGACCGATTCCGAGGCGCTGTTGAACCTCCTTTTGGAGTTCAAGGCGGCAGGCATCTCCTCGATCCTGATCTCCCACAAGCTGAACGAAATCTCCAAGGTCGCCGACACCATCACCGTGCTGCGCGACGGCTCGGCGATCTCCACCCTCGATGCCAAGGCGTCGAGCGTCAGCGAGGCTGACATCATCCGCGATATGGTCGGGCGCAGCCTCAGCGATCGCTTTCCGCCGCGCGATCCGAGGATCGGCGAGACGATCTTCGCGGTGTCGAACTGGACGGCGCATCATCCCCAGCATGCCGAGCGCAAGGTCGTCGACGATGTGAGCTTCCATGTCAGGGCGGGCGAGGTGGTCGGCATCGCCGGGTTGATGGGCGCGGGGCGGACCGAACTGGCCATGAGCATTTTCGGCCGCTCCTACGGTGCCCATATCTCGGGCGAGGTGACGATGCACGGCCGCAAGGTGGACGTCTCCACCGTTCACCGGGCGATCGCGGCGGGCATCTGCTACGCCACCGAGGACCGCAAATCCTACGGCCTCGTCCTCGACGACACGATCCGCCGCAACATTCCGCTCGCTCATCTCTCAGGCATCGCCAACGGGATCGTCATCGACGAGCATCGCGAGCGCGAGGTCGCGACCGACTATCGCCAGCGCATCCGCATCAAATGCTCCAGCATCGGCCAGGAGGTGGTCAATCTCTCCGGCGGCAACCAGCAGAAGGTGGTGCTGGCGAAATGGCTGTTCGCCGGTCCCGAGGTGCTGATCCTCGACGAGCCGACGCGCGGCATCGATGTCGGCGCCAAATACGAGATCTATTCGATCATTGCCGAGCTGGCCGCGACCGGCAAGGCGATCGTCGTGATCTCTTCGGAGATGCCGGAACTCCTTGGCGTCACCGATCGCCTTTACGTCATGAACGAAGGCCGTTTCGTCGGCGAAATGCCGACCAAAGAGGCCTCGCAGGAGAAGATCATGTCCTTGATCATTCGCTCCGGCCACAGAAATCGAGGGTAATCCCATGTCGCAAGAGGCTATCCCCCAGTCCGGGGCCCACCAGTCCCGCCCCCAGTCCGGCGTCGCCACCTCCGCGAGCGGCGCCGTGGCTCAGTCGAGCAGCTTCATCCGCAAGCATCTGCGCGAATACGGCATCCTGCTGGCGCTGATCGTCATCATGGCGTTCTTCCAGATCGTCACCAACGGCATTCTGTTGAAGCCGATCAATCTCACCAACCTGATCCTGCAGAACAGCTACGTGATCATCATGGCGCTGGGGATGCTCTTGGTCATCGTCGCGGGCCATATCGACCTGTCGGTCGGCTCGGTGCTTGGCTTCGTCGGTGCGCTGGCGGCGGTGATGATCGTGCATTGGCATATGAACTATGTGCTTGCGGGCGTGATCTGCCTCGCCGTCGGCGGCGTCATCGGCGCCTTGCAGGGCTATTGGATCGCCTATTGGAAAATCCCGTCCTTCATCGTCACACTGGCCGGCATGCTGGTTTTCAAAGGTCTGACGCTGTGGCTGCTCGCGGGCCAGTCGGTCGGCCCGTTTCCGGCCAATTTCCAGCTGATCGCCTCGGGCTTTTTGCCAGATCTCTTCAGCATGCACCGCTTCAACCTCCTGTCGATGCTGCTCGGCGCCGCGGTGGTGGCGGGGATGCTGTTCCTGGCATTGCGCTCACGGTTTCGCAACCGCGCCAGCAGCCATGACGACGAACCGGCGGTGTTCTTCTTCGGCCGCAATCTGATCCTGGCGGCGGCGATTCTCTATATCACCTGGGCGCTGTCGAGCTTCCGCGGCTTCCCGAATGTGTTGGTGGTGATGGCCCTGCTCATCGCCGTCTACAGCTTCGTCACCAATCGGACCACGATCGGCCGTCGGATCTACGCCGTCGGCGGCAATGAAAAGGCGACGCGGCTGTCGGGCATCAACACCGAGCGGCTGGTGTTTTTGACGTTCGCCAATATGGGCATGCTCGCGGCGCTGGCCGGACTGGTCTTCGCTGCTCGCCTCAACACCGCGACGCCCAAGGCCGGCCTCGGCTTCGAGCTCGACGTGATCGCCGCGGTGTTTATCGGCGGCGCCTCGATGGCCGGCGGTGTCGGCACCATCATCGGCGCGGTGATCGGCGCCTTCATCATGGGCGTGATGAACAACGGCATGTCGATCCTCGGTCTCGGCATTGACTATCAGCAGGTGATCAAGGGCCTCGTCCTGCTCGTCGCGGTGATCTTCGACGTCTATAACAAGAACCGGGCCTAAGAGGCATCGCCATGGCACCCGTGAAGCTCGGGCTCGTGGGCATCGGCAAGATCGCCCGCGACCAGCATCTGCCTTCGCTCGGACGCAGCGCCGATTTCGATCTCGTCGCGGCGGCGAGCCGCCATGGCGGCGTTGACGGCGTCGCCAATTTTTCGGCAATCGGCGAGATGCTGGATGCCATGCCAGAGATCGAGGCCGTCTCGCTCGCCATGCCGCCCCAGCCGCGCCATCAGGTGGCGGCCGAGGCGCTCATGCGGGGCAAGCATGTGATGCTGGAAAAGCCGCCGGGGGCAACCCTCTCGGAGGTCGAGCATCTGACCGGCCTTGCGATCGCCAACGGCGTGTCGCTGTTTGCCAGCTGGCACTCGCGCCACGCGCCGGGCGTCGAACCGGCGAAGGCTTGGCTGAGGGCCAAGCGCATCCGCGCTGTGGCGATCACCTGGAAGGAGGATGTGCGGCACTGGCATCCGGGACAGGACTGGATCTTCGAGCCGGGCGGGCTCGGCGTCTTCGATCCCGGCATCAACGCCTTGTCGATCGCGACGGCGATCCTGTCCTTTCCGATCTGGCTGACCGCAGCGTCGTTGAGCTTTCCGAGCAACCGGCAGGCGCCGATCGCCGCCGATCTCAGCTTTTCCGGCCCGGCGAGCGAGACGATCACGGCGGTTTTCGACTTTCGCCAGACCGGGCCGCAGAGCTGGGATATCGCGGTCGAGACCGATGACGGGACGCTGACGCTGTCTGCCGGCGGAGCGCAGCTGCGGATCGACGGGACGGCCGAAGATCTGCCGCCGGAAGCCGAATATGACAGCCTTTATAGCCGCTTTGCTGCGCTGATCGCGGCCGGCGACCGCGAGGTCGATCTCGCCCCGATGCGCCATGTCGCCGATGCCTTTCTGATCGGCGACCGGCAGATCACCGAGCCGTTCGTTTTCGATCTGGCAAGAGGGGCATGAGGGTGTTTGCTGCGCTCGCCGATTGGGGCACCACGAGCTTCCGCCTTTGGCTGGTCGACCGGGGCGGCGCGATCCTTGGCGAGCGCCGCAGCGGCGAGGGGATGACAACCGCGGCGGGCGAGCCGGGCGGCTTTGCCGGTGTTCTCGAGCGTCACCTCGCGGCGCTCGGCGCCCCGGCGGATCTGCCGGTCGTCGCCTGCGGCATGGTCGGCGCCCGGCAGGGCTGGGCGGAAACGCCCTATGTCGAAACCCCGGCCGATACGGCGACATTGGCGGCTGGTGCGGTCGCCGTGCCCGGCATCGCCCGGCGCGTCTTCATCCTTCCCGGCGTTTGCCAGCGGCAGGCGCGTTTCTTCGACGTGATGCGCGGCGAGGAGACCCAGATCCTCGGCCTCGATACCGGCCGCGCACGCGCGCTGGTCTGTATGCCCGGCACCCATTCGAAATGGGTGGTGGTGGCGGATGGCCAGCTCACCGGTTTTGCCACCTTCATCACCGGCGATCTCTTTGCGGCGATTGCCGGCCACACGATCCTCAAGCACTCGATCGCGGCCGATCAGCTGGATTTTGACAAGGATGCCTTCGTGAGCGCGGTGCGGGCGGGCTTCGAGCGGCCGGCGGAGATAACCAATCGGCTGTTTGCCGTCCGCGCAACCGGTCTGCTCGATCCGGCGGCTGAGCCGGATCCGGCAGCAACGCTTTCGGGTCTGTTGATCGGCCTTGAACTGGCCGGCGTCGAATCGCGCTTCGGACATCTGGAGGGGCGGGCGGTCGGCCTGGTTGCGGCCGGAAAACTCGCGGCGCGCTACGCCCTGGCCTTTCGAACGCTCGCCATCGGCGCTATCGAAGCGGACGGCGAGGCGGCCGTCAGACGCGGTCTCTTGGCCGCGGCAAGCACGATCCTGAAGAGACCTTGACGATGAGCGAGACGACCCCTTGGCCCAAACTGAAGCGCGATCTCGTCGCGATACTGCGGGGTCTGAGGCCGCAGACCTGCGAGGCGATCGTCGCGGTCCTGATCGAGGCGGGGTTTGAGGCGATCGAGATCCCGCTGAATTCACCCGAACCGTTCCTGTCGATCGAGCGGGCCTCGATGCTGGCGCCCGACGGCGTTTTGATCGGCGCCGGCACGGTGCTCGACGCCGCCTCGGTCGATCGGCTGGCCGATTGCGGCGGCGAATTGCTGGTCAGCCCGAATGTCGATGCGGCCGTGTTGCGGCGGGCGCGCGAGCAGGGGCTGGTGACGATGCCCGGCGTCTTCACCGCGACCGAAGCTCTGGCGGCGGCAAGCCTTGGTGCCAGTGCGCTGAAATTCTTTCCCGCCAGCGTACTCGGGCCTTCGGGGATCACCGCGATCCGGGCGGTGCTGCCGGCGGGGCTGCCCATCGGCGCGGTGGGCGGCGTGTCGGAGGCCGATTTTGCCGCCTATGGCGCGGCCGGCATCCGCCATTTCGGCCTCGGCTCATCGCTCTATAAGCCCGGCGACGATGCCGCGACGGTGAAGGCGCGGGCCGAGCGCACGATCCGGGCCTATGACGCGGTCTTTGCCGCTGGCTGATCCGCGCGCGGTCTGGCGGGCGTCAGATCGCCGTCTTCAGCGCTTCCTCGAGATAGATCGCGCGCAGCCGCCTGGTGATCGTGCCCGGCTGGCCGTTGCCGATCCTCGCGCCGTCGATCGTCACCACCGGCAGGACGAAGCTCGACGCCGAGGTGATGAAGGCCTCGCGCGCCGCCTTGGCCTCCTCGACCGTGAAGGCGCGCTCTTCGACGGCAAGACCGGTTTCCTCCGCCAGCCTGAGGACGGCGGTGCGGGTGATGCCCGGCAGGATCGCATGGGAGAGCGGCCGGGTGACGAGCGTGCCGGACGCGTCGACGATATAAGCGTTGCTCGAAGAGCCCTCGGTGACAAGGCCATCCTCGACCATCCAGGCGTCGCTGGCGCCGCGCCGCTTGGCCTCCATCTTCGCCATGGACGAGTAGAGAAGCTGCACGGTCTTGATGTCCCGGCGCTGCCAGCGCAGATCCGGCAAAGTGACGATCGACAGGCCGGTCGTTGCCGCCGACGTTTCGATCAGGCTTTTCGCCTGGGTGAAGAGCACGAGGGACGGCTGGGTTTCTTCGGGCGGATAAAGAAAGTCACGATCGGCCGCCCCGCGCGTCACCTGCAAATAGATCAGGCCCTCGGTGAGGGCATTCTTGTCGACCAGAGCGCGGTGGATCGACAGCAGCGCGTCCTCGCCCGCCGGCGCTTTCAGAGCCAGCTCGGCCATCGAGCGGCGCAGCCGCGCCATGTGATTGGCGAAGTCGATCAGCCGGCCTTCGACGACGCTGGTCACCTCGTAGACGCCGTCGGAGAATAGAAATCCGCGATCGAAGATTGAGATCCGCCCCTCGTCTTCCGGGCAGAAGACGCCGTTCACATAGACTGTTCGCATGGCCAAGACTCCCTCGATGACGCGCGGCGCGTGTCGGCCATCGGCCGAGCGCGGCCCGGCGACGCCGTTGGGAAAGGTTATACGCCGGCGCTTGAGCTGCACCAGAGGCCGCGCGCAAAAGTCCAGTTTTACGAAAGCTTCAGCGCTTGCCCCCATGATGATCGAAATTTTGCGTCGCGTATCGAAAGCACCGCGTATTATGGTGGACCAGAACTTCGAGGCGGTCCTGGAGGGGATCGCCGCCAAGCATGAGGACAAGAGCTGGCGCTCGGTCCTCGATCGGGCGTCGAGCGGCATGATGTCGGCGATCGGCATGCGCCGGGGGCCGAAGATCGCCGAAAGCGTCGCACGGACCGCGGCGGCGAAGGCTGCCTACGACGAAGACCGCGACGATCTCGACGGCGTCGATCAGCCGGAGCCGCCAGCGGCCAAAGCGGCCGAGCCGCAGGCGGCGCCAGCGGCGAGCGAGCCGCCCACGAAGCCGCCGAAAGCGCCTGAGCGCGCGCGGCCGTCGATCGCCGAAATGGCGGCCGCGCCGCGCCGGCGCCCGGTCGCCGCCGAGGCGGAGGAGGGTCCACCAAGCACCAATCCGCTGGAAATCGCCGCCGAATTGAAGCTCATCGAGGCGACCAGCATCAAGGATCTGCTCGACATTCGACGAAGCTTTGCCCGGATCAATCATCCTGATCGCATGCCGCCGGCCTTCGCGGTGCAGGCGACGATCCGGATGCAGATCGCCAACCGCCTGATCGACGATGCGATCGCCAAGATGAGCGGGCAGGGGGCGCGGCGGCAGGGTTGAGCCGGCGGCCGGATCGGCTGCCGCGACATCTCCTCATCGGCGGCGACTTGCGATAGGGTCGGCAAAAATGAGCGGGCGATGACGGGCGTGACGGATCGCGCAGGGCAAGGGAGCGGCGCGATATGGACGGCGCAAAGGCCGAGGCGGCGACGAGCGCCGCAATTGCCGTCAACGGCGATGCCCGCGCCGATGCCGATGCCGGGAGCGGTGGGACGCTGCCCCTGCAGCGGGCGCGGGGCCGGCTCGAGCTGACAGTGAAGGCGGTGGACGGCCGCACGCGCCTTGCCGACCTGCATCAGGCGGGCTGCCTGAAACTGCGCTTTCCGAAGGTTGCGGGCGCCCTCAGCGAGGCGGTGGTGATCAACACCTCCGGGGGGCTGACCGGCGGCGATCGGCTGCAGCAGCGGTTTGCGGCCGGGCCGGGCGCCGAGCTTTCGCTGACCACCCAGGCCTGCGAGCGGATCTACCGGGCGAGCGCCGGCCGCGCCGAGGTCTCGACCGATCTGAAGATCGGCGCCGGCGGCTTTCTCGCCTGGCTGCCCCAGGAGACGATCCTCTTCGATGAAGGCGCGCTCCGGCGCCGGCTCGATGTCGAGGCGGCCGACGACGCGCGCTTCGTCTTGTGCGAGAGCGTCATTTTGGGCCGCGAGATGATGGGCGAGAGCGTTCTTCGCGGGAACTTTCACGAAAGCTGGCGGGTGCGTTGCGGCGGCCAGCTGGTCTTTGCCGACGAGACACGGCTTGACGGGGCGATCGCCACGGCCGCCAAAGCCGGCGCTTCGCTCGGGGGCAACCGCGCCTTCGCCACCCTCGTCGCCCGGCTCGATGCGCCGGAAAGCGCGCTGGGGGCGATCCGCGCCATCCTCGGCGACAGCGGCGGGGCGAGTGTCGTCGATGGCCTCGTCGTCGCGCGCCTCGTCGCGCCATCGGGCTTTTTGCTGAGAAGGCGGCTCATTCCCGCCATCGCGGCACTGGCGCAAGGCGCCGTGCCACGGCTATGGTCGCTCTAATCGTGCCACGCCGCCCAAGGATCCCCCGATGCAGCTCACCCCCCGCGAAAAGGACAAGCTTCTGGTTTCGATGGCGGCCGTCGTCGCCCGCCGCCGGCTCGAACGCGGCGTCAAGCTGAACCACCCCGAAGCGATTGCCCTGATCACCGATTTCGTCGTCGAAGGCGCCCGCGACGGCCGCACCGTCGCCGACCTCATGGACGCTGGCGCCAAGGTGATCTCCCGCGATCAGGTGATGGACGGCGTCGCCGAGATGATCCACGACGTCCAGGTCGAAGCGACCTTTCCGGACGGGACGAAACTGGTGACGGTGCACGAGCCGATAAGGTGAGGTGGGGGTACATGTGCTGGGACAGCGATGATTGGCCATCCGTGACGGGTCGTAATTGGTCTCGAGCCTACAGAATCGGCCCGAAAATCGGAATCGATTTTCGGCAAAGCACGATGCGTCGATTCAAAAGATTAGAGCGCCCTGCGTCCTATAGGACGCAGAGCGCTCTAATCGACGCGAAGCCTCATCTTACCTGCCTGTGCCAGCGAAATTTGAGGGAACGGCTGATAGATTCTGCTCGCTCTGACTGCACCAATGATTCGATCGACTCGACGATTAGACAAATGCTGGCGACCTGATTGACGATAAGGAAGTCGCTGAGAGATGCCTGCTCCCGCCGCGCCAAAAATCTATCACATTGTCCATGTGGACAAATTGGCAGCAATTGCGGCGGACGAATTTCTGTTTTCCGATGCGGAAATGGCGAAACGCCCTGCCAACGGTACGATCATTGGCATGAACGAAATAAAGGCACGACGAATGAACGAGTTGACGCTGACCAGTCACTTTGGCCTTCATGTCGGCCATTGCGTGCCATTTTATTTCTGTCCGCGATCAGTGATGCTGTACCTCATTCATCGCCAGAACACGAAGCTTAATTATCAGGGCGGACAGGAACTGATTGTGCATCTTGTCGCTGATCTGAAAGCCGGGGTGGATTGGGCGAACGCAATTGGGCGACGGTGGGCGTTCACGCTGTCAAACGCAGGGTCGTACTATTTCGAAGATCGTTGCGATCTGAAGCAATTAGACGAGGTCGACTGGGACGCTGTACAGACGAATCAGTGGTCAGGAAGCCCTACCAAAGAGCGGAAACAGGCTGAATTCCTAGTGGAGGGGTCTTACCCATGGCACCTAGTCGAGCAAATTGGAGTCTTTAATCAAGCTGTCAGTCAAATTGCGGGGCAGTCTATCGCGGGCGCTCAACACCGTCCTCCGATCCATATTCGGAATGATTGGTATTATTGAGGGCGAACAAGCATGGCTTATATCGAAATCAAAACAGGCGACATCGTTAAGGCAAACGCCGAGGCGCTCATCAATACGGTAAACTGCGTTGGTGTGATGGGGCGCGGACTTTCGCTCCAGTTTAAGAAAGCGTTTCCGGCCAATTTCCGCGCCTACGCACTTGCTTGTAAAGATGGGGAGATGAAGCCGGGAAAGATGTTCGTCTACGATACCCGCTCATTCACCAACCCACGGTACATCATCAACTTTCCGACCAAGCGTCATTGGAAGGCAAAGAGCCGCATGGAGGACATCGACAGTGGTCTGCTCGCATTGGTGCGAGAAGTCAGCCGACGGGACATAAAGTCAGTTGCGATACCTCCGCTGGGTGCGGGCCTCGGAGGCTTGGATTGGGACGATGTTCGCCCCCGAATTGAAGCAGCGTTTCGCGATCTTACCGAAATCAAAGTTTCGATCTACGAGCCCAACGGTGCGCCTGAATTCGTAAAGTCGCGCAATGTGCCCAGTATGACGCCTGGCCGGGCGGCGCTCGTCGTCCTCATGGATCGCTACCTTCAAGGTTTGATGGACCCGTTCGTGACGCTGATAGAGGTTCACAAGCTGATGTATTTCATGCAAGAGGCCGGACAGCCGCTGCGATTAAATTATGTCAAGCATCACTACGGGCCGTACGCCAAAAACCTTTCGCACGTTCTCAACGAAGTGGAGGGGCATTTTGTGGCCGGTTATCGCGACGGTGGCGATCAACCAGATAAAGAATTGATGATCGTGCCTGGCGCGATATCGCAGGCTGAGGCTGCGCTGGAGCCCGAAGAAGCAGCCCAAATGCATTTTAACAAGGTCGCCGACTTGGTTGACGGTTTCGAGACCCCTTTTGGATTGGAACTGCTTGCGACGGTCCATTGGGTTGTAACCCGCGAGGGGGCTGACACCCATGAGAAGGCGGTTGCAGGGGTTTGGGGATGGAATGATCGTAAAAAGATATTTACGCAGAGGCAGATAGTAATCGCATTTGACATTCTCGAAGCGAAGGGTTGGTTCTCTGCTCGCTGACGATGAACTATTTTAAATTGGTTCAGCATAGATAATTTCTCAAGTCATGATTTGATGTTTAGATATATAAAAATCTTTCTAATAAATATATAAAATTATTTTTAAAATCTGCAAAAATGGCAATCATTATCAATTTTTGAAGAGATGCGAATTGTGCATGTATTAATTTTAATATAAAATAACTCATAAAAGCATGCGCAACTGATTGGATGAACGATCATAGATCTGCACAGTCGCCGCGGTGAGCAGGTTGAAA
This sequence comes from Jiella flava, assembly GCF_017349315.1. GTDB lineage: Bacteria > Pseudomonadota > Alphaproteobacteria > Rhizobiales > Rhizobiaceae > Jiella > Jiella flava. Next base: position 138,188 of record NZ_JAFMPP010000001.1, on the reverse strand, counting down.
AAAATTATAATGATTGATTGCGCATAACCCTTCGCGTTTTTCTTCTGCTGGATCACATTTTCTACGCAGTCGGCAGCTTTAAGCACTCGCGTCTATACTCGCCTCGTGGATCCCTCTCCCTATCGCTCATTTGTTGACATAAGAATATCTTTATGTGATGGGACTGGCGACCCAATAGGATGAGCCATTTCCATGACTTCTGCGAGCGAACAGCTCTTCGGGCCGATCACCGACGGCCGCAATCCGGCCGAGGCGGCGGAGGCCTTGCGGCGGGCGGCGCGGGAGCGGATCCTGATCCTCGACGGCGCGATGGGCACCGAGATCCAGCTCCTCGGCCTCAACGAAGACGATTTTCGCGGCCATCTGTTCGGCGCCTGCGAGTGCCATCTGCAGGGCAATAACGACCTTCTCAATCTGTCCCAGCCCCAGGCGATCGAGGATATCCACTACGCCTATGCGATCGCCGGCGCGGATATTCTGGAGACCAACACCTTCTCCTCGACCACCATCGCTCAGGCCGACTACCAGATGGAGGATCAGGTCTACGAGCTGAACCGCGACGGCGCCCGGCTGGCGTGGCGCGCGGCGATCCGCGCCGAGCAGGTGGACGGCCGCCGCCGCTTTGTCGCCGGCGCGCTCGGGCCGACCAACCGCACCGCGTCGATCTCTCCCGACGTCAACGATCCCGGCTATCGCGCCGTCACCTTCGACGATCTGCGCATCGCCTATGCCGGCCAGCTCGACGGCCTGATCGACGGCGGCGCCGACATCATCCTGATCGAGACGATCTTCGACACCTTGAACGCCAAGGCGGCGATCTTCGCCTGCGAGGAGATGTTCGAAAAGAAAGGCTTGCGCCTGCCGGTGATGATCTCCGGCACGATCACCGATCTGTCCGGCCGCACACTGTCCGGCCAGACGCCGACCGCCTTCTGGCACTCGGTGCGCCATGCAAAACCCTTCACCATCGGGCTGAATTGCGCCCTCGGCGCGGCCGCGATGCGCGATCATCTGGCCGAGATCGCCGGCATCGCCGACACCCTCGTCTGCGCCTATCCGAATGCCGGCCTGCCGAACGAATTCGGCGAATACGACCAGAGCCCGGCGGCGATGGCGAAAGAGGTCGAGATCTTCGCCCGCGAAGGGCTGGTCAACATCGTCGGCGGCTGCTGCGGCTCGACGCCCGACCATATCCAGGCGATCGCCGAGACGCTGAAGGCGCACAAGCCGCGCCAGATCCCGGCCGTCAAGCCGCTGATGCGCCTGTCGGGCCTCGAGCCCTTCACGCTGACCGCCGACATTCCCTTCGTCAATGTCGGCGAGCGCACCAATGTCACCGGCTCGGCGCGCTTTCGCAAGCTGATCAAGGAGAACGACTATCCGGCCGCGCTGGAGGTCGCCCGCAGCCAGGTCGAAAACGGCGCTCAGATCATCGACATCAACATGGACGAGGGGCTGATCGATTCGCGCCAGGCGATGGTCGACTATCTCAACCTCGTCGCCGCCGAGCCGGACATCGCCAAGGTGCCGGTGATGATCGACTCCTCGAAATTCGAGGTGATCGAGGCCGGGCTGAAATGTGTCCAGGGCAAGGCGCTGGTCAATTCGATCTCGATGAAGGAAGGCGAAGAGCCGTTTCTCGCCCAGGCCAAGCTGATCCAGCGCTACGGCGCCGCCGTGGTGGTCATGGCCTTCGACGAGAAGGGCCAGGCCGATACGTTCGAGCGCAAGGTCGAGATCTGCACGCGGGCCTATGAGCTGTTGACGAAGACGGCCGGCTTTGCGCCGCAGGACATCGTCTTCGATCCCAACATCTTCGCGGTCGCGACCGGCATCGAAGAGCACAATGGCTATGGCGTCGCCTTCATCGAGGCGACCCGGACGATCCGCCAGAGCCTGCCGCACGCCCATATTTCCGGTGGCGTCTCGAACCTCTCCTTCTCCTTCCGCGGCAACGAGGCGGTGCGCGAGGCGATGCATGCGGTGTTCCTCTACCACGCCATCCAGGCGGGGATGGACATGGGCATTGTCAATGCCGGCCAGCTGGCGGTCTATGAGAGCATCGATCCGGAGCTGCGCGAGGCCTGCGAGGACGTCGTTCTCGACCGCACGCCGCAGGACGGGGGCGATCCGACCGAGCGCCTGCTGGAGCTTGCCGAGCGCTACAAAGGCCAGGGCGGCGGCAAGGCCAAGGAGAAGGATCTCTCCTGGCGCGAAAAGCCGGTCCGCGAGCGGCTTGCTTATGCCCTCGTCAACGGCATCACCGAATATATCGAGGCCGACACCGAGGCGGCGCGGGCCGCCGCCGAGCGCCCGCTGCACGTCATCGAAGGGCCGTTGATGGACGGCATGAACGTCGTCGGCGACCTGTTCGGCGCTGGCAAGATGTTCCTGCCGCAGGTGGTCAAGTCGGCCCGGGTGATGAAGCAGGCCGTCGCCTATCTGATGCCGTATATGGAAGCCGAGAAGGAAGCGTCAGGCAGCACCCGGCAGACCGCCGGCAAGATCTTGATGGCGACGGTGAAGGGCGATGTCCACGACATCGGCAAGAACATCGTCGGCGTCGTCCTCGCCTGCAACAATTACGAGGTCGTCGATCTGGGCGTCATGGTGCCGGCGGCCAAGATCTTGGAGACGGCGCGGGCGGAGAAGGTCGACATCATCGGCCTGTCCGGCCTGATTACCCCGTCTTTGGACGAAATGGTGCATGTCGCCGCCGAGATGGAGCGCGAAGGTTTCGACATTCCGCTGCTGATCGGCGGGGCGACCACCAGCCGCGTCCACACCGCGGTGAAGATCCATCCGCAATATGAGCGCGGCCAGAGCATCTATGTTACCGACGCCTCGCGCGCCGTCGGCGTCGTCTCGAACCTCTTGTCCGACCAGAACCGCGACAAGGCGATTGCCGACATCCGCGACGAATATCGCAAGGTCGCCGAGGCGCATGAACGGTCCGAGCGCGACAAGAAGCGGCTGTCGCTGGCGGATGCCCGCGCCAACGCCTTTACGCCCGATTGGTCGCGCTATCAGGCGAAGACGCCGTCCTTCCTCGGCACAAAGGTGTTTGAGGATTTCGATCTTGCCGATCTTGCCCGGCATATCGACTGGACGCCGTTCTTCCAAACCTGGGAGATGAAGGGCCGCTATCCGGCGATCCTTCAAGACGAGCGCCAGGGCGAGGCGGCACGGGCGCTTTATGCCGATGCACAAGCGATGCTGGATCAGATCGTCCGGGAAAAGTGGTTCCGGCCGCAGGCTGTCGTCGGCTTCTGGCCGGCCAATGCCGTCGGCGACGACATCCGCCTGTTCACCGACGAGACCCGGACGGGCGAGCGAGCGACCTTCCACACCCTGCGCCAACAGCTGGCCAAGCGTGGTGATCGGCCCAATCTGGCGCTGGCCGACTTCGTCGCGCCGCAAAGCGCCAGCCGGCCCGACTATGTCGGCGGCTTTGTCGTGACCGCCGGCATCGAGGAGGAGGCGATCGCCAACCGCTTCGCCAAGGCCAATGACGATTACGCCTCGATCATGGTCAAGGCGCTGGCCGATCGCTTCGCCGAGGCCTTTGCCGAGCGCATGCACGAGCTGGTCCGCAAGGAGTTTTGGGGCTATGCGCCGGAGGAGACCTTTACGCCGGAGGAGTTGATCGCCGAGCCTTATCAGGGCATCCGCCCGGCGCCGGGCTATCCGGCCCAGCCCGATCATACCGAGAAGCTGACGCTGTTTGAGCTGCTCGGTGCGGAAGCGGCGATCGGGGTGAAGCTCACCGAGAGCCTCGCCATGTGGCCCGGATCGTCGGTCTCTGGCCTTTATATCGGCCATCCCGACGCGCATTATTTCGGCGTCGCCAAGGTCGAGCGTGATCAGGTCGAGGATTATGCGCGGCGCAAGACCATGACGGTCGAAGAGGTTGAGCGCTGGCTGGCGCCGGTATTGAACTACGTGCCGAAGTAAGACGGCGGCGGGGCGGCCGAACACTCGGGGCTTTTCGGCAACGGATGGCGCCATTTGGCGAAATTTTTCCGGCCTGGCGCCTCGAATTGGAACACCGGACGCTGCGTTTTGCCCGGCGAGCAACTATGTTGCGCCGCAGAGTTTGATCAAAGCCTCGGTTCAGAGGCATGAGAATGTTGGAACGAGCCGGGCAGGCGATCAGCCTGTTCCGGCTCGACGTCATGTTAAGGAAAGGACGTTCGATGAGTTCAGTCGCGGCCACCGACGAAGCCCCCGAAACTGCGGAATTTCCGATTCCGGCCGGTGTCTTCGCCGAAAAGGTGACGGCGGTGAAGCACTATACCGACCGCCTGTTTTCCTTCCGTATGACGCGGCCGCAGAGTTTTCGCTTCCGCTCGGGCGAATTCGTCACGATCGGGCTGCCGAACGCCGTCAAGCCGGTCTTTCGGGCCTATTCGATCGCCAGCCCGGCCTGGGATGAAGAGCTCGAATTCTTCTCGATCAAGGTGCCCGGCGGTCCGCTGACCGAGCATCTGCAGAAGATCAAGCCGGGCGACACCGTACTGATGCGCAAAAAGCCGACGGGTACGCTTGTGCATGACGCGCTGGTGCCGGGCAAGCGGCTCTATCTGTTCTCGACCGGCACCGGCATCGCGCCCTTCGCCTCGGTGATCCGCGATCCGGAGACCTACGAGAAGTTCGATCAGGTGATCCTCACCCAGACCTGCCGCGAAAACGCCGAGCTGAATTACGGCCGTGAGTTGGTCGAGACCACCCGCAACGACGAGCTGATGAGCGAATTTGTCGGCGACAAGCTCTTGTTTCATGCCAGCTCCACCCGCGAGGGCGAGCCGCGCGGCGAGCGCGTCACCAAGCTGATCGAAAGCGGCAAGCTGTTCAGCGATCTGGGCATCGCGCCGTTGAACCCGGAAACCGACCGGGCGATGATCTGCGGCTCGATGGCGATGCTGAGGGAGATCGAGGGCTTGTTGCAGGCGCGTGGATTTGAGGAAGGGGCGAACAACAAGCCCGGCACCTATGTCGTCGAGCGTGCTTTCGTCGATTGATCGCATCCGCCGCGATCCGGCTCTAAATTGTCTGAGAAACGAAACGGCCCGGTTCACACGACCCGGGCCGTTTTTACGTTTGCTCGTATTCGTCAGCCGATCAAAGGGCGTCTGTGGAAACGCCCCCTGGCGAGTCCCTCGTCAATTGTCTCTTCGCCCTCATTCAATCGCCGCATTTTCGGCGAGCATCAGGGGGCACCGACGGCCGAGACCGTGGTCACCCTGGGGACCTGCCGCGAGGGTCAAATCGGCGCAACCGGGCGAGACGAGTCAGCCCGGCGCAAACTCCGGTGGTTAACCATTGTTAACCGGTCCCCCGGACCCGCAACCAATTCGCTGAATCATGACCAAGACGCTGACCGATACCCGCCCGATTCGCTTGAAAGGTCGTTCGTTCCTCGCGATCGTGCTGTCTCCTGAACTGCCGTTTCACAACTGGCTGGAGCGTCTCGACGATCTGGCCGCCCGCTCCACCGGCTTTTTTCTCGGCCGGCCGATCGTGCTCGATGTCGAGGGCCTCGACATCACCCAGGCCGATCTGAAGGATCTGCTCGGCGAACTCGGCGAGCGCGGCGTGCGGGTGATGGGTATCGAGGGCGCCCGCGGCTCGCTGATCGGCGCCAATATGCCGCCGCTGATGAAGGGCGGACGCCCGGCCGGCGACATCGAGCCGGAGTCGGACCCGGTCGCAGAGCCAGCCGCTAAGGGCAAGCCGGCCGAACAGGCGGCCAAACCCGAGCCGGCCATCGAAGTTCATTCGCCGCGGGTGACCTCGTCGATCGTGATCACCGAGCCGGTGCGCTCCGGCCAGTCGATCATCTTCCCGGAAGGCGACGTGACCATCCTCGGCTCCGTCGCCTCGGGGGCGGAAATCGTCGCCGGCGGCTCGATCCATGTCTATGGCACGCTGCGCGGCCGGGCGCTCGCCGGCTCGATCGGCAATGCCTCGGCGCGAATTTTCTGCCGCAAGCTCGAGGCCGAGCTGCTGGCGATCGACGGGCTCTACAAGATGCCCGACGACATGGACCCTAAACATCGCGGGCAGGCCGTCACGGTCTGGCTCGAAGGCGACACCATCAAGGCGGAAACGCTGGCCTGAGGTCATGACGGCCGGGCAAATGCAGGAGATTCAAATGGCGAAAGTGATCGTGGTGACATCGGGCAAGGGAGGCGTCGGCAAGACGACGTCGACCGCCGCACTGGGCGCGGCGCTGGCCCAGCGGGGCGAGAAGACCGTCGTCGTGGACTTCGACGTGGGCCTGCGCAACCTCGATCTCGTCATGGGCGCCGAGCGCCGGGTCGTCTACGATCTGATCAACGTCGTTCAGGGCGATGCCAAGCTCCCGCAGGCGCTGATCCGCGACAAGCGGCTGGAGACGCTGCATCTCCTGCCGGCGTCCCAGACCCGCGACAAGGACAATCTGACGGCCGAGGGCGTCGAAGCGGTGATCGAGGAGTTGCGCAAGAGCTTCGACTGGATCATTTGCGACAGCCCGGCAGGCATCGAGCGGGGCGCGACGCTGGCCATGCGCCATGCCGACGTCGCCGTGGTCGTGACCAATCCGGAAGTTTCCTCGGTCCGCGACTCCGACCGGATCATCGGTCTGCTCGACGCCAAGACCAAGAAGGCGGAGAACGGCGAGCGGATGGACAAGCACCTGCTGCTGACCCGCTACGACCCGAGCCGTGCCGAGCGCGGCGACATGCTGAAGGTCGAGGACGTCCTGGAGATCCTGTCGATTCCGCTGCTCGGCATTATCCCGGAATCGATGGACGTGCTGCGGGCCTCCAATCTCGGTGCTCCGGTCACGCTGAACGACGCCAGCTGCGCACCTGCCTTGGCGTATCGCGACGCCGCCCGCCGCCTGGCCGGCGAGCAGGTCGCGATGACCATCCCCGGCGGACGCCGTGGCCTCATGAACAAACTGTTCGGTCGGAGGGCTGCATGAGTCTTTTCAGCTTCCTGAACAGGCGGAACACGGCGCCGATGGCGCGCGAGCGCCTGCAGGTGCTCCTCGCCCATGAACGCGCCACGGTTGGCCATTCCGATCTCGTCGGCCTGTTGCGTGAGGAGATCCTGGCCGTCATCGCCAAGCATGTTCAGCTCGACAATGACAAGGTGAGCGTCACCATGGAGCGGGGTGAGACCGTCTCGACTCTCGAGGTCGATATCGAGATCCCGCTGACCGCGAGCGTCCGGGCCGCCTGACGCAGGCGATGGCCCGTTCGAAGACCCGCCCCGATCCGGCATGATGCCCGGGGCGGCTGCGATGACGAAAGGAGAAAGCGATGAGCCGAGCACAGCTGATCGGTCGGCTGCAGGAACTGCAGAAGCTGCCGAAATTCGAAAAGCGAGATATCCGCTCGATTGCGGGCTTCCTTCAGCTGGAGGCACTCGCCAAGCATGTCGAAGCCTGCGAGGAAGCGGCCGCGCGCTGATTCCTCATCCTCGGCGCCGGCATTGTGTCGGCGCTGTCGGGCATTCGGAGCGAAGGCCGGAGCATTTTCTCCGGTGGCGCATGCCGGAACGCTCGAGGCTTTTTCTCGACACGATCAAGCACGCCCGTCGCGACAGCGGCGGGCGTTTTCGCGTTCGGGTGTTGGCTGGCCGATGCTCGCGCTCGTCCGAAGTCCCGATGGCTTTTCTCAGGAGTTCGCCGTGGCGCGCACGAGCTGCGCAAAGCGCGCCGGATCGGCGATGCTGACCGAATGCGGGTTTTCGACGCCGAGAATGCCTTCCGCCTTCAGCCCTTGCAGGGCGCGGCTGACGGTTTCGACGGTCAGGCCGGTGTAATTGGCGATGTCGCGGCGCTTCATCGGCAACCGGATCTCGGCGTCGTTGCCGCGCTCCAGGCAGCCGCGGGTCTGCAGGAGATGCAGGAAGAGCACGATTTTGGTGCGGGCGCTGCGGCGGGCGAGCAGGATCGCGTGGCGCTGTTCCTCGCGCAGCTCGTGGCATACCTTGCAGAGGAAATGCATCTCCATCTCGGCGTCGCGCATCAACAGCGCTTCCAGCGCTGCGAGCGGCAGCCGGAAGGCGTCGACCGGTTCGAGCGCCACGGTCGTGTCGACATAGACGTCGTTCTCGGCCAGGCCGATCAGATCGGTGGCGAAATGGAAGGCGGTGACCCGCTCGCTGCCGTCGTAAGAGACCGCGCAGCTCTTCACCACGCCGCTCAACAGATTGTGGATGCAATCGGCTTCGTCGCCCTGATGGTGGATGACGCTGCCGGCGGAAAAATGCACCCGCGTGCCGATCGTGGCGAGACGCTCCTGCTCGGCTTCGGCCAGCAGCGGCACGGCCATGCCCGAGCGGCCGTGGCGAAACGGGATGGCGCTGATTGAGGGCAGGGGACGCGCATAGGCGGAACTGGCAGGACTATCCATGGATCGATCAATCCGCAGCGGCGATGGTTGCAGGCGTCACGGCACACCTTGAGTGACGAGACGGTTCGAGCGGTCATGCGTCGCAGCCAAAACCTTTGAAATCTTGCGCGGACGCAATCGCTGCGCGCCGAAAGGCTCGGACAGGACCCGCCGACCTCTCGCGGCACGAGATCGGTTGCCGACTACGCGACGCATAGTGAAGCCGGCGCCATCCTCCAAGCGATAATTTCGCGACGCGCTTCGGTGTGCGATCGGGCGCGGCCTGGTCGGTGCGGCGATTCAAAGCGTGAAAGCATCCCGTCCGCGTCCAATCAGGCAGAGGGCGCGCGTGGGGCTCAGGAGCCCGCTTTCCGGCGCCGTGTCGGGGCGTGGAAGTCGGCGGGCTTGCCGGCGATCCAGCGCAGAAACGCCGCGACTTCCGGTCGATCGGCCGGCGTTACGCCGGCCTCTGCGATGCGCGCGAGTTCGTGATTGGAAAAGGTGGCGTGGAGGGTGCGGTGGCAGATCGGATGCACCGGCACGGTCTCGCGCCCACCCCGGCTTTTCGGAAGCGGGTGGTGCCATTCGATTCTTCGCCCGAGCGGGCGCCCGCACAGCCAGCAAGACGAAGCCGGTTGGTCGGACAGCACCGGAGTTGCGGGTTCATCGGCCGTGAAACGTCGTCGGGGCATCAGGCGAAAGATGGCGCAGATGCGATAAGGATCGATACTGCTCTGGGCGGGGCGCCCGAAGGCTGGTGCAGCTCATCAATGAAACGGCGAGCCGACCGATCGCCCGGCTCGCCGATGGCAGGTGGGGCTCAGATCTTTCCGTCGAGGCCCATCTGATAATATTTGTGGACGATCTGGTCCTGGTTTTCGAGCAGCCAGTCGATCGACGGCTCGTTCTTCATCGCCTTTTTGATCGCCTTCCTCATGCCTTCGCGATGAATGTCGAACAGCACCTTATGATCGAGATTTTCGACCGAGACGATGGTCGGCGCCAACCAAACCGAGCAGATGATGCCGAGATCGTTCACCTGATCCTTCGGCAGCAGCCCTTCGCGCACCGCGTCGAGCACGCCGTTGGCGATGGCGTACTGCACCGTGCCCATCAGGATGTTGGTGTATTTCGGATCGTCGACCGTCACCTTCGAGACGCATAAGGTGACCGGCCGGACCATGATGTCGGTGTTGAGCAGCGCGTAGACGCGGCTGTGACCTTTCACCTGATCGCCGGTCAGTGTCGCCAGCGCAGTGCCGACCGGACCGTCCAGTGCACCAATGACGACTTCGGGTTCGGCGGCGGTGCCCGGAGGGCCGCCCGCGACGAGTGCTTCGCCCGTGCGCATGATGATTTTTTCGCTCATGTCTCGTCACTCCTTTGCCCACCGCGATCCGGGTAGCAGACCGCGATGGCAGGCTCAAACGATCAACGCATGTCGATCAACCTTGGAGCACACGCTTCTCGGCCACGGTGGTGTCGGCGTTCAGACGGTAGACGATCGGAATGCCGGTGGCGATTTCCTCGCCGACGATTTCCTCCGGCGACAGGCCGTCGAGTGCCATGACCAGAGAGCGCAGCGAATTGCCGTGGGCGGCGACGAGCACTGTGCCGCCGGCCATCACCTTCGGCAGGATGTCGTGGATGAAATAGGGCCAGACCCGCGCGCCGGTGTCCTTGAGGCTTTCGCCGCCTGGAGGCGGGGTGTCGTAGGAGCGGCGCCAGATATGGACCTGGTCCTCGCCCCATTTTTCGCGGGCATCGTCCTTGTTGAGACCGGACAGGTCGCCGTAGTCACGCTCGTTGAGGGCGAGATGGCGGGTGATCGGCAGGTCGCTCTGACCGAGCTCGCCGAGCATCAGGTCGAGGGTGCGCTGGGCACGGGACAATTCGCTGGTGAAAGCAGCATCGAATTCGAACGCCTCGGCCTTCAGCTTGCGGCCGGCCGACTTGGCCTCCTCGACGCCCTTGTCGGTGAGATCAGGGTCTTTCCAACCGGTGAAGAGATTCTTCAGGTTCCATTCGCTTTGGCCATGCCGGACCAGGACGAGGATGCGGGACATCGAGAATGCCTTTCGATCGTGGGGCGTTGAATAAAGAGGGGAAGTTTGTTGCGTCGCCGAGCTCCATCAGGACAGGCCGAGAACGTCGCGCATGGAATAGAGCCCGGCGGGCTTTCCGCCGGCCCAGAGGGCCGCCTTGACGGCGCCGCGAGCGAAGATCGCCCGATCGCCAGCCGCATGGGACAGGTTGATCCGCTCGCCTTCGCCTGCCAAAATCACCGAATGCTCGCCGACCACCGAGCCGCCGCGCAAGGTGGCAAAGCCGATGGTGCCGGCCTCGCGGGCGCCGGTGATTCCGTCGCGCACTTTGACGGCGGCGTCTTCGAGCGCAACGCCGCGGCCCTTGGCGGCGGCCGCGCCGAGCAAGAGGGCGGTGCCGGACGGCGCATCCACCTTGTGACGGTGGTGCATCTCGAGAACCTCGATGTCGAACGTGTCCGGACCCAGTGCTTCGGCGGCCTGTTCGACGAGCACGGCGAGGAGATTGACGCCGAGGCTCATATTGCCGGATTTGACAATCGTCGCGCCGGCTTTTGCGGCGGAGGCGATCGCGCTGTCCTGCTCCGCCTGGAATCCGGTGGTGCCGATGACATGGACAAGGCGCCTTTCGGCGGCCTTTTCGGCAAAGGCCAGCGAGATGGCGGGGGCGGTGAAGTCGACGATGCCATCGGCGCCCTGGAGCGCGCGATCGACGTCACTGGAGATCGCGACGTCACTGGCGCCGATCCCGGCGATGATGCCCGCATCGGCGCCGATCGACGCGGACCCCTCGCGTGCGAGCGCGGCGTGAAGGCTGGCCCCTTCGGTCTCGGCGATCACTTTGACCAGTGTGCGGCCCATCCGGCCGGCGGCTCCAAGAACGACGAGCTTCATGGGGATCACCTTGTTCCTTTCGGGATTCAACCTGGCCGGATCAATCGCGCGCCGCTGCGAGATCGACGCGGCGGTTGCCGCCGGCCTGCAGGCCGTAGAAGCGGGCGTAGAGCCCATCCGCGCGATCAACGAGCTCGCCATGGGTTCCCCGTTCGACGATCTGGCCGCTGTCGACGACGAGGATCTGGTCGGCGCCGGTGATCGTCGACAAACGGTGGGCGACGACAAGCACCGTGCGGTTGCGCATCGCGGCGTCGAGGGCCGCCTGGACGAGGGTCTCGGAGCGGGTGTCGAGGGCCGAGGTCGCTTCGTCGAGCAAAAGGATCGGGGCGTTGCGCACCAGCGCTCGGGCGATCGATAGGCGCTGACGCTGGCCGCCGGAGAGCGTCATGCCGTTTTCGCCGACGGGCGTATCGTAGCCCTGCGGCGCGGCGAGGATGAACTCTTCGGCCTGGGCCTGGCGGGCGGCATCCTCGATTTCGGCATCGCTCGCGTCGGGACGGCCGAGACGGATGTTCTCGCGGATCGTGCCTTCGAACAGATAGGGCGCCTGCGGAACATAGGCGATCTGGGAGCGCAGCGAGCGCTTGGTGACGGTGCGGATGTCCTCGCCATCGATGGTGATCGAACCGCCGGCGACGTCATAGAAGCGCTGCAACAGCGCGATGATGGTCGACTTGCCGCCGCCAGACGCGCCGATCAGCGCCGTCGTCTTGCCGGCCGGCGCGATGAAGGACAGCCCGCGCAGCACCGCTTCACCCTCGTAATAGCCGAAGGTGACGTCGTTGAACGCAATCTCGCCGCGCGGCGCGGCCAGTGTCTTGGCATCGGGGGCATCGGCTTGCCGCGGCTTCATGTCGAGGATCTCGTAGATCATCGAAGCATTGACCAAGGCGCGTTCGAGCTGGACCTGCAGCTTGGCGAGGCGGCGGGCCGGATCGTAGGCAAGCAGCAGGGCGGTGATGAAGGCGAACATCGAGCCGGGCGAATAGCCGTAGACGACGGCGCGATAGCCCGAATAGGCGATGACGCCGGCGATCGCCAGACCGGCGACGATCTCGGTCACCGGTGTGGTGCGTTCGGTGATCGCTACGATCTTGTTGGAGCGTTGCTCGGCCTTGAGGATCAGCGCCTCGATGCGCTCGCGCAGCGGCGCCTCCATGGTAAAGGCCTTGACCACGGTGATGCCCTGCGCCGCCTCCTGCATCGAGGCGAGGACGCGGGCGTTGATGTCGATCGCTTGGCGCGTCGCCACCCGCAGCTTCTTTGCCAGTCCGCCGATCATCAGAACGACCGGCGGTCCGGCCAGAAGCGCGATGCCCGACAGCACCGGATCCTGAATGATCATGACCCCGACGAGGAAGATCAGGCTGAGGGCGTCGCGGGCGATCGAGGTGATGGTGAGGTTGAGCGTGTCGCGGATGCCGGAGACGTTCTGATTGATCCGGGCGGCGAGATGGGCGGAGCGGTTTTCGGCGAAGAAATCGACCGACAGCTCGGTGATATGGGCGAAGATCCGGCGCTGATAGCGGGCGACGATGTTGTTGCCGATGCGGGCGAGAAGCACCGCCTGGCCGTAGCTCGCAACGCCGCGGAGCGCAAAGGTGGCGAACACCACCAGCGGGATCGAGACGATCGCGGCGCGGTTCTGCTGCACGAAAATCTTGTCGATCACATCGCGCATCACCCAGGCGAGAAACGCAGTCGAGCCGGCGACCGCGACGAGGCAGGCGATGGCGAGTGCGTATTGACGCATGAACAAGCGGCCGTTTTCGCGGACGATGCGGCCAACGAGTTTGATCACCACGCCGCGTTCGTTGGGGGCGAGGATCGAGATTTTCTTTTTAGTCTTTTTGGCTGTGTCGGTCAAAATATTGATCAGTCGTTCGCGTTCGTCTTTCGTGCCGTCCTCGCAGATGCGACAAGGTCGCCCGTGGCTTACGCATTGGACCGCGCAGCCGCAATGGGAGAAGCGTTCAAATACGGCGATGACGGGGCGAATTCCGTGACGATTCGTTCACCGGGCGCTACCTTGCGGCCTTCGTGCCTGCGATTCTCGTCGCTAGCGACGCGGCGCGGCATTATCGCAGCGACCAGGAGTTTGCCGTGTCCGGCGCCTATGTTCTTCGCCCCGCAAATCCCGCCGACATCGCCGCAATCACGGCCATCTATGCCGAGGAGGTGCGCCTCGGCACGGCGACCTATGAGCTGACGCCGCCGGATGGCGAGGAGATGGCACGCCGATTCGCCGAACGCGATGCCAAGCAATTTCCCAGCCTCGTCGCCGAGGCCGCCGACGGGACAATTCTCGGCTACGCCTATGCCGGCCCATTTCGCACCCGACCCGCCTATAACTGGTTCGTTGAAGATTCGATCTATCTTGCACCTCACGCCCGAGGAAAGGGCGTCGGGACGGCTCTGCTGACGCGGCTGATCGTGGACTGCGAGCGGCGGGGCTTTCGCCAGATGCTGGCGGTGATCGGTGGCGCCGACAATGCCGGCTCGATCCGCCTGCACCAAAAGGCCGGCTTCCAGACGATCGGCACGATGCCCGGCACGGGCTTGAAATTCGATCGCTGGATCGACACCGTGCTGATGCAGCGGGCGCTGGGCGAGGGGCGGCAGACGGTCCCCGACAAGTGCGCCTATCCCGGAGATCTCACCGCGCCTCTGCCGCGCGCCTGACCGTCAGGCCCGCAGTGTCGAAGCCGGGGCTTGCGGTCAGCGCGACAGTCCGATCACGGCGATGAGGGCGAGGGCGGCGGGAACCGCCGCCGCAATCCATTCGCGCCGCCGGGCGCGCTCGTGGCGCCGTTGCTGGAAGCCATCGAGAAGCGCTTCCAGTTCCCGCTGCAGCGACGGGTTTTCAACCGCGTAAACCCGTTTGCCGATCGTTTCGCCCTCGGCGATTGTGTCGGCCATCGTTGCGCCACGCTCGCCCATTGGCCTGGCCGGGCCGGTGGTGGTGTCGCGGGCGGTCTGATGTTCCATCTCCGAATTCAGCTCACCGCCGACGATCAGCACGATCATCGTCAGCCAGATCCAGGTCATCATGCCGATCAGCGCGCCGAGCGAACCATAGGTGGCGTCATAGGAGCCGAAATTCGCCGTGTACCAGGAAAACAGTACCGAGACCGCGGCGATCACAACCACGGCGAGGATGGAGCCGGGGGTGATCCAGGCCCATTGGGCGTTCGCCCGGCAGGGGCCCCAGCGATAGAGCGCCGAGACGCCAAGGGAGACGGCGATCAGGACGGCGAGGATCGATCCCGCCGAGATCGCCCATTCGGCGCCCTGCTTCAGTCCAATCCGATCGAGGACGATCGGCAGCACCACCATGAGTGCGATCAGCATCAGCGCCGCGACGAGCAGGCACAGGGTGAAGGCGAGCGAGGTCAGCGTCAGCTTGACGAAAGAGCGAGTCTCCCGCTGCTCATAAGCGACGTTCATCGCCTCGAACAGCGCCTTGACGCCGGCATTGGCGCTCCACAGCGACACGGCGAGGGACACGACCAATGACAGACCGAGCGTGCTGTCGGCGGCCGATGCCAGGCGCTTGAGCTGCTCATTGACGATTTGCAGCGCGCCGCCCGGCAGGAAGGTCGACAGCGTCGCGACGTGATCGCTGACCGTGACCGGATCGGCGAAAAGCCCGTAGACGGAGACCATTGCCGCCATCGCCGGCACCATCGCCAGCAACAGATAATAGGTCACTCCCGCCGCGACGAGCATCACGCGGTCTTCCGAGATCTCGCCGAAGACGCGGATGAGGATATGCTTCCAGCCGGTGGCAGGAATGGCAGTGGGCGTGTCGGCGTCGAGGCCGAGGCCGCCGATGCGAGTTTCAGGGGATTCGGCCGTCGCAGCTTGCGTCATGTCAATGTCCAGGTCGTGTGTCGTAACCGGGACATCTATTGCGGTGACGCAAAGTCCGAAGACGTCGCGGCTGCGACGATTCGTTCGCCGGCTTGCGATCGGCGGCTTTCAGCCGTTGTCTGCCAGCCGAATTTGGCGATCGAAGACCCTCAGCACCGCGGTGAGGTCATGGCCGCGCTTCAAGACTTGCCCCCCGGCGGCAACGACCTGATAGGCGCCCTGGCGGCGGGAAAGCTTCGGATCCTTGACGATCCGGTAGAGCGGCATTTCGCTGCTGCGTCGGAAGATCGAGAACACCGCGCGGTCTTTCAGCATGTCGATGGCGTAATCGCGCCACTCGCCACTGGCGACCATCCGGCCATAAACTTTGAGGATTTCCGACAATTCCCTTCGGTCAAATGAGACGACACTCGTCTGCTGCTGCGTGTTCGGAAAGGCGAGGAGGTCGGCGGACGCGCCGCCATTTGCGAGAGATTGCGTCAAGATGGCTCGTGTCCCTCCATGGCAGTGGACGGTCGCAAAGGACGTCCGACCATGACGATATGGTGACATGAAATGGTGCGTCGAGCCAAGCGGGCTTCAAGGGGGATCGGTCACATGCGCGTTGGAGCCGGCCGGTCCTGACGATCGACCTCGGCCGGGCGGCGGCCGGTCGGATGCCTGAACGACGGGCAAGCGGGGTGGCAAGCATGGTCGTATCGGCCTTAAAACCGGATCGCCATCGCCACTCGGCGCTGCGGATCGAGGCCCTTGCCAGGCTCGGCCTCGAGAATCGCCGCCAGATGCGGTGGGGTTTGCGCCGGTGTCAGCGCGGCAAAACCGAGCAAGGCGTAAAAGGGTGCGTTAAAACGGGCGAAGCGATCGGTGGTGAGTGTGACGCCGATGGCGCCGCGCATCCGCGCTTCGCCGATCACGGCTTGCACCAAGGCGGTGCCGATGCCGCGCTTTTGCCAGGCGGGCATGACGTCGACTTCGCCAAGCTGCAGCCAGCCGGCGACGCCATAGCCACCGGCATAGCCGACCGGGTCTGGGCTGACGGCATTCGATTCCTCGGGAAAGGCGGCGAACAGGCAGCCGTCGTCCAGATAGCCCCGAAGCTCGTCGTCGCTGCTGGTCTGGATCGCTCCGGACACAGCGCTGGCGGCGCGCAAGGTCTCGAAGGCCGCGCCCTCGATGCGTTGCACCGCCTCGAACAGGGCGTCGGAAGTGAGCTTGCTGATCGCGATACCGGGCGGCAACGGACACCTCCTTTTGGAATTTGACACCCTGTTGGACCGACGCGCCGGAAGTTCGCGGCCGATGAGCCGCGCGGAGCGTCCCGCCGCAGCGGCAAGCTGCTGATCATGCAATGCGATATAGCACGGCTCTTGCCGCAGCGCTTGGCCCGGCCGAAAATGCGGTCGACGGGCTGTCGATCGCGCGGGGCAGACACGCTTATCGTCGGGGGCGGGGCTTGCCGGGAACGCGCAAATGGGGCAGTAGAACTGTCCTAACGAAGATGAAACGGCTTAACGGGCGATGCCGCGGCATGGCGTTCGGTGCGCGCGGGCGCAAGAGCGCGCCGCTGTCAGGCGTCAGAGGCCGCAGAATGTGGGGGTGACGATGGGCAAGGTGACCGGATTTCTCGAAATCGATCGGCAGACCCACAAATATCAGCCGGCCTCCGACCGGATTCGCCATTTCCGTGAGTTCACCCTGCCGATGTCCGACGAAGAGGTCGGCAAGCAGGCGGCGCGCTGCATGGATTGCGGCATTCCCTATTGCCATGGTCCGACGGGCTGCCCGATCCACAACCAGATTCCGGACTGGAACGACCTGATCTATCAGGGCGATTGGGAGACGGCGGTCCGCAATCTCCATTCCACCAACAATTTCCCGGAATTCACCGGCCGCATCTGTCCCGCCCCGTGCGAGGAAGCCTGTACCCTGAATCTCGAGGACACGCCGGTCGCGATCAAGACCGTTGAGCAGGCGATCGCCGACAAGGCCTACAAGCTCGGCCTGATCCAGCCGCAGCCGGCGTCCCGGAAGACCGGCAAGCGCGTCGCGGTGATCGGTTCGGGCCCCTCCGGGCTTGCCGCTGCCCAGCAACTCGGCCGCGCCGGCCACGACGTTGCCGTGTATGAGCGCGAGAGCCTGCCGGGTGGCCTGCTGCGTTACGGCATTCCCGACTTCAAGATGGAGAAGCACTGGATCGACAAGCGCGTCGAGCAAATGTCCCATGAGGGCGTGACCTTCTATTGCGGGGTCAATGTCGGTGTCGACAAGACCATCGCCGAGCTCGAGGCCGAATACGACGCCGTGCTGTTCTGCGGCGGTTCGGAGCGCCCGCGTGACAGCGGCATTCCCTATGATGAGCTGACCGGCGTTTATGACGCGATGCCCTATCTCGTTCAGCAGAACCGCCGGGTCGGCGGCGAGGCTATCGAGAGCGTTGGCTGGCCGGCCGAGGAAATCTGGGCGGGCGGCAAGCATGTCGTCGTCGTCGGTGGCGGCGACACCGCGTCGGACTGCGTCGGAACGGCGTTCCGTCAGGGCGCGGTGAAGGTGACCCAGCTCGACATCCGGCCGCAGCCGCCGCAAACCGAGGATAAGCTGACCGTCTGGCCCTATTGGGCGACGAAGATGCGGACCTCGTCGAGCCAAGCCGAGGGCGCTGTGCGCGAGTTTCAGATCGCGACGCTGGAATTTGTCGGCGAGGACGGCGTTTTGACCGGGGTTAAATGCGCCCAGGTGGACGAGGCGCGCAAGCCGATCGAGGGCACCGAGTTCATCATCAAGGCCGATCTCGCCTTCATCGCCATCGGCTTTGCCGGTCCGCTGCCGACCGGCTTTCTCGCCGATGCGGGCGATGCGGTGAAAACGCGGACGGATCGGCGCGGCAACGTATCGATCGTGGCCGACGACAAGCGCTATCTGACCTCGAAGGACAAGCTCTATGTCGCCGGTGACGCCCGCCGCGGCCAGTCGCTGGTGGTCTGGGCGATCCGTGAGGGTCGGCAGGCGGCGCGGGCCATCGATTTCGATCTGATGGGCATGACGACCCTGCCGCGCTGACGGCGCCTTCGCCGGCTGACAGTTATGAAGCAGCCCGCATGCAGCGGGGCTTCATCGTTTTTGGCTGGTCGTCTCGCCACGAACAATCGTTGGGGGATACGGACCTACGGCTTGGCCGGAGTGTCTTGCTGCTGCTGTTGCTGCTTGGCCCAGTCGTCCATGATCGCATCGAGGATCGACGGCATCGGCTTCGGCGGTTTGATGCCTTGCTCGGCCCGCACCTTGTTCATATCGAGCGAGCCGCGATAAGCGATGGAATTGTTGCCGCTGGCAACCGCACCAGCTTTGTCGTTCCAGGCGAAATCGTCCGCCCGGCCATTAACATGGCCGGTGCCGCGACCGGTGAGCACCAGCTTGTCGCGGGGTGAGGTCTGCAAGGTCAGAGCCGGGCCGGAGCCGCCGCCGAGCAGGGCGTCGCCGCCGTCAAGCGAAGGATCGTCCAGCGACATGGGTGGCGTGCGCACGGCATTGGCCGCATTGGCGATCGGCGGCAGCTGCATGCCAGGCTCTATCTTACCGACAGCCGTGCTGGTCTCGCCGGCCATGTAACGGTCGATCGCCTTCTTGGCGAAGAAAGCAAGCTTTGCATCGCCGGCATCGGTCATCGTGATGCCGTCGGAATTGCGCAGCTGCACGGTCTGGCCGTCCACGCCGGGACCGCTGTAGACGAAGCCGTCATTCTCGTCGACGAAGCCCTCCCAGACCTGGACGAAGGCGCCGGAGACCTTGTTTGTCGCTTGAAGATAAAGGTCGTTGAAGAAGACCATATCTTCGCTCATCCGGTCGTACTTGAACGGCGGCATGCCGACCCAGACCAGTGGAACGTCGCTTTTCTGAACGATGCTGGCGATCGCGTCGACCCGCCGCTCATATTCGGTATCCCACTCCGGCGAGCGCAGCGCCAGCGTGCCCGAAGCCGAACGGATTGGCTGGCGGTCGTTGGAGCCGATCATCATCACCACGACCGCCGGCTTGTTCTGCTGAATGAGCGGGCCGAGCTGCCGGCTCCAATCGTAATGATCCTGCCGTACCAGACCGGACGAGCCGTTGGCGGCTGCTTGAATGCGCACCATGTCGTTGTCGGCATAGGCGTCTTCCAGGCCGCCGGCGAGGGACGCGGCAAGAAAGTCACCGACGACGAGTACCGTCTTGGCGTCGTCAGCCTTTTCCGCGACCGTCGGGGCGGTGGGCGCAGCGGCGGCGCTGGGCGCCGGGCGTTTGGGACGCGGTTTGCGGGCGCGGCGGATGGGTTGCCGCTGTGCTGGCGGCGCAGCGCGGGCGCGCGGATCGATTCGGTAGACCGGTCGCGGCTGCTGCAGGCCGTTGCCAAACAGCATATCGAGAAGGGTCCGCGGGCGTTCTTGAGCGATCGCCGGCGCGTCGGTCAGCGCCAGAGCGGCCAACAGCACGAGCGCGCTCGCCAGGACGGCGCCGATCCGGTCGCGCCGCGGCGAGCATCGTTTCAGCATCCCTCTTACGCGAGGACCCATCTCATGCTTTCCCAATCAAGCGCCGGGCTACAGCTGCGGCGGGGCGGTTTCACATCGTCAGCGGTTTCAACGCCGCGTCCTTTGCGACGTTAGCGCTTGCGCAGGAATTCGAGTAGTGCCTTCGAGGCATTGCCATCCTGCGGCATGCCGGCCTGTTGTTGCAACGCCATGATCGCGGCTTTCGATCCCGATCCGATTTTGCCGTCGATCTTGCCGTCGTAAAGCCCCTGGCTCGCCAGATGCTTCTGCAACTCGTAGCGCTCGTTGGTCGACAGCGGCGTATAGCCCCGGGGCCAGTCGACGACGAGACCCGGATAGCCGCCGATACGATCGGCCAACAAGCCGACGGCGAGGGCGTATTTATCGGCGTTATTATAGCGCTTCAGCACGAAGAAATTCTTGGTCATCAGGAAGGCCGGGCCGTCGTCGCCGGCCGGACGCAGCAGATTGGCGTGCTCGCCGCCATCCGGGAAGGGACGGCCATTGGCGCGGCGAAAGCCGAGGCTCGCCCACTGTCGGATGCTCTTGTTGGCACGCTCCAGCCGGCCGCGATACTGCGCGGGCACGATGACCTCGTAGCCCCAGGTCCGGCCGGTCTCCCAACCGTTTTTATGCAGGAGGTTGGCGGCGGTGGCCAGAGCATCAGGCACCGATTCCCAGACATTGGCATGGCCGTCGCCGTCCATGTCGACCTTATAGGCGAGATAGCTGGTCGGGATGAACTGGGTGTGCCCCATCGCGCCGGCCCAGGAGCTGATCAGTTCGCTGACCTTGATGTCGCCGGATTGAGCGATCTTCAGAGCGGCGATCAACTGCTTGCGGGCAAAGCTCGCCCGCGATTTGTCGAGATAGGCGAGCGTTGCCAGCGAGCGCGGCAGATTGCGCATCACGTCCTGGCGCTGGAGGATCGCGCCGTAATTGGTCTCCATCGACCAGATCGCCAACAGAATGTCCCGATCGACGCCGAAGCGCTGCTCGATCCGGCTCAGCCACCCGGACAGCTTGGCGCGGGCGGCCTGGCCTTTGGCAACCTGCTCGTCATTGACGCGGTTGTCGATATAGTCCCAGACCTTGTCTTGGAATTCGGGCTGGTAGCGCGCCTTCTCGATCACCTCCGGATCGGGTTCGGTGATGCCGGCAAAGGCCGCGCGATAGACGTTGCGGCTAACGCCGGCCTGGGCGGCGACGGTCTCGAAATTCTGGATCCATCGCACGAAGCCGGCATCGGCTGCCGCCGGCACCGCCGTTGCCGCGCAGAGCACGAAGGCCATGACGATAGCGGCGAGGCGGGCGAAAGTCATACTCATCCTTTGGCGATTCATCGCTTCCCTCTCACACAGGCATGATTCAACAAGAGAAAGGCAATTCTGCAGCAAAGTCGTTAACGGGATGTTTACCATATTCTTTCGGTCAAAAAGATCCCGGTCTCTTTGCCAAGATCAACGCAGGGGCATTTCGTCGCGCCGGGCGCCGCGTTTGGGTCGATTCTGAGAATTATGGGCCTTTGCCGGCGGTTTGTCTGGCCTTGGCGGCTTGGCTCGTCCTGGCTTGCGTTGCGTCCCCACCGGCGTCGCCGTGATGTCGGTTCGGCCGATCCAACCGCGCCGTCTTGCGCGCGAAATCACTGGCTATGCCGCGTTTGCGGTGCTCCCTGTTGACTTTGGCCGCGCGCGCAAAAATGTTTGGGTCGCAACATGAGTCGAACGAATTGTCGCAGTCTCCAGGAGTCGCCTTTCCGATGCAGAAGGTCCGCAAAGCCGTTTTTCCCGTCGCCGGTCTCGGCACACGGTTTCTTCCCGCCACAAAGGCCATCCCGAAAGAGATGCTCACCGTGGTCGATCGGCCCGTCATCCAATATGTCGTCGATGAGGCCCAGGAAGCCGGGATCGATCATCTGATCTTCGTCACCGGCCGCAACAAGGGCGTGATCGAGGACTATTTCGACATTCAGGTCGAACTCTCCAACACCTTGGCAGAGCGCGGCAAATCCGTCGAGTTGAAACTGCTCGACGAGTTGCAGCCAAAGCCGGGCACAGCGAGCTTCACCCGGCAGCAGGCGCCGCTTGGCCTCGGCCACGCGATCTGGTGCGCCCGTGATCTCGTCGGCAATGAGCCCTTCGCCATTCTCTTGCCGGATATGATCATGCAGGCCGAAAAGGGCTGTCTCGCCGAGATGGTGGCGCTTTATGAAAAGACCGGCGGCAACGTCATCTCGGTTGAGCAATGTGCCCCGGAAGAGACCCACAAATACGGCATCGTCGGCAAGGGCGACGCGGTCGGCAACGGCTTCAAGATCACCAGCATGGTGGAAAAGCCCGCGCCGGAGAAGGCGCCGTCGAACTATCTGATCTCCGGTCGTTACATCCTGCAGCCGGAAATCTTCGACATCCTCGCCACCCAGGAGCGCGGCGCCGGCAACGAGATCCAGCTCACCGACGGCATGCTGAAGCTCGCCGAGACCCAGGACTTCGCCGCCTATCCCTTCACCGGCCGCACCTTCGACTGCGGCTCGAAGGAAGGCTTCATCGAAGCCAATGTCGCCTTCGCCCTATGGCGGCCGGATATCCGCGAAAAGGTCATCGGCAACATGGAAAAGCTGCTGAAGACTGTTGAGCCGGCCGACAACGCCGTGATCTGACGCGGCCGTCCTGGGCGGGCGGCGACGGCGGCTTTCGGAGCTTTGATCAGCGCTGCAGCGTCACGCCCAGCTTGACGGTATCGGCGCTGTAGCGATTGCCTGGCAGCACCGCCAAGGCGCGGCGGTGCTCGTAGGAGGCGTTGAAGGCCATTTGCCGGTTGAGCCAATAGGTGAAGCCGGCCTCGCCCGACAGCAGCAGCTTGTCGTTATCCTCGATCGTTGAATTCTCGTAGGACAGCCGCGCCGCGGCGGTCAGCGTCGTGCGCGCATTCAGGGTGTGGGCGAGGGCGAGCGAGGTGTCGTAGGTGGTCGAGGCCGATCGGCCGTTGAGGTCGGGCTCGAAGCTGGTGCGCGCGGCAAGGGTGAGGTCGGTGCCACGGTGGGGCGACCAGACCAGATTGGCGTCGAGCGTCGGCGCGCCGATGCGGGGAACACTCTTGTCGTCAGAGATTCGCCAAGCATAGCCGAGAGCCAATTCGCCCCGTAGTTTCTCGGTGATGTCGACGGCGACGCCGGTCCGCAGCGCCGGCAGCCAGGCATTGCGGTCGGGACCGGTGGCGCCGAGCGGATCGGCGTCATCAAAAGTCCGCCGGCTGGCGCTCGCCTCGACGAACGGCTTGAGCGTCGGGGAGACGTTGAAGCCGGTGCGCAGCGCTGCCGTCAGGGTGGTGTAGTCGTCGTCGGCGCTTCCGGCCGGCAGGTTGGAATAGCTTTTGCGTGCCGCCGTCAGGGTGCCGGTGACGCTGATCGGGTTGAAGTCGTGCGAAACCTCGCCGGCAAGCGAGCCGCTGAAAATGTCGGCCTTGCCGGTATCGGACGTGCCGCTCGTGCCGGAATTGAACACGTCGGAATAATCTTCGCGCTGATAGTCGATCGCGCCGCGCAAGGTGGCGGTCGTCTGATGGGAGATGTCGAGGCGCAACCGCCCGTCGGCGCTGGCGCTGGGGTCGGACGGCGTATCGCCGGCAAAGTTGCGTCGATAGGCAAGCCGGGTGTTGAACTCGGCCGCGTTGCTCGACCAGTCCGAGACGAGCCGGGACGACAGGACCGTTTCGGAAAACGCGCCTTCGGCGCGCTTTTGATCGTTGTCGATGTTGTTGCTGACGCCCAGGGTCTGGATCAGTTCCGGATAGAGGACGGAGCTGCCGACGCGAATGCCGACCGGGCCGAACGGGTCGTCGTCGCCCGCCTTTTTCAGCCGCCGGGCGCGATCGAGGGCTTCCGCCGCTTGATTGGTCCGCAACGCCGAGCTGGCCGGCAGGGTCTCGCCGGTAATTCCGACGCCGAGCGTTGGATTGGAGGGCTGCGGCAGCGCGCCGGAGCGGGCGCGATCGGCCACCGTCTGCCGATCCGGGCGGGAGGTTTCGTTCGCGGGTGTCTGGTCGTCACCGGGCGTCACGCCGCCCGTGCGCTCCTGGTCGAGCCGCGTCGATGGCGTTTGTGCCCGATTGGTGCGTTGGGCGGGCAGGCTGGTTCCGTCGTCGAGCGGCGCCAGGGTCGAGGTGCCGTCGAGGAGGTTGAAGGTGGTTTTCGGCGGCGCCTGGACATCCGGTCCCGTCGTCGGCGATGATGTGCCGTCGCCGTCTGCAGCGTCGTCTCTCGGCGTCGGGATCTGACGCAGCGTCTCGGGGTTCTTACCCTGATCGCTCGGTGCCACGGGATTGCGCTCATCATAGGCCCCGAGCTGTCGGATCAGATCGGCATAAGGATCGGCCAGGCGCAGGGTGGTCGGCGATTCATCGACGGTCTGGCGCAATTGGCCGTCGGACATTGTCTGCGCCAGCGCGACGGACACCGACACGGTCGCAGCCGCCCCTGCCGCCCCGAGCAGCAGTCGCGTGACGGTCCGTCCTGCCCGATCTCTCATGATGTTCGCGCGCCCAGCGGTCTGTTAAAGAACGATCCCACATCCAGCGAGGTGGGAGCACTCTAGTCTGTTGTCCTGACCGATTGTGACAAATCGGACACTGATCGGGCGAGAAGCTACCTTGTGGTGGTTGCGCGAAACAGGAATCTCGCTTCTGGTCCCGATAAGGTCACGTTTGCGTCAGATAGCTTCACAGGTCGTCGTTCGAAGGATGACCTGCCTAAGAAATTTCCTCATCGCCCGGCCACGAAGAGAAGACCACCATGTCCACGACTATTGCCAATCGCTTTGCTGCCGATCTCTCTGCGTCAAGCTCTGCTGCGCGCACCATCGAGACCGAAATCGATGCTCTGAAGGCACTGGCAGCTCTTTTGAAAACAGACATGGCGGCGAGCTTCGAGCGGGCGCTCGATCTGATCAGTGCCGTCTCAGGCCGTCTGATCGTCACAGGCGTCGGCAAAAGCGGGCATATCGGCTCGAAGATCGCTGCGACCTTCGCCTCGACCGGCACCCCCTCTTTTTTCGTGCATCCGTCGGAGGCCAATCACGGCGACCTCGGCATGATCGGCAAGGACGATGCGATCCTGGCCATGTCCTGGTCCGGCGAGACGGCAGAGCTGCAGGGCATCGTCGCCTATTCCCGGCGCTTTCGCATTCCGCTGATCGCGGTGACCTCGCGGCCGGAATCGACGCTTGGCCGGGAGGCGGACGAAACCCTTTTGTTGCCACGCGCAACCGAAGCGTGCCCGCTCGGCCTCGCACCGACCTCGTCGTCGACCATGCAGCTGGTCATGGGCGATGCGCTCGCCGTCGCTCTTCTGGAGCGCCGAGGCTTTACGCCCGACGACTTCCACGTCTTTCATCCGGGCGGCCAGCTTGGCGCGAGCCTGAAGCATGTCGCCGACATCATGCATACCGGCGAGGCGATGCCGCTGGTGGCGTCCGGGACGCTGATGGCGGAGGCGATCATCACCATCTCACGCAAGGGCTTCGGCTGCGTCGGCGTGGTCGGCGAGGATGGTCGGCTGAAAGGCATGATCACGGACGGC
Organism: Jiella flava; assembly: GCF_017349315.1. Classification (GTDB taxonomy): domain Bacteria; phylum Pseudomonadota; class Alphaproteobacteria; order Rhizobiales; family Rhizobiaceae; genus Jiella; species Jiella flava. The sequence continues at coordinate 112,885 of NZ_JAFMPP010000001.1, read as the reverse complement.
GATCTCCGCCGCCACCTCGATGCTGGTCTGCTGGCCCGAACGGTCGATCAGGTCATGACGCCTGCTCCGAAAACGATCAAGCCTGATATGCTGGCCGCGGCGGCCCTGGAAATGATCAATGCCGGCAATATCACCGCCATGATGGTCGTGCGCGAGGGCCGGCCCGTCGGCATCGTCCATCTGCACGATCTGCTGCGTCTCGGCGTCGCCTGACGTTTGTTGCAACGCGTTTGATGGCGAGCGGGGCCAGTCTTAAGACCGGCCACCGACCTCGTCGAGATGGTCGAGCATGTCGGCCGGGTCTTCATAGACGCGGAAGGCGCCAGCCCGGTCGAGTTCCTCTTCGCCATAACCGCCGGACAACAGCCCGACGCCAAGAGCGCGGCAGCGCCTTGCCGCCAGCATGTCCCAGATTGAATCGCCAATCACCATCGCGCCTTCGGTCGGCACCGAGAGCCGTTCGGCCGCCGCGATGAAAAGATCTGGCTCCGGCTTGGCATAGGTCACCGCATCGCGGGTGACGACCGGGATTTCGTCCGGATCGATGCCGAGCCGGTCGAGATTGTGCTTGGCCGTTTCCATGCGTCCGCTGGTGGCGATTGCCCAGGCGATCTTTTCCCGTGTCAGCGTATCGAGGAGTTCGCGCGCGCCGGGCAGCGGCACGACGCTTTTCGAATGAGTCTGATAGGCCTCAGCATGGAGCTGGCGCAGCCGTTCGCGCCGCTCCTCGGTGATCTCGCGGCCGACTTCGCGCAAAAGTTGATTGGTGAACAGGCCGCCGCTCATGCCGATCTTCCGATGGATCCGCCAGACCGAAAGCGTGATGCCTTCGGCGTCGAGGGCGTCCTTCCAGGACAGGACGTGCTGGTAGACGCTGTCGACCAGCGTGCCATCGAGGTCAAAAAGGAAGGCAGGGCGCGTCCGCATCACGGTCTCCGGCTGATTCATCACTGATGAAGCCGAACATATGGGAGCGATACGACGCTTCCATGGCAGGCCGGCAATGCGCTCACCGCAACGGTCCCTGCAGAGCCCGCGTTAGGCGAGATCGATAATCCGGCACGGCGCGCCGGCCCTTGCGGATTGCGCATCCGGTGCCCGCATCAACAGGGCGTTGGCGGCAGCGTAGATCGAAAGCAGTGAGGAGTCCTGACGCGGCAGCGGTGTGACGACGATCGTGCCGTCGTCCCGCGTCGTCGCCAAAGACCGCATGAAATCCGTCCGCTGGCCATTGGCGGGAACGTCGGCGCCGAGGATCGCGGCGCGGGTCAGCGGACGGTCCGGCCGACCGGCGAGCCGGCGCACCAGCGGGGCGAGAAACAGTGTCGCGGCGACCATCGAGGAGGCCGGATTGCCCGGCAGGCCGACCAGGCGCATGTCGCCGATCCGGCCGGCCATTAGGGGTTTGCCGGGGCGCATCGCGACCTTCAGGAAGGCGATGTCGACCTTGCGCGCCGCAAACACTTTGCCGATCAGATCGTGGTCGCCGACCGAGGCGCCGCCGATCGTCACGAAGCAATCGCAGCCCTCGGCTAGGGCCCGATCGAGATGGCTGGCGATCTCGTCTTCGCGGTCGCGGGCGATGCCGCAATCGATAATCGTTCCGCCGGCGGCTTCGACCAGAGCGGCAACGCCGTAGCCGTTCGAGGCGATGATTTGCGATGGGCCGATCGCGGCGCCGGGCTCGACCAACTCGTCGCCCGTCGCCAGCACCGCGACCTTTGGCCGGTCGAGGACGCGGAGCTGTGGATGGCCACCGCTCGCGGCGAGCGCGACGGCACCGGGCGACAACCGGAGACCGGTTTCCAGCAATCTGCGGCCGGCGGCAAAGTCGATGCCTGCCGGGCGCACATGCTGGCCTTTTGTCACCGCTTCCTGGGGCAGGAGCGAGCCGTCGTCGCGCCGCTCGGCATCTTCCTGGATGAGCACTGCGTCGGCGCCCTGAGGCAGAGGAGCACCGGTGAAGATGCGGACCGCCTCGCCGGGGCCGACTGCGCCGTCAAAGCCACGGCCGGCGGCCGATTCGCCAATGACCATCAGAGGCTGAAACGGCGCCTGGCAATCGGTCGCCTGCAACGCATAGCCATCCATCGCCGAGGCATCGAAGCCCGGCTGGGTGCGCGTGGCGAGAACGTCTTCGGCCAAGACGCGGCCTGCCGCTTCGCGCAGCGGCACGCAAACGGTGCGGCGGATCGGGCGGGCGGCTTCGACGAGCCGGCGGTGGGCCTCATCGACGGAAATCATCGGCCGTTCTCTTTGGCGCGAAAGTCGCCGGAGCGGCCCCCGGATTTGGCCAGCAGGCGAATGCCAGTGATCTCCATCGACCGGTCGACGGCCTTGGCCATGTCGTAGATGGTGAGGCAGGCGACGGAGACGGCGGTCAGCGCCTCCATCTCGACGCCGGTACGGCCGGTGAGCTTTGCCGTCGCGGTGACGCGCAGGCCAGGCAAAGCGGGCTCCGCCGTGATCTCGACGCCGATCTTCGACAGCATCAGCGGATGGCAGAGGGGGATGAGCTCGTGGGTGCGTTTGGCCGCCATGATACCGGCGAGCCGCGCGACGCCGACGACATCGCCCTTGACCGCTTCCTTGCGCTCGATGAGGGCGAGCGTTTCCGGCTGCATGCGCACGAGCCCTTCGGCCTCAGCGATCCGAACCGTTTCCGCCTTATCACCGACATCGACCATCGCCGCCTTGCCGTCGGCGTCGATATGGGTGAGGCGCGGCTCTGGCGAGGCGCTGGCCATCGTGTCGTCGCTCATCGGCCGGTCCCGGAGTCCGGTTGGCGCGGGCTGCCCAGGAGGACGCGGGTGGCAGCGGCGACGTCGTTCTGGCGCATCAGGCTTTCACCGACGAGGAAGGTCCGGATGCCGTGTTCGGCGAGATGCAGGCAGTCGGCATGGGTGAAGATGCCACTTTCGCCGACCACCGTGCGATCGCCGGGGATGAGGCCCGCCAACCGCTCCGCCGTTTCCAGGCTGGTCTCGAAGGTCTTGAGATTGCGGTTGTTGATGCCGATCAGCGGCGAGACGAGCTTCAGCGCGCGTTCGGTCTCGGCCTCATCATGGACTTCGATGAGAACGTCGAGGCCATAGCGCCCGGCCGCGTCCTCCAGCGCCATTGCGACGTCGTCGGAGACGGCGGCCATGATGATCAGGATCGCGTCGGCGCCCCAGGCTCTGGCTTCCGCCACTTGATAGGGATCGAACAGAAAGTCTTTTCGCAGGGCCGGAAGCGAGACAGCAGTTCGCGCTGCCGTCAGATAGTCGGGCTTGCCTTGGAAGGACGGCGTGTCGGTGAGGACACTGAGGCAGGTGGCGCCGCCCGTTTCATAGGCCTTGGCTAGGCGCGGTGGATCGAAGTCTTCGCGGATCAGACCCTTGGAGGGGCTTGCCTTTTTGATCTCGGCGATCAGCGCAAGATCGCCGCTCGCCAACCTCTTCCGAATGGCGGCATAAAAACCGCGTGGCGGCTCGCCCTCGGCAATCCGCGCTTCGAGATCGGCCAGCGTGACCTGCTGCTTGGCCGCGGCGATCTCTTCCAGCTTGTAGTCGCGAATCCGGGTGAGAATGTCGCTCATGCGTTCTCCCTCGCGAGTTTCTGGGTGGTGATCGCCAGCCTTTCGCAGGCAGCTTTGGCGCGGCCGGAATCGATTGCTTGTGCTGCCATGGCAACGCCCGCCCGCAGATCGTCGACGATACCGGCCATGACCAGGGCGCCGGCGGTGTTGAGGAGCACGGTGTCGCGATAAGCGCCGGGCTGGCCTTCGAGGACGGCTTTCAACGCCGCGGCATTATAAGTGCCGTCGCCGCCTTTCAGGTCGGCGAGCGTCCAGCGCTTGAGGCCAGCCTCTTCCGGGTCGACGGTGAATTGGCTGATGCCGCCGTCCTTCAGCGCGACGACTTCGCTCGTGCCGGTGGTGGTCATTTCATCAAGGCCGTCACCATGGACGATCCAGGCCGACTCGGCGCCAAGGGCCCGCAGGGTCTCGGCGATCGGGCGCAGCCACTGCGGTGCGAAGACGCCGACCAGCATCGTCTTGACGCCGGCCGGATTCGACAGTGGGCCGAGCAGATTGAAGATCGTCCGCGTGCCGAGTTCGACCCGGCTTGGGCCGACGAAGCGCATCGCGGCGTGGTGGGTGGGGGCGAACATGAAGCCGAAGCCGGCCTCAGCGATCGCCCGTCCGATCTGCTCGGGCTTCAGATCGACGTCGATGCCGAGCGCCGTCAGAACGTCGGCCGCCCCCGACTTCGACGAGAGCGCCCGATTGCCGTGTTTGGCGACCACCAACCCGCAGCCGGCCAGAACGAAGGCCGAGCAGGTCGAGATATTGACGGTTCCGGCATGATCGCCGCCGGTGCCGACGATATCGATGGCGTCTTCGGGCGCGCTCACCCGGATCATGTGCCGGCGCAGAACGGAGACCGCTCCGGTGATTTCGTCGACGGTTTCGCCCCGCACTCTGAGGGCCATCAACAATCCGCCGATCTGGGATGGTGTCGCCTCGCCGCTCATCATCACCTCGAAGGCGCTCGTCGCCTCCTCGCGAGTGAGAGCCTGGCCGTCCGCAGCCTTGGCAATGAAGGGTTTCAGCGTTGCACTCATCTCACCAGTGCCTTGGCTTGTTCGATCGCGCCCGGATGGACACGCACTGGGTATTCGTTTTGCAGACGGGTGACGAAGGATTGATAAAGGTCGTTTTCCATCATGCCGGCCATCTGCCGCCGCTGCCCGGGCGTGACATTGTCGAGGGGATCGGCCGGGGGTGCTACTTCCTTCACCGTCATCACCAATTGGGTATCCGGCGCTTCGCCGACCGCGGTTTCGACCGAGCCCTTGGGGCCGGAAAACGCCGCGTCGACGCCGGAGCGGCCCAACTCGTCGATGCCGGACTGGCGGGTGATCGCCTGGGCCGTCTCCACCTGCAGCTTTTCCTGCTTGGCGACCTCGGCAATGCTCTTGCCGCCCTCGATCGCCTTTTCGAGCGTCTTGGCGCGCTGTTCGAGCTGTTCGCTCGCCCGTTGCTTTTTCCAATCGGTTTCGACCTTGTCACGGACATCGGCGAGCTTGCGGTCATGGGCCGCGTCGACGCTGTTGACGTCGTAGAAGAGATAGCCGTTCGGATCGATGTTCAGCGGCAGCGCATCGACACCGGGTTCGCTCTCGAAGGCCGCGGCGAGGAGATCGGACTTGTCGGGCAGGGCGATCGGCTTGCCATCGGGGCCGTTGCCGTTGCGATCGACCGCCTTGACGCTCTTGATCGGGATCGCCGCCTGCTTGGCCGCCTCTTCGAACGTTGCACCGCCGGCGCGGGCGTCCTCATAGGCATTGTAGGCGTTGCTGACCGCATCGGCGGCGTTGTTCAGGGCAAGCTCCTTGCGGATCTCGTCCTTGACCGCGTCGAGCGGCTTGACGCTTGCCGGCTGGATGTCGGTGACTTGCAGGATCGCGGGGCCGAAAAGGCCTTCGACAACACCGGAGGTTTCGCCTTTCTTCAGCGCGAATGCCGCGTCGGCGATCTTCGAATCGGGGATCGCGCTCTTGGTCACCGTGCCGAGATCGATGTCGGCGGGCGACCGGCCGGCGGCCTTGGCCACCGCCGCGAAACTGGTGCCGGAATCAAGCTTGGCCTTCGCGGCGTCGGCGGCCTGCTTGTCCTGGAAGACGATCTGCTCGACATGTCGGCGCTCGGGCGTCGCGTAACGGTCCTTGCGCGCCTCGTAGTCGGCTTTCACCTGGGCGTCGGTCACCGTCTTCGGATCGGCGAGTGTTTGCGGCGTGACCTCGGCATAGGAGATCGAGCGGTATTCCGGGGCGGCGTAGCGCGCCTGATTCTGGTCGAAATAGGTGGCGAGCTCGTCCTTGCTCGGATCCTTGATGCTGTCGATGTTCGGAGCGCTCAGCGTCAGATAATCGACGGTGCGCCGTTCACCGCTATAGAGCCCCAGCGCCGTCAGGAAGATCTTCGGCGTCTCGGCGTCGCGGGCGACGGCGTCGATCAACTGGCCACGGCGGGCGACCTTCATCTGCTGGGCGATATAGTCGTTCTCGCTGATGCCGGCATTGGCGAGGATCGCCTTGAAATTGCCGCGCGAGAAGTTGCCGTTCGAATCCTTGAAGGTCGGATCGTCGGCGATCACCTGGGCGACGCGGGCGTTTGAGACGCCGAGGCCGAGGCTGCGGCTTTCCTCGTCGAGGACCGCGCCGGCGATTAACTGGTTCATCACGCTTTGATCGACACCGAAGGAGGCGGCCTCTTGCGAGGAGAGCTGCCGGCCGATCTGGCGGGAGATGCGGTTCACCGCCTGCGAATAAGCGAAGGCGTATTCGGTCGGCGTCACCTCGGTCTCGCCGGCCGACAGCACCGTGCGCGACAGGCCGCTTTGAAGCAGGCTGCTGCCGATCCCCCAGATCGCGAAACTCACCACCAGAAGGCCGAGCAAGATCTTGGCCGTCCAACCGGACACGCTTTTGCGCATCGTCTCGAGCATCGCGTTCTCCAATTCTGAGCGCCGGATGTCGCTCGGGTGGCGACGGGGGCGGAATGCTTTGCCTTATTAGTGAAGATGCGGCGAGCGGCGCAAGCGATGCGCCGTGATTGATTTTCCACGGTCAATCGGGAATTGTCCTGCGCGGCGGGCGCGGGCCCATACTGGATGCCCCGCAGGACGAGAAGGATTTTCGAAGCACTATGAAGCCAACCCCTTTGATCGCCGGCAATTGGAAGATGAACGGCCAGCTGCGGCAGCTCCCCGAATTGGAGACAATTGCCAGCGCCGCTGCGGATGTCGGTGAGGGGAAAGAGCTTCTGATCTGCCCGCCGGCGACGATCCTCTCGGCGAGTGCGGGCCTGTGTCACGGCAAGCTCGCTGTCGGCGGTCAGGATTGCCACGCCGAGGCCTCGGGCGCCCATACCGGCGATGTCTCGGCCGAGATGCTGGCTGACCTCGGCGCGACCTATGTGATCGTCGGCCATTCCGAGCGTCGGGCCGATCACGGCGAAAGTGAAGCGACCGTCAACGCCAAGGCCAAGGCCGCCTGGCGCGCGGGGCTGACCGCGATCATCTGCATCGGCGAGACCGAGGCCGAGCGTGAAGCCGGAAAGACGCTGGAGATTCTTGGCGGCCAGCTTGCCGGCTCGCTGCCCGACGGGGTACAGGCCGCCAACACCGTTGTCGCCTACGAACCGGTCTGGGCGATCGGAACCGGTCGCACGCCGACCATCGAGGATGTCAAAGCCGCCCACGATTTTCTTCGTGAGACGCTGTCGAAGCGCTTTGGCGATGAGCTCGCAAACGGCATCCGGCTATTGTATGGCGGCTCGGTGAAACCCGAGAATGCCGCCGCGCTTTTGGCGGTCGAAAATGTCGATGGCGCCTTGATCGGCGGGGCGAGCTTGAAGGCGGCGGATTTCATCGCGATATGCCAGGCGTGCCCGTCTTGTGACGCTTAACGCGGAATCTGGTTGGAAACCGGCGCCAGCTTCTGTAGAAGGCGCGGAAATTGCCAGAAAAGACCTTCAACGAAAGTTCGATGGAAACCATTCTCATCATCATCCACTTGATGATCGTCGTGGCGCTCGTCATCGTGGTGTTGCTGCAACGGTCAGAGGGCGGCGCCCTCGGCATTGGCGGCGGTGGCGGCCTGATGTCGGCCCGTGGCGCGGCCAATGCGCTGACCCGGACGACCTCCATTCTCGCGGCAGGCTTCTTCATCACCTCTCTGTCGCTCGGCCTTTTGTCGCGCTACGGCTCGAAGCCGACCGACATCCTCGACACGCTGCCGGCGCAGAATGGCCAGCAGACGAATGGCGGGGATAAGAGCCTGCTCGACCAGCTCGGCGGGCTGCCGGGTGGCGACAAGGCCAAGGGAGAGGGCGCCGCGACCACTGCGCCCGCCAACGCGGTCAAGAGCGATGAGACGCCGAGCCCCTCGCTGATCGACGGCGCCAGCCAACCGGCGACCCCGACCACGGGCGCATCGACGCCGGCAGCGCCTGACGCGAGCGATTCGGGGGCGGCGAAGACCACCCCGTCGCAGGGCGCCATTCCGGCGAACCCGGCCGAGAACACGCCGGCCGGCGCCAAGGAAACCACCGTTCCGCCGGTCGAGGCCCCGGCCGCCGGCACCACGCGGCCGAGCGACGAGACCAAGACGCCGGCCAGCGGCACGGCGACCCCGTCGAGCGGTCATGCTGGCACGGACGGCGCGGCCACGACGGCAACGCCGCCTGCGGAAAGCACAGCCCCGGTGACCGGCAGCGACACGTCTGCCCCGGCGGCCGGCGCGTCGACCGCCAGCGGCCAAGCGACGCAGAGCGGCACGGTGACGACGCCGACCCCCTCTCGCGAGACGATAACGCCCCAGCCCTCGATGCAGATACCCGCGACCACCGGATCTTCGACCGGGCAGTGATTGCGCGCTGATCGCGGCCAAGACACGATGTGGGGCGCCCTTCGGCGCCCCACTTGATTTTTGAAGGATCGCGAGCGGATCGGGGCGCTTTACCCGATCCGCTCGTTCGCCGAAAACGTCACGCATCGACCGGCCGCAGGGGGGCCGGATCGGCATCGAAATGAACCCGCGTGCGATTTGTGACTGGCAGAATCGCCCGCACGCGGTTATCGGGAAGGCCCATGGCGCGATATATCTTCATCACCGGCGGCGTGGTTTCCTCTCTTGGGAAGGGCGTTGCATCGTCAGCCTTGGGGGCCCTGTTGCAGGCCCGGGGCTATCGGGTTCGACTGCGCAAGCTCGATCCCTATCTCAACGTCGATCCGGGCACGATGAGCCCGACGCAGCACGGCGAGGTCTTCGTGACCGACGACGGCGCGGAGACCGATCTCGATCTCGGCCATTACGAGCGCTTCACCGGCCGCTCGGCCAACCGGATGGACAACATCACCACCGGGCGGATCTACCAGGAGATCATCGCCCGCGAGCGGCGCGGCGATTATCTGGGCGCAACGGTCCAGGTGATCCCGCACGTCACCGACGCGATCAAGGAATTCGTCCTCGACGGTAACGAGGACTACGATTTCGTTCTCTGCGAGATCGGCGGTACGGTCGGCGACATCGAGGCGCTGCCGTTCTTCGAGGCGATCCGCCAGCTCGGCAACGACCTGCCGCGGGGCGGAGCGATCTACATTCACCTGACGCTGATGCCGTACATCCCGACGGCGGGCGAGCTGAAGACCAAGCCGACCCAGCACTCGGTGCGCGAGCTGCGCGCTATCGGCATCCAGCCCGACATTTTGTTGGTGCGGGCCGATCGGCCGGTGCCGAAGGAAGAGCGTCGCAAGCTCTCGCTGTTCTGCAATGTGCGCGAGACCGCCGTCATCCAGGCACTCGACGTCGCGACGATCTACGATGTGCCGACCGCTTATCACCACGAAGGGCTCGACACCGAAGTGCTCGCCGCTTTCGGCATCGATCCGGCGCCGAAGCCGCAGTTGCACCGTTGGCATCAGGTTGTGGACGGCATCCGCAATCCCGAGGGCGAAGTCACCATCGCGATCGTTGGCAAATATACCGGCCTGAAGGACGCCTATAAGTCGCTGATCGAGGCGCTGCAGCACGGCGGCATCGCCAATCGGGTGAAGGTGCGGCTCGACTGGATCGAATCGGAGGTCTTCGAGCAGGAGGATCCCTCGCCCTATCTGGAGCGGGTGAACGGCATTCTGGTGCCGGGCGGCTTCGGCGAGCGCGGCTCGGAGGGCAAGATCCACGCGGCCCGTTTCGCCCGCGAGCGAAACGTGCCGTATTTCGGGATCTGCTTCGGCATGCAGATGGCGGTGATCGAGGCGGCGCGCTCGCTGGCCGGCATCGAAAAGGCGGGCTCGACGGAATTCGGCGAGACGCCGGAGCCGGTCGTCGGTCTGATGACCGAATGGCTGAAGGGCAACGAGCTGGAAACCCGTGCGGCCAAAGGCGATCTCGGCGGCACCATGCGCCTCGGCGCCTACGAGGCGCATCTCAAGGAGGGCTCGAAGATCGCCGGCATCTACGGCGACACCGCGATCAAAGAGCGCCACCGTCATCGCTACGAGGTCAATCGCGACTATCGCGCGGTGCTCGAAGAGGCCGGCATGCTGTTTGCCGGCATGTCGCCGGACGGGCTGCTTCCGGAAACGGTGGAACTCGCCGACCATCCGTGGTTCATCGGCGTCCAATACCACCCCGAGCTGAAATCCCGCCCGTTCGAGCCGCATCCGCTGTTCGCCAGCTTCGTGGCGGCCGCTTTGGAGCAAAGTAGACTAGTTTAGTCATGTATTCTAAAGTTTTAAATTGAAATAGACAACTGAGGGTTGACTTTTCTTTTGGTAAGATGAAGGTATTCCCATGTGACTTTCGCATGGGAGGCAGCTGTGACCATTTGGTTTCGCATGGCTTGGTTGCGGGCGAGCCGAGTTGGGGCGTCGATGGCTTTGTCGGCGCTTCTGATTGGCGGCACGTCCTTTGCCCAATCCTCTCCGTCAATTACTATCTCCTCGGATGTGCCGAGCGAGCTCAATCCGCCGTTCGTTGCCGGCCCTCCGACCTCGGGCGGAGCGCCGGCGGCGACACCTGCACAGGCCGCCGCGTTTGCTTGGCAGGAATTCATCGCGCTCAACTGGCCGGCCGGTCCGCAGGAGGGGCAGCCCGGCCAGCGCGACACGCCATCGACCACCTGCCAGTTTGGCTCAACGGCGAGCGACTGCTCGCTGCTGACCTGGGAGACGTTCCGCCACAAGGTGGAGGTCTTTCCGGGGACGGGTATGCCGCCGGGCTATGCCGGCTCCACCGCCGCAACGTCCTGGGGCTACGACGCGCTGCCGCAGTACAATTACGCAGTTCCGGTGGCCGCGTGTGCCCCCGAGCAGGCGGATGATCCGACACCTTGGATCAATCTCGACGAAACCGACGAGATCACCCTCGCCAATATGTACGCCGGAGTTGTCGATGACGCCAGTTCGCCGGGAAACAGCCAGCCGAAGCTGATCCGCTACCTCGCCAAGACCAACCGGACGCAGTACGTCTACGTTGCCGAAAACAGTGATCCCAACAATCTGCTGGACCAGTGGTGGAGTGCCATTCCGCCAGCGGTGGTCAGTGCGACCAAGGCATATCTCGCGCAGAATCAGGCCAGTCCGCCGCCGGGAAGTGGCGATATGGTCAGCCTTCCTGACGGCACCATCGAGGTGAAGGCCGGCTGGCGCCCGCTGAATGCGGACGAGATTTCCTCCCACCGGTTTCATACGCAGACGGTGCGGTTCTACGAAGGATCGTCCTCTCACCCCTGCTATCGCGATGCGACCTGGGGCCTCGTGGCGCTGCACATCATCCAGAAAACGCCATCGGCACCGTATTTTATCTATGCGACGTTCGAACAGGCCGACAATATCCTAACGGCAAGCGGCAAGCCGCTGGAGGATGCGGACGGAAATATCGTCGGACCTGAGCCGGCAACGGCGACGACGCCGCAAGTCTGCCTCGAGGATCCGCAGCCCGCGAAGGGGAGTGCCGCGTCGGACGCGCCGAGCGTCTCCGGCACGGTGGTGCTCACCGACGATCCCTCCACCTGCAAGCCAGCACAGACGGCGAGTTACTGCGGTCAGCCGGGCAAGCAGATCTACTATTTCAATTCAGCTTTCCCGCCGACCAACAACCAACCATCCGGCGGTAATATATGCGTCAATAAGCGAGATTTCGCTATTCCCGACTACGTCATCGATGCCAATAAAGACGCGCATTCTACCATCCAGTCCTACCTTTCGGCCAATGGGATGGCATCGACTCCGTGGCTCGCCTACAAGCTCGTCAACGTCCAGTATCTCCCGTTCGACAAGATTCCCGACCCAAATCGGCCGAACGGCTCACCCTACACCGGGTCTCCGCCCTATTCGGCGACCAATCCGGCCCCGTCGAGCTACTATCAAGCCAACATCCTGGTCGAGACAAACCGGTCCTTGCAAATGTTTGCGGGCGGACTTTCGCCGAATATTGCGACGGAATGGAACCAGGATGGCTCGCCGCATAAGAATACTTATTACGGCGGCAGCTTCTACAATATGGGCGGCTGCATGGGATGCCACGGCAGCCAGGGTCAGAATCCGGCCGGCCAGGCGGGCGACTTCAGCGTGATCCTGGCGCGCGGAGCGGTCATCCGTCCGGAGGTGCCGGCGGTACCCGAGCCGCTTTCCGCTGCAGCCCGTACCTTTACCTTCAAGCCGAACGCCGGCGAGATGAACGAGCTTGGATCGAAGGCGCTGACGCATGTTCCGCGCAACCGTTCGCTCTTGCCGTAACCTCTTTCATCCACTTGAAAGGACGCCAACCATGGCTTTCGACCGTCAGCACTTCGACGCAATGTCCTGCCCCACGTCGGTGACCTGGACGAATGACATTGAGGGTATGTTCACCCAAACCGATGTCGATCACATGAAACAGGTGACAAACGGCGCGCTCGACCTCAGCAACTACAATTCGGTAAAGATCTACGCGTCAAAGATCTACAACGAAGTGGCAAGCGGCGCGATGCCGCCTCCCGGATCCGGTGAACCCACTTGGGGCCAGGATAAGGTCAACACCTTCGGCTGCTGGATTCAGCAGGGGACACCGCAGTAACGGCCACCTGGTCGCCAAACGCGACGCGACATTTTTCGCGGGGTGCCCTCGAGACTGGCCTTGTCGACCGGGATCGACTAAAGCGTAAGCCCATGCGCTCTCTCGATCACGTCGTCCTGCCTTTCGCCTCACCCGCCCATGCGCGGACGACGTTTGAGACTCTCGGCTTCACCGTCGCGCCGGACGCGGTGCATCCTTTCGGGACCGGCAATACCTGCGTCTTTCTCGCCGACGGGACCTATCTTGAGCCGCTGGTGATTGCTGATCCCGTTGCTTATCGGAACGCCAAGGTGGCCGGCAACCGGTTCGTTCTGTGCGACGCTGCCTTCCGTCCGGGGCGTCGATTGCCGGCGATCTCGGCGCTTGGGCTGCGGTCGTCGGATGCGGTAGCGGATCGCGAAGCGCTGGCTGCAGCCGGGCTGGCGGACGATCAGTTGGTCGATTTCTCGCGCGATTTTACCACCGACGGCGGTGAAGCGTCCATCCTCAGCTTTCGCCTCGCCTTCGCACACACCGGCATCGACCGCGATCTGACGCTGTTCGTGTGCGAGCCGCGCCATGGCAGCGCGCCGGACCGCACGCTGTTGACCCGCCACGCAAACGGCGCGATCGGGCTGAAGCGGCTCGTTCTTTCCGATGCGGCTCGTCCCGCCGTAACCTCCGTGCGCCAGGCGCTGGAACGCCCGACGGTGGAAAAGGCGGAGGATCGAATCGATCCGGCGGCCGATCTCGCCAATGTCGGGCTGGAGTTTCATGCGGCGCCGGCGTTGGCCGACAGGTTCGGCATCGCTCCGGCGCCGAGCGCAGATCGGGCAGCGATGGCGCTTGGACTCATCTTCGCAACGCCTGATCTCACACGGTTGCGCGCATGCCTCGATCGCGGCGCAGTTTCCGTGCATGAGATGGTCGGTCGTCTCGTCGTCCCACTGGGATTGCACAGCACCTTCATCGCCTTCGAGGAACCTTAAGAATGACCTTTTCGATCACGACCGTCTCCGCCAAATCGGCCCGCTTTTCCAACACCGCTCCCTTCGCGTTGATTGCCGGGCCGTGCCAGATGGAAAGCCGCGATCATGCGATGATGATCGCCGAAAAGATGAAGCGGATCACCGCCGACCTCGGCATCCCCTACGTCTTCAAGGCAAGTTTCGACAAGGCCAATCGCACCAGCCTGTCGGGCAAGCGCGGCATTGGTCTTTCCGGGGCGCTGCCGGTGTTTCAGGAGGTCGCCGAGACCTTCGACCTGCCGGTGCTGACCGACATTCATAGCGAGGAGCAGTGCCGGGAGGTCAGCGCGGTCTGCGACATCCTGCAGATCCCGGCCTTTCTCTGCCGCCAGACCGATCTTCTGATCGCCGCTGCCAAGACCGGCCGGGTGATCAACATCAAGAAGGGGCAGTTCCTCGCGCCCTGGGACATGAAGAACGTCGCGGCGAAGGTGACCGAGAGCGGCAATCCCAACGTGCTCCTCACCGAGCGCGGCGCTTCCTTCGGCTACAATACGCTGGTCTCGGATTTCCGGGGGCTGCCGGTGATGGCCGAAACCGGCCTGCCGGTGGTCTTCGACGCCACTCACTCGGTGCAGCAGCCGGGCGGCCAGGGCGGCTCGTCCGGCGGCGAGCGCCGTTTCGTCGAGACGCTGGCGCGGGCGGCCGTCGCCGTTGGCGTGGCGGGCCTGTTCATCGAGACCCACGAGGATCCCGACAACGCACCCTCCGACGGCCCGAACATGGTGCCGCTCGACAAGATGCCGGAGCTGCTAAAGCGGCTGAAGGCGCTGGACGATCTGGCGAAATCTTTTGGGTGAGGCGGCTGGCGGAGCGCGCATTGGACCGCGCCTTTCGAGGCTGCCATGGCGTCGCCTCCCCCGGTTCGCAGAAGCTGCCGCCGCCGCGGACCGCGGCGGCGTTTCGCGTGCAATGTTGCGCAATACGCAACCGTCTGCCTGACACGCTATTCAGACTCGCTCTGTTGTTCTAGAACGCCATCCGAACGGTTCGTTCTTCATCACAGGGAGTGGCACCATGACCGCCATCATCGACATTATCGGCCGCGAGATTCTCGACAGCCGCGGTAACCCGACCGTCGAGGTCGACGTCGTTCTGGAAGACGGCTCGATGGGCCGAGCCGCCGTGCCGTCAGGCGCCTCGACCGGTGCCCATGAGGCGGTCGAACTGCGCGACGGCGGCGCGCGCTATCTCGGCAAGGGCGTCGAGAAGGCCGTCGGCTTCGTTAATGGCGAGATTCTCGAAGAAATCGCCGGCTTCGAGGCCGAGGATCAGATCCGCATCGACGCCGCGCTGCGCGAACTCGACGGCACGGCCAACAAGGGCCGGATCGGCGCCAATGCCATCCTCGGCGTGTCGCTCGCTGTCGCCAAGGCTGCTGCGGAATCCGCCGGTCTGCCGCTCTACCGCTATGTCGGCGGCGCTTCGGCCCATGTTCTGCCGGTGCCGATGATGAACATCATCAATGGCGGCGCCCATGCCGACAATCCGATCGACTTCCAGGAATTCATGATCATGCCGCTCGGCGCCGATCGCTTCTCTGAAGCGCTGCGCTGGGGATCGGAAACGTTCCACACGCTGAAGACGATGCTGAAGGACGCCGGCCACAACACCAATGTCGGCGATGAGGGCGGTTTTGCGCCGAACCTCGGCTCGGCCAAGGAAGCGCTCGACTTCGTGGTCAAGGCGATCGAAAAGGCCGGTTACAAGCCGGGCGAGGAAATCGCCATTGCGCTCGATCCGGCCTCGACCGAGTTCTTCAAGGACGGCGTCTACGATCTCGAAGGCGAGGGGCGGAAGCTCTCGCCGGCCGACATGGCCGCCTATTACGGCGAACTTGCCAAGGCCTATCCGATCGTCTCGATCGAGGACGGCATGGCCGAAGACGACTGGGACGGCTGGAAGGCGCTGACCGATCAGATCGGCAGCAAGGTCCAGCTCGTTGGCGACGATCTTTTCGTCACCAATTCCGTGCGTCTGCGCGAGGGCATCAAGAAGGGTGTCGCCAATTCGATCCTGATCAAGGTCAACCAGATCGGCTCGCTGTCGGAGACCCTCGATGCGGTCAGCGTTGCCCATCGCGCCGGTTACACGGCGGTGATGTCGCACCGCTCGGGCGAGACCGAGGACTCGACCATTGCCGACCTCGCGGTTGCGACCAATTGCGGACAGATCAAGACCGGCTCGCTGGCCCGGTCCGACCGGCTGGCGAAGTACAATCAGCTGCTGCGCATCGAAGAGGAACTCGGCGATCAGGCGGTTTTCGCCGGCCGCTCGATTCTGCGAGGCTGAGCGGCGGCTTCAACCGCTGACGAACGAACGAGGGCGCCCGGTCGATGCGGGCGCCCTCGTTGATTAAGGGCTGACCGCTTCGCGCTTCAGCTGCCGATCAGTTGCCGCGCTGATCGAGTTCGGGCGCGACCTGGCCGTAGCTGATCAGGGCGAAGAGCGCCGAGCCGCCGAGAATGTTGCCGGCGAGCGCCGGCAGATAGAAGCTCCAAATCGCCTGGTGCGGCATCAACTCGCCGGCAAACATCAGCGCCATCGCCTCGACCGAACCGGCGACGATGTGAGAGAGATGAAACAGCGCGATCAGGTAGGTCAACAGCGCGATCACGAAGAAGCCGGCGTTCTGGGCCGAAGGCAGCACCCAGACCACCGTCGCGATCAGCCACCCGGCGGCCATGCCCCGCATCAGCGTCGTCCATGGTCCGGCCTCCATCGCCTCACGCGCAATGGCGAGCGCGGCGTCGGTGATCTCGGGTGTGTGGAGCGCGTCGAAGGCGATGCCGGCGCCGAAGACCGCCGTACCCGCCATGTTGGCGATGAAAACCATTGCCCAGAGCCGGATGATCGCCTTGACGCCGATCCATTTCGGCCGGGCAAGGACTGGCAGGGTTGCGGTCAGGGTGATCTCGGTGAAGAGCTGCTGGCGGCCGAGAATGACGATCAAAAAGCCGACCGAATAGCCCCAGCATTCGATCAGGGGCCGCCACGGTGTGTCGGGCAGATAGGCCCGCAGGACAGCCTGGGTGAACACTGAAAAGCCGATCGACAGGCCGGCGGCCAGACCCGACCACCACAGGCTTGCGAGCGGCCGCGTCAGCTCGTCCTCACCCTCCTGACGCACCAGCTCGTAGATCGCCAGCGGCCGCAGGCTGAGCCTGCGCTCGATCTCGTGCAGTTCGGTCTCGGTAAGCGTCGAGCCTTCGTGTTCGAGACGCTTTTCGGTGACGTCGTTCGAGTGCCGCCGCGAATTGGTATCCGGGTCGTCATCATGTGCGTCGTCGCGCCGGCGGTCTTGGGAGTCCATCGCGGGGAGCCTTTGGCCTGTCGTCAGCTGGAGCGTGGCCCGCGGCACGATCGGCGCGGGCCAAAGTCTGATCGACGATTATAGCGCCCACCGCGGGCGCTGGACCGGCCTGCGGCGATATTTCTCCCCCCTTGCGCTCGAGATGATCATCACACAGTCGCGCGATGGGCCGCCCCGCCTCGGTTCTCCGCGGGCGGGTCGTCTGGCGTGCCGCTCCGGCGCTTAGGGGCGCTCAGGCCTCCATCGCGGCAATGTGCTGGATGTATTGGCCGTAGGTGCTCTTGCCGAGCTCCTTGCCGACCGCCATCAGATGATCGCGGTCGATATAGCCCATCTCAAAGGCGATCTCTTCGATACAGGCGATCTTGAAGCCCTGCCGGTTTTCGAGCGTGCGCACGAATTCCGCGGCCTCGAGGAGGGAGGCCGGCGTGCCGGTGTCGAGCCAGGCATAGCCACGCCCCATGCGCGAGACTTCGAGGCTGCCTTCCTCCAGATAGATCCGATTGAGATCGGTGATCTCCAACTCGCCGCGCGGGGAGGGCTTCAGCGTATGCGCCAGCTGCGAGGCGCGGCCATCGTAGAAATAGAGCCCGGTCACCGCCCAGTTCGAGCGGGGGCGCTGCGGCTTTTCTTCGATCGAGGTGGCTTTGTTGGCGCTATCGAATGCGACGACACCATAACGCTCGGGGTCTTGAACGTGATATGCGAACACGGTGGCACCGGCTTCGCGTCGGATGCTGCGTTGCATCAGGTCGGGAAGGCCGTGACCATAGAACAGGTTGTCGCCGAGGATCAGGGCAGACGGTTCGCCGTTTACAAATTCTTCACCGATCAAATAAGCTTGGGCGAGGCCATCCGGGCTCGGCTGCTCGGCATATTCGAGGCGAATGCCGATCCGCTCGCCGTTGCCAAGCAAGGCCTTGAAACGGGGCAAATCATGCGGCGTCGAAATCAGCAAGACATCCTTGATGCCGGCCAACATCAGCGTCGACAGCGGATAATAGATCATCGGCTTGTCGTAGACTGGCAGAAGCTGTTTCGAGGCCGTCAGTGTCATCGGATGCAGGCGAGTGCCGCTTCCCCCCGCCAAAATGATACCTTTCACGCGCGTCTCCATTCGCGATTGCCGTTGCGAACCGCTTAATATATCCACCCGTCGGGCGCCACTATGGCGCAGCGCAACAGCGAAGCTGAATCGAGACTGGACGGGCATCATGTCAAGCCGGACCTTCATCATCCCGGCGCCCGGCTAAGAGCAATGAAGGATCGTCATGCTGGAAGTCATTCCCCTCGCCATTCCCGACGTCCTGGAAATCAAGCCGCGTAAATTCGGGGACGACCGCGGTTTCTTCAGTGAGACCTACAACGCGCAGCGGTTCGCGGAAGCGGGACTGTCGATGCCGTTCGTCCAGGATAACCAGTCCTTTTCGGCCGCACGCTTGACCCTTCGCGGGCTGCACTACCAAACGCCGCCTTTTGCTCAGGACAAGCTGGTTCGCGTGCTCAAGGGTGCGATCCTGGATGTCGCGGTGGATATCCGCCACGGATCGCCGACATTCGGGGCATGGGTCGCGCTTCATGTCTCGGCCAAAGCCTTCAATCAGATCCTGGTGCCGAAGGGATTTGCTCACGGTTTCCTGACGCTCGAGCCGGATACCGAGGTGTTCTACAAGGTTTCGGCGCCCTACTCCGGCGAGCATGATCGCGGCATCCGGTGGGACGATCCGCAAATCGGGATCGATTGGCCGCTCGATGGCGGGACGCCCGTGCTCTCGGACAAGGACGCGGTCGCGCCAACGCTCGAAGAAACGCCCGTAATCTTCACGCACCAAGCCTGACCTCGGAGCTCTCTCATGAAGTTTCTCGTGACCGGCGGCGCCGGCTTCATCGGGTCGGCCGTCTGCCGGCATCTGATCCGCGACACCGAGCATCATGTGCTCAATGTCGATAAACTGACCTACGCGGCCAATCTCGCCTCGCTGGAGCCGATCTCCAACGACCCGCGCTACATTTTCGCGAAGGCCGACATCTGCGACCGGGACGCGATCGGCCGCCTGCTGCGGGAGAACGAGATCGATGTGGTCATGCATCTTGCCGCCGAAAGCCATGTCGACCGTTCGATCGACGGGCCGGGCGAATTCATTCGCACCAATGTCGTCGGCACCTTCGACTTGCTTGAGGCGGTGCGCGGTTATTGGGCGGAGCTATCCGAGGATCGCCGCGAGCGCTTCCGTTTCCATCACGTTTCGACCGACGAGGTCTACGGTCAACTGCCCTTGGATGGCGGTCTGTTCACCGAGGAGACGGCTTATGAGCCGTCATCGCCTTACTCCGCGTCGAAGGCCGCGTCCGATCATCTCGCAATGGCCTGGCACCACACCTACGGTTTGCCGGTGGTGCTGTCCAATTGCTCCAACAATTACGGCCCGTATCATTTCCCTGAAAAGCTGATCCCGTTGATGATTCTCAACGGCTTGGACGGCAACCCGCTGCCGGTCTACGGTCGCGGCGAAAACGTCCGCGACTGGCTGTTCGTCGACGATCACGCCAAGGCGCTCGAGATCATTGCGACGCGCGGGACCGTTGGCCGCTCCTACAATGTCGGCGGCCGCAACGAGCGGACCAATCTCGACGTCGTCCATGCGATCTGCGACACGCTGGATCGGCTGCGCCCCCGCGAGGATGGGCGTTCGCGGCGCGAGCAGATCACCTTCGTGACCGATCGGCCGGGCCACGATCTGCGCTATGCGATCGACGCGACCCGGCTCGAGAGCGAACTCGGTTGGCGGGCCGAGGAGACCTTCGAGACGGGTCTCGAAAAGACCGTTCAATGGTTCCTCGAGAATCAATCCTGGTGGCAGCCGCTGCGCGAGCGCTATGCCGGCGAGCGGCTCGGGGCGTCCTGACAGTCCATCCTTGACCTTGGGGAGCGGCGCGAGCGTGCCGCGCCGCTTCAACATATCGGCCGCCTACGCCCTCGGAGCGTAGGCGGGGCCGCTTGCGATCATCGGAGGCAGCACGGGCTGGGGCGAACGCAGCCTATTGTGGCAGCTCGATCTGCATTTTGACGTCGCCTTTCGGCGCCGAGGCCGCGATTTCGAAGGCCTTCACGCTGTCTTCAAAGGCAAAGGTCCGGGTGATCAGCGGTTTGACGTCGATTGCACCCGAAGCCAGCATCTTCACGCAGCGTGGGAAGACGTGGGCGTAGCGAAAGATGTTTTCGACCCGCGCCTCACGCACCATCGCCGCGCCGGCGTCATAGGCGATCGGTTCGGCCTGGCCGCCGATCATCACCACCCGGCCGCCGGGCGACAGCGGCTCGAAGACGCTCGCCGCCGCCTTGGGGCTGCCGGTCGCTTCGAAGACGATTTCGGCGCCCCACCCGTCGGTCTCGGCGAGGATGCGCTTAGCCGGATCCTCGCGCGTGACGTTGATCGGCGTGATGGCGCCGAGCTTGGCCGCGATCTCCAGCTTGGCGTCGTCGAGGTCGCAGACGTAAACGCGGGCGCAGCCGGCGGCGAGCGCGGAGAGGGCGGTGACGAGACCGATCGGCCCCGCCCCCATGACGAGGGCGACGTCGCCGGGGCGAATCTCCGCCTTGGTTGCCGCGTGAACGCCGACCGCCAGCGGCTCGACCATCGCCGCCTCGGCAAAGGAGACGCTGTCCGGCAGCTTGAAGGTGAAGGCCTCCGGATGAACGCAGGTCGGGCGCAAAATGCCGTGGACCGGCGGCGTTGCCCAAAAGCGCACGGCCGGATCGACATTGTAAAGGCCGAGCCGCGTTGCCTTCGAGTTCGGATCGGGGATGCCTGGCTCCATGCAGACCCGATCGCCGACGGCAAGGCTCGTCACCTCGGCGCCGATCTCGATCACGGTGCCGCTCGCCTCGTGGCCGAGGATCATCGGTTCCTCAACGACGAAGGGGCCGATGCGCCCGTGGGTGTAATAGTGGACGTCCGATCCGCAGATGCCGACGGTGTGCAGTTTGATGCGAACGTCGCGGGGCGCGAGGTCTTTTTCCGCCGCGTCGATCGGAAAATCGCGCAAGGAGAGTTTGTGGATCTCTTCCAGAACGAGCGCCTTCATGCAGGATTAACCTCCTATGCTCGATCGGCTCTGATGCCGAATCTTCTACCGGTTCTTCATGACGATGCATGAGCCGCCGGCACTTTTCAATTTGCCGCAAAACGCTTCGGCTTCGGCGCGGCTGTCAGCGCCGATCCGCACGGCAAAGATCCGCCCACGGCCGGGCACGCGCTCGCGTATGACCAGCGGATTCTTGTCGCCGAGAAGGCTCGGAAAGCGGCTTTGGACGCGGCGAAACATCGCCATGGCGGCAGGCGAGCGCGGATTGCCGGCGACCTGGACGCCCCAGGGCTTCATGGGCGCGCCGGTCTTGAGAGCGGCAAAGACCGAGCGGCTCGTCATCACCGGCAGCTTGCGGCAGGCGCTCGCAAAGCCGGTGCCCTCTTCGAGCGGGCGGCCTTCGACCTCGCGGTCGTCTTCGGTGAACCAATCGGCCGGATGGGCGGTGATCGACAGGACGTAGTTCTCGGTTTCCAGCGGCAGCGATCCACCGCTCGCCATCCAGCGCTTCACCCGGTTGATGCCGCCATTATAGGCGGCGGCGGCGAGGCCCCAATTTCCGAGTTCCGATCGCAAGTCCGCGAGATAGAGCGCCGAGTGGTGGATTGCCTGGGCGATGTCGTAGGGGTCGTTAAGACCGCGCTCGGCGGCCGTATAGGGCATGAACTGGGCAATCCCCTGCGCGCCGACCGGCGACAGGGCTTTCGCGTCGAAGCGGCTTTCCTTCCAGATCAGCCGGGCGAAAAAGGATCGGGGCATGCCGACGGCATCGGCGTTGTCACCGATGAGTTGGCAGATCCGGTCAACCTCGGATGCGCCCTTGGCCGGGGTCGGGCTCGATCCCATGTCCGCCCCGTTTGCGGGCGGGCTGAAACGCGGCGGCGAGGGCGGATAGGCGAGCGCCGGCAGGGTGATCGCCGCGTCGCCCGACCCAAGCTGCGGCGTCGTCGCGCCGGCGGGAAATGCCGCCGCGAGAGCGAGTCCAATCGCTCCGACGACACGGGTCACCGAGCGCGTGGGGCGCTGAGCCATAGGCTGGCCGCGTCGATGTCGGTCGTGTCGGCGCCTGCGCCCGGGCATCATTCGGCGGCGTCGGCGCGCCCTTTGCCGAAGCGGTTCTCGATATAATCCGCGACCATCGTCTGAAATTCCGCCGCGATCGTCGAGCCGCGCAGGGTCGTGACCTTCTTGCCGTCGACGAAGACAGGCGCGGCCGGGGTTTCGCCGGTCCCGGGGAGCGAGATGCCGATGTCGGCGTGCTTCGATTCGCCCGGGCCGTTGACGATGCAGCCCATGACGGCGACGTTCAATGCTTCGACGCCCGGATATTTCTCCCGCCAGAGCGGCATGTTTTCGCGAATGTCGCTCTGGATCTTTTCCGCCAGCTGCTGAAACACCGTCGAGGTGGTGCGGCCGCAGCCGGGGCAGGCGGCGACGATCGGGATGAACTGGCGAAAGCCCATGGTCTGGAGCAGTTCCTGCGCGACCTGAACCTCCCTGGTCCGATCACCGCCCGGCTCCGGGGTTAAGGACACCCGGATGGTGTCGCCGATGCCGTCCTGCAGCAGGATTCCCATCGCCGCCGATGAGGCCACGATGCCCTTCGAGCCCATGCCGGCCTCGGTCAGGCCGAGATGCAGCGCATGATCGGTGCGGCGGGAAAGATCGCGATAGACGGCGATCAGATCCTGCACTTGGCTGACCTTGGCCGAGAGGATGATCCGGCTCTTCGGCAGGCCGATCTCCTCGGCAAGCGCGGCCGAGAGCAGCGCCGACTGGATGATCGCCTCGCGGGTCACGGCGCGAGCCGAGAGAGGCTGCGGCTGTGCGTTGTTGGCATCCATCAAGGTGGTCAAAAGCTCTTGATCGAGCGAGCCCCAATTGACACCGATGCGCACCGGTTTGTCGTAGCGGATCGCCATCTCGACGATCGCCGCGAACTGCTTGTCGCGCTTGTCGCGAAAGCCGACATTGCCGGGATTGATGCGGTATTTTGCCAAGGCTTCGGCGCAGGCCGGATGATCGGCGAGCAGCTTGTGGCCGATATAGTGGAAGTCGCCGACCAAGGGCACGTTCAGGCCGAGGCGCTCGAGCCTTTCGCGGATTTTCGGCACTGCGGCGGCCGCCTCGTCGCGGTCGACGGTGATGCGGACGATCTCCGAGCCGGCCCGCGACAGCGCTGCGACCTGCGCGACGGTCGAGTCGATATCCGCCGTGTCGGTGTTGGTCATCGACTGGACGACCACCGGCGCCCCGCCACCGACAAGAACGCCGCCGACGTCGACGCCGACGGTCTGGCGGCGCGGGGCGGGGTCAGCCGAGACGGTCTGGATCGGCGTCTGGAGAGTCATGGGGCAGGTCCTGTCGAACGAAGGATGCAAGCGCGTGTCTTCGACGTGGCGCGTTCGCCATCCCTTGTCAATTGTGCCGTCCCGGAGTGACGGAACCGTGACGTGACTGGGCGCGGTCAGCCGCCGATCTGCGGCTTTGTCCTGTCGGTGTTCTCGGCATCAGCGGTGGTCGTCGCGGCTGTGTCGGTCGGATGCACGGTCACCGTCGCGGTCAGGCCGGTGACGAGCCGCGTTCCGTCCGGCACCTCGTCGAGGGCGATGCGGACCGGCACGCGTTGTGCGAGCCGCACCCAGGAGAACGTTGGCGTGACATCGGCGAGCAGGTTCGAGCCGTCCGATCGCTCGCGGTCCTCGATGCCGGCGGCGATGCTCTCGACATGGCCGTGGAGGGGGGAACGCTGGCCCATCAGCGCGATGTCCACCGGGTCGCCGACGGCGATCTGTGGCAGCTGGTTTTCCTCGAAATAGCCCTCGACGCGCAGTGTATCGGTATCGATCAGCGCCATGACGCCCTTGCCGGCGGAAACATAATCGCCGGGATTGAGCGCGAGGTTGCTGATCACGCCGTTCGACGGCGCGCGCACCTTGGTGCGCTTCAGATTGAGCGCCGCGAGATCACGGTTGGACTGGGCTTCCTGATAGGCCGCCTCGGCCTGTTTGAGGGCGAGGTCCGCCTTCTCGATCGCCTGAGCCGAGACCGCCGGGCCGCCCTTCAGCCGGTTGTAACGCTCGGCGTCGCGTTGGGCCTGATCGAGCGCCGCCGTCTTGTCCTTCAACGAGGCGTTAGCAAGGTCGAGGGCGATCTGGAAGCGCTGCGGATCGAGCCGGACGAGCACGTCGCCTTTGTGGACCCGCTGATTGTCGGAAACGAGCACTGCCTCGACCTGGCCGGAGACGTCCGGCGCGAGCGAGACGACGTCGGCCCGCACGTGGCCGTCGCGGGTCCATGGGGTGTCCATATAGCCTTGCCAGACGTTCCAGCCGGCGAAGAGGGCGACGGCGAAGACGGTGAGAGTGAACAGGCTTTTGAGGATGCGGGAGAGACGAGCGGTCATGTCAGATACCATTGAGCGGCCTTCGCCGAGCCGGAGAAGATGAGGATGTAGATCGAAAGGTCGAACAGTGCCGGGTGCCAGACGGCGTGATAGACGCCGAGGCGGGCGAGAACCTTCTTGCAGAGGAGCAGCGCGCCGTAAGACGTCAGCGCGAGCAGAAGAGCCTTCGGGACGAAGATCCCGAAGATCGGCAGATCACCAGTCATCGATATCTCCTAGGCCGCAGCGGCGGCGGGTGTGGATAAGGGCGCGCGAGCGTCGGGTTCAGGAGCCGGCGCCAGTGGTGGCGCCTCGGCGAACAATGCCCGTCTCAGGCCGACCAGGGCCTGGGCCGCTTTTTGCCGATCGGTGTCAGCCGGATGCCGGGCGATGGCGAGGAGGGCGGTATCGATTTGGCCCAAAGCCCGCCCGTCCGGTGTGGCCGGCCCTCCCGTTTCAGCGCGGCGGCGAAAATGATCGGCAACGGCATCGAGGACGGCACGGATCGCTTCCGTCATCGCACCGGCGGTCCTGTGATCGACCAGCCGCCGCAATTCCAAAACATTGATGCCGACCCGCATTTCCGCGAAGATTTCGGCGCTCCGCTGTGGTGCGGCCCCGGCAAGGCGCGGCACGAGCTGGCTCGTCCGGTCGAAGAATCGGCCGGCGAAGACCGCCGTCGCGTCGCCGCGGCGGCCGGCGGCGAGTTCGGCGATCTCGCGCCAGCCCTGGCGCTCCAACCGCCGCGCGGCCAGCGCCGCCCCGAAGGGCCGGGTGAGGATCATCCAGACCATTGTAAACAATGCGCCGAGGATTGCGGCGATGGCTCCGTTGACGAAGCGGGTGAAGTCGGCGCTGTAGACCTCCTGCAGGGTCATCAGCGTCGCGCTGTTCACCGCGAGAAGAAGGCCGATGAAGGCGGTCTGCGGGCGGGCGATCAAGATCGGTAGAGCGAGATAGACCGGCGCGAAGACCACGACGAGACCGGCAAAGGTGGTGACCTGCGGCAGGACGGCGAAGACGTAGATGCCGGCGATCAGGCAGCCGAGAATGGTGACAAGCGTCATCTGCTTCAGCAGTGGCAGCGGATTGTCTGCGGTGGCGAAGAAAGAGCCCGAGACGGCGGCGATCAACACGAAGCCCGCTCCCTGGTCCCAGCCGGAAAAGATCCAGATCAACGACGCCGCAAACACGCCGAGGATCGCCGAGCCGGCGGCAAACGCCATCATGCCGAAATCGTAATGCGGCACGTTGGCGGCGACATTCGCCAATTGCAGCGGCGGGGTCCAGCGGGCTTTCCGGCCCGCAAGGATCTCCCCCTCAAGGGTGACCATGTCCGTCCATAGGGAAACAAGATCGGCAAGGCGGGCGAGCGCACTTTCGGTGAGCAGGGACGACCAGTCGCTTTTCTCATCGTAACGCCCGCGCAATTGGGCGATCTTGGCAAAGAGCCGCCGGCTGCCCTGCGCATGAGGCGTCCCGTTGCTCATCACCCAGGCCTCGATCTCCCAGCAAAGCACCGTCATTTCGGCGCTCAGTTTGCCGTCGTCGCCGCGGATTCCGGCGAGCCGGTCCGACAGCGACGAGACGAGAGCCGGCAGCATGACCAGCCGGCCCCGCAGCTCGTGGGCGGCTCGCACCACGGCGGTCATCTCCGGATCGTAGCGCAACTGGCTTATGAGCTGATCGACGGCGCGCACGTCGGGGGCCAGGGCGACGATCTCGCGAAGACTGTCTTCGCCCTTGCCGGTCAGAGCGCCTCGGATCCAGCCGCGGCTGTCCTTCATCCAGTCGTCGACCCGTGCAGCAACGACCGGACCGAGGCTCTGGGGCAGGACGAGGGCGCTGACGAGGCTGGTGCAGGTAATGCCGAGGATGATTTCCTGCGAGCGGGCGAGGGCGACGTCGAAGACCGAAGCCGGATCGCCGACCAGCGGCAAGGCGATCAGCGGCAAGCTATAGCCCGACAGCATGAACATATAGGCGCGCGGTGTACGATCAAGAAAGGAGAGGAAGAGCAGCCCGCCGGTCCAGGTCGCGACAATCGCGCTCAAGATGACGGGCTGATTGACGAAAAGCGGCACGACGACGATTGCCGCCGTCGCCCCAAACACCGTGCCGAGCGCGCGGTAAAGCGCCTTCGAGCGGGTCGCGCCGGCCAGCGGATTGGCAACGATGAACACCGTCGCCATCGCCCAATAAGGACGCGGCAGGCCGGCCTTCAAGGCGATGTAAAGGGCGAGCATGGACGCGGCGAAAGTCTTCGCCGAGAAGATCCACTCCCGCTGGTTGGGCAGGGAAAATCCGGAGATCATGGTCGCTCTTTCGGGCTCTCGGACGCGTCGCCCGCATCCACTTCGGGCTGATAGGCGTCGAGCACGGCGATGACCCGTAGCGTCGCCTCGATGTCGGCGCGGGGCACGTCCTTCAGCACCCGCGTCCGGAGCGCCACGAGATCGGCCTCGATGCTTTCCATCAACGCGCGGCCATTTTTCGTCAGCCACAGCGTCTTGGCGCGGCGATCGGACGGGTCTTCCCGACGCTCCACCACGCCGGATTCGCAGAGCTGGTCGAGCAGGCGCACCAGCGACGGGCCCTCCATCCCGACTTCGTCCGCCACCGTGCCCTGGCGCACCCCGTCGCCCATCCGGCCGATGGTGATCAGCGGATGCGCGCAGGCCTCGGAGATGCCGTGCGCTTCGACAAGATTGCGCACATGCCGGCGCCAAACGCGGCCGACACGCACGAGGTTCGTCGTCAGATCGAACTGAAGGGATTGGTTTGTGTTCATGGTATTATTGATAGTGTCCTATCTAATAGGATGCAATTGGTAGCGCGATCACGTTTAGTCATGTGACCGAATGATTGGCGCCTCGACCGCCGATCCCTTGCGGCAATTGCCGCGCCGGCCCTTGCGGCTATCTCAATGACGGCGGCGAGCGCCCGACCCAAGGGCTCTCGTCGTCTGCCATGCATCGCCAAGGGAGGAGATCGCCATGGATGTCGGACTGGGTCCGATCCTCGTCGTGATCGTGTTTTTGATGCTGATCGCCGCCATTCCGACCTGGCCCTATTCGCGGCAATGGGGCTATCGTCCAACGATCGCGATGGGGCTGATCTTTCTGATGATTGCGGTCTTCGTCGCGATCGGGGGCTTAGGTCCGAACTAGTGGATTGAATTTGACATTTGCATCCCAGTCGGGGTCGTCCGTTGAATGAAATGTCAAATTTTAAAAAACTCCACGAGGATCATAACCTTGGCCCGTGGTCTTTTCGATTCCGACATGTGCTGAGCGGTCTCCACGTCACGGGACTAAATGTCGGAGTCAGACCACTCCAGCATCGGCCCGAACATCGGAATCGATTTTCGGCAAAGCACGATGCGTCGATTCAAAGGTCGCTCTCACCCTCGCGCCGAAATTTCTTTGCTCAGGGAACGCTTTGCGATGTTCAACGGTTTGTGAGGGTGTTCAGTATTCCGCAAGGGAAATAACGCCATGAGTCTCGGAACGATCCTTCTCATCATCATCATTCTGCTTTTGGTCGGCGCGCTGCCGACCTGGGGATATTCGGGCGGCTGGGGCTATGGACCGTCGGGCATTCTCGGCCTTGTGGTGGTGGTGCTGATCGTCCTGTTGCTGCTGGGCCGGATCTGACGCAGCTCCGAACCCTTTGGCAAAACCAAGGCCCCGCGCACGCGATCGTGCGCGGGGCCTTGATCGTTTGGGTATGGGACGTGCCGCCGCGGCGCTTGACGGTCCTCAACGCCGACCCCCACTCTGCCCTATCGGCAGGGCCCGGATGCGGGCGGCTTTGAACGGGAAGCGCCCAATGCTCAACACCATCCTGATCGGCGTTTTCGTCGTCCTTCTCGCCGGCGCAGGAACGTTCAAGGTGCTCACCATCCCGCACCGGCTTAATGCCGATCAGATCGCCGCTGAGGGCAGCGGCGATGCGAGCCGCGGCGAGCGGATGTTCTGGGCGGGCGGCTGCGTGTCCTGCCATGCGCCGTCGAAGGCGAAGGGCGACGACCGGCTAAAGCTCGGCGGCGGCGACCCGCTCAACACCGATTTCGGCACGTTTCACGCGCCCAACATCTCACCGGACCCGGATGACGGGATCGGCCGCTGGACGCTGGCCGACTTTGCCAACGCCATGCAGCGCGGCGTCGATCCAACGGGGCGGCATCTTTATCCGGCCTTCCCCTACACCTCCTACGTCACCATGAAGAAGCAGGATATCGCCGATCTCTGGGCGTTTCTGAAGACGCTTCCGCCGGTCAAGGGCAAGGCGCCGGCGAACGATCTCATATTCCCGTTCAACATCCGGCCGGCGGTGGGTCTTTGGAAGCTCGTCTTCCTCGGCGATGGCCGCCCGGTGATCCAGCTTCCCGAAGACGCCTCGAAAGCCGCGCATACAGGGCAGTATCTGGTCGAAGGCCCCGGCCATTGCGGCCAGTGCCACACACCGCGCAGCTTTGGCGGCGCGGGCGGTCTCGAGACCGGCGAATGGCTTGCCGGTGCGCCCAATCCGGACGGCAAGGGCCGCATCCCGAATATCACGCCGTCCAATGCCGGCATCGGCTCATGGTCAGCGAACGACATCACCTATTTCCTCGAATCCGGATTCACGCCGGATTTCGATTCCGTCGGCGGTTCGATGGTCGAGGTGCAGGAGAATATGGCCAAGCTCACCAAGGCCGACCGTGAAGCGATCGCCGCCTATCTGAAGGCGATCCCGCCCCAGGATGGCGCGGCCGCCGCCGAGAAATAACGCTCATCCGAGCAAGGCTCGCGTCACGATCCAAAGAAGGCAAAGCCCGGCACGCAGAATCGCGTTGCCGGGCTTCGTGTGATCAAAAAGGGCACGGCGCGATCTGCCCGGCCTGAGCCTTTAGAGCTGGCTGTCGTCGTCGTCCTCGGGCTCGGAGCGACGCATCGAGGAGAGCTTGGCGAAGACCGCCGCCTCGTCGATCTCGTCTTCGTCGCTCGGCTGGCGCGGCTCGGTGGAAATCCAATCCTGAGTCTGGGCGGCTGACAAGAGGCGCTCTTCCTCGGCGAGATCCTCGGCGCGTGGCGGCAGGCCGCGGGTCGCCTTCTCCACCTCGAGGTCGAGATCGATTTGCGAGCAAAGGCCGAGGGTCACCGGGTCCATCGGCGTCAGATTGGCCGAGTTCCAATGGGTGCGCTCGCGGATCTGTTCGATCGTGTTCTTGGTGGTGCCGACGAGACGGGAAATCTGCGCGTCCTTTATCTCGGGATGATTGCGCACCAGCCACAGGATCGCGTTCGGCCGATCCTGACGCTTGGAAACCGGGGTGTAGCGCGGGCCCTTGCGCTTGGATTCCGGAACGCGGACCTTGGGCGGGGCGAGCTTGAGGCGATACTTTTCGTCCTTCTCGCCGCGCTCGATCTCCTCGCGGCTGAGCTGACCGGTGATCACCGGATCGAGGCCCTTGATGCCCTGCGCCGACTCGCCGTCGGCGATTGCTTTCACCTCGAGCGGGTGCAGCGTGCAGAAATCCGCAATCTGCTCGAAGGAGAGCGAGGTGTTGTCGACCAGCCAGACGGCGGTCGCTTTCGGCATCAACAATTGCTGGGCCATGGATAAAATCCTCCTGTTCGCCTGCCCCGAGCGGGAGAGGCTTTGGATCATCGCAGGATGTCCGGAAATTCGCGCACCGATATAGGACCTTCGCGCTGACGGCGCAAGGAAAAGAGCGGTGGGCGCGGGATTTGTAATGTGTTTGTCGAAAATTTTTCAGGCAAAAAGCACACGGCAGCCGCGCGTGCGGAGAGCCGAAGACGCTGACATTCTCAAATCTGACAGCGAAGGCGCCGCGTTTCTCACGCTTCAGCATGCCGAGGCCCCGCACGATACCATCAGCGCCGCGAAAAGCCCGGTTACCCGATCGGCCGTTGGCGTCGTCTGCTGCGGCGACGGCTGCCCGCGTCTCTCAAGCCTCGTCGCCGAGGCCGGTGGTCAGGATGATTTTGCCGATATGGTCGTCGTCCATGTGCCGGTGGGCGTCGGCCGCCTTCTCCAGCGGATAGGTCGCATCGATGAGCGGCTTGACCCTGCCGCTTGCGATCAAAGGCAGGACATGGGTGGACAATTCCTCGGCGATCGTGGCCTTGACGGCGACCGGCCGGTTGCGCAGGGTCGAACCGGTGAGGGTGAGGCGCTTGCGCATGATCTTGAAGAGATCGATGTCGGCCTTGGCACCCTTCTGGACGGCGATCTGCACGATTCGTCCGTCTTCGGCCGCCACCTCGATGTTGCGGGCGGTGTAGTCGCCACCGATCATGTCGAGGGTGAGGTCGATACCGTGCCCACCGGTGGCCTCCTTCAGGGCGGCGACGAAGTCGGCCGTCTTGTAGTTGATGCAGACCTCGGCGCCGAGCTTTTCGGCCGCCCGGCATTTCTCGTCGCTGCCGGCAGTCGCGAACACCCGCGCGCCAAAAGCGCCGGCAAGCTGGATCGCTGTCGTGCCGATGCCGGAGGTGCCGCCGTGGACGAGGACGGTCTCGCCGGCTTTCAGGCCGCCGCGCTGGAAAACGTTGTGCCAGACGGTGAAGAAGGTCTCGGGGATACCGGCGGCTTCGACGAAGCTGAGGCCGTGGGGCGCCGCGACAGCATTCGTCTCGTGAACAGTCACATAGTCAGCATAGCCGCCGCCGGGCACCAGCGCGATGACCTTGTCGTGAAGCGCGAAGCGCGATGCGCCGGATCCGAGCGCGGCGACGGTCCCGGCGACCTCGAGGCCTGGCCAATCCGGCGCACCCGCTGGCGGGGGGTAGAACCCCTGCCGTTGCATGACGTCCGGTCGGTTGACGCCGGCGGCGGCGACCTCGATCAAAATTTCGCTGTCGCCAGGTGCCGGCCGGGCGCGGGTTGCAATGCGCAGAGCCTCCGGACCACCCGGCTCGCCGATTTCCACCACCCGCATCTTCTTGTGATGCTCCGTCATCTCAAGCTCTTTCCTGCCAATGTCTTCGTCGTGACGGTCCGCGTCTAGTGGTCTGATTCCGACATCTGATTCATCGGACGACCCCAACTGGGATGCAAATGTCAAATTCAATCCACCAGCGCTGACTCGTCTGGCAAAAGGTAGAAATTCTGTTGCGATGGAAAGCCACTGTTAACCTTCAGGTAAGGTTTCCTGTGTATCAATGAGGTCAGTCCAGTTCACTGGATAGGCGGCGCGGCTTCCCCGCTTCGCTTGACGCCTCCCTGTTGAAACTCCTGAGAGCCGTTCGCTGCGGCTCTTTTTTTTGTTCGTCGGCAGGTGCGCTCGGGATTAACCTTGGTTAAGAAAAGACTACCATGCCGGCTTGCGTCGGAGGCGAACTCGCAGCACCTTACAACGCGATGACGACGCTACAGTGTTGCGCGTATTAAGATTCTTCCGACATGCAGGCAGGAGTTGGTGCGAGGCGATGGCATCCCAGACGACAGATTCTCGAAATGCAGACCGGACCATCAAGCTGGCCGAACACCTGGCGTTCTCGCGGTCGTTTCAGCCGCTCTTCAACGAGGGCATGGCGATGGTCGACGAGACCGCGGCCTATCTCGACGGCGAGGGGCGGAGCGAAGCGCGCAACCTGTCCCGGGCCGGCGCCACGCTTTACGCAGCGGAATCGATGCGCCTGACGACGCGGCTGATGCAGGTCGCATCCTGGCTGCTGCTGCAGCGCGCGGCGAATCAGGGCGACATGTCGCGTAGCCAGGTCGAGGCGGAGAAGGTGAAGGTTCGCCTCGAAGGCCTCGGCAGCGCGAAGGATTCAGCGCATTTCGGCGAATTGCCTGATCGCTTCCGCGATCTTGTCGAGCGGGCGATCAAGCTGGAGAGGCGGATCGCAATACTCGACCGCGAGATCTATGGTGCCGCCATGCCGCAGGACGATCTCGACGAGATCGCCAATCCGGTCGGCCAGCAGATCGATCTGCTGAGAACCGCCTTCAACGGCTGACGCACCTCTCGGCCCGTCCGTCGGTGTCCGGCCGGCGGGTTTTTCTCCGCATGTCATAGGGTTCTGCGGCCGATGCCGCGGCGGTTCGGCCGCAACTCGTTCATCGATCGTGCGCGATCGCCAGCAGGGTCTCGATGTCGACATGTCGATCCAGCGCCGCGGCGATCTCATCGAGGGCGGCATCGACCGACTGGCGATAGCCGCCGCTGCTGGTAATCCCGAAGCGGGCCAGAAAGGCACGGCGAAAATCGTCCGCAACGAACAGGCCATGCAGATAGGTGCCGATGATGCGGCCGTTGGCCGTGCTCGCGCCGTCCGCTTCGCCGTCGAGGATCGCCGTCGGACGGGCACAATCGGGGCCATGGGTGCGGCCGAGATGGATCTCGTAGCCCTCGAGCGCCAGCCCGTCGGGCGTCATGGCACGACTCGGGCGGACGGTCTTGGCCGGAAGCAGCACCGTCTCGACCGCAAGAAGGCCGAGCCCTTCGGCCGCGCGCTCCTCACCCTCGATGCCGTCAGGATCGCGGACCTGCGTTCCGAGCATCTGATAGCCGCCGCAAAGGCCGACGACATGGCCGCCGCGGGCGACGTGATCGGCGATCTGGCGATCCCAGTCATTGGCCCGGACCACGCGAAGATCGGCGATGGTCGATTTCGAACCGGGCAGGACGATCAGCCCGGCATCGGCCGGCAGCGGATCGCCGGGCCGCACGAAGACGACGGCGACCTCGGGTTCGGCCACGAGCGGATCGAGATCGTCGAAATTGGCGATCCGGCCGATCACCGGCACCGCCACCTTGAGGCGCGCGCCGGCTTTCACCGGCTGCGCCGGCCGCTCCAGCGCGACGGAATCTTCTGCCGGCAGCCGCGCGGCGGCGGCAAGATGCGGCACGACGCCGAGGCAGGGCCAGCCAGTGAAGTCTGTGATCGCCGCGACCCCGTCGTCGAACAGTGTCACATCGCCGCGAAACCGGTTGATCAGATAGCCCTTCACCATCCTCCGATCGGCGCCGTCAAGGATCGCATGGGTGCCGACCAGCGAGGCGATCACCCCGCCGCGATCGATGTCGCCGACAAGCATCACCGGCACGTCGGCGGCGCGGGCAAAGCCCATATTGGCGATGTCGTTGGCTCTCAGATTGATCTCGGCGGCCGAGCCGGCGCCCTCGACGACGACGAGATCGGCATGGTCCGCGAGTCGCTCGAAGCTGGCGAGGACCGTGTCGAGAAAGGTCGCCTTCAGCGCCTGATATTCGCGGCCGCGGGCCGCGCCCGCGACCTTGCCGGCAAGGACGATCTGGCTGCCGGTCTCCGATTGCGGCTTGAGCAGCACCGGGTTCATGTCGACGTTTGGCGGGGTGCGGCAGGCCAGCGCCTGCAGCCACTGGGCCCGGCCGATCTCGCCGAAATCGGTCGTGCCGGGAATGACGGCGACGGCGGCGTTGTTCGACATGTTCTGCGGTTTGAAGGGACGCACCGTCAGCCCGCGATTGGCAAAAAGCCGGCAGAGCCCGGCAACCAGCACCGATTTGCCGACGTCGGAGCCGGTTCCTTGCAGCATGATCGCCGGTGTTCGTGTCGCCATTGCTGCGCACCCTCCGTGTCGCTGCCGCCGATCTCCTTTAGGTCCAGAGCAGCTTGATGGCCAGCGCGAGGCACACCACGACGAGCAGCGGGCGGATCAGTTTCGAGCCGAAGCGCATCGCCGTCATCGCGCCGAGCCGGGCGCCGACGAACTGCGCGATGCCCATTGCCAGGCCGACCTGCCAGATCACCGAACCAGAGAGTGTGAAGACGGCGAAGCCGCCGAGATTGGAGGCGAAGTTGAGAAGCTTGGTATGGGCCGTCGCCTTCAAAACGCCGTAGCCGGCGAGCGCAACGAAGGCGAGCATGAAGAACGAACCGGTGCCGGGCCCGAACAGGCCGTCATAGGCGCCGATCAGCGGGACCAGCGGGAAGGCGAACACCGCTGGCGACAGTCGTCGCTCGGCATCGACGTCGGAGAGGCCCGGCTTGAAGGCGAAGAGCAGGGCGATGGCGATCAGCAGAAACGGCAGGCCGACTTGCAGGATCGCCGTCGGCACGCTGCGGGCCGCGACCGCGCCGAGACACGAGCCGGCGAAGGACAAGACTGCCATCGGAGCCTGCCGGCGCAGATTCATATGGCCCTTGGCGGCATAAGCGTAGGTCGCTGACGCCGATCCGAAGATCGCCTGCACCTTGTTGGTGCCGAGCGCCGTCAGCGGCGGAACCCCCGCCAAAAGCAGCGCCGGGATGGTGATCAGACCGCCACCGCCTGCGACCGCGTCGACATAACCGGCGACGAAAGCGACGGCGACAAGAAGAACCAGAATGTCGATTGGCATGACGTCCGTAAAATTGGAGGCAGGGCTGAAATGAGCCTCGCAAACTCGGACGAACATGGTCGGCAGGAGATGGCAAGACGCGTCTTCGCTGTGGCGTGGCATCGCATATACCGTCGAATCCAGCGAGGCGGAACGCGGTGCGCTTAGAGCCGCCAGAATTTCTTGTGGGCTGACTCAAATTCGCGCGATGACAAGCATGATTATCGCGGATGTTTCGCTGATTTACGCTTATTTAAGTGTGGTTTGACATATGCCTTATTGGTTGCGCTGGCGTGTATTTCCCGGAAGAAGATGTCATGAGGTTCAGTGAGGCCGCCGATTGGTTTAGCTTGCGCAACGTCGGTGACCGCATGTTCGTCTCGCAATTGCACGAGTTGCGTCCGCAACTGCCATTGCTCTATGCCTTCCTCGCCATCAATATCGCCTCAATTGCTTACAGTTTCAGGGATCAGGCGCCCCTGACGCTGACCATATTTATGCCGGTCTTGATGCTGTCGGCGTTCTTGGCGCGCACGTTTTTCTGGATCCGCCCGAATGTGGAAAGCATGTCGGCTGAGGCAGCCAGGAGCAAATTGCGTCGGGCGATCATCCTGTCGGCCGTCGTTTCGGCCATCTATGTTTTCTGGGCCCTGGCTTTGACACGTTACGGCGACAAAACCACAGAAGCCCATGTGATGGTGTTCTCGGCGATCACGGTGATCGGTTGCATCTTGTCGCTAACCCTGCTCCCGCAGGCGGCTCTGATCGTCAGCGCCGTGGTGGTCGTTCCACCTCTGTTCATCTTCCTGAATGACGGCGGCGCCGAACATCTTACGATCAGCTTCAATCTCGCCCTCGTGATCGCGGTGATGATCAAGGTCATGCTGAACAGCTTCGAAAGTTTTCGGCAGTCGGTGCAGTCGATGGAGACGGCTGAGACCCTCAGTCATGCCAATCTCCAGCTTGCCCACACCGATCTTTTGACCGAGATCCCAAACCGCCGGTTTTTCTTCGAAGTCCTTGAGAATCGGATCAACGCGGCTGTCGCCGCCGGAAAGCCCCTGACGCTGGGTATCGTCGGTCTCGATCGGTTCAAGCTGATCAACGATGTCCACGGCTACATCGTCGGCGACAAGCTTCTGCAAGCGGTTGCCCAACGGTTGCGGGCGGTTGTGGACGACAGCATCGTTGTCGCTCGCCTCGGTGGTGACGAGTTTGCCTTTCTGGTCGAGAGCGACGAATCTGCCGGTCGTGCCATCGGAGAGAGAGTGTGCAACGCGATGACCCTTCCCTTCGAGGTCGCCGGGTTGAACCTGCGGGTTACGGCATCCTGCGGGCTGGCCACGCTCGGTGCCGACGAAAGTGCCGACTCTCTATTCGGCCG
Organism: Jiella flava; assembly: GCF_017349315.1. Lineage (GTDB taxonomy): Bacteria > Pseudomonadota > Alphaproteobacteria > Rhizobiales > Rhizobiaceae > Jiella > Jiella flava. The sequence continues at coordinate 76,783 of NZ_JAFMPP010000001.1, read as the reverse complement.
TACGGCGTTCGTCGTTCACAGCTGCAAGGCCGAGCGGCGCAGCGCCGTCACCGCCTATTCCTTCGAACATGAAGCCAAGGTTCGTTCGACCCGGGAAATCGAATCAGCCCTGCGCCAAGCGAACTTGGTCAACGAGCTGCAGCTCGTCTTGCAGCCCATCATCGATCTGCGACGGGATGAAATCGTTGCCGTGGAAGTTCTGGCGCGCTGGAAAAGTCCGGTTCTCGGTGACGTTCGGCCCGATCTCTTTATCGCCGTCGCCGAGCGGATGGGCATGATGCACGAGGTGACATTGACGCTGCTCGACAAGGCGCTGGCGATTGCCGCGCGCCTGCCGCCGGCGATCAAGCTGTCGTTCAACCTGTCAGCCCACGACCTGACCAATTCGATGACGGTGCTGTCGATCGTCGCCCGCGTGCTCAAGTCTGGCCTGCCGTCGTACAAGCTGATCTTCGAACTGACCGAGACGGTGCTCATGCGCGATTTCGAGATCGCCGAGAGCACGATCATTCTCTTGCGCTCGCTCGACTGCGAAATCGCCCTCGACGATTTCGGGACCGGCTATTCGAGCCTGAGCTATCTGCATCGTCTGTCGATCGATCGGGTGAAGATCGACCGTAGTTTCGTGCGCGACTACAAATCCCAAAATGGCGCTGCGTTGCTGCGCTCGATCCTGGCGCTGTGCTCGTCGGTGGGGCTGCCCTGCATCGCCGAGGGCGTGGAGGACGACGATCAAGTCTCAAGTCTCGAAGAGCTTGGCTATCACAAGTTTCAGGGCTATCACTTCGCTCGGCCTATGCCGTTTGAGGCCTTCGATCGATGGCTTGCAACGTGGAACGCGGAGCCAAGCCATATCTGAAGGGTAGCTTCGGCACCGCTGCACGGCTCCACGCCACGCTTAGTCGTGGCCGCCAGCCCGCGATGCCGCCGCCACGACCTGGTTTGACCGCGCGGCAATTCCCCTCTAGTGGATTGAATTTGACATTTGAATCCCAGTTGGGATCGTCCGTTGAATCAAATGTCAAATTCGAAAAATCCACAAGGATCATAATCTTGGCTCGTGGTCATTTCGATTCCGATATTGGCTGAACAGTCTCCACAACACGATATCAAATGTCGGAATCGGACCACTAGGCCATGGCTCACGAAACGACGGTGCCCCCGCGATGGGGTTGAAAGCGATTCCGGTGCGGTTGACCCAAATAGGGGACCAAGACGGAGCTGTCGGAATGATTCGCCGGCCCCCGCGAGATCGGGGCGGTGGATCCTCCGGCGTCGTGCAGGGACAGGAGGATCGGAGACAGTCATGAAAGCGTTGATGCTGTGCGGCCATGGCAGCCGGGATCGCGGGGCGGTGCAGGAATTCGCCAGCCTTGCCGAAAAGCTGAAAGCGCGTCTGCCCGACTGGACAACCGATTACGGTTATCTGGAATTTGCCAAGCCGATCATCCGCGACGGGCTTGATCGCCTGCGGAAGGAGGGCGCGAGCGAAATCATGGCGTTGCCCGGCATGCTGTTTGCTGCCGGCCATGCCAAGAACGACATTCCCTCGGTGCTCAACACCTACGCTGCCGAGACCGGCATCACGATCACCTATGGCCGCGAACTCGGCATCGATTTGAAGATGCTGCGGGCCGCCGGCGAGCGGATCAAGGAATGCCTGATGGCCGATGGCTGGCGTGAGGGCGAGCCGCTACACGACACGATGCTCGTCGTCGTCGGGCGCGGGGCTTCCGATCCCGACGCCAACTCCAACGTCGCCAAGGTCATGCGGATGCTGTGGGAGAGCTTCGGCTTCGGCTGGGGCGAGACCTGCTATTCGGGCGTGACCTTCCCATTGGTCGAGCCCGGGCTGACCCATGCGGCCAAGCTCGGTTACCGGCGGATCGTCGTCTTCCCGTATTTCCTCTTCACCGGCATCTTGGTCCGGCGGATCTACGATGCGACGGACGCCGTTGCCGCAGCCCATCCGGAGCTGAATTTTCTCAAGGCCTCCTATATCGGTGCCCAGGATCTGGTGGTCGAGACCTTCGTCGATCGCCTGACCGAGATCCTCGAAGGCACCAACAACATGAATTGCCAGCTCTGCAAATATCGCGAGCAGATGCTCGGCTTCGAGGCAGAGGTCGGGCTCGTCCAGGAGAGCCATCACCATCACGTCGAGGGAATCGGCTTTTCCGACGACAGCGAGTATCGCGGCACGGCTGGCCCACAGACGCCTCGGCAAAAGGCTGACCACGGCCATTCCCATGGTGATCACGCGCACCATCATCACGGGCATGATCACGACGATCATCACCATCACGGTGATCATGGTCATCATCACGCCCATGATCACGGGCATGCGCATGGGCAGGGCCATTCCCACGACCACGGGCATGGCCACCATCACCATCCTTATCCGCATGCCGATCACCCGCTCGGCCCGCGGTCGATGCGCTAGATACGGCGCCTGAACAGACGAGACGACACAGGACCATGCCCCTTTTCGACCGCTACGCCATCATCGACTGGTCGGCCTCCAATACGCCGACCACCGGCAAGGATTCGATCTGGATCGCCCTTGCCGAGCGCGCTGCGGGCGGCATCCGGATGATCGAGACCGTCAATCCGCCGACCCGCGCGGCGGCGATGGCGCGGCTGCGTCAGTTCCTGCGCGATGCGCTCGCCGATGACAAGACCGTGTTCTGCGGCTTCGATTTCCCGCTGGGCTATCCGCGCGGGGCCTCGACGGTGATCGCCGGCGAGGGCGGCTGGCAGGCCTTGTGGGCCTATTTCGGCGAGGCGATGCAGGACCGCGATGACAACTTCTCCAACCGCTTTGAAGTCACCGGGCGGCTCAATCGCGAAAAGCTCGCCTTCGCGCCGATGTATTGGGGCCGCCCGATGCATCAGGAGGTGCCGGGTCTGTCGGTCACCAAGCCCGATCCTTATCCGACGGCGCTGCCCGAAAAGCGCTTGTGCGAGGCGCGCACCGGCAAGGCTCAGCCGGTCTGGAAGCTGAATTTCACCGGCTCTGTCGGCAGCCAGGCGATCACCGGCCTTGCCCGCCTGCAGCAGCTGCGGGCCGATCCCGAATTTGCCGGCAAGATTGCCGTCTGGCCGTTCGAGACGCGGTTTGCCGAGGCGATCGAAGCGCCCATCGTGCTCGCTGAAATCTATCCAAGCCTCGTCGACATCGATCGCGGCGAAAAGACCTGTCTCGACGAAGCCCAGGTCGACACGCTCGCCGAACTCTTCGCCCGGCTTGATGCCGCGGATCGGTTTTTCCCGCTGCTCGATGTGCCGCGCCATCTCGGCGAGGACGATCTTGGCGTGATCCTCGGCGAAGAAGGCTGGATCGTCGGTCTCGATCAGTTGCAGGAGGCCAATCTCGTCGCGGACAAGTCCGGCGAGGGCGGCGTCGAGGCTTTCGCCAACGGCGTCGCCGGCGGTTACCTGCGCGATCCGGCGGCGATCTACGCCGAGAGCTTCCGGATCATCCGCGACGAGGCCGACTTGTCCGGCATCCCGGACGAGGCCGAACCGATCGCGGTGCGGATGATCCATGCCTGCGGCATGACCGATATCGTCTCTTCTTTGACGATTTTTGAGGGTGCGGTTGCCGCCGGCCGCGCGGCGCTCGATGCCGGTGCGCCGATCCTGTGCGACTCCGAAATGGTCGCCCACGGCATCATCAGCGCCAATCTGAAGCAGCAGAACAAGATCGTCTGCCGGCTGACCGACCCGCGCACCCGGCGCATCGCCGAGCGCGAGGGCACCACCCGCTCGGCGGCTCAGGTCGATCTGTGGGGCGATGACCTCCTCGAAGGCGCGATCGTCGCTATCGGCAATGCCCCGACGGCGCTGTTTCGACTGCTCGAGCGGCTGGACGACGGTGCGCCGCGCCCGGCGCTGATCATCGGCCTGCCGGTCGGCTTCGTCGGCGCGGCCGAATCCAAGGCGGCGCTTCTCGCCGACTCCCGCGGTGTGCCCTTCGTCACCCTGTCCGGCCGTCTCGGCGGTTCGGCGCTCGCGGCCGCCGTGGTCAACGCGCTTGCCATCGGCACGGAGGAGAGATGAGCGATCCGGTCCGCCCCTGGCTGTCCGGCGCGTCCGGGCCATCAGACGACGAACGGGCCGCTTCTTCAGCCGCCGAGCCCTGGCTGACGATCATCGGCATCGGCGATGCCGGCCTTGCCTCATTGACCGGCGATGCGCTCGACGCTCTCGACGCGGCCAAGACCATCTTTGGCGGCGAGCGCCATCTCGCCATGCTTGGCGATACCCACGCTGAAACGTTCCTCTGGGATAAGCCCTTCGTGGACGCGCTCGATCGCCTCCTGCAGCGCGCCGGCACGCCAACCGTGGTGCTCGCCACCGGCGACCCGATGTGGTTCGGAGTCGGAGCGACGTTGGCCCGGCACATCGAGGCCGCCGAGATGCGCGTTCTCAGTGCGCCCTCGGCTTTTTCCCTGGCCGCGGCCAAGCTTGGCTGGCCGCTGCAGAATGCCGCCTGTCTCACCGTTCACGGCCGGCCGGTGGATCAGCTCTCGCGCCATCTGTTCCCCGGCGAACGGTTGTTGGTTCTGTCCGCCGATGCGGCGTCGCCTCGAGAGATCGCGCGGCTCCTCACCAGCCGGGGCTTTGGCCAGAGCCGGCTGACCGTGCTGGAGCATCTCGGCGGTTCAAAGGAGAGGCGGCGCGAGACCGTCGCGGCCGGCTATGACCTGACTGATGAGGCCGATCTCAACATCGTCGCCGTCGATTGCGTCGCCGGGCGCGCCGCGACGCCGCGCCCGGCCGTCGCCGGCCTGCCGGATGACGCCTTCATTCACGACGGCAAGATGACCAAGCGCATGCTGCGGGCGTTGGCGATCGCGGCGCTGGAGCCGATGCCCGGCGCGCTGTTGTGGGACGTCGGTGCGGGCGCCGGCTCGGTTGCCGTCGAATGGTTGCGCGCCGCTGCGCGCATGCGCGCCATCGCCATCGAGCTGAAGCCGGAGCGGGCGGCGATGATCGCCGAAAATGCCTCGACCCTCGGCGTGCCGGAACTGTTGATCGTCGAAGGGCGGGCGCCCGAAGCGCTGGCCGGGCTCGACGCGCCGGATGCGATCTTCATCGGCGGCGGTCTTTCGGACGGTGTCTTCGAAGCGGCCTGGAGCGCGTTGAAGCCTGGCGGGCGGATGGTCGCCCACGCGGTCACGCTGGAATCCGAAGCGATCCTCATCGACTTGCACGCCCGCCATGGCGGCGAGTTGATGCGGGCGCAGATCGACCGGGCGGAAAAGGTCGGCCCATTTCGCGGTTTCAAGCCGGCGATGCCGGTGATCCATTGGCATGTCGCCAAGCCTTATCAAAAGCCGCAGGCCAAGCCGGAGCCTGTGGGATGACAGGCCGGTTGTTCGGCCTCGGCGTCGGGCCCGGCGATCCGGAGCTGTTGACGTTGAAGGCGCTGCGTGTGTTGCGGGCGTGCCCGGTCGTCGCGTATCCGGCGCCCGATAAGGGGGCAAGTTTTGCCCGCGCGATCGTCGCGGAGTTTTTGCGCGCCGATCAGGACGAGATTCCGATCGTGGTGCCGATGCGGGTCGAGCGCTTCCCGGCTGCGGAGGTCTACGACCAGGCGGGACATGAGATTGCGGCGCGGCTCGACGCCGGGGACGATGTCGCCGTGTTGTGCGAGGGCGACCCGTTCTTCTACGGCTCCTTCATGTATCTCTTCGAGCGGCTCGCAGAGCGCTATGCGATCGAGATTGTGCCGGGCGTCGCCTCGCCAATGGCATCGGCTGCACGATCGCTGCGCCCGCTGGCGGCCCGCAACGACGTCTTGACGGTGATCCCGGGGCCACTCGACGACGAGGCTCTGGCCGCCCAGCTCGAAGCGGCCGACGCCTTCGTGATCATGAAGCTCGGCCGGCATTTCGACCGCGTGCGGGCGCTGATCGCGCGGCTCGGGCTGATCGACCGGTCGGTCTATTGCGAGCGTGTGAGTCTGGCTGAAGAGCGAATTCTGCCGCTTGCCGAGGTCTCGGGGGCTGCCCCCTACTTCTCGATGATCCTCGGCTATTGCGGCGACGAGCCGGCGATCGCCGGGCGCTATCGTCGCGACGCGGCGGCCCGCCAGACTGTTGATCCGACGCATGAGAAAGGTCCGGCGTGAGCGCTGCGCGAGATCCCCGACCCGTGGTCCTCTATCTGACCGAGGCTGCCCGCCCGCTGGCGGAGACGATTGCGGCGGCAATCGGCGGGATGGTCGAGGCAGTTGGCCGGCGGGCAGGTGATGGTGAGACCGGCGTCGGCGACCGATTGCGGGTGCTGTTTGCCGAGGGCCGGCCGATCGTTGCGTTGATGGCGAGCGGGGCGCTGATCCGCATTCTCGCGCCGCTCCTGGCCGACAAGCGAACCGAGCCGCCGGTCGTCGCCGTTGCCGAGGATGGCTCGGCGGTCGTGCCGCTCCTCGGCGGTCACCACGGCGCCAACGATCTGGCGCGGACGATTGCGGCCAAAACGCAGGGCTTTGCGGCGGTGACGACGGCGGGCGACGTGGCCTTCGGCGTCGCGCTCGATGCGCCGCCAGCGGGCTATTGCCTTGAAAATCCGCAGTACGCCAAGGCGGTGATGGCGGCGCTGCTCGCCGGCGAGGACGCGACGATCAGCGGTTCGGCGCCGTGGATCGATGCGTCCGCTATACCGGTTTCGGCCGATGGGGCGCTGCGCCTCACCGTCTCGAGCGCAGCCCGCCCGGCTCAGCCGAACGAGCTGCTCTATCGGCCGCAGAGCCTCGTCCTCGGCTTGGGCGCCGAGCGCGGCGCGCCGGCCGACGAGGCGATCGCGCTTGCCGCGCGTGTCCTCGCCGAAGCCGGCGTCAGCCCGTTGTCGCTCGCCGCTGTCGCCAGCCTCGACGTCAAGGCGGACGAGGCGGCGCTGCATGCCGTCGCCAACCATTTCGGCGTGCCGATGCGGGTGTTTTCCGCTGCGCGGCTGGAAGCCGAGACGCCGCGGCTGGAACAGCCCTCGGATGTCGTCTTCGCCGAAGTCGGCTGCCATGGCGTTGCCGAGGGGGCCGCGCTCGCTGCCACCGGCCCGGGCGGGCGGCTCAGGATCGCCAAGCGCAAGGCGGCGCGGGTCACCGCCGCTCTGGGTGAAGCGGCGGCGCCGGTGGATCCGGAGACCATCGGCCGGGCGCGGGGCAAACTCTTCGTTGTCGGCATCGGGCCGGGCAGCGAGGCTTGGCGCTCGCCCGAGGTCAGCCGGATGGTGGCTCGTGCCAGCGATCTCGTCGGCTATTCGCTCTATCTCGATCTCCTCGGGCCGCTCGTCTCCGGCAAGACGCGCCACGATTTCGACCTTGGCCAGGAAGAGGCTCGGGTGCGCCATGCGATGGAACTCGCCGGAACGGGGCGGACGGTGGCGCTGGTCTGCTCGGGCGATGCCGGCATCTACGCCATGGCAACGCTGGTCTACGAGCTCATCGATCGCGGCGACCTGTCCGACGCCGCCCGGCGGATCGAGATCGTCAACGCACCCGGCATCTCCGCGCTACAGGCGGCTGCGGCCCGGGCCGGTGCGCCGCTTGGCCACGACTTCTGCACCATCTCGCTGTCCGATCTCCTGACTCCCTTGGACGACATTCAGCGGCGTGTGCGGGCAGCGGCCGAGGGCGATTTCGTCATCGCCTTCTATAATCCCGTCTCGAAAAAGCGCCGCACCCAGCTCGCGTTCGCCCGGGACACGCTGTTGCAGCATCGCCCGGCCGACACGCCGGTGATTCTCGCGGCCAATCTCGGCCGAGCCGGCGAGAACGTGCGTATCGTGCCGCTGGAAAAGCTCGAGGTCGAGGATGTCGACATGCTGACCGTGGTCATCGTTGGCTCATCGAACTCCCGTACGGTGCGGACCGGCGACGGCCGATGCTGGGCCTATACGCCGCGCGGCTACGCGCGCAAACCAGGATCGGGCATCGATCGCGGCGAAGGCGTGGGCACGCCCGAGACCTGAACAGCGATTTTCACGCGCGTCCCCGCCAGGCGTCCGGCACATGGACCGGCCAGCGGCGCGGCATCACCGCAACGATGTCGAAGCGGATCGACAGGCGCGATGCGTCCTTCTGCTTGGAAAGCCAAAGATCGGCGGCGGCCTCGATCCGCCGCTGGGCACCGATGCCGACCGCATCCATGGCGCCGGTGAGCGTCGGCCGGGCTTTGACCTCGACAATGGCGACGAGATCGCCGCGCCGGGCGATGATGTCGATTTCGCCGAGCTTGGTGCGATATTGGCGCGCGACGATCCGATAGCCCTTCAGCCGCAGGGCCATGGCTGCAAGGACCTCGCCGCGATGGCCGCGAAACAGATGACGACGCTTGGCGGCGGCGCCCGGTGCTTTCTCCGTCTTGGGCGCGCGCCAGGATTTCATCGATCCTTCAGCGCGAGGGCGCGCTGATAAAGCTCGCGGCGGGGCAGGCCGGTCAGTCGTGCCGCCTCCTGGGCGGCCTTGGCGGGTTTCATCTCGGCAAGCAGGCCGGAAAGGATCGCGTCGGCATCGGCCGCGTCCACCGGCCGGTCTTCGAGCGGCGGCGCGATACAGACGACGATTTCGCCGCGCACCTCGTCCATCGCCGCGAATTCTTCGGCAAGAACCGGCAGCGCGCCGCGATAGACGGTTTCGTGCAGCTTGGTCAGCTCCCGGCAGACGGCGGCCTCGCGCTCGGGAAAGGCGGTGGCCATCGCGGCGAGGCTGGCGGCGATCCGATGCGGCGCCTCGAAGACGATCAGTGTGCCGGGCACGCGGGTCAGCGCCTCCAGCCGATCGGCGCGGGCCTTGTCCTTCTGCGGCAAAAAGCCGGCGAAGAAGAAGGCGTCCGACGGCAGACCGGAGGCGAGCAGCGCCGCCGTCACCGCTGAAGCACCGGGGATCGGCACGACCTTGACGCCGGCCTCATAGGCGCTCTGCACCAGCCGGTAGCCGGGATCGGACACCAGCGGCGTGCCGGCATCGGAGACCAGCGCGACGGATTCGCCGGCTTCGATCGCGGCGATCAGTGCCGGCCCGGCGTCGGTCGCATTGTGCTCGTGATAGGGCGTCATCCGCCGCTCGATGGCAAAGCGCTGCAGCAGCTTGCCGGTCACGCGGGTGTCTTCGCAGGCTAGGCGATCGGCCCCGGCGATGATCTGCAGCGCCCGGATCGTGATATCGGAGAGATTGCCGATCGGCGTCGCGACCAGATAGAGCGCTGGCTCCGGACGCGGGGCCGGCCGCGATTGGCCAAGAAGCGTGAAGGTCGGGCTGGCGGTGGTATCGATCATCGGCCCGGTCTACACTACAGCATCGGCGAGACAATCGGAATCGATTTTCGGCAAAGCACGATGCGTCGATTCAAAGGGTGAGAGCGCCCGCGATTGCGACGCGGCCCGTCGCAGTTTCGCGGTGAGAACACGAGGATGCCGGCGCGACGGGCAGATTGCGCCGGCGATCTACTTCTTTTCGAGCAGGATCTGGCCTTGCTTCTGCAACTGGCCCTTGAGCTTGCCGGCGATGGCGGCGAGGAAGCCCGGCAGATCGATCTCCACATGGACGCTGTCGTCGAGAACGTCGAGCCGGCCGGTGACGGTCTGGCCCATCACTCGGGCGCGAAAGTCGAGGTGGTCGCCGGTCCAGGTGTCCTCGAACTTGACCATGCCGCCGAGCATGTCCTCGCGCAGCTTGGCAAAGCCGCCCTCGATGCGGCCCCGAGCCGTCTCGCGGGTCAGCTTGTGGGGGATGTCGACCTTCACCGTTTCGGCCATGAGCGTCTCCTGATGTCCTTGGAGAAACGCATATGGCGGTGCGGATGCCCCCTCGCAACGGCATTGAGCAGCGAAAGCATTGACCTTACGGCCGATTTCACTCGTCCGGGCACAAGACAGGAGCGGAGAAGGACCGCCTGATGTGACAAGAGCGCGGAGGTTGTCCCCGCGCTCCTGGCTTGCAGTCCGTCAAGCATGATGCCGCTCAGGCGCCGGCGACAGCCTGGCGCTGCCCGCCGCCGCCGCGCCGCCGCCGCCGCGGGCCCTGGCGCTGACCGGCATTGTCCGGCCGGCCGCCGCCGCCGCCATTGCCGCTGCGCTGTCCGGCCTTGGCCGGACCGCCGCGACGCTTCTGGCCGTTGCGGCTCTGCGGCGGGCGACCGCCGCGGGCCGGGCGGTCGTCGTGATCCGAAGTCGCCCCTTCCGGCACGACATAGTTGGTCTGTTCCGGCTCCAGCGTCTGCCGGGTCAGCCGGGCGATCGCTTTCAGCTTGCTGCGCTCGGACGGATCGACCAGCGAGATGGCGATGCCCGACCGGCCGGCGCGGGCGGTCCGGCCGATGCGGTGAACGTAGCTCTCAGGCTCTTCCGGCAGTTCGTAATTGACGACATGGGTGATGTCGTCGACATGGATGCCGCGGGCGACGATGTCGGTGGCGACGAGCACCCGGGCGCTGCCGTGCTGGAAGGCGGCGAGGGCTTTCTGACGGGCCGCCTGGCTCTTGTTGCCATGGATCGCGAGGGCCGGAACGCCGGCCTTTTCGAGATCGCCGGCGAGCCGGTTGGCGCCATGTTTGGTGCGAGTGAAGATCACCACCTTGGCAAGCGCGGCATCCGCCAGGCGATCGATCAGCCAGTGCTTCTTGGCTTTTTGCGGTACCAGGAAGACGCTCTGATCGATCTTCTCGACGGTAACGACTTCCGGCGTCACCTCGACGCGCACCGGCTTGGTCAGGATCTTGGCGGCCAAATCCTCGATCGACTTCGGCATCGTCGCCGAGAACAGGAGCGATTGCCGCTCGTCGGGCAGCTTGGCGACGATCTTCATGACGTCGCGCACGAAACCCATGTCGAGCATCCGGTCGGCCTCGTCGAGGACGACGTGCTCGACGCCGGAGAGATTCACCGCCCGCTGGTTCATCAGGTCGAGGAGGCGGCCGGGAGTGGCGATGATGATGTCGACGCCGCGCTGCAGCGTGGCGATCTGCGGACGGATCGAGACACCGCCGAACACCACCGTGTGGCTGATCTTGGTGCCGTCCGTATAGGACTTCACATTGCCGGCGATCTGGGTGGCGAGCTCGCGGGTCGGGGTCAGGATCAGCACCTTCGCCGTTTTCGCGGCCGGACGGCCGCCCTTGGCGAGGAGCTGGTGGATGACCGGCAGCGAGAAGGCGGCGGTCTTGCCGGTGCCGGTCTGGGCGATGCCGAGGACGTCGCGGCCGCTGATCACGGCGGGAATCGCCTGGGCCTGGATCGGCGTCGGCTCGGTGATGGAAAGACGCGCAAGCGCGGAAAGAAGCGTGTCGGCAAGGCCGAACGCCTGGAAATCAAGAGAGGTCAAAAAGAGGCCTTTAGGATGCGTGCGGATCGGCTTCGATCCGCGGAACATGTCGAACATCTTCGCGCGGGCGGACGGTTCGACGGGCCGTGTCGGGCGGGCCAGCGGCGAGGAGCCTGCGGGCCGATCCGAATTCGTCGGTGGTCTTCAATCCGGAAACGATCCGGTGGACTGAAAACGGTTGAAACGACGATCGCGCGATCACGGCGTGAAGGCGCCTATATCGTTGTTTTGCCGCAGCGCGTCAAGGTGAATTCGGGACGCGGGTCCTGCTGTGCGCGCCCACCGTCACTTTCGCAGCGGCGCGAAATGGCCGGCGACGGTGTCGGCGATGCGCGCGAAAATGCCGGCCCGGGGAATATCCTCTGCGGCATAAAGCGGCACCTCGCGCAGCGTCTCGTCGCCGCGCGAGAACACTGCCCAGCCGGCCCTTTGGCCCTTCTTGACCGGCGCGGGCAGGGGGCCGTTGCTCACCAGCTGGCGCTTGACGTCGGCAAGGCTGCCGCGCGGCACCAGCATGGTCAGCGATTTCGCCGCGATAAGCGGCACGCTGGTCTTGGTGCCGGCGCTGATGGTGGCCGCGCCGACGACTTGATCGGCGGCGATCAGCGTGACCTCTTGAAAGTCCTGCAGGCCGAAATCCATCAGCCGTTTGGCTTCGCGCGCCCGCTCTGTGGCCGATTTCATCCCGGACATGGCGAGTACGATCCGCCGGCCATCGCGCTTGGCCGAGGCGACGAGGCCGTAACCCGAAGCGTCGGTGTAGCCGGTCTTCAGGCCATCGGCGCCGAGCGCGAGAAGCGGATTGCGATTTCGCTGCGTGATGCCGTTATAGGTGAAGCGCTCCTCTGAAAACAGCGGATATTCGTCCGGAAAGGTCTCGATCAGATACTGCGCGAGCACCGCCAGATCATGCATCGTCACCACTTCACCGGGCGCCGGCAAGCCATGCGGATTGACGAAATGGGAGTGGGAAAGGCCGATTTTCTTGGCTTCAGCGTTCATCCGCTGAGCGAAAGCCGCTTCGCTGCCGGCAAGCCCCTCGGCGATCACGATCGCCGCGTCGTTGCCGGACTGGATGATCAGCCCTTTGATTAGGTCGCCCAGCGTCACCGTCTTGCCGAGCGGCAGGAACATGGTCGAGCCGCCAGAACTGGCGCCGCCCTCCCGCCAGGCTCGCTCGGAGACGGTGAAGGTTTCGTCCTTCGAGGCTTTGCCGTCCTTCAGCGCGTCGAAGACGACGGCTGCCGTCATCAGCTTGGCAAGGCTGGCCGGCGGGATCGGATCGTCGGCGTTCTTTTCGAACAACACGCGCTTGGTCGCAACGTCGACGAGGATCGCGGTCGGTGCGCTGGTCTCAAAGGCCGCAGCCCGCCCAACGAAGACGAAGGCTGCAAGAACCACGAGCAGAACGGATCGCAGCAAGGCGAGGGAGCGGGCGGTGCACATGGTTTCACGCGTAGCGCGCCTGCTCCCTCGGCTTCAAGCGCTTCAGCGAATTTTGGCGCAAAGGTCGCGGCGTCGTCGTTGATCGATCGCCGGATCAAGCGTTTCGGAGCGGCATATCCGCGCCGCAATCGGCAAAGTCGAAGCCGTTGATGACATCGGATATCTTCCCTGCCAAAACAGCCGGCGATGGGAGGATTTCGAGGACTGCAGTGCGATCGGATGACCGTGTCGGCCTTGGCCGTCGCAGGTTGCCCGCCGCCGGCTGGTCTGCGAACCGAACCAGCGCTTCCTTGCCAGCGGCCACGCCCTCGCGGCAAGGTCACGTCTGATCGAGAGAGTTCTCCATGCGTATCATCACCACCGCTTTGGCCATCGCCGCCCTCATCGCCACCGTCGCAAGCGCCGACGCTCAGCCCGTCAAAGTGGGCGCGCTCGTCATCGAAAACGCTTGGGCCCGCGCGACCCTGCCGAATGCTCCGGTCGCCGGCGCCTACATGACCATCAAGAACACCGGCAAGACCTCCGATCGTCTGATCGGCGGCACGACCTCGGCGGCCAAGGAGGTTCAGGTCCACGAGATGAAAATGGACGGCAGCGTCATGACGATGCGCCGTTTGAAGGATGGCCTGGAAATCCCGGCCGGGGGCACGGTCACGTTGCAGCCCGGCGGCGTCCACCTGATGCTGATGAAGCCGGCCAAGCGCATCAGGGAAGGCGAGACGCTGCCCGTGACGCTGATGTTCAAGAAAGCCGGCAGCATGAAGGTCGACTTCGCCGTCGAAAAGCCCGATGCTATGAGGCCGACAAGCGCGTCCGCCGGCAGCGCTGTGGCGCGATGAAGGCGGACACCTGGATGAACGTGACGATGCAATAAGCGGCGTCAGATCGCCATCAAGAGGTCTCGGCGCCGGGCATCCACGGGCTGCACGGCGCCCGGCATTTTCGCTTTTCGATGATGGGCGCAGTCTTATGACTTGTCTTTCTGGCCGCCGAGCGGTTCCAGCGAATGGCGTTTGATCAGCGGAAACTGAAACAGCATGAAGACGATGGTGATCGGCATCGTCGCCCAGACCTTGAAGTCGACCCAGACATCGTCGGCGATCTTACCGGGCCCGTAATAGGCATCCGCGGCCTGCCAGACGACGATATTGACGATGGCAAGGAAGACGAAGAACAGCCCCCAGCGGAAGGTCAGCTTGCGCCAGCCTTCGTCGTCGAGCTTGAAGGCCTGATCGAAGACGTAGCCGAGAAATGATTTGCCGAACAACAGCCCGCCGAGCAGCACGCCGGCGAACAGCGCGTTGACGATCGTCGGCTTCAGCTTGATGAAGGTCTCGTCCTTGAGCCAGAGGGTCAGGCCGCCGAAAACCAGCACGACGAGACCGGAGACGAGCGGCATGATCGGCAGGGTGCGGGTCACGCTCCAGGAGACGGCGAGAGCGACGACCATCGCCGCCATGAACAGCGCCGTCGCGATGAACAACGGCCCGCCGAGCTGCCCGAGCACCGGAAAGGCGTCAGCGAGCTGATCGCCGCGCGAATTGGCGAAGAAGAAGACCAGAAGCGGCCCCAGCTCCAACGCGAATTTGAGCAGCGGGCTCATTTCTTTGCGGCCGGGCTTGTTGGGTTCGCGTTCGATGATGCGATCAGTCATGCTCACCTCTTTCTCCGCCCCATATGGGCGAAGCTGACAGCGATTGATAGCCGGATTTCGCAGCAAAACATCGTGTGGCGCGCGAAACCCGCCGGCCGTGCGGCGGTGGCGTCTCGTTGCCGCGATCGATATCAGCTCAGCGGCGTTCCGGCGATGGCGCTGGCGAAATCCTTCGCCTTGAACGGTTCGAGATCGTCGATCCCTTCGCCGACGCCGACGAAATAGACCGGCAAGCGATGCTTGGCGGCGATGGCGACCAGGATGCCGCCACGGGCCGAGCCGTCGAGCTTGGTCATCACCAGTCCGTTGACGCCGGAGACATTGCGGAAAATCTCGACCTGGGAGAGGGCGTTCTGGCCGGTTGTGGCGTCGAGGGTCTGCAGCACCGTGTGCGGGGCGTCCGGCTCGCGCTTGGCCAAAACGCGGTTGATCTTTTCCAGCTCGGCCATCAGCTCGGCCTTGTTCTGCAGCCGGCCGGCGGTGTCGATGATCAAGACGTCGGAGTCATTCTCCACCGCCCGGTCGTAAGCCTCGAAGGCGAGGCCCGCCGCGTCGGCGCCGATCTGCTTGGCGACGACCTCGGAGCCAGTGCGCTCGCCCCAGATCTTCAGCTGTTCGACGGCGGCGGCGCGGAAAGTGTCGCCGGCGCACAGCGTGACCTTCAGCCCGGCGCGGGTCAGCTTCGCGGCGAGCTTGCCGATCGTGGTGGTCTTGCCGGTGCCGTTGACGCCGACGACGAGAATGACGTGAGGCTTCTTTTCGAGATCAAGTTCCAGCGGCTGGGCGACCGGATCCAGCGCCTTTTCGATCTCCTCGGCGAGAATGCGGCGGACTTCCGATCCGGCGATTTCACGGCCGAAGCGACCATCCGAAAGCCGGTCGGTGATCCGCGTCGCGGTCTCCACGCCGAGATCGGCCTGGATCAGCACGTCCTCGAAATCTTGCAGCGTGTCTTCGTCGAGCCTGCGCTTGGTGAACAGCGAGGTGATCGAGCCGGTGAGCTGGGTCGACGAGCGGGACAGGCCTTGGCGCAGGCGTTCAACCCAGGAGACCTTCGGCGCTGCGGTGAGTGCGACGGTTTCGGTCGGGCGTTCGCGCAGGCGGAAACCGGAATCGTCCGGCAAAGGCGCCCGGGCCGGCGCGGCGTCGCTCGGGCGCGTGGCCGGCGTGTCGTCCTCTTCGGGCGGCAGATCTTCGTCGAGCCAGGAGAAGTCGGCGCCGTCATCGTTGTTGTCATCGCCGAGGCCATCGCCCAGGTCATCGGCGGTGCCGGGCTCCGCCGGCTCGACGCCGATGTGATCGTCATCGCCTGCCGGCTCGACCGACGGCGAAACCGCGTCGGCGACTGCGGAGGGTTCGCGCGTGGCGCTCTCGACGGGTTCGACCTGTTCGTCAAGGAAGGAAAAATCCGCCTCGCTCTCGGCCATCGGCGCCGGATCGTCGAGGAAAGAGAAATCGGTGTCCGGCTCGTCCTCAGCTTCGATTGGATGGTGCGGCGCCAGCGGCTCGTCAGGCGGATCTAAGTCCAGCGGCTCCTGAGACGAGAGCGTTTTTTTTTGAGCCTCGCCCGCCGCTGGCAGTTCGGCAGACGCTGTCGGCGATGCTTCGCGCTCGCTCGGCGGCGTGATGCCGCCGCCCTCGATCTCGGCGGGGCGGGGCGTCGTGCCGTGCTCCGGGGGCCGCTCCGCTTCGCTCGACGGGCCGAAGGAGAAGATCTTCCGCAAGAAGCTCTTTGTTTCAGCCATGCCTGTCCTTCGTCGTCTTGGTCGCGGTGTCGGCGGCCGCGGCGGGGCGGGCGATGCAGATGTCGCCCGTCGTCCCGGTCATGATAGCGTCGACGATCTCGCCGGGGAGGCCAGCATCGATGCGGCAGAGGGTAAAGTTCTCGGCCCGACCGAGGCCTTCGCGTTCGATCAGGATGCTTTGGCGGCTGCCGACGAGACGCTCGAGATGCGTGGCATGGGCCGCTTCGCCGCGCGCCCGAAGCCTCGCCGCGCGCTCCTTGACAACCGCCTTGGGCAGCTGCGGCATACGCGCCGCCGGCGTTCCTTCGCGTGGGCTGAACGGGAACACGTGCAAATAGGTCAGACCGCATTCGTCGACGATCGCCAGCGAATTGTCGAACATCGCCTCGGTCTCGGTCGGAAAACCGGCGATGATGTCCGCGCCGAAGACGATGTCGGGCCTTTTGGCGCGGATATCGGCACAAAAGCGGATCGAATCCTCGCGGCTGTGCCGCCGCTTCATCCGCTTCAAGATCATGTTGTCGCCCGCCTGGAGCGACAGATGCAGATGCGGCATGAATCGGCGCTCCGAAGCGACCGCCTCGATCAGCGCCGGATCGGCTTCGATCGAATCGATCGAAGAGAGCCGCAGCCGCTTCAGATCCGGCACGTGGCGCAGGATCGACTGGACGAGATTGCCGAGCTTCGGTGTGCCGGGAAGATCGGCGCCCCAGCTCGTCATGTCGACGCCCGACAGCACCACCTCGTGATAGCCGCCGGCGACGAGCTTTTTCATCTGCTCGACGACGGCGCCCATCGGCACCGAGCGCGAATTGCCCCGGCCATAGGGAATGATGCAGAAGGTGCAGCGGTGATCGCAGCCGTTCTGGATCTGGACGATCGCCCGCGAGCGGCCCTCGATCGCGTCGATCATGTGCCCGGCCGTCTCGGTCACGCTCATGATGTCGTTGACGCGGATCTTTTCTTCGGCCGAAACGCCGAAATTGGGCAACCGGCGATAGCTCTCGGCGGTCAGCTTTTCCATGTTGCCGATGACCGCGTCGACCTCGGCCATGTCGGCAAAGCGGCCGGGCTCGGTCTGCGCCGCGCAGCCGGTGACGACGATCCGCGCGTCGGGGTTTTCGCGCCGCGCCTTGCGGATCTGCTGGCGCGCCTGACGCACTGCTTCGGCCGTGACCGCGCAGGTATTGAAGACGATCGCGCCGCGCGCATCCTCGCCGAGGCCAGCCTCTTCCGCCTCGCGTTTCATCACCGCCGACTCATAGGTGTTGAGCCGGCAGCCGAAGGAGATCACCTCGACGCCCATCAGCCGATCTTAAGCTCCTCGGCCGCGTCGCGGCGAAAGCGTCCAGTCTCGGGATCGAGGCGGCCGGACCATTCCCACTCGGCCGGGCCGGTCATGATCACGTGGTCATCGCTCTCGCGCCAGAGGATCTGCAAGGTGCCGCCCGGCTGGGTGACGGCGAGCGATCGGCCGGTGCGCCGTGTGCGTGCGGCCGAGACGGCCGCGGCACAGGCGGCGGAACCGCAGGCTCGGGTCAAGCCGGCGCCGCGCTCCCAGGTGCGCATGGTCAGAGCCGAGGGGGAGGTGACCTCGGCGATCGAGATGTTGGCGCGCTCGGGAAAGAGCGGATGATGTTCGAGGATCGGTCCGAACTTGTCGAGGGCAAAGGTCTCGACACCGCCCTTCACCCAGAAGATCGCGTGGGGGTTGCCCATCGAGACGACCGAAGGCGAGTGCAGCACCGGCGCGTCGATCGGCCCGACCTGAAGCTCGATCGCGCGCGTGTCGCGGAACTCCTCGGCCAGCGGGATCTCTTGCCAGGAGAACCGCGGCTTGCCCATGTCGACGGAGATCGAGCCGTCGGTGTGCTCTTCGGCGAGGAGCAGTCCGGCGCGGGTCTCGAAGGTGAAGCGGGTTTCGCCGGTCTCGGAGGATAGCGCCTGGACGACGCAGCGCGTACCGTTGCCACAGGCTTCGGCCTCGGAACCGTCGCAGTTGAGAATGCGGATATAGGCGCTGGTGCCGACAGTCTTTGGCGCATGGATCGCCATGATCTGATCGAAATGCGTCTCCGCCTGCGCCGCCAGCGCCACCGCCGCCTCCGCGGCGACGCGCGCCGTCGTTTCACGCAGGTCGACGACGAGAATCTCGTTGCCGCAACCGTTCATGCGGGCAAAGGGGACGGAAGGCTCTGACACGTCTCGAAACCGGATCTGCAGCTCAAATCAGCCCCTATATGGCAAGAAACCCGCCCGATTGCTACCGGGGCGGAGCGATCATCCGACGCGTCGTCGGCATGGCTTGCATGGGCTTGGCGCGGCGTGACGGGCGCCTATTCCAGGCCATCCCCGTCTGTGTGTTTTCGGCCGAAACGCCTGACGAACTCACGCCCATGGAACCCACGCGCGTTCACGCTGCGTGCGCACTGCGGAATTGGCACGATGTTCAAGACCAATTTCAGACGGTCCCTCCGAGGTGGCGCGGAGATCGCCTCTTCGCCCGCCTCATCGGCTGACGGTCAAGGGCTCTTCAGCTTCGGCGACTTGATGAATCTGCCTCGCGACCAATGCTCCATAAGCTTCATTTCCATGCTGGGCATCGTAGGCGCAGAATTCGGGTTTGAGATACCCCTCTGGCGTCGCAGCATCAGCTGGCGGCCCGAGTGACGTAACGCCGAGGCTGTTGAGATATTGGTCGATGAACGCCTTTTCCAGCTTCCACAAGGCGAGGCGGTGCTTTGCGGGTGCATAGCCGTAATCTGCAATCGCTTGACCACGATATCGTTTCGCTTTCGAAGCGAATCTTTGCAAATCTTGTTTTGGGGGCGGCGACATCAGATGGTAAATCTCGCAGTTTGTCGACTCTCGTAAGCGTGGTAGAAATGATTTTGATTTCCAGTAATCGGAAATGACTTCCTCCATGACCGATTCTGGCACTATTTCAACGTTGTTGAGATCCAAATCATCAAAGCCATCAAGGAGTGAGAACGGAATATTATGGTTTAATAAGCCAATAATATTATGATATGTACCAAGATATGAGGTGAATATCTTAACGCTGCGAGAAAAGTTTCTGGAGCGCTCAATAAAGCTGCCCGTCATTTGTTTTCCTGATAGTTCGTCTTCCTCCTCTCGGATGCTGCAAATGCGGGCAATTGAAAAATCGGGCCATGTTACACCGGCGCGGGCGACACATTCGACGTGGCTGTTGCCGTAAAGAATCACCGATCTGCTCTTATTGATTGGCATTGGTCCGTCTCGCATTCTCAAAATAACGTGCGCCGTGCGGCCTCTAGCGGAAAAGATATAATATTATTTTGCTAATCATATGTCATTTGCATTTAAATTACAATTATGTTGAGTTTTCTAATGGAGGTCGAAATATAGATGTAATGTCATTGGAAAATGATATTGCTCATCGATTCATCAATGAGATTTATTTTTCTATCATTTTAATGGCACATCTCATTCCGATCTTGATAGGCAGAGGCCTCTGCCGCGCTCCCACATCGTTGCCAGGCTCATCTCCGGAAAATCTGACGTTTGCTCGAAGAGCTGCGGAGAACAAATCGTTACCGAAATCACTTTCATAGTGAAACTGGGCACGGTGGATTTCAACGGAAATCCGCGTCAATGCGACAGGCGTTTCGGGCATGGACGCGCCGCACATTGACGCTGCGCTCAGGCCGCACACCGGCCGATCGTGAAAAATTAAATTATCCCTTATGACCCCGTTCCGGGAAATGTTGCACCAACACCAGCGCTTGAGGCTTATATCGGCTTCTGCGCCGGAGAATTCGCGCTCTTCAAGGTCGCCTGATGCTGAAGTTGGGCCTTGAAATTTCACGCGGACTGCTCTGTCGTCGTCGGTTTTAACCGTCGTCAAACTGCTTGCGCCGATCTGGAGGCACGGATCTCGACGTCTTTCGCGAAAGCATCCGCCGCTTCTTTGGAGGCGGCGGATGCGATAAGGACGAGACCGGTGAGCGCGGTCGCGCTTTCCGTCATCGGTGAACGCCGGCGTCGAACTTAGTTGCCCGTCGCCGGGGCCGATGTGCCCCCGCCACCTGAGCCGCCGGCCGTGCCCGCGTCGCCAGCACTACCCGAGGTCGCCGCGCCGCCGTCCGATCCCGCCGTCGAGCCGCCACCGGCACCGGATGCGCCACTGTCGCCGCCGGTCGCCGGTGCACTCGTCGTCGCCTGATCGCCGGCACCGCTCGAGCCGCCGCCCATGTTGCCATTCAGCAGGAAATAGCCGCCGACAACGACGACAACGATGATGATGCCGGCGATCAGCCAGCCGGAGCCACCGCCGCCGCCGCCGCCGGAGCTGCGATCATTGTTGATGATGGTCGTGCGGTCCTGTTCCGGCCGGCGGCCGTGTGCGTCGGTCATAGTCTGTTTCACCTCTTTTGAGCCGCGCCGCCGTTAGCAGCCGGTGATGCGCAGGCGAATACCGCCAGCGCATCAGGGCTTTGACGCGGGCAATGTGTCCACTGACGGAAACTGTCATCGGCGATGTTCGTTCCGCCAGCTGGGGTGACGCAGCGCTACTTTTCCCAATCACTGCCGATTGCCTCGCGGTCGAGCTTGCTCGCATCCTCGATAATATCCTCGCATTCGGCCTGGTCGGCCGCGTCGGCCTTGTCGGGACCGGCTGCCGCGTCGGCGTCGCGGGTGAGGGCGAGAGCGAAGAGCATCGGGAAATGGTCCGACCCGATATGGTCCAGCCGGCGCATGGTGATCAGATCGAAGCGCGCGTCGTGGAACAGGTGGTCGAGTGGCCAGCGCAGCAGTGGATATCGGGCGTCGAAGGTGTTGTAGAAGCCCCGGCCGACGCGTGGGTCGAGCAGACGGGAAATCCGCTGGAAATGTCGGGTGGTGTGCGACCATGCGACGTCGTTGAGATCGCCGCAAACAACGGCCGGCAGGGGATCGGCCTCCACCCGCCGGGCGACCTTTATCAGTTCGGCGTCGCGGCCGGCTGAGTCCGCATACGGAACAGGCGGCTCCGGATGAACGCCGTAGAGGCGGAAATCTTTGCCGCTGCGCAGTGTCACCTGCGCGATGACCGATGGTACGTCGTCCATCACCAGCCGTGTGATCTGTACCCCGGCAAGTTTCAGCCGCGAATAAAGCATGATGCCATAGGTGTTGCCGAGCGGTTCCGCGACGACGTAGGGCATGGTTTCGCCGAGCGGTTCCAAAGCCTTGGCCCAGCCCTCGTCGGTCTCCATGAACAAGGCGATGTCCGGCGCTTCGCGGGTGACGAGATCGATCGCATCCTGGTAGCGCCGGTTCGACATTTTGACGTTGTAGGAGAGGATGGAGACCCGCTCCGGACTGTTCGGCTCGCCGGCATAGCGCTTCGACTGAACCGATCGCAGCGGCGAAAATTGCGCGATGCAGACCGCTTGGACGGCGATGACGAGCGCCAGGCCAGCGGCGATCCAATAGCGCGCCGGCTGTTCGATGAGGACGATCGCCAGCAGCAAGAGGATGGCCGCAATCGTCAGGATTTGCAGGCGGGGAAAGGCAAAGACCCGGATGGCGCCGTGGGAGATGCGCAAAAACGATATCCCGGTCGCGGCCAGCAAAAGCACCGTCAGAACGCCGAGGAGGATGACCATGTCGGGGCAAACTCCCGCTACGATTGGATCGAAACACGGCCGAGCCTGGAGCGTGACCGCGCGAGACGGCGCGGCGCCCAAGACGTTCCGAGCCGTCTCGTTCCACCAAGCTAGGCCGCGTGTTTCCCGCGTCCAACGCCAATTCCGCTTGCAGCAACCGAGCGGCGATGGCGGGCCGACATCAAGCAGGGGGCCCGTGGGACGCGCTGTTTCCGCTTGCAACTCGCGTCTGGGGCGATTGGGCGCGCCAAAGACGGAGAAGCTTACCGGTTGAAAGCCATCCGTCGCAGGAGGAAGCCATTCCCGCCATTTGCCAGCCCAGCCCCCCCAAAAAAAGATGAGGGGGGTATGGGGCTGCCGCGGCCAAACGGGTGTGAGGGGACATCGACGCCCTCCCGCGGTATCGAGACGCCGGGCGTGGACGTCAAATCGCAGCGAGCGCTGCGATCCGCGTCGCGATTTCCGGCTGCCGACTGACGCCGAGCTTTTCCCCGACATGTTTCAAGCGCTTGCGCACCGTCTGCTCCGACAGACCGGTCTCTTCGGCGAAGGCCTTGACCGTCAGGCCGCGATAGATGGCGATGGCGAGCATGGCCTCGCCATTGCTGAGGCCGGTGGCGCTGCGGATCAGAGCGATGTCAGGCAGGCGATGCGCCAGGGGGTCGACGAGCTTGATCACCCCGTATTGGGTATGGCCGTCCCCGGCGGGCGAAGCATAAAAACGCAGGATAAGCGGCATCGGCGCTGAGCGACGCGGCACCAGCACCGGCGCCGGCAAAATCAGCGCGCGTCCACAGATGAAACCGACGGTCTGCGCAATGGCGTGTCTGATCTGCGTGGTCGTCTCCGCTTGACTGCCAACCAGCCGCTTGCCGAGCATGTGCAGGCCGTCGCGTGGCGTGATCATCCGACGGGCGGCCGGGTTGATATGGACGATAATGCCGCTGACATCGAACACGACAATCGCTTCGTCGAGCGCGTCGAAGGCGGCCAGCGCGCCGTTGCGGGCGATGGCGTTGCTCGGCAGCATGGCCTTCAACGTGGCAATCCGCGCCATGTGATTGGCGACGACGATCAGGGCACGCCGCTCCTCTTCGCCGCCGTCCGGGCGATTCTGCCCGCGATGGGCGCTGAGGGTGATCATGCCGTCCGTGCTGCGGCCGAACACCAGCCCCATGGTCCAGCATTCCGGGTGCCGGCGGTAGAATTCCTGGTGGACCGGGCAAATGGCAATTTCTTCCGGCGACATGAGATCCTGCGTCCTGACGAAACCGCTGGGCCGGGTCAAAAGGCGTGGCAGTCGGATATCACGGCTGAGATAGTCGGTCACATATTCGTGCGCCGCCTCGGGCGCAAAGGGATGGGTGAAACTGCGAACGCGGCCATCCTTGCCGAGGACGATCATGTTGAACCGCTCGGCCCTGGTCGCCTCGGCGCCATGGCGGACAATCTCTTGAAGGTCGCCGTCATTTTCCAGAGCGCCGTAGATGCCATCCAGGGCGGAGGTCAGTCGCGTCCCTGTGTCACTCATCGCCGATCCGCAGAGCGAGCGCGAAGACTGCCCCGATTGATGCAAGGGGAGTTTGCGCATGGAATAGTAACGGCGTCGATGTGTTTGCCTGCGTTGAAAACAATGGGGAAAACCCTCCGTGAGCGGGGTTTCGAAAAATGCCTCTCCTTGCCGTACTGACCCGCGGTCTATCTGAAAACTCAACGACACGACGCGTTGATCTGACGGCGTCAGTTGCAATCGTGTGGACACACTATAGTGAAACCTTCTACCGCCGAGCAATCCATCGCAAGGCGGCGCCCGCAGCGTTAGGCGCAGGCGTGTTCGCACACTCGCGGTGATCGCTAGCCGAGGGCGTGCGCCTGTGGCAAAGAGCCGGCGCAACGAAAGATCGTGCCGAGTGAGTGTTTCTCGATCATCATGTCTGCCGCTAAGAAACTCGACCTGGCCGCGGGCGAAGATCCCGCCACGGAGGCGATGGGCCGAACCCGCGCGATCGAAGCGTTGCGGACGAGACTTCGCTCGAGCGAAATCTGGTTTACTGCACTTGCCGCGCTGCTGGGCGCGGTGGCAGGGGGGATGACGGTCGGGCTGCAAGAGGCCGCCCATGCGATCCAGGATCTTCTTTACGGCCTTGAAATGGGCGAGCGGTTGAGCGTGCAGATCGCTTTGACGCCGCTCCAGCTTCTGGTTCTGCCGGCGGGCGGCGCGGTTCTGTCGCTGTTCACGCTCTTGGTGCGGGCCCGGCGTCGGGCTCTGGTCGACGCGGTCGAAGCCAACGCCTTGCATGGCGGTCAGATGTCGATGCGCGACAGCCTGATCGTGTCCGGCCAGACGCTGATCTCGAACGGCTTCGGTGCCTCGGTCGGGCTGGAAGCGGCCTATGCGCAGATGGGATCGGGATTCGCCTCGATGATCGGGCGCTGGTTGGCGGTGCGCCGGCCGGACCTGCGCACGCTCGTCGGTGCCGGCGCGGGGGCCGGCATCGCCGCCGCCTTCGGCACGCCGCTCGCGGGCGCGTTCTACGCCTTTGAAATTGTCGTCGGCGCTTACACTCCTTCGGCGATCGCCCCGGTCGCGGCGGCCTGCGTCGCGGCGGTGCTGACTGCCCGCGGCCTCGGCCACGCGCCCTATCTGATCGCTTCCGGGGCATCCGGGGCGATCGACGTTTCGCATTATCTCCTTTACGCGCTTTTGGCCGCCGCCTGTGCCGGCGTCGGCATCCTTCTGATGTGGACGATCTCGGGGGTCGAAGCGCTGACCAATTGGCTGAAGCTGCCGCGCTGGGCCAAGCCCGCCATCGGCGGCTTTTTGCTGATGCCGCTTGCTTTGGTGACGCCGCAGGTGCTCTCCTCGGGCCATACGGCGCTCTATCTCGACATTTCCGGCGGTTTGCCGATGCGGTTCGTGCTGATGGCGATTCTGGCCAAATGTGCCGCCTCGATTATCTCCTTGAGCTTCGGCTTTCGCGGCGGTCTGTTTTTCGCCTCGTTGTTCGCCGGCTCGCTGTTCGGTCAGCTCTATGCCGATACCTTGATGCTGATCACCGGCCATGTGGTGGTCGATTCCGCCCATTCGGCGCTGGTCGGCATGGCCGGGCTCGCCGTCGCGGTCATCGGCGGGCCGTTGACCATGGCGATGCTCGTGCTCGAAACCACTCAGAATTTCGCACTCACCGGCGTGGTGGTGGTCGCCTCGCTGGTTGCGAGTACGCTGGTCCGCGTGTTCTTCGGCTACTCCTTCTCGACCTGGCGGTTGCATTTGCGCGGCGAAACGATCCGCTCGGCGCGCGATGTCGGCTGGGTCAAGACGCTGACGGCCGGGCGAATGATGCGCCGTGAGACCCGTGCTACCCCTGCCGCGATGACGATCGCCGAGTTTCGCCGGCGCTTCCCACTCGGCTCGACCTCGCGCGTTGTGCTGATCGATGCGGCGGATCGTTACGCCGGCATCGTCATCACTGCCTCGGCCTATGCCGATGGGCTCGATCCGGCTGGCGAAATCGCCGAGGTCGCGGTGTTGTCGGACGTAACATTGCGACCGGAGATGGACATCGCCGAGGTGATGACGGCCTTCGACGCGGCAAGCGCCGACGAACTCGCGATCATCGCCCCGGACGGAAAGGTGCTGGGGCTGCTGTCGGAGACCTTCGTGCGGAAGCGCTATGCTGAGGAGATCGAAAAGACCCAGCGCGAGTTGTTCGGCGAGAAGGCGTGAGGGCCGGTCCCGTAGGGGACGGTGGAGCTGGCCGGTCTTGTGCCCGAGCATCTCTTCGAGACCGCATGATATCGAGGTGCGCGCATCGGGATTCTGACGAATTTTTCCGTTGGCGGATCGACGGGCGGATCGACGGGCGGGCGCGACGATTGCCTTCTGTCCACCGATCTCACTATCCGCAAGGACGGCGACGGCGCGCCCGGTCTGTCATCCGGACATTTCGCACCTCGGCGGTGCAACCTGCCGCGCTTTCCAGGGGCCAGCGATCTTTTGAAGCGCGAACGCGCGACATGAGCGCGACCGGAGCCGATTTTTGCCTGACATCGGCGGGCGTCCGCCGGACGATTGGCGAGCGATGCGCGGACTGAGCTTCGACGCGGGGCGTGATGGCTGGTCTCGGCTACAAGATCGGTTGTCCCGCTGAAACGCTGCGCCGCTGTAACGACACAAAAGCTATGCCTTGGCGTCTGCGGGCAGCTGAGGGGCCTGATCTTTCACGCTGCTCAAGTGGCGAGACACCGCAGCTAAAATGTCAGCTCGGGGCCTTGGCGTCTGGCGTGCGATCGCCTCGCTCAGGCGGCTCTCAAGTGCTTCTGGCTGAAATGGTTCGATATAGCCCGTGCGTAAAAACGGTCGGTAGCCTTTATAAAACACCTTGTGAATGATCTGACAAAAGTGATCTGGCGAGTCGATCGTCGTGACATTTTGCAACTGCGCCAGCACTTTTCTTTGAGACTCATTGCGAAAGACGACGGTCGGAACCTCCGCAAGTTCACAGTCGAAGAGCGTCGTGGAGACGCTGGCGGCCACAATGGTGCTATTTGAAATGAGATCGTCATAAATTTCGGGGTGGCGCGATTCCTCAATGCGAAAGTTGTTATTTTTTATTGATTTAATCGAAGCAATCATTTCCTTGAAATGCATGTTTTTGTATTCGCCATGATGGGGAATCAGCACAAAATCAGCTTCCGGAAATGTCTTTACGGCTTGAAGGATCATTGAATAGCAGTTTTTTCTTTCTGCCTCCGACAAGATGGACCAATGGTGATTGGTGATCATCGTCACGCGGAACGGTACGGGGGCGGACGGTTTGGGCTCAATATCCCGATTGTCGACCGCGCGTGGATATCCAACGCTGCCCGGTCCAAACCAAGTCAGCATGTCGTCGACGAAGTTCGACGTGTCTGGCGCGCAAACGGAAGACACGGCGCCGCGGTACGAGCCAATGATGGCGGCGTGTTCGTCATAGCTAAAGCCAAGCTGAAACAGGCCATGCTGCATTTCGAAAATTGGAATGCCGACCTCGTTCGCCAACGTAATAAATGGCAGATATGGCAGGTGATTGACGTGTGGTACTGTCCAGGTTGTCACGACGGCGCTGAATGACGTAAAATGAGCAAGTGCAGTGTCAATATCGGCAAAAAATTTGACATTATAGCGATCATAAAAACGTTCAGCGTCTTTTGCTACCGCTCGCGGAATTTCTGAAAGAACACAATACCAGTCAAATTGGGTGCAATAACGGAATACGTTCTCGTATAGCATCAGATGATGGGGCCCCTGCATCACGAAGAGGACGCGAGGTTTATGGGGCTTTCTGTCGTCACCGGTCAGCCGGGCCGAAATTCGCGTCATGTTATTGTCCTCGATACCAGATCTCGGTGCGTCGCTTGGGATCGCTATGGGCTGTGCGTTGGCGATCAGGTTGGATTTTAGCCTTTCGGTGTCGAAAGATGATTGCGCCGTTTGACGATTATGTTATTGATTAACGTGGATTTTTGAACGTATTATTCCGTATATGTCATAGTAAAATCGTCTTTCATCACTGTAATTTTGTATTGGTCCATCTTGTTATGTCGGCCTTGTCCGAAATTCCGTAATCTTATCTTCGCACGATGTCGATATACGTGCGCCATTCAGATCAATTTTCGGCTGCTATGGCTGTTACTGCGGAGCAGCGTCGCGCAGGCGCTGGGCCTGTTGTTCGGTGGCGTCTCTGAACTTTCGTTCACTCAGGCTCCATCGCGGAATGAGTTTTATGCACTGTTCGGTGGTCACAGCCAGTTTCGCGGCATAGCCGGAGCGTCTTGCGATCTCGGCGATGACGCCTTCGATGCCGGCGACTTTCGGGGCGGCTCTGTGATTGAAGAGCTTGTGCATTTCAGACAGGCGACACAGGAATTTTACATCCTTGACCAGTCGCCCGGCGAGAGCGGCGTTGCCCCGCCAAGGCCAGTTGGCCTGACCAAGCGCGCGTTGGGCATAAGGCGGGTACGCGTCGAAGTCCCAGTTGCTTGCCTGCGGGCAGAGGGGCTCGACGCGCGTTGTCCTGCCAAAGACGCTCTCTGTCGGCGCAAAGATCAAGCCGACCCGCTCGACGCGATCGAACTGCGACGCGATCGCGGCGATGGCGCGCTCGGATGCCAGAGTGGCCCAGTAATTTTCGATCATAAAATCGCGGAGGCGATAGTTCTTGCGATCTCGATCGAAGCAGGAGAGGTTGAAGACGATGTCGTTCTCACCAACGAGGGCATCAATTTCCGCTTCATAGGCGAGAATCGGCGCCCCTGTCATCGGGCGCACAGCCATCTCCGCCCGCCAACCTTTTTGCGCGATCTTGTCCGCGATCGCGCGATTGGACGAAACGGCAAACAGCTGCTCAGTTCTCAGATGGGAAAAGAAGTTCAGCAGGCGATCGAGCTCGTCGTGGTCCGTCTCTTCAATCGAAACGAAGACCTTGGCGCGGTCCAAGGCGGACTGGGCTTTCCCGGACATGGGGGGATGGTCGACGATCGCGGCCCGCGTGATGTTGGAGATTATG
This sequence comes from Jiella flava, assembly GCF_017349315.1. GTDB lineage: Bacteria > Pseudomonadota > Alphaproteobacteria > Rhizobiales > Rhizobiaceae > Jiella > Jiella flava. The sequence goes on along the minus strand of NZ_JAFMPP010000001.1, from coordinate 48,431 downwards.
TCATCGACCTGCGTCTGTGAGATAATGTATTCCCAAGCCAAATCGACGGGATAATCGGTTTTTTCCGCTAGCGTGCGGAAATTGTCCTCCGCCAGCAAGCCACCGCGTCGTTCGATCGCCTGCTCGTTGAAGTTGAAAGCTCGGTATTTGATCAATGGCAGGCGCTTGTCGAGCAGCGCTGGCAGATCGACGAGCGTCGTATTTCCCTGCCAGTCTGCGGAATTCTGAATATAAGCCTGCTTGCGAAAGCCACGCTCGACAAAATGTGGCGTAAATCGAAATTCGTGCAAGTGAATAGAATCGTCAATGGTTTTTATTTCAGGCATGCTTTCCCAATAGTCGCGATAGGCGGCCGTGGAATGCAATGATTTTCGTGTCACAAGGAAATATGACTGTAAAAATTCTTTATTTTTATCTTTAAATTCGGTCAATCCCCAGAAGTCGATATCAAGTTTTGACATCGAATCGAACATTTCGCCGAGGTCAAAGACCGGTCCGAAAACCGTGTAATTGAACAATACGACCTCATCGAAGTCGCCCAAATTTTCAAAGCCGACCTCTCGAAGTCCGTCGCGGTATCCACCGACGTCGAATCCGGTATTGGGGCGGATGAAAATCTCGTCGGCATATTGCAGCAGGCGGCTTTCGCCGTCTTCGCTGAGAGGACCGTTCGACACGACCATGAGGCGGTCGACGTGGTCTGCGAAACGACCGAGCAGATAAAGCACGTGATCGCTGACTTGGTTTTCCAAATCATAGAACAAAAAAATGGCTAGCCGCATATCCAAGTCCGCATTGCCGCCTTCTCCATTGGGAGATGCGTGGTGTTTGTCGTCGTGGTGGGGTCGGAAACTGCCGTAGTGATATGACGGATTTCACAATCTCGACAGGATCGTCAAGCACGTCCGTTCCGCCATCGATTGGCTTGGTGGCGTCGCACGCGAAAGGGTGGGGTGGGCCGTTGCTCCAGATGCCGCAAACCGCAAATTGCTTGGCGGGCCACGGCATTCAATCGCTAAGAAAATCTGTGTCGGTTCATGTGTGGCTCTGTGGCGTTCCTGTGAGAAGCTTATCCGGGCACGAAATCGAATTCAAAGGCGCTATGCCGCATTCTTCTGGTCTCGGTTGATTCGATCCTTACGACGACATTGAGTGGATAATCCAGATTGGCTGCTTGGTTGATGTGTCATCCTGCGATCAATCTGCAAGTCACGGCGAAAAGCTGGGTCGGCTTTGTTCCCATTGCGCTCGGGTCCATGGCCGATCCTGGCTGAACATGGCCGGAGATGATGGCAAGGAATGGGCGTTTCGGCGGGCCTGCTCGAAGCGGCGTGCGCCGGCCACGCTTTTTGCGGTTTGCCGCTGCGTGTCAGGGATCTGTCCGATGCCTGTTCCCCAGGGATGTCAGGGTGCCTTCGCAATGCGGCTTCCGTCATCGGTTGCTGGGCCGCGATTCGACATGGATGTCGAAAGGGCGCCCGAAGTCGGTGTGGCTGCCGGCACAAAATGCCTCACGCTGATTAATTTTTATTCAGATGAGATCGTGCCGATTTTCACAAGATACTGTTTTTAAAAGAAAATGAAATTGGCATGAGAATTGTATGCAACTGCATCTGAGAACCCGATCGGTCGCACAACGGAGATCTTCGATGACCATGCTGCCTCTCAATCGCCGCCGCTTCCTGATGGCAGGTGCCGCGCTTGGCGCTTCGCCGCTTTTGATGCGGGTGTCGCCTGCTGCCGCCGCAAGTCTCACCGCCGGCTTCATCTATGTCGGCCCGCGTGACGACTTCGGCTACAATCAGAGCCATGCCGAGGGCGCCGCGGCAATCAAGGATATGGCCGGCCTGACTATCACCGAGGAGGAAAACGTCGCCGAGTCAGATGCGGTCGTGAAGACGATGGAATCGATGATCCAGCTCGACGGTGCCTCGCTCCTGTTCCCGACCTCCTTCGGCTATTACAAGCCCTTCGTCGTCGACACGGCCAAGCAGTATCCGGACGTTGAGTTCCGCCATTGCGGTGGCTTGTGGACGCCGAAGGACCCGAAGAACGCCGGCTCCTATTTCGGCTATATCGGCACCGCCCAGTATATTTGCGGTATCGTCGCGGGCCATATGACCAAGTCCAAGCGGCTCGGATTCGTCGCCGCCAAGCCGATCCCGCAGGTCTTGATGAACATCAACGCCTATACGCTCGGCGCGCGCTCGGTCGACCCCTCGATCAAGACCCAGGTGATTTTCACCGGCGACTGGGCGATGCCGGTCAAGGAGGCCGAGGCGGTCAACGCTCTGGTCGATCAGGGCGCCGATGTTCTGACCTGCCATGTCGACAGCCCGAAAGTCTTCGTCCAGACCGCCACCGGCCGCGGCGCCTTTGTCTCCGGCTATCACACCAGTCAGGCACCGCTTGCCCCGCAGAAATATCTCACCGGCGCCGAGTGGCACTGGGCGACGGTCTATAAGATGTTCGCTGAAAAGGCGCTGGCTGGTCAGCCACTGCCGAACTTCGTGCGCGGCGGTCTTGCCGAGGACTTCGTCAAGATCAGTCCCTATGGCCCGGCGGTCACCGAAGCGGCCCGCAAGCAGGCCGACGCTGTCAAGGCCGAGGTGATGAAGGGCGGCTACGCGGTCATCAAGGGGCCGTTGAAGGACAATAAGGGCAACACCGTCGTCGCGGCGGGCAAGGCCTATCCGGAGACCGCGATCGAACTTGAGACGATGGACTACCTCGTCGAGGGCGTCATCGGTTCGACCTCCTGAGGCCGGCATGAGCGAGATGCAGTCCACCTTGCCGACATCGACGATAGAGGCGCGGCGCCGGCCGTTCCTCGGCGAGGTCGCGCGGCGCCGGCTGGAAGCCATCCTGATCCCGCTTCTGGCGTTGATCATTGGGCTGGGGCTTTTCGGTGTGTTCATCGCGCTGGTCGGCAAATCGCCGGAGGCCTTCTACTATCTGGTCTATCGGGGCGGCTTTGGCACCTGGTTCTCGCTCCAGAACACCATGACGCGCACGGCGCCGCTGTTGTTGACGGCGCTGTGCGTCGCGCTCCCGGCGCAGCTTGGTCTGATCGTTATCGGCGGTGAGGGCGCTTTCGTCCTCGGCGGTCTCGCCGCAGCGGCGACCGGCACCTGGCTTGCCGGCGCCCCCGGTGTCGTCGGCATCGCCGCGATGGCGCTCGCCGGCATGGCGCTCGGCGGGTTGTGGATCGGCGCGGTCGGGGCGTTGCGGCACTATCGCGGCGTCAACGAAACCATCTCCAGCCTGCTGATGGCCTATATCGCCATCGCCTTGATGCAGCATTTCGTCGAGGGGCCGCTGCGCGACCCGGCAAGCCTCAACAAGCCGTCGACGCCGCCGCTGCCGGGCAATTTCAGGATCGGCGACATCCCCGGCATGGATGTTCACTGGGGCTTTGCCGTCGGCGTCGTCGCCTGCCTTGTCGCAGGCTTCGTGATGTCGCGCACCACCTTCGGCTTTGCCGCGCGGATCGCCGGCGGCAACGCCCGGGCGGCGGCGGTGCAGGGGCTGCCGGTCGGCCGGCTGATCCTCGCCTTTACCGCCGCCGCCGGCGCCGCGGCGGGGCTGGCCGGGGTGATCGATGTCGCCGCCGTGCAGGGCTCGGCCAACGCCTCGCTGATCGCCGGCTATGGCTATACCGGCATTCTGATCGCCTTTCTCGCCCGGCAGAACCCGTTGGCGATCATTCCGATGGCGCTTTTGATCGGCGGGATCGAGGCGGCGGGCGGCCTCGTCCAGCGCCGGATGGATCTGCCGGATGCGACCGTGCTCGTCCTGCAAGGCATCCTGTTCGTCGCCATTCTCGTATCGGAAACCCTGTCGGGCCGCCTGCTGCCGGCGCTCGGCCTGACGCGGAAGGGGGCGCCATGACCACCGATCTCGGCATCTGGGCGGTGCCGCTCGCCGTTCTCGGCGGCGCGCTCCGGGTTTCCACGCCGTTTCTCTTTGTCAGTCTCGGCGAATGCGTCACCGAAAAATCCGGGCGCATCAATCTCGGTCTCGAGGGCACCTTGGTATTTGGCGCGATGGCGGGCTATGGCGGCTCGCTCTTGACCGGCTCGCCCTGGCTCGGTGTTCTGATCGCCGGGCTTGCCGGGGTGTTGTTCGGCCTGATGCACGGTGCCGTGTGCTCGCTGCCGCGGGTCAACGATATTGCTGTGGGTATCGCGATGATGCTGCTGGGCACCGGCGTCGCCTTCTTCTTCGGCAAGCCGCTGATCCAGCCGGCGGCGCCGATGCTGCCGGCGATCTCCTTCGGCGGCTGGTCTGACGTGCCGCAGCTGAGGGCCGCCTTGGAGGTGAGCCCCTTGTTCCTGATCGGCATTCTCGTCGCCGTTCTGCTCGCCTTCATGTTCAAGCGCACCCGGCTCGGCCTCATCATTCGTATGGTCGGCGACAGCGCCGATGCGGCCCGGGCGATGGGCTATCCGATCCTGCCGGTCAGGATCGGCGCGACCGCCTTCGGGGGTTTCATGGCCGGCGTGGCGGGCGCCTATCTCTCGCTCTATTATCCCGGCTCGTGGAACGAGCACATCTCCTCCGGCCAGGGGCTGATCGCCGTCGCGCTGGTGATCTTTGCCCGCTGGAATCCGATCGCCTGTTTCGGCGCGGCCCTGCTGTTTGGCGGGGCCGGCGCGCTCGGGCCGGCGCTGCAGTCGGTGGGGGTGACCTCCGGCTACTATCTCTTCTACGCCGCGCCATACATCCTCACGCTCGTCATCTTGTTCTTCACTTCCTCACGCAACCGGGCGCTCGACGGCGCCCCGCGCGAACTGTCGATCACCAAATAATCGGGAGACTGCGTCATGAACGGACTGGGTGGACTGAACAAATCTGAGGCCGGCGTCGTCATCGGTTGCGTGCAGCTGCAGCTGCCGACGGTGGCGACCAAGGCCGATCTTGCGGCGCAGACCGAGACGATCGTCGCGATGGTCGGCAAGGCCCGGCGCAACATGGCGACGATGGATCTCGTCGTCTTCCCTGAATATTCGCTGCATGGCCTGTCGATGGACACCAACCCGCAGATCATGTGCCGGATCGACGGGCCGGAGGTCGCGGCCTTCCGCAAGGCGTGCATCGAGAACGCCATCTGGGGCTGCTTCTCGATCATGGAGCTGAATCCGGGCGGCATGCCCTACAACACCGGTCTCGTCATCGACGACGAGGGCGAAATCGTCCTCAACTACCGCAAGCTTCACCCCTGGGTGCCGGTCGAGCCGTGGGAGCCGGGCGATCGCGGCATTCCGGTGATCACCGGGCCGAAGGGCTGCAAGCTGGCGCTGATCATCTGCCATGACGGGATGTTCCCGGAAATGGCGCGCGAATGCGCCTATCAGGGCGCCGAGATCATGCTGCGCACGGCTGGCTATACCGCGCCGATCCGCCAGTCATGGCGCTTCACCAACCAGGCCAACGCCTTCCAGAACCTGATGATCACCGCCAATGTCTGCATGTGCGGTTCGGACGGCTCTTTCGATTCGATGGGCGAGGGGATGATCGTCAACTTCGACGGCACGGTGATCGCCCACGGCACCACCGGCCGCGCCGACGAGATCATCACCGCCGAGGTGCGGCCTGACCTGGTGCGCGAGGCACGCCTCGGCTGGGGCGTGGAAAACAACATCTACCAGCTCGGCCATCGCGGCTATGTCGCGGTCAAGGGCGGGGCGCAGGACTGCCCCTACAGCTACATGCAGGATCTCGTCGACGGCACATACCGGCTGCCCTGGGAGGACGAGGTTAAGGTCGTCGACGGCACCTCCTGCGGTTTTCCGGCGCCGACCCGGCGCTATGGCGAACGCTTCGACGACGCGGCGGAGTGACACCGCATCTTGCCGATCGGACTCGAATTGGACCTTGAAAGGAGCCCGCTGATGCCAGCAACGCTCGATGAACGGATTGACGCGGCCTTTGTGCCGGGCGGCCGCACCGTCGCCTCCGATCCTTATCTCTGGCCGTTCGACGGCGATTTGCGCCCCGCCAACACGGCGATCGTGGTGATCGACATGCAGGTCGATTTCTGCGCCCCTGGCGGCTACGTCGATTCCATGGGCTACGACTTGTCTCTGACCCGCGCGCCGATCGAGCCGATCGCCCGCCTGCTGAAGGTCGCCCGCGCCAAGGACTTCACCGTCATCCATACCCGCGAAGGGCACAAGCCGGATTTGTCGGATCTTCCGGCCAACAAGCGCTGGCGCTCGCAGCGGATTGGCGCGGGCATCGGCGATCAGGGCCCGTGCGGGCGCATTCTGGTGCGCGGCGAACCTGGCTGGGAGATCATTCCCGAACTGCAGCCGGTCGCCGGCGAGGCGATCATCGACAAGCCGGGCAAGGGAAGCTTTCTCGCCACCGACTTCGAACTGGTGCTGCGGACCAAGGGCATCCGCAACCTCGTGCTGACGGGCGTGACCACCGATGTCTGCGTGCACACCACCATGCGCGACGCCAATGATCGCGGCTATGAATGCTTGGTGCTGTCCGACTGTACCGGCGCGACCAAGCTCGAAAATCATCTGGCGGCCCTCGATATGGTCAAGATGCAAGGCGGCGTTTTCGGCGCGGTGGCGATGAGCGACGCCTTGATCGCGGCGATCGGCTGATGCGGCAGGCGCAGGTCCATCTCATCGCGACCCGGGCGCCGGACGACGTGTCCGGCCTCGAAGCGGCGATCGCCGCAGGGCAGATCGAGCCGGCCGCGATCGCCGCGATCCTCGGCAAGACCGAGGGCAATGGCTGCGTCAACGATTTCACCCGTGCCTTTGCCGTTTCGGCACTGAAGGCGGCGCTCGGCCGGTCTCTGCCCGACGAGGCGGTCGCTCAGATCGCGATGGTGATGTCGGGCGGGACCGAAGGTGCGCTGTCGCCGCATCTCATCGTCTTCGAGCGCCGCGGGGAGCCGGCCGCTGCGCCGGCGGTCGGCCGCTCGGCGCTGGCGATCGGTGTCGCACACACCGATAGCCTTTTGCCCGAGCAACTCGGCCGGATGGACGAGGTCGAAATGGTCGCGAATGGCGTCGCAGCGGCAATGCGCGACGCCGGGATCGACGATCCCGCCGACGTTCATTTCGTTCAGATCAAATGCCCGCTCTTGACCGTCGACCGGATCGCGGCGGCCGAAGCGCGCGGGGCGTCGGTGGTGACGCGCGATACGCTGAAATCGATGGGGTTTACCCGTGGTGCGTCGGCGCTTGGCGTGGCGCTGGCCTTGGGCGAAATCGCGGCCGATGCGCTGAGCGAGGCGGCGATCGGGCGCGACACCGATCTCTGGTCGGGCCGCGCCAGCACCTCGGCCGGTGTCGAATTGCTGAACCATGAAATCGTCGTGCTCGGCATGAGCCGGAGCTGGTCCGGTCCACTCGCGATCGACCATGCGGTGATGGACGATGCGATCGACATTCTGCCGGTGCGCGACGCCTTGCGCCGGCTCGGCTTTGCCGCCGACGGCCAATTGACGGCGGCCGAGCGCGGGAGGCTGGTGGCGGTGCTCGCCAAAGCCGAGCCCGGCAGCAGCGGCCGGTTGCGCGGCGCCCGTCACACCATGCTCGACGACAGCGATCTATCCGCCACCCGCCATGCCCGCGCCTTCGTCGGTGGAGCTCTCGCCGCGCTGACCGGGTCGAGTGCACTGTTCGTGTCCGGCGGGGCCGAGCATCAGGGGCCGGATGGCGGCGGCCCGGTCGCCATCATCGCCCGACGGTTTCAAGGAGAACGCTGATGTCCGCCATTGCCGCGCTGCATGACCCGGCCAGGCGGGAGGAATCAGCCGCTGACCACGAAAGCGGCAAGGCCCGTCCGCTGCTCGAAGCGGTGGGCCTCACCAAGCATTTCGGCAACTTCACGGCGCTGAACAACGTCTCGCTGGCCTTGCAGGCCGGCGAATTCCACGCGCTGCTCGGCGAAAACGGCGCCGGCAAGTCGACGCTGGTGAAGTGCATTCTCGGCTATTATCGCCCGGATGCCGGTGATGTGGTGCTCGACGGCCGCGAGCAGACGATCGAGAACCCGCGTGACGCGCGCCGGCTCGGCATCGGCATGGTCTATCAGCACTTCACCCTGGTGCCGGCGATGACGGTTCTGGAAAACCTGGTGATGTCGCGGGTCGACGTGCCTCGCGTCGTCGACTGGAAGGCCGAACGCCGCGCGCTGATCCGCTTTCTGGAGACCATGCCGCTGAAGGTGCCGCTCGATACGCCGGTGGATCGGCTGTCGGCGGGCGAGCGGCAGAAGACCGAGATCCTCAAGCAGCTCTATCTCGGATCGCGGGTCTTGGTGCTCGACGAGCCGACCTCGGTGCTGACGCCTGACGAGGCGCGCGAGGTGCTCGGCTTTTTGCGAAAGCGCGCACGCGAAACCGGCATGGCGGTGCTTTTGATCACCCACAAATTTGCCGAGGTCACCGCCTTTTGCGACCGTGTCACGGTGTTGCGCCGGGGCATCAAGGCCGGGCAGGGGACGGTAGCCGATCTTTCGATCGCCGATATGGCGGCGATGATGATCGGCGAACGCGATCTTGCCGAAGTGCCGGACCGGGAGGCGACCACGCCCGGCTCGTCGCCGGTGCTGCGGCTTGAAGCCGTGCGCTCGGGCGATGCAGCGACGCGCGGCTCGATCGCCATCGAGGCGCTTGACGTCTTTGCCGGCGAGATTGTCGGCATCGCCGGCATTTCCGGCAACGGCCAGAAGCGGCTGGTGGATCTTCTCTCCGGCCAGGAAGCGCCGGATGCCGGCACGCTCCTGGTCAAGGGCGAGCCCTATGACGCGAGCCGCGCCGCCGCCCAGAAGCTTAAAGTTCGCTGCCTGCCCGAAGAGCCGCTGCGCAACGCCTGTGTCGGGCGGATGAGCGTCTCGGACAATCTCGCCTTTCGCAGCTTTGATCGCGACGCCGAAGGCCGGCGGATCCGCCTCCTCGACCGCCAGCGTATGCGCAGCGAGGCCGAGCGGCTGATCGCCGCCTATGCGGTCAAGACCCAGTCGCCGTCCGCGCCGGTCGCCACCTTGTCGGGCGGCAATGTCCAACGCGCGGTGCTCGCCCGCGAGCTGCAGGGCGAGACCGATCTCCTGGTCGCGGCCAATCCCTGCTTCGGGCTCGACTTCGGCGCCGTGGCCGACATCCGCGCCCAGCTGATCGCGGCGCGCAATCGCGGCACCGCGGTGCTGCTCGTTTCCGAGGATCTCGACGAGATCGTCGCCCTGTCAGATCGCATCATGGTGATGTTCGAGGGCCGCATCGTCTACGAATGCGCCGGCGGGGCCGAGGCCGACACCACCGTGATCGGCGGCCACATGGCGGGGCACGGCTGATGGAGACGATCGCCGCCCGTCCCTTCGCCTTTGCGTTCGATCCGTCCCGCGTGGCGCTGATCGTCATCGACATGCAGCGCGACTTTCTGGAGCCTGGCGGCTTTGGCGCAAGCCTTGGCAACGACGTGTCCCGTTTGCAGGCGATCGTGCCGGCGACGGCGCGGCTAATCGCCGGCTTTCGCGCCGCCGGCCGGCCGGTGATCCACACTCGCGAATGCCATCGCCCGGACCTTGCCGATTGCCCGCCGGCCAAGCGCCTGCGCGGAGCGCCGGGCCTGAGGATCGGCGATGCCGGGCCGATGGGCCGCATCCTGATCGCCGGTGAGCCGGGGGCGGAGATTGTCCCCGAGCTTCAGCCCGCGCCGGGCGAGTCTGTCGTCGACAAGCCCGGTAAGGGCGCCTTCTGCGCCACCGATCTTGGCGCCCATCTTGAGGCACTGGGCATAACGCAACTGGTTTTTGCTGGCGTCACCACCGAGGTCTGCGTGCAGACGACAATGCGCGAGGCCAACGATCGTGGCTACGAATGCCTCATCGCTGAGGACGCCACCGAGAGCTATTTCGCCGCTTTCAAGCACGCCGCGATCGACATGATGACCGCGCAAGGCGCGATCGTCGGCTGGGCCACGGAGGTCGCGACGATTCTTGCCGGGCTGGAAGCCGCCAAGGCGTCACGGCGCGCGGAGGCGAGCCTGTGATGCCGAACGTCTTTCCCGATCTCCTGACCCTCGATCTGACCACGGTGACCTTCGAATCGTTTCGGCCCGGCGTCGACATCGCCCATCTGCATCGCCCGAGCGAGCCGGAGGGGCCAGCGCTCGCGTTGTTGCGTTACGCGCCGGGCGCGACGGTGCCGTGGCACGAGCACACCGGGCTGGAAACCATTCTCGTCCTTTCCGGCAGCCAGAGCGATGATGCCGGCACCTATGCGGCGGGCACGCTGGTCGTCAACGAGGCCGGAACGCGCCACCGCGTGTGGTCAGACGCGGGCTGCGTGGTGCTGATTGCCTGGGCCGCACCGGTGCGGATCCTCGATGAGCCGACATGACGCTGCATCATTTGGTCGGCCGGCCGCGGCCGTTTGCGAGCGGTCGTCACCGCTGACCTTTCCGAGTCTTTCCAACACGCAGCCAGAGCCCCAGGGGGGAGCATGAGAGAACTTCCGACCATCCTCGACTTCGCCAGCCTACGGGCACTTTATGCGGCCGGGATCAGCCCGGCGGATGTGATGGAGGCCGTCACCGCGCGGATGGAGACCGGCGATCCCGCCGCCTTCATCGCCCGCGTGCCGCTTGAAACCTTGCGCGCGGCGGCCGAGGCGCTCATGGCGCGCGCGCCCGATCCCGCCAGCCTGCCACTTTGGGGGCTGCCCTTTGCGGTGAAGGACAATATCGACGTCGCGGGTTTGGCCACAACCGCTGGTTGCCCGGACTATGCCTATCAGCCGGCGGCCAACGCCACGGTGGTCGAACGACTGATCGCGGCCGGGGCGATCTGCGTCGGCAAGACCAATCTCGATCAGTTCGCCACCGGCCTCAACGGCTCGCGTTCGCCCTACGGCGCACCGCGTTGCGTGTTTGATGCGGCCTATGTCTCAGGCGGATCGAGCTCGGGCTCGGCGGTGGCCGTGGCGAGCGGCTGCGCCGCCTTCGCCCTCGGCACCGATACGGCCGGCTCCGGCCGGGTGCCGGCGGCCTTCAACAATATCGTCGGCATCAAGCCGTCGCCGGGCCGGATCGCGGCCACGGGCGTCGTGCCGGCCTGCCGATCGGTCGACGTCGTCACGATCTTGGCTGCGAGCGTTGCCGACGGCGTTGCGGCGCGGCAGGTCGCGGAGGGCTTCGATCCGACAGACGCCTATTCGCGCCGCTTCAGCGCGGCGGCGCTGCCGGGCGCTTTGCGGCTCGGCGTGCCGGGCGAGGACGAGCGGGAGTTTTACGGCAACGACGCCTATGCCGCGCTCTATGAGGCGGCGATCGTCCGGGCGGCGGCGCTGGGCGCGACGATCGTGCCCTTCGACTACCGCCCGTTTAGAGAGGCAGCCGCATTGCTTTACGAGGGACCCTGGGTGGCCGAGCGGCTCGCCGCCATCGAGACCTTTCTGGATGAAAAGCCAGGCAGTATCGAACCGACGGTGCGCCGGATCATCGAGGGCGCGCGCGGTATGAGCGCTGTCGAAACCTTCCGCGGTGCCTATCGGCTGGAAGCCCTGCGCCGGGAGGCGGAGGCCGAATGGGCCAAGGTCGACGCGCTGTTGCTCCCGACCTCGCCAGACATCCAGACGGTCGAGGCGATGCAGGCCGACCCGATCGCGCTCAATGCCCGCTTCGGCCGCTTCACCAATTTCGCCAATCTGTTCGGCTGTGCCGCAATCGCCGTTCCGGCGGGCTTCACCGCCACCGGGCTGCCCTTCGGCGTGCAGCTCGTCGCCCCGCGCGACAGCGACGACGCGCTGGCGGAATTCGCAGAAAAGTTGCATGCGGCGGCCGGTTGCGGCGCCGGCAAGGCCCGGGACATCGCCTTGCCGACCATGCCGCAGATCGAGGCGCCGGGGCGAATCGCGATCGCCGTCGTCGGCGCGCATTTGGCCGGCATGCCGCTCAACCACGAACTCACCGATCGCGGCGGGATCTTCGTCAAAGCCGACCGCACCGCGCCTCACTATCGCTTCTACGCGCTCGACACCGTGCCTCCGAAGCCGGGCCTTGCGCGCGAGCCGGGCTTTGCCGGGCCGGGTATTGCGGTCGAGATCTGGTCGCTGGAGCCGGCCGCCTTCGCCGCTTTCGTCGCGGCCATTCCGCAGCCGCTCAGCATCGGCCAAGTCACGTTGGCCGGCAACGATTGCGTCTGCGGTTTCCTTTGTGAGCCGGCGGGCTTGACGGGGGCGTGCGAAATCACCCACTTCGAAGGTTGGAGGGCGTATCTGCAATCGGAGCGGGCAGATTCCTGACGCCTGAAGGAGACATTGCGAGATGGGCGATGGCGTGACCAAGCGCACTCAGGCCGACATGATCCGCGAAGCCTTGGCCGACCGGATCGTCCACGGGTTTTTGCGGCCCGGCGAGGCCCTCGACGAGACCACGCTCGCGGCCGAATTCGGGGTGTCGCGCACACCGGTGCGCGAGGCGCTGCGGCAGTTGGAGGCGAATGGCCTGGCGCTGTCGCGGCCGCATCGCGGCGCCGTCGTCACCACCTTGTCGGAGGCCGAGCTCGACGAGACCTTCGTCGTCATGGCCGAGCTTGAGGCCCTATGTGCGAAACTGTGCGCCCAACACCTCTCCGGCGCGGCGCTGCAGGATCTGATGGCGCTCCACCATCGTGGCGCAAGCGCCGCTGCCGAGAACGATATCATGGCCTATCGCATCCACAACGAGCGCTTTCACACGGCGATCTACGCCGGATCGCAGAACGAATTTCTCGAACGCACGACACTGGCCGTGCGCCGGCGCCTCGCGCCCTTCCGCAATCTGCAATTTGAAGGATCCCACCGGCCCAAGGCTTCCCATGCCGAACACGCCGTCATCGTCGACGCCATTATCGAAGGCGACGCTGAACGCGCTGCAGCCGCCATGCGCAAGCACATCCTGATCGTCCGCAAAGCCGTCGACGACGTCGCCCCCGAGTCTGTGGGCTCAACAATCGGTGGTGCGAGGAGCTAGTCTCTCCTCAATTCCTCACGCCAATCGGCGTTCGGCGATGGCTTGAGAAATTTCCGCGGCGCCGGTGATGGCGGATTCGCGGATGCGGGCTTCGAAGGCGGCGTCGGATCCGGCCATGAAAGTGATGCTGAGGGCGCCGAGCAGGGTGGTGTCGGGGGCTTGGATCGGTGCGGCGAAGGCGCGTACGCTCAGGCTATATTCGCCCGGGTCATGGCTCCAGCCCTGATTGCGAATGGCGGCATATTCGCGCTCCAGAGAAGAGCGGTCGGTGAGGGTCAGCGGGGTGAGCGCGTCCAATGTGCCGGCGAGCATGGCGTCCCTCTCGTCAGCCGGACAATGCGCCATGAGCATCTTGCTGGCGGCGCCGGCATGGGCGGGGAGATACTCGCCGACGGTGTAGCTCAGCGCATGCGGCGTTTTCGCCATCGCCCCGGCGATCGGCATGATGGCGCCGCGTTCGACGACGGCAATCTTGCAGGTTTCGCCGACACGATTGGCGAGCCCGTCCAGGAGCGGCTGGACGAAGGGAACCAGCGGAAACAGGCGCGACGTCGCAGTGACTTTATCCGCGAGCTCCAGCAGCCGAGCACCGAGGACATAGGCGCCGAGCGGCAATTGCCGCAGCATGCCGTGGGCCTCCAGCGCATTCAGCAGCCGATAGACCGTCGAGCGGGCGAGCCGGGTGCGTTGGACCAGCGCGCCCAGCCGCAGCCCCTCCGGCGCGCGCTCCAATTCCCGCAAAATCATCATCATCCGATCGATCGTTGGATTGCCATTGGCGTCGTCGTCGGGTTTGCGCATGCTCTTGACCATCTCAATTCAGATCCGTATTGTCTAACATATGACATCAGCAAGTTCAAATATGAACTTGTTATTCAGGCTCCGGGAGTTGGAGCCGCCGGGAGGCAAGATGAAAATTTCGATGAGCCTGGAGCCGGAGATCGGCCCCAAATGGCATTACGCCCGTGAAATGGGGATCGAGGAGGTCGTCGCGATCCGTGACGCCGGGCCTGAGGTTCCGATTTGGGACTATCTGACCTTTGCGCGGGTGCAGAAGTTCTACGAAGACTTCGGCTTCAAGATCGGGGTGATCGAGGGCTGGGTCCCGATGGACAACATCCGCCTCGGTCGCCCGGAAGGCGAAGCGGAGCTGGAGCGGCTGATCGCGGTGATCGAGCACATGGGTGCGCTCGGCATCGAGGTGTTCTGCTACAGCTGGATGGCGATCAACAGCTGGACCCGAACCTCGACCACCACCCGAACGCGGGGCGGCGCGCTGACTACCACCTTCGACAATGCGGTGGTGGCGAAGGATCCACGCTCGCATGGGCCTGTCATCGTCAGCGAAGAGCATTTGTGGGAGACGCTCGCGGCGTTTCTGGAGCGGGTGCTGCCGGTGGCCGAGCGCGCCGGCGTCAAGCTCGCGATGCATCCCGACGATCCGCCGCTGTCGCCGTTTCTCGGCGTTGGACGGATCATGAGCAGCGTGGAGAATTTCGAGCGGCTGTTGAAGTTGTCGGACAGTCCGGCGAACGGCATCACCTTCTGCCAGGCGAATTTTGCGGCGATGAATGCCGATGTGCCGGCCACCATTCGTCGCTTTGGTGCCGATGGGCGGATGCATTTCGTGCATTTCCGGGACATTGAGGGCGATGCCCACAAGATGTCGGAGACCTTCCACGACGCCGGCAAGACCGACATGTATGCGAGTATCAAGGCCTATCGCGACATCGGCTTTACCGGTCTGATGCGCCCGGACCATGCCCCGGTCATGTGGGGGGAGCCGAACTCGAAGCCGGGTTACGAGGCGCTCGGTCGAATCTTCGCGGTCGGTTATATGCGCGGTCTGGTCGAGGCGGCCCGCGCCGAGGCGGCGGAGCGCTCCTGATGGCTGCCAATGCGCTTCCGGCGGGCTTTTCAAGTCCGCCGGCACCGGTTCGCCGCCGTCGTCACAAGCCGGATTGGCTGGTCGCCTACGCATTCCTGGCGCCGGCCGCCGCCGTGTTCGCGGCGCTGATCGCCTATCCGCTGGCCGACGGCATTTCGACCGCCTTCACCGACCGGGCGGTGGCGCAGAGCGGCCATTGGGTCGGATTGGCCAATTTTGCGGCGCTGTTTTCCGATCAGATCTTCCTGCATGCCGCTTGGAATTCGCTGCTTTTGACCGTCAGCACGGTGGCGGTGAAGTTGGTCCTTGGCCTCACCTTTGCGGTGCTGTTGTCGCAGAAGATGCCGATGCGCGGTCTGATCCGGGCGCTGGCCTTCCTGCCCTGGGCGGTGCCGGGGATGATCGCCGCCTTGTCGTGGAAGTGGATCTTCGACGAGCAGAGCGGTGTGTTGCAGTATCTCGTTCTGCAGCTCGGCCTGTCCGATCACCCGATCTACTGGCTCTCCGATCCGAACATTGCGATGGTCTCCGTCGCCGTGGCGATGATCTGGCAGGGGCTGCCCTTCTTCACCATGATGTTTCTCGCGGCGCTCGCCTCGATCCCGTCCGACCTGCACGAGGCCGCGGCGATCGACGGTGCCGGCATGGTGCGGCGTTTCTTCGCGATCACCCTGCCGCAGATGCGGGGCGTCATCGCGGTGACGGTGATGCTGTCGGCGATCTGGACCTTCAATTCCTTCGAGATGGTGTTCGTGCTGACCGGCGGCGGGCCTGCCAACCGCACCCACATCCTGCCGACGCTCGCCTATCAATACGGTATCGGCGAGAGCCATCTGGGGCTCGGCTCGGCCGTCATCGTCTCCGTCATACCGGTCTTCATCATCCTCATCGTTCTGCTCACCGGCCGCATGCTGCGCCGGGACGAGGCCTGAAGAGACAACCATGGTCGAACGTCAAAGAACCAAGGTGATCCGGCGCACGATCACCGCGCTTGGGATCCTCGTCGCGCTCGTCTGGTCGCTCGCCCCGGTCTATTGGGTGGTGGTCACGTCGCTGAAGATTCCGCGTGAGATCTATGCCCTGCCGCCGACGCTGATCCCGCATATCCCGACGCTTGAGAACTATCGGGCGGTGCTGTTTGAATCGAACTTCCCGCATTTCGTTCTCAACAGCTTCGTCGTCGCGGTCGGGGTGACGGTGATTTCGGCGGTGATCGGCGCGCTGGCCGCCTATCCGATCGCCCGGATGCAATTCCACGGCCGCTCGGCAACGGCGCGGCTGATCGTGGCGGCCTATCTGTTGCCGCCGTCGCTGTTGTTCATTCCGCTGTTCATCGTCCTGCAGAAGCTCGGTCTGGTCGACACCAAGCTGGGGCTGATCCTCGCCTATCTCACCTTCACGGTGCCGTTCTGCACCTGGATGCTGATCGGCTATTTCCGCACCATTCCGCACGAGCTCGACGAGGCGGCGCGGATGGACGGCGCGAGCCGGCTGCAGACGCTGCGCAGCGTGGTGTTGCCGATCGCCAGCCCCGGAATCGCGGTGGTTGCGCTGTTCGCCTTCACCCACGCCTGGAACGAGTTCTTATACGCGCTGGTCTACGTCTATTCGAACGACAGCAAGACCTTCACGGCCGGCCTCGCGGGGCTGGTCATGGGCGACACCTTCATCTGGGGCCAACTGATGGCCAGCTCGGTGATCGCCATTCTTCCCATCCTTGTCATCTACATCGCCGCCCAACGCTACATCGTCGAGGGTCTGGCTGTGGGGAGCGTCAAGGGATGACACACCCGACCATTCATAAGAGGAGGACTTAAAATGAATTGGTTCAAGACTGCGCTTCTCGCCTCGGCGGTCGTCATGTCGACGTCGGCGGTGCAGGCCAAGCAACTGACGATCTGGGGGCTGCAGGCCTTCAACAAGCAGGCCGACGCGCTGATCGGCGACATGGCCAAGGACTTCGGCAAACAGCACGGTGTCGACGTACAGTATGTCGTCGTGCCCGCCAACGTCTTGACCGAGCGCCTGGCGGCGGCCTTCGAGGGCAATTCGGCGCCCGACGTCTTCATGCAGCTCGGCCAGAATTCGCAATATTATGCCGAGAGCGGCCTTATCCAACCGCTCGACGGCGTGCTGACCAAGCTGCGCGCCGCCGAGGGCGGCATCTACGAGAGCCTGGTGCCGCAGGCGATGTACAAGGGTCATCCCTATTCGGTGCCGATCGAGGTCGACGTCGTTCCGATGTATGCCCGCAAGGATCTCCTGAAGGAGGTCGGCAAGGACGTCCCGAAGACCTGGGAAGAGCTGCGCGAGGCCGCCAAGGCGATCGTCAAGCAGCACCCGCAATATATCGGCCTCGGCGTGCCGCTCAGCAATGCCAACGATGCCGAGACCGATCTTCGGATGCTGGTCTGGTCGTTCGGTGGTGCGATGTTCTCCAAGGACGGCAGTGCGATCACCTGGAACTCGCCCGACACAGTCGCCGCCTACACCTTCATCAAGGACATGGTCGACGAGGGGACGATCCCGCGCAGCGTCCTGACTTGGGACGATGGTGGCAACAACACCGCCTATCAGACCGGCCGCGCGGCCTTCATCATGAATCCGCCGAGCGTTTATTCCTGGATGGAAGAGAACGACAAGGATCTGCTGTCGAACACCGCGCTCATCAACATTCCGCGCGGTCCCGGCAAGGATGGGCTGGGCGCGACGCTGCTCGGTTCGTTCTCCTGGCTGGTCAGCAAGAAGAGCGACCAGGCCGATCTCGCCAAGCAGTGGCTCGAGTATTTCTATCAGCCGGACCACTACAAGAAGCTGATCGAAGTGACCGGCGGCCGCTGGGTGCCGATCTTCCCGCAGATGACGAAGACGATGCCGCTCTTCGCCAACAATCCGGCCTATGCCAATTTCGACGCGCTCGCCCGCAACGGCCTGACCATTGGTTACAAGGGTGCGCCGACGCCGCTCGCCTCACAGGTCTACACGTCGAAAATTCTGTCGAATTCGGTGCAGCGCATGCTCGTCGACGGCGACAGCCCGAAGGACGCCGTGGCCTGGGCGCAAAAGCAGATCGAAGACCTCAAGGCCAAGCAGAAATAAGCTTGACCGACCGCACAGGGGCCCGGGCGGTGGCGGCAAGTTCGCTGCCGTCTGGGCGCTGTGACCGTTCGACCGGCATCTGACCTTCGATGCTAGAGCGGAATGTAATGAACCGGGATCGCCATTCCGCTCCCGGCCGTTGTTTTGCCGCATGATGTGATCCGAAACGTCATGCAACGTTTCGGCATCATGCTCTAACGCATTTTGCGCGAGGACCCCTCCCATGCACATTCCCACCATCCAGCGTCCTTCGCGGGATCTCGTCCGAGCGCTTGCCGATCTCGGCTCGGCGACGATCAGCGGCGAGATGAGCAAGCTCGGCATTCGCGATCCGCATTTGCACGGTCTGTCGCCCTTCATCACCGGCAAGACCATTGCCGGTCCGGCGCTGACCTTGCAGTTCATGCCGAAGCGCGAAGACGTTTACGACATCGACGAATACGAGAACCCGGAAGCCCAGATGCACCGCCAGGTGCTCTATCAGGTCGAAGAGGGCGACGTCGTCGTCGTTGATGCTCGCGCTGATATGGCCAGCGGTGTCTTCGGCGAGATGATGCTGACCTATCTGAAGGGCCGCGGTGGGGCCGGCGTCATCGTCGACGGCTGCATCCGCGACTCCCGCAAGGCCAAGGCTCTCGACTTCCCGATGTGGGTTCGCGGCACGACGCCGAACTATCACACCCAGACCGGGATCTTCCCCTATGCCGTCAATGTGGCGATTGCGTGCGGCGGCACGCTGGTCATGCCGGGCGATATCATCGTCGCCGACGACGATGGCGCGGTGGTCGTTCCGGTCTCGCTCGCCGAGGCGACGCTGGAACGGGCGAGCCAGCACGCCGAATGGGAGGATTTCTCCCGCCTGCGGCTCTCCGAGGGGGGTGACCTGCGCAAATATTATCCGCTGAGCCAAGAGGTTCGGCCGGAATACGAAGCCTGGCGCCGGGCTGAGGACGAGGCCGCCGCGGGGTCTGAAGGCTAAAGGCCTTCGCCGCGCCAGAGAGGAGAAACCGGCCATGGCGAGCGTCTCGCTATCAAAAATCACCAAGTCCTTCGGCGGCCACGAGGTGCTGCACGGGATCGATCTCGAGATCGGGATGGGGGAATTCATCGTCTTCGTCGGCCCGTCGGGCTGCGGCAAGTCGACGATGCTGCGGGTGATCGCCGGATTGGAAGAGATCACCAGCGGCACGCTGACGATCGACGGCGAGGTCGCCAATGGCGTGCCGCCGGGCGAGCGCGGCATCGCCATGGTGTTCCAGTCCTATGCGCTCTATCCGCATATGACGGTCTACGACAATATGGCGTTCGGCCTGAAGGTTTCGGGCATGGCGAAGCCTGAGATCGATCGGCGGGTGCGCAAGGCGGCCGAGATGCTGGAGCTGACGCCCTATCTCGATCGGCTTCCGCGCAGCCTGTCCGGCGGCCAGCGCCAGCGTGTCGCGATCGGCCGGGCGGTGACCCGCGACCCGAAGGTGTTCCTGTTCGACGAGCCGCTGTCGAACCTCGATGCGGCGCTGCGCGTCGCGACCCGGCTCGAAATCGCCGACCTCAACGCGGCGATGCCGGACACGACGATGATCTACGTCACGCACGACCAGGTCGAGGCGATGACGCTCGCCGATCGCATCGTCGTTTTCAACGAAGGCCGGATCGAACAGGTTGGAAGACCGCTCGACCTCTACGAACGGCCACGCAACCTCTTCGTCGCTCGCTTCATCGGCTCGCCGAAGATGAACGTCGTCAAAGGTGAGGCGGCGACCGTCTACCAGGCGGCGATGATCGGCATTCGGCCCGAGCACCTTGCGGTCTCGGCGCACGAGGGCCTGTGGCCGGGTAAGGTCAAGGCGATCGAGCATCTCGGCTCGGACACCTTCCTCCATGTCGAAGCCGCTTTTGCCGACGAACCGCTGATCGTCCGCGGCCGCAGCGACGTTCCGCTCCGCCAGGGCGACACGGTCCACCTGACCCCGGAAGTCGGTAAAATCCACCGCTTCAACGAAGACGGTGTCGCCTTCATCTGAGGCCGGGGTTCAGACCGGCGACGACATCTCAGCATGGCTGGCATGTTTGCGCCAGCAAGCCCGCTTGGTATTTGAACCAAGGCCGAGAGGAACATGACCGCCAGGTCCGTTCCATTCGGATCCGGGGTCTTACGTCAGCTCCATGCGTGGAAGGGCGGGTTGACACCGTTCAAGGCATGGTTGCCGACGATGGCATATTTCCAGCGAACCGGATCATGCAGCGTGTGGGTTCGGGCGTTGCGCCAATGCCGGTCGAGATTGTGCTCGGCGAGCGTCGCGCGCGTGCCCGCGAGCTCGAAGAGCTTATTGGTCGCCTCGATGGCGATTTCTGTCGACAGGATTTTTGCCTCGGCGGTTGCGATCTGGGCAGCGGCGACCGTGTCTGCATTTGGCGCGTCGACGGCGCGATCCACGGCGTGGCCGGCGAGATCCTGGAGAGCTTGTGCGGCGTGCAGGCGTACGGTGAGTCCGCCGACGGCCTGAATCGTGTAAGGGTCGTCGGACGCCCGATCGCGGCCGGAGTCGATCCAGGCACGCGACTTTGTCTGGACGAATGCGACCGTGTCCTCGATCGCCGCCCGGGCGATCCCGGTGTCGACCGCGACCTGGATGAGCTGGAAGATTGCGCCGTCCGCGCTCGGTTCGGCATAGCCCTTCCAACCGGGTATGAGATGGGTTTTCGGCACCCTCACGCGATCGAGGATGACGGTGCCCGAAAGGGTGGTGCGCTGACCGAACCCCGACCAGTCGTCGATGACGGTGAGCCCGTCGGCGTTGCGGTCCGCGATTGCATACCAGGCCCGACCTTCGCCATCGACGGCAACGATTGGCACGAGATGGGCGAGCAGTGCGCCGGTCGAATAGAACTTGCGGCCCGTGACGACGACATGATCGCCGGCGTCTTCGAAGGTGGTCTCAAAGTCAGCAGCGCGCTTGGAGCCGAATTCGGAGAAAGCGTTGCCGAACCGGGTACCGTGCAACACCTCGCGGAACAGGATCTCTTTTTGATCCTCTGCCGCGACGGTGCGAATGGCGGCGACGATGCCGAGATGGTTTTGGGTGATCTGGCCGATCGACGGATCCGCCGCCGAAACGATCTCGATCACCTTAGCGAGCGTCGCGTAGGAAACCTCAGGTCCGCCATAGGACCTCGGAACGTTGATCGACCATAGACCCGACTGCGAATAGGCTTCAAGTTCATCGACCGGCCAGATCCTCTCAGCGTCGCGTTGTGCCGCGCCGGGCCGGATCCGTGCGGCAATCGTTGCGGCAACCGCGATGGCTTCGGCGTCATTCTGGATAACATGGGCCGGCGTCTTGGGACGGGGAAGGCCTGAAACGGCCTTGGCTCTCGGATCGATCTTCTTTGATGTGACGACCATGGGGATGCCTCCTGAGCTGCAGAGTATCATTGGACAATCACAAGGGACGGTTCATCGTTGATCTCCGGCCGATGCGGCCGCGATCAACGCCGTCCGGTTCAATGCGCGCGAACGTCCTCGGCAAGACCTTCTGCCACCAACTCGGCATAGGCGGTGACCTCGAGAATGCCTATGACTTTGCCGATCGTGCCACGGGCGAGCGGTCCGGCCTTGTTTTCGGGGCTGCCTTGAATCGATCCGGCGCGGCAGTGGCGACCGGTGATGGTCGCCGACGCGGATCGCCAAAATGCCGATGAGGGCTCGCCAGGGTCTCTTCGATCGGGGTTGGCTCGATGGAGCGCAGGTCGATTTCAGTCATCGCGCATCTCCGGCTTGGTGCGTCCCGCCGGCTTTCGGAAAGCCGAGAAGGCGGGCGGCATTGTCGTGGAAGAAGCGGTCGAGCACGTCCTCCCGCAATCCGAGAGCAAGGGCGTCGTCGATCGATTGCTTGATCGGGCGGAAGGGATAGGACGAGCCGAAGAGCAGCTGGTCTGCCAGCCAGCCATTGGCAGCCTCCACATAGAGGTCCGATCCGGGCTGAAACAGATACATGTCAGGAATTAGGTTGATCGTCTCGTAGCGAAAGGCAAGGCCGAGGATTGCGTGGACATTCGGCCAAGAGCCGTGGAAGACGCCGATCTTCAATCGCGGGAAGGATTGCGCGATCGCCGCGATCCCCGACGGATCATTGTAGCGCGGATTGGGCGTGGTCGGACCGCTCATCAGGAAGATCGGGACGTCGAGGCTTTCGGCGAGTTCATAAATCGGGAAATAGGCCTGATCGTCCGGATGACGCGGCGGGTTGCCAAAGCCCGGCTCGAGGTCGATTCCCTTGAGGTTCAGGACACGAACCGCTCGGGTGATTTCGGCGAGCGCCGCCGCCTCGCCCTGGAGGATGGGATCGACCGCGCCGATTCCGACGATCCGATCGGGATCGAGGGCGACGATCTCGGCAATGTCGTCATTCGGCAGATGCTGCGACGGCGTGTGACGGGCGACGACCACCGCACGGGCAAGTCTGGCTTCGGCGATCTCGCCCAAAAAGCCTTCTGGCGTTGCGGACCGTGTGAAATGGCGGTCGTCGCCGCGCGTGCCGACTCGGCGGTTCAGCCAGCGGACGGTCTCGAAGTCCGGCGAGCCCGGCGTTTTCCCGAAGAAGTCGTGAAGATAGGCTGGGCGGCAACGCATATCGATGATTTGTCTGGACATCGCCGGCCTCAGCTCGTGGCCCGGGCGCGAATGTCGAAGGCGCCGCCGGTCTGGGAGACGCCGGAAAGCGTCACCGGATCCTTGCCGACGAGCGGGAAGACCAGCTCGGCGAAGCGGATCGCCTCTTCCAGATGGGGATAGCCGGACATCACGAAGGTCTCGATGCCGACGTCCTGATATTCGCGCATGCGTGCGGCGACGATCGCCGGATCGCCGACCAGCGCCGTGCCGGCGCCGCCGCGCACGAGGCCGACCCCGGCCCAAAGATTCGGTGAGACTTCGAGCTTGTCGCGTCGTCCGCCGTGCAGCGCCGCCATGCGGCTCTGGCCGACCGAATCCATCTTGGCATAATTGGCCTGAGCCCGGGCGATGTCGTCGTCGCTCAACCGGCTGATCAGGCGCTCGGCTTCCTGCCACGCTTCGGCTTCGCTCTCGCGCACGATCGCATGCAGGCGGATCCCGAAGCGCAGCGTGCGCCCATGCTCCGCGGCCTTGGCCCGCACGTCTTCGATCTTGGCAGCCACCGCCTCGGGCGGCTCACCCCAGGTCAGATAGACGTCGACATGCTCGCCCGCGAGTTTGTGGGCGGCGGGCGAGGATCCGCCGAAATAGAGCGGCGGCCACGGGCTCTGAGGACCGGAATGGACGTTTCGGGCCCCCTCGACATGAATGTGCTTGCCGTGAAAGTCGACGGTCTCGCCGCGCATCAGGCGTTTCCAGACCTGCAGGAACTCGTCGGCATTCTCGTAGCGCCCGTCGTGATCGAAAAAGGCGCCGTCGGCCGCAAGTTCCCGCGGATCGCCGCCCGGCACGACATTCAGCAAGAGGCGCCCGCCGAGCGCTTCGTCGAGCGCTGCGGCCTGACGGGCGGACACGGTCGGTCCCTGGACGGAGGTGCGCAAGGCCACGAGCAGCTTCAACCGTTTGGTGACGGGGGCGAGCGCCGCTGCCACGATCCACGGATCGAGGCAGCTTGAGCCGGTAGGGATCAGCATCCCGTCATAGCCGAGCCGATCGGCGGTCACGCCGATGTCGCGCAGATAGTCGCTGCTCGGCGCGCGGCCGAAATTGGAGGTGCCGAGATAGCGCGTATCGCCGGAGGTGGGCAGGAACCAGAAGATGTCGGGCGTTTTCATTCTGCGGCCTCCGTATGATTTTTGGTGCCCGTCTCGAAGGGCGAGGGGCGCGACGCGTCGGCAACGCTCTCGCGGCCCTTGTAGTGGCTGCGCCACTGGGCGGCTGGATGGCTGTCCCGCACCCGCCCGCCGGCATCGCCGAGAAGCTTTTCGCGCAGCGTTCCGGGCTTGTACGCGCTCTGAGCGCGGCCGCGGCGGCGCAGTTCCGGCACGACGAAATCGATAAAGTCCGTCGTCGAGGCCGGCGTCACCGCATAGGCCAGATTGAACCCGTCAACGCCGCCGTCGTCCACCCAGGCCTCCAGCTGATCGGCGATCGTCTCGGGCCCGCCGACGAGCACCGGACCGAGGCCGCCGATCGAGCGCTTGCGGATGACGTCGCGCACCGTCCACGCCTCACCATCGGCGGCCAGCGATTCCAGCGTGGTGCGCAGGCTGTCGTTCTCGACGGCCGTCAGCGGAGCATCCGGATCGAGGTCGGAGAAGTCGAGACCGGTCCAGCCGCCATAGAGCGCCAGGGCCCCCTCGGCGCTGGCATAGTCGAGATACTCTTCGTATTTGGCGTTTGCGGCGGCGTCCGTCGCGCCGGTCACCACCGTCAACAGCGCGAAGATCTTCAGGCTGTCCGGCTCGCGCCCGGCCTCCGCCACTTCTTGGCGGATGGCGTCGGTCAGGGTGCGCGCGGTTTGCGGATTGGTGGCAAGGACGAACATCGCCTCGGAATGTTTCGCGGCGAACCTGCGTCCGCGCGCCGAGGCGCCGGCCTGGAAGATCACCGGTGAGCGCTGCGGCGACGGCTCGCACAAATGGAACCCCGGAACCTTGAAATATTCGCCGGCATGCCGGATCGGATGCACCTTCGAGGCATCGGTGAAGACGCCGCTCGCCCGGTCGCGCCGAACCGCGCCGTCTTCCCAGCTGCCTTCCCAGAGTTTGTAGACGACCTCCATATATTCCTCCGCCAGATCGTAGCGGGCGTCATGGGCGATCTGGCGGTCCATGCCGATATTGCGGGCCGCGCTGTCGAGATAGGAGGAGACGACGTTCCAGGCGATCCGCCCCTTGGTCAGGTGATCGAGCGTCGAGAGCCGGCGCGCCAAGAGATAGGGGTGCTCGAAGGTCACGGCGGCGGTGATGCCGAAGCCGACATTTTGCGTCACGGCGGCCATCGCCGAGATCGCCGCGAACGGATCGTTCACCGGCACCTGCGCCGCGTCATGCAGCGCTGCCTCGGCCGACCCGCGATAGACGTCGTAGACGCCGACCACATCGGCGATGAACAGGGCGTCGAAGCATCCGCGCTCAAGTTCGATGGCCAGATTGGTCCAGTAGTCGAGATCGTTGTAGCGCGAAGCCTGGCTCGCGGGGTGACGCCATGTTCCGGCGGCCTGGTGGCCGACACAGCTCATATCGAAGGCGTTGAGGATGATCCGATTCTTCGATGGCGACATCGGGGGCTCCTTGCAATTTTGTCAACGGCCGATGCGATGCGCCGAACCCGTGGCGGCGGCGGCGAGGTGGTCGGCGAATTGTTCGACGGCCCGGTCCAGCCGCTCGCTCGTCTCGGCCCCGACGAGCCGCCCGTCCGCGAAGTCTTCGGGGCCGGCATAAATGCCGGTCGCCAGCGTTCGGCATTCGAAGAAGCCGAACAGCGGACGCAGCTGATGTTCGACGACGAGACTATGGCGATGGCCGCCGCCGGTCGCGGCGAGAAGGACTGGTTTGTTCCGCAGCCGGTCTGGATCGATCAGATCGATGAAATGTTTGAACAGGCCCGTGTAGCTGCCCTTGAAGACGGGGCTCGCGACGATCAGCGCGTCGGCGGCCAAAAAGGCCTTGAGCTGCCGGTCGAGCGCCGGTGACTGCTGCGGCCGGCTCGCGACGCCGAAGGTGTCGCCGAGGTCGCCGATGTCGAAGACATGGGACGATCCTGCAAAGCGCTTGACCGCCCGGCTCGCCGCCTCCTCGACAAGTGTGCGGGTTTTGGACGGCTGGCTCCAGGAGCCGGCAAAGCCGACGAAGACAGGGCCGGCTATGGCGCTCTGGCGCAATCGGTGGTCTTCGATGTCGCTCACCACATTGCTCGATGTCTGCAAAACAGCTTGGGATCGGTGCACGGATCGTTCTCCTCTCCGGGATGACGGCACGCCTCTGAGATGTCGATCGCCGAGACGTCGACCCGCTCGGGAGCACTGCGAAGGCCGATTATTGACCATGCCGCGTCCTCCCATGCGCCCGTCATCCAGGCCGCTGCCGCTCCGAATGAGCCAAAAGCTCGTCCATCGATCGACAGCCTAAGACGGAAAATGCATAATGTCTACATATTTTGTAGATATATCAGAATTCCTCTGGTTCGGGCCAAAAAACGCAACCGTGCTCGCGGCGAGGCCGGTTGGCGCGACTGGCATGTGCTCGGCATGCGTTGGGGCGACGTCGTCGTCTCCCTTGCCGGACGGGCGGTGTGGCGCTGGGGCTCGGACGCTACGAGCTTCTATGACATCCCGTTTAGGCCAGCGCCCGGATAGTGCGTCGGCCCGAACATCGGAATCGATTTTCGGCAAAGCACGATGCGTAGAATCAAAGAGTTAGAGCATGCTTTCTGCATCCAAAGGGACGCAGGGCGCTGTAGTGCGTCGCCCGAGACGCGCGGGTTCGAAGACTGAGTTGAACATGTGTCAAACCGATTCGTGCAGCGAGCGTGACCAGCAGGAGCTTGCGGCAGTCGTCGCCGGCGCCGCGTGTGGTTCGAGACCTGTCGCGATGCCCATTTCACAATCCGTGTCACTCGGGCTATGTCCCGTTCGTTGCGTCCGGCTTGGTGGAATGGCTCCCCATCTGGAACGGTTCGGCAGTGATTTCAACGATTTGACGGGATTTGGCTGGGGCGGCAGGATTCGAACCTGCGAATGGCGGCACCAAAAGCCGCTGCCTTACCGCTTGGCGACGCCCCAATGAACCAATGGTCGTGGGCCGGTGTCTTAACGGCTCGGCCGGTGGGATGCAATCCGTCTTGCGATCGGTTCAGGCCGGGCGGGGGCCGAGCTCGACATAGGCCGGGAAGTGCGCGGGAAAGGCCGCGAGCCAGCGGGCGAGCTCCGGGCGCTCGGCGGCGAGCATGCCCTTGAAGCGCAGCTCCATCCAGCCGAGCAAAGCGGCGACGGCGAAATGCGCCGTGGTCAGCCCCTCGGGCAGATCGGCGAGCATCGCCTCCAATGCGTCCAGACCGCGATCGGCCTTACGCATCTGCTTGTCGACCCAAGGCTGATGGCGCTTGTCCTCGGGCCGGTAGCGCTCCTCGTAGACGGCGAGAATCAGCGCGTCGCCGATGCCGTCGGCCGTCGCTTCGATCCGCTTGACCACCGTCCAGCTTTCCAGCGTCTGAGGCACCAGTTGGCCGCCGGTCAGCTTGTCGAAATAGTCGCAGATCACCCCGCTGTCGTAGAGCGCCGTGCCGTCGTCGAGAACCAGCGCCGGGATTTTGCCGAGCGGATTGGCGGTGATGAGGTCGGCCGGCTCGGCCGAGGTGTCGGCGAGGACGCTCTCGATCGGCAGATCGCAATGGTGAGCCGCCATGCGAACCTTGGCGGCAAAGGGCGAGGGCGACGAATAATAGACGCGCATGACGGACATTCAGACCCTTCGGTCAGCCTTTTGAAACGTAGCCCGGATAGGCGTCGCTCGCCGCATCCGGCGGATAGCGACGCAGCGACTGGCAGTTTGCGCCATAGACATGCCAGGTGTCGAGGCCGAGCACGCAGCCCTCGGCCCGCCATCCGCGCACCGGCGAGAACGCGCCGAGGGTGTCGGCGGCCGCGGCAAAGCCCATCGGATATTCGATGACGTAATAGACGGTCCGCCATTGGCCGTCGGAGATCAGCGCCTTGGCCTGGCAGTAGCGGCGCTCGATCGGATTGGGGGCGGGGTAGGGATCGGCGGTGACCTCTGGCTGATAGGCCTTTTCGAACATCCCGGAAAATTCCTGAATGGTCAGTTTGGCCTGCAGCATGCGCGGCGCGCCATATTCGAACTGGCTCTCCACCTCACCCAGCACCGCCGGGCTGTCGCAGGCGGGCACCTTGGCATTGAAGACGGCCGGCGGGCGCAAGGTGCCGAGATCGGCGGCGGCGGCCGGCAGGGTGAGGCCGACGACCGAAGCGGCGCCGATCGCCGAACCGAGAGCTTTGAGCCGCTTCATCATCGCCAACTCCCGCATCCTTTGTGATTGTTTCGCCGAACCTAGCATCGTTTCAACGACCTCTGCGTCAAGCGGGTCGCGATGTCGACACTTTAATCGCGAATGTTGCCGCGTTGCCGCGCCCGAGCACCGGCGCAAGCGTCGACAGGATGGCCGCCGCCTCGTCAGCGAAGACGAAGGGGGGATTGATGACGAACAGGCCGGTGCCGACGAAGCGTTCGTCGGGGCTGAGCGGTTCGCGGAGGAAGGCGACGTCGACCGCTTCGCCGGGTGAAAGCGCCGTCAGCGCCGTGCGCAGCCGTTCGACCATCGCGGGCTTCTTGATCGGATACCAGACCGCATAGGTGCCGCCGCGCCAGCGGCCAAGCGCCTTGGTGAGCCCTGCAACGATATCGTCGATCTCGCTGGTCTTTTCGAAGGGCGGATCGATCAGCACCAGACCGCGCTTTTCCTTCGGCGGCAGATGGGCGCCGAGGGCCAAGAACCCGTCGAGGGCGATCGCTTTGACCGCGATATCGCCGGCAAAGAGGCGCTTCAGCGCGGCGCCGTCCTCCGGGTGTAGCTCATAGGCCGAGAGCCGGTCCTGCTCGCGCAGGAGACGCCGAGCGATCAGCGGCGAGCCGGGATAGCGGCTGGCCTGGAACGCGGGCGCGACGATCTGCCAGTAATCCGCCAGAAACGGGTCGGCCCGGATTGCCGGGGCGGCGGCGGCAAGCGCCGCGATTCCACTTTGATATTCCCGCGTGCGCTCGGCCGCCTCTGCGGCGAGGTCGTAGAGGCCGGGCCCGGCATGGGTGTCGAAAATCCGGATCGCGCCCTCTTTCTTCTGGAGATAGCGGACCAGACGGCAAAGCAGGGCGTGTTTGACGACATCGGCGAAGTTGCCGGCATGAAAGGCGTGGCGATAGTTCAACGGGCCTCATTCCCTCTCAACACGAGCCGGTGCGCGGCACCCTTGTCGGGTCACCGATGGCGAACACAACGTTCATTGCGCTTTTCGCACCGCTGCAGCGCACCACATTGGCGAACAACTGTTTTCGTCAAAGGCGGTGCGTTCCGCGCCGCTGCAATCAGGGACTTGCGCTATCATGAAGCATGATCATCTCCTACAGCCCTTCGATGTCGGGCCGGTCTCGCTGGCGAACCGGGTCGTCATGGCACCGCTGACGCGCTGCCGGGCGACGAGCGACGGTGTACCGAAAGACATGCACGCCGAATATTACCGCCAGCGTGCCGGCGCCGGCCTTATCATCTCCGAGGCCACCAACATCTCGCCCGAGGGGCGCGGCTATGCTTGGACGCCGGGCATTTTTTCCGACGAACAGGTGGCGGCCTGGACAAAAGTCACCGATGCGGTCCATGCGGCGGGCGGCAAGATGGTGCTGCAGCTTTGGCATGTCGGCCGGGTGTCGCATCCTGATCTGCAGCCGGGCGGCGCGCTGCCGGTGGCGCCATCGGCGATCAAGCCTGAGATGAAGGCCTTCACCGAGGACGGCTTCAAGGACATGGTGGCGCCGCGGGCGCTCGCGGCGAGCGAATTGCCGCGGGTCGTCGAGGACTATGTGAAGGCCACCGAGAACGCCAAGCGGGCCGGGTTTGACGGCGTCGAGATCCATTCGGCCAACGGCTACCTGCTTGACCAGTTCCTGCGCGACGGGGCCAACAAGCGCACCGACGACTATGGCGGCTCGATCGAAAACCGCATGCGATTTCCGCTGATGGTGGTTGACGCGGTCACCAAGGTGTTCGGGCCGGAACGCACCGGCATCCGCATCTCGCCGGTGTCGCCGGCCAACGACCTGACCGATTCCAACCCCGAGGCGCTGTTCACCGCATTCGTCGAGGAGCTGTCGAAGCGCAAGCTCGCCTATCTTCATGTGGTCGAAGGTGCGACCCGGGGCGATCGCGATCCGCATGCGTTCAAGGCCTGGGCGCTGCGGCAGCATTTCGACGGCGTCTATATGGGCAATAACAACTACACGCCGGATCTCGCCGAGGAGCGGCTCGCCAAGGGCGAGATCGATCTGGCCTGCTTCGGTCGGCCGTTCATTTCCAATCCGGATCTGGTGACGCGGATCCGACTGGGAGCGCCGCTCGCCGAATGGGACGAAGCGACCTTCTATGGCGGCGACGAGACCGGCTATCTCGACTATCCGGCCCTCACCGAAGAGGAAAAGGCCCGTTACGCCAGCGCGGCGTAAGCCGATCTCGACAGACGATCGACCGGCGGAGCAGGGCTTTCCGGCCGATCGTCCACCAGTTGCAACACGGTTCTGCTGAGCTGAGCGGAATGGGCCTTGTCGTTTAAGACGCAGTTGGGCTTACACCTTGCCCCAGACGGCGTTCGCGACCTCGACGCAGCGCTCCAGCTTGCGCCACTGGTCGTCCTCCGAAAGATCGTTGCCGTGTGCGGTGGAGGAAAAGCCGCATTGGTGCGACAGGGCGCATTGGTCGAGGTCGACGAATTGCGCGGCCTCGTCGATGCGCCGTTTGACGCGATCGGCCGGCTCGACGGCCGCCGACTTCGACGACATCAGGCCGAGCACCACCGTCTTGCCTTTCGGCATGTGGCGCAGCGGCGCGAAATCGCCGGAGCGCTCGTCATCATATTCGAGGAAGAAGCCGTCGATCGCCATTTCGTTGAACAGGATTTCGGCGACCGGCTCGTAGCCGCCTTTCGCAACCCAGGCGCTCTTGAAGTTGCCGCGGCACAGATGCACCGAGATCACCATGTCGGACGGGCGATCCTTGATCGCGTCATTGACCAGCTTGCAGTAGAGACGGGTCAGATCGTCCGGATCGTCGCCGCGTTTGGCGGTGCGCTCGCGGATTTCCAGGTCGCAGAGATAGGCAAGATTGGTGTCGTCCATCTGCAGATAGCGGCAGCCGCGATCGGCGAGATCCTGGATTTCCGCGCGATAGGCGGTGGTCAGATCGTCATAGAAGGCTTCCAGGTCCGGATAGGCGCTCTTCGAGATGGCGTCGCGCCCACCGCGGAAATGCAGCATCGAGGGCGCCGGGATCGAGACCTTCGGCGTTTCGGTGACCACCGATTTCAGAAAGTCGAAATCGGCGCCCTGGATCGGCTGCGCGTGGGTGATCTTCTCGTTGATGTGCATGGTCGGCGGCGCGAAGCCGACCTCGGTGCCGTCATCCTTGCGGAAATGGGTCTTGAATTCGCCATAGGTGACGTCGACGCCATCGAGCTTTTCCAGAAAATCCACATGGAAGAAGGTGCGACGGAATTCACCGTCGGTGATCCCTTTGAGGCCGACATCCTGCTGGCGCTTGACCACCGTGCGAATGCAGTCGTCCTCGAGGGCGCGCAGCTCTTCTGCGGCAAGCTTGCCATCGGCGAAAGCGGCGCGGGCCGCTTGCAGGCGCTCGGGCCGCAGGAAGCTGCCGACATGATCGGCCTTGAACGGAGGTGGGGTCATCGTGTCCTGCCTTGAGAGTGTGATTGCGATGGGGCAGCCGTCAACGGGGCCAAGTGGAGCGCCGATCTAATGCGCCAAGGCGCCAAGGTGGGAAATAGCAAGCCAAGCCGAGGGCCATGCCGACTCGAAAAACTGAGTAATAAAAGCCATCAAAAAAGTCAGGTTTTCGACAGACCTGCTGATCGCAATTTGGGCAACGGTCGAACAGCACGACCGGCGTCTCATCGTGCCGTTGCGTTGCGGGAAGGTTTCAGTTTGGCCGGCTTCTGGTGCGCGGGTTGTCCTGATCGGGGCGAACAGAAAAAGGCCCGGCGTGAGGGCCGGGCTTTGGAAAGGCGGCGACGGCCTCGGCCCTTTGGCCGGTCGTGTCACGCCGCCGGTGGCGGCGCAAACGTTTCCTTGAGCTTCTTCGACAGATCCTTGAAGGGATTGGGTGAGGCCTGGGAGCCGGGGGCCTGGATCAGAAAGTCGTAGATGTGCGGCACCAGATCCACCGCCTGGTCGAGGGTGGCGTCAGACCCGCGGGTGTAGCCGCCGAGAAGGCGCAGATCGCGGGTGTCCTCGAAGCGAGCGACCATCGCCCGCAGCCGCGTTACCAGTTCGCGCTCCTGGGCGTTCCAGGCGCGATCGGCGAGACGTGAGATCGACTTCAGCACGTCGACGGCCGGAAAGCGGCCCTGTTCGGCGATCGCCCGGTCGAGCACGATATGGCCGTCGAGCGTGCCGCGGATCGCATCGGCGATCGGGTCGTTGTGGTCGTCGCCGTCGACCAGCACCGAGAACACGCCGGTGATCGTGCCCGAGCCCTCCAGACCGGGCCCCGCCCGTTCCAAAAGCTGCGGCAGTTCGGAAAAGACGCTGGGCGGGTAGCCGCGCGCCACCGGCGGCTCGCCGGCCGCCAGCGCGACGTCGCGCGCCGCGTGGGCAAGGCGCGTGACGCTGTCGATGATCAGAAGGACGTTTTCGCCTCGGTCGCGATAGTATTCGGCGATGGCGGTCGCGGTTTTCGGGGCGAGGCGCCGCATCATCGGGCTCTCGTCGCCGGTCGCGACCACCGTGACCAGCTTGTCGAGGCCGCCGGCCATGGTTTCTTCGAGGAATTCGCGCACTTCGCGGCCGCGCTCGCCGACCAGCGCGACGACCGCCGTGTCGAAGCCCTCGGCCCGCGACAGCATGCCCATCAGGGTCGACTTGCCGACGCCCGAGCCGGCGAAAATGCCGATCCGCTGCCCCTTCACCAGCGGGGTGAAGATATCGATGGTGCGAATACCGGTCTGCACCGCCTGGCCAACCCGTCCGCGCTTCAAGGCTGGGGGCGGTGAGCCGTCGGCGATCCGCTCCTCTTCGCCCTTCTCCAGTGGGCCGCGGCCGTCGACCGGTTGCCCGAAAGCGTTGACTACGCGGCCCTTCCAGTCGTTGGTCGGGGCGACCGTGTAGGGGCCGATGCGCCGGGCCGGGCTTTTCACGCCGAGCGTCGAGCGAATGCCAAAGGGCTTGACCGTCAGGCTGTCGGATTCGATGCGAACGACCTCGCCGATCTCCTCACCGCCGCTGCCGGGGCAGGCGATGCAATCGCCGAGCCGGACGAAGGGCGACAGCCCCGCGACCCGGAACGCCTGCGAGCCGACATCGACGATTCGGCCAGACACGGCGAGGCGCGGTGCATCGAGCCGGGCGGCGAGATCGGGGGTCTTCTCGCTGGTCAGGCTCACTTCGGATTCCCCAGTGTCTGGATGGCTTCGCCGAGGCTGTGCTCATTGGTTTGGGTGAGGTTGGCGGCGTTTTCGAAAGCGCGCTGCAAGGCGATCAACCGGGTCATCTCCATGATCGGATTGACGTTCGAGCCCTCGACAAAGCCCTGCATGACGCCGACGCGGGAAAAGTCGAGCGCCGGCTGCGCCGGCTGATCGGGGATGACGCCAGACGTATCGGAGCGTGTCAGCTTGGCGGTTGCCGGGATCGAAAACAGACCGACGGCGCCGAGCTGGCGGCCGTTCTGGGTGATCATGCCATCGCGGGCAATCGTGACCGCCCCGCCATTCGGATCGACCTGCAGCTGTGCGCCGCCGGCATCGAGTAGCGGATGGCCGGTGAGGGTTTCGATCGTACCGCCTTGATTGATGCGCATGCGCCCGTCGCGGGTGTAGACGGTGGCGCCGTTTGCCCCCTGAAAAGCGAAATAGGCGTCGCCCGATACTGCCATGTCGAGCGGATTGCCGGTCTGGGTCAACTCGCCGTTGCGCGTCGAGATAAAGCTCTTGCCCTCGGAGGCCATGCTGACCGAAGGGGCGCCGAAGCCGTCGCCTGGTTTCAGCATCTCGTCAAACTTCACCTCTTCGGCACGGAAGCCGACAGTCCGAATGTTCGCGAGGTTGTTGGCCAGGGTGTCGAGCCGGCGCTCGATCGCCATCTGGGCCGAGAGCGCGACTGGGAGCGAAGACTGCATTGTCATCCTCTTCGCAGTGGAAATCGATTGCCGCGGAAAACGCCGGAGTGAAAAGGGCGTATTCCCTTCCGGACGATGGCAACCTGCCTGCCCAGCCTTGTCTCAGACTGGCCCGTTGAGAGTCCGATGACTTCGGATGTGACGTATCGGCGCTTCGGATAAGGCTCGCACAAGCGCTTGTGTCTTAGGCCAGTGTCCAGAACAACGCGTTTTCGAGGGCGAAATGGGAATTCTCATCGGACTGGTCGTGGCTTTGGGCTGCCTTCTCGGCGGCTTCACCGCGATGGGCGGCCATCTCTCGGTGCTCGTCCAGCCCTTCGAATACATCATCATTCTGGGCACTTCGCTCGGGACCTTCGTGATTTCCAACTCGGGCAAGACCATCAAGGACACCGGCAAGGCGATGGGCGACGCCTTCAAGAACAAAGTGCCGAAGCAGAAGGACTATCTCGAGGTCCTCGGCCTTCTGCACAATCTGATGCGCGAGATGCGCTCGAAGTCGCGCAGCGAGGTCGAAGCCCATATCGACGACCCAGCGGAATCGACGATTTTCCAGGCCTATCCGAACATCATTAAGGATACGCCGATGCTCCACTTTATCTGTGACTATGCGCGGTTGATTATCATCGGCAACGCCCGGCCCCACGAGATCGAGGCGCTGATGGAGGAAGAGATCCAGACCATCCACCACGACCTGCTCAAGGCCAAGCACGCGCTGCAGGATGTGGCCGACGGCCTGCCGGCGATCGGCATCGTCGCCGCGGTTCTCGGCGTCATCAAGGCGATGGGTGCCCTCGACCAGTCGCCGGAGGTGCTCGGCCATCTGATCGGCGCTGCCCTGGTCGGCACCTTCGCCGGCATCTTCTTCTCCTACGGGGTGTTCGCGCCGATTGCCGCAAAGATCAAATATGTCCGCGAAAAGAAGGTTCGCGTCTTTGTCATCGTGAAGGCGACGCTGATCGCCTACATGAATGGCGCGATGCCTCAGGTGGCGCTCGAATACGGCCGCAAGGTGATCTCGGCGGCGGACCGCCCGAGCATCGACCAGGTCGAAAACGAGACCATCGGCGGTGGCGCGGGTGCTTGACGCCATGAGCGACGTCGCCTTCGCATCCGGTCCTGCGGAAATTCATGCCCGCCTAAAGAGCGCCACCGAGCTCAACCCCGCCAAGCTGTCACGCCTGCCGTATCTGTGCGAGGCCTGGGAAGACGATCTGAACGGCCGGCTGCGAGAACTCGCCTCGCGGCCGATCGCGGTCAGCTATCAGCAGTGCGAGGTCGAGAACCCGCCGGACGCGGATGATGCCGCGCTGGCCGACGCGCTGATCGCACCGCTTCTGTCCAACCGCTTCATCCGCCCGGGCTACGTCATCGCCGACCGCAAGACGATCGAAGTGATTATTGCGAGCTTCCTCGGCTGCGAGCCTTCGGAGGATCTCGCCAAGTCGCGTGAGCCGACGGCCCTCGACAAGCATTTCATGCGCCTGTGTTTTGCCCGGGTGATGGAGACGGGCGTGCGGGTCTTCAAGGCGATGGCCGACTTCGAATTGTCGCTCGGCGATTTTGGCTCGGCCGCCGATCTTGCGCAGACGATCGGCGACGAGCCAGAGCGCTATTTCGTCTTCCGCTTCGAGATCGCCATGGGGGCATTCGCCGCGCCGATTGCGGTCGCCATGCCGCTGTCGTTCTTCACCCCTCATCGCCGCTTCCTCACCGACGTGCCGAAGAAGCCGGCAATCGACATCGACGACGCCTGGCGCAAGGGGATCGAAGCCAGCTTTGCCCAAAGCGATCTCAGGGTTGAGGCGGTGCTGTGCAAGAAGAAGATCCCCTTGTCGGCGGTCGCCCGTTTCACGGTTGGGGCGACGGTCGAGCTCGATGTCGGACTGACCAGCCTCATTCCGCTCGAATGCGAGGACCGGCCGCTGTTCCGCGCCCAGGTCGGCCGCTCCCGCGACAATTACGTCGTGCGGGTGGAAGAGCGAATCGATCCCGAACAGGAGTTCATCGATGACATCCTATCTGATTGATTTCCTGCTGGTGATCGCGCTGGTCGTCACGGCGATGCGTTGCGGGCGGCTGCACAAGGAGCTGCGCGCGTTGCGCGACACCGGCCTTGCCGAGGCGATCGCCAATGCCGAATTGTCGCTCAATCGCGCCGCCGAAGCGCTGGTGGCGATGCGGCACGAGGGCATCGAAACCGCCCGCGATTTGGAGTGCCGGGTGGTCGAGGCCCGTGGCTTGGCCGACGAACTTTCCGGTCTTGTCGCCGACGCCCGGGTTGAGCCGCAGGTCCACGTCGCGGCCAATACGGGCGCAACGGCCGTGCATGATCCGTATCGCGACATTTTCGCCGAGGTTCATGACAGGCTTCACGCCAGTCTGGCCCGCTAATCCAAACCCGTGCGGCATGATGCGGCCAGTTCGGTCGTCGGCCCTATGACCTTGAAAAGAGTGAGCCATGATTGACTCCGAACTCGACCTTGATCTTGAAGAGTCCGACGAGGACGAGGATTCCGAACTCGGCGATTTCCAGACGCCGTCGGGCTTTGATCCGTCGGCTGCAATGGCCGGTCTGGGCGGGGATGCCGATGAGGAAGACGAGGACGAGCACGTCGCTGCAGAACCTGCTTCGGAGCATATCGACCTTGACCTCGTCATGGACGTTCCCGTGACCATGCAGGTGGTTCTCGGCTCCGCGACGATGCCGGTCGCGAACATCCTGAAGCTCGGCCGCGGCGCCGTCGTCAAGCTCGACACCAAGGTTGGTGATCCCGTCGACGTCGTCGTCAACGGCCGCATCGTCGCCCGCGGCGAGATCGTGGTGATCGATAAGGAAGAGCAGCGTTTCGGCATCACCCTCACCGATGTCGCCAAGCCTGGCTCCAAGCTCCAGGCCCACAAGTCGAGAGCCGCATAGGCCATCATGTCGATCGTTGCTTCATTCTCCGACGAATCGAGCCTGCCCGAAAGCGGCAGCGCGCGTGCGGCCATCCTGCTGCTCGCGCTCGGCGCGGAGGGGGCGGGGCGGCTTTTAAAGCACCTGTCGCCCGAAGAAATTCGGGTGCTGCGGGCCAGCGCGGCCGCCTTGTCGACAGTCGGGCCGGAGCAGATCGACGAGGTCGTCGATGAATTTCAAAGCTACTTCAAGCGCGGCGCGGCACTGACCGGGCCCGGTAAAGAGATGGCCGAACTGCTCGAAAGCGCATTGTCGCGCGAGCAGTACATCTCGATCTTCGATCCCGACAGCCAGGACACGGCGCTTGCCGATCTCGTCGAGATCAATGGCGATGGCAACGTTTGGGAAGCGGTCGCCGGGGTTGAACCGACCAAGCTGGCGGAAAAGCTCCTGCCGGAGCACCCGCAGATGGTGGCGATCATCCTCGCCCGTGTTCAGCCGGAGACGGCCTCGCAGATCGTGCGTGTGTTCGAGCCGGCGATGCGCAACGACATCATGACCCGCATCTTGACCTTGAAGCCGCTGCCCCAGACCGTGCAGTCGGTCCTCGAGACACAGATTCGGCGGCATTTCCTGGTTGGGTCCGGTGACGCGGAAGAGGGCGGCAGCCACGCCTTCCTTGCCGAGATCGTCAACCGGCTCGATAAGGATTCCTCCGACGCGGTGCTGGAGTCGCTGCGGGCCAACCGCCCGAAGGACGCCGAAGCGCTGGAGAAGTTGCTCTTTGCCTTCGACGATCTGCCGTCGCTGCCGCTCAAGTCGCGCCTGACATTGTTCGATGCCGTGGCGCCGGACGTTTTGATCCGGGCGCTGCGCGGTGCCACCGGCGATATCATCGAACTCGTTCTGTCCTCGCTTGGCGCTCGCGCCCGGCGCATGGCCGAGGCCGAGCTCAAGCAGGAGGCCACCGTCCAGAAGGCCGAGATCGAGGCGGCCAAGCGCGACATCGCCAAAACCGCCTTGCGTCTGGCCGGCGAAGGCAAGCTCGCCTTGCGTGAGCAGCCGGACGATGAGGATTGAGGCTGCACCGCGCCCTCGTCGGCGCGATCGTAACTGTTGCGCAACCCTAATCCAACGCGCCGGCCTTACAATTCATCCAACGTCAACGGCTTGAGGGAGTAAATCGTTGGCGGACGAGGATCGATCCTCAAAGACAGAAGAGCCGACGGAAAAGAAAATCCGTGACACCGTCGAGAAGGGGAACCTTCCGGTCTCACGCGAAGCTCCGATCTTGGCGTCTCTTCTGGCCACGATGGCCTTCTTCGTCTTTCAACTGAAGGACGGCGCGGCGCATCTGCTCCTCGCTCTCGAATCGACGATGGAGAACCCGCTCCAATGGCAGCTGGGTACGGGTGCCGATGCGCTGCATGTTCTTGAGATGTTTGCCGTCCAGATGGGACAGTTCATTCTCCCCGCGACCTTGTTCCTCATGGTCGGCGGCGTTTTGGCCTCGCTTTTGCAAAATCCGCCTCAAATCAATTTTGAGCGGATCCGTCCCAAGGCCTCGAACGTTTCGATGGCGTCCGGCTTTCGCCGAATCTTCGGCTTCAAGGGGGTAACGGAGTTCGGCAAGGCCATGTTCAAGTTCATTGCCATTGGCGTGGTCGTCGCGACGATCCTCGTTTCAGGTTTCCCAACGATGATGGAGGCCATGCAGGCCGATCCGGTCCTGTTGCCGGAACTGATCCTGCACATGGCGATGAAGCTGCTGTCGGGCGTTTCGATCGCGACCATCCTCTTGGTCGCCGCCGATATCGGTCTGTCGCGCATGCATTGGCGCCGTGATCTGATGATGACCAAGCAGGAGATCAAGGAAGAGGCCAAGCAAATGGAGGGCGACCCGATGGTCAAAGCCCGCCAGCGGCAGGTCGCGCGCGAGCGCGCCAAGCGCCGGATGATGAGCGACGTGCCGAAGGCGACTCTGGTGATTGCCAACCCGACCCACTACGCCATCGCGCTGCGCTACGTGCGCGAAGACGGGGGCGCACCGGTCGTCGTTGCCAAGGGCACCGACCTTGTCGCGCTGAAGATTCGCGAGATTGCCGAAAGCAATGACGTCCCCGTGATCGAAGACAAGCTCTTGGCAAGGTCGATGTATGATCATGTCGAAATCGACCAGATGATCCCGCCACAGTTTTTCAAGGCCGTCGCTGAAATCATCTATTATCTGTATACTCGGTCGGGAACCAAAATGGGAGTTGCCACGGCTTAGCCATGCTCGACATCAGAAAAAGATCGACCATGTCGCGCGAGCGTGCGCTCGCCGACGGTATCAAAGAAGTGGCTGCCGAGCTTCGTCTGGTCGACGTTGTCGACTATGTGGCGTTTCTTCGGCTCGAACATTACGGCAATTTGGCTGATATCGTCTCTTCGTCCTCCGAACTGTACCTCAAACCGGGGGTCTTGCGCTTCGCCGACGGCGGGGAGGTGCGGCTGAAATGGGGCGAGGTTCCAGTGATCATCCTGGCGCTGGAATTTCGCCATGCGGGCGTCACGGCGCATCTGCATCTGGAGCTCGGCGCCACCACCGCGGCCGTTGATATCGTCCATGTCAGCTATGACGAGCGGCCGGTCTCTCAGGACGAAGAACTCGTTCTGTTGAAGAACGCAATCGCCGACGCGCATCTGAAACCGGCGGCCTGACCTGTCGGCTTGCGCCGCACGCGGCAAAAAAGTCCGGGTCGGTTTTCGATCCGGACGGCGCGTCAATTTAACGGCGTTCGCGCGTCCGATGGACCGGACGCCGCATCGCTCGTCCAGAGCTTCGCGCGCGTCAAGATATTCCGGACGAGCGCTCCGGGTCCATCATCTCCATCCGCATGCTGGATCGCTCATCGAGGGCAATAGTCCGTTCGACGCTTGAACTCGGCGGCCGGGTCGCCGCGGGGCGGGGCTTTGCCGAACTTCCGGGGCGGGTAGCCTTCGAACCCTTTGCAATTTGCGCCACGGGCTGACTTCGGGTCGGCTGTCCGCCCTCGGCCATTGGTCGATCTGCCGGTGGACACTGAATGTCTGCGACCCATGCAAGTCATTCTGAAAATCACCTCCAGAAGCGTTTGGCGCTGAAGCTTTCGTGAGGGATTTCATCGATCGCGGCGGGGCTCGTCTACAAGTTTCGGACAAGTGCGTCCGCATAGAAGCGGCAAGAGACCAGCAAACGGAAGTCTTGCCATGGACAACGCCTATCTCTTCGGGATCGCTTCGCAGCGAAACGCATGGTTGACGGCGCGCCAGACCGTGGTGGCCGAAAACGTCGCCAATGCCAACACGCCCGGCTACAAAACCAAGGAAATCGCCCCGTTCGAGGACGTCATGAAGGACGTCGGCCTGCGGATGACAGCCAGCACCGATTCCGCGCTGTCTTTCGGCACTGGCCTGAGCGAGGGCATTGCGCGCACCGGCCAGGAGGATTGGAGCGTCAAGACGTCCGACAAGAGCGTCACCCTTGAAAAAGAGATGCTGAAGGGGGGCGAGATCTCCCGCGATTATTCGCTCAATTCGCAGATCATGCGGGCCTTTCATCGCATGATCATCGAGACCGTGAAGGGCTGATCCGCAATGATGGACCCGATGATCTCGTCGCTGAAGATCGCCTCCAGCGGTCTCTCCGCGCAGTCGACCCGCCTGCAGGTCGTCTCGGAAAATATCGCGAACGCCAACACGACGGGCGACACTGCCGGCAGCGATCCCTATCGCCGCAAAATTGTGACGTTCCAGTCGGAACTCGATCGCCTGACCGGCGCAGATCTCGTCAAGGTCGCCGATGTGGGACGCGACCAAAGCCCGTTCATCGTCGAGCGCGATCCGGGCAATCCGGCTGCCAATGCCGACGGCTACGTCAAAATGCCGAACGTCAACATGTTGGTCGAAATGGCCGACATGCGCGAGGCCAACCGCTCCTATGAGGCCAACCTCCAAGTGGTGAAGCAGGCTCGCGAACTCATCAACATGACCATCGATCTTCTCAGGAGCTGATCATGATTCCAGCCATCGGATCGAGCTTGCCGACCGTCGGTCTGGCGCCGACCAGCGCCATCGCCACCGGCGCCACGGGCGGTTCCAGCGACATCGCCGGCGGCCAGAGCTTCGGCGCCATGCTGACCAAACTCGCCAGCGACGCGGTGTCGACCGTCAAGACGGCCGAAGCGACCTCGATCAAGGGCGTCAACGGCCAGGCCTCCACCCAGGCCGTCGTCGAGGCGGTGATGGATGCCGAGCGCACCCTGCAAACCGCGATCGCCATTCGCGATAAGGCGGTCTCGGCCTATCTCGAACTCTCGCGCATGGCGATCTGACTTGGCGCGCTCGGCGGATGACGGCGCTTTGCCGCGCCCCGCCGGACGCTTTCAGGCTCCGCTTTAGGGGCCGCGTTCTTCCCGTCCGACGGGCCGCGCCCAAAGGCCGTTTCGCGACGAACCACTCACGGAGTTTCTTATGCGCGCATTGGCCATCGCCGCCACCGGCATGAATGCCCAGCAGACCAATGTCGAGGTGATCGCGAACAACATCTCGAACATCAACACCACGGGCTTCAAACGCTCACGGGCGGAATTCACCGATCTGCTCTATCAGGTCGAGCGGGCGCAAGGCGTGCCCAATCGCGGCGGCGCCGGCGTGGTGCCGGAGGGCGCGCAGCTTGGCCTCGGCGTGCGGCTCGCCGCGATCCGCACCGTGCATCTTCAGGGCACGCTGAACCAGACCGGCAATAAGTTTGACGTCGCCATCAACGGCAATGGCTGGTTCCAGGTCCAGGGGCCGAACGGTGATACGCTCTACACCCGTGACGGCGCCTTCAACACCAACGCCAACGGCCAACTCGTCACCCTCGACGGCCTGACGGTCGATCCCGGTATCACCGTACCGGCGAACACGACCCAGGTGGTCATCAACGGCAGCGGCGAGGTCTATGCGACGATCGCCGGGCAGACGGCGCCCCAGTTGCTTGGCCAGTTGACCATCTCAACTTTCCCGAACGACGCTGGCCTCTCGGCCCAGGGCGGCAATCTGTTTCGCGAGACGACGGCGTCCGGTGCGCCTGTCGCCGGCGTTGCCGGTCAGAATGGTGTTGGCAGTATCGAACAGGGCTATCTGGAAGATTCCAACGTCGACCCGGTCAAGGAAATCTCCGAGCTGATCTCGGCCCAGCGCGCTTACGAGATGAATTCGAAGGTGATCACCGCCGCCGACGAAATGTCCAGCGTCATTTCCAAAGGCATGAGGTAAACATCATGCGCCGCAGCTCGCCTCAGCCCGGTCGCCTTCGCGGTCTTTTCGGTCGTCTGTTGGCTTTTGCGATTCTCGCCTCGGCATCGGCCGGCCTCAGCCCGGCCGCGGCTGCCGAACTGGAGCTGCCGGTTCCGTCAACGGTCATCTATCCCGGTGAGAGCATCATCGATCACGGGCTGTCCACGGCCCCATTCATCGTCAAGGACGATAAGGTCGATCTCTTCGTTCTCGATCCGAAGACTTTGGAGGGCATGGTCGCCAAGCGCACGCTGCTGCCGGGCAATGCCATCCGCCTCAGCGACATCGCCTTGCCGAATCTCGTGAAGGCCGGCTCGCAGGTGAAGATGATCTATCAGACAGCCGGCCTCGTCATTACCGGCCTTGGCACCGCGCTTCGCTCCGGGGCCGTGGGTGACCAGGTCAAAGTGCGCAATCTCGACAGCGGTCTCGTCGTTTCAGGCGTGGTCGAGGCCGACGGAACCATCAGGATCCAGGGATGAGCGTTCTGAAGATCGCACGGGCCGTCTGCGCGCTGCTGTTTCTGGTGCAGACCGCAAACGCGGCAGACATGATTGCCAGCCGCGATGTGCGGGCCGAGCGCAGCTTCAACGAGCCGTTCCATCCGGTGCGGGGCGATCCGGCGTCGGCCCGTGGCACGGTGCGGATCAAGGACATCACCTCGGTGCGCGGCGTGCGATCCAACCAGCTGGTCGGCTACGGTCTCGTGGTCGGTCTGCAGGGGACGGGCGACTCGATGCGCAACTCGCCCTTTACCGAACAATCGCTGCAGTCGATGCTCGATCGCATGGGGGTCAACATACGCTCCCAGAATTCCCGCGGCAAGAATGTCGCGGCCGTCACCGTGACCGCGGAGCTGCCGGCCTTTATCGGCACTGGCGAGAAGATCGATGTGACAGTTTCCTCGTTGGGCGATGCCGCGTCGCTGATGGGCGGGACGTTGGTGATGACGCCGCTCTATGGCGCCGATGGCGAGATCTATGCCGTCGCCCAGGGCTCCGTCGCGGTCTCCGGCTTCACGTCGGAAGGCGACAGCGAGAAGCTGACCCAAGGTGTGCCGACGAGCGGGCGGATCGCCAACGGTGCCCTTGTCGAACGCGAGGTGCCCGGCTCCTTCAACGATAGCGGCCGGCTCTCCCTCGAGCTCTTCAACCCGGACTTCAAGACCGCGATCCGCGTCGTCGATGTCATCAACGACTTTGCCGTCAAACGCTGGGGCATCGCCGTCGCTCAGGAAGAAGACTTGCGGACGATTCATCTGCATCGTCCGAAGAAGGTCTCGCCTGTCCGCTTCTTGGCCGAAATCGGTGAATTGCGGATCGCCCCGGATCAGCCCGCCCGCGTCGTCATCGACGAGCGCACCGGCACGGTGGTGATCGGCAAGGACGTTCAGATTTCGACGGTGGCCCTCACCCAGGGCAATCTGACGGTCCGGGTCAGTGAGCTGCCGTCTGTCTCCCAGCCGCCACCGCTGTCCGACGGTCAGACGGTGGTGACCTCCGAAACGCTCGTGCAGGCGCAACAGGACGGCGGCAACTTCGCCTTCGTCGGAGGAGCCGATCTCGAAACGGTGGTGCGCGGCCTCAACCGGATTGGCCTGAAACCGACCGGAATCATCGCGATCCTCCAGGCGATCAAAACGGCCGGCGCTCTGCAAGCAGAATTGGTGGTGCAATGATGACAACCGTTCAAAAACCAATCCTCGCCCTCTCGGTTCTGGCCGCGGCGATCGCGCTGCCGCTCTCCGTCACCGAAGCCGGCGCCGCAGGTGCCGGCTCAAATGCCAAGGTCAAGCCCGTGATCCCGCCGCAGGAGGTGCGCGTTCTCGATGAGAACGGCAATCCGGTGCCAGGCCCCAAGCCGACGACGGAAGTCGAAAAATATTGTCTTAACATCGCCGATCGCGCCCAGGATAAGCGATATGCGCTGCAGCAGGCGAAGCTGAAGGATCTCGAAGGAAAGATCGTCACCCAGATCAACGAACTCGAAAAGCGTCAGGCCGATTACAAGACTTGGCTGGCCGAGCGCAAAAAGTTCCTCGACAGCGCCTCGGTCATCGTCGTCAACATCTATTCCAAGATGAGCGCCGAAGCGGCCGCAGGGCAGCTCGCCAAGCTCGATCGTGACGAGGCTGCGTCGATCCTCGTCAAGCTGAAGCCGCGCCAGGCCAGCTCGATCCTTTCCGAAATGGACGTCAGCACCGCGGCGGAAATCGCCGGCCGGATTGTCAAGAAGACGGCCGCCGGCGGCGACAGTGGCTCCTCCGGCAAGGAGAAACAGACGTGAATCACGCTGGTGTCCTGTCCGTCGTCGCACTGGCGGCGCTTGCGGGGTGTTCGA
The DNA here is from genome assembly GCF_017349315.1 of Jiella flava. GTDB lineage: Bacteria > Pseudomonadota > Alphaproteobacteria > Rhizobiales > Rhizobiaceae > Jiella > Jiella flava. Next base: position 4,056 of record NZ_JAFMPP010000001.1, on the reverse strand, counting down.
CGACAAAAGAGGATGCGCTGCGTCAGCCGCATCTGTCGCCGGTCGGTTCAGGCCTGGCCCAATACCCGGCCGTCAATGTCGAGCCGGCGGCCTTTCCGTCGTCGGGGCCGAGTTCGCGGCATTCGCTGTGGACCGACACCCGCGCGGATTTCTATCAGGATCCGCGGGCGCTGAACGTCGGCGACATCGTCACCGTCAAGATCGAGATCAGCGACCAGGCCTCGCTCGACAACAACTCCGAGCGCTCGCGCACATCCGGCATCGGCTCGACGCTGGGCCTCAGCGGCGCGCTCGGCAAATGGGTGCTGCCGACCGTCGACACCACCCTGTCGGCCGACGGCAAATCAGAGAGCGAGGGCAAGGGCAAGGTTGCGCGGTCGGAAAAGATCAAGCTGTCGATCGCCGCCGTCGTCACGCAGAAGCTGCCGAACGGCAATCTTTTCATCTCCGGCCAGCAGGAAGTTCGGGTGAATTTCGAGGTTCGGGTTCTGTCGATCGCCGGCATTATCCGGCCGCGCGACATTTTGCCCAACAACACGATCGATTACGACAAGATCGCCGAGGCCCGCATCTCCTATGGCGGTCGTGGCCGTCTGACCGAGGTGCAGCAGCCGGGCTGGGGGCAGCAGATTTACGATATCGTCGCGCCTTACTGAGGCGAGACGGTTGTTTCAGCCAGAATTCTATCATCGGCCGCCGGTCGGGTTTTCCCGGCCGGCGGTTGTCGGTTGCAAGCAAGATTGGAGAAGGACGCAAGTCTCGCGATAGCAAGGCGGGGTATCGCAGGCCAATCGGCAATTTCGTGAGGGTCATGACGACCCGCGACGCCGGCCTGGTAGCGGAAAGGCTTTGCTCGCATGTCCGAGATCGACCTCCCGGAACTCGAAGACGGCAACAAGAAGGGCGGCATGATGCCGACCATCCTCGCCGTCGTCGTGGTCACGCTCGTCGCTGCCGGTGGCGGGGCAGGGCTCGGGATGATGCTGGCGTCCTCCACGCCGCCGCCGGCGGCAGCCGAGCCGGCCGCTGACCCGAAAGCCGGCGATCACGCGGCCGAAGCCGCCGATAAGTCCGATATCGCTGACGCGGAGAAGGGCAAGACGCCGCTCCAGCTGATCGAGCTCAAGCCGGTGCTGACCAATATCTACGCGCCAGACGATGCCTGGCTTCGCATTGAAGCCTCGATTGTCCTGAAGAAGGACGACAAGGTGAATGCCGACGTCTTGGCCGCGGAGATCGAGGCCGACACGCTGGCGTTTCTGCGCTCGGTTCAGCTTTCTCAGATCGAGGGCTCGCGCGGCCTTTTGCATCTGCGGGATGATCTGCGTGAGCGCGCCAAGCTCCGCTCCCCGGACGTCGTCGACTACCTCATTCGCACGATGGTGGCGGAATGAGACGCGGGCTTCTGACCGCCGCGCTCTCGACGCTCGTCCTGTTCGCCGCGGCGCATCCCTCGCATGCGCAGACCTCCACCGTCGCGCAGACCCTGTCGCAGCTTCTGCCGGCCGGCGAAGGCTCGGTGTCTGGCCGGATCGTCCAACTCTTCGGCATCGTCACGGTGCTGTCGATCGCGCCGGGTCTGTTGGTGATGGTCACCTCCTTCACCCGGATCGTCATCGCCTTGTCGATCCTGCGCTCGGGGCTCGGCTTGCAGACGACGCCGGCCAATCTGATCCTGATCTCGCTGGCGTTGTTCATGACCTTCTTCGTCATGGCGCCAACCTTCGACAAGGCCTGGCGTGACGGCCTGCAGCCATTGCTCAACAATCAGATCACCGAAGAAGAGGCGTTCTATCGGATTTCCGATCCCTTCAAGGACTTCATGCTGACCCAGGTGCGGCCCGAGGATTTGGCGCTGTTCGACAATCTGGCCACTGCGAACAGCCGCAGCCGGGTCGAGGCGCCGGAGCAGGGGGCGGCCGACGAGCGCGATGTCGATCTACGGATCTTGATCCCCGCTTTTATGATTTCCGAGCTGCGCCGCGGCTTCGAAATCGGCTTTCTCATCGTCCTTCCCTTCCTGGTGATCGACATGATCGTGGCAACGCTGACGATGTCGATGGGGATGATGATGTTGCCGCCGACAATCATCTCTCTGCCGTTCAAGATTTTGTTCTTTGTGTTGATCGATGGCTGGAACATGCTTGTCGGCTCGCTGGTCAGATCTTTTTTCTGACGATACGGAATCGTGCAGCCCGGCTTTAACCGCCATTTAACGTTAAAAAACTAGGTTAATGCCCATCGGCGCCGGCATGATGCGAGGGCCTTTAGAGATGGCGGACCCCAATGACGGGGGCGGCTCGCCAATAAAGGTTGATTAGTATGACGAGTATCATCACCAACGTCGCCGCGATGACGGCTCTGCAGACGCTTCAGCATACCAACAAGATGCTGGAGGAAACGCAGAACAAGATCTCGACGGGCTATCGCGTCGCCGAGGCCAAGGACAACGCCGCCTACTGGTCGATCGCGACCGGCATGCGCTCGGACAATTCGGCCATGTCGGCGGTCTACGACTCGCTTGGCATCGGCGAGGCGACGGTCGACTCGGCTTATACGGGCCTGTCTTCGGCCAAGGACGTTCTCGACGAGATCAAGGCCAAGCTGACCGCCGGCGCCGCCGACGGCGTCGACAAGTCGAAGGTGCAGGACGAAATTACCGCCCTGCAGCAACAGCTCAAGACGATCGCCGACTCCTCGTCCTTCTCCGGTCAGAACTGGCTGTCGACCGGCTCGTCCTCGGCGCTCAGCAAGCAGATCATCTCGTCGCTGTCGCGTGACACCAGTGGTGCGCTCACGGTCGGCACGATCACCGTCGACATCACCAATGTGCGGCTGTTTTCGGACGACGGCGCCGGCACCAACACCGGCATCTTGAACAAGACGATCGATCTGACCCAGTTCACCCACAATTCGGGTGTCGCCTCGACGGTCGAAACGACCAATGTCAACTTTGGTACGGCCGATAAGGTCAGCTTCTCGGTGAAGCAGAATGGCGCTGCCGCGCGCACGGTCGAAATCACCGCGAAGACCCTCGACGAAGCCGGGCTCAACGGTCAGTCTATCCGGTCGAACGCCGATCTCGCCTCGGTCCTGACCCAGGCGCTGAAGGATGCCGACATCCAGGGCATCGCCGTCAACGTCAATTCGACTGGCAACGTCGTCTTCACCTCGACCAGCGACTTCACCATCAGCCCGGCCTCCGACACCTCCGCATCCGGCGGCACGGCAGGCACGACCGCGGCCGCGCTCGGTCTCGCCACCACCAACGTCGCCACCAGTTCAGCCTCGGCCGGCGCCACCTCGGTGGTCGATATCGACATTTCCTCGGCGACCTCCACCGACATCAACAACTACATCCGCGTCGTCGATGCGGCGCTGTCCCAGGTGACCTCGGCCGCTTCGACGCTGGGCGCCATCCAGAACCGCGTCGATATGCAGAAGGACTTCGTTTCGAAGCTGATGGATACCATCGACAAGGGCGTGGGGACGCTGGTGGACGCCGACATGACGGAAGAGTCGACCCGCTTGAAGGCGCTGCAGACGCAGCAGCAGCTGGGCGTGCAGGCGCTGTCGATCGCCAACACCTCCAGCCAGGCGATCATGCAGCTCTTCAAGGGCTGATCTCCACGACACGGCGACTGGTTTTGGTGGCAAGGGCCGCTCCGATCGGGGTGGCCCTTTTCATTTGCGCGCTCGCCGCCTTTTCTTTTATCGCGCCAGATTTGATTAACTATGTCTCTTCCGGTGGAGTTAACTATAGAAAATCCTATTTGAATAAATAAGTTAGTGGATTGGTTCAATTAAGGGATCGGAAGGGATGCGTGCCCCATGCTCTATTCATAGCGAGGCAGTCGACGGTGAACAGACTGCAGGCATGATGCCGCGTCGCTATACCGGCCGATCCGGAGTGTCCCAATTCTTGTAATTGCGTATGGGACGCAGATTATGACCAGCATCAACACCAATACTTCCGCGATGACGGCGCTGCAGAGCCTGCAGATGATCAACTCCTCGTTGGAAGACACCCAGGCCCGCATCTCGACCGGCTACCGC